>NZ_FMBW01000043.1 GCF_900091725.1 Streptomyces sp. DvalAA-43 | reverse complement strand
AGTGAACGGGCCCGCGCACGGTGAGGATGGAGGCATGGGATTCCATGTCGACTCCGAGGCCGGGCGGCTGCGCCGCGTCATCCTGCACCGCCCCGATCTGGAACTGAAGCGGCTCACCCCCAGTAACAAGGACGCGCTCCTCTTCGACGACGTGCTCTGGGTGCGCCGGGCCCGCGAGGAGCACGACGGCTTCGCGGACGTGCTGCGCGACCGAGGTGTGGAGGTGCACCTCTTCGGTGATCTGCTCCGTGAGTCGCTGGACATCCCGGTGGCCAGGCGGCTCGTCCTGGACCGGGTCTTCGACGAGAAGGAGTACGGCCCGCTCGCCACCGAGCATCTGCGGGCCGCCTTCGAGGAGCTGCCGAGCGCCGAGCTGGCCGACGCGCTCGTCGGTGGGATGACCAAGCGGGAGTTCCTGACCGGGCACCGCGAGCCGACCTCCGTCCGCTTCCACGTCATGGACCTGGACGACTTCCTGCTGGACCCGCTGCCGAACCACCTCTTCACCCGGGACACCTCGGCCTGGATATACGACGGGGTGTCCATCAACGCGATGCGCTGGCCGGCCCGGCAGCGCGAGACCGTCCACTTCGAGGCGATCTACGGCCACCACCCGCTCTTCACCGGCCCCGAGGCGGGCGCCTTCCACCGCTGGTCGGAGGGGCAGGACGACTACCCGTCCACCATCGAGGGCGGCGACGTCCTGGTCATCGGCCATGGCGCCGTACTCATCGGAATGAGCGAACGCACCACCCCGCAGGCGGTGGAGATGCTGGCCCGCGGGCTGTTCGACGCCGGTTCGGCCCGCACGATCGTGGCGCTCGACATGCCCAAGCGCCGGGCGTTCATGCACCTCGACACGGTGATGACGATGATCGACGGCGACACCTTCACCCAGTACGCCGGCCTGGGCATGCTCCGTTCGTACACCATCGAGCCCGGCGACGGGCCCAGGGACCTGAAGGTCACCGACCATCCGCCCGAGCAGATGCACCGGGCGATCGCCCACGCCCTGGGGCTGGACTCGATCCGGGTCCTCACCGCCACCCAGGACGTGCACGCCGCCGAGCGCGAGCAGTGGGACGACGGCTGCAATGTGCTGGCCGTCGAGCCGGGACTCGTCGTCGCGTACGAGCGCAACGCCACCACCAACACCTTTCTGCGCAAGGAGGGGATCGAGGTCATCGAGATCCGCGGCAGCGAACTCGGCCGGGGCCGGGGCGGTCCCCGGTGCATGAGCTGTCCGGTGGTGCGCGACCCGGTGTAGGGGCGGGCACGGTCGGGGACGGCCGCGTCCACGGGGACGGGCACGCCCACATGGCGCGGGGCGACCATGCCGTATAGCGATGCATGGTGTCGTATAGACTTCCAGAGTCACTGTACGCGCGACCCTCGCCCGACCCAGGAGCTGTCCCATGGCCATAGACCTCGCAGGCCGCCACTTCCTCAAGGAGCTGGACTTCACGGCCGAGGAGTTCCGCGGCCTGGTCGAGCTCGCGGCCGAGCTCAAGGGCGCCAAGAAGTCGGGGACCGAGACACAGCGGCTGCGTGGCAAGAACATCGCGCTGATCTTCGAGAAGACCTCGACCCGCACCCGCTGCGCCTTCGAGGTGGCCGCCGCGGACCAGGGCGCGTCCACGACCTATCTGGACCCCTCCGGCTCGCAGATGGGGCACAAGGAGTCGGTGAAGGACACCGCGCGTGTCCTCGGCCGGATGTTCGATGGCATCGAGTACCGGGGCGACAGCCAGGCGGCCGTCGAGGAGCTGGCCGCCCACGGCGGCGTTCCGGTCTTCAACGGACTCACCGACGACTGGCACCCCACCCAGATGCTCGCCGACGTCCTCACCATGACCGAGCACAGCGACAAGCCGCTGGAGCGGATCGCCTTCGCCTATCTCGGCGACGCCCGCTTCAACATGGGCAACTCCTACCTGGTCACCGGCGCCCTGCTGGGCATGGACGTACGGATCGTCGCGCCGAAGGCGTACTGGCCCGCCGAGGGGATCGTCGCCGAGGCCCACCGGCTGGCCGGTGCGAGCGGTGCGACGATCACCCTGACCGAGGACGTCGCCGAGGGCGTCGGCGGCGCCGACTTCGTCGCCACCGACGTCTGGGTCTCCATGGGCGAGCCCAAGGAGGTCTGGGCCGAGCGCATCGCGGCCCTGGCGCCGTACGCCGTGACCATGGACGTGCTGCGCGCCACCGGCAACGCCGGGGTGAAGTTCCTGCACTGCCTCCCGGCCTACCACGACCTCGGCACCGAGGTCGGACGCGGGATCGAGGCCGACTACGGGCTGACGGAGCTGGAGGTCACCGACGAGGTCTTCGAGTCCGCGCACTCGGTCGTCTTCGACGAGGCGGAGAACCGGATGCACACGATCAAGGCCGTGCTGGTGGCGACCATGGCGTCCCCGGCGGCCGAGGGCTGAGCGGTAAGCGCTGCATGATCATGCGCCCGATGGGGTGAACATGCGCAAAGGCGACTAATATAGGGCGTCCTGGTGGGGTTCGAGCTCGCACGCTCGAACCCCATTTTCCGTGTGCGCCGCCGGAGTCCCCACAGCCCCCGGCCACGCGTCCCCCACATGCTCCACCAGAGAAGAGACCATCCCCGTGAGTCCGCCGCGCCCACCGAGCCCCCCGCACCCGTCCGGGCGGCGCATCAAGAATCCCCACCAGCTGATCGCCGAGTCCGGCGCCGACCTGGAGGGGCACGGTCTCAAGCGCACCATGGGGCTCTTCCAGCTGGTCTGCTTCGGCGTCGGTGCGGTCGTCGGGACCGGTATCTTCGTCGGCCTCTCCGACAGCGTCGCCGAGGCGGGCCCCGCGGTGGTCCTCTCCTTCGTGCTCGCCGCGATCACCTGCATCTTCACCGCGTTCTCCTTCGCCGAGCTGGGCAGCGCCATCCCGGTCTCCGGCAGCTCCTACTCCTTCGCCTACGCCACCCTCGGTGAACGCGTCGCCTTCCTCGTCGGCTGGTGTCTGCTGCTGGAGTACGGCGTCTCGGTCTCCGCGGTCGCGGTCGGCTGGAGCCAGTACGTCAACGAGCTGCTGGACAGCCTGTTCGGCGCGCAGCTGCCGGCCGCCCTCTCGGCGGGACCCGGCGACGGCGGTGTGATCAACCTGCCCGCCGTCCTGGTGGTCATGATGGCCGCCACGCTGCTGGTGCGCGGTGTGCGGGAGAGCGCCGGGGCCACCGCCGCGATGGCGGTCCTCAAGATCACCATCCTGATCCTGTTCTGCGTCATCGCCTTCACGGCCTTCGAGCACGGAAACCTCACGCCGTTCTTCGCCCACGGCGCGGGCGGGGTCACGGCCGGTGCGTCGCTGGCGTTCTTCTCGTACATCGGCTTCGACGCCATCACCACCGCGGGCGAGGAGGTCAAGAACCCCCGGCGGAACATCCCGGTCGCGATCATGGTCTGTATCGGCCTGGTCACCCTGCTCTACTGCGCGGTCGCGCTCGCCGCCATCGGCGCGCTGGGGCCCGAGGCCGTCGCCTCCCGTCCGGCGGCGCTCTCGATCGTGGTCGACCAGGTCACCGACTCGACCGTCGGTGGCGGGGTCATCGCCTTCGGAGCGGTCGTGGCGATCGCGTCCGTGGTGCTCGCGGTGATGTACGGGCAGACCCGCATCCTGATGTCGATGTCCCGTGACGGACTGATCCCCCGGGTCTTCGAGCGGGTCTCGCCGCGCACATCGACACCGGTCGCCAACACCTGGATCGTGGCGGTCGTCTTCGCCGTCCCGGCGGCCTTCGCGTCGCTGGGGGTGGTGGTGAATCTGACGACCATCGGCACCCTGGCCACCATGGTCGCGGTGAACCTCGCGGTGATCGTGCTGCGGCGCCGCAACCCCGAGGTGAAGGGCTCGTTCCGGGTGCCGCTCTATCCGCTGAGCCCGCTCCTGGGCGTCGGCTTCTGCCTCTATCTGATGTACGGGACGGGCTGGGCGACCTGGATCCAGTTCGCCGTCTTCCTGCTCGTCGGCGCGACGGTGTACGCCTGTTACGGCCGCGGCCGTTCCCGGCTGGCCGCCGCCGGCACCGCCCGGTGAGGGCGACGGGTCAGCTCTGGGGCGTGAGGGACGGCAGGGTGAACCACACCGCCTTGCCGTGCTCGGTCGTGCGGTGACCGCAGGACGAGCTGAGCGTCCGGATCAGCAGCAGGCCCCGGCCGTGCTCCTGCCAGGGGTCCGGCTCGCCGCCCGGGTGCGGGAAGGCGAGCCCGTCCGGCGGGGCGGGGTCGCGGTCGTGCACCTCGACCTGGCAGCCGGACGGCAGGAGCTCCACGACCAGCTCGATCGGTTCGTCGCTCCGGGTGTGCTCGACCGCGTTGGCGACCAGCTCCGCGGTGAGCAGCTCGGCGGTGTCTGTGTCGGCGGGTGCGTCGATGTCCGCGAGCGCGGTACGGATCAGGGCGCGGGCGATGGGCACGGCCGCCGTCGAGTGCGGTAGCGCGATCCGCCAGGAGGCGGGAAGAGGGACATCGGTAGGCACGGCATGGTTTCCGTTCCGCGGGTGGGATGCGGGGACTCTCTGCGGTTCAAGACGTCTCGCTTTCGGTTCAAGACTTCTCGGTTTCAACCTTACGAAGTGCAACGACACAGACAAGGGACTGCCGACCGGTATGAAAGGGACGTTCGCCACTTCTTCCTCGCCCTCTGCTTATCGCGTGCTCGTGACGGAAGTCACGTACGGGTGATAAGTTCGGGGTGCAGGCAGCAGCCCGACGGCTGAAGGGGAGCCCCCTCCATGAGCCCGTTTCCCAGTTCCGCACCGCACACGGACGACTGGCGCCATCTGCGGCTGACGACGGACGACGGGGTAGCCACCGTCACGCTCGCCCGGCCCGAGAGACTCAACGCGCTCACCTTCGGCGCCTACGCCGATCTGCGCGACCTGCTCGCCGAACTGTCCCGCGAACGCAGCGTGCGTGCCCTGGTGCTCGCGGGGGAGGGCCGCGGCTTCTGCTCCGGCGGAGATGTCGACGACATCATCGGCGCGACACTCGCCATGGACACCGCCCGGCTCCTCGACTTCAATCGCATGACCGGCCAGGTGGTGCGGGCCCTTCGTGAGACCCCCTTCCCCGTCATCGCCGCCGTACACGGGGTGGCGGCGGGTGCGGGTGCGGTTCTCGCGCTGGCCGCCGACTTCCGGATCGCCGATCCGTCGGCCCGTTTCGCCTTCCTGTTCACCAAGGTCGGCCTCTCCGGCGGCGACATGGGCGCCGCCTACCTGCTGCCCCGTGTCGTCGGCCTCGGTCACGCCACCCGGCTGCTGATGCTCGGCGAACCCGTCCGCGCACCCGAAGCGGAACGGATCGGGCTGATCAGCGAGCTGACCGACGAAGGCCAGGCCGATGTGCGCGCGGCGGCGCTCGCCCGCCGTCTCGCCGACGGACCGGCGCTCGCCCTTGCCCAGACCAAGGCCCTGCTCACCGCCGAACTCGACATGCCGCTCGCCGCCGCGGTCGAGATGGACGCCGCCACCCAGGCCCTGCTGATGCACGGCGAGGACTACGCGGAATTCCATGCCGCCTTCACCGAGAAGCGGCCCCCGAAGTGGCGGGGCAGGTAGCGCGATGCCCTCCGAAAAGACTCCGGCCGACACGACCCGGACGGGCGTACGGCGCATCGCGGTCATCGGCGGCGGCCCCGGCGGGCTCTACGCCGCGGCCCTGCTCAAGCGGCTCGACCCGGCCCGCGAGATCACCGTCTGGGAGCGCAACGCCCCCGAGGACACCTTCGGCTTCGGTGTCGTCCTCTCCGACGAGACCCTCGGCGGCATCGAGCACGCCGACCCCGTCGTGTACCGGTCCCTCCAGGACGCATTCGTACGCTGGGACGACATCGACATCGTCCACCGCGGCGTGACCCAGACATCCGGCGGCCACGGCTTCGCCGCGCTGGGCAGACGCAGGCTGCTGCGGATCCTGCACGACCGCTGCGATTCCCTCGGCGTACGCCTCCGCTTCCGCACCGAGGCGCCACCCGCCGCCGAGCTGGCCGCCACCCACGACCTGGTGATCGCCGCCGACGGCGTGCACAGCCTCACCCGTACCGCCCACGCCGACACCTTCGGCCCCCGCCTCACCACCCACCGCTGCCGCTACATCTGGCTCGCCGCCGACTTCGCCCTCGACGCCTTCCGCTTCGAGATCGCCGAGACCGCGTACGGCGTGATGCAGCTGCACGGCTACCCCTTCTCGGCCGACGCCTCCACCGTCATCGTCGAGATGCGCGAGGAGGTCTGGCGGGCCGCCGGATTCGACCGCTGCGAGGTCGAGCACTCGACGCTGCGCTGCGCCAAGATCTTCACCGAGGCGCTCGGCGGCCGGCCGCTGCGCTCCAACAAATCCTCCTGGCTCAGCTTCCGCACCGTCGTCAACGACCACTGGTCGCACGGCAACACGGTCCTCATCGGCGACGCCGCCCACACCGCGCACTTCTCCATCGGCTCCGGCACCAAGCTCGCCGTCGAGGACGCCCTCGCGCTCGCCGCCTGCATCGAGGAACAGCCCGACCTGCCGAGCGCACTGACCGCGTACGAGGCCGAGCGCCGACCGGTCGTCGAATCGACCCAGCGGGCCGCCGCGGCCAGCCTGCGCTGGTTCGAGGAGCTCGGCACCTATGTCGACCAGCCGCCCCGCCAGTTCGCCTTCAACCTCCTCACCCGCAGCCGCCGCGTCACCCACGACAACCTCCGGCTGCGCGACGCCTCCTTCACCGCCGCCGTCGAGACGGAGTTCGGCTGCGCCCCGGGCGTCCCGCCGATGTTCACCCCGCTGCGGCTGCGCGGTCTCGAACTCCGCAACCGCGTCGTCGTCTCACCCATGGACATGTACTCGGCCGTCGACGGCGTCCCCGGAGACTTCCACCTCGTGCACCTGGGCGCACGCGCGCTCGGCGGTGCCGGTCTCGTCATGACGGAGATGGTGTGCGTCAGCCCCGAGGGCCGCATCACCCCCGGCTGCACCGGCCTCTACACCCCGGAACAGGCCGCCGCCTGGACCCGGATCACCGACTTCGTCCACGCGGGCGCGCCCGGCACCGCCATCGGCGTGCAGCTCGGCCACTCCGGGCGCAAGGGCTCCACGCGACTGATGTGGGAGGGCATCGACCAGCCCCTCGACCAGGGCAACTGGCCGCTCGCCGCCGCCTCCCCGATCCCGTACGCGGACGGTGTCAGCCAGGTCCCGCACGTCCTGGACCGGGGCGGGCTCGACACCGTCCGCGAACAGTTCGCCGCCGCCGCCCGGCGCGCCGACCACTGCGGCTTCGACCTGCTCGAACTCCACTGCGCCCACGGCTACCTGCTCTCCGGTTTCCTCTCGCCGCTCACCAACCACCGCACCGACGAGTACGGCGGCTCCCTGCGCAACCGGCTCCGCTTCCCCCTCGAAGTCTTCGACGCGATCCGGGAGGACTGGCCCGACGACCGGCCCATGACCGTCCGGATCTCCGCCACGGACTGGGCCGAGGGCGGCACCACCGCCGAGGACGCCGTCGAGATCGCCCGCGCCTTCGTCGCCCACGGGGCCGACGCCATCGACGTCTCCACCGGCCAGGTCGTCCCCGACGAACACCCCGAGTACGGCCGCTCGTACCAGACCCCGTACGCGGACCGGATCCGCAACACCCTGTGCGTGCCCGTCATCGCGGTCGGCGCGATCTCCTCCTGGGACGACGTCAACTCCCTGCTGCTCGCGGGCCGCGCCGACCTCTGCGCCCTGGCCCGCCCTCACCTCCACGACCCGCACTGGACCCTGCACGCGGCGGCCGAACAGGGCTACGAAGGACCGGGCGCGCCCTGGCCCCTCCCGTACCGCGCGGGCAGCCGCACCCCACCGACGGGCCGCACGGACGCCCCGAAACCACGGCTCACGCTGGGGTGACGGGCGGGCCCGGGTCGCGGCGGACCGCTCAGCGCTCCGCCGTGCTGATCAGCAGCCGGTCCGAGACCGGCCGGTAGCCGATGCGCTGGTACACGCTGTTGCTGGTGGGGTTCGCGAGGTCGGTGAAGAGCAGCACCTCCTGCGCACCGGCCTCCCGTGCCGCCCGGCTGATCTCCGCCGTCACCGCGGCCGCGTAGCCTCGGCCGCGGTGCTCCGGAGGGGTGTAGACCGTCACGATCCGCACCATGCCCGCGAGCCGCGGGGAGACACCCGCCATCGACACCGGGATCCCGCCGTCCTCCCAGAGCGTCAGCCCGCCGGAGGCCGTACGGTCGTCGACCAGCCGCTCGACATGGGGGCCGGGCTGGCCGATCTCGTCGGCGAAGGCGTTGTACCAGCTCAGCAACAGCTCCCGGTCGGCGGCGACGGCGGTCCTGGGCCGTCCCGAGGGAGCGGGGGAGGGCGGGATCAGCGTCGCCAGCCGGTAGAGCCGCTGCTCCTCGTCGACCCGGTGGCCGGGCCAGGCGGCGGCGAGTGCCTGGGCGGTGGCCCGGTCCGCGTTGACCCGGGTCAGGGGGAGCGCGGCGGTCAGCGGACCGATCGCCTCCGGGGCGACGGACCCCAGCATCGGTGGATGCGGCGGGGTCCGCACCAGCGTCCCCGCGACCTCGCCGTCCGCCCCGCGCCACCAGCCCAGCAGCGGGGCGGCGTCGCCGTAGGCGTGCGGGCCGCGCAGCCCCAGGGTCTCGGTGACGGTCAGGATCAGGGTGTTCTCGGCGGGCCGGGCGGCCAGCGAGGGGCCGGCCGCGTCGAGGAAGACATCGACGTCATCGCTGAAGGTCCAGGTCATGGTTCATCCTGTCGGGTGCTCGGGGAGCACGGCACCCGCATTCCGTTTCAGTCGTCCCGCAGCCGGAAACGCTGGAGCTTGCCGGTGGCGGTGCGGGGGAGGGCGGGGAGGAACTCGAAGACGCGCGGGCACTTGTGCGGGGCCAGCGCGTCCTTCATGTACGCGCGCAGCTCGTCGCCCGTCGCCACCGCGCCCTCGCGCAGCACCACGTACGCCACCACGATCTGGCCGCGCAGCTCGTCCGCCCGGCCCACCACGGCCGCCTCGGCCACCGCGGGGTGGTGCAGCAGGGCGTCCTCGACCTCGGGGCCCGCGATGTTGTAGCCGGAGGAGATGATCATGTCGTCGGCGCGGGCCACATAGCGGAAGTAGCCGTCCGCGTCGCGCACGTAGGTGTCCCCGGTGAGGTTCCAGCCGTGCGCCACATAGTCCCGCTGGCGCTCGTCGGCGAGATAGCGGCAGCCGACCGGGCCGCGCACGGCGAGGAGACCGGGTTCCCCGTCCGGCACCGGCCGGCCGTCGCGGTCCATGATCCGGGCCTGCCAGCCGGGCACGGGGACTCCGGTGGTGCCGGGACGGATCGCGTCGTCGGCGGCCGAGATGAAGATGTGCAGCAGCTCGGTGGCGCCGATGCCGTTGATGATGCGCAGCCCCGTCCGCTCGTGCCACGCACGCCAGGTGGCGGCCGGCAGGTTCTCCCCGGCCGAGACACAGCGCCGCAGCGCGCTCAGATCATGGCCGTCGATCCGGTCGAGCATCACCCGGTAGGCGGTCGGCGCGGTGAACAGCACCGAGACACGGTGGGCGGCAAGCGCGGGCAGCAGCTGCGCCGGGCCGGACTGTTCGAGCAGCAGGGCACTGGCACCGGCCCGCAGCGGGAAGACGACCAGACCGCCGAGCCCGAAGGTGAAACCGAGCGGCGGGCTGCCCGCGAACACGTCGTCGGGGGTGGGGCGGAGCACCTGGGCCGAGAAGGTGTCGGCGATGGCGAGCACATCCCGGTGGAAGTGCATACAGCCCTTCGGGCGTCCGGTGGTGCCCGAGGTGAAGGCGATCAGCGCGACATCGTCCGCCGCCGTGTCCACGGCACGGTACGGCCCGCTCCTGGCCTTGGCCAGGCGCAGCAGATCGTCCGGGGCGTCACCTCCGTACACCGTGATCCGCAGCCCCGGCACCTCCGCCTTCACCAGGTCGTCGACCGCCCGGACATCGCACAGGGCATGACTCACCCGGGCGAGGGAGCAGATGGTGGCGAGTTCGGCCGGCCGCTGCCGGTCCAGCACCGTGACGGCGATCGCGCCGGCCTTCAGCACCGCGAGCCAGCAGGCGGCCAGCCACGGAGTGGTGGGGCCGCGCAGCAGGACGCGGTTGCCGGGGACGACCCCCAGATCGGCGGTGAGGACATGGGCGATCCGGTCCACCCGCTCCCGCAGCTCCCCGTAGCTCCAGACCGTGCCGTCGGCGGTACGGAAGGCGGGGCGGCCGCCCCCGAAATGGTCGGCCGTACGGTCCAGCAGTTCCACCGCGCAGTTGAGGCGGTCGGGATAGTGGAGTTCGGGAAGGTCGAAGAGCAGTTCGGGCCACTGGTCCTGCGGTGGCAGGTGTTCCCTGGCGAAGGTGTCGAGGTGCGCTGAGGTCTTCGGGTCCATGACGGATCGCCCCCTTGTCGCCTCTGGAGCGTATCGTTTGGGTGACGGTAGTCAACGGTCCGCGATAGACCGAGTGGACTGGAGAGCGGGCGAGCGGGAAGACGCGTACGGAAACGGACGGGACCGACCGGGCGGAGCGCGGATGCGAAGAACGGGCACGAGAAACCGGGAAGACGTGACAAGAGAGGCGCCGGTATGACGGCATTCTCGCTCGAACCGGCGCAAACCGCCTGGTGTGAAGAGCTAAGGACCCTCGCCGAAGATCAACTGCGCCCCCTCGCGGAGAAGGGCGACCCCGGACAGGTCAACCGCCCCCTGATCGCCGCGCTCGGCGGCGCGGGCCTCCTCGACCGGATGCTGAACTCCGGCGCCCTCGATCTCTGCCTGCTCCGCGAGTCCCTGGCCCGCGGCTGCACGGAAGCCGAGACCGCGCTGGCCCTCCAGGGCCTCGGCACCCACCCCCTGGTCAGGTCGGGCACCCCGGCCCACCGCGAACGCTGGCTCCCCGAGGTGCGGGCGGGCCGAGCCGTCGCCGCCTTCGCGCTCAGCGAGCCGGGCGCGGGCTCCGACGCGGCGGCCCTCGCCCTGACCGCCGAACCCGGCTCCGGCGGCTGGCGGCTGACCGGTGGGAAGTGCTGGATCTCCAACGCGCCCGAGGCCGACTTCTACACCGTGTTCGCCCGTACGACCCCCGGCGCCGGCTCTCGCGGCGTCACCGCGTTCCTGGTCCCCGCCGACCGGCCCGGACTGACCGGCACCGCCCTGGAGATGCTCTCGCCGCATCCCATCGGGGCCCTGGAGTTCGACGGTGTCCCGGTCACCCCCGACGACGTCCTCGGCGAACCGGACCGGGGCTTCCGGGTCGCCATGGACACCCTCAACCTGTTCCGCCCCAGCGTCGGCGCCTTCGCCGTCGGCATGGCCCGCGCCGCCCTCGACGCCACGGTGGCACACACCGCCCACCGCACCGCTTTCGGCGGCCCGCTGAAGGACCTTCAGTCCGTCTCCCACCAGGTCGCCGAGATGGCCACCCGGACCGAGGCCGCCCGGCTCCTGGTGTACGCGGCCGCCGCCGCGTACGACGCGGGGGAGTCCGGCGTGCCGCGCCGGGCCGCCATGGCGAAGCTGTACGCCACCGAGACCGCCCAGTACGTCGTCGACACCGCCGTCCAACTGCACGGCGCCCGCGCCCTGCGCCGCGGCCACCTCCTCGAACACCTCTACCGGGAGGTCCGCGCGCCACGGATCTACGAGGGCGCCAGCGAGGTCCAGCGCACCATCATCGCCAAGGAGCTGTACGCGAGCCGGGAGGCGTCCGCATGAGTCCGGTCCACCGGATCAACCCCGTCGAGCTGTCCCCGCCCACGGGCTTCTCGCACGCCGTCACGGTCACCGGCGGCCACCTGGTCTTCCTGGCGGGGCAGACCGCCCTCGACCAGGACGGCAAGGTCGTCGGCGACGAGCTGCCCGAGCAGTTCGCGACGGCGCTCACCAATCTGCTCACCGCGCTGCGCGCGGCGGGCGGCGCACCGGCGGACCTCGCCCGGGTCACCGTGTACGCCACCGATGTGGCCGACTACCGCGAACGCGCCGCGGAACTGGGCCGGATCTGGCGCCAACTGGCCGGCCGGGACTACCCGGCCATGGCGGTCATCGGTGTGGCCAGGCTCTGGGACGAGCAGGCCCTGGTCGAGATCGACGGGGTGGCCGTCCTGCCGTGAACGCGCCGTACGGGCCCGGAGATCCGGGCCCGTACGGGTTCGACGACGTGCATCGGCACCGGTCAGTACGGCTGCACCAGCACGTGCGCCGCGCCCGGAATGCCGACCTTCAGCAGCTCGTCCTCCTCGGGCGTCGTCTCGTTGCCCGTCTCCTGCTTGAGCACCGCGCGCGACATGGCCTGCACCCACATGGCCCGGGGGCGGCGGCGCGCCTCCCACGCGTCGAGCGCCGCGGCCACCCCGTCCTCGGCGTCCAGCGACTCGGCGAGCACCAGCGCGTCCTCCACGGCCATCGCCGCGCCTTGCGCGATGTGCGGGGTGGAGGCGTGCGCGGCGTCACCGGCCAGGACGACCCGGCCGACGTGCCACGGCTCCTCGACCGTCACCTGGGAGATCCGCGAGTACACCACCGAGGCCGGGTCGGTGACGGTGGCCAGCGCCTCGGCGACCGGTCCGGAGAACATCGCCAGCCGCTCCGTGAGCTGCTCGTGGGCCCGCTCCGGGTCCGGCCGGAAGTCCGCGGACTCCGCGAACACCGCACCCAGGTACATCAGTTCCTCGGTGATCGGAGTGAGCAGCGCCTTGGCCTCCTTGCCCGCGGTGCCCATCACCACGCCCCGCACCTGGGGCTGACGCGGCACCGTCACCCGCCAGTTCGCGAAGCCGGTGTACTCGGGGGTGTAGCGGTCCCCGTAGAGCCGGGTGCGCAGCGGCGAACCGATGCCGTCGAAGCCGACGACCAGGTCCCAGCGGCCCACGGAGCCGTCGGAGAGGGTGACGTCCACGCCCGCGCCGTCGTCGGTCAGCTCGGTGATCGTGGTGCCGAAGCGGATCTTCGCACCCGCGCCGACGGCGGCGGAGTTCAGCACCCGGGCCAGGGCGGGGCGCGGGATGCCGTTGTTGGAGGGGGCGTCGCCCATCCGCGGCTGGGGTATCTCGGCGAGCGTGTTGCCGGCCGGGTCGGCGATGGTCAGGATCTCCCACTCGAAGCCCGCCTCCAGGCAGTCGTCGAGGGCTCCGATCTCCCGCATGACGTGGAGGGCGTTGGACGGCTGGATGATGCCGACGCCGAGGGCGTCCAGCTCGTCACGGAGCTCGGCGACCTCGACGGTGTGGCCGCGCCGGGCCAGTGCGGTGGCGAGGGTGAGCCCGCCGATGCCGCCGCCGTGAATCAGGACGCGCAGGGGTGTTGCCATCTCAGGTGTCTCCAGAACGGAAAAGGTACGGGGGAGTGGACGGTCAGCCGGCCGCTACGGACAGGCTCATCAGGTGGTCCACCAGGGCCAGCAGCACGTCCCGGCCGAACGGCCGCTCGCGGACGTCGCCGATCAGCAGCGGAACATGCGGGTCCAGGTCGAGGGCGGCCCTGATCTCGTCCGGTGTACGGGTGTTGTGGCCGTGGAAGCAGTTGATCGCGACCACGAACGGGATGTTCCGGCTCTCGTAGAAGTCGATCGAGGCGAAGCTCGTCTCCAGCCTGCGGGTGTCGGCGATCACCACGCCGCCGAGCGCCCCGTTGACCAGGTCGTTCCACATGAACCAGAAGCGTTCCTGGCCGGGGGTGCCGAAGAGGTAGACCACCAGCTCGGGACTGACCGTGATGCGGCCGAAGTCCAGGGCCACGGTGGTGGTGTCCTTCTGGCCGACACCGGCCAGATCGTCGACACCGATGCTGGCCTTGGTCAGGTACTCCTCGGTGCGCAGCGGCGCGACCTCGCTGACCGCGCCCACCAGGGTGGTCTTGCCGACGCCGAAGCCTCCGGCGATAAGGATCTTGACGGCGGCGGGGGCCGCCTGACTGCTTGTCATCTTGGTTCAGAGTCTCCGGAGTCCGTCACGAACGGCTGCCAGCATGCCCATGTCGGCCCCGCCGGCCACACGCGCCACCGAGAGCGGGGCGCGGGCCAGCAGCAGGCCCTGGGCGACGAGGTCGGCCAGCAGGATCTTGGTCACCGATACCGGGAGGCCGAGGTCGGAGGCGACTTCGGCGACCGCGGCCGGGCGGCGGCAGCGCTCCAGGATCATCCGGTGTTCCGGCTGGAGCCTTCCGGGCCGGACCGGCGCACCGTGCTCGTCCCGGGGGTCCTGCGCGGTCGTGAGCACGGTGATGAGGCTGAAGTCGTCCCGCTCGGGAGCGGTCCGGCCCCGGGTGATGGTGTACGGGCGCACCATCGTGCCCGCCCCGTCCTCCTCGGCCTCGTCCTCCCAGTACGGGGTCACGCGCGCTGCCCGTCCCCGGTACCGAAGGCGTCGAACTCGCCGCGGACCGGCGTGGTGAGCTTCTGGCCGACCTGCTGCACGAGGTTGTGCATGGCGAGCGACATGATCTCGGCGTCCACCTCCTGGGAGGCGATCACGGCCAGGTGGGTGCCCTGGGCGGCCGCGATGATGAAGAGCCAGAGGTCGTTCAGTTCGACGATCACCTGGTGCACGCCGCCGCCGTTGAAGAGCTGGCCGACGCCGCGCGCCAGGCTCTGCTGGCCGGTGCAGATGGCGGCCAGCCGCTCGGCGTCGGCGCGGTCGATGGTGCGCGAGTGGCTCACCACGAGCCCGTCGTCGGACAGCAGGACGGCGTTCAGGGTCTCGGCCACCGAGTCCACCAGGCCGTCGAGCAGCCAGTCGAGATCCTGGTGGGTGGCGGTTGTGCGTGTCATGGCCGTTCTTCTCTCGTGGGCAGGGGGATGGCGGGCGGTGCGGGCTGCTGCTGCGGTGCCTCGTCGGTCGAGCGGGCGGCCCGGGAGCGGCGCTGGAACGCGCCGATCGCGGCTCCGGCCCGGCGGGGCTCCGGTCGTGGCAGCGGTTTCTCCGGGCGGCTCGGCGGCTGCGGCGCGGCGGGCCGGGAGGCCGGGTCGATCCGCAGTTCGTCGGCCAGGCTGGCCTGCCGTACCCGGCGCGGCAACGGGGGTTCCGCACCGGGGGCGGGCAGGGCGGGCCGGTCGGAGCCGGGCTCCGCGTGTCGGCCATGGACGGTGCCGGGCTCCGGCGGTGCCGGGTGGTCGGGCTCGGAGACCGGCAGCGGGGCGGGCCGCGCGTGCTCCGGCTCGGACTGCCGGGGCGCGGAGACCGGAAGGGACGTAGTGCCCGGACCGGAGGGGTACGGGGCGGCGTACGGCTGCTGCGGATCCGGGTACGGCTCCTGGGGCGCCGCGTACGGGGGCTGGTCCACGGGGTACTGACCGGCGGCCGTCATATAGGGCTGCTCGGCCTGGCCGTACGGGTCCTGGTGCGTGGCGTACGGGACGGCCGGTGCGGCGTACGGGCTCTCCGGGGCGCCGAACGCCCCGCCCCGTGCCGGGTCGGTGTGCTCCGGTGCCGCGTACGGCTGATCCTGCCCGGTGAACGGGGACTCGGTCGGCTGGTACGGCTGTTCCTGCCCGGCGAACGTGGTGCCGGCCGGCTGATACGGCTGTTCCTGCTCCGGCCGGTACGGCTCCTGCTCCGGGATCGGGGCCGGGGCCGGGTAGGGATCCTCGGCGGCCGGGTGGGGCTGCTCGGGGGTGGCGTACGGGGCGCCTGCCGCGTTCAGCGCGGTGACTCCGGCCAGCGCCTGGCCCTGTACGCGGGTGGGCAGCGCGTCGCCGGGTGCGGGAGCGGTGGGGGCCGCGGGCGCGGCGGCGGGGGACGGCACACCGACCGGGCCGGTGTGCGGCTCGGGGACGGTGAGTTCGTCGGGGACGAGCAGGACCACGCGGGTACCGCCGTACGCCGAGGAACGGAACTCCACCCGCAGGCCGTGCTGGTCCGCGAGCCGGGCGATCACATACAGACCGAGGCGGATGTCGTCGGAGTGGGCGAGCACGTCCATCCGGGGCGGCCGCATCATCAGCTCATTGGCCGCCGCCAGCTGGTCCTCCTCCATCCCGAGTCCGCGGTCCTCGACCTCGATGGCCAGTCCGCGGCTCACCTTGGCGGCCCTGACCTCGACCGGGCTCGGCGGCCGGGAGAAGCTGAGCGCGTTCTCGATCAGCTCGGCGAGCACATGGGAGACCGGGCCGACGGCCCGCTCCGACAGCCAGGGGCTGCCGTCCAGGTCCAGCACCACGCGCCGGTAGTCCTGCACCTCGCCCTGGGCGGACCGCATCACGTCCAGCAGCGGGACCGGCTTGCGCCAGCGCCGGTGCGGGGAGCCGCCCGCGAGGATCACCAGGTTCTCCTCGTACCGCCGCAGTCGGGCGGTGAGGTGGTCGAGGTCGAAGAGGCCGTCGAGCACCGCGGGGTCCTCGTGCTTGCGCTCCAGCTCGTCCAGCTTCTTCAGCTGCTGGCCGATCAGCTGCTGGGTACGGCGGGCGATGCGCTGGAGCAGCCGCTCGAATCCGCGGTGCTGGTCGGCCTGTTTGACGGCCGCCGCCAGCGCACTGGTGCGCGCCAGGTTGAGCGCGTCGCCGAGCTGGCTCAGCTCGTCGCTCCCGCTGCCCTTGCCGTCGGGCTCGATGGCACGCGCCTCGGCCTCGATATCGATCCGCTCGCCCTGGGCGAGCCGCTCGACGACGTCCGGCAGTGCCTTCTCCAGCTCCTCGGCCCGCTCCTGCAGACTGCCGATCCGGCGACGGAGGTTGCGGGTGAGGCGCCAGGTGGTCCAGATGACCGCGATCACGGCCAGCAGGCCGACGACCGTGGTCAGTACCATCTTGAACAGCAGCGACATGACGCTGCCCTTGCCCTCCTCGACCACACTGGCGGTGCGGTGCTCAAGTAGCTTCTCGATCCGCGGGGAGAGTTCGTCCATCGCCCCGCGCCAGGTCTTCTCCTGGGCGCCCAGGGTGACGAACCCCTTCGCGTCGGCGTCGGCCGGACGCAGCACCTCGTTCTCCACGCGTGTCTTGGTCTTCCAGGCCGCGCTGCCGGTGATCTTCTCCCACATGGCCTTCTGATCCGGAGGCAGCTGGGGAACGACCTTGGTGGAGTACTGGAGTTCCTGGCCGGAAACAGCCTCCCGGACCTGCTTCAGGTCCTCGGTGCTCAGCTTCCCCTCGGGCCAGCCGCGCGCCAGCAGGGCGTCCGAGCGGGAGATCATCTCCTTGGTCCAGAACAGGTCGACCAGCGGCTGCGAGAGCGTGGTGATCCGGCCGTTGTCGACATGGCTGAGTGCCGCGAAGAGCTGGAGGTCGACCGCGATCAGGTCCGTGTAGTAGCGGTACACGGCCTTCTGCTGGTCGTTGCCGCCGTCGTCGACGAGGGCGCGCTGGGCCGGCAGCTGGTTGATGGCCGCGCGGGCCTTGCCCACCGCGTCACGGACCTCGGCGGGTGCGTCGTCGGTCGCCACGTCGGAGAGCGACTGGAAGCTCTTGACAGCCTCGTCGGTCAGCTTGCGCTGCCGCTGGAGTTCTCCGGTGGCGCCCTCGTGCCGGGCGAGCGCCTCGGCGCTGAGCCGGCGCTCCGCCTGGAGGTTGTAGTACACGATGTTGGACGGCTGGCCGGCCTTCTGCGCCAACTGACCCTGGGCGGCCTGGCGTTGGAAGTCCAGCAGGGTCTGGCCACTGGTGACGGCCCAGAGGGCCGCCAGTGCGACGCCGGGAACGATGGCCAGAACGAGCAGGGCGGTCCGCAGCGACATGGTGGTCGACCGGGTCCGCCGTGAGGCGCGCGTGCGCAGGGCGTGCTCCTTGATGATGCCAGCCTCAGGACTGGTCAAATCCGTTGAGAACTTCGACAGATAGATATTAGTCACAGTGAAAAAATGAAAAGAAAGTGGGCTCACAAGTGCATCACTGATCACGCACAGGTCCACCACGGCAGTCCGGGAGTGCCGGGTGCGGCGCGCCGTACGAGTGAAGCGCGGTCGGGGATATATCTCTGTTTGGTGCTCTTTGCCCGTGATGTATCGCCCAGGCCCCGGACCCCCGTCCGAGGCGGGCGCGGGACACCCCTCGGGGACGTATGACCGCGCTCATCGTCTGCCACTTCGTCCTGGCCGCCTGCGCCCGCCCACTGGTCCGGGCGCTGGGCAGGCGTGCCTTCGTCGTCCTCGCGCTGCCTCCGGCCGCCGCCACCGCATGGGCTGTCACGCAGTGGAACACCGTGGCTTCCGGGGGCGCGGTCACCTGGTCGTGGCGGTGGATGCCGGCGTACGACGTCACCGTCGCCCTGCGGTTCGACGCGCTCGCCGAACTGATGGTGCTGCTCGCGGCCGGGATCGGCACCCTCGTCCTGCTCTACTGCGCCTCGTACTTCACCGACGGGGCACCGGGACTGGCCGGATTCGCCGGGAACCTCCTGGCGTTCGCGGGCGCCATGCTCGCCCTCGTCCTCGCCGACGACCTGATCTCGCTCTATGTGTTCTGGGAGCTGACGACGGTCTTCTCGTACCTGCTGATCGGGTACGACAGCGAGCAGAAGCACAGCCGCCGCTCCGCGCTCCAGGCGCTCACCGTGACCACGCTCGGCGGCCTCGCGATGCTCGTCGGCTTCCTGATCATCGGTCAGGCGGCAGGCACGTACCGCATCTCCGCCCTCCTCGCCGACCCGCCCCGGATCACCCTCGCCGTCTCCGTCGCCGTGGTGCTGATCCTGTGCGGGGCCCTGTCGAAGTCCGCGATCTGGCCGTTCAGCCTCTGGCTGCCGAACGCCATGGCCGCGCCCACCCCCGTCAGCGCCTATCTGCACGCCGCCGCGATGGTGAAGGCCGGGGTCTACCTGGTCGCCCGGCTCGCGCCCGGCTTCGCCGACGTGCCCGTCTGGCGGCCCGTCGTGATCGTCCTCGGCGCCGCGACCATGCTGCTCGGTGGCTGGCGGGCGCTGCGCCTGAACGACCTCAAGCTCGTCCTCGCCTACGGCACCGTCAGCCAGCTCGGCTTCCTCACCCTGCTCGCCGGGGCCGGCAACCGCGACACCGCACTGGCCGCCGCCGTCATGATCCTGGGTCACGCGCTGTTCAAGGCCCCGCTGTTCCTCGTCACCGGCATCGTCGACCACGCGGCGGGCACCCGCGATCTGCGCAGACTCTCCGGCGTCGGCCGGGCGCTGCCGCACGTCTGCACGGTCGGGGTGCTCGCCGCCGCCTCCATGGCGGCCCTGCCCCCGCTGCTCGGCTTCGCCGCCAAGGAGGCCGCCTTCGACGCGCTGTTGCACGGATCGCCCGCCGACCGCTGGGCGCTGGGTGTCACCGTCGCGGGCTCGGCCCTGACCGTCGCGTACACCGTGCGGTTCGTCTGGGGCGCCTTCTTCCGCAAGCCCGGGGTCGAGGACACCCCGGTGCACCGGGTCGGGTGGGCCTTCCTCGCACCGCCCGCCCTGCTCGCGGTCTGCGGACTGGTGCTCGGGCCCGGCGTCGGCTGGACCGACCGGCTGTTCAGCGCGTACGCGGACGCGTTCCCCCCGGCCGCCCACCCCTACCATCTCGCGCTCTGGCACGGCTTCGGGACGGCCCTGCTGCTCTCCGCCGTCGCCCTCGCGGGCGGTGTGGTGCTCTTCCTGGGGCGCACCACCGTCACCCGGCTCTCCCGGCGGATCGCCTGGCCGACCGCCGACAGCGTCTTCGGTCATCTGCTGCTCGGCCTGGAACGGCTCTCCCTCCAGCTCACCGGATTCGTCCAGCGCGGCTCGCTCTCCGTCTACCTCGCCACCACCCTGCTCGTGATGCTGGCCGGTCAGCTCACCGTCCTCGGCGTGGACCGGCCCTGGCGCACGGCCGCCGCCCCGAGGATCTGGGACGCCCCCCTGCAAGGCGCCGTCGCCGTACTGACCTGCGCGGCCGCACTCCTGTGCCTCACCGTGCGCCGCCGGATGAAGGCCGTGGTCCTGGCCGGGCTGACCGGATACGGCGCGGCCCTGCTCTTCGTCGTCCAGGGCGGCCCGGACCTGGCGCTCACCCAGTTCTGCGTCGAGACCGTGTCGATGATCGTCTTCGTGCTGGTGCTGCGGCGGATGCCGGTGCACTTCCAGGAGACGGTCAGCTCCTGGCGACGCGCGGTGCGCATCCCGGTGGCGCTGGCCGCGGCGGCGACGCTCGGCGTGGTGGTGTGGGTCGCGGCGGCCGCCCGTACGGCGGACTCGGCGGGCGCGGCCATGGTGACGGAGGTGTCCCACCACGGACTGAAGGACGTCGTGGCGACCATCCTGGTCGACCTGCGGGCCTGGGACACCATGGGGGAGTCCGCCGTGCTCGCCGCGGCGGCGATCGGTGTGACGAGCCTGATCTATCTGCACCGCCGGACCGAGGGACCGTCGCTGCGCGAGGAGGCGGGGGGACGTACCGCCTGGTCGTTGACGGCCCCCGGTATGACGGGACTTCCGCAGGGCGACGAAGGGGCGCCGGAACGCGGCTGGCTCGCGGCCGGCGCGACGCTGGCGCCCGAGCACCGCTCGGTCGTCTTCGAGGTCGTGGCCCGGCTGCTGTTCCACCCGGTCCTGGTGCTCTCGCTGTACCTGCTGTTCTGCGCCGAGAACATGCCGGGCGGCGGCTTCGTCGCCGGGCTCGTCGCCGGACTCGCCCTGATCACCCGATACCTGGCGGGCGGCCGCTTCGAACTGGCCGAGGCCGCCCCGCTCCAGCCCGGACTCTTCACCGGACTCGGACTGTTCCTCTCCACCGGCGTCGCCCTGCTCGGCCTCGTCGACGGAACGGTCCTGCACGCCTGGACCCACTACGGCAGGCTGCCCCTGATCGGCGAGTACCACATCGGTACGGCCATCCTCTTCGACTTCGGGGTCTATCTGCTGGTCCTGGGCGTGGTGCTGGACATCGTGCGCGCGCTCGGCGCCAAGATCGACCGTCAGATCGAGCGCGCGGCCGCCGAGAAGGCGGCCGCCGCGGGCCCCTCGGCACCACCGCGGGCGGCACCCGGAACGGAAGGCACCCCCGGATGACCGTCAGCGTCGCCCTCCTGGCCACCGCCGCCGTACTGTGCGCGGTCGGCGGCATCCTCATGCTCACCCGGCCGCTCACCCGCATCCTGCTCGGCGCGGTGATCGCGGGCAACGGGATCAATCTGCTCGTCCTCGCCGCCGGCGGACGCGCCGGAGCGGAACCCCTCCTCTACGGTGTCCCGCTCGGACGGGTCACCGACCCGCTGCCGCAGGCGATCGCGCTCACCGCGATCGTCATCACCCTCGCCACCACGGCGTTCCTCCTCGCCATGGCGTACCGCAGCCACCAGCTGACCGGCACCGACGAGGTCCACGACGACCTGGAGGACCGCCGCATCGCGCTGCGCGCCGAGGTGCTGGGGGAGCGGGACGAGCTGCGCGACGCCTACCGGGCCGCCTCCGACGTCACCGACCAGGAACGCACCCGCTACCGCGAGGAACGCCGCCGCCTGCGGGCCCGGCTGCGCGCCGACCGCGCCCTCCAGGCCCGGGGCCGGGACGCCACCGGAGACCTCTGGCACGACGTACTGGGCGCGGACCCCGAGGACTACGCACAGCTTCGGGCCCATGTGGAAGACACCGACCCGGGAGCCACCGGATGAACGCACTCGTCCCCCTGCCGGTGCTGCTGCCGCTCTGCGCCACCGGCCTGAGCCTCGCCTTCGGCACCCGCCTCAAACAGCTCCAGCGCCTCATCAGCGTCGCCGTGCTCAGCGCCGTACTGGGGCTCTCCGTCACCCTGATGATCGCCGCCGACACCAGCGGCCCGCTCACCGTCCACCTCGGCGACTTCGCCCCGCCGCTCGGCATCACCCTGGTCGCCGACCGGCTGTCCGGACTGATGCTCACCGTATCCTCGGCCGTCACGCTCTGCGTGCTGGTCTACTCCCTCGGCCAGGGCATGACCGACCGGGAGGAGGAGACCCCCGTGGCGGTCTTCCATCCCGCCTATCTGATCCTGGTCGCCGGGGTCTCCTGCACCTTCCTCGCGGGCGACCTCGTCAACCTCTACGTCGGCTTCGAGATCATGCTGGTCGCCAGCTTCGTGCTGCTCACCCTCGGCGGCACCGGACCCCGCATCCGCGCGGGCTCCACCTACGTGATCATCTCCCTCTTCTCCTCGATGCTCTTCCTCACCGCCATCGCCATGACGTACGCGGCGACCGGCACCGCGAACTTCGCCCAGCTGGCGGGCCGCCTCGCCGCACTCCCGCTCGGCGTCCAGACCCTGATCCAGGCGATACTGCTCACCGTCTTCGCCATCAAGGCCGCCGTCTTCCCGCTCGCCGCCTGGCTCCCCGACTCCTACCCGACCGCGCCCGCCCCGGTCACCGCCGTCTTCGCCGGACTGCTCACCAAGGTCGGCGTCTACTGCATGCTGCGCACGGAGACCCTGCTCTTCCCCGGCAACCGGCTCGGTGATCTGCTGATGGCCGCCGCACTCGCCTCGATGGTCGTCGGGATCCTCGGAGCCGTGGCCCAGACCGACCTGAAACGGCTGCTCTCCTTCACCCTCATCAGCCACATCGGCTACATGGTCTTCGGAATCGGCCTCGCCACCCGGGACGCGTACAGCGGCGCGATCGTCTACGTCGCCCACCACATCACCGTCCAGACCACGCTCTTCCTGGTGGCCGGGCTCATCGAACGCCGGGGCGGCACCACCGAACTCACCCGGATCGGCGGCCTGGCCAAGGCCGCCCCGCTGCTCGCCCTCCTCTTCTTCGTACCCGCGATGAACCTGGCCGGCATCCCGCCGCTCTCCGGCTTCATCGGCAAACTCGGGCTGATGCGGGCCGGGGTCGCCGACGGCAGTGTCTGGGCGTGGATCCTCGTCACCGGATCGGCGGTGACCAGCCTCCTCACCCTGTACGTGATCGCCAAGGTCTGGAACCTGGCGTTCTGGCGGGCCGCGCCCCCCGGGCAGGCCGTCGACGGCACCGTCCTGGAGGCCGACTCCGACGAGGACGACGACGAAGAGGGCGAAGGCCCCGACCACATCCCCGGCACCGGCGACGAACCGGTGCGCCCCCGCCATCAGCCCGCCGGACGGGCGGTCGCGGCCACCCTGCACGGGCACGCCGTCACCACCACGACGAAACTGCCGCGGCCGATGACCGGTGCCACCGCCGCGGCCGTCGCACTCGGCCTCGCCTTCACCGTGTTCGCCGGACCACTGACCTCCTACACCGACCGCGCGGCCGCCGAACTCATCGCGCGGACCCCCTATGTACAGGCGGTGCTCGGCCGGTGAAACGCCTGCTCAGACTGTCCTTCCGGAACAAGGACCTGCCGCCCTTCAGCTGCGAGTTCGTCGGGCGCCGACGACGCGTGCTCGACCTCCCGCTGATCGCCTGGCTCACCCTGATCTGGGTGCTGCTCTGGTCCAGCCCGAACTGGGTCAACCTGCTCACCGGCGCGGTCGTCGCCGTGGCCGTCTGCCTGGCCTTCCCGCTGCCCCGCGTCGACCTCGGGCTCCGCCTGCACCCCTGGGGCATCCTGATGCTCGCCGGATATCTGCTCTACGACATGTACACCTCGGGCGTACGCGTCACCCGGCAGGTCTTCACCGACTACCCGCACCGGGCCGCCGTCATCGCGGTACCCCTGCGCTGCCGCACCGACCTGATGCTCGCGGCCACCGCCGTCGCCGTGTCCAATGTGCCCGGCGGATCGGTGGTCGAGGTGCGCCGGGCCACGGCCACCGTCTTCCTGCACGTCCTCGACGCGGACAGCCCCGCCGTCCTCGACGCGGCCCGCCGCTCCGTCTGGCGCCTCGAACGGCTGACCGTACGGGCCTTCGGCACGAGCGACGAGATCGCCCGTGTAGCGGAACCACCTCCGCCGATTCCGGCGCACGACAGGAAGGACGGGGCATGAGTGTGCCGGAGACCGTCGACCGGGCCCTGCTCACCGCGTCCGTCGTGGTGATCGTCGTCGCCGGGGCAGCGCTCCTCGCCCGTATCTGGCGGGGCCCCTCGATGCTGGACCGGGCCATCTCGCTGGATGTGTGCGCCGCCCTCATCATCGCGGGCCTCGGCGCCAAGTCCGCCTTCGCGCGCGACTCGTTCTACTTCCCGATCATGCTGGTGCTGGCCTTTCTCGGGTTCACGGGGTCGGTCGGCATCGCCCGCTTCATCGCCGTACGCGACCGGCCGCCCCGGCACGGCACGAACGGGGACGGCCCGGACGGCCCCGACAGCTCCGAGGGGAGAACGCGGTGAACGTCTGGTTCCTGATCCTCGACACGGCGGGCGCGGTCCTGGTGTTCACCGGTGCGGCCATCTGCCTCCTCGGCGTGATCGGGATGCTGCGACTGCCGGACGTGCTCTCCCGAAGCCACGCCGCGACCAAACCGCAGACCCTCGGCATGCTGCTGGTCCTCGCCGGGGTCGCCCTGCGGCTGCGCAGCGGCATGGATCTCGCCACCCTCGGGCTGATCGGCTTCTTCCAGCTGATGACCGGTCCCGTCGCCGCCCACCTGGTGGCCCGCACCGCCTACCGCACCGGCCAGGTCGACCACGGCGAGCTGCTCTTCGACGAACTGGACGAGCAGTTGACCGAGGAGAACTGACCGGCATCATCGACTGGCAGCACGGACCGGAAGCCCCCGGGCAGGAGTACCCTGGACTTACCGAGGACAATTCGCGCACCCGCTTTCAGGCCGGTGCCGCTCTCGGCGATTCACAACGCCGGGCCGGTCATGACCGGCCCGGGGCAGGGTTCGCGTCATGACCGCGATCATCGAGCATCCGCAGGCGGTCGAGGACCGGACCCCTTCTTCGTTGCCGCTCCGACTCATGCTGGCGCCCGTCGGTACCTCTCCGGCCCTGGTCGACGGTGCCTGGTGGCCCCGTTCCCGCGACCTGACGGCGGAACTGCCGTCGCTGACGGCCGTACTCGATCCGCTCTGGGGCAGGATCACCCGGGTCACCGTCAACCCCACGTTCTGGCCGGTGATCCCGCACAAGGTGCAGGTCACCGGGCATCTGGTCCACATCGGCTGGTTCAAGGCCGAACAGGACCCGCACAAGCTCCTGTTGCTCTCGTACACGACCGGTCGCTGGGATCTGCTGGTGATCCCGCCGGAGACCGGCCCGGCCACAGCCGCCCGGCTGATGACCGCGGCCGCCGATCCCCTCCGGGCTCTCACCGCGAGCGGCCTGATGCGTGAGGCGGAGCTCTTCCGGATCGCGGCCGAGGCCGACTGGGACTCGACCCGGGAACTGGCCTGGGACTCCGAGGGCGGCCAGGGCACAGCACCCCGGCACCCCGTCCGCACGGAAACGGCCCCGAGCCTCCGGACGGCCGGTACCCCGTGACCACCGACCCGCGCGACCCGGCACCCCTCCTGCTCCTTGAGGACACCGCCGGTGTCGTACAGCCGGTGGTTCCGGGCAGCGCCGTACTGCGGCTGGAGACGACCTCCAGCCGAGCCGGGTTCTTCGACGGCGCCTGGTGGCCTCGCTCGCGCGACATCAGAAGCCAGTTGCCCGACCTGATCGACGCGCTGACGGCCAGTCTCGGACCCATCGCACGCGTCGGCCTGGACGCGAGTGCCTGGAACGAGGTCCCGCCCCTTCTCGTCGTCGGCGACCACACGGTCCGTATCGACTGGTCCGTCGTCGACGACAGCACGATGATCGTCACCCGTGGCCACCACGACCACTTCGTCTTCCTGGTCATCCCGCCGCAGACCTCCGCGGCGGCCGCACACACCGCGATGACCATGGCGGTACGGGACGACAACCGCACCTCCGCCGAGCAGATACTCGACATCGCGGGCATCACCTCCGCGCAGCGGGAAGTCCCGCGTCGGCCTCCGACGTGACGCGACCTCACACCCCCCGGCATCCGCCGACGTGACAGCGCCCCGACAGATCCCGGGCGGCCGCGGAACAGGGCACGAATGGCGGGCACGGGCTCCCACGCCCGGTGAGCCACCACGACTAGCCTCCGCACCATGCTGCGTATCACCGACACCCGCACCGGTCACCTCGTGGAGATCCCCGCCGCACCACGCCGCCTGCTGCGCAGCCGCGTCCATCTGCCGGTCATCGGCGAGGGTGCGGACACCGGTATCGGCCCGCTGCACCTGCGTGTCCCGCTGATCGGGGACGTACTGGCGCGCACCGCCGAGCTGAACGGCCTCCAGGTCGTCACGGTCCTCACCACCCCGGAGCTGACGCCCGACCGGGCCGGGGCGCTGGACCGGGTCATGGCGGTGCTCGGCATCCATCCCCCCGTCGCCGTCGGGGCCCACCGTCCGGACGCGGCACTGGGCGGCCCCGCCGATGTACAGGTGGTCGCCGAGGGCACCGACGTGGACGACGCGAGGGACGGAGCCCGGATCGAGGTGGCGGGGGTCGCCGCGGTTCCGTCGCCGGAGGGGGTCCCCGACCCGGGCGGCCTCCTCGGCCCGGATCTCCCGGACCCCACGGAACCGGAGGCCGCCGATCCGCTGGCGGTGCGCCTGCTGCTGCTCGGACTTCCCTACGGAACGCCGGTCACGGTCACCGGTCCCGCCCTCGCCGAGGCCCGGCGGACCCTGCGCGAATGGCGCCGGTCGGTCGCCGACTGGGCGCAGGAGCCGTCCAGGCCGGTCCCCGCCGACCTGCTGCGGCAGGCACATGCCGCGTTCGCCGAGGATCTCGACGTCGCCGCCGTCCTGGGCCTGCTGGCCGAGGTGGCGGAACGGTCCGACCTGCCGTCGGGCGCCAAGTTCGAGACCTTCGCCCACCTCGACCGCGTCCTCGGCCTGGACCTGGCCCGCGACGTCGGCCACCAGCGCTGACGGTGACGACGGCTCCTCTGCCGCTACCACTCGGTCCAGAGAAGGTGGTTGACCGTCAGGGCCACGACCGCCTGCGCGGCCAGCCAGCCACGTCGGTGCCGTGCGGGCAGCAGCGCGGCGGCGGGGAGCAGCCAGAGCATGAAGGGCTGCCAGATTCGTTCCGTCTCCGCCTTGCTCATCCCGGACAGGTCGGCGGCCAGCAGCGCGAGGAGCGCCGCCGACACGAGCAGGATCAGGCGCTGCGGCGCGGTCGCCGTCTCGGTGCGCAGGGTGCGTACGGCCGAGGGAGCACCCGCCGCGGTCCGGCGCAGGCCCGCGAGCGTCGCCGGTCCGACGGCGATCACGGTGCAGGCGAGGTTGGCCCAGATCCAGTAGGAGTAGGGACGGACGCCCCCCGCTCCCTGGTAATACCGCTCGACCAACAGGTGGTACGCCTCCCACCAGTTGAAGCCCGCCAGCGTGAAGGCGACCGGCACCACCAGGGCTCCCAGCACGAAGAGGGGGAGCGGCCGGGCGGTGCGGGTGAGCACGAGGACGGCGAGCAGCGGAAGCGCGATGAGGGGCAGACCGTAACTGAGGTAACAGGTCAGTCCGTACAGGAGCCCCGCGCCCAGTGCGGCGGCCGCGGGGCTGCGGACGGTGCGGGTCGCGGCCAGTGCCAGCAGGGCGACGGACCAGGCGGCCACCGCGGTGAAATAGCCGTCGGCCGAGGCACCGGCCCAGACCGCGACCGGTGCGAGGACCAGGAAGGGCGCGGCACGGCGGGCGACGTGCTCGCCGGCCAGGGCGCGGACGGCGACCAGGGCGGCCACCGCCGCGGTGGAGCCGGTCACGATGCACCAGACCCCGGCCCAGGCGCCCCCGCCGAGTCCGATCCGGTCCAGCAGCACGAAGGTGAGGGTGGCGCCCGGCGGGTGCCCGGCGACATGGGTGGGCCAGTTGCCCGGCGGGCCGATCAGGATGTGGTCGTTGAAGCCGCGCAGGGCGGCGCCGATGTCGTGGAAGCGGCCGACGGCCCCCAGGTACTCGTGCTTGGTGGTGAGCCGTTCGGCGATCCCGCGCCCCCAGCCGTCGATCAGCGCGAGCGAGAAGATCCAGGCGAGCGAGGCGGCGTAGCAGCCGAGGAGCAGCGCCCGCCGGCGCAGCCGGTCGGCGAGCACGGGACCGTGGGCGATGACGGCCACGGCGACGGCGGGCGCGGCCCAGGTGCCGGGCCCGATATGCGGGTACCAGGACGCGAGCAGCGGCGGCCAGTGGACGAAGAGGGTGTGGTCGGAGCTCTCGATGGCCCGGCCGACGAGTACGGCCGCGGCGACCAGCACGACGCCCGCCCCGGCGGCGGCCAGGTCGCGGCCGTGCCCGGAGCGCTGTGCGGGGAGCGGTTCGGCGGCGGATTCGGTGCGGTCCACGGTCTTCACGCAGGCACCGTACGCACCACGGGGCGGCGGGGGCGCGTGGCGCGGGGGCGCGTCACCGAACCGTCAGATTCCGGTGCCTCCTCCGGGGTGGGCGGGGACGCCGGAATCACGCTCCCGGGCGCGACGTCATCGTTTCGTCAGGAGTCGTAACCGCCCCGGCCCGGCATTCCGGCATAGCGTCGGGACATGGGCGACAGCCGTCGGAAGAGTCCGACCCCACGCGCGTTCCTGTCCCGTCTCCTGCCCGGACGTGCCACGGCGATCCTCCGATCCCGACGGGCCGCGGCGATCCGCGAACGCCTCCCCTCGGCACCGGGATTCTGGCGCAGCCCGGTGCGCGGTGTGCCGTTCACCGCGGTGCTCGGCCTCGTCCTGCTCGGCGGGATCACGGTGCTGTTCGTGACCGGTCTGCTGTCGTACGCCGCCTACAACCCGGACCTGAATCCGGTCAACGACAAGACGCCGGACAAGGGGCTGCTGGGCTTCTACCTCTTCGCCTGGCCGACCGGACCGCACTGGCTGTACCGGCTGACGCAGGGGGTCCACGTCACCCTCGGCATCGTGCTCGTCCCCGTCCTGCTGGCCAAGCTCTGGTCGGTGGTCCCGAAGCTCTTCGCGCTGCCGCCCGCCCGCTCCCTCGGACACGCGCTGGAGCGGCTGTCGCTGCTGCTCCTGGTGGGCGGGGCGCTCTTCGAATTCGTCACCGGGCTGCTCAACATCCAGCTGGACTACCTGTTCCCGGGCTCCTTCTACCGCTTGCACTTCTACGGGGCGTGGGTGTTCTTCGCCGCGTTCCTCGCGCACGCGGGTCTCCGGGTGCCGCAGGCCGTACGGGTCCTGAGGTCGGGCGGGCTGAGCGGGACGGTTCCGGGCGACCCGCTGGAGTCCCCCGCTCCCGCCGCGCCGACGCTGTCCCGCCGCGGGGCACTGGCCATGGTGGGCGCCGGTTCGCTGGTCCTGTTGATCACCTCGGCCGGACGGAGCTTCGACGGACCGCTGCGGCGCCTCGCCGCGCTCACCCCGCACGGCGCCGCCGAGCCGGGCTCCGGCCCCAACGGTTTCCAGATCAACAAGACCGCCGCCTCGGTCGGCCTCACCACCACCGATATGGGCGAGGGCTGGCGGCTCACCGTCAGCGGGCCGGCCGGGGACCTCCGGTTCACACGGGATCAGCTGCTGGCCATGGACCAGCACAGCTCGGCGCTCCCCATCGCCTGTGTGGAGGGCTGGTCGACCTCGGACCAGTGGTGGCGCGGGGTACGGCTGAAGGATCTGGCGGCGCTCGCCGGGTACCCGGACGGCGCACCGGGGCTGCTGGTGGAGTCCGTACAGCGCAGCGGCCCGTTCCGCCGGGCCGCGCTCCGCGACAACCAGGTGGACGACCCGCGCTCCCTGCTGGCCCTGGGGGTCAACGGCGAGTACCTGTCACTCGATCACGGATATCCGGCACGGATCATCGTCCCGGCCGCCCCCGGCGTGCTCAACACCAAATGGGTGTCCCGGCTGACCTTTGGAGAGCTGTGAAAAGGACGGATCCGCGCATCCTCGTACGGCGTGGGTACGGGGAGGGGCCCCTGCACCTCGTTCTGATGGCCGCCTCCTTCGCCCTCGCGGCCTACGCGGGAGTGCGGCTGCTGGCGGGGGACGCCTTCGGTGTGATCGTGTGGTTCGTCGGCGCGGCCCTCGTGCACGATCTGGTGCTGGTTCCGGTGTACGGGGCGGCGGACCGGCTGCTGTGCCGGTCGGCCGGCCGGCGTCCCGCGGCGGTGAACTTCGTCCGGGTGCCCGCGTTCCTTTCCGGACTGCTGCTGCTCATGTGGTTTCCGCTGATCACCCGGAAGGCGGTGCACTACGAGCCGGCGAGCGGGCTGTCCCCCGATGTGTTCCTCGGGAACTGGCTGCTGATCACGGCGGCGCTGTTCACGGTGTCGGCACTCTGGCTGGTGGTCAGGACGGTCCGCTCACGTCGCAGGGAGACGAACCGGCGGCCGTCCGCCTCCCACTGATCGGCCGGGTGCCAGCCGAGCGGCCGGGCCTGCCGCAGCAGCGCCGGAGTGCCGAGCCGCGCCCAGAGGAACGGCCGGGCGGGCACCGCCCCGGCGTGCGCGGCCCGTCCGTCGTCCAGCCGTACCTCCACCCGCTCGTCGATGTCCTGGGGCGCGGTCTCGGCGATGAGCAGCCCGCCGGGGGCGACCAGAGCGGCCGTGCGGTGCAGGAGACGACGCGGGTCGCCGCCGATCCCGATGTTGCCGTCGACGAGCAGGACGGTGCCCCAGCGCCCCTCACCCGGGAGCGGTTCGAAGACGGAGCGGTGCAGCGCGGAACCGCCGAGCCGCAGCGTCCGGGCGACCGCGGCCTCGCTGACGTCGATGCCGAGCACCCGGTGGCCGCGCGCCGCCAGCGCGGCGACCAGCCGTCCCGGACCGCATCCGATGTCCAGGACGGGCCCCTCGCAGCGGCGCAGCGCCGACAGGTCCGCGGCGTCCGCGCCTGCGCACCAGCGCTCCACGTCCAACGGCAGCAGCCAGCCGTCCGTACGGCGGAGGAAGAGGGGACCGCGCCCGTTGCGCAAGGCGTCGGCGTACGGGTCGGTGCTCCAGGAGACGGCGTCCCCGAGCGTGCGGCCGCTGAGACCGGGCTCCGGCATCGTGCGGCTCATCCGGCCGCCACCCGGGTCGACCGGGCCAGAGCGGCGGCGAAGAGCCCGTGCGGCGCGAGCGAGGCGACACGGGCGGCGTCGGCCGCCGTGTCCACGTCCCGCAGCCGGGGAAGATCGCGCACGGTCAGCCCGGCATCGACCAGTCTGCGCCGCTGCACGGCACCCGTCTCCGGCACGGACATCGGTACGCCGCGCAGGAGTCCGGGGTCCGGCTCGGCCAGGCCCAGCGCCCAGAATCCGCCGTCCTCGGCGGGGCCGAACCAGGCGTCGCAGCCGTCCCAGGCGGTGGGGGAGAGCGCGGGCGCCAGATCGGCCGCGGTGACCTGGGGGGTGTCCATCCCGATCAGCAGGGTCGGCCCCGAGCAGGCGCCGAACGCGGTGGCGAGCCGTTCGTCCAGGCCTCCCGTGCCCTGCGCCACCACCTCGATCCCGGGTGGCAGCCACGGCCCGGGGGCCCCGTCCAGGACGACGGCGCGCCGTGCGGCGGGCAGCACGCGGACGGTGCGCAGGGTGTCGGCGAGCGCCGCCTCGGCCAGTCGCGCGGCCTCGACGGGTGAGAAGGGCGGAGTGAGCCGGGTCTTGACCCGGCCGGGCAGCGGCTCCTTGGCGATGACCAGCAGCGTGGTCACCCCGGCCGGGGCCGTGCGGTGGGCGCCGGACTCGGCCGGGTTCATCGCGAGACCCCCGTCCGGGCCGGTGGCTCACCCAGTACGGCGCGCATGTCGCGCACCGCGTGCCAGGTGCCCCGCCATGTGCCGGTGACCTTCGACTTCCCGGTCCGGGCGAGATACGGGACATCCGTCTCGGCGACCCGCAGTCCCGCGTCAGCCGCGCGCACCACCATCTGCAACGGGTACCCGCTGCGCCGGTCGGTGAGGTCGAGTGCCAGCAGATCGGCCCGGCGCGCGGCCCGCATCGGCCCCAGGTCGTGCAGTCGCAGCCCGGTGCGGCGGCGCAGCATCCGGGCCAGCGCCACGTTGCCCGCCCGCGCGTGCAACGGCCAGGCGCCGCGTTCCCCGGGGCGTCGACGGCCGAGCAGTAGATCGCTCTCACCATCGGCGATCCGGCGGACGAAGCCGGGCAGCAGGCCGGGGTCCAGTGAGCCGTCGCAGTCGCAGAAGCAGACGAACTCCGCCTCGGCGGCGAGCAGTCCGGCCTGACAGGCCGCCCCGAAACCGCGCCGCGGTTCGTGCACCACGGTCGCGCCGAGGGAGCGGGCCAGTTCCGCCGAGCCGTCGGTGGAGCCGTTGTCCACGACGATCGCACGCCAGCCGCTGGGGACCGAGGCCAGCACCCCGGGCAGTGCGGCGGCTTCGTCCAGACAGGGCAGGACGACGTCGGCACGAGGGCCGGAAGTATCGGAGGGAGGAATCACCCGGCTCACCCTACGGAGCGAAAACCGACAATTCGGGTTCTGGATTCTTACGAAATATGGACGTCGCCGACCGGCGGCGCCGGGGCGTCCGCGGTGCACCGCAGCGGATGCCAAGGTGGTGGACATGCAGCCGACCCCGGACCCCTCACCCCTTCGCCCCGCCCACGGGGCGCCGCCGGTCCACCACGGGCCACCGGCCCGCCCGGCGCCCGGAGGCAACCACGCGGGAAGCGGGGTCCCGCCGTCCGGGGAGGCCTCGGCCGGGGAGAGCCCGCCCCCGGGCGGAACGCCCTCCGGCGCCCCGGCCCGCGGCCATGTACTCGTCGTGGACGACGACCCCACCGTCGCCGAGGTGGTCACCGGATACCTGACCGCTGCCGGATACGACGTGGCCAGGGCGGCGGACGGCCCGGCCGCGCTCGAACAGTACGCCGCCCGCCGTCCGGACCTGGCCGTCCTGGACCTGATGCTGCCCGGCATGGACGGATTCGAGGTCTGCCGCCGGATGCGGGCGCACGGACCGGTGCCGGTCATCATGCTGACGGCGCGCGGCGACGAGGACGACCGCGTCCTCGGTCTGGAGACGGGGGCGGACGACTATGTCACCAAGCCGTTCAGTCCCCGCGAACTCGTCCTGCGCGTCGACTCCGTGCTGCGCCGCGCCGGGGCGGCCGCGCGGCCCGCCGGCCGCTCCGCACTGCTCGAAGGCGCGGGTCTCGTCCTCGACCCAGCGGCCAGACGGGCGACGTGGGAGGGCCGCGTACTGGCCCTCACCCTGCGGGAGTTCGACCTGCTCGCCTTCTTCCTGCGCCATCCGGGCCGGGTGTTCGGCCGGGAAGAGCTGATGCGCGAGGTCTGGGGGTGGGACTTCGGGGACCTTTCGACGGTGACCGTCCATGTCCGCCGGCTGCGCGGGAAGGTGGAGGCCGACCCGGCCCGCCCGGAGCTGATCCGCACCGTCTGGGGCGTCGGCTACCGGCTGGACCTCCCCCCGGACCGCACGGCCGGTGCCGGACTCGTCGGCGGAGCGCCGGCATGACCGATGTCCTCCTCATCGCGCTCCTCGCCTTCCTGGGCGCCGCCGCGGCCGGACTGCTCGGCGCCCTCGCGCTGCGGCTCTCCCGGCGCCGCTCGCTCGTCGTCTCGCTGACCGTTGTCGCCGCCGTGGCCGTCACCGCGATGCTGGCCGGGACACTGGCCGTCGCCTGGGCGATGTTCCTCTCGCCGCACGACCTGACGGTGGTCACGACCGTCGTCGCGATGGCCGCCGTCGTCTCGCTCGTCACCGCGATGCTGCTCGGCCGCTGGGTGGCGGCGAGGAGCCGCGATCTGACCCTCGCCGCCCGTTCCCTCGGCGACGGCGGCACCTTCGCCGCCCCCGAGGCCCCGGCCACCGCCGAACTCGCCGCACTCACCCGCGAACTGGCCACCACCAGCGCCAAGCTCGACAGTTCGCGGGAGCGGGAGCGTGCCCTGGAGACCTCGCGGCGCGAGCTCGTCGCCTGGATCTCGCACGATCTGCGCACCCCGCTCGCCGGTCTCAGGGCCATGTCCGAGGCGCTGGAGGACGGCATGGCCGTCGACTCGGGACGCTATCTGCGGCAGATACGCACCGAGGTGGAGCGGATGAACGACATGGTCGGCGACCTCTTCCAGCTCTCCCGCATCCACGCCGGCTCGCTCGTCCTCGCCCCCACCCGGATCTCCGTCCACGACCTGGTGGACGACGTGCTCGCCGGTGCCGACCCGGTGGCGCGCTCGCACGGAGTACGGCTGGTCGGCGACCGGGTCGAGGCCGTACCCGTCGAGGTCGACGGCAAGGAGATGAGCCGGGTCCTGGGGAACCTCCTGATCAACGCGATCCGTCGTACCCCCGCCGACGGCACCGTCGCCGTCGCCGCGCACCGCGCGGGTGCCGGGGTGGTCCTCTCGGTGACCGACGGCTGCGGCGGCATCCCGGAGGAGGATCTGCCCAGGGTCTTCGACACCGGCTGGCGCGGCACCCATGCCCGTACGCCCCCGGCCGGCGCGGGCCTCGGACTCGCCATCGTGCGAGGGATCGTGGAGGCGCACGCCGGCCGGGCGGAGGTCCGCAACGTCACCGGCGGCTGCTGCTTCGAGGTGACCCTGCCGGTGGCGTGAGTCTCAGCAGCGAGGAACGGCGGGAGCCGGGCGCAGCGGCGCCGCCGCGAACTGCGCCATCCCCTCGGCGAAGCCCACCTCCGGCTTCCAGCCCAGTTCCTCGCGCAGCCGCCGGGAGTCCGCCGTGACATGGCGGACGTCCCCGAGCCGGTACTCGCCGGTGACCACCGGGGCCGGGCCGCCATGGGCGGCGGCCAGGGCGGCGGCCATCCGGCCGATGGTGTGCGGCTGTCCGCTCCCGGTGTTGTACGCGCGGAAGCCGCCGGGACCATGTGCCGCGACCGTCTCCAGCGCCACCGCGTTCGCGGCGGCCACGTCCCGCACATGGATGAAGTCGCGCCGCTGGCCGCCGTCCTCGAAGACCCGGGGCGACTCGCCCCGCGCCAGGGACGAACGGAAGAAGGAGGCGACACCGGCGTACGGGGTGTCGCGTGGCATCCCCGGCCCGTACACGTTGTGGTAGCGCAGCGACACCACACGGCCGCCCGTCGCGCGCGCCCAGGAGGAGGCGAGGTTCTCCTGGGCGAGCTTGGTGGCCGCGTACACATTGCGCGGGTCCGCCGGCGCGTCCTCACCGACGAGCCCGGGGGCCAACTCCGTGCCGCAGGAAGGGCAGCGGGGCTCGAAGCGGCCCGCGGCCAGATCGGCCTCCGCGCGCGGGCCCGGCCGGACCGGCCCGTGCCGCCGGCAGTCGTACCGGCCCTCCCCGTAGACCACCATCGATCCGGCGAGGACCAGGCTCCGCACCCCCGCCCCGGCCATCGCGGCGAGCAGCACGGCCGTCCCGAGGTCATTGCACCCCACATAGTCCGGCGCGTCCGCGAAGTCCTTGCCGAGGCCGACCATCGCCGCCTGGTGGCACACCGCGTCGATGCCCCGCAGCGCACCGTCCACGGCCTCGCGGTCACGCACGTCCGCCACGATCATCCCGCCGTCGCGGCCGGCACCGCCGGGCGGGGCCGCACCACCGCCGTGCGCCGAGGGCAACAGGGCGTCGAGCACCACCGCCTCGTGCCCGGACGACACGAGGGTCCGCACGATCTCCGAACCGATGAACCCGGCGCCGCCGGTGACCAGTACACGCATGGCGCCCACGGTAGGCCGCCCGGTGCCGAGTCCCCGGCTTCCGGACCGGCACGTCACGGGACGGTAAGCAATACGGGCGCGGCACCGGTGCGCCCGGGGCCCCCTAGTCCGGAGCCGAACCAAGGACACCGCCGCATCCCGGCCCGCGCCACGTTCCTACTGGCCGGGCAGGGATGCGGCGGCATCCTCATATCAAATGTCCCGGAAGACACCACGCAGTTCTATGGCCTGCGACGATACGCGGCGGCAGAACGGTGACCTGCATTAGTCATCTTTCAGGTGTCTCCTGCGCGTACACGTTGGTGCGGTCGAAAGTCCCAGCAAAGTCCCAGGGGCTACTGCAGCCCACGACCGCGTTCTCTGGGCTACATGCGGGCCATTTTGATGTGAGCACCGTGGAGCGGACGACCCCTTTGCCGCAGGGGACTGGCCGGAGTCGCGAGTCCGTGGAAATCGTCGAAGCGTTTCCGATGACCTCGCAAGCGGAGTGCGTGGCGATTCTGTAACCTGCTGACAAGAGGGCCTGACCTGAGATTATGTGGCGTCAGGCCGCGTTTGAACCCGAAGGCGGACCGTCCTCCCGCAACAGGGACGACGCGCGGCCGGCGTCGCGGTCGGCCTGCCGGGGCAGGTAACGGCTTGGTCTGCCGTGCCAGGTGACGATCAACTCGTCCCGTGCCCGGGTCGCCGCCACGAAGAGCAGGGAGCGGGCTCGCTGCTCCTCCTGGCGATACCGGTCGGGACTGCTCAGCCTGAAGGTCTCGATGCGCTGATGGGGAATCAAGCCTTCGCTGACACCCGCCAGGAACACCCGCTGGAATTCCAGCCCCTTGAACCGGTGCATGGTGCCGATGTGCACGGTGTCGACGTCGCGGGGGCCCTCCCGGCCGATCTCGCTCGCGGGAATCAGGAACGGTTTGCACGCCAGCGTGTAGGCGAGCTGTGTGACGGCGTCCTTGTCGGGCACGCTGACGGCCATGGCGGCGTACGGAGTGCCGTAGCGCTCGTGACGTTCCTTGAGCAGGGCGGCGATCGCCCGCATCTCGGTCTCCCAGTCGGGAGCACGCCAGTACTGGGGAGCCAGCCCGGTCAGTACGGACCGGTACCCGTCCAGGGTGTCGGCACCGTCGTCGAGATCGTCGAAGCTCTCACCGTGGACCAGGCCGTGGGCGCTGCCCAGGATCTCCCGCGTCGTGCGGTAGTTCAGGGTCAGCCGTCGGGAGGCTCGTCCAGGGGTGTTGATGCCGAGCCGGCCCAGCACCACCTGGTGCGAGTAGATGCGCTGGTGGGCGTCACCGACCAGGAAGATGTCGTCCGGCCCGGGGGCCGTCATCGCCCGCAGCATCCGCCAGTGGGAGGCCGACAGGTCCTGGGCCTCGTCGACGACCACATGCCGGTAGCGGGGCTTGAGCCACATGCCGCTTCCGGCCTCACGATGGACGAGGTCCAGGCCGCCGTGCTCCTCCTTGTAGCGTGCCTGCTCGACGGCCTTCGCCATATGGCGCCCCTCGATCCGCGCGGCCTCGTCGGCGATCAGCGCGTACGTGGTGCGGCGGGGCGGACCGTCCAGCAGCGAGCGGTACGTCTGCACCAGCTCCCACACCTTTTTCCGGTCGGCTCGTTGCAGCACTCCCCGGCCTTTGCGTTCCGCGCGGAAGTACAGACGCTCCGTTCCGCAGCCCTGCGCGAGGATGACGTGCTTGAACTCCGCGTCGAGGAAGTCGGCGTCGTAGTCGAAGACACCCACCTCCGTGCACGCGCGGTGCCAGAGCGCCATGGCCTCCTCGTCGCCCATGGGCGTACCGAGCACCGAACCGGGATGCTGCTCGACCACCTCCCGGGCGACCTGGTCCACGGACTTGACGTCGACCCGGCGCACGAGCGCGTCACCGCCGAGCCGGTGCAGGCGCTCCCTCAGGTCGGCGGCGAGATTCGTGTTGTACGTGGTCAGCAGCACGGGCCGGGTCCGGCCCGGGGGGAGCCGGTCGACGAGGTACCGGACCCGGTGGAGCGCCACGACGGTCTTGCCGGTACCCGGCCCGCCCGTGACCTTCGCCGATCCCTTGAAGGACGTGGTGGCGAGCCGGCGCTGCTCGGGATGGAGAAAGAGCCGCCACGCCTCGAAACCGTCCCCGAGCGCGTCCAGGACCGCCGCGTCCTCCGTGCTCACCTGGGAGACGGGGCGCCGAGCGGCCTGCGCCCAGTCCTGCGGGTCGACTCGTCCGTCGGCCCGCCACTGGTCGGTGACGAACGCGCGCACCTCGGACGGCTCCATGCCGTCGTGCAGCGCCAGCAGCACCTCCCGGGTGAGCCCCGGGAGGTTGTGACCGAGCACGGCCTCCAGCTGGCGGCCGTCGGTGATGCGCCGCAGGGCGGGCAGCAGGGAGGCGATGACACCGAGCTCGACCAGCCCCCCGTCGCCGTAGCGGGCGAAGAGCGGGACCGGGAGAGCGGTCGGCACGGGTTCGGAAGGCGAGGCGGCTTCTTCGGCGGCCGGGGCTTCCCCCGGCACGGCATCCGGGGCCGGATCGGGCTCCGGCCGTGCGGGCATCGCCACCACCTGGGCGCTGACCTCGCTCTGGTCGACGAGCTCGACACCGCCGGAGACCGCGTTGATCTCCACGGTCAGCCGGGCGAGTTCGTCCCGTGCCGCCGGCCCGATCCGGAGGGCCAGCAGACTGAAGCGGTTCTCCTCGGTCTCGAGGAGCAGCCCCATGCGACTGCCGTCGAGGGAGGCGAGGAACAGGCGCCCGTTTCCGCCCGTCTCCCGCAGGAAGACCAGCCGCAGCGCCCTGTTGGACCGGTCGGTGCGCAGCCGGCGGACGAAGTCGCCCACCGCGTTCTTCGTGGCCGCGTCGAGGCGCCGGATGTCCTCGTTGGCCTGCGGTGTGACCGTGACCTGTGTCCGGACTCCCTGGCTCATGACCGGTCCCCTCCCTCTCCGGATGCGCTCTCCCGCCGGTCGTCCAGCAGGGCGGCGAGCTCCTTCTCGTCCCAGCCGCCCGGCGCCCGGACCTGCCACCCGGCCGCGTGACACTGCTCCATGTACGCGTCGTCGGCCGCGTCCTCGTCCAGGACGACCGCGATCCTGCGGTCCGGCCAGGCGAGTTCGAGCGGCCTGGAGAGACCGGGGGCGTCCCAGCCCGCCTCGGCGGCCCGTACCTGGCCGCGCTCGGCGAGTGCCGTGGCGAGGGCTTCGATCGCCGGGTCGCCCACGTACGACAGCTCACGAAGGACGAGATCCCACGCGGCGCGTTCCAGCTCCGTCGGCACCGCACGCGCACCGTCGGCCTGCGGCGACGTGCCGGGAGCCGCCTCGGCCGCCGCCTCCGCCGCAGCGCCCGGGTCCTCCCGCTCCGCTTCCGGCAGCACGAGCCCCGTGCCCGGCAGCTCCTCGCGCAGGGCCGGCAGGAGCCCGCCGGCTCGTACGGCCGTGGCCGCCAGCAGTCCCGCGTCGAAGGAGTCCAGCTCGCTGCGGGCGAGTTGCATACCGTCGGCCCGGCCGGTCCCGGCCGGATCCAGGAACTGGAGTATGTTGCCCCAGCACAGCCACGCCTTCCAGCGCCGCCGGTGCGTGTCGCCGTCCCCGGCGACGGCCTCCGCACGGTCGTCGAGCACGGCCAGCGCGCTCAGCCCCTGCGGTTTCGTCCGGGCGTCACCGATCAACGTCAGCGGCAGGCCTGAGCCGTCGCGTACGGGGTAGAGCTTCAGCCCCTGACCGCTCACCGGCGGCCGGGCGTCGCCCCGCAGCGTCGCCTCTATCCACGCGACGGCCGCCCCGGGGGAGGCGTCGACCACCTCCTCCCGCTTCGCCAACGGGAGCAGACCCCCCACGCACAGCCGGGCCAGCGCGTGCCAGCGCCGCAGGTCGGGGTCTGCGAGGAAGGCGAGGAGGGCGGGGACGGCACCGGCGAACAGCCGGTCGATCTCGGCCGGGTCCTGCCGCTGCCGCGCCCAGTTGGCCCGGGCCCGGCCGCCCGGTGTGGCGTCCCCGTCGACGGCGTACGGCGGCCACGCGGCCTGCGCCGACGGCCCGGCCAGGGCGGGGGTGAGGGCCTGTGCGCCCTCGTCCCCGTCCGCCGCCGCACCGCGGCCGGCCCGGGTCCGCAGCTCCTTGTCCCAGGCCATGACGTCGTCCCAGGTGATCTGCCAGACCAGCATGCCGTCGGCCCGGAGCCGGGCCCGCTTGGCGGCGTCCCCCGCGATCCGGTTCGTCGCCGCGGAGGCGTGCCACCGGTAGCCGTCCAGGTAGACGGCCACCGGTACGGGCGGCGCCCCGTCCGACGTGGTCTCACCCGCGACGGGGCGCAGCAGCAGGTCCGGCACCGTACCCTGGGCGTGCAGCGGTTTCTGTGCGACGGACTCCCAGCGGATCGGGGAGCCGTCCCTCCGGCGCAGCGTGAACTGCTTGCCCTGGCGTCCGGTCGGGGTCTCCTCGTGCTCCACGTCGGCCTTGTTCGCGGGATCGTCGAGCCAGCGGTCGAGGCAGTCGATGAACCGCCGCTCCAGATCGCTCTGGGCCTGCCGGGCGAAGCGCCTGCGGTCCTCCTCCTCGGCCTCCGCGCGGCCCGCCCGGTCCTTGCGGAGCGACTTGACGTCCCACCGGCTGTGCCCGTCCGCACCGAGCACGTCGTCGAGCATCCACAGCGCTTCGAGGCGGTCCAGGAGCGGGTATTCGCGCTCCGGCGCGTATCCCAGCAGACAGAGGTGACATGCGCGCCGGGGCCCGTTCTCGCACGGGCAGGCGCGCAGGTATTCCTGCGCCGCCGCCAGCACCGCCCGGAATTCGTCGCCCACGCGCTCGACGAGCCGTTGCAGATAGCCCGTGCCGCCGGGCAGTGAGTCGTAGAGCACCAGGTAGTTGCGGGTCAGCCCGGTCTCGCGGTCCGGTTCCGTGCTCGGGGTGGACCGGATGTGCGCGGGGTCGCCGCCGTAGCGCAGTGCGAGCCCCAGGTGCAGGGCGGCGGAGAAGGACGCCAGGCGTTCCGGCACGTGCAGGGTCGCGGCGGGCAGCAGGATGCGCAGCGCCTCGGTGCGGTGCTCGGTCGCGGTGATCACCCGCCGGTCCTGGGCCTGGACGGCCCGGCCGCGGCGCCGGGTGGGGCACCAGGGGCGGTGGTGGGCGAGCTCCGGCCGTCCGGCGAGGGATTCGGATAGCTCCTCCTGCACGGGGGCGTGCCCGGGATCGCGGTCGGTGGCGCCCCCGCACAGCGGGCAGAGCACGAAGGGTGTGACGGTGACCTCGGTGCCGGCGAAGTACGTGTCGGGGCGGCGGTTCGCCCTGGCGGGCCCGAGGTTGAACCTCCGGATGACCGCCTCGCGTACGTGGTCGACGCCGAACGTGGCCCCCGTGTGACGCCAGCTCTCCTTGATCGCGGCCGGGTCGATGTCCACCGCCGTGGCCGTCGAGTAGTGGCGCTGGTTGCGCGTGTCGACGTCGTCGATGATCCGGGCGTCGTCCCGCTTGTCCCGGGAGGTCACCTTGTGCGGGACGATCACGTGGTGCAGCGCGGCCCGGCCGCCGATGCCGGCGCCGCCGCAGCGGGGGCAGGGCGAGGTGTCGGTCTCGGCATCCTTGGTGCGGACGTGCCCGCACTCCCGGCAGACGCGCCAGGCGGCCACCGCCGGACGGGCCTCGTCCTCGCCGTCCTTGGGGCGCGGACCGAGATCGAAGCCGTCGATGGTGTGGTGGTAGCCGAGGACGTAGTACGAGTTCCCGGGGGCGAGCTCGGTGAGCGCGGACTCGGCCGGCCGGGTGTAGGTCCGGGGCTCCGTGCGCCATTGCGACGCGGGCGCCTTCTCCGCGTCGGCACCGGCCGCATTCCGGGCCCGCTTGGCGGGCTCCTTGTGGGTCAGCGCGGCTTCGAGGCGCACACCGCCCTCCACCAGGCTGTAGTTCGGCAGCAGACCCCGCTGGACCAGGAACGCCTGAGCCCCGGCCTGCGCGAACTCCTGGAGCTGCCCCCCGACGGCCCTGGCCTCCCGGGCGAGGTTGCGCTGCTCCCGTGCCTCGTCCTCCACGTTCTCGTGCAGGGCTTCGGCCGCCTCGTTGATCCGGGCGCGCCGGTCCACGAGCTCGGCCCGCTCGGCCTCCCAGTCCTCCTCGGCGTCCCGCAGCGCCTCGGCCAGCTTCCCCGCCGCATAGCGGTGCAGCGACGCACGGGCATCGCGGGAGACCCCGGAGTCGGGCACACCGTCGATCTCCGGGAACAGCTTCAGGAAGTCGTCGGCCAGATCCCTGCGCCCGGTCACGGCCTGGGAGAACCGCCGCAGCCAGCCGACCCGCCCGAACAGGGCCGTCACCCGGTCGGGCAGTGGGGTCACGCCCTCCAGGCGCCCGCGCGCGGCCAGGTCGACGAGATGGGCGACGTACTGGCGGCGCAGCAGCTCGCCCGCCGACAGGAAGCAGCCGGGAGGCAGGATCCGCCCGGCGATCAACTGCCGTGGCTCGGCCAGGTGGTAGAGGGCGCGCGGGCTGGTGTCGGCGAGCGACACCATGAGCGCGTTGCCCGTCGAGCGGCCGGCCCGGCCGACGCGCTGGACGTATCCGGCGGTGGTCGGCGGCAGGGAGGCCAGCACGACCGCCTCCAACTGGCCGATGTCGATGCCCAGTTCGAGGGTGGGCGTGCAGGACAGCACGTTGGGGTCGGTGTGCCGGACGCCCTGCCGGAAGCCCTTCTCGACCTCTTCACGCTCCTTGCGGGTGAGCACCCCGGTGTGTTCGGCGGCGACCACGCTGTACGGCCCCGCGTCCCGGTACAGCTGCCGGTAGTAGTCCGCCCGGTAGTCCCGGCCGGCCCTGCCGGGCGCCTCGGTCGAGGGCACCGCCAACTGCCCCTCACAGCCCTTGAGCGGGCAGGGCAGGCCCTGCCACACCGGCACCCGCTCCGGCGGCACGGTCTGCGTCCAGCCGCACTCCGGGCAGGCCAGCGCCGCGTGCGCCGTCTGCTCGTCGGTCAGCGGCCGCACCCGGATGTGCCCGGGGGTGAGCCCGTAGGTCCCGTGGTCCTGGTTTCCCCGGCCCGCCGCCTCCTGGCCGGTGCGCCGGTGGGCCAGGGCGCCGATCGACGGGTCGGCCAGCCGCGGCAGCAGCTCGGCGAGGTAGCCGGCGGCGAGGGCCCGGTCCATGCCCAGGCAGCGTGCGGCGAAGTCGGCGTACCAGCTCTCCTTGGTGTCGACCCGCTCGAAGTCCGTACGGCCCGATCGCGACCCCACCAGGACGAAGGCGGGCGCGTCCGAGTTCCAGCCGAAGGCCTGCATCCCTTCGGGGCGTCCGCCCCAGACGGGGTAGCGGTTGCGCCCCTCGGCGTTGATGAACTCGTCCAGCCACTTGTGCCGGATGCCGCCGCTGGTCCGCACGTGTTCCAGGAGTCCGCGGACGAACCCCTCGAAGCGGCGCAGCCGTTCCGGCCCGGAAGCGGGCAGGACCGGAGGAGCGGATTCCCCGGCGGGTCCGTCGTCCTCCGCCGCTTCCTCGGGGTCCACGGGCAGCTGGCGGCGCAGGTGCTCCCTGTACAGCCCTTCCGCGAGCTTGGCAGCGGTTGTCGGGTCCGGCAGATACACCTCCGCCGCCACCGTGCGGGTGAGCTCCAGGGTGCGGCCCGCCCGCGAGTTCAGTCCGAACTCCAGCAGGGTGTTGAACGCCAGCCGCTCACCGACCAGTTCCCACGTCCCCTTGGGCAGCCGCTTCTTGCCCGCCAGGAGCCGCTTCACCTTGTCCACGTCGTGCAGGTCGGGCGGCACGACGGACGCGAGCAGCTTCTCCTTGTCCACGGAGGCCCGCTTCACCAGCGCGGCGATCAGCTCGTTCAGCGGCACGCCCTCGTCGGCGAAGTCCGGTTCCTCCGCCGAGCGCTGTGCCAGCTGTTCCTGCACGAGCGAACGCAGCGAGAACTTCCAGGCGCGCGACGCGACGAATCCGGCCCGGTGCGCCGCGTCCTGCACGGAGTCGTTGAAGATCAGCGTTTTGCGCGCGTCGTTGCCATCGGCGTCCTTCTTCGGCAGCTCCCCGCCGGTGAACAGCTGGGTGACCGCCACCGAGGCGAGCGGGGCCACACCGGCACCGAGGAACCGGATGCCCTGGGCCTGCCCGCAGGCCGGGCAGCGGTCCTGCTTGGCGTACGCGTCCTGGTCGGCGTTGTCGAACCACGCCTTGACGAACACCCCGTTCTCCGGGGCCTCGGCGATCGATCCGTCGGGGCGCAGCACCTCGTCGGGGTCTATCCGGCGCAGCGCCTCCCCGTTGTCCTCCAGGACCAGCACGGTCGCTTCGCGGACCGCCGCCCGCTTCCCGCGCCGCATGCTCCGGCCGAGTGCCTGCCGCGCCTGGTTCGCCGCCTCGGCGGGCGTCGCCGCGATGAGCGCCCGCACCCGGGCCTTGCAGGCCCCGCCGCCCGCGCTGAGCCGGTAGACGTCGTCGGGCGCGGAGACGAGGGAGGTCGGGTTGCGCTCGGGGCATACGGCGCTCCAGCCGGAGCGGCCGCAGTGCCGGCAGTACGCCGACGGCAGCCGCCCGGCCCGCGGCACGACGCGGTTCCGGTCCGCCTGCGCGGCGGATGTCACGGAGGCGGAGGCCGCCCGGTCGGCGTCCGTCCACGAGAAGGCGGGCTGCGGCGCGACGAAGCGCAGCACCCGGGAGAGCGCACGCACCCACAGGTGCGTCTCGACGAGCAGCAGCGGCCGGTCCTTGCCGGCGGGTGCCCCCGGGTCACGCGCCAAGGAGATCAGCGCGATGAACCGGGCCAGCGCCTTGGCGGCGATCTCCGGGTCCTGCGCCGCCGTCACCCGCCATGCGGAGCTGGCGGGGAAGGCCGCCAGGATCTCCCCGGCCGTGAGCGGCTGGTCCACGTCGGCGGTCAGCAGGTCGTGGGTGAGCGGGTGCGCGAGGAGGCGGCGCCCCATCTCGCGGGCGTCGGACGTGTCGCAGCCCAGCACAAGCCGGGAGACCTCGTCGAGCCCGCCGTCGCGCGCGGGCGGATCGGGCAGGGCTGCGACCTGGGCAGGCGAGGGCAGCGGCAACCACACGTCCACGGGGGAGAGGAAGGAGTTCAGGTTCCGCCGGTCCTCCCCGACCACGGCGTCGTCCGGAAAGCGCACCCCGAACACCTGCGACGCCACGTTCAGCATGGCCCGGGAACCGCCCGCACCGCCCTGGTCCTGCCGGTCCCGCACGGGCGACTCACCGAGCGTCGCCGAGGTGGCCACCGGGCAGATCGAGCCCAGCGGCCGCCCCTCCTCGGCCGCTCCGACGACCACGCCGAGCCGCCTCAGCAGCATGGCGACGTCGGTGCCCTGGGCCCCGTCGTACGTGTGGAACTCGTCGATCACGATGTACGCGAGGTCCGCGTCGGCCCACAGCGGGGCGTCCTGCTGCCGCTGGAGCAGCAGGTCCAGCATCTTGTAGTTCGTGATCAGGATGTCCGGCGGATTCCGCCGTATCTCCGCCCGGTCGACGGCGACCCGCCCGTACGGGGAGCCGTTCTTCGTGGAGCTGGCCTCACCGATGTAGAGCCCGGCGGTCACGTCCCGGAGCCGCTCGTTCTCCAGCAGCTCGCCGATCCGGTCCGCCTGGTCACCCGCGAGCGCGTTCATCGGATAGAGCAGCACGGCCTTGATCCCGTGCTTCCCGGCCGCCTTGGCCCGCCGGCAGTGGTCGATGACGGGGACGAGGAACGCCTCCGTCTTGCCGGAGCCCGTGCCGGTCGTGACGAGGGTCGGCTGCGGGACGCGCCCGCCCTTGGTCGTCAGCCGGGCGAACGCCTCTGCCTGGTGCGCGTACGGCCAGAAACCGCCCTTGTACCAGTCGAGGTGCTGCTGCCAACCGTCCTCGGCCGCGCGGAACGGCCGCCGGAGCCGGTGGTACGGCCCGCGGAAGAGCCCGTCGGCCGGGTCCGTGAGGAACTCGGTGAGGGCCCTCTGGGTGTCGGGCTCGGCGAGCGCGAACGTGGTGGTCAGATACTCGACCGTGGTGTCGCGCAGCGCCTGCGCGGCGAGTGTGGGACGCATGGTGCCCGCCGGCCCTCCCCCTGTGTCCTGCTCCGGGCGCTCCCGGACGCGCCTTGCGACGTGTGACGTCGGCCGCGGGTGATCATCCGCCCCCGGCCCCGCCCACTTTACGTCCGAGGTCGGACAGTGGGTCCGGAATCGGCCGGGGTGGGGGTCAGCCGGCGGGGGGCAGTACGTCTACGACGTACGAGCCCTTTGCGGGGAGGGTCTCGACGAGTCCGCGCTCGCGCAGCTCTCGGACAGCGCGACGAACGGTTCCCGCGCTGACGTTGTAGACGTCCGCCAGTTCGCGCTCGTTCTCGACTCGTCCGCCCGGCGGGATCTCTCCAGCGCGGATGCGTCGCTCGATGTCGTTGGCTACCCGCTGCCATTCATAGATCACGTCTCCATCGTCTGTGCACACTGCGCAAGCCACACTTTGGGGAGCACACTGTGCACGCTGTGCACAGTGTGCTTAGGCTGGGTGTGCACACGAAAACGCCCCTGAGAGATCCGGCCTAGGGATCGCTCAGGGGCACACCGAAGATTGGAGCTTCGGCTATGCGAAACCTTATCGCCGCGCTGCTTGCGTGGCTGCTGGGCGTGCTGGCGCCTGGTTCAGGACGACGCGGGGTTGGCCCGCAGCCGACCGCCCCGACCTCCGTCCGGCGGCCGGAAGGAGTCGGCCCGACCGGCGCTCCGGCCCGACAACGCACGAGGGCACGCGCCACCCGGCCGAGGTCCCCGTACGGGCTCGGGGAACGGCTCGCCGGGGAGGACAGCGCCCTCGTCCGCCCCTACCTCGTCGCGTACGAGTGGCAGGAGGAGCGTGCCCGGCAGCACCTGCGGCGGCTCAGCCTCGTGATGGCGGCGGACTTCGGTATCGACCTGGACGCCCGCGACGTGCACGCGGCGGGGGCGGCCTGGTGAGCGAGTCGACTCCCCGTACGCCCGCGCGGAAGCCGGTCCGCCTGTGCGTGCGCTGCTACCTCGTCACGGACGCACCCGTGGTCGTGGCCGAGGTGCACCAGAATTCCGGGCCCGGATGGAACATGTACGCGTGCCCGAGGTGCGCCCCCCCACTTCCCGCCGGTGCCGGACGTGATCGACCTCTTCCCGAGCGGGCGCGGCGGGGACCGGGACGGTGCCGAGTGAGTGCGCGCGGCGCGGTGACGGTGCTCGCCTTCCACCGTGGCTGGGCCGAGGCACTCCGCGTCGGCCCCGACACGTCCACGGCTCCGCCGGATACGCTGGCGGGGCCGACCCTGGAGGTCACCGTGACTACGTAGTCGATCCACTCCGACCCGCAGCCGATCCCGCGTACGCAGAACGCCGTCGCAGCCGCGTTGCCTGCTGCGCAGCGCATGGAGTTCTACCGCGAGATGGGTGAGGCGATCCCCGAGACGATCGGGGAGGTGCTCACGAACTGGTGGCTGGTCGTCCAGGTGGCAGGCGACCCGCAGACCGCGCGTACAACCGCTGCAGTGAAGGCGGGCACGGCCCCGGGGCGCTCGGCGTCCACGGTCATGCGGGAGCTGCGGGAGCTGCGGGAGCTGCGGGAGCGTGGGCGGTGAGTGCTGAGGATGACTGGTGAGAGGGTCCCGAGGAGGAAGACCCGCTGCCCCTCTCGCCACAGGTTGTAGAGGTTCTCTTCAGCCTCGACACTCCCGCCGACGTGATGTCGGCCGTCTCCTCCGTCATGGTCGAGATGCGCGAGGCGCTGGAACTGGGCGTACTTCCCCCAGTGGCCAGCCGCTCCCGGCAGCCCCCGGAGGGTATGTGTCGGCCATGCCGCGCGGCCTCGGCCTCGTCGAGTTCCACGAGACCGCTACGGAGAAGGGGGAGCGCGGGTTCCACCTCGCCCGCGTGATCAGGATCGACGACTATCCCGCCGAGTTCTGACCCCGCCCATGGTTCCGTAGCGCGGCCCGCTTGTCCGCCCCGTTCTCCCTGAGGGAGGCGGGGCGGACTGCGTTCGGGCCCGGCCTACTGCTCGGTGGACTCCGGCGGCTCCGTGTCCCCGGGCTCCCACCCGACGGCCCGCATCCGACGCGTGAACTCCGCGTGCGCGGCCCGCATTTCCTCGACCCGGTTGGCTTGGTACAGGGGCCCCTCGTACCCGTGGGGCACGTTCGCTTCGAGCGGGAAGTCCTCGTGGGAGCTGAGCTGCTTCCAGGCGTCCTTCGGCTGTCCGTACCCGTGCTGCTGGTGCGCCTTGGCGATACGCCGTCCCGTCGCGTCGAACCACATGTTCTCCTCGTACTGCTGAAGTACGGGGAACCGGGCGCGATACATGGCGACGAGCTCGTCGGCGCTGATGCCGAGCCAGACGGCTACGAGGGCGTCGATCTCCACGAGGGCGGCGCGGCGGGCGAACTCGCTCCGCAGTGGGGTGGACGAGGACCAATCCGGTGTCAGGCCGGGTGCGAGGGGGCCCAAAGCGATTGGCCAGACGCCAGCTGCCCATGAATCGTCTGCCCAGCGAGGGGCGTGCAGCATGGACCAGAGCCGTGCGTAGGCATTGGTTTGGCAATTTAGCCGCAAGGTTCGCAGGAGCAGTGCTGGTTCCAGGGGATGCCCCTGCGTCGGGGCCGGCATGACCTGCGCCTCGCCCACCTGGAGATCTGAGCGCCCAGTGGCGCGCAGAAAGTAGTCGAGAGGCAGGGATGCCCAGAACCCGGCAACGAGAGCAGTTTCTCGTTCCGTCTGCAGCGACATGCTGTGGACCATGTGGACGTGAGCCGGTCCGGGGGGCATAAGCGAGGCAAAGAGGCTGCGCTCGGTGTTGGAGGCGATTTGGCGACGCCAGACCAAGCGAGTGAAGCGCGAGTAGGGCCGCGACGACCAAGCGTCGAGCAGTGCGCCTTGCTCGCCCTCGTCGGTATCGAGAGCACTCAACTGCGCCGCCACCCTCCCGTCTGCGAGCAGTTCTTGACGCAGCTCGATGTCTACCCACGTCCGCCGTGCCAGAGCCCCGAGGTACGCCTCGGTGGTGCAACTCGTGGGCTTCCGGTAGTTGGTACGCGGCACCTCGTCATCTGCAACAGCACTCGCAGCCCAGGGCTCCACTTCAAGGGAGGTGCGCGCCCCGTCGACCGGCCGCTTCGCGAAGGGCGTCGCGATACCGAAGAACGGTCCCTGAAGGATGACGTCGTTCCAGCTCTCCGCAGGGCCGGAGTCCCAGGTGAAATAGCCCGCAGTCCGGTCGTTCTTCTCGTGAAAGCCAGGGCTGATGCGGGGCTTCAGTGCACCGAGCCGATGCTGCCACCTGGCCAGGGCGGAGATGGCCGCTTCTTCGGACTCGGTGACGGGAAACAGCAACTTTGTTTCTTGAACAGGTGGTGGGTTTTCCTCCCCTGCCAGCTTCTGCCACTTGGCGAGTGTGGCCTGATTCACCGTGACCACGCGCTTCGCGTGCGGTCGGGTGTCCCACGTCCCCTCGTGCTTGATCCCTGGGGGCTCGCCTGAACCGTTGTGCCACACCGAGTGCGTGAGCACCAAGGGGTGGAAGAGCCAGCTGACGTGCTGGAACCGGATCTCACGCGAGGCGGCGTATACGTTCATGCTGAAGTGCGTTGTGTCGCTCACTGGGGGAGCGAAGAGCAATTTAGCGTTCACGAAGTCCGCGTGCAGCCGCAGGTGGCGATAGGCCGCTCGACGGAGCAGGGCTTCCTTCGCCCCAGTAAGGTGCGTAGCTGGGTGGATCAGCCCCGCCACCCCCCGAGTGCCGGTGGCGCGCCACACGAGCAGCATGAACGCCCGATACAGATCAGGCTGTGTTCCCACCAGCTCCGGATAGGTATCCACCGACGCCAAGTACCCCGACACGGCAGCCGAATCCGCCAGTTCCCCCAGGAACGCCGACCGGGCCGCCTCCCCGCCCAGCACATCCGCCTTGCGTTCCGCCCAAGCCTCGTTGCTCGGCTTTTCCGCCAGCTCGAACCACGGCTCGAACTCCGCGAGGACGCCGCTCTCCTTCCACTCCTGCTTGACCCACGGCGGGTTCCCCACCATCAAGTCGAACCCACCCCCCGCAAACACATGCGCGAAGTCCAGCTCCCAGTGCAGGAACCCCCGCTCCCTCGCGATCCGCACCGCCGTCCCGTGCCACGGGAACAGGTCTCCCAGGCTCAGGAAGTCCACCCAGCCCGAGATCTCGGTCATCTTGTCGTCGAGGGACCGCTCGAACGCGTCCAGGCCCTTGAGCCCGTTGACCTTCGGCATCTCGAACAGCGAACCGGCATCCTTCCCCGGCTCCACGTCAACCCGGCCGACGACCGACTCCGCGAACTCGATCCACTCGTCCAGGTTCCGCAACGCCACCTTCCGGTCCATGGCGCCCTTGCCGAGCTTCTTCAGGTCCTGCGCCCCGTTGAAGTAGTCCGGCGCCGTGCCGTCCAGGAGCGCGACCTCCTCCAGCGGCCAGAACCACAGCGCGCACCACGCGTCCATGACCTGCTTCAGCCGCCAGTACGGGCTGCCCGGCGCCTCCAGCGCCTCAAGCACGGCCTCCCGGTCCATCACCGGCGCCGACCGCTTGCCGTCCCCCTCCGCACCCCACACCGGGATGTCACGCGAGATCTCCTGCTCCGACAGCTCAAGCCGCAGCCGGACCAGGCCCCACAGGTACTCCACCCGCTCGGCCAGCGCCCGCAGGCGGCCCGTCTGCCCGTAAGAGCCGTCGTCCGCGTTCGTACCGGCCGCCGAAGAGGCGACACGCTTGGCGGGCGCGGGCGCGGGCGCGGGCGCGGCGTCAGCGGCCGACGCCGCCGCGAAGTCGAAGCCCGACTGCTCCCAGATGTCCAGGCCCAGGTCCAGTGCCCCCTGCCCGGTCCGTTCCTCCCGCTTCAGGACGGTCGCCTGGCTCGTCGCTGCCTTCCCCGAAGCGAAGGCCGAAACCGAGGCCGACGCCCTCTTCTCACCCTTCGGCGCCCGCCGCATCGCCGAGCGCCACTTCCGCATCGCCTCGATGAGCGACGGGTCCAGCCACTCCGCCACCGCCCCCGCCACCACGCTCTTCCCGGTGGCCTTCCGCACCGACACCGAGTCGCCGACCGAGCCCCACCCGAGCGCCGGCAGCAGGAACTGGTGCACCGGCCGGTGCACGCCGTTGCCCCCCAGCGCCTCCGTCAGCGGGACCGCCTTCGGCGCCTGGCGGCCGGAGGACTTCAGCCAGCCGCCGTCACCCAGCGACTTCCCCGGGTACACCTTGCGCGCCGCGCCGATCAGCGAGTTGCCCCGGTGGAGGTGCAGCCCGTACCAGGGCGCCCGCATCCCCGGGTACATGGTGTTGAGCCACAGCGAGATCTCCGCCAGCTCCACCGCGGTCCTGTTGAGGTCGACACCGTACGCGTTGTGGAGGGCGATGTACGCCTTGGCCTTCTGGAACTCGCGCGGGTACTCCTCCGGGTCGATCTGCTCGCCCCGCTCCTTCTGCGCCAGCTTCAGATACAGCTCGGCCAGCTGGTTGACTGCCTCGTTCAGGAACGCGCCGGAGCCGAGAGCGGGCTCGCACACCCGCCAGCGCAGCACCTCCGCCGCCGCGACGCCGGACTTCTCCGGTTCGCGCGGGTCGATGCGCCCCTCGTCGTCGAGGCGGAAGCGCAGTGTCTGCTCAACCGTCGCCCGGGTCAGGGACTCCGGTGTGTAGTACGAGGCACTGGTCTGCCGGTCCCGGCCGGCCAGCCGGTACACGTACGAACCGACCTCGTGCACCACCGAGTCGGGCACGCCCGTCTCAGGGTTGACGGCGTCCTCCTTGACGAAGACGCTGTCGCCCGGCGCGTCCGAGTAGAGTCCGCTGCGGACCTGGTCGGTCGTGATCAGCCAGGACCCGCCCTCCGGGTTGCCGCCCTTGGCGACCTCGTACATCGGCTTTTCGGCGATGAAACCGGTGTACGACATCAGGCCCTCGTACACCGCGCCGAGGTGGTTGATGCTGAGGTTGGCGTAGCTGATGAACCCGCCCCGGCCCTTGCCCTTGCCCTCGACCAGGGTCAGATGGCGCAGGACCTGGTGCAGCACCTTGTTGCGCAGGCGCAGGTCCAGGGGGGTCGCCGGGGCCGGTGAGCCGTCGCGACGGGTCGGTTCCGGGTAGTCGATCCGCTGCCCGACCAGCTTTATCGAGGTGGGGTCGAAGAGCCGTGAGCGCAGCGCCTCGATGCGTACGCTCTCGTGGCCGTCGTCCTCGGCCAGCTCCGGGGCCTCCTCGACGGGCGCGCTCCGGTCGGTGACCGTGTTCGCCACCGGGTGGCCGCTGAACACCTTCTCGAAGAGCAGGGAGAGGGACTCGTGGAAGTGGAACCCGTCGCGGGACGCGCTGCCCAGCTTCTCCTGGACCACGAGCTCACGCAGCCGGGCCACGCTGTATCCGGAGGCGTACGCCTCGCTCTTCACCGGCAGGATGTCGAGCTCGGGCCGGGCCTCGGCGTACAGCAGGAACAGGATGCGGTACAGGTAGCGCAGCGACTCCTCGGTGAGCAGGCGCGGCAGGTCACCGCGCTCCGGCAGGGCGCCGGGCAGCCACTCCGGCAGGTCATCCGGGTGGACCCCGAACTCCCTGCGCGCCCGCCCGAGCACCTCGTTCGCGATGAGCTGGACGGACTTCTGGAGGCCGACGCGGAGTTCCGCGGTCACGCCCACCGAGTGGTCCCGGGACTCGGCGACCAGCTTGGCGATCTCGTCGTCCGAGCCGTCCTCGGCCGGGCGCAGGGACGAGGCCGCGAAGACCGCCGCGATCAGGTCGATCTCGTTGGCCCTGGCCCCCTTGGCCGCCTTGCGGGGGAGGGCGGTGTCCAGGTTCACGGCGAGGTAGCGGCCACGGGAGAACTGCTGCTTGTCCGCGAGGATCAGCACCCCGCCGAACAGCAGCAGCGCGTAGCGCGGGGCGTTGTCCGCGTTCAGCACCCAGGAGGCCAGCTCGCGGACGGTCGTCAGGGTCTTCGAAGCCGAGAGACGAACCGGTGCGGCGAGGAGGTTCGCCGGGCCGTCGCCGCGTGTGGCGTCCAGGTCCTCGGCGAAACCACCGGCCAGGACGACGACGCCGGGCTCCGAGTGGGCCACGGGCACGGCGATCGGACCGGTCGGGGTGCGGGCGGTGAAGTGCCCGGGGCGCGGGACGAAGTCCAGCGCCTTCAGCAGGCGTTCGTGCCAGCCGTCCAGCGCGCCCCGCCACGCGCCCTCGGGTGTGCTGTCGGCCTCGGCCTCGGGCTCCTGCAGCGGCTGGAAGGCCGGCGGTTCCGTGTCCGGGCCGACCGCCTTCAGCACGGCCGCGGCCGCCGCCTGCGCGGCGACGGCCGGTGCGTACGGCAGCCCGTTGTACTTCTCGGCGTCCGGCGCGAGCACGGCCCGGACGTCCATGTAGGGGCGGGTCAGATCGCGAAGCTTCTGCCGGGGCGTGGCCTCACCCTGGCGTTCGCGCGCCGACCACTGCTTGAGGGGGCCGCTCGCGAGCTGCTTCGGCAGGATGTCGTCCAAGTAGAAGGACGGGAAGTACTCGCGCTCGTTGATCAGGGAGTCGAACGTCACGCCTGCTGCTCCTGCTCGCTGTTCATGGTGGGGAGGTCGAGGGGGCGAGGGCTCATGCGCCGGGCTCCAGCACGGCCAGGACCCGGATCATCGGCTCGCCCGAGGTCCGCAGCCGGGCGGCCGCCCCGGCCAGGCGGTCCGCCGCCTCGTCGCGGGTGGAGCGGGTGAAGCCCGGAAGCAGTTCCTGCCGCCAGTCGTTGACCTGCTTCTCGTACGCGTGCAGCGGGGCGTCGACCTCCCGGTCGGCGATCTCGCGCAGACCGTCGAGTTCGCGGCGGGTCACGGCCACCGCCTCCGGGACCAGCCGCTGAAGGTTCTCCAGGGAGCCCGGGGTGTAGTGGTCGGGCATGTCCGGGCCGATGCCCAGTTCGGCGAGCAGCTGCGGCGTGAGCTCCCGGACGCGTGGCTCCCGCCCGTCGAGCCGGTCGATCGCGCGCCAGGCGACCAGGGTCGGGCGGCCCTCGGCGTTGGACCACACGCCCTGGGTGAGGACCACCGGCGAGGAGGCGCGGGCGGGGTCGACCTGGAGGACCTGGGCCTGCTGACGGCCGAGCTGGACGAGCACCTTGTCGGTGATCCACTCGACGACCGGGTGGAGCTCGCCGACGTAATGGGCGTCCGGCCACAGGGAGGTCGAATTCGAGTCCTCCCGTGCTCTCTTGAGGGAGTCGGCCGCGTCCTCACGGCTGAAGGTCAGCTTCATCCGGCGGGCGATGTTCTGGTCGCGCAGATAGCCGGACGGCAGGACGTCGAGCCGGTCGGCCAGGTCCTCGGGGGTGTCGAAGCTCAGGTCGGTGCCGTGGAAGGTGGCGTCGAGACGGAGGGACTCCAGCCGGGCGAGCTCCTCCAGCCCGGTGCGTACGTACAGGAGGCGGTTGCGCTCCGGTGCGGTGTCGAAGAGGCGCAGTTCGTCCACGGTCGGCACGCCCGGCTCCTCCGGAGCCGGTCCCCGGCCGTCCTGCGCCGGGACGGGCTCGTCCTGCGCGTCGGACCCGTAGTCGTCCAGGTCCATGTCCAGATCGAAGTCGAAGTCGGCGTCGAAGCCCGTGCCCGGGCCCGCGCCGTCTTCGTCCGCCGGTGCGGGGCCGGTGCCGAACTCGCTCATCGTCCGCCGGGCGACGGGGAACTCCTCGCCGAGACCCCCGCCCTGGGCAAGGGCCTCCACATCGACGGCCTCCAGGTCTGCGACCGCCTCCTCCGGAGGGGCCTCGCGGAGCAGCGCCTCCATCACGCGGCGCTCCTCCTTGTCCCAGTCGTCCTCCCGCGTGGCGGCCTCCACCGCACCGAGCACCTCGTGGACCCGGGCCTCGCGGGCGAGGACCTTCTCCGCGACGGTCCGGTCGTCCAGGGCGCCCTCGACCTCGCTTCGCAGGATCAGCGCCCGGAACTCCGGGTTCTCCGTCTGCCCGTAACGGTCGATGCGGCCGTTGCGCTGCTCGACGCGGATCAGGCTCCAGGGAAGGTCCCAGTGGACGAGGTGGTGGCACTGACGGTGCAGGTTGACACCCTCGGAGGCGCCGTCGCCGGTCAGCAGCAGCCGTACGTCGCTGCCGGCCCGCGCGAACTCGTCCACGTAATCCATCTGGACCGTGTCCGAGACCTCGCTGTGCATCACCTTGACGGCTGCCTCGCCGTCCTCACGCTTTCGCCAGCCCAGCAGCGCGGGCAGCACCGTCCCGAGCCAGTTGAGGGTCTCGCGGCGCTCGGAGAACACGACCGCGCGGGTCCGGCCGCCCGGACTGACCCCGATCTTCCGGAGGTAGGAGACGAGGGCGGCGAGCTTGGCCGTGGCTGTGGGACCGGGTCCGGCCGTCGAAGCCCGCTCGATCTCGCGGGCGAGCTCCGTCAGCCGTACCAGCGAGGCGACCTCCGGCACCGGCGAGTGCGCCTCGGCGCCGGTCAGCGGCGGATCGGTGACGTGCTTGTGGCCCTCGGGGAGGGCGTGACCCAGGCCGGACAGCTTCTTGCGGGCCGTCGCGAACAGCGCCCGGTGCGAGGACAGGAAGGACTTCAGCAGCACGTACGGGAAGAGATGATCGGCTCCGTGCGGGTCCGGGCTCCCGAGCCAGCTCGCGGTCAGCTCGGCGAAGACGCGCTCCTCCAGCTCGCCCGCCGCGCACGGGATCGGCTCCGACGCACCGCGAGGCGCCCAGGAGTCGTGCAGCGCCTTGGCCACCTCCGTGCTCACCTTCGTACGGCGCAGCATGAGGTGGTGCAGCTCCGACGCCTTCGGGTGCTGCTCGTCCTTGACCGCCATCGGGTCCAGCAGCCGGACCAGACCGGTGAAGTCCCGCATCACACCGTTGTGCGGGGTGGCGCTCGCGAGGACCAGCGCGTCCGTCTGCTTCGCGAGCAGCTCGGCCAGCACCCGGCGGTCGCTGCCCCGGTTGATCAGGTTGTGGGATTCGTCGATCACGACGGCGTCCCACTCGATGCCCTGGAGCCAGGTCCCGTAACGCTTGGCGTTCTTCAGGGTGTCCATCGAGATGATGACGCGCTTGTAGTACGTGAACGGGTTCCGGCCGACGGGGATCTTCCGCTCGATCCGGGAGATGCCGACACTGTCCAGGCGGACGAGGGGCAGCGAGAAGCGGGTCCACATCTCGTGCTGGAACTGCTCCAGCACCGGCGCCGGAGTGACCACGAGAATGCGCTCCCCGCGCCCCCGGCGGATCAGCTCGCCCAGCAGGATGCCGATCTCCAGGGTCTTGCCCAGGCCGACCACGTCACCGATCAGCAGGCGCGGCCGCAGCGGGTTCGCGAGCGCCTTCTCGGCCGGGCGCAGCTGGTAGTCCATGCGATCCAGCAGGAAGCCCTCGGTGAGCGCGAGGCGGCGTTCGATCTGGGGGAGCGGGGTCTTGCGCAGCACGGCCTCCAGGAACAGCCGGCTGAGACGGAAGCTCTCGGATCCGTCGTGGACGAGTCGGGTGTTCTCGGGGCGCAGGACGCGCGGCATGCCGTCGAGCGAGGTCAGGAAGCGCGCCCGGTGCCCGCGCACCAGCTCGGAGGCGCCGGTGGCCTCGATCACGACCTCGCCGGAGGGGGTCCGGCCGCTGCTGCGGACCAGCCACTCCTCGTCCCGTACCTCGATCACCGTGCCCGCGGGGGGTGGGCCCGAGGAGAGTTCGGACGCTGCGTCGGGCATGGCGGGTGCTTCCTTTCGACGGGCCGGCGGGACGCGCGCCGGACCCGGGCACGTACGAGGTTCTGTTTCTACCGGTGAGGAGGGGGCTGCGGGGCCCTTTGAAGCCTAGACGGCCTGGGAACGCTGCTTGCCCCAGGCCCGGTGGCTGCCCGTGCTGCCGGTCAGAGGCGTCCGCTGTGCGCGTACGCCCTGCGCAGATCCTCCGCGGCACGCAGGGCGAGCGGCGGCACCACCTCGGACTCGGGCGCCGCGTGCGGTTGCGGGGGTGCCAGGTCGTAGCTGGTCACCCCAGGCTGCGCCGGCACCGGCGCGACGGCTTCCGGAGCCGGCTGCGCCGCGGGGTCCACCACGGTCGGCACGTATCCGGCGGGACCGGGCGCGGGCTCGGCAGCCGGGGCGAGGGGCGCCGGGACCTGCGCCTCGGCCTCCAGGAACTCGTCGAACAGGTCGGGTGCCCATGGGCTGTCCGGAGCGCCCCCGTCGTCCACGGCCTGCTGGGCCGCCTGCCGGACCCCGGGGTCCGGCAGATCGGACAGCGCCCGCGCGGGGAGCTCGGGTATCAGCCCGGACTCCGCCACCAGGCTCCGCAGCTGGTCCGCGGCGGCCTCTTCCGTCAGCCCGTGATCGATGAGCAGCTGGCGGAGGTCGCTCGCGATCTCGTCCAGGGACGGCCGCTGCTCCGCCGTCTGTACGAGAATCCGGCCCAGCAGCGGCAGGCACGGCCCGTACACACCGTCCCACTTCGGGGCGGTGGGCATGGGACCGTACGGGTACGGCGGCCGCTTCGTGGCAGCGAAGAAGAGCACGGCCCCCAGCGAGTAGATGTCCGCCGGCTCCGTGACGTGCTTGGCGTCCCTCGCCTGCTCCAGAGACATGTAGGACGGGGTGCCGAAGCCGGTACCCGTCTTCGTGAGAGCCGCGTCGCTGTCCCGCTCCGTGAGCACGGCGAGACCGAAGTCGAGCACGACGGGACCGTCCGGGCCGACGGCGATGTTGCCCGGCTTGAGGTCGCGGTGCAGCAGCTTGGCGCCGTGGATCGCGCGCAGCGCGTCGACCAGGGCGAGTCCGAGCGCCCCGTACGGTCCCACGGCCAGCGGGCCGCAGGCGTGGACGAGCTTGTGGAGGGTCGGGCCGTGGACGTAGTCCATGGCCAGCCAGGGCTGTTCGGCCTCGGCATCGGCGCCGAGCAGCGCCGGGACCCGGGCGCTGGCGACCGTACGCATCGTCTCGATCTCCTGCGCGAACCGAGCCCTGGTCTCCTCCTCGGAGTGCTCGGAACTGTCCCGCAGCTTCGACGGCTTGATGACCTTCACCGCCGCCAGCACCGGCTGCGCCGACTCGTCCAGCTCCGTCAGGTGATACCCGGCCTCCAGCTCGGGACCCAGATGCTCCAGCGGGAGCCTGCGCCCGAGGTAGGTGCGGCCCATTCCGCCCTGGCCGAGCACGGCGAGCAGTTCGAACGGGCCGAGTAGCGCCGGGTCCGTCTCCTCGTTCAGCTCGTACACGGCCGTGCCCCCACCCCTATCGAACCTGATCGTGCTGTTGTCGGCGGTGCGGGCGGTCCCGGAGGAGCCGGACGCACGGGGAGGCCGCGTCCGGCCGACGGCGTACGCGGATGCGGACAGTCTAGGACGGGCGGCCGCGTCTTCTGCTGGGGCTGAAGCAGGTCAGGGAGGTGAGCGGCTGGATCGGACTGTACGCTGGCTGAGAACCGACGTGCGAGCCCTGCGCATGGGACGCCCCGCTGCGATCGGGGCAGGCAACCCCGGACACCCCGCAGGGATGTCGACGTGAGGGTTACTCGTTGCCGCGTCCGTCGATTCGGTACCGCGGTCCGCGAAACGTTCGTGCGATGTCCTCTCGACGAGATCGCGTGACGCACGACGAGGCTCATCCCCGTGACCCCTCAAGATTGGCCTAGTTGGGTCCCGCTGCCGTGAATTCGTCCTTGTGGGGAGCGCCGTTGGCCCTGCGCTGTGGTGTACCCGCGTGGTAGAAGTCTGATGCTGTTCCCACGCTCTGGTCGTTCCGCCGGCCAGTTGCCTTCGGGCGTTAGGAGCCCTCGGCTGTGCCACCCACTTTGTATCGCGACACCGGTTACACGCTCCGGCATCTGATCGAGAACATCGAAGGCGGCCGTATCGGACTCCCCGACATCCAACGCCCGTTCGTCTGGTCCGCGGCGAAGACCCGCGATCTCTTCGACTCGATGTATCGGGGCTACCCGATCGGCACCCTGATGTTCTGGGAGACAGGCGCTGAGGTGGGGACGCGACAGATCGGAACGGAAGCCGGTGATCGGGCGCCTCAGCTGTTGGTTGTTGACGGGCAGCAGCGGCTCACCGCCCTGTTCGCTGTCCTCACTGGGCGCAAGATCGTCACTAAGTCTTTCGACGAGATCAACGTTCGCATCGCGTTCCATCCAGAGGACCAGACGTTCGAGGTCACGGACGCGGCGATCGAGCGCGACGCGCACTTCATTCCGGACATCACCGCGCTATGGGCCCAGGGCGGTTACAAACCCACCGTCCGGCAGTTTTTCCAGCGGCTCGAACAGGCCATCGGCCAGCCCTTGTCGGACGCTGCCAAGGATGAGCTCGAAGAACGCGTAGATAGGGTCCGGGACCTGCACGAGTTCCGCTTCCAGGTTGTGGAGTTGGGTGCTTCGGCCAACGAGGAGCAGGTCGCCGACATCTTTGTGCGCATCAACTCCGAAGGCGTGAAGCTCAACCAGTCCGACTTCATTCTCACCCTGATGTCAGTGCATTGGGAGAAGGGCCGCCGCCAGCTCGAAGGCTTCAGTCGCGGCGCGGTGATAGCAGGACTCCCCGGTCCGAGCCCTCGAAATGCCTTTCTGGACCCTAGCCCAGACCAACTGTTGCGCGTAGCTGTCGCTGTCGCCTTCAGGCGCGCCCGGCTGCAGCATGTCTACAGCGTCCTACGAGGCAAGGATCTTGAAACCGGCAAGGTCACCGCCACTCGACGGCAGGAGCAGTTCAACCGCCTCGCCCAAGCACACACGAAGGTCCTGGACCTGACCAGCTGGCACGAGTTCTTCCAGTGCGTCACGGCAGCCGGCTTCCGCAGTCGCAAGATGATCACCTCCGACAATGCCCTGCTGTACAGCTACACGATCTGGCTGATCGGGCGCCACGACTTCGGACTGCCGGTCGATGAACTCCGTCCCGTGATCGCACGGTGGTTCTTCATGGCGCACACCACCGGCCGATACTCCAACTCGCCGGAGTCACAGATGGAGTTTGACCTGGGACGGATTGGCAGTCTGCTGCCAGGTGACGGCCGAGCCTTCACCGCGGAACTCGACCGGATCATCGCTGCGAACTTCACCGGCGACTACTGGGACATCTCCCTCCCGAACCGGCTGGACACATCCTCATCGCGTTCACCAGTGCTGTTCGCCTACCAGGCGGCGCTCAATATCCTCGACGCCGAAATGCTCTTCAGCGACCAACGAATCCGTGATCTGCTGGACCCTTCAGTCCAGCCCGCCAAGGCTGTCGGCCGGGACAACCTGTTCCACCGCAAGGCGCTCGCCGGAATGGGTATCACGGACCGGCGCCAAGTCAATGCCATCGCCAACATGGCCTACGTGACGTGGCCGGCGGACGAGCTGCCCAACACCGACGCACCACGCGACTACTGGCCGAGGATCACGTATGCGATGGACCCGAAGGTGCTCGAGCGGCAGGTGCGGTGGCACGCGCTCCCGGTCGGCTGGGAACAGCTTGACTATTTCACCTTCCTGGAACGGCGGCGCCGGCTAATCGCCAAAGTCGTGCGGGAAGCGTTCGAAACCCTCACAGGGGAACGCCCTGTGTATGTTCCAACCACCCCGGCCGACATGATCGCCGCCGGCGAGTCCCAGGGCACCGAGTTCAAGGCTAGCGCCCGCTGGAACGTCCATAACCGAGAGGCCGACAAGTCGCTACGGCATAACATCGTCAAGGCCGTCTGCGGCTTCCTGAACGGCGAGGGCGGAAACCTGTATGTCGGCGTCGCTGACGACGGGACCGTCCTCGGCATCGAGAACGACCTCACCACTCTGGAGTCGCAGGCCAGCATCGACGGGTACGAGCTCTTCGTGCGCCAACTTCTCGACAACAGCCTGTCGACCTCGACAGCGACCACCGTCCGCGTACGCTTCCCCGAGATTTCCGGCAATGTCGTCTGTCAGATCAGCGTTGCTGCAGCAGGCAAGCCGGTTTTCGCCAAGCCCGCCAAGGGTGGCAACGGCGCCACCGACTTCTGGGTCCGGGTCGGCAACGCCACCAAGCAACTCCACGGCGATGACCTCTTGCGCTACCAGGAGGAACACTGGGGATGAGCGTCCTCATGGTCAGCCCGCCGATCGGAGGGGAAGCGCCTGGAGCTTGTCTCTGGTGTAGTCCACGGTCTGCGCACTGCTGAGGCGTCTCCAAACGGCAACCACAGGCTGTTAGTTCAGAGGTTCTGAACGCCAGCAAGCCGGCAAGGCGAGGAGGTGGATCAAGCCGATCGTGACAACAGCACTCGGCCACAGCGTTCTGACCTCTACTCGATCGAATGACAGGGAAAGTTTTGCCGTGGACGGACCTGTCGTTCGACACCGAGATGGCGGCCGACGTCGTGGCGCGAGTGCGGGAGGCTGATCGCGTCGAGCCCCGGCCAAAGTCCCAGAAAAGTCCCAGAGGTGCCACCGCAGCCTCTCTGGCCTTGCATTTATGCAGGTCAAGAGGGGTGCGGTGGAACTTTTCCGGAGGCGCCTCAGATGTCCCGGAAGATCTCGATCTGTGCGCCCACCGAGTTGAGGCGCTCCGCGAGTTCCTCGTACCCGCGGTTGATGACGTACACGTTGCGCAGTACGGACGTGCCCTCGGCCGCCATCATGGCGAGCAGTACCACCACGGCGGGGCGCAGGGCGGGCGGGCACATCATTTCGGCGGCGCGCCAGCGGGTCGGGCCGTCGACCAGGACCCGGTGCGGGTCCAGGAGTTGGAGCCTGCCGCCGAGGCGGTTCAGGTCGGTGAGGTAGATGGCCCGGTTGTCGTAGACCCAGTCGTGGATGAGGGTCTGGCCGTGGGCCGATGCGGCGATCGCCGCGAAGAAGGGCACGTTGTCGATGTTGAGCCCGGGGAACGGCATGGGGTGGATCTTGTCGATCGGCGCCTCCAGTTTGGAGGGGCGGACCGTGAGGTCGACGAGCCGGGTGCGGCCGTTGTCGGCGGCGTACTCCGTCGTACGGTCGCAGTCGACGCCCATCTCCTCCAGTACCGCGAGTTCGATCTCCAGGAACTCGATCGGCACCCGGCGGATCGTCAGCTCGGACTCCGTCACCACGGCGGCGGCGAGGAGGCTCATCGCCTCGACCGGGTCCTCGGAGGGGGAGTAGTCGACGTCCACGTCTATGTGCGGAACTCCGTGCACGGTCAGGGTGGTTGTGCCGATGCCGTCCACGCGTATGCCCAGGGCCTCCAGGAAGAAGCAGAGGTCCTGGACCATGTAGTTGGACGACGCGTTGCGGATGACGGTCGTGCCGTCGTGCCGGGCGGCGGCCAGCAGGGCGTTCTCGGTGACGGTGTCACCGCGCTCGGTCAGCACGATGGGGCGGCCGGGGGTGACCGAGTGGTCGACCTGGGCGTGGTAGATCCCCTCGGTCGCGGCGATCTCCAGACCGAAGCGGCGCAGCGCGATCATGTGCGGCTCGATGGTGCGCGTACCGAGGTCGCAACCGCCCGCGTAGGGAAGTTTGAACCGGTCCATGCGGTGCAGCAGCGGACCGAGGAACATGATGATGGAGCGGGTCCGGCGGGCGGCGTCCGCGTCGATGGCGTCCATGTCGAGCCGGGCGGGCGGGACGATCTCCAGATCGGTTCCCTCGTTGATCCACCGGGTCCGCACGCCTATGGAGTTCAGCACCTCCAGGAGGCGGTAGACCTCTTCGATCCGGGCCACGCGGCGCAGTACGGTACGGCCCTTGTTGAGCAACGAGGCGCAGAGCAGGGCCACGCACGCGTTCTTGCTCGTCTTGACGTCGATGGAGCCCGAGAGCCGGCGACCGCCGACCACCCGCAGGTGCATGGGCCCGGCGTAGCCGAGCGACACGATCTCGCTGTCGAGTGCCTCACCGATGCGCGCGATCATCTCAAGGCTGATGTTCTGGTTGCCGCGCTCGATCCGGTTCACGGCGCTCTGGCTGGTGGCGAGCGCCTCGGCGAGCTGACTCTGTGTCCAGCCCCGATGCTGACGGGCGTCACGTATGAGCTTGCCGATGCGTACGAGGTAATCGTCTGACATGGCGAAAGGTTATCTCAGATATGAGATGAGGCATGCGCCGGGGTGTGGTGTTCGGGTGACGCCCGCGCGTGTCGGCACGGCAGTTGCAGGTCAGGCCGGTACGGCAAACATGTGTCCGGTGCGCGCCATGCGTTCCATGGTCCACCCGGACCGCCGCGACCGCGCGCGCTGTGCGTCCGTACGGGGGTGGGGGAGGTGAAGACGGCCGGGCGCCGGGCTCCTGGGGGTGGTGGTCTCCCCGGATCCGGCGCCCGGCCGTCGTTCTGCGGAGGTCAGTCCTCGAATCCGCCGCTGCGCAGGATGCCGTCGATGCGGGCGCGATGCGCCGCCTCCCACGCGTCGAGCGATTCGGCGGCCTCCTTGGCGGCCTTCGCCCGTGCGTCGAGGAGCACCTGCTCGTGCCCGGTGCGGGGTACGACCACGATGCCCTCTTCGTCCGCCACCACGATGTCGCCGGCGTCCACGTCCACACCGCCGCACCGCACCCGCCGGTTGAGCGGTTCGACGGCCTTCTTCGTTCCCGGGATCGGGATGACGCCCCTGGCGAAGACGGGGAATCCCATCTCGCGCACCTCCGCGAGGTCACGGATCACCCCGTCGGTCACGAACGCCGCGACGCCCCGGCGTCGGGCGACGGCGCAGACATTGCCGCCGGCGAGCGCGTAGTCCACATCACCGGACTCGACGACGATGACGGAACCGGGCTCCGCGCGATGGATGGCAGCGTGGAGCATGAGGTTGTCGCCCGGGGGGCACCGGACGGTGAACGCCGGGCCGGCCACGCGCGGGACCGAGGGCCACAGGGGCCGGATGCCGATGTCCATGACCTGCCCGCGCCCGAGGAGATCGGCGAGGGTGGTCGGGGAGACGTCCTTGAACCCGCTCTTGTCGTTCATGTTCCTCCATCGTCCGGGTGCGCGCGTCAGGTGTCGTACAGGCCGTCCCAGGGGGCGTAGAAGCCGAGGCCGTCGGGGTGGAGCTCGGCCCAGTCCTCCCCGTCCTCCTCGTCCTCGTTCCCGTCGCCGTCATGATGTTCGACGACCAGGCCGAAGCGCACGCCGTCGACCGTCAGCCGGAAGGGCCGGATCGCGATGTCCCCGTACTCGCGACCGGGAAGGCCGTCGAGCAGCTCCGCCATCCGCGACCGCGCCCGTGCCGTCACGGAGTCCTCGCCCTGCGGGCGTCGTTGCTGCTCGGCGTATGTTCCGGCGCACCGGATGTCCGAGTCGACGTGCCGGCCCTCGTGGTCGAACCGGTGGAGGACGGTGTAGAGGCGCTTGTGCTCCTCCCAGCCGTCGCCGACCACGAGTCCTTCCGGGAAGGCGTAGGTGATCGAGGCCAGGAACTGGCCGTCCGAGTACCGCCCGATGGTGTCGGTCCGGTAGTCCGGCTCATGGGCGATGGGGATGATCGCGGGGACTGCCATGCCGAAACCATAGATACGGCCTCTGACATCAGGGCACCCGGGGCGGCGGATCCGGCCACGGCCGACCGGCCCGCCGCCCGCCGCCCGGCGCGCCCCGCCCCGGTCCGGAACGGTGCTCTCAGGAGGTGTACCGCGTGGTGCACACCGCGGTGATCCAGCGCCCGCCGCCCGCATGGGCGATCGCGCTGTTCTCGGCTTCGGTCTGGCTGGCGCCCTGGCCGCCCCAGTAGCGGTGGGCGTCGGGGTTGTAGGCGACGGCGCCGCAGCTGTTGGCGAACGTCACGAGGACCTTGCAGCTGCCGGGGCAGCTGTTCAGTGCTCCTTGCCGGGCGGCGTTCGCGGATTTGTGGTCCCAGGCTCTGCCGTAGGCGCCGTTGGGCGCCACGGCAATGGCGCCGTAGTAGTTCGGGCGTGGTGGAGGAGGAGGTGGAGGAGGTGGAGGAGGTGGAGGAGGTGGCGGCGGTGGCGGGGCCGGGGCTTCCGTCGTTGCGGGGGCGGGATCCTTGGCCGGCGGGGCGGGGTCGGGTGCCTCCGTCGCCGGATCCTCGGTCGCCGTGTCGTCCGTGTCTACGGGCGGATCCGGGTCGACGGGCGGGTCGTACGTCGAATCGTCGGGCACGTACGGACTGGTGGAAACACCGGGGTTCGCGGTGGTGCCGGAGTCGTCGCCCGACGTGCCGCGACCGTGCGCGAGCGCGGACAGCAGGATCACTCCCAGGATGGCGGCGACGACACCTGCGGCGGCCTTGCCCGACGACGACCCTCCGGCCGGGGTTCCTGCCCGGTTTCTTGCCGGGGTTCTCGTCGGGTTTCTTGTCGGACCCGTTCCGGCCCTGGGGGGAACGGGTGCAGGGGTCCGGACGGGGCGTGGTGTCGGCGGCGCCGGGGCCTTGACCTTGGTGCGCTTGCCCGGCTGCGTCCGGTTGCGTGCCTGCTCCAGTGGACGGAGCCACTCCGCCAGCGCCGGTCGCCGGGCCGGGTCACTCCGCGTGCTGCGCTGCGCGAGGTCCGCCAGTTCGGCCGTGACGCCACGCAACGGCCCCAGATCCGTGCTGACCTGGTCCTGGTTGAAGATCCTCGCGGCGATCAGCCCGAACTTGTACGTGTCCGAGGCCGGTGTGGCTTTCGCCGACTCCGGGACGCTCCAGCCGGTGGTCTCGACCTGGGGCAGTACGTCCCGATTGCGGTACCGCATCGAATCGCAGTCGATCAGCAGGACACGGGGCGCACCGACCAGGGTGAACAGGACGTTCTTCGGGGAGAGATCGCCCACCACGACGCCACCCTTGTGCAGTCGGCTGAGCGTCGAGGCGAGGTCGGTGAGCAGATCGAGCCTGGTGCGGTCGTCGAGCGTCAGCCCGATGGTCTGGAGGAACGTCTCCGGGTTGAGCAGAAACTCCAGGCCCTGCTGTTTGACACCGCCGATCGCGGCGCTGTTCAACTCGAACCCGCTTCCCACGCGCTGCATGAGGAAGCCGACCACGGTGGTGCCGGAGTTCGCGGGGATCGGCAGCTGTGTGGGCGCGCTGCCCGTGTAGACGAGCGCGGTCGGCCAGGCCAGCCGCTGGGAGAGGAAGGACTGGTCGGCGGGGTCGAGGGTGGAGAGGGAGCCGGCGAGCGCGTGCAGTGCGTCGGGGTCCGGGAGTACCTGTGGCCGGTACTCCTTGTAGGCCAGCTGTCCGCTCAGCCTGCCCGGTGCCTGGGGCACCCCGTAGACGATGCCCTGCCCGCCGTCACCGAGGCGGTGCGCCGCGTACTGCCCGAGCTGGTCGGGCCTGACCCAGGGGACCGTCACCGGGGGGCTCCCGGTGACGTCTCGCGCGGCCACAGCGCGATCAGGGTACGGTCGTCCCCGAACGTCTCCCGGGAGAAGTCCAGTAGGTGCGCGAACCTCAACGGCGATACGGGGAAGCGGAGTTCGGAGCGGAACAGGTGTCCCACGGCGCCCTCGCCGTCACCGAGCGGGTCGCCGAAACCGTCGGTCCCGATGAGCAGGACGGTGCCCGGTTCGAGGACGAAGGACAGGGGGCGGACACCCGCCGGGACGAGGGGCAGCGGGTCCACCGCGGACGACAGGAGCCCGTCCGGCCCGGTCGTCTTTCCGCCGCCCAACGCATGGATGCGGTCGTGCCTGAGCTGCCACACGCCGGAGTCGCCCACCCAGATCACGGACACCTTCACCCCGTGTTCGGTGGGTGTGGCCGTGCCGGCGACCAGGGTCGTACCCAGCAGCTCGGCCGTCTCCTGCACCCCTGCCTCCTCCTGCAGACGCAGAAGACGGCGGGCCTGCTCGCGCAGTTGCCAGTGCACGGTGGACAACAGCTTGTGCCAGTCGGCGACGAAGCCGCCCTTGTTCCGCACCTGCGACAGCATCTCGTCGACCGCGCTGCGGCAGGCCAACTGCGAGCCGATGTGCGGCTGGTGGGCCTCGGACACTCCGTCGGCGACGGCGAACACCACGGTGCCGGTGCCTTGGTCCCACGCCATCGCCGCGTCGTCCTCGCGCTGTATGCCGTCGTGCCGGTGCTCGTAGCCACGTACGGACGCCAGCCGTACGTCCAGTGCCGCCGTCGACCAGCCGTCGCAGATGGTGTCGGGACGGTAGGACATCCCCGTGGGCGGCACCGGGTCGAAGGCCTCCACGGCCCGGTCCACGACGACGGGACCCCACTGGTCCGCAGTGGTGTCCGGCGGGTACGGGACACGGCCCGGGTGCCGGAGCGGTGCCGGGCCGGGCCCGTGTCCGGCCACGTCGGGCCCCCAGGTCCACGGCGCGTTGCCGGCCGTGCGGTCGGGCAGGTCATGGGGCGCGGCCGGGGGCGGTACCGGTGGTGGAGGCATCGGCGGCGGCCCGGGCGGCGGGGGTACGTGCCGGGCGGGTTCGTGCTGCTTCTCCCCCCGGTGGCGGTCGAAGAGCGGCGCCATGTCAGATCACGTCGATCGCTACGGTGAAACCCTCCGGCTTGTCGACCTGGAGGTGCGGGTTCGATGAATCGAGCGAGCGGCCGGAGGCGATCACGCTCTTGGTGAGCGCGGCGCAGAACTTCGCGATGGCCGCGCCGACATCGACGCCCTTGTCCGCGACGAAGCCGAACTCCGGCCGTGTGGCGACCTTGTTGATGGTCTCCGCGTCCGCGTCGCCGATGCCGCACGCGATGATGTTCGGCGCGGCGGGTGTCACCGTGCGGTCGGTGAGGCGGCGCAGCGTCTCCTGCCAGTTCTCCCCGCCGTTCGGGGCGCCGTCGCTGAGGAAGAACACCGCGGGCCTGTGCACCTGGTAGCCCTGGCTCTTGAGGTCCTTGACGTCGACCGGGATGCGGTCGGTGAGGTCATCGAACGCCGCGGCGTAGCTCGTCGATCCGCGGGTGTGCAGCCGCGGGAACTCGTTCGCACCGCGCAGGTCCACCTGGTGCAGTCGCTCGATGACGTCGTCGGAGAATCCGAGTACCGAGAAACGCACCTTGGCGGCGGCCATCGGCTCGCCCAGCAGCGCCTGATGCAGTGACCGCAACCCGTCGTTGAGGTCGTCGATGTGCTCGTACATCGACGCCGACTCGTCGGCGAGGACGTAGATGGGGAGCAGATGCCCCCGATTGCTTTCCTTCATCGTCCGTGTGCCCCTCTCGTCTCGGCTACTGCCTGTTGTGTGCCGTGCGTTCAGGTTGGGGACCCCGTGGTGTGCGGGACGCTCATCCGCGAGTCGCGGTTCCCTCCCCGGCCGGTTCCGGAATCCAGCCGGTTCCGGAATCCGAGTGGTTCCGGAATCCGAGTGGTTCCGGGAACCGGGCGGCACCTTCGCGCGTCGAGAGTGCCTCACCCCGTTGGTGTGCGGAGGACTTGGACGCACCGGATCGGTGTGCCCGCCTCATCTCTCTGTTCCAGTGCACCAGGCCTACTGGTCGCGCACCGGGCGGAATCGGGGCGGCCGCTGTTGTGACAGCGCCACCACTCGGTTCCGGCGGGCAGGACTCACGTGGCACCCTCACCGGCCACTGCGGCGGCCGACAGCCCAGGGCGCCCCGGATGTCCCTGGTGGGCGAAGGCGGCCCACACCGAAAGCCGTTCCAGGCCCGGAAGTTGGGCGTCGCGCGCCAGCGCGCTGTCTACGCCGGCGGGAACCCTGCGCCGGGGGTCGAGCATCCACAACTGAGCCGACCGAAGGGCACTCGCCGGGTCCTGGCCGTCGACCGCCACGAAGTGGTGGAACACCGCCATCATCAGCGCCGAGGCGCCGTCGTACGTCCTCCATCGCGACCCCACCACGTTCCGTGCGCCGCGCGCCACGAACGCCGTGGTCAGCGTCAGCGCCTCGTCGTGATCACGGGTGCTCAGGTCCGTCTCGCAGGCGCTCAGCACGATCAGCGGCCCGGCGCGGCGGGGTGCGGCGGCGGTTCCGGCGGTGGCGGCCGTGCCTCCGGCGCGGTCGTCCGGGACGTCCAGCAGCCGGGTCACGGTCAGCATCCCCAGGTCCGGCAACGCGCCCGGTCCGCCCCGCTCGGCCGGCCACGCCTCACTGCCGCCGGGGAACGCCAGGCTGAGCGCCGACACCGTCGGCCGTGGTCCGGCGGACCCGTGCGACGCCACATGCAGCAACGACGCCTCACCCAGCACGGCGAGCACCTCGTCCGGTGTCCCGGGGGCGTGGGGCGGAGCCGGAGCCTCGTAGAACTCCCCGTAGAGCCGCGCCCCCGGATAGTACGCACGGTGCAGCGCGCTGATCTCCCGCTCGGCGTGCGTGAGGTCCATCCGTGGATCGGCCACCAGGACCGGAGCCGCGTCCACCGGAAGCCGGTCGCGGCCCACCGCGGCGAGGAACTGGCTGCCCGACGCCGCGTAGGTGACCACCAGATCCTGGCAGGCGTAGCGGTACTCACCCCGGTCACGACGGCGCGCGGCGTGCCAGGGCACGACACCGAGGTTCCCGCACGGCACCAGCACAAGGCGGAGGGGGCCGCGCCCGGCACGGGTGGTGATGCGGTGTTCGAGCTGCTCGGTCAGCGGTTCCATGACCGCGTACGAGGCCCAGTCGCACAGGCGGCCGAGAGCCCTCTCCCACCTCTGCTCGTGCACCTCGCCGCCCATCCGGGAACGGGCCGCCGCAGTGTTCAGGTACTCGGCCAGCGGTCCGTTCGGCGTGGCGAGCAGCGACGGCAGGTCGAGCGTTTCCGGCCCCCCGTCCGGCCACAGGGCGATCGCCAGCCCGTGGGCCTCGCCCTGTCCGGGCAGCAGATAGACCAGTACGTCGGCGTCGCCCGCCGCGACTCCCGCCCGCAGTGCGGCCGTGGACGGGGTGGCGAACAGGGTCGTCCGGCTGTCGTGCTGCCGGTAGCCGAGCGCTTCCAGGGCCTGGCGGCGCAGGCTGCCGGGAAGGATCCGGCCGCCTTCCGTGTGCGGCGCGGCCGTCTCCTTCCGCCAGGCGTCGGCGAGTTCCCGGTGCCCGCGCGCCCCGAGCAGCTCGGGTACTCCCGTGGCGGCCGAGGCGGCGTGGAGCACCAGCGCCCGGCCCAGCTCCAGGGCCGTGACCGCCGCCTCCGGACGGCCGCAGCCGATGGCCGTGCGGGTGGTCATGAGCGCGTGGTTGGCCGCGGACCGGGCCGCCTGCAGGCCGTGCTCGGAGCCGACCTGCAGGAGTACGTCGGCCGAGACGGCGTGCAGGGCGTCCAGCCCCGCATTGGTGGCGGCGTGCAGCTCCTCCGGGTTCTGCGTCCGGAACCAGCGCAGCCAGTACGCCGTGACGAGGTGCCACAGCGCGTCCGCCGCGAACGCCGTCTCCCGGCCCTGCCGGGCGCGTTCACGTGTCCGCTCCAGGCCCGCGATGGCCCGGTTCAGGTCGGCCGGGTCATCGGTGTGCTGGTACCGCTCCATCAGGGAGAGCGCCGTACGCTGCTCCTCGATCTGGCGTCTCATGGACAGCGCCGGGGCCGCTCGGTCCGCGACGTGCAGGCTCTCCTCGACCAGCGCGGGATCGTTCTCGTAGTGTCCGCGCAGGAGCTTCGCCTGTCTGGCGAGCTCGCCCAGCATCTCGTTCCAGGGCGGTGGTGCCGACCGTGTGCACTCCTCCAGGTGGGCGAGCCCGCGCAGCATCTCCGACTCGTCCCCCAGCAGCGAGCCACGGGCCTGATGGGCCAGGCTCAGCGCCAGCGGAACGAGGATCCAGGAGGTCCGGTCTCTCGGGACGGTGGCGTGGAGGCTCAGCAGTTCGTCCAGCACGGCATCCAACTCACCCAGATCCTCGGTCCGTTCGCCGCGCCCGATCCGGGAGATCGCCGAGAGGACACGCATCGCGGTGAGGGCGTCCGCATCCGGGCCGGAAACGGGGGCCGCGTCCGCCAGACCGGCCTTGATCTCCTCGGTCACGCGGTGCGCGAAGTCGTCGTCCTGGTGGCTGCCGCCGATGGCGCTCGCGCTGTGCAGCAGGGCGGAGCGCATGACCTTCATGGTGAGGGCCATCGGGTGCTCCGGCGCCAGCCGGTCCATGGCCTCGGCCGTCTGGCGCACGGCCGTGTCCAGCAGCGTCGGATCTCCGGTGCCGATCGCGGCCGCCGTCGCGAGCAGCGCGGTGGAGACCTCGGCGTCGACCGCGCCGGAGGCCTGGCGGACCGAACCTCCGGCCGTCGGCGCCCGGGGCGGGGTGTCGCGGGGCGGGGTGCCGTGGCCGGCCGCGCCGGGCGGTGGCGGCGGGGGTGTCCCCGGATCGATGTGGAGTCCCATGGAGTGGGCCAGCCCGCGGAGCTGGTCCTCGTAGGGGAAGTCCTCGGGCGTGGCGTCCTTGAGGCGCTGCCGCATCGTGTCGCTGACGCCACCCGACCCCAGCAGCTCCTCAAGAAGGGGCAGAACCGAAGCCAACGGCATGAGTTCCGCGCGTAGTCGGGGCGGCATCGGCAGGTCCTCGACGTCGCGGAGGAGCGCGGGCAGTTCGGCCATGCCGTCGCGGCCGATCTGCGTCAGGTACCAGTTCATGGCGGCCGGGAAGTCAGGGGACAGACCGACACCGCCGCCGAGTCGCGGGGGCGGCGCCATCAGGAGCAGCAGGCCCAGCGCCGCGCACTGCCGCTCCCACCTCGGGGCCCGCGGCTCCGCCGCGCGGACGCGGCGCAGGTGCACGAGCGCCCGGTCCCGGTCCTCGGCGAGGCCGCCGTTCGCATGCCGCAGGGCGAGCAGGACCCCCAGCCGGGCCGCCACGGCGTTGCGCCGCTGCCCGTTCGGGTCCAGCAGCCTTTCCAGCTCGGTCAGTTCGCCCAGAGTCCGGTCGAGGAAGGCCTGGTCGACGACGACTCCGCGCGGAGCCCTCGGCGGCACCCGGTGAAAGGGGAGCAGCAGATCGGCCCGCCCCGCGGCATCGCGCGCCCAGGCCCGTAGCCCCCGTGTCCCGCCGTCGCCGTGGTCCATCGCGCCCCGCTCCGTAGCCCGCTCGCTCCGCTCGTCCCGGTGTTCACAGGATGCCCGGTCCCCGGACCCCGGCGGGCCGGATTGAGGGGAACGGACGGAAGGCGCCCCGGAACCGACCCGCAAGCGACCGGTCCGGCCGCCCTCGCCAGGGCCCGGACCTCCGAGGACGGCGCTGTGGCAGGGTGATGAAGGCCGGGTGGTGGTCCTGAGGGGGGAACCGAGGGTGACGCGGATACGCGAGCTGTACTACTACGACTACTTGAACGACTTCGGGCTCAGCGGATTCGCCGGCACGGTGTGCTCCCGTGCCACGCTCCGCACCGACGCACAGGTGGTGCTCGCCCTCGCCGGGGCGGAAGCGGCGGACGAGGACGACCGACTGGGCACGGACGTCCGGCTGCTGCTGGACTCCCCACTGCCGGACGAAATGCTCCGCACCCTCTGGCTGGCCGCCGTACGGCGCTGCTTCGACCCGGCCGAGGAGCACCCGGACACCCGGTCGTGGCTGCGCCGTGTCGCGGAGGTGTGCCCGCCGCACGTACCGGAGCGGGGCCGGGTCGAGGCGGAGGTCCTCGACGAGGCGCGTCCGAGGGTGCCCGAGGAGGAACTGCGCGGGATCGTCGCGGCGGAGGTCGAGTCGGCCGCACCCGCCCTCGAACGCGCCGTCGCGGTACCGGACATCGTCCCGGCGCTCCTGCGGGTCGTGCGCGAAGTGGACGCCGACCTGGGATTCCGCCTGTTCCTGCGGGCGGCGAAGGCGTACTCCGTACCGATCGGGAAGGAGCCGTACGCCCGGCTGCTGGGCATCGGCGACCTGCTGGCGTATCCCGAGGCCGCCGTCTTCGAAGAGCTGAACGTGTGCTGGCCCCCGATCGACCCCGGCCGGCGCGATTTCGGTCTCGGCCGCTTCGGTCTGCCGCTGCTCGCCGGCGTGTTCCACGGGACGGACTGGATATATCTGGGCACCGTGCCGGAGAACATCCGTCGTGTCGTCGAGAGCGACGGGGCATACACGCCGGGCTCGTACGCGGCGGTACTGCTGGAGGACGTGCGGCGGCTGCTGGACTCCGCGCTCCCCGACGAGGCGGTCACCACCCTGTGGCGGACCGCCTCGTGGCGCCTGCGGGTGGACGAGGCATTCGACGCCGACGGGCGGACCTGGCTGGAGCAGGCCGCCCAGGCGTGCCTGGAGCGCCTGGCGGCCGTCGATCCCGGCTACACGCCCTATCTGTCCCCGGCCCGGACCGACCTGGCGGAAGCCGTGCTGCGGGAGCTCCGCGAGGCCACGCGGAGCGCGGTGGAGGAGGTGCGGGACGTGGCGGGGGTGCTGGAGGAGGTGGTCACCACCGTCGACCCGGACCTGGGATTCCGTCTGCTCCTGGATATCCTCCTCGCGTACGACGTCCCCGTCACCGACGACCAGTGCGCCCGCTACCAGGCGCTCGCCGAACAGTTCGGATACGGCGCGGACCACCTCGACGACCATCTGTCGCGTTGGCGGGACGGAGTATCGACATCGGCTCAGCAGTGAAGCCCTCCGACATGTCGCGAGGTGCGCGTCTGGCCGCCCACGGAGCCGTCTCCGCTTCCCTGGCCCGGTGCGACGACCGCGCGCTGAGCGGGCTCGTGGACGCGGCCGAGCCGCTCGGCTCCGGCATCGGCGGGAAGTCGGCCCTGCTGGAGATCGCCGGGACCCGGGTCTTCGTGAAACGGGTGCCCCTCACCGACCTGGAGAGAGAGCCGGAAGGCGTCCGGTCCACGGCCAACCTGTTCGGGCTGCCCCTCTTCTGCCAGTACGGCATCGGCGGGCCGGGCTTCGGGGCCTGGCGGGAACTCGCCACGCACATCATGACGACGGACTGGGCGCTCGCGGGGGAGTACGAGGGTTTCCCCCTGATGTACCACTGGCGGGTGCTGCCGGACTCGACGCCGCTGCCCGAGGAGCTGGCCGACGTCGACCGGGCCGTCGCCTACTGGGGCGGCGGATCGCAGGTGCGTGACCGGATCGAGGCGCTCCGGCAGTCCTCGGCGAGCGTCGCGCTGTTCCTGGAGTACATCCCGGAGAACCTGCACCAGTGGCTGGGCCGCCAGATCGACATCGGCGGCGCGGCCGCCGACCGGGCCTGCGCGATGGTCGGGCGGGAGCTGGAGACCGGCGTCTCGTTCATGAACGGCCGAGGTCTGCTGCACTTCGACGCCCACTTCGAGAACATCCTCACCGACGGCCGGCGCCTGTTCTTCACCGACTACGGCCTCGCGCTCTCCTCCCGGTTCGAGCTGTCCCGGGAGGAGACCGAATTCTTCGACCGGCATCGGAGCTACGACCGCTGCTACACCACCAGCTATCTGGTGAACTGGCTGGTCACAGCCGTGCACGGATACGGGAGGGAGGACCGGGAGGAGCGGGAGGAGCGGGTGCGCGCGTACGCCCGTGGTGAGCGCCCCGCGGGAATCCCGGCAGCGGCCGCGTCCGTCGTCGCCCGCCATGCGCCGCTCACCGCCCTGATGGCGGACTTCTTCCACGAGCTCCAGCACCGGAGCAGGGAGACCCCGTACCCGCTGGAGGAGATCCGCCGCATCCTCTCCACGGGCATCCCTCCAACGGCCCAGGGGCCGCTGTGAGCCGCCACCGGGTTCCGGGGGCCGGAACGGACCGGGTTCGCCCGGTGAACTCCTCGATCGGATGACGGCGGTCAACCGCCCGCGCATGACCGCGCGACGGTGATGTACTAGAGTTATCTCGACATCGAGATATATGCCGAAGGCGCACCACGGTCCGTCAGCCGGTAAGGGTTACCTAACTAAGCCTTACCTTAGCGGATGGTCGAGGGGCCGTAGGCGGCACCGCGCGGCGCCCGGCCCGATGAGGCGCGGCGCGGAGTACGCGCACATTGATGAAGGAGACTGTCGTGTCGGCGAACAGCTTCGACGCCCGCAGCACGCTGCGCGTGGGCGACGAGTCGTACGAGATCTTCAAGCTGGACAAGGTCGAGGGCTCCGCGCGCCTCCCTTACAGCCTGAAGGTGCTGCTGGAGAACCTGCTCCGCACCGAGGACGGCGCGAACATCACCGCCGACCACATCCGGGCGCTCGGCGGCTGGGACTCCCAGGCGCAGCCCAGCCAGGAGATCCAGTTCACGCCGGCCCGCGTGATCATGCAGGACTTCACCGGTGTGCCGTGCGTCGTGGACCTCGCCACCATGCGTGAGGCCGTCAAGGAGCTGGGCGGCGACCCGGCCAAGATCAACCCCCTCGCCCCGGCCGAGCTGGTCATCGACCACTCCGTCATCGCCGACAAGTTCGGCACCAACGACGCGTTCGCGCAGAACGTCGAGCTGGAGTACGGCCGCAACAAGGAGCGCTACCAGTTCCTGCGCTGGGGCCAGACCGCCTTCGACGAGTTCAAGGTCGTCCCCCCGGGCACCGGCATCGTCCACCAGGTCAACATCGAGCACCTGGCCCGTACGGTCATGGTCCGCAATGGCCAGGCCTACCCCGACACCCTCGTCGGCACCGACTCGCACACCACCATGGTCAACGGCCTCGGTGTGCTGGGCTGGGGCGTCGGCGGCATCGAGGCCGAGGCCGCGATGCTCGGCCAGCCGGTCTCCATGCTCATCCCGCGCGTCGTCGGCTTCAAGCTGACCGGCGAGCTCCCGGCCGGCACCACCGCCACCGACCTGGTGCTGACCATCACCGAGATGCTCCGCAAGCACGGTGTCGTCGGCAAGTTCGTCGAGTTCTACGGTGAGGGCGTCGCCGCCACATCCCTCGCCAACCGCGCCACCATCGGCAACATGTCGCCGGAGTTCGGCTCCACCGCCGCGATCTTCCCGATCGACGACGAGACGCTGAAGTACCTGCGCCTGACCGGCCGCGACGAGCAGCAGGTCGCGCTGGTCGAGGCGTACGCCAAGGAGCAGGGCCTCTGGCTCGACCCGGCCGCCGAGCCGGACTTCTCCGAGAAGCTGGAGCTGGACCTGTCGACGGTCGTCCCGTCGATCGCCGGCCCGAAGCGCCCGCAGGACCGCATCATCCTCGCGAACGCCAAGCAGCAGTTCGCCCAGGACGTGCGCAACTACGTCTCCGAGGACGAGGAGTCCGGCAAGGAGTCCTTCCCGGCCTCCGACGCCCCGGCCTCCTCCAACGGTGTCCCGTCGCGCCCGACCACGGTCACGGCCCCCGACGGCACCACGTACGAGATCGACCACGGCGCCGTCACCGTCGCCGCGATCACCTCCTGCACCAACACCTCGAACCCGTACGTCATGGTCGCTGCCGCGCTCGTGGCGAAGAAGGCCGTCGAGAAGGGCCTGACCCGCAAGCCGTGGGTCAAGACCACCCTCGCCCCGGGCTCGAAGGTCGTCACCGACTACTTCGACAAGGCGGGCCTCACCCCGTACCTCGACAAGGTCGGCTTCAACCTCGTCGGCTACGGCTGCACCACCTGCATCGGCAACTCCGGCCCGCTGCCGGAGGAGGTCTCCAAGGCGGTCAACGAGCACGACCTGGCCGTGACCTCGGTGCTCTCCGGAAACCGTAACTTCGAGGGCCGGATCAACCCCGACGTCAAGATGAACTACCTGGCGTCCCCGCCGCTGGTCGTCGCGTACGCCATCGCCGGTTCGATGAAGGTCGACATCACCAAGGACGCCCTGGGCACCGACCAGGACGGCAAGCCGGTCTTCCTCGCCGACATCTGGCCGACCGAGGCCGAGGTCAACGACGTCGTCGCCAACTCCATCGGCGAGGACATGTTCAACAAGTCCTACCAGGACGTCTTCGCGGGCGACGCCCAGTGGCAGGCCCTCTCGATCCCCACCGGCAACACCTTCGAGTGGGACTCCGAGTCCACCTACGTGCGCAAGCCCCCGTACTTCGAGGGCATGACGATGGAGACCACCCCGGTCTCCGACATCACCGGCGCCCGTGTCCTGGCCAAGCTGGGCGACTCGGTCACCACCGACCACATCTCCCCGGCCGGTGCGATCAAGGCCGACACCCCGGCCGGCAAGTACCTCACGGAGCACGGCATCGAGCGCCGTGACTTCAACTCCTACGGCTCGCGCCGTGGCAACCACGAGGTCATGATCCGCGGCACGTTCGCCAACATCCGCCTGCGCAACCAGATCGCGCCGGGCACCGAGGGCGGCTTCACCCGCGACTTCACCCAGGCCGACGCCCCGGTGTCGTTCATCTACGACGCCTCGCAGAACTACCAGGCCGCCGGCACCCCGCTGGTCATCCTGGCGGGCAAGGAGTACGGCTCCGGCTCGTCCCGCGACTGGGCGGCCAAGGGCACCGCGCTCCTGGGCGTCAAGGCCGTCATCGCCGAGTCCTACGAGCGCATCCACCGCTCGAACCTCATCGGCATGGGCGTCCTCCCGCTCCAGTTCCCGGAGGGCGCGACCGCCGAGTCCCTCGGCCTCACCGGCGAGGAGACCTTCTCCTTCACCGGCGTGACCGAGCTGAACGACGGCACGACCCCGCGCACGGTCAAGGTCACCACCGACACCGGTGTGGAGTTCGACGGCGTCGTCCGCATCGACACCCCCGGTGAGGCGGACTACTACCGCAACGGCGGCATCCTGCAGTACGTGCTCCGCAGCCTGATCCGCAAGTAGTCGCCACAGGCAGGAGAGCCGAAGGGCCGCACCCCGGAATTCCGGGGTGCGGCCCTTCGCGTGTCCGCCGAGCCTGCTCGGTCGGCCGGGTGCGGCCGTGCGCGGTAAACGAGTTGACGGACGGTACGCGTCGGCGTTCGTATGGCCGTCGGCCGCCAACCGCCGGTCGGTGCCCCACTGCTGAAGGGTCTTCATACGCATGGGCAGGATGCACGCCGATGAACCGGACATCGACGAGTCCCTCGTACACCGGCTGATCGCCTCGCAGTTCCCGGACTGGGCCGGGCTGCCCGTCGCACCGGTCGTTCCGGTGGGCACCTCCAACGCCATGTACCGGCTCGGCGAGGACCTGGTGGTGCGGCTTCCCCGCACGGCGGGGGCGGCCGATGACGTGGAGAAGGAGCAGCGCTGGCTGCCCCGGCTCGCTCCGTCGCTTCCCGTCCCCGTTCCGGTGCCGCTGGGCAAGGGGGCGCCCGCCGAGGGCTACCCGTGGCACTGGTCGGTCTTCCGGTGGCTCGACGGCGCGAACCCGGTGCTCGGGGAGGCCGTCGAACCCGGCCTGCTCGCGGCGGACCTGGCGGACTTCGTCACCGCGCTGCACCTGATCGATCCCGCCGACGGGCCGCCCTCCTTCCGCAGCGAGCCCCTGGCGGCCCGCGACGCCTCGACGCGCGCCGCGCTCGCGGAGCTTCACACGGCCGTGGACACCGGCGCGGCGCTCGTCGTGTGGGAGGCGGCGCTGCGGGCCTCCGCGCCGACCGGCCCGGCCGTCTGGATCCACTCGGACCTGCAACCCGGCAATCTGCTGCTCGCCGACGGACGGCTGAGTGCCGTCATCGACTTCGGCTGCATGGGGCTGGGCGATGCCGCCGTCGACCTCATCGCGGCGTGGTACCTGCTCCCGGCGCACGCGCGCGGGATCTTCCGTACGGCACTGGGCGCCGATGACGCGGCCTGGGCGCGGGGGCGGGGCTGGGCGCTGTCGACCGCGCTCGGCGAACTGCGCTACTACCGGGACTCGAACCCGGCCATGGCGGCGATCGCACGGCACGTCGTCCATGAGGTCCTCGCCGGTGACGGAACGACTCCGTGACACGGCGCTGACGGCGGCCGTATGTGACGTACCTGCCCGGCCGCCTCACCGATGCTCGCCGCCGGGCCCTTCGCCCGCGGCGTCGTCCTGCTGCGCGGCGGCAACCCCCGGGCTGGGGCATTTGACGGAAAGTCGCGGACGACCCGGTCGCCGTACCCGCAAACGGGCCACCGCCCGCCTCATCGTGGGCGCACGGAATGCGATGGTGGTCCTGCGGGTTCGCAGAGCAGCGGACCACGCGGAACGAACGGCACAGAGAGCGGATGACACCCATGGGCGAGCTGATCCTGATCCGGCACGGCGAGACGGAGTGGTCGCGGTCCGGGCAGCACACGAGCTACACCGATCTGCCCCTGACCCCCTTCGGGGAACGGCAGGCCCGTGCGCTGGCGCCGCTGCTCGCCGACCGGCGGATCGCGCTCACCCTGGTCAGCCCCGCCGTACGCGCCCGGCGCACCGCCGAGCTCGCCGGGCTCGCCGCCCCCCGCATCACACCCGAGCTGCGCGAATGGGACTACGGCGGCTACGAAGGGGTGACCACCGACGAGATCCGGCGCACCCGCCCCGACTGGAACCTCTGGACCGACGGGGTCGCCCCCGGCCCCGAGGCCCATCCCGGCGAGACCCCGGCCGAGGTCGGGGCCCGCGCCGACCGGGTGCTGGCCGAGGCCGCGGAGGCGGCGGGCCGCGTCCCGGAGGAGGACATCGCGCTCGTCGCGCACTCCCACTTCCTGCGTGTGCTCACCGCCCGCTACCTCGGCCTGACCCCGGCCGAGGGCACACTGTTCCAGCTCGCCACCGGGGCCGTCTCCCGGCTCGGCACCGAGCACGGGAAGCCGGTCATCACGGCATGGAACGTGACCCTGCCCGAGAGCCTCTTCCCCCGCGCCGTCCCGGAGACCCCGGAACGGGACTGAACGGACCGACGGCCGGTACCCCCGGGGCGGGGGTACCGGCCGACGGCCGTGACGCGGATGGAGCACGGGCTCAGGAGAGCAGCTCCGCCTCCGCCAGCGTGCCTTCACCGGCGAACACCAGGCGGTAGTGCGCGTACGTGCCCCGCCGGCCCACCGAGAACACCCTCGTCTGCTTGTCCCAGGCGAAGGACTCGGCGGACCGCTTGTCGAGGTCCTTCCAGGCCGTGCCGTCCGACGAGCCCTGGAGGACCCAGCCGGTCGGGGCCTCGGCGGCCTTGTCCGACGTCAGTGTGTACCGGACCGCGTCCGTGGCCGAGGGGACCGGGAGGTCCACCTCGGCGACCTTCGCCGAGGTGGCCGACGTGTTGTCGAACAGGGCACCCGCCCCCTTCAGCACGTCCGCCTGCGGCGACGCCACCTTGTCGTCCGTGGTGATCGACGTCGGCGCCGCGTCCTTGCCGGTGCCCCACGACGACGGCCTCGGACCCATGTCGAAGTCCAGCACACCGCCCTTGGCCAGCAGGTCGTGCGGCAGCGAGGTCGAGGTCCACTTCTTGCCGTTGACCCTCAGGCCCTGCACATAGATGTTCTTCGCGCTGTTCCTCGGTGCCCTGACGACCAGGTCGCGGCCGTTCTCCAGATGGACCGTGGTCCTCTTGAAGAGCGGGGAGCCGATCGCGTACTCGCCACCGCCCATGACCAGCGGGTAGAAGCCGAGCGAGGAGAAGAGGTACCAGGCCGACTGCTCGCCGTTGTCCTCGTCGCCGTGGTAGCCCTGCCCGATGGCGCTGCCCGTGTAGAGCCGGCTCAGGACCTCACGCACCTTCTCCTGCGTCTTCCAGGGCTGCGAGGCCGCGTCGTACATGTACGCGACGTGGTGCGCGACCTGGTTGCTGTGGCCGTACTGGCCCATCCGTACGTCACGCGCCTCCGTCATCTCGTGGATGACACCGCCGTACGAGCCGACGAACTCGGGGCCCGCCGTCTCCGGCGTGGTGAAGTACGTGTCGAGCTTCTTGGCCAGACCGTCCCGGCCGCCGTACAGATTCGCCAGGCCCCGGCTGTCCTGCGGGGCCGTGAAGGCATAGCCCCAGCCGTTCGTCTCCGTGTAGTCGTAGCCCCAGACCCGGGGGTCGTACTTCTCCGACGGGAGCCGCCAGTCGCCCTTGGCGTCCTTGCCCTGGAAGAAGCCGGCCTTGTCGTCGAAGAGCTGGACGTAGTTACGCGCGCGGTTCAGGAAGTACTCGGACTCCTCCTCGTACCGGGCCTTCTTCGTCTTCTCGTAGAGCGCCCGGCCCATCTGCGCGATGCCGTAGTCGTTGAGGTAGCCCTCCAGGGACCAGGACAGGCCCTCGTGCGTCGAGGTGTTCGCGTAGCCCACGAACGGGGACGTCGCCATGCCCTTGCGGCCGACGCCCGAGGACGGCGGGACCACCGTGGCGTTCTTCAGCGCCGCGTCGTACGCCGCCTCCGCGTCGAACCTCACGCCCTTGACGTAGGCGTCCGCGAACGCGACGTCCGAGGAGGTGCCGGTCATCAGGTCGGAGTAGCCGGGCGACGACCAGCGGGAGATCCAGCCGCCGTCCTTGTACTGCTGGACGAAGCCGTCCACCATCTCGCCGGCCTTGTCCGGGGTGAGGAGCGAGTACGCGGGCCACGTCGTGCGGTAGGTGTCCCAGAATCCGTTGTTGACGTACACCTTGCCGTCGACGATCTTCGCCCCGGTGTGCGTGGGGGTGTCCGGGCCGACCTGCGGGGAGAAGGGGCTGGCGTACTTGTCCTTGCCGTCGACCTTCTCGAAGCCCGAGTTCGGGTACAGGTACAGCCGGTACAGGCTGGAGTAGAGGGTGGTCAGCTGATCGGCCGTGGCGCCCTCGACCTCCACCTTGCCCAGGATGTCGTCCCAGGCCCGCTGCGCCCGGTCCTCGACCCGGCCGAAGGAGCGGGAGGCGGGGATCTCGGCGGCCAGGTTCCGCTTCGCCTGGTCGATGCTGATGAGGGAGGTCGCCAGGCGGAGGTTCACCGTGCGGTCCCTGCCCGCGTCGAAGCGGAGGTAGCCGGTGACGTCGTCGCCACCGCCGCCGGACAGCTTGCCGCTCGCGCTCACCGGGGCGTCGAAGACGCCGTACACGAAGAGGCGGGTGGCGCCGGTGGAGCCGCCGCTCTTCACGTCGGAGAAACCGGTGAAGGAGCTGGTGGCCGGGTCGAGGGTGAGCCCGCCGTCGTTGGAGACGTTGTCGAAGACGATGCTCGCGTCGTCACCGGGGTAGGTGAACCGCATCCGGGCCGCGTGGTCCGACGGTGTCATCTCGGCCTTGAGGCCGTTGTCGAACGTCACCCCGTAGTAGTGCGGCTTCGCCGTCTCGTTCTCGTGGTGGAAGGGCAGCGCACGTGCCGTGCGGGAGGCGTCCGGGGTGCCGGAGACCGCCGACGGCATCAGCTGGAAGGTCTGCCGGTCGCCCATCCAGGGGCTCGGTTCATGGCTGGCGCTGAAGGCCTGGAGGGTGGGCAGGTTGTCGTCGTTGTTGCCGCGCGCGTAGTCGTACAGCCAGCTCGTGGAGCCCGCGTTGGTGACCGGGGTCCAGAAGTTGAAGCCGTTGGGGACGGCGGTGGCGGGGAAGGTGTTGCCCCGGGAGAAACCACCGCTGGAGTTGGTGCCGCGGACCGTCGACGCGTAGTCGGAGAGGTGGGAGCGGCGCTTCTCGGGCGCCTTCGGGGCGATCGCGATGTCGTCGATCCAGCCCTGGAACTTCGCCGTGCCCTTGGGGGAGTCGTACGCCACCAGGATCCGGTCCACGGTCTTGCCCGCCGCGACCGTGCCGATCGTCGACTCGACCTTGTTCCACTGGTTGACGTAGAGCCGTTTGGCGTCGGCCTGGCCCTGCGGGGTCAGCAGACCGCCGTTGCTGTCGGTGGCCCGTAGATCGCTCAGATACGTGCCGTCCGTGAACGCCAGGTCCACCGCGACATGCGTCGCCGGGTAGGAGAGGTCGGTCTCGCCCATCTGCGGATAGACCAGATAGGACAGTGCCGTGTCACGGGTGACAGCCGTGTTCACGTCGAAGACCTTGTTGTACGAGTAGGCGCGGCCCTCCGCCTTGTGTGTACCGGCGTACCGCAGGGCCTTCTTCCCGGTGAAGCCCGCACCCGCCTTCGCGGTGGGGGAGCCGGAGGGGCCGCGGTCGACCTGGCTGCGCATCTCGGCGGGGGCCGGGACCGAGGTGTCGCCGTCGGAGAACTGGACGTCGGCGAGCTGGGTGGCGTCGGAGGCGCCGTTGTTCTTCGTGATCTCCAGACGGAAGTGTTGATATGCGGTGTCGGAGGTGAAATCGTACGACTTCGTCTGGAACCGCTCGGAGAAGGCCTGGCCGGTCCGGGAGTCCAGGTCCTTCCAGTCCTTGCCGTCGGCGGAGCCCTGCAGCGTCCAGTCCTTCGGGTCGCGCTCGTCGTGGTCATTGGCCGAAGTCAGCGCGTACGTCACGATCTTGACCGGTGCGTCGAGATCGAACTCGACCCAGCCGGTGGGCTCGAAGGCCAGCCACTTGGTGCCGGACTCCCTGTCGATCAGGTTTTCCTTCACCTCACCGCCGCCGGTGTTCTCGCCACTGGCGCGGACTTCTGTCACCTTGTCGGTGACATTGCCCGGAATTCCTGTGGAGAAGCCGCCATCGACACCCGATGACCGCTTCTTTCCCTCAGGACCCTCTTCTACGGTGTTGCGCCAGTCCGGCTGCTTTTCATCCGCTTCGAAGGACGAGCTGAATGTCCGGTCCCCCGAGGGGGGCCGTCCCTTTCCGTGACTGCCGGCCGACTGTGCGGCGGCCGCCGTGGGGGCGGTCACGATCAGGACCAGTGAAGCCGCGATCAGTGCGGCCGTACGGCTTTGTCTCCTGCGAGAACCATGTCGGGGCTGCATGTCGAGCCATTCCTCCCGAGGAAGTGCACCTGGACAACGTTGTCAGAGAGATGCGCAAGGTCCAGTAGGGAGGCAAGTGCTGGGATGTGTCAAGGGTGTTGGGTGCGAAGGGCAGGCTGTATCGACCGGAATGCGGAAATCGTTACACCCGGCCGATGAGCATGCGGGGGCCATGTATCCGCGAGGTCTCAACTCGGGAAAGACTGCTGCTCAAAGTCGCATTCGATCTTGCTCAGTTGGCCGTGAGTGGACTATACCTGTCGGCGTCTGCACAGCCGTTTTCGGCGACGCGGGCAAGGGGACATGGGGGAACGGTCGAGGACGGCACGACGGGTGCATCCGATACCCGGTCTCCCTGAACCCCCCACTGCACATGGCTAGCCTGAAAATCAGCACGACCCAAGCGCAACTGACCGCGGTGGCGGGGCCCTTCGCCTGAGGCGAATATCGACGGGCGACCGGTACACACCGCCTGAGTCCTGGAGAAGGCGAGGACTTGAGCATGGGATCCACCTCCGCCCACAAGAATGAGGGCCTTGGCCGTCGCGATGTGATCAAGCGATCGGCCGCACTCGGCCTGATCAGCGTTCCGACGATGGGCTTCCTGTCGGCGTGCGCGAGCAGCGACAGCAGCGGTGACAAGAAGGTCGAGAAGGGCAAGGCCACCAAGGCCAACCCGCTCGGCGTCAACGAGACGGCCCCGCTAGAGGTGGTCATCTTCGACGGCGGCTTCGGCCAGCAGTACGCGATCGACGCGGAGAAGAAGTACAACGCGGCGTTCCCGAAGGCCCCGAAGGTCAAGCACGTCGCGACCCAGAAGATCCAGTCGCAGCTGCAGCCCCGTTTCAACGGCGGCACCCCGCCGGACCTGATCGACAACTCCGGCGCCGAGCAGATGGACATGGGTGTCCTGGTCGGCAAGAAGCAGCTGCTCGACCTGACGCCGCTGATGGACGCCCCGTCCATAGACGACCCGAACAAGAAGGTCCGCGACACGCTGCGCCCCGGTGTCCTGGAGATGGGTCAGTTCGACGGCGACCCGGTCTGGATCATGTACTACGCGTACACCGTCTACGGCGTCTGGTACTCGCAGACCGCGCTGGAGAAGCTCGACGCGGAGTACCCGGAGGACTGGGACGCCATGCTCGCCCTCTGCGCGAAGGCGAAGAAGCAGGGCATCGCGGGCTGGACGTACGCCGGTAAGTACCCGTACTACCTGCCGTTCTCGCTCTACCCGTTCATCGCCAAGATCGGTGGCCGGGAGGTTCTCGACAAGATCGACAACCTGGAGCCGAACGCCTGGAAGGACCCCGCGGTCAAGGCGGCGTTCGAGGCGTACTACGAGCTGTACCAGAAGGGGTACATCCTCAAGGGCACCCCCGGTCTGACCCACATCCAGTCGCAGACCGAGTGGACCAAGGGCAAGGCGCTCTTCATCCCGAACGGTTCGTGGGTGGAGAACGAGGCCGCGCCGACCACGCCCAAGGACTTCAAGATGATGGTCGCGCCGCCGTCGGGCCTGGACTCGTCGGACAAGCTGCCGTTCGGCACCATCTGGGCCTCCGGCGGTGAGCCCTTCATCGTCCCGGCCAACGCCAAGAACCCCGAGGGTGGCATGGAGCAGCTGCGCATCATGCTCTCCGAGGAGTCCTCGAAGAACTTCACCAAGCAGGTCAAGTCGCTCAGCGCGTTCAACGGCGGCACCGACGGTCTGACCCTGTCGACCGCCATGCAGTCCGGCGTCGACTCGCTGAAGAAGGCCGGCGACAACGTGGTGAACCCGCGTCTGCAGGACTGGTACGTGAAGCTCCAGAAGGAGCAGATCGGTGTCGCCGGTATCGGCGAGATGATGGCCGGCCGCGCGACCCCGGCGGAAGCCATCAAGAAGATCCAGGCCTTCGCCGACGCGGCGGCCAAGGATCAGTCCATCAAGCACTACAAGCACCAGTGAGCAACCGTCACCAGCGGCGGCACCCGCGGAAAGATCGGGGTCGGTAAACGATGCAGCACGGCAAGTACCGTTTCATTGTGGGATTCTTGGTGGTCCCACTCGCGCTGTACGCGGTCTTCGTCATTTGGCCGTTCATCCAGTCCATCTATTACTCGTTCACGGACTGGACCGGCCTGAGCCCGGACTTCAAGATGGTCGGGTTCAGCAACTACACGAAGATGCTGAAGGACGACATCTTCTGGAAGTCGTTGCAGCACAGCGTGTTGCTTGTGCTGGTGCTGCCGCTGGTGACGTTGGGCCTGGCGCTCTTCTTCGCCTTCATGCTCAATGTCGGAGGCCGGCGGCGCAAGAACGCCGCGGTCTCCGGCGTGCGCGGCTCGGGTTTCTACAAGATCGCCTATTTCTTCCCGCAGGTGCTCTCGATCGTCATCGTGGCCCTGCTCTTCCAGTTCGCGTTCAACCCCGTCAGCGGGATGCTGAATTCGGCACTGAAGGGAATCGGTCTGGATTCCATCCAGCCGGACTGGCTGGGCGACCCGAGCCTCGCGCTGATCTGCGTCATGTCGGTGCTGATCTGGTCGACGGTCGGATTCTTCGTCGTCCTGTTCTCGGCCGGAATGGCGTCCATCCCGAAGGACTTCTACGAGGCGGCGCTCCTCGACGGCGCCAACCGCTTCACCACCTTCTTCCGGATCACCCTTCCGCTGCTCTGGGACACGGTGCAGTCGGGCTGGGTCTACATGGGGATCCTGGCCCTCGGCGTCGAGGCGTTCACCGCCGTACAGGTCATGACCGTGGGCCCCGGCGGCCCCGACTACTCGACCACGGTCCTGCCGCTGTACGTGTACCAGACGGCCTTCCGCGACGGGCAGGCCGGCTACGCGACGACGATCGGTGTCGGACTGCTCATCGTCACCATGGCCTTCGCCGCCATCGTGATGCGACTGGGCCGGCGCGATCGGCTGGAGTTCTGATGCTGCGATTCCCGGGAGACGCCACCCGGACACCCAGCAGGCACCACAGGTCGGCCTCCGTGTCCGGCTCGACAGTACGAGGTGAGTACACGTGAAGACGACTGACACCCCTCCCGCGGCCCCGGCGGCGGAACCGGCCCCGGTGGCCAAGACGCCCGCACCGGCCGCCAAGGAGAAGAGCAGCGAGGGCCAGGTCCTCAACGTCTTCTCGCACGGTGTGCTGATCATCTGGGCGATCCTGGTCGTCATGCCGCTGCTGTGGGCGGTGATGGCGTCCTTCAAGACGGACGACTCCATCCTGTCGACGCCGTGGTCGCTGCCCGACAAGCTGCACTTCGACAACTGGTCACGCGCCTGGAGCCAGGCGCACATGAGCGACTACTTCTTCAACACCGTCGTGGTGGTGGGCTGTTCGCTCGTCGGCACCCTGCTGCTGGGCTCGATGGCGGCGTACGTGCTGGCGCGGTTCGACTTCCCCGGCAACCGCTTCATCTACTACCTGTTCATCGGCGGGATGAGCTTCCCGATCATCCTGGCGCTGGTCCCGCTGTTCTTCGTCATGAACAACATGGGCCTGCTGAACACGCGGCACGGACTGATCATGGTCTACATCGCGTACTCGCTGCCGTTCACCGTCTTCTTCCTCACCTCCTTCTTCCGGACGCTGCCGAGCTCGGTGGGGGAGGCGGCGATGCTCGACGGCGCCTCGCACGCCCGGACGTTCTTCCAGGTGATGCTGCCGATGGCGAAGCCCGGCCTGATCAGCGTCGGTATCTTCAACTTCCTCGGGCAGTGGAACCAGTACATGCTGCCGACGGTGCTCAACACCGATCCGAACCACCGGGTGCTCTCCCAGGGCCTGGTCGAACTGGCCAACAGCCAGGGGTACAAGGGCGACTGGTCCGGTCTCTTCGCCGGTCTGGTGATGGCGATGCTGCCGGTCCTCGCGGCCTACATCATCTTCCAGCGCCAGGTCGTCGCCGGGCTCACCGCGGGCGCGGTGAAGTAACGTCCCGGCACCGTCCCCGTACTCACGAACCGCCCGTCGGCCACGCGCCGGCGGGCGGTTCGCGCGTACGGGGACGGCCGCCCCGGGCGCTCATCCGAGGCTTCACTTGCTCAAGGTCTTGACGGGGAGTGCCGCAAAACGCTCAGCTTAGAGTTCACATGTTAGAGAAAACGGTAGGAGTGAGAGAGTCGATGGAGACTCCGGGGTCGCAGACATCTCTGCATCGCGCCAACCTTGAGCGGGTCGTACGCGCAGTGCGTATGGCCGGCTCGCTCACCCAGGCGGAGATCGCACGGAGCACCGGCCTGTCAGCGGCCACCGTCTCCAACATCGTTCGTGAACTGAAGGATGGCGGCACGGTCGAGGTCACCCCGACCTCGGCGGGCGGCCGCCGGGCCCGCAGCGTCTCGCTCAGCGGTGACGCGGGCATTGTGATCGGGGTGGATTTCGGCCATACGCACCTGCGGGTGGCGATCGGCAACCTCGCCCACCAGGTGCTCGCCGAGGAGGCCGAGCCGCTGGACGTCGACGCCTCCTCCGCGCAGGGGTTCGGACGGGCCGAGCGGCTGGTCAGGCGGCTGATCGAGACGACCGGGATCGCTCCGGACAAGGTGATCGGGGTGGGCCTCGGTGTTCCCGGCCCGATCGACGTGGAGTCCGGGACGCTGGGCTCCACGTCGATCCTGCCGGGCTGGACGGGCATCAACCCCAGCAAGGAGCTCGCCGGCCGGCTCGGTGTGCCGGTGTACGTCGACAACGACGCCAACCTCGGCGCGCTCGGCGAGCTGGTCTGGGGGAGCGGCCGGGGGGTCAAGGACCTCGCCTACATCAAGGTCGCCAGTGGTGTCGGCGCCGGTCTGGTGATCGACGGGCGCATCTACCGGGGGCCGGGCGGCACGGCCGGCGAGATCGGGCACATCACACTCGACGAGTCCGGTCCGGTGTGCCGCTGCGGCAACCGCGGCTGCCTGGAGACCTTCACGGCCGCCCGGTACGTACTGCCGCTGCTCCAGCCCAGCCACGGCCCCGATCTCACCATGGAACGGGTGGTCCAGCTGGCCCGCGAGGGCGATCCGGGCTGCCGCCGGGTGATCGGGGACGTCGGGCGGCACATCGGCAGCGGGGTGGCCAACCTCTGCAATCTGCTCAACCCCAGCCGGGTGGTGCTCGGCGGATCGCTCGCCGAGGCAGGGGAGTTGGTGCTCGCCCCGATCCGTGACTCGGTCTCCCGCTACGCCATCCCGAGCGCCGCCCGACAGCTCTCGGTGCTGCCCGGGGCGTTGGGCGGCCGTGCCGAAGTCCTGGGCGCACTGGCCCTGGTGCTCAGCGAGATGGGGGATTCGACCCTTTTGGAAAGTACCTTGCCGAAGGGCACTCCTGCCTTCACTTAGATAACGAATGGCACCGTTGTCATCTCGTTAAGGATTTACTCCTTGACGCTGACGTTGCAGCCGAGTTGACTGCCAGCCACCTCGGCCGCAACGTTGCGGCCTCGTCAGGGAGGCAACCCGTAATGAACGCAACGACGCGACGCATCGTCATAGGTACGGCCGCACTCTCCATGGCCGTCTCCCTCGCGGCGTGTGGCAAGGCCGGTGACGACAAGGACTCCGGCAGCGGCGGCGACGGCAAGACCATCGGCCTGCTCCTTCCGGAGAACAAGACCACGCGCTACGAGACCTTCGACCGCCCCATCATGGAGGCGAAGATCAAGGCGCTGTGCTCCGACTGCAAGGTCAGTTACAACAACGCCGCGCAGGACACCGAGACCCAGAAGAAGCAGTTCGACGCGCTCGTCACGCAGGGCGTGAAGGTCATCATCCTGGACACCGTCGACTACAAGGCCGCGAAGTCCTGGGTCGAGCAGGCCGCGAAGAAGGACGTCAAGGTCGTCGCGTACGACCGTCTGGCCGAGGGGCCGATCTCCGCCTACGTCTCGTACGACAACGAGAAGATCGGCCAGCTCCAGGGCGAGGCGCTGGTCAAGGCGCTCGGCGCCAAGGCCAAGGACAGCAACGTTGTCATGATCAACGGCTCGCCGACCGACCCGAACGCCCCCTTCTTCAAGAGGGGCGCGCACAGCGTCCTCGACAAGCAGGTCAAGAAGGTCGTCTACGAGCAGGACATCCCGGACTGGTCGGCCGACGAGGCCAACAAGAAGATGGGAGCGGCCCTCGACTCCCTGGGCAAGAACGGCTTCCAGGGCGTCTACTCCGCCAACGACGGCATGGCCGGTGGCATCATCACCGCCCTGAAGAAGCAGGGTGTGAGGATCCCGGTCGGCGGCCAGGACTCCGAGCTCGCCGGTCTGCAGCGCATCCTCGCGGGCGAGCAGGCCTTCTCGATCTACAAGCAGATCAAGCCGGAGGCCGAGACCACCGCCGAGATCGCCGTCCGGCTGCTCAAGGGCAAGAAGATCGACGACCTGACCCCGGTCAAGGTCGACAGCATCTCCGGCGAGTTCAAGGGCACCCCGTCGAAGCTCTACGACGCCTCGGTCGTGACCAAGGACAACATCGCCTCCACGATCGTCGCGGACAAGGTCTACAAGGTCGAGGAGATCTGCACCGCCCAGTACAAGGCGGCCTGCGACGCCGCCGGCATCAAGTAGTCACCCGCCGGCAGGCTTCCCCCGGTCCGGTCCGGCACCCGCCCCGTCACATGCCCCGCAGCAGGGGCGGGCGCCGGACTTCTCACCGGTTCCGGACTTCTCACGGACCCCGGGCCCCCGGTTCCGTATTTCGGCGCGCGGTCGTCCCCGGGCGACGGCGTTCCGAGGGCATCCCCCGCAGCCCCCGGTCGCCCCGGTGGTCCGGATACCGGCTCCGCCCCTGTGCTCAGCAGTACCATCCCCGCCGGTCAGGCGGCGAAGGAGATGATTCACGTGTCCGCTACGCCCGTGCTGGCGTTGCGCGGAATCTCCAAGCGGTTCGGCGCCGTCCAGGCGCTCACCGATGTGGACCTGGAGATTCGCTCCGGCGAAGTGGTCGCCCTGGTCGGCGACAACGGCGCCGGCAAGTCGACCCTCGTCAAGACCATTTCGGGTGTCCACCCGATCGACGAAGGCGCCATCGAGTGGGAGGGCGAAGCGGTCCGGATCAACCGGCCGAACGACGCCCAGGAGCTCGGAGTCGCCACCGTCTACCAGGACTTGGCGCTCTGCGACAACCTCGATGTCGTCGCCAACCTCTTCCTCGGCAGTGAACTGCGCAAGGCCTCCGTCCTCGACGAGATCGGGATGGAGAAGCGCGCCAAGGAACTGCTCGACACGCTGTCCATCCGGATACCCAGCGTCCGCATCCCGGTCGCCTCGCTCTCCGGCGGTCAGCGCCAGGTCGTGGCCATCGCCCGCGCCCTGATCGGTGACCCCAAGGTCGTCATCCTCGACGAGCCGACCGCCGCCCTCGGCGTCGAGCAGACCGCCCAGGTCCTCGATCTCGTCGAGCGGCTGCGCGAGCGCGGCCACGGCGTCATCCTCATCAGTCACAACATGGCCGACGTGCGCGCCGTCGCCGACAAGGTGGCGGTGCTGCGGCTGGGCCGCAACAACGGATTCTTCGACGTGGCGACCACGTCCCACGAGGAGATCATCTCCGCGATCACCGGTGCCACGGACAACGCCGTCACGCGCCGCCAGGCCCGCACAGCCACGAAGGAGGACGCGAAGTGAGCGACCTCGCCAAGACCCCCGAAACCGCCACCGACAACCCCGGCGCGGCGACCACCGAGGCCGAGCCGTCGGCGGCCCCCGTCCCCGCGGTGGACCCGCGCCTGCTCGTCCGCGAGGAGGGCTTCAAGGGCTACTGGTCCGAGTTCACCCGCAAGGTGCGCGGCGGCGAGCTCGGCTCACTGCCGGTCCTCGTCGGCCTGATCGTCATCGCGGTCGTCTTCCAGCTGCAGAACAGCAACTTCCTCTCCGCCAGCTCCATCGCCAACGTCGCCGTCTACAGCTCCGGCCTCGGCATCATGGCGGTCGGCATCGTCTTCGTGCTGCTGCTCGGCGAGATCGACCTGTCCGTCGGCTCGGTCGCCGGTGTCGGCGCGGCCGTCTGGGCCGTGCTCAACGTCAACCACGGCTGGAACGACTGGTCGGCGGTCCTCGCCGCGGTCCTCTCCGGCCTGGTGCTCGGCGCGCTGCACGGCTTCTTCTTCGCCAAGATCGGGGTACCGGCCTTCGTCGTCACCCTGGCCGGTTTCCTCGGCTGGAGCGGTCTGCAGGAGTGGATGATGGGCGGTGAGGGCTCGATCAACACGCCGTCCGGCAGCATCGTCGAGAACCTCACCAACTACTTCTTCGAGGACAAGGGCGTCGCGTACGGCGTCGCCCTGGTCGCCGTCCTCGCCTACGCCGCCTCGCTCCTGATGGACAGCCGACGCCGCGGGGCCGCGGGCCTGCCGGCCCGTCCCACCACCGAGGTCCTGCTCCGCACGGGCATCGTCGCGATCCTGTGCTTCGCCGTCGCGTACGTCCTGAACGAGCCCTCCGGCGCCCGCGGTCTGCCGCTGGCCCTGGTGCTCTTCCTCGCCGTACTGGTCGTCGCGGACTTCGTGGCCCGCCGGACCACCTTCGGCCGCCAGGTCTTCGCGGTGGGCGGCAACCCGGAGGCCGCGCGGCGCGCCGGTATCAACGTCGACCGGATCCGGATCACCGTCTTCGCGCTCTCCGGAATGCTGGGCGCCTTCGGCGGACTCTTCATCGCCAGCCTCTCCGGCGGCGCCACCAAGAGCGTCGGCGGCGGAAACACCCTGATGCTGGTCATCGCGGCCGCCGTCATCGGCGGCACCAGCCTCTTCGGCGGCCGGGGCAAGGTCTGGTCCGCGCTGCTCGGCATGATCGTGATCCAGTCGATCCAGCAGGGCCTGAACATGATCGGCATGGCCAACGCCATCCAGTACATGATCACCGGCGCGGTGCTGCTGGCCGCCGTGGTCATCGACTCGGTCTCCCGCCGCACCCAGAAGACCGCAGGGCGCGCGTAGGACCGCGGGACGCGCGTGCGTACCACGCCGCACGGCCCGGTGCCCGGCGCCCGCTCCGGGCGCCGGGCACTTCCGGGTGCCGGACAGGGGGTGGGACAGCCCACTCCATGCCCGATGCCCACGCGACCGGACGGAACATTAGACTCATCGGATCGGCATGCTCGACCAGCTCAATACGCAAGGAGGCACGGGTGGCCCTGCTGACCCGCATCGGTGGACCGCGTGACCTGGACCGGCTCACTCCCGAGCAGCTGGAACAGCTCGCCGAAGAGATCCGGACCTTCCTCGTCGACGCCGTCTCGAAGACCGGCGGCCATCTCGGCCCCAACCTGGGCGTGGTCGAGCTGACCATCGCCCTGCACCGGGTCTTCGACTCGCCGAAGGACAAGGTGCTGTTCGACACCGGTCACCAGAGCTATGTGCACAAGCTCCTCACCGGCCGCCAGGACTTCTCGAAGCTCAAGAGCAAGGGCGGCCTCTCCGGTTACCCCTCCCGTGCCGAGTCCGAGCACGACATCATCGAGAACTCGCACGCCTCCACGGTGCTCGGCTGGGCCGACGGCCTCGCCAAGGCCAACGAGGTGCTGGGCAAGGACGACCACGTCGTCGCCGTCATCGGTGACGGCGCGCTCACCGGCGGCATGGCCTGGGAGGCGCTCAACAACATCGCCGCGGCCAAGGACCGCCCGCTCGTCATCGTCGTCAACGACAACGAGCGCTCCTACGCGCCGACCATCGGCGGCCTCGCCAACCACCTCGCCACGCTGCGCACCACCGACGGCTACGAGCGCTTCCTGGCCCGCGGCAAGGACCTCCTGGAGCGCACCCCCGTCGTCGGGAAGCCGCTGTACGAGACGCTGCACGGGGCCAAGAAGGGGCTCAAGGACTTCATCGCCCCGCAGGGCATGTTCGAGGACCTCGGCCTGAAGTACGTCGGCCCGATCGACGGCCACGACATGGAGGCCCTGGAGTCGGCGCTCCAGCGCGCCAAGCGCTTCGGCGGACCCGTCATCGTGCACTGCCTCACCGAGAAGGGCCGCGGCTACACCCCCGCCCTGCTCGACGAGGCCGACCGCTTCCACGCCGTCGGCAAGATCCACCCCGACACCGGCCTCCCGGTCGCCACCTCGGGCCTCGACTGGACCTCCGTCTTCGGCGAGGAGATGGTCAAGCTCGGCAAGGAGCGCGAGGACATCGTCGCGATCACCGCGGCCATGCTCCAGCCGGTGGGCCTGACCAAGTTCGAGAAGGCCTTCCCGGACCGGATTTACGACGTCGGCATCGCCGAGCAGCACGGCGCGGTCTCCGCGGCGGGCCTCGCCACCGGCGGACTGCACCCCGTCTTCGCGGTGTACGCCACCTTCCTCAACCGCGCCTTCGACCAGGTCCTGATGGACGTCGCCCTGCACAAGTGCGGTGTGACCTTCGTCCTGGACCGGGCCGGGGTCACCGGCACCGACGGCGCCTCGCACAACGGCATGTGGGACATGTCGATCCTGCAGTGCGTGCCCACGCTCCGGATCGCCGCCCCGCGCGACGCCGACCAGGTCCGCGCCCAGCTCCGCGAGGCCGTCGAGGTCGACGACGCGCCGACCGTGGTCCGTTTCTCCAAGGGAGCGGTCGGCCCGGCGGTCAAGGCCGTCGGCCGGGTCGGCGGCATGGACGTGCTGCGCGAGCCCGGCACCACCCGGCCGGACGTCCTCCTGGTCTCCGTCGGCGCGCTCGCCCCGATGTGCCTGGAGATCGCCGAGCTGCTGGAGGCCCAGGGCATCTCGACGACCGTCGTCGACCCGCGCTGGGTCAAGCCGGTCGACGAGGCCGTGGCCCCGCTCGCCGAGCAGCACCGGGTCGTCGTCACCGTCGAGGACAACAGCCGCGCCGGTGGCGTCGGCTCCGCGGTCTCCCAGGCACTGCGCGACGCCGGGGTCGACGTACCGCTGCGTGACTTCGGTATCCCGCCGCGCTTCCTCGACCACGCCTCCCGCAAGGAGGTCATGGCCGAGATCGGGCTGACCGCGCCGGACATCGCCCGCCAGGTCACGGGACTCGTGGCCAAGCTGGACGGCCGCTTCGAGAGCGACGCCGACGCCCGCTCCGTGATCGAGCCCGCCCGGGACTGACCTGGGCCTCCCGTCCGTACCGGACCCCTGGGGCAGGAGGGGGCGGCGCGGCGGGCGGTGATACCGCCGATGGGCCGGTCGGGCCACCCTGTACGGGTGGTCCGACCGGCCCATTCGCGTGAAATCGCCCGGTGCGGAGCCCTGCGCCGCAGGTGGGGTCCCAATCATGGCGTACACGACGAGTGCGTGGAGGTACGCCGGTGACCGCCCAGCAGGACACACCACCCAGCAGTGACGGACTGTTCCGGACCAAGACGGTCGAGCAGTCCATCCGCGACACCGAGGAGCCGGAGCACGCTCTCAAGAAGTCCCTCTCCGCCCTGGACCTCACCGTCTTCGGAGTGGGCGTCGTCATCGGCACCGGCATCTTCGTCCTCACCGGCAAGGTGGCCAAGGAGACGGCGGGGCCCGCCACCGCCCTCGCCTTCGTGATCGCGGGCGTCGTCTGCGCACTGGCGGCGCTCTGCTACGCCGAATTCGCCTCCACCGTCCCGGTCGCCGGCTCCGCCTACACGTTCTCGTACGCCTCGCTCGGCGAACTGGTCGCCTGGATCATCGGCTGGGACCTGGTGCTGGAGTTCGCGCTGGGCACGGCGGTGGTGGCGGTCGGCTGGTCCGGCTACGTCCGCTCGCTGCTGGAGAACTTCGGCTGGCACATGCCCGGTGTGCTTTCCGGGACCGATGTGGCGAAAGGATTCGGCTTCGACATCCTGGCCTTCGCCCTGGTCCTCGTCCTGACCGTGGTGCTGGTGCTCGGGATGAAGCTGTCGGCCCGCGTCACGACCGTCGTGGTCGCCATCAAGGTGGCGGTCGTCCTGATCGTGATCATCGCGGGACTGTTCTTCGTGAAGGCCGCCAACTACACGCCGTTCATCCCCGAGGCACAGCCGCAGCCCTCGGGTTCCGGGCTGACCGCCCCGCTGGTCCAGCTGATGTTCGGGTTCGCGCCCACCAACTTCGGCATCATGGGCGTCTTCACCGCCGCCTCCGTCGTCTTCTTCGCCTTCATCGGCTTCGACGTGGTGGCCACCGCCGCCGAGGAGACGAAGCTTCCGCAACGTGACATGCCACGTGGCATCCTCGCGTCGCTCTTCATCTGCACCGTGCTCTATGTCGCCGTATCGCTGGTGGTCACCGGCATGGAGCACTACACCGATCTCTCGGTGGAGGCCCCGCTGGCGGACGCCTTCAAGGCCGTCGGCCACCCCGTCTACGCCGGGCTCATCAGCTTCGGGGCCGCGATCGGGCTCACCACCGTCTGCCTGATCCTGCTGCTGGGGCAGACCCGGGTCTTCTTCGCGATGAGCCGGGACGGACTGCTCCCGCGGTTCTTCTCCAAGACGCACCCGAAGTACGGCACCCCGTACCGCCCGACCATCCTGCTCGGTGTGATCATCGCGATCGTCGCCGGGGTCACCAGCATCAACGAGCTGGCGACGCTGGTGAACATCGGCACGCTCTTCGCGTTCGTCGTGGTCGCCCTGGGCGTGCTGGTGCTGCGCCGCACCCGCCCCGACCTGCCCCGCGCCTTCCGTACCCCGTGGGTACCGGTGATCCCGGTCCTCTCGGTGGCCGCGTCGGTGTGGCTGATGCTCAACCTGCCGGCGGAGACCTGGCTGCGGTTCGGTATCTGGATGGCCATCGGCGTGATCATCTATTTCGCCTACGGACGCGGGCACAGCCGGATCAACGACCCCGTCGGCGGCCGCTCGTAGATCCTGCCGGTGCGGGCGCCTCGCTCCCTCAGCCGCCGGTGGCGGGGGACTTCTTCGCGGACGCCGGGATCGTGCGGTCCTCGCGGATGGCCTTCCAGAGGTCGCCCGCCTGCGGCTGGGCCGCCACCACACGGTTGGGGTCCTGCGTGTCGTACGCCACCGGGAGCATGATCGTTTCCATGGTGCCCGGGTCCACACCGTTCATCGACCGGCCGAACTCCGCGAGGGACGTGAGCGAGGCGAGCCCCTCGTCGGTGGTCAGCGATCTGGTGGCCGAGCCGGCGATCCGGTAGGCCTTGGCCGGACTGCCCAGCAGGTCCTGCGACTTGACCTCGCTCAGCAGGGCGAGGAGGAACTGCTGCTGAAGCCCGATCCGGCCGAGGTCGCTGCCGTCCCCGATGCCGTGGCGGGTGCGGACGTACGCGAGGGACTCGGTGCCGTCGAGCCGGTGCGGCCCCTTGGTGAGATCGAGGCCGGACGCCTTGTCGTGGATGTCCTGCGGGACATCGACCGTGACGCCCCCGATGGCGTCCACCAGGTCCTTGAACCCGGCGAAGTCGATCTCCAGATAGTGGTCGATCCGGACCTCGGACATGGTCTCCACGGTCTTGACCACGCAGGCCGGACCGACCTGCGCGTAGACGGAGTTGAACATCACGCGGTTCGCCGCGGGCACCGTCGAGCCGTCGGCCCTGGTGCACTCGGGCCGGGACACCAGGGTGTCCCGGGGTATGGAGACGGCGACCGCCCTGGACCGGCCCTCGGGAATGTGCACCACCATCGCGGTGTCGGACCGGGCACCGCCGGCGTAGCCGCCACCGCCGAGCTCCTTGTTCTCGGCACCGGCCCGCGAGTCGGAGCCGAGCACCAGCAGATTCTGGCCGCTGGTCGGCGGCTTCTCGGGCCGCTCGTCGCCGAGCGCCTTGTCGATGTCCACACCCGTGAGGTTTCCGTCGAGGCGGCTGTAGAGCCAGTAGACGGTGCCGCCGGCGGCGAGCAGCAGGACGAGCAGGACGGCGAGGGTGATCCGCAGACCTCGGCGGCGCTTGCGGGGGCCTCCCCTCCGCTCCCGTCCGGTGCCACCCGGCGACGGACGGCCGTCGGGTGTGCCCTGTGCCCTGGCGTCATGGCTCATCGTGGCCCGGTCCTCACCTCTCATGGCCCGGAGGGACCGTGGAGTACGCGGGACCCGGGTGGGGGCGCGGCCGGTCCGTGCGGACATGACTGAGCGTGCACTATAGAACAGAGGATCGTGCGAATGGGTGTTTTGGGCACTGGAATCATGGTCTGAGCTGATCGAACTACTATTCGTTCATGACTTGGTTGATCACGGGTGGGGCGGGCTTCATCGGGGCGCATGTCGTCCGTGCGCTGCGCGAGGCCGGTGAGCCGGTCGCCGTGTACGACGATCTGTCGACGGGGGACCGCTCACGCGTGCCCGCGGACGTCCCGTTCGTCCGGGGCTCGACACTCGACGGGGTCCTGCTGCGGCGCACCCTGGCGGACCTGTCGGCGCGGGGCGTGGTCCACCTCGCCGCCAAGAAGCAGGTGGCGGAGTCCGTCGAACGCCCGCTGCTCTACTACCGGGAGAACGTACAGGGCCTGGAGACCCTGCTGGAGGCCGTGGCCGACAGCGGGGTGCGGGCGTTCCTCTTCTCGTCGTCGGCGGCCGTCTACGGCATGCCCGACGTACGGATCGTGACGGAGACGACCCCGTGCGTCCCGATCAACCCCTACGGCGAGACCAAGCTCGCGGGCGAGTGGATGGTGCGTGCCGTGGGGAAGGCGCACGGCATCGCCACCGCCTCGTTGCGGTACTTCAACGTCGCGGGCGCGGCCACCCCGGAGCTCGCCGACACGGGCGTCTCCAATCTGGTGCCCATGGTCTTCGAGAAGCTGACGCAGGGGGCGGCCCCGGTGGTCTTCGGCGACGACTACGACACCGAGGACGGCACCTGCGTACGCGACTTCATCCACGTCGACGACATCGCCTCGGCCCATCTGGCCGCGGCGCGTGCGCTCCTCGGCCGGGAGCCGGGCACCGATCTGACGGTCGACGTCGGCCGCGGTGAAGGCGTCTCGGTGCGCGAGATGATCGAACTGATCGGTGAGGTGACGGGGTACGGGGCCGAGGCCGCTCCGGTCCTGGCCCCGCGCCGGGCGGGGGACCCTGCGAGGGTGGTCGCCTCGGCAGAGCGGATCCGCACCGAGCTGGGCTGGTCCGCCCGGCACGACGTCCGCGAGATGGTCGCGTCGGCGTGGGAGGGCTGGTGCCTCGCCCACCCCGGGGCGCGCCGCCCGGCCGCCGCCGCCTCGACCTGAGCATGCCCCGGCCTGTCCATGGGGTCCTGATCGGGAGTCCGCCACATCGAACGCCCGCGACCTGCGCGGGACTGCTTCCAGGAAGGGTGACGAAAGGCGATGCGCAGCGCCTCCACAGGTGAAGCGAAGCAGCGGAGCGCGCCCGTCACGGTGTCCGCGCGGCCCGGCCAACTCCTGGGCGGCCCCTGGCTGCTGACCGGACACGACGGCAGACTGACCGTGTACGTCCACACCGACGGCTCCGTGCTGCGCTGGACCGAGTCCGCTGCCGGTGGCCGGTGCTGGGCGGGACCGGACGTCCTGCCCGCGAAGGACATCGACCGGCTCACCGTGGTGCAGGGGCGCAACCACTACGCCCATCTGCTGGGGCGCCGGATCCGGCCACGTGCCGACGGCCGGTCGAACGTGGACATCATGTACGCCACGCAGTACCAGACGGGCCGCCCGACGACGCAGTGGCGCTCGCTGGGCAACCCCTTCAAGGAGGTCGACGAGGCGGCCGGGATCGGCGCCCCGGCCGCCGCCGTGGCGAGCGACGGCGCCCTGTACGTCTGCGTCCCGACCGGGGCGGGCGGAGTGGCCCTGCGCCGCGAGGACAAGCGGGGCCGGTGGGAGGCGTGGGATCAGCTCCAGGCGTCCGGCGGCACCGGAGGACCGGCGCTCGCGGCGACCTCGTCCGGCCTGGTCGAGATCCTCGTCCCCACTCCTGCCGCCGCGCACCGGCTCCGGCAGCCGGAGCCGGGCGGCGCCCTGGTGCCCGGTCACGACGTGGCCGTTCCGCCGCTGCCCGGATCGGTGACCGCGCTGGAGACCGCCCCGGACCGGCTCACCCACTACCTGACCGATGCGCGGGGCGGCGGTGTCCTGGCGATCCGGGAGGACGACCGGCCCGTACCGCTGGGGGGCGACCCCGGGGACGGCCGGATCTCCGCGGTCAGGGCGAGCGCGGGCGGCCTCGACTGCACGGTGCTCGCCGTCCGGGGGGCCGATGACACGGTCCACCTCGGTATCTGCCGGACCGGGCGCGAGCGGTCCGGGTTCCGGTGGACCGGTACCGGCATGAGCTGCGCCGGAGATCCGGCGCTGGCGGTCGACGGTCGCGGAGGAACGGCCGTCGTGGCCGTCGGCACCGACGGCAGGCCCGTCGTCGCACGCCAGGAGGAGGGCCGGGGGCTGACCTTCGGCGACTGGAGCCGGGTGTGAGCGCCGGAACCGTGTGACGGCGCGCGGCCGTACGCCGGACGGGCCGTACGGAGACCTCTCCGTACGGCCCGTCCGGTGCTGTCGACCGGGTGGGTACTACGCCGGGACGCTCGCCACACCCTGCGCGAGGAACTTCTTGCCGTTCACCCGCTCCGAGACGCCCTCACGGTCCAGGTACGGCGTGATGCCGCCCAGGTGGAAGGGCCAGCCCGCGCCGGTGATCAGGCACAGGTCGATGTCCTGTGCCTCGGCGACGACGCCCTCGTCCAGCATCAGACCGATCTCCTGCGCCACCGCGTCCAGGACCCGGTCGCGGACCTGCTCCTCGGACAGGACGACATCGCCCTGCTTGAGGAGGGCGGCGACCTCCGGGTCCAGCTCCGGCTTACCGGAGTCGTAGACGTAGAAGCCGCGCTTGCCGGCCTTCACGACCGCCGCGAGGTTCTGCGAGACGGTGAAGCGCTCCGGGAAGGCGCGGTTCAGGGTCTCGGAGACGTGCAGACCGATCGCCGGGCCGACCAGCTCCAGCAGCACCAGCGGGGACATCGGCAGACCGAGGGGCTCGATGGCCTTCTCCGCTGCCTCGACCGGGGTGCCCTCGTCGATGACGTTCTGGATCTCGCCCATGAAGCGGGTGAGGATGCGGTTGACGACGAACGCCGGGGCGTCCTTCACCAGCACCGCGGTCTTCTTCAGCTTCCGCGCCACACCGAAGGCGGTCGCCAGCGAGGCGTCATCGGTCTTCTCGCCGCGCACGATCTCCAGCAGCGGCAGGATCGCGACCGGGTTGAAGAAGTGGAAGCCGACGACCCGCTCCGGGTGGGTCAGCTTCGACGCCATCTCGGTGACGGAGAGGGAGGAGGTGTTGGTGGCGAGGATCGCGTGCGCCGGGGCGACCGCCTCGACCTCCGCGAACACCTGCTGCTTGACGCCGATCTCCTCGAAGACGGCCTCGATGATGAAGTCGGCGTCGGAGAAGCCATCCGCCTTGTCCAGCACACCGGAGACCAGGGCCTTCAGACGGTTGGCCTTGTCCTGGTTGATCCGGCCCTTGCCGAGCAGCTTCTCGATCTCGGCGTGGACATAGCCCACACCCTTGTCCACGCGCTCCTGGTCGATGTCGGTCAGCACGACCGGCACTTCCAGGCGGCGCAGGAACAGCAGCGCCAGCTGCGAGGCCATCAGACCGGCACCGACCACACCGACCTTGGTGACCGGGCGGGCCAGGCTCTTGTCCGGGGCACCGACCGGGCGCTTGGCGCGCTTCTGGACCAGGTTGAAGGAGTAGATCCCGGAGCGCAGCTCGCCGCCCATGATCAGGTCCGCCAGGGCCTGGTCCTCGCGGTCGAAGCCGGCGCCCAGGTCGCCGTCCTTCGCCGCGGCGATGATCTCCAGCGCGCGGTACGCGGCCGGTGCGGCGCCGTGCACCTTGGAGTCGGCGATGGCCCTGCCGCGCGCGACGGCCTGGTCCCAGGCGTCCCCGCGGTCGATCTCGGGGCGCTCCACCGTGACCGTGCCGTTCAGTACGTCCGCGGTCCAGATCAGCGACTGCTCCAGGAAGTCCGCGCCCTCGAAGAGCGCGTCGGCGATGCCGAGCTCGAAGACCTGCTTGCCCTTGAGCTGACGGTTCTGGTTCAGCGAGTTCTCGATGATGACCGAGACCGCGCGGTCGGCACCGATCAGGTTGGGGAGCAGTGCGCAGCCGCCCCAGCCCGGGACCAGACCGAGGAAGACCTCGGGCAGCGAGAACGCGGGCAGCGCCTTGGAGACGGTGCGGTACGAGCAGTGCAGACCGACCTCGACGCCGCCGCCCATCGCCGCGCCGTTGTAGTACGCGAACGTCGGGACCGCGAGACCGGAGAGCCGGCGGAAGACGTCGTGGCCGCCCTTGCCGATGGCGAGCGCGTCGTCGTGGTTCTTCAGCAGCTCGACGCCCTTGAGGTCGGCGCCGACCGCGAAGATGAACGGCTTGCCGGTGATCCCGATGCCGGTGATCGCACCCTCGGCGGCCTCCTTCTCGACCTGGTCGACGGCGGCGTTCAGGTTCGCCAGCGACTGCGGTCCGAAGGTGGTCGGCTTGGTGTGGTCCAGGCCGTTGTCCAGCGTGATGAGGGCGAAGCGGCCCGCACCGGCCGGAAGGTCCAGGTGGCGTACGTGGGCCTGGGTGACGACCTCACCGGGGAACAGCTCGGCCGCACCCTTCAGAAGCTCAGTGGTGGAGCTCACTTGCTGCCTCCGTCGAAGTTCGGGTTCTCCCAGATGACCGTGGCGCCCATGCCGAAGCCGACGCACATCGTCGTCACGCCGTAGCGGACCTCCGGCTGCTCCTCGAACTGCCGGGCCAGCTGCGTCATCAGACGCACACCGGAGGAGGCCAGCGGGTGGCCGTAGGCGATGGCGCCGCCGTACTGGTTGACGCGGGCGTCGTCGTCGGCGATGCCGTAGTGGTCGAGGAAGGCGAGCACCTGCACGGCGAACGCCTCGTTGATCTCGAAGAGACCGATGTCGTCGATCGTCAGCCCGGCCTTGGCCAGGGCCTTCTCGGTCGCCGGGATCGGGCCGTAGCCCATGACCTCCGGCTCGACGCCCGCGAAGGCGTACGAGACGAGCCGCATCCTGACCGGGAGGCCCAGCTCGCGGGCGACGTCCTCGGCGGCGAGCAGCGAGGCGGTGGCGCCGTCGTTGAGACCGGCGGCGTTGCCCGCGGTGACCCGGCCGTGGGCGCGGAACGGGGTCTTCAGCCCGGCGAGCGACTCCATGGTCGTACCCGGGCGCATCGGCTCGTCGGCGGTGACCAGGCCCCAGCCGGTCTCGCCGGCCTCCGCGTTGGTGCGGCGCACCGAGATCGGCACCAGGTCCTGCTGGATCTTGCCGTTGGCGTACGCCTTGGCGGCCTTCTCCTGCGAGCGGACCGCGTACTCGTCGGCACGGACCTTGGTGATCTGCGGGTACCGGTCGTGCAGGTTCTCCGCGGTCATGCCCATGAACAGGGCGGACTCGTCGACCAGCTTCTCCGACACGAAGCGCGGGTTCGGGTCCACGCCCTCACCCATCGGGTGGCGGCCCATGTGCTCGACACCACCGGCGACGACGACGTCGTACGCGCCGAAGGCGATGGAGCCGGCCGTCGACGTGACGGCGGTCAGGGCGCCCGCGCACATGCGGTCGATGGAGTAACCGGGGACGGACTGCGGCAGCCCGGCCAGGATCCCGGCGGTACGGCCCAGCGTCAGGCCCTGGTCGCCGATCTGCGTGGTCGCGGCGATGGCGACCTCGTCGATCCGCGCGGGGTCCAGGTCCGGGTTGCGGCGCAGCAGCTCCCGGATGGCCTTCACGACGAGATCGTCGGCGCGGGTCTCGTGGTAGATGCCCTTGGGGCCCGCTTTGCCGAACGGGGTGCGGACGCCGTCGACGAAGACGACGTCCCGGATGGTACGAGGCACGGTGGCTCTCCTCCAGGGTGCGGGATGGCACTGCTGCGCGGCCCGCCCGGAAGCGTGCCGCCACCATCATGCTACTTGCGGGTAACCAGACTGCCCACCCCCCACGGCGGGAGCGGCGAAGGTCACATGCGGACGGGCGGGTGCATGGACCCTCCCGTCCCGGCCCGCCGGTGCGCGGGGACCGGCCCGGAAAACGCCGATCGCCGGACAGGCTGGCATCAGCCTGTCCGGCGATCGGGAACACCATGCGGCCACCGGCCGCACAACCTGGCGCGATTACGCCCCCGGCGAGACCCTCAGGCCGCCGGTGTCAGCGCGCGAAGCAGCAGCGGGGCGACCTGCTCGATCTGCCAGTGGCGCGCCCCGTACCCGGCGAGCGCGGTCTCGACCGCGTCCGGGGTCGGGTTCTTGGGCGGCTCCCAGCAGACCCGGCGCACCGTGTCCGGGGTGATCAGGTTCTCCTGCGGCATGTGCAGCCGTTCGGCGAGCTCCGACACCGCGGCGCGGGCGGCCGAGAGCCGGGCCGCCGCCGCGGGGTCCTTGTCCGCCCAGGCGCGGGGCGGCGGCGGACCGGCGAGGGTCTGGCCGGGCTGCGGGAGCTCGGCGTCCGGCAGCGCCTTGGCCCGGTCGATCGCCGCCTGCCACTGCTCCAGCTGGCGCCGTCCCATGCGGTGGCCGAAGCCGGGCAGCGCGGTCAGGGCCTGGACGTTCGGCGGGAGCGCGAGTGCCGCCTCGACGATCGCGGCGTCGCCCAGCACCTTGCCGGGGGAGACGTCACGGCGCTGGGCGACCTGGTCACGGGCGGTCCACAGCTCCCGCACCACGGCCATCTGGCGACGGCGGCGGATCTTGTGCATGCCGGAGGTGCGGCGCCACGGGTCCTTGCGCGGGGGAGCGGGCGGCGCCGAGGCGATCGCGTCGAACTCCTCGCGGGCCCATTCCAGCTTGCCCTGCCGGTCGAGCTCGTCCTCCAGGGCGTCGCGCAGATCGATCAGCAGCTCGACGTCGAGCGCCGCGTAGCGCAGCCAGGGGTCGGGCAGCGGGCGGGTGGACCAGTCGACGGCGGAGTGGCCCTTCTCCAGCGAGTAGCCGAGCACGCTCTCGACCATGGCGCCGAGCCCGACCCGCGGGAACCCGGCGAGCCGCCCGGCCAGCTCCGTGTCGAAGAGTCCGGTGGGAGTCATCCCTATTTCCCGCAGACAGGGCAGGTCCTGGGTGGCGGCGTGCAGGATCCACTCACTGCCGTCCAGTGCCTGGCCGAGGTCCGACAGGTCGGGGCAGCCGACGGGGTCGATCAGCGCGCTGCCGGCGCCGTCACGGCGCAGCTGGACCAGATAGGCGCGCTGGCCGTAGCGGTAGCCGGAGGCCCGCTCGGCGTCGACGGCCACCGGGCCGGAGCCGGCGGCGAAGGCGGCGACCACCCGGGCGAGGGCGTCGTCGGAGGCCACCACCGGGGGAATGCCCTCGCGCGGTTCGAGCAAGGGGATCGGCGCCGGGGCGACGTCGTCCGGGGGAGCGCCCCCGGTGGTTCGCAGTGATGTGTCTGCTGCGGTCTCTTGGGCGTCGGTCACGTGTCAAGGGTATCTGTGTATGTACGGCGCCCGTCGACGGAACGTTCCGTCGACGGGCGCCGATGAATGCAAACCAGCCGGTCCCCGCCTGCGCGGGCCCGCCGGGCTGCGGGCGTCAGTGGATGATTCCCGTTCGCAGGGCGACGGCGACCATTCCTGCGCGGTCTCCGGTGCCGAGCTTGCGGGCGATACGGGCGAGGTGGCTCTTGACGGTCAGGGCGGACAGGCCCATGGAGACACCGATGGCCTTGTTGGACTGGCCCTCGGCGACCAGCCGGAGGACCTCGACCTCGCGGCCGGACAGTTCGCGGTAGCCGCCCGGGTGGCTCGGGGCGCCGGGGGGCCGGCGGTGCATACGGGCGGCATTGGCGCCGATGGGGGCGACGCCGGGACGGGTGGGGTGGCCGATATTGGTGCGTGTGCCGGTGACGACGTAGCCCTTCACGCCGCCCGCGAGGGCGTTGCGTACGGCGCCGATGTCATCGGCGGCGGAAAGGGCGAGGCCGTTCGGCCAGCCGGCTGCTCGGGTCTCGGACAACAGGGTCAGCCCGGAACCGTCGGGCAGGTGGACGTCGGCTACGCAGATGTCGCGCGGATTGCCGACGCGGGGACGAGCCTCCGCGATGGACGACGCCTCGATGACGTCACGTACTCCGAGGGCCCACAGATGGCGGGTGACGGTGGAACGGACGCGCGGGTCGGCCACGACGACCATGGCCGTCGGCTTGTTCGGGCGGTAGGCGACCAGGCTTGCGGGCTGCTCTAGGAGAACGGACACCAGGCCTCCTGGGGAGTGGCGGGACGGGCCGGCTCGGGGATGAAGCCGGGGCGAACCGTGCTTGAAGGGTCATTGACCTCTTCGGCAGCAGACCCGTGCTCCTTTAGGGGAAGATCGCGATTTGGTGAGTAACAAATTCGGGCAAATCGGGCATACGATCGATTGTACGAAAAGAACACCGGTAACTGGGCGGGGGATATGACGCTCAGTTACCGGTGAGGGGTGGATTTCAGCCAGAGAAAAAATCCGGAGGGGAAACCTCGGGGAAGCGGTCCGGGGAACCGGGGGAGGGGCTCAGGAGACCTGTGGGCCGCGCCGCTGGGGGAGCGTCACCACTGCCGCGTCGACGGGGCCCGACGGCGGCAGCCCGGCGATCTGGCACAGCAGATCGCCCCACGCCATGAGGTGCGACGCCGTGTCCGGCACCCCGCCGCGGCCCTCCCGCGGCGTCCACGACGCCCGGATCTCGATCTGGGTCGCCGGACGCCTCGCGCCCAGCGTGCCGAAGTAGTGCGACCCGGCCCGGGTCACCGTGCCCCCCGCCTCCCCGTACGACAGGCCGCGCGCCTCCAGCGCGCCGGTCAGCCAGGACCAGCACACCTCCGGCAGCAGCGGGTCGGAGGCCATCTCCGGCTCCAGCTCGGCCCGCACCAGTGTCACCAGGCGGAAGGCGCCCTGCCAGGCGTCGTGCCCGGCCGGATCGTGGAGCAGCACGAGGCGGCCGTCGGCGAGGTCGTCCTCGCCGTCGACGACCGCAGCCTCCAGGGCGTACGCGTACGGGGCGAGCCGCTTGGGCGGCTTCGTCGGCTCCACCTCCAGCTCGGGGCGGAGCCGCGCCGAATGCAGCGCGTCCACCGCCGACCGGAAGGCGGGCGGGACGGAACCACCCTCCTCGCTGTCCTTGCCGTCAGCGCCATCGGTTTGATCGGAGAACTGTCCCTGAGCCGGAGCCATGCGGGGAAGAGTAGGCGGAACCGGCGCTTCGCGCAGGGAGGGACACCCGGGCGGGCCCGGCTGCTTACGGCTTCGTGCGAAGATTCCTGGTGTGAGTGCCAACGATCGCCCCATGGGCCAGCAGACGAAGACCTCCGCCACCCATGAGTCGGCGTTCCTGAAGGCGTGCCGACGGGAGCCCGTGCCGCACACACCGGTCTGGTTCATGCGCCAGGCGGGGCGCTCCCTGCCCGAGTACCTGAGGGTGCGCGAAGGCATCCCGATGCTCGACTCCTGCATGATGCCGGAGCTGGTCGCGGAGATCACGATGCAGCCCGTCCGCCGCCACGGGGTCGACGCCGCCATCTACTTCAGCGACATCGTCGTACCGCTCAAGGCGATCGGCATCGACCTCGACATCAAGCCCGGTGTCGGCCCGGTCATCGCCGACCCGATCCGTACCCGCGCCGACCTGGCCCGGCTGCGCGACCTCACCCCCGAGGACGTCTGGTACGTCACCGAGGCCATCGGCCTGCTCACCGCCGAGCTGGGCCCCACCCCCCTGATCGGCTTCGCCGGGGCACCGTTCACCCTCGCGAGCTATCTCGTGGAGGGCGGCCCGTCCCGCAACCACGAGCACACCAAGGCCCTGATGTACGGCGACCCGCAGCTCTGGGCGGATCTGCTGGACCGGCTCGCCGAGATCACCGGCGCTTTCCTCAAGGTGCAGATCGAGGCGGGCGCCTCGGCCGTCCAGCTCTTCGACTCCTGGGTGGGCGCGCTGGCCCCCGCCGACTACCGCCGCTCGGTGCTGCCCGCCTCCGCGAAGGTCTTCGACGCCGTAGCCCCGTACGGCGTCCCGCGCATCCACTTCGGTGTCGGCACCGGCGAGCTGCTCGGCCTGATGGGCGAGGCGGGCGCGGATGTCGTCGGCGTCGACTGGCGCGTCCCGCTGGACGAGGCCGCGCGCCGGGTCGGCCCCGGCAAGGCGCTCCAGGGCAACCTCGACCCCGCCGTCCTGTTCGCCCCGACCGAGGTGGTGGAGGCCAAGACCCAGGAGGTGCTGGACGCGGCCGCCGGTCTCGAAGGCCATGTCTTCAACCTGGGCCACGGCGTGATGCCGACGATGGACCCGGACGCGCTGACCCGGCTCGTCGAGTACGTGCACACCAGCACCGAGCGCTGAGCCGCCGGGGCCGGGCGCCGTCCTCAGGCGGTGCCCGCCCGGCGCACCGCCGTCACCGCCTTGCGGGCCGCCACCAGGACCGGGTCCCAGACCGGTGAGAACGGCGGGGCGTACCCCAGGTCCAGGGCGGTCATCTGCTCCACCGTCATTCCCGCCGTGAGCGCCACCGCCGCGATGTCCACGCGCTTCGCCGCCCCGTCCCGGCCCACGATCTGTACGCCCAGCAGCCGCCCCGTGCGGTACTCCGCGAGCATCTTCACCGTCATGGGCCGCGCCCCCGGGTAGTACCCCGCCCGGCCCGTCGACTCGATCGTCGCCGTGACGAACCGCAGGCCCACCGCGCGGGCGTCCTTCTCGCGCAGACCGGTGCGGGCGATCTCCAGATCACACACCTTGCTCACCGCCGTGCCGACCACCCCCGGGAACGTCCCGTAGCCGCCGCCGACGTTGGACCCGATGATCTGGCCGTGCTTGTTGGCGTGGGTGCCCAGCGCGATGTGGCGGGTACGGCCCGCCACCAGGTCGAGGACCTCCACGCAGTCGCCGCCCGCCCAGATGTTGTCGTGCCCGACCACTCGCATCGACAGATCGGTCAGCAGCCCGCCGTGCGGGCCCAGCGGGAGGCCGACGGCGCGGGCCAGCGTCGTCTCCGGCTCCACACCGATGCCGAGCACCACGACGTCCGCCGGGTAGGAGGCGTCGCCCGTGGCGACCGCGCGGACCCGGCCGTCCGAGCCGGTGCGGATCGCGGTGACCTCGGCCCGGTTGACCGTGGTGATGCCCAGACCGTCCATCGCGTCGTGCACCAGCCGCCCCATGTCGGGGTCGAGCGTCGCCATCGGCTGCTCGCCGCGGTTGAGCACGGTCACCTCGAAGCCGTGCTTCAACAGCGCCTCCGCCATCTCCACGCCGATGTAGCCCGCCCCGATGACGACCGCCCGCCGTGCGCCCGGAGCCCGGTCCAGCGTCTCCAGCAGCGCCTGCCCGTCGTCCAGCGTCTGCACCCCGTGCACCCCGGGCGCGTCCATGCCCGGCAGCGCCGGACGCACCGGGCGGGCCCCGGTCGCGATCACCAGCTTGTCGAAGCCCGTCCAGTACGTCTCACCGGTCTCCCGGTCCAGGGCCCGCACCCGCTGCCCGGCGACATCGATCTCCGTGACCTCGGTGCGCGTCCTGAGGTCGATGTCACGCGCCCGGTGCTCCTGCGGGGTGCGCGCGACGAGATCGTCCCGCTCCGCCACGTCGCCGCCGACCCAGTACGGGATGCCGCAGGCGGAGTACGAGGCGAAATGGCCCCGCTCGAAGGCGATGATGCCCAGCTCGCCGGGGCCCTTGAGCCTGCGGGCCTGGGACGCGGCGGACATGCCCGCCGCATCACCACCGATGACCACCAGTCGCTCCGCCGTCATGCCTGGTCCCTTCGACACCCGGGGTCCGTCCCCGGTCCGAAGGGACCACGCTACGACGCCGGAGGAGCGGGCGAGGACCCGCCGGGACCGGGTGTCCGCGGCGCACGGCGTCCGGGCAGCCGGCGGCGCAGCAGCCGCCACAGCAGCAGGAGCACGGCCGCCGCGGCCAGGAACGGGGCCGCGGCGCCCACCGCCATCGCCAGCCACAGCAGCGCGGTCACGAACGCGTGCCAGCCGCCGCCGAGTGCGTCCAGGAACCCGGGGCCGTCGTCGTCGCCGTCCTTCGCCGCCGTCTCCGGCTCGGTGAGTTCGAGGGTGATCGTGGCGAGCGCGGTGCGGTCCTCCAGCGACGCCTGCTGGGCGAGCAGCGACTCCAGGGACGCCTGACGGCTGCTCAGCTCGCCCTCCAGCGTGACCACGTCGCTGAGCTTCTCCGCCTGGTCCATCAGCTTCCGTACCCGCGCCACACTCGCCCGCTGGGTGGCGATCCGGCTCTCCACGTCGACCACCTGGTCGGTGACGTCCTTCGCCGACGAGGTACGCGAAAGCAGCCTTCCGGTGCCCGCGAGCCGCTTCAGCACCGCCTCGTACTCGCCCTGTGGAACGCGCAGCACGAGACGTGACATGTCATGTGTGTCATCGACCCGCTCGGTCTTCTCGTCGGCCACCAGACCGCCCGCACCCTCAGCGGCCGAACGGGCGACCGCGGCCGCCTTCGGCACGTTCCGCACCTCCACCGAGAGCGCGGCGGTACGGATGACATGGGTGCCGGAGGGCAGGGCATCGGTCTTCTTCCGCTGCGACGGCGCACCGGCCGTCCCCTGCTCCGCCTTCCCGGCCGCCGCGTCGGCGGCGCCCCGCTCCTCGGCGCCGAACGCCCGCTTGCTGTCGCCGGAACTCGCGTCGCTCGCACTGTCCGAGGCGGCGCAGCCGCTCAGGGCGAGCAGGCCGGCCACGAGGCCGGCCGCCAGGACCAGACGCGGACGGCGGACCGATGAACGGCCTGGATGCCGGTGTCTCTGCATGAATGCCCCCCAAGGCGGGTCGTCGATGGTGCCGGTTCGACGTGCCGGACCGGGGCACCGGTTGCCGAATACCGATTTCGAAGCAGTCACGTTCAGGACTCGGACCGGGTTTGAGAGAGTGGGGGCATGCAGCGTTCAACAAACCGTGCGGAACCGGGCACCGGACACGTCGTCGTCATCGGCGGAGGCATCTCCGGTCTCGCCGCCGCCCACCGACTCCTCGGCGCCGGACTGCGGGTCACCCTGCTGGAGGCCACCGGGCGGCTCGGCGGCAAGCTCATGACCGGTGAGATCGCCGGCGCCCAGGTCGACCTGGGCGCCGAGTCGATGCTCGCCCGGCGCCCGGAGGCGGTCGCCCTGGCACGCGAGGTCGGGCTCGGCGACCGGCTGCGGCCTCCCGCCACGGCCACCGCGTCGGTCTGGACCCGCGACGCCCTGCGGCCCATGCCCAAGGGCCATGTGATGGGCGTGCCCGGCGACCCGGCGGTGCTCGGCGGACTGCTGACCCCGGAGGGCCTCGCCCGCGTCGCGCAGGAACGCGACCTCACCCCGACCCCGGTCGGTGACGACGTCGCCGTCGGCGCGTACGTCGCCGACCGACTGGGCCGCGAGGTCGTCGACCGGCTCGTGGAACCGCTGCTCGGCGGTGTGTACGCGGGCGACTCCTACCGGATCTCGATGCGCGCCGCCGTACCGCAGCTCTTCGAGGCGGCCCGGGAGGGCGGCTCGCTGCTCGACGGCGTCCTGCGCATCCAGGAGCGGGCCGTGGCCCGGCAGCAGAACGGACCGGTCTTCCAGGGCATCGACGGCGGCATCGGCACCCTGCCCGGCGCGGTCGCCGACGCCGTGCGCGCGGCGGGCGGGGAGATCCTGACCGCCACCCCCGTCCTCGGCCTGACCCGTACCGCCGGGGGCTGGGACGTCCGCACGGACACCCGGACGTTCACCGCCGACGGCATCGTGCTCGCCGCCCCCGCCTGGTCCGCCTCCACGCTGCTCGCCGCCGAGTCCCCGGCGGCCTCCGCCGAGCTGGCCGGTGTCGAGTACGCGTCGATGGCGCTCGTCACCATGGCCTTCCGCCGCTCCGACGTCGCCGCCACGACCGCGCTCGACGGCCGCTCCGGCTTCCTCGTCCCCCCGGTCGACGGCCGCACCATCAAGGCGTCCACCTTCTCCTCGCACAAGTGGAACTGGGTCGCTGAATCCGCCCCGGACCTCTTCGTCCTGCGGACCTCCGTCGGCCGCTACGGCGAGGAGGACCACATCCACCGCGAGGACGGCGAGCTCGTCGACGTGTCGCTGCGCGACCTCGCCGAGGCGACCGGACTGGCCGCGAAGCCCGTGGACACCGAGGTCACCCGGTGGACGGGCGGACTGCCCCAGTACCCCGTGGGCCACCTCTCCCGGGTCGCCCGGATCCGCGACGAGGTCGCCAAGCTGCCCGCGCTGCGGGTCTGCGGAGCGGTCTACGACGGCGTCGGCATCCCGGCGTGCATCGCCAGCGCCCACCGCGCCGCGGACGAGATCGCGGCCGGGCTCACCTGCGGTTCCGGCGAAGAGATCATCGCCACGTCGACCCTGGTCACGGGCACACGGAGCGAGGCGGGACAATAGCCGTATGAGTGCGCCTGAGACTGTGAAATCAAGCAAGGGCCCCAACGCGGGTAAGAAGGCCAAGGACCTCAACGAGGTCATCCGCTACACGCTGTGGTCCGTCTTCAAGCTGCGCGACGTCCTGCCCGCGGACCGTGCCGGCTACGCCGACGAGGTCCAGGAGCTGTTCGACCAGCTCGCGGCCAAGGACATCACCGTCCGCGGTACCTATGACGTCTCCGGCCTGCGTGCCGACGCCGACGTCATGATCTGGTGGCACGCCGAGACGGCCGACGAGCTCCAGGAGGCGTACAACCTCTTCCGGCGCACCAGGCTGGGCCTGGCACTGGAGCCGGTCTGGTCGAACATGGCGCTGCACCGCCCCGCCGAGTTCAACAAGTCGCACATCCCGGCGTTCCTGGCCGACGAGACGCCGCGCAACTACATCAGCGTGTACCCCTTCGTGCGCTCCTACGACTGGTACCTGCTGCCCGACGAGGACCGTCGGCGCATGCTCGCGGACCACGGCAAGATGGCGCGCGGCTACCCCGACGTCCGGGCCAACACCGTCGCCTCCTTCTCGCTCGGCGACTACGAGTGGATTCTCGCCTTCGAGGCCGACGAGCTCTACCGCATCGTCGACCTGATGCGTCACCTGCGGGCCTCCGAGGCGCGGATGCACGTCCGCGAAGAGGTCCCGTTCTACACGGGGCGCAGGAAGTCGGTTGCAGACCTGGTGGCCGGGCTCGCGTAGCGAGCGGGCTCGGACCACCCCGACCCGGAAGATCAGACGACGGGCACCGGCGTTCTCGCGCCGCCCGTCGTTCCAGCGACACCGGGTCCGGCTCCGGGTGCGGCGCGCGTTCCGCGCGCCGCACCGGCGTCTTTTACACACACCGCGTCGGCGTCCTTCGACACCGCCACCCCGCGCCGGACCGGCCGTGCTCCTGACCGGGCATCAGCCGTGTGACCGCGCCCGTCAGGAGCTGCTGCCGCAGCTGGACCCGCCGCCGCAGCTCGACCCTCCGCCACAACTGCTGCTGGAGCAGCTGGAACCGCTGCCACCGCAGCCGGAGCCGCTCGATCCGCCGCAGCCGGACCCCGCTCCGCACCCCGACCCGGAACTGCACCCTCCGCCACCACCGCCGCTGCTCCCGTCCCCGGAGCTTCCGCAACTGCCGTGCCCCGGGCTCGTACCGGCGCACCACACCACCGGCGCGAGGAGCAGGGCGGAGGCGCCCGTGGACGCCGCCGCCGCGCGTGCCCGCGGCCCGGCCGTCCGCCCGCCCGGCCGCATCCGGGCCGCCGCGATCAGCTGCGCCTGGAGCTCGGGATCGGGCAGGGCCCGCAGTCCGAGCGTGGCGACCAGCTGGGCCGGTGCCGGGTTGTGTGCCTGCGCGGCGCGGTACGCCTCGGCGGCCCGCCGGCCCGACTTGGTGACGCGCCCCCGGGCGGTGCCGGCGCAGACGAATCCGGTGACGGCGCCGCCGATCAGGACCGGGAGCACCTTGAAGACGAAGGGCACGGAGGGGTCCGGGGACAGTTCGTCGGACAGCGACTGCGTGACGGTCGCCACGACGGTGAACGGGACGGCCAGGATGCAGACCAGCCCCTGGATGACGCCCCAGCGGTGCCACGTCCGGCTCGTGGCGGGAGCCGCCAGCAGACCGCGGGCCGCGAGCCCGTCGCCGATCTCCTGCACCGCGGGGTGCCGCATCACCGCGTCGCGCAGGGTGTGCAGCGCCCCGCTGGGGGCCTGGGCGTGTTCCTGGAGCACCGCGCGTTCCACCGGGTCGTGGGCGTCGGCCCGGTGGACGGCGACGATTCCGGGACCCCCGACGGCGAGCCGCCCGTCCGCCCTCATCGCGGTGAGCGCGGTGTCCACGACCCTGCCCGGACCGCCGTTGAGGAAGGCGGCCTCGTACAGGTCGTGGACGGAGCCGCCGACGGCGCCACGGGCCCGCGCGAGCCCCACGATCAGGAGGACGGAGGAGACGACGACGCCGAGATCCACCAGCAGTGCCACGGTGTCCATGCCGGTCACCTTCCGGTCAGGGCCGCGCGGGCCGCTCGTACGAACAGGGTGGTGCGGCGCGGCGGGCGGGCGCCTGCCCGGTCCTGCCACCAGTGCGTCAGCCGGCGCCGGGCGGCGGCGTCGGCGGGCCGGCCCGCGATCAGCAGCTCCTCGGCGAAGTCCAGCGCGTCGCGCCGGTAGCCGCCGGACAGGGGACGGGCCGCGGCGTACGCGAGGAAGGCGTCCCGGTAGTCCGTGCCCAGGATCTCCGGGAGTTCGGGTGCCACCTTGGCGACGACCCCGGCCCGCTTGGCGGCCAGGGCGCGGCGCTGGACCCCGAGGCGGTGCCGGTCGAAGCCCTGCGGGACCGGGCCACCGGCGACCAGGGCGGAGAGCAGCCCGGTCTGGGCGGCCGCGAGCCGGTCGCGGGTGGCGTCCGGCGTCGCGGAGGCCACCGGCCGCGCGGCCCGACGGACGGCCGGGGCGGACCGTGTCGCCCGCCCCGCAGCCCGGTCCAGGGTGGCGCGGATCGCGTCCAGTTCGCCCGCCAGTTCCCCGGCCGGAGGGAAGTCGTCGTCGCGTTCCAGGAGGACGCCGGGCGGGTCGACCCGGGAGCGGAGTGCGGCGAGGACGTCGAGGACGGGCGCGGTGACCGGATGGGCGTGGGTGTCGTGCCAGACGCCGTCCTTCTCCACGCCGCCCGCCACATGCACGTACGCGATGGCCTCCACCGGCAGCTCGTCGAGCGCGGTGGCCGGGTCCTCGCCCCGGTTGACGTGGTTGGTGTGCAGATTGGCGACGTCGATCAGCAGCCGGACGTTGGTGCGCTCGACCAGCTCCGCGAGGAACTGCCCCTCCGTCAGCTCCTCGCCGGGCCAGGAGATCAGCGCCGCGATGTTCTCCAGGGCCAGCGGCACCGGAAGCGAGTCCTGTGCGATGCGTACGTTCTCGCAGAGCACGTCCAGCGCGTCCCGGGTCCGTGGCACGGGCAGCAGATGGCCCGCCTCCAGCCCCGGCGACGAGGTGCGCGGCCCCCCGGCCCGTACGAACGCGATGTGCTCGGTCACCAGCGGCGCGGAGAGCAGCTCGGCGCGGGCGGCGAGGTCCGCGAGCCGTCCCGCGTCGGGCCGGTCGGCCCCGCCGAGGCCCAGCGAGACGCCGTGCGGCACGACCGTGACCCCGCGTTCCCTGAGCCGCACCAGCGAATCGGGCAGATGGCCGGTGCAGATGTTCTCCGCCACCGCCTCCACCCAGTCGATTCCCGGCAGCGCCTCGACGGCGTCCGCGATCTCCGGCCGCCAGCCGATCCCCATTCCCAGCCTCATGCCGTCCCCCTCCTCCACTCCGTGCAGACCTCATGGCCCCGGAGGGCGGTGATGAATCCGAACAGGGGGACGTTCAGAGGTCGATTTGAGGTTCCCGGCACGGGGAGACCGGCGCGGGCCCGCGCGCCGGTGGAAAGATGGGCGCGCGCCTGTGGAAGGGCGGCGGGCGGAGCCGCCGCGGTCCGGCTCCGTTCAGCCGAGCCGCAGCGCCGGATGGTCGGCGACCACCGTGCACGACCCGGGAGCGATCTCGGTGAATCCGGCGTCACGCACCACCGGAAGCCCGCTCACCGTGAGTTCCTGCCAGCGGCCCGCCTCCGCGGTCGCGACCGAGAGCGGGAAGCCCGCCTCGCGCCACACCTTGCGCTCCGTCTCCGACAGCTCCCACCAGGCGAGCTGCGCACCGTGCCCGGCCTGCGCCATGGCCTTGCCCGCCGACATGTCCAGCTCCGGGTTGAGCCACAGCACCGGGCCCGAGAGGTCGGGCGCGGCCGGCGGCTCCGGGTCGTCCAGATCCGTCCCCGACACCTGGAGCTTCGCCAGCTCCTTCGGCCAGCCGTCCAGGGGCACCGGAGGGAAGACCCGCACTTCGGCGCTCTCGCCCGTGACCGTGATGCCCGGCAGCGCGGACGCCTTGCGCCACTCCGCGCCGCGCGCCCGCCGCACCACCTTGCGGATGCGCGCGTCCTGCCAGTCCCGCATCGCCCGCGCCCACGCGCCCTCGCCGTCCGAGCGCTCGTCGGAGAGCATCACCAGCACCGCGCGGGCGGCGGTCCGCAGGGCGTCGGTACGGGCAGGGGGAGCCGTCTTCTCGATGTGCACGACCAGCGGCAGCACGTACTGCGGCGCCTCGTCGCGGCTGGTCGGCTCCGTCCTGAACGGGCTGTCCGCCGCAGGAGAGTGGGGCGCGGCCGGGGATACGGAGGTGTCTACGGGGGTGTCGTTGCTGCTCACCCGTTCAGTCTGCCAGCCGCCCCGGAAACGCTTCTTGGCGGAATGGATCGCTCCGGGTGAGGATGCACCGCATGAAGAGCGATCTCTTTTCCAGCGAGAACATGGCGCAGCAGGCGACGGCCCCCGGGATGACCCTGCAGAACGCCAAATCCATCAAGTACGCAGTCAACGGCGAGATGCACGCCCGCCAGGGAGCGATGATCGCCTTCCGCGGCGATCTGCAGTTCGAGCGCAAGGGCCAGGGCATAGGCGGCCTGCTCAAGCGCGCCGTCACCGGCGAGGGACTGCCGCTGATGGCCGTCCGCGGCCAGGGCGAGGCCTGGTTCGCGCACGAGGCCGCCAACTGCTTCATCGTGGACATGGAACACGGCGACGTCCTCACGATCAACGGCCGCAACGTGCTCTGCTTCGACTCCACGATCTCGTACGAGATCAAGACCGTGAAGGGCGCCGGGATGACCGGCGGCGGGCTCTTCAACAGCGTCTTCACCGGCTACGGCAAGCTCGGCCTGATGTGCGAGGGTCACCCCATCGTGATCCCCGTCACGCCCCAGCAGCCGGTCTGCGTCGACACGGACGCGGTGGTCGGCTGGAGCGCCAACCTGACCACGTCGCTGCACCGCTCGCAGAGCTTCGGCTCGATGATCCGCGGCGGATCCGGCGAGGCCGTCCAGCTGCGCCTGGACGGCGAGGGTTTCGTGATCGTGCGCCCCAGCGAGGCCAAGCCCGAGAAGGCGACGGCCAACTGAGGCTGAGCGGCGTCGGACGCCGGTACGGCCTCGGCGGAGCCTGGGTGCTGCGCGGGGTCGACCTCGACCTGCCCCCGCGCACCCTGATCCGGGTCGAGGGCGCCAACGGCACCGGGAAGTCGACGCTGTTGAGGCTGCTCGCCGGGATCGATTCCCCGTCCGAGGGCAGGATCACCGGCCGTCGGCCGCGCACGGCGTACGTACCCGAGCGTTTCTCGGCCGCGTTGCCGTTCACCGCGGCCGGGTACCTGGTCCACCTCGGCCGCATCCACGGCCTGCGGAGCTCCGAGGCGACGGACCGCGCGCGGTCGTGGCTCGCCCGCCTCGGCGCCGCCGGCCATGCCCGTACGCCGCTTCCGGAGCTCTCCAAGGGCACCAGCCAGAAGGTCGCCGTCGCCCAGGCGCTGCTCGCCGAGCCGGAGCTGCTGATCCTGGACGAGGCGTGGACCGGGCTCGACACGGCGGCCCGTGACGAACTGGAACGGGCCGTGGCCGAACGGGTCGCGGCCGGTGCCACCGTCGTCTTCGTCGACCACGACCCGCGCAGGCTCGCCGGATCGGTCGACGCCGTGTTCCGGATCGAGGGCACCGGTCTGCTCGCCGCCCCCGCCACACGGGCCGCGGGGACCGGCACCCGGGTACGGATCGAGGCGGCGGGCCCGCCCGGTGCCGCGCTCCCCGCCGGGCTGCCGGGCACGCCGGAGCACACGCCCGCGGCCGACGGGGGCGTCCGGCTCACCGTCGCGGCCACGCACTCCGACGCACTGCTGCGCGCCCTGCTCACCGCGCACCCGCCCTGGCACATCCGGCGACTGGCCGCCGTCCCCGGCCTCGCGGAGAGCCCGGGGGACGACGGGCCCCCGCACCGCACCCCGACCCCCGAGGCACCATGACCGCCCTCCTCCGCTACCGGGCCGATCTACTGGTCCGCTCCCAGCGCTGGCTCGCCCCGGTCCTGCTGTACGCGGCCTTCGTCGGCATCGGCGTGCAGGCGGGACAGCCCGTCCTCGACTCGCTCGGCTACGCCGCCGCCGGGCTCCTGCCCGTCACCGCCTGGCTCGTCCAGCTCTGCGTCGACCAGGAACCGCCCGCCGCCCGGACCGTGACCGCCGCGGTGGTGGGATCGCCGAGGGTGCATCTGGCCTCGTTGCTCACCGGGCTCGGCTGCGCCGGGCTGCTGGGCGTGGCCGCCACCCTGGTCGTGCTGCTGATCAGCAGGCCGACCGGCCACGACACCACGGTCCGGGTGGCGCTGCTGCCCGCCGGGATCGCCGGACTGCTCGCCGCCGGCTGCTGCGCGCTGCTGGGGGCGGCGGTCGGCGCGCTCTGCACCCGGCCGCTGCTGCTCCGGCGGGGCTGGTCCGTCTCGGCCACCGTGCTCGCCGCGCTGCTGGCCGTCGTGACCAGTGGTTCGCCCGCCAACACCGCCGTGACGGGCCTGGTCACCGGAGCACGGACGGGCGTGGTCCACCTGCCCGTCCTGCCGTTCGTCGTCGCCGCCGCCCTCGCCGCCGCGGCGGCCGCGCTCACCTGTCGGCTGGCGTCCCTGCGTGCTGAGTAGGCTCGTACGCATGGACGAGCAGACGGACCGGGGCGGGGAAGAGACGTACTGCGGCGCACCTGCCGCGACCGCGGGGACGGAGACCGCCGCGGGCCCGCCCTACGCGGAGTGCGTGCTCTGCCGGAAGCCGACCGAGTACCCGGATTCGGTCAAGGGCATCACCCTCTGCCCGGTCTGCGCCTGGCAGGAGGCCCAGCGAACGGCGTGCTCGGGCTAGGGCCCTTCCCGCTCCCTGACACAGCGGACAGGTCCTGACGGACGCCCTCGTACGGCCGCTCGCAGCCGTCCGGGGCAGAACGCGGACCCACGTCCGGGTGAAGATGAAGACGGCCGGAAGCCCTATGGCCCCGCCGTGCCCAGGAAGATGCACTGGGACCAGCGGCTACCGAACCCGGCTCGGCCAGGAGGACATCGCCGACCGCTGGTCACTGTCGGAGGGCGACTTCTCCTTATCGGTACCGGCAGGAGACCTCTACCTCCTCAAGCGCATCCTCCACGACCGGAACGACGAGCAGTCGGCCACGATCCTGCGCAACTGCCCGCAGGCCATGGCTCCCGGCGGCCGCATCCTCGTCATCGACGCCGTCGTGCCGCCCGGCGACCTGCCCCATCAGTCCAAGACCCTGGACCTGATGATGACGACCTCCCTCGTGGGAAGGGAGCGCACGGAGGAGGACTTCACGCGGCTCTTCGAGGAGGCCGGGCTGCGCCTGCGCCGCATCGTGCCGACGCCCGACCGTCCTGTCCGTGGTCGAGGCGGTGAGCGCCGAGTAGGACCAGGAGCGCTGCGGCCGAAGCCTCCGAGCCGGCGGGGTCGCACCACGTCGTGACCCCGGACAGCGGCCCCTAGCGCTGTGCCGCCCGGATCAGGTCGGAGACCTTCACGAAGCGGTATCCGCGGCTGCGCAGCTCCGGGACCACCTGGCTCACCGCCTCGTCCGTGACCGGTGCCGCGCTGCGGGTGCAGTGCATGACGACCAGTGAGCCCGGCCGCACCCCGTCCAGCACCTGGTCGGCCACCGCGTCCGGGTTCGTCGCGAAGGCGTCGCCGCTGATGACGTCCCACTGCACCGCCGTCATCTTCTCGGGCGCCAGCGCGCTCAGCGAGGCGTCGTCGTAGCAGCCGCCCGGGAAGCGGAAGTAGGGCACAGTGTTGCGCACGCCGGCCTTCCGGAAGGAGGCGATGGCCCGTGCCGCGTCGGCGCGCATGTCGCCCTTCGCCACGGTCGGCAGCCCGTAGCAGGGGGACGTGAAGGCGTAGTGGCTGTACGAGTGGTTGGCGACCTCGAAGAGGGGATCGGCGCCGATGGACCTGGCCTGCGCCGGGTACTCGTCGGCCCACCGCCCCGTCATGAACACCGTCGCGGGTACCTTCAACTCGCGCAGCAGATCGATCAGTCCGGGATTGTCGAAGTGCTCGCCCGCCGCCGCGCGCGGCCCCTCGGCGGCCGTCATGTCGGCGTCGAAGGTCAGGGCCACCACCTTCTGGCCGGTCCGCGCCCCGTGCTCGAAGACCGGGGTCCGCCCGTCGGGGCCCGGGGCCAGGGTGGGCGGTGGTGCCGGGGCCGCGTGCGGCCGCGGAGAGGCCACGGCAGCGGTACGCGCCTCGGCCGGGGGGCCGTCGGTGGACACGATGCCGTGGCCCCCGCAGCCGGTGAGGCTGCCGAGCACCACACCGAGAACGGTCAGAGCCGTCGTTTTCCGCGCAGAATAAGTCACTAGCGGAAAATATCCAGTTATGTGACTAACGGGTGTATATGGCGCCTCTCCTGTCCGGAGTCGCGCGCGGATTCACCCGGCCCGTCGAATTACCACCCCCGGCCGGTCCGCTCCGCTTCGCCGCCCCGCCGGGCCGGTCCGTTTCTACGCATAGGCGCGGACGGCGACGACATGGGCCGAAGCGGCTCCGTTGGTCGACTCGACGACGATCCGCAGCGCCGTCGAGGTGACCGGCTCGTCCAGGGTGTGCACCTGGCGGCGGCGCCGGTTGTCCGTCGTGCGGGAGACGGTCCGCCAGCCGCCGTCCGTGTCGCGCGCTTCGACGCGGTAGTCCCGCAGCAGGGTGGGCAGTGTGTCGAACGGGGTCCGGTGGTGATGCAGGTTGATCAGGTCCTCGTTGACGTCGTCGTCGGCGAGGACATCGATCCGGCGGAGCGTGACCGGCTCCGGCCAGGCCAGCTCCAGCCAGGCCCCGCCGTCCTCCCCGAGGGGCTCGGACACCCACATGTGCGGACCGGCGTACGGGCGGGCGTAGCCGTCCACGGCTTTGGCCGGGGCGTACGCGGAGGTCCCGCCCGCCCGGAAGCGGAAGGCGCGGCGCAGCAGACCGGCGTCGGTCCACTCGCGCAGCGGCTGCGGCGACTCGGCGCGCGGGTCGAGTGGGATACGGGTCAGGCCCAGCACGCCCGGGGCCGGTCCGTCGGTGCTGTACAGGGCGAGGTCGTCATTGGCCCGTACGACGACGAAGGCGTTGCGGGCGCTCTCCGGAGCCCAGCGGAGCCCCGTCCCGACCCACTGCTTCGACCCGGCGGCGACCGGGACGGTGACGGAGTCGACGAGACGGCGGGGGACGTAGTTCTGGCCGAGCTCCGGGTCGTGGAGCTCGACGACGAGTTCCGTGTCCCGCTCGGCGTCCACGAGCAGGTCGAGGCCGGTCAGCTCGGGGTCGACGGGGAACACCAGACCGGCGTCCGAGGTCAGCGGCAGGCGCTCCAGCAGCGTCCCGACACCGAAGTCCGTCAGGCTGGACGAGGCCGTGACGGCGGCGCGCGGGGCAAGGTCGTCCGGGTCGTCCGACGCCAGACCGATGACGGAGGCGTCCTCCCGCAACAGGGTGCGCTGGAGCGCGGACACGTCGAGTGCGCGCGGGGCGCCCCCCTGGGCGGCACACAGCGCGGCGGCGGTGCCCGCGGCCTGGCCGACCGTCGCGCAGGTCGCCATGACCCGGGTCGAGCCGAAGGCGACGTGGCTGGCGGAGATGTTGCGCCCGGCGAAGAGCAGGTTCGTCGTGTTCACCGAGTACAGGCTCCGGTAGGGGATGTGGTAGATCCCGTCCGCGTAGCGCTGCTTGGCGCCGTCCCCGTCGGCGTACATGCCCTGCGGCGGATGCAGGTCGATGGACCAGCCGCCGAAGGCGACCCGGTCGGCGAATTCGGTCTGGCCGAGGATGTCGCCCTGGTGCAGTACGTAGTCGCCGAGGAAGCGCCGGTACTCGCGCTTTCCGGGCACCGAACCCACCCACTCCAGCGTCATGTCGGCGGCGTCGAACTCGCCGGAGTTCTTGATGTGGTCCCAGATGCCGTGGATGACCGCCCACAGTTCGTCACGGATGGCATCGTTGTCATGAACCGTGTCCAGCTCCCCGCCGAACTCGATCCACCAGTACGCGCAGCCGTTGTCACCGGACTTGATGATGCGGCGCTGCGGGATCGAGGTCTCGGCGATGTTCTTCGCGAAGGACGGGGGGACGTATTTGACCGGGTGACCGGCGTCCTTGGTGTAGAAGAGCAGGGTCGAGCCGAGAGTGATGCGGTCGGCCTCCTCGGGCGCCCACGGTTCGAGGTACTCTGCCCGCGATTCCCGGCCGATGCGGTGGCGGGCACCCGCCAGGGCACCGGCCAGGCCGTCTCCCGAACAGTCCAGGAACAGCTCGCTCTCGAAGCGGATGAGCCGCTCCGAGCCCATCATCCACCCGGTGACGGCGGTGATGTGCCGGGCGTCCTCCGGCCCGTCCGCGTCCACTTCCCGTACGTCGGTGTTGAGGTAGAGCGTGATTCCGGGCTCGGCCCGGACCGCGTCCAGCACCACCGCGTCCCAGTAGTACGGATTCCCGTCCGGGTTGCGGAACTGGTTCTCGACGAAGAGCTCGCCCATGATGCCGCCCTCGCGGGCGTGGTGGTTGTTGCCGTGGGCGGTGGCGCCGACCACCCAGACCCGGACCTCGCTGCTCGCGTTCCCGCCGAGCACCGGCCGGTTGTTGACGAGTGCCACGGTGCGGCCCAGCCGGGCGGCGGCGATCGCCGCGCAGACACCGGCCAGACCGCCGCCGACGACGGTGATGTCGTGCCGTACGGTTTCGTGCCTCATGGTTCACGTCCCATCGGGGGTTGGTTTCGAGGCTGCGGAATGCATGCCGCGCACCGCCGGGGGTGAGGGTGGGGTCGGACACGGGCCGGTGCGGGCGGGTCCCGCGGAGGCGCGCGGAACCAGGCGGGAGCCTATCTCCCCGCGCGCGGTCCCGCCGCGACTTCTTCCGAGGCCAAGAGATCAACGCCCTTCGGGCCGAAGGCCGTTCGGGGCGGCGTACGGGGTGGGCATCGGCCGCCCGCCCCCGTACGCCACCGTGCGCCCCGATGGGTCAGCGCGTCAGTGCCACGGCCCGGTCACCGCGAACGTCGTCCCCGGTGTGTAGCAGTTCACGTACATCGTGCCGCCGTCGGGAGCGAAGGTGACCCCGGCGAACTCGCCCCACTCGGGCTTCTCCGGCGTCCCGATGTTCTGCCGGCCCCGCGCCATCGCGTAGACCTCGCCGCCCCGCGTCAGACCGAACACATGCTGCGCGCCGCCACCGTCCTCGCACACCATCAGCCCGCCGTCCGCGGCGAGGCAGATGTTGTCCGGGGACTCGCCCGGCAGCTGCACATCGGTGCCGGGGCCGAAGACGATCACGAGCGTGAGACGGCGCCGCTTCGGCTCGTACCGCCACACCTGGCCGTAGTGGTCGGCGGCCGACCCCTCCGCGCTGTGCGCGAAGCTGGAGACGAAGTAGACCGAGGAGCCGCCCCAGTAGCAGCCCTCCAGCTTCTGCGCATGCGTGATGCCCTTGGGGCCGAAGTCCTGGAACCGGATCGGGGTCTCGGCCGCCAGCGGATCCGGCACGGGCACCCATTCGACGCCCTCGAAGCGCGCCCCGGTCTCCTGGACCACGGAGAGGTCGGGCACGCCCGGCACGCGCATGGCCTCCAGATGGCCGCCGGCCCGCAGGGAGCCCGTGCCGCCGAGCGGTTTCCTCGGCAGGAAGCGGTAGAAGAGCCCGAACGGTTTCTCGAACGCGTCCTCCGTCTCGTAGACGATCCCGCTCTTCGGGTCGATCGCGATGGCCTCGTGCTGGAACCGGCCCATCGCGGTGAGCGGCACGGCCCCGGTGCGGTGCGGATCGGCGCCGTCGACCTCGAAGATGAAGCCGTGATCCTTGGTGTAGCCGTTGGTACCGGCCCTGTCCTCGGTCTCCTCGCAGGTCAGCCAGGTGTTCCACGGGGTGCGGCCGCCCGCGCAGTTCACCGCCGTACCGGCGATGGCGACGCGTTCGCCCAGGACGTTGTTGCGGCCGTCCAGCTCCAGGGCCGTACAGCCGCCCTTGCCCATCGGGTCGTAGGTGAGGCCCTCGACGACCGGGACCTGGATCTTCGCGGTGACGCGGTTCTCGTGGTTGCGGACCAGGCGGACGTGTCCGTGGCGGCCCGCGAAGGCGGCCATGCCGTCGCAGTTGCTGGGTACCTGTCCCTCGCCGGAGCGGAGCCGGTCGCCCTCCCGGGACAGGACCCGGTAGCGGAAGCCCTTCGGCAGGTCGAGCAGGCCGTCGGGGTCGGGCACCAGCGGGCCGTACCCGCTGTGTCCCCGGGCGGCGGCGGTACCGGCGAAGAGTTCGGAGAACGCCCCCGTGAAGGCGATGGCGGCGACGGCCGCGCCGCCGCCGGCCAGGACCTGGCGACGGGTGGCGCTCGGGCGTGACGCTTCCGCGGTCGGGCGTGGGGCCTCCGCGGTCAGGTGCGACGCTTCCGCGGTGAGGCGTGACGTTTCTGATGACATGAGGCAACTCCCTGCTGGCGGACAGGAGAAGTGACCCGCATGTGTGTAGCACGCGCGGTGCCGCGCGGGAACCATGCGGGTCACCGGGCCCCGGACGTGTCCCGGGCCGGGAGCGGCCCCTGAGGTCAGGCCAGCGAGGCGGAGAGCGTGATCGTCGTGCCGGTCAGCGCCTGGCTGACCGGGCAGTTCGCCTTGGCGTCCTCGGCGGCCTTGACGAAGCCCGCCTCGTCGAGGCCGGGCACCTCGCCCTGGACGGTGAGGTGGATGCCGGTGATGCCGGTGCCGGGCTGGAAGGTGACGTCGGCCGTGGTGGTCAGCCGGGTCGGCGGGGTGCCGGCCGTGGCCAGGCCGTTGGAGAGCGCCATCGAGAAGCAGCTGGAGTGGGCCGCCGCGATGAGCTCCTCGGGAGACGTCTTGCCGTTCGCCTTCTCCGCGCGGGAGGGCCAGGAGACGTCGTAGTCGCCGATGCCGGAGGAGTCGAAGGTGACGACACCCTTGCCCTCGATCAGGTTGCCTTCCCAGACCGTGTGGGCCTGACGGGTGGTAGCCATGCTGGATCCCTTCAAACGGTGTGCGCGAGCGATACGGGGGCCCGGGGCGCCCGGAGGCGCCTCGGGACGGTACGCCCCCGAACCTACTGCGCCACCAGCCCCTTCGCGTCGCGTGCCAGCGCCGTCAGCCGGGAGATCGCCCGGAAGTACTTCTTCCGGTACCCGCCGTTCAGCATCTCCTCACTGAACAGCCGGTCGAACGGCAGCCCGGAGGCGAGCACCGGGACCTCCCGGTCGTAGAGCCGGTCGGCGAGGACGACGAGCCGCAGCGCGGTCGACTGGTCGGGCACCGGCTGGACCTCGGTGAGGCAGACCGCCCGCAGCCCGTCCGTCAGCGCGCCGTAGCGGCTCGGATGGACCCGGGCGAGATGGTCGAGCAGCGAGGGGAAGTCGTCCAGACTGGCCCCCTCGGTGGCGTACGCGGCCCGGGTGACCTGCTCGTCGGAGTACGGCGCGGGGGCCTCGGGCAGCCCGCGGTGGCGGTAGTCCTCGCCGTCGATCCGCAGTGGACGGAAGTGCGCGGACAGCCCCTGGATCTCCCGCAGGAAGTCGGCCGCGGCGAACCGGCCCTCGCCGAGCTTGCCGGGCAGCGTGTTGGAGGTGGCGGCGAGCGCGACGCCCGCCTCGACCAGCCTGCTCAGCAGCGAGGACACCAGCACGGTGTCGCCCGGGTCGTCCAGCTCGAATTCGTCGATGCACAGGAGCCGGTGCCCGCTCAGCGTCCGCACGGTCTGCTGGAAGCCCAGCGCGCCGACCAGGTTGGTCAGCTCGACGAAGGTGCCGAACGCCTTCAGCGAGGGGTCGGCGGGGGTGGCGTGCCAGAGGGAGGCCAGCAGGTGGGTCTTGCCGACGCCGTAGCCGCCGTCGAGGTAGACCCCGAGCGGCGCCGAGGGAGCCGTCGGCTTCTTGCTGAACCACTTGCGCTTGCCCGAGCCGCTGGCATGCGCCCCGCCGAGACCCGTCGCGAAGTCGCTCAGGACCCCGACCGCCGCCGTCTGGCTCGGCTGGTTGGGGTCCGGCACATACGTATCGAAGCGCACGGAGTCGAAGCGAGGCGGCGGCACCATCTCGGCGACCAGGCGGTCGGCGGGAACGCGGGGCTCTAGGGCGCACAGGGACAGGGGGGCCGTTTCGGCTATGGGGCTCTGCCCCGGCACGGCTGTGGAGGACGACACAACTCTCCACCTTAAGCGCCGTGCCAGACTGCGTGACATGCGACGCCTCTTCCCTGTGACCGACCTGACACCGGCCGACCGAGAGGGGGAGTGGACTCTGGACGCCCTGGCCGACGCCTATGCCTACCCCGAGCAGGACGGCCCCTGGCTGCGCGCCAACATGGTTTCGACGCTCGACGGGGCCGCTCAGCACGACGGCCGCTCGCAGCCGATCTCCTGCGCGAGCGACATGCGGATCTTCGGCACCCTGCGCGGTCTGGCCGATGTGGTGCTGGCCGGGGCGGAGACGGTACGGCTGGAGGGCTACCGCCCCGCCAGGGCCCGTGAGGCCTTCGCGGCCCGGCGGGCCGCGGCCGGGCAGGGGCCCGCACCCGCGATCGCCGTGGTGAGCGGCAGTCTGGACCTCGACTTCTCGCTGCCGCTCTTCACCGGGCCGCTCGTACCGACCCTGGTGCTGACCGGCGCCGGGGCCCCGCCGGGCCGGATCGAGGAGGCGCGCGCGGTGGGCGCCGAGGTGGTGATCGCGGGGGAGGGCTCCCGGGTGGACCCCGTCAGGGCCGTACGGGAGCTGGCCGACCGCGGGCTCAAGCGGCTGCTGACCGAGGGCGGCCCGAGGCTGCTGGGGCAGTTCGTGGCCGCCGGGGTGCTGGACGAGCTCTGTCTGACCCTCTCGCCGATGCTGACCGCCGGGGACGCGCAGCGGATCGCGGGCGGCCCCGCGATGGCCGTGCCGGAACGATTCGCCCTGGCGTCGATGCTGGAAGAGGCCGGGTTCCTGTTCACTCGGTACCGTCGGAGCTGACAATCAGCGGAATTTGTCGTTCCGGTTAGCTTCCGGTGGGCACAATTACTCTCGCAGACCCCGTGCGAGCACGGGGAAGGATGGTTTCAGCAGTGACTGGCGACGGTCACTGAAGCAGAAGGGCGCCCGTGGTGTTCACCAGCGTTTTGATGATCGAGAAGCCCCTCACCTCGGAGGACGTCGAGTTCGTCACCACCCTGCACGGGGAGGAGCGGATCTCCTTCGTCGTGCTCATGCAGCCGCGCGGTGACCAGGCCGATGTGCTGCTGCGGGCGATCGACGACCTGGCGATGGGCGAACTCAAGGAAGCCGCCCGGGAGGGCGAGGAGCCGGAGGGCAAGAACGCCAGACAGCCCGCCGAACTCGCGCTCGAAGTCTCGCTGGAGGCGCTGCGGCAGGCGGGTTCCGAAGCGGTCGGACAGGTGATCGAGGACCACCCCCTGGACAAGCTGAAGGCCGTGGTCGACGACGCGGAGGCGGACGAGGTCATCGTGCTGACCGCGCCGCACTACGTGGAGGAGTTCTTCCACCGGGACTGGGCGTCCAGGGCCCGCCACAAGGTCGGCGTCCCGGTGCTCAAGCTCTTCGCGCACAGCGAATAGGCTGGGCGCCCACGCGTACCGCCCCGGGTACGCGGATCGACCCCTGGGAGACAGACGCATGGCACCCGGTATTCCTGCCGCCATGGAACGGCCGCACTTCATCGGCATCGGCGGCGCCGGAATGTCGGGCATCGCGAAGATCCTCGCCCAGCGCGGCGCCAAGGTCGCGGGCAGCGACGCCAAGGAGTCGGGTACCGCCGAGGCACTGCGGGCGCTGGGGGCGACCGTCCACATCGGGCACGCCGCCGGACATCTGGCGGACGACGCCTCGTGCGTGGTCGTCTCCAGCGCCATCCGCGCCGACAATCCGGAGCTGCTGCGCGCCGCCGAGCTGTCGGTCCCCGTCGTGCACCGCTCCGACGCGCTCGCCTCGCTCATGGGCGGGCTGCGCGCCCTCGCGGTGGCCGGGACGCACGGCAAGACGACCACCACGTCGATGCTGGCCGTCGCCCTGACCGAGCTGAACCTCGACCCCTCGTACGCCATCGGCGGCGACCTCGCCGGGCCCGGCACCAACGCCGCGCACGGCGAGGGCGCGATCTTCGTCGCCGAGGCGGACGAGAGCGACCGCAGCTTCCAGAAGTACGACCCCGAGGTCGCGATCGTCCTCAACGTCGAGCTGGACCACCACGCGAACTACGCCTCGATGGACGAGATCTACGAGTCGTTCGAGGCCTTCGCAGGCAAGATCGTCCCCGGCGGCACGCTGGTGATCTCCGCCGACCAGGCCGGTGCCGTCGAGCTGACAGAGCGGGTCCGGGCCCTCCCCTCGCTGAACGTCGTCACCTACGGCGAGTCGGCGACCGCCGACGTACGCGTCCACAAGATCACCCCGCGCGGACTGACCAGCGAGGTCACGGTCGTCCTGAACGGGAAGTACCTCACGTTCACGGTCTCCGTGCCCGGCCGCCACTACGCCCTCAACGCCGTCGCGGCCCTCGCCGCCGGCGTCGCCCTCGGCGTCCCGGCGCACAACCTGGCCTCGGCGCTCGGCAAGTACACCGGGGTCAAGCGCCGCCTCCAGCTCAAGGGCGAGGTGGCGGGCGTGCAGGTCATCGACTCGTACGCACACCACCCCACCGAGATGACCGCGGACCTCGAAGCGATGCGCGGCGCCGCGTCCGAGGCGCGCCTCCTGGTCGTGTTCCAGCCGCACCTCTTCTCCCGCACCCAGGAGCTCGGCACCGAGATGGGCCAGGCCCTCGCGCTGGCCGACGCCTCCGTGGTGCTGGACATCTACCCCGCCCGCGAGGACCCGATCCCCGGCGTCACCAGCGAGCTGATCATCGACGCCGCGCGGGCCGCCGGCGCGGACGTCACCGCCGTCCACGACAAGGCCGCGGTCCCCGAGGCCGTCGCGGGAATGGCGAAGCCCGGCGACCTCGTTCTCACCATGGGAGCGGGCGACGTCACGGACCTCGGCCCGCAGATCCTGGACCACCTGTCGAGCTGAGGGAGCGACGTGTCGTACGACATCGAGAAGCCGGACGAGCAGTGGCGGGCCGAGCTGACGCCGGCCGAGTACGCGGTCCTGCGCCAGGCCGGCACCGAACCCGCCTTCGTCGGTGAATACACCGACACCAAGACCACGGGCGTCTACTCCTGCCGCGCCTGCGGCGCCGATCTGTTCCGCTCGGACACCAAATTCGAGTCGCACTGCGGCTGGCCGTCCTTCTTCGACCCGAAGGACACGGACGCGGTCGAGCTGATCCAGGACCGCAGCCACGGCATGGTCCGCACCGAGGTGCGCTGCGCCCGCTGTGGTTCGCACCTCGGCCATGTCTTCGAGGGCGAGGGCTACCCCACCCCGACGGACCAGCGGTACTGCATCAATTCGATCTCGCTGCGCCTGGTCCCGGACGAGGACTGAGACCGGCAGGATTTCGGCGGGTGCCCCGGAGCGTGCTCCGGGGCACCCGCCGTTCCGTATCCACGCGGTCCCGGGGCCGCCCGCTCATCGGCCGCTGTCCACCCGCTGCTCGATGAGCCCCGCCAGCCGCCCCGCCTCGTCGAGCGAGAGGACCAGCTCGTCGAAGTCGCCGCCAGCGGCGGCGCGCTCCACCTCCACGCGCAGCCCCGGCCTGCCCCGGTAGGCGGCCACCAGCTGCCGCGGGCCGGCCACCAGGCCCCAGGTGCCGATCTTGGCGACCCCGGAGGCGTGCAGACCCTTGCGGGTGCCGTGGGCGGCGCGCAGGGGGTCGTCGACGACGGTGACCCGGCGGACCGCGGTGAGCGGAACGGTCAGGGAGCCGCGCCGGAGCCAGGTGCGCTCCCACCCGGTGAACTCGATGGTGAGGCCGGTGTCGGAGATGTTCATCAGTGCCATGGGATTCCCCTCCGTCGGGGCCGGTCGGGCCCCTGGGCGGTCACGCGCCGTCGGCGTGCTGCCGCATTGCCATGAGCGTTTGTCTGTTCTATTAGATGTATAGCAGATAGAGTTCTGGTGTGTATCTCACGCTCGACCTCGACAGCGAGGTGCCGATTTATCAGCAGATCCGGGACCGGGTGGTGGAGGCCATCGCGGAAGGGGCGCTGGCGCCCGGTGCCGGACTCCCTTCCACCCGGCAGATGGCCGTCGACCTGGCGATCAACTTCCACACCGTCAACAAGGCGTACGACCTGCTGCGGCGCGAAGGGATCATCCGCGTCAACCGCAAGAGCGGTGCGGCGGTCCGGCCGGACGTCAAGCAGCCGTCGGACGAACTGCGCGCCGGAGTCGACTGGGAGGCGCGCATGCGCACCCTCCTCGCCGAACTGGATGTGCGCGGGATCCCGGAGGAGGAGGTGAAGGGCCATGTCGCGGCAGTTCTGGACACCTTCCCCGGCAGGGAGGACGAACATCCCTGACCCGTACGGCCGGGCGGGAGACCCCGGCGCGGGAGGCCTTGTCCCGGGAGGCGCCGTCCCGCCGGGACCGACGACAAGAGCCGTCCCGCCGGGACCGACGACAAGAGCCGTCCCGCCGGGATCAACGACAAGAACGGACAGGTGAACACCTTGCTGGTCGACGCAGCCCTCAACTTCGGCATACTCGCGGTGCTGGGCGCCGTTCTCTACGCCGCCCCCAGCCCGCTCCTCAATCCCCCCGCCGTGCCCTTCGGCGTCCGGGTCCCCCCGGACAAGGCGCGCGCCGACGCCGTCGAGGAACAGCGCGGGCGCTACCGGGGCGCGGTGCTGGCCGCCGCGGCCGTCGTCACCGTGGTCTCCTCGGCGCTCGGCGCCGCCCTGGGCACCCTCGCCGTCGGAGTCGTCGGTTCCCTGCTGCTCTGCGTCCTCGCCGCCGCGCTGTGGGTACGGGCCCACCGCGGCATCGCCCGTGCGAAGGCGGAGGGCGGCTGGTACGCACAGGCCCGGCAGGGCACCGTCATGGACACGTCCCTGCGCACCGATCCGGTCCGCTTCCCCTGGGGCTGGGCCGTCCCCGCGCTCGTCGTGATCGCCGTCAGCGTCGTCGTGGGCGTCATCGTCTACCCCGGCCTGCCCGACCGCATCGCGCTGCCCCAGCGCTCGCTCGACGGCACGGTCTACCGGATGTACCCGACCAATGTGTGGACCGCCTTCGGTTTCGTCCTCGGTCAGCTCCTGCTCACCCTGACCATGGTCGTCACCGTGGCGGGGCTGCTCCGGGCCCGCGCCGATCTCGATGTGGCCCGCCCCGTGGCCGGTGCCGCGCGGTACCGCCGCTACCTCACCGTCATGGCCCGCTCCATGATGGGCGTCGCCACCCTGATGAACCTGATGCTGTTCGGGCTGTCCGCGCTGATGTGGAGCGACACCCGCTCCACGGCCCTGACCCTGGCCGTCACCTTCGTGCCGCTCGTCGGGGTCCTCGCCCTGACCGGCTGGCTCGTCCTGCGCGTCGGACCCTCCGGGAGCAGGCTGCGGGAGGACACGGGCGAGGAGGGCACCGGACTGGTCCCGCGCGACGACGACCGCTTCTGGCGCGGCGCCGGTACGGTCTACGTCAACGCCGACGACCCCGCGATCCTGGTGCCGAAGCGGGTCGGCATCGGCTGGACGGTCAACTTCGGCAACCCGCGGTCCCTCGTCGTGGCCGCACTGGTCCTCGTCGTCGCGGTGGGAGCGGCCGTCGTCCAGGCCGTCCGGTGATTCCGGGGCGGCCGGGGCGCTGGCAGGTCCCGGCCGTCAGTCCTCGGTCCCGTCCTCGGCACTCTCCGGCTTCAGCAGCGGATGGGCGACGCCCGGGAAGACCCGGGCCCGTACGACCGGTTCCGCGGAGCCGCCGATGACCACGGTCTCGGCGACCCCCCACGGCCGTCCGCGCAGCACCACGGTCAGGTTGTACGAGGAGGCGCAGCCCATGCAGTCGTAGCGGTCGGCCCAGGTCTCCACGTCCGTGGCACTGCCGGGGTAGCGCGCCACGTGCCGGTGGAGTGCGTGGCAGCGCTCGCACCGCTCGCCGGGCTCGCAGGTGCCGCCGCAGGGACACGGGACGTCGAGGGTGTCGGCGGGACGCCAGCGCTGGGTGAGGACGGCCTCACGCGTGGCGCCCATGTCCTTCATGGCCTTGAGATTGCGGGCGGCGACGTTGTACGACTCGCCGGTGGCGGCCATCCGGTCCCGGATGACGTCCTTGCGTCCGCGGTTCGTCGTCATCTGTTCCTCCTGGGGGTGTCACGCAGCCCGCCGGGAGCGCACGAGATCGATGGGTCACACGGTACCGGTCACCCCGCACGGGTCACGAACTCCGTGGATCGCCCGCGACGACAGGGGGCCGCGCCCACGACCGCCGGCAAGGCCCGGCTACGACCGCCGTACCCGTGCCGCCAGCCGGTTGCCGAGCCGTCTGCGGAGGCCGGCCGGCCGGTTCCACGCCCGGAACGCCTCCACCGTGCGGCTGCTGCCCGCCCGCTCGGCGGCCTCCTCCACCGCCGCCACCTCGTCGGCGGACAGGCCGCGCACCACCGGACGCAGCACCTCCGCGAGCAGCGCCTCCCGGGTCCCGCTCCAGGCGGTTCCCGCGTGCGGGTGCGCGCTCCAGACGGTGAAGCAGTCGGCGACATACGCGGGGTCGGAGCGCAGCCGGGCGAGCACCGCGTCCTGGCGGGCGGCGCTGCCGTAGGCCGCGATGAGGTCCGCGTCGTCGCTGTGGACGAAGGCGTACAGCTCCGCCTCCGGCCGGTCCGGGGTGAGCAGTCGCTCGGCCAGGGCGCCGAACGCCTGCTCGCGCGGGCCCGGCTCCACCGGTTCGGCTGCGGCGCACAGCGTCCGGGCCCGTTCCGTCCAGCCCGGTTCCGCCGCCCCCGACCGGAGGTCCCGGGCGAACTCCAGGAGGTGCAGGGCGCCGCGCGTCCGCGCGTCGATCTCCTGCGGGAAGCCGCGCAACAGGTCGGGGGCGAGCTCCGGGGCGTCCGTGTCGTCGGCGGGGGCGCCGACCGCCGCCGCGAGGAGGGCGGACCACGTACCGGCCGTACGGTGTGCGTCGGAGGTGCTCCCGGCCAGCAGCAGCCGGGCCTCACCCGCCGTGGGGGTGGCGTCGCCCCAGACGAGACCCATGGCCGTGCGCAGCACCAGCGGTTCGGTGAACGGTGACATTCCACCGGCACGCACCACCGCGTTCAGCACCTTCACCCGGTCGTCGCCGTCGCCCGCCCCGGCGTCCGGCGCGGCGGCGCACATCCGCAGATGCGGCAGCGCCTGTGCCCCGGTGAACGGCAGGGCGACACCGGCCAGCAGGCGTTGGGCCGCCCGGGGGCGGTGCGGGGTGATCCGGTCCAGCTCGCCCAGCAGCGCGGTACGGACGTCGAACTGCTCGTCCAGGAGGTCGAGCAGCACCCGGGCGCAGTCGCCCGCCCCCTCGTCCAGCAGCCCCCGCGCCATCCGGCGTACGACCTCGGGGAGCAGCTCCGCGCAGTCCACGTCGAGCAGGCGCGCGATCCGCAGCAACTGGACGGTGCGCCCCACACTCCGCCCGGGTACCGCGTCCGGGGCCACGGGCGCACCGGTCGCCAGTTCGGCCCGCAGATCCTCGCCCAGGGCGTCGACGAGGGCGGCGGCGACGCGCTCCCCGTCCGGCCCGGCGAAGACCGAGCGCCCCGGGGGCGTCACGGAGACATCGCCCCCGTAGACCGTCTCCGTCACCAGCAGCGCGCCGAGGGAGGCCGTCACGGCCGCCGGGGCCCGTCCGTCGAGAGCGGTCAACAGCCGGGCCACGGCGGCGAGTTCGCGAGGCGTACGGTCGATGTCCGGGTCGGTCAGCGCATCGGTGAGCAGATGCGTCCGGTCCTCGTCCAGCGCGTACGGCCGCTCGGCGGCCCACTCGGCCGCCGCCGCCCGCTCCCCGGGGCCGAGCGGAATGCCCGCGCACAGGGCGGTGACGGCGAGCGGACCGGCGGCGAAGGGCCCGCCGGGCAGTTCGGCCGCCGCCCGGAACAGCTTCGGGGACCGGTTGCGCCAGATCCGGGCGCAGGTCTCGGCCCAGGCGTCGTCCACCGGCTCCCCGGGCCGCGACCCCGCGCAGTCGTGGACCCGCAGCGCCTGCGCCCCGGGGCCGTCCGCGCGCGGTGCGTCCTGCGGGAGCACGCCGACGAGCTGGTGCGGGGAGTGCGCCGGACGGCGGGTGTACGTCGTGAACGTCAGCCGGTGCGCGTCGTCCTGCGGGAGCACGGCCGAGGCGAGGGCGATCCACCGGGCCACATCGGCGCTGTGCCGCTCCACCAGGACCAGGCGCCCCGCCGCCGGGTCCTCGCACACCCGGCGCAGGTCGGCGAAGACCGCCGCCAGCCAGGGGCTCCGGGAGACCGCGAAGTCGTTGAGCGCCTCCGGTCCGAAGGCGGCGGAGGCGGGCAGCGCGGATATCCGCTCGGGCGCCCCTCCGGCCGGTGGGGTGGAGGACCAGCTCGGCGAGCGCCAGGCGGTGATCGGCAGCGCGTCCTCCGGCAGGCGCGTACCGGCCGGGAGGTGCACCGCGTGCGCGTGGAACCCGAGGGTGCCGGGGCCGGAGGACGGTCCGGCGTACGCCACCGCGCGGGCCAGCAGGTGTCCGCCGTCCGACAGTGCGCTGAAGCTGAACGCCTCGGGGAGGGAGCGGAGTTGGTCGGAGGTCGGCCGGTGCGGGGCGTCGGCGGGCGGTTCGAGGCGGAGGAGCTCTTCGGCCTCGGCCAGCACCTGCGTGGGCAGTCCGCCGCTCACCGCCGTGAAACGGGCGCCGCCCCCGTCGTCGTCCGCAGAGGCAGCAGAGGCAGCGGTGTAGTGCAACTGCGCGAGACTCATGCGTCGGGCCCTCTTCGTCCTTGCCGCAGACCTTCCCGTGCCCCTCGGGGCGGGCCGTACGACGCACGGCGACGACCCCGGCGGGAAGTGGGAACCGCGATCGCGGGAGCGACGCTATCAAGGCGTGCGCCTGCCCCGCGCGCCCCGCGGAACAGCTGTGCCGCGCACCGGAGTCGACCCGGCGCGCGGCACGGTGTATCAGACGCGCGCGGTGTCCGTCGCGTACGTCACGAAGCCGGTCCAGGCGGCGGGGGAGAGGGCGAGCTGCGGGCCCTGCTCGACCTTGGAGTCCCGCACATGGACGGTGGTGGGGCAGGCGGCAACCTCTACGCAGTCGTCGCCGGACCCGCCGCTGTAGCTGGACTTGTGCCAGGAGAGGGCGACTTCTACGCAGGAGTCGCCGGACCCGCCGCTGTAGCTGCTCTTGAACCAGGAAGGATCTGTGGTGGTGCTCATAGTGCTCCTCGCATCCGCTTCAACAGACCCACAGAGTCTTCGGGGGTGTGAGCCTGCGAACGCATCCTGGCATACCGCATCTGGAGCTTGCTGACCACAGTTGAATCGGCATGGAGCTGGCCGCTCTCCTGGCCCTCGCTGTATCCCAGCCACTTGTGCTCCGGCGTCTCCAACAGCCTGATCGGGCCGTCCAGCCCGGCGTGGCTCTCGCGGACCTGCGGCATGATCTGAATCTCGACATTGCGAAGCTCGGCGAGATCGAGAATGTGGTCGATGGCCTCCCGAATGACCTGCGTACCGCCCGTCTGACGCAGGAAGAGATGCTCTTCGAGGATGAAGCTGTAGTTGGTGTTGGTCCGCTCCCGCAGAAGTTGCTGGCGTTCCATCCGGGCCGCGAGCTGCCGCTCGATCTGCTCGTCGTCGAGCATGGGGAGCTGGTTGAGGAACAGCGCCCGCGCGTAGGACTCCGACTGCAACAGCCCCGGAAGCAACCGGCATTCGTACGTGTAGAGGTTGATCGCCTCCATCTCCAGCCTCGCCCATTGCTGGAACCAACTGGCGATGCCCGGTCGCCGGGACAGATGCTTCGCCGCCGCCCTGATCGCCCCGAACGCGTCCAGCACGATCTCGGAGCGCTCGACGAAGGGCAGTGGCGGGAACCTGCGGCCCTGTTCGATCGAGGCGACGGTCGGCACCGAGTACTGCACGCGTGGCGCGAACTGTTCCTGGGTGAGCAGGGCCCGCTTGCGAAAGACCTTGACGATTTCCCCGAACGTCCTCAGGCTCTCTGTGGGCTCCGGCTCTCCGCCCGACCGTGCTGTTCCGCCCGCCGTGCCGACGCCGTCCGTCATATCCGGCCACCTCCGTGCTCGTCGTACTCCGTGCCGCTACCGGCAGACAACTCGCCCATCGTCACGGACCGTTACCCCTACTGTCCACAGTCCGTACCCGTACGCTTGCTGAGCGTACGAGTTCTGGAGCTGGTCGGAGGGGGTTTCCGACGCCACGGTGGGCGCATGGAAGCCATCGCGACCCCCCAACCCCCGGTTACCGTACGTGTGTTCGTGCAGCGTTTCAGCTCCACACCGCGCGGGGCCCGGCTCGCCCGTCACCTCGCCCTGAATGTGCTGCACGACTGGGACATTCCGTACCGCAGTCACGCTTCGGAGGCGGCGGAACTGATCGTCTCCGAGCTGGCGACCAACGCCGTGACGCACGGCCGGGTGCCGGGCCGGGACTTCGAGCTGAGGCTCCGCCACTCACCCGGGGTCGACGGCGCACGCGGCGTCCTGTGCATCGAGGTCAGCGATACCCGGGGCGAACAACTCCCGCCGGGCCCGGCGCATCTGGTCCCACCGCCTGCCGACGCGGACGGCGGGCGCGGCCTCGTCCTGGTCGACGCCCTGGCCGACCGCTGGGCCGTGCTGGACCGGAGCCCGGGAAAGACGGTCCGCGCGGAGCTGGACGTCTCGTGCTGCAACTCGAAGCAACCGCAGTCGAGTTCATCGAGCAGGTCTTCCGTATCGATGGCGCGGGCCGGTCGGTGACCTGAGCCGGAGCGGGCGAGTCACTGCCCCGGCCGCCCGCTGCCCTGCGCGGGCCTCACCCGTTGGCCTGGGCGGGCGGTCGACACTGCCCCGGAATACCTGGCCCGGCCGCCCCTGATCGCCTATGCATGAAGGGTCGAACCTCCTTCGCCGGAAGAGGCCCCGTGCGCGACCACGAGAACGTCAGGACGACCGGAACCGAGGGTGCCCGGCGGGCGGCCCGCAGCTCCGAAGCCACATCGCATCCTCCGCTGCCAGGGCTTCTCCCGGTTCAGGCCGCCATGGGGAACGCCGCCGTGGTCCAGATGCTCCGCCAGGCCGGGCACCCCGGGGCGGAGGAGGCGCATGCGGACTCCGCCGGATGCGGCCACGACGACCAGGCCGAGCAGCCCGCCGTACAACGCTCCACCGTCCATGACGTCCTGCGCACCGTGGGCCGCCCGCTCGACAGCGGGACACGCGCGGAGATGGAGGCCCGCTTCGCCACGGACTTCTCCGACGTACGTATCCATGAAGGCGGCGCCGCGAGGGCCTCCGCCGCCGAAGTCGGTGCTCGCGCCTATACCTCGGGCAACCATGTGGTCGTCGGCGCGGGCGGCTCCGACAAGCACACCCTGGCGCACGAGCTGACGCACGTCGTCCAGCAACGGCAGGGGGCGGTCGCGGGCACCGACAACGGCGCGGGCCTGCGGGTCTCGGACCCTTCCGACCGGTTCGAGCGGGAGGCGGAGGCCAACGCCCGTCGGGTGATGAGCGGCCCCGCCCCGGCGGGCGGCCTCTCGGGTGCGGACGCTTCCCCCGCTCCGGGCGGCGGCGGGGGCTCCGCCTCGCTCCCCGTGCAGCGGGTCTTCCAGGGCGACCTGAACGGCTACGACACCGCTCGGGCGATGCAGGAGCTGAAGGCGCGGATCCCGGGGGCGACGCCGAAGTGGAGCGTGGTCAACGCGGCACGTACCGGCGCGACGGTCTACGGCGACCTGGGCGCCCTCGCGTCGTCGATGGGCCTCCAACTGCCCCAACAGGCCGGGGCCGTGGCCGTTCCGGAGGTCGTACGGGCTCCGGAGGTCGCTCCGACGTCCAGCGCACCCGCGCCCGCCTTCCCTGCGTCCCCCGTCTCCACGCCCACCGTCCCGGCCCGTCCCGCGCGGCGGCCGGTGCCCGCGCGCAAGCCGGCCGAGCACACCGCGACCACGGAGCAGCAGCAGTCGAGCTCCGCGGTCACCCAGCAGCAGGAACCCTCCGTCCCGGAGCGCGCCCCGGTGCGTCCCGCCCCTACCACCCTGCCTCCGGCGCCGGTCGTGGAGCAGCAGCACTGGGCCGCCGAGCAGATCCCGGCGGCGGACTTCGCGGCGAACTCCGCGCAGGCCCGGGGCGAATTGGAGAAGGAGCGGAGTGAGCCCCGCAGGTACCTGCGCCGACGGCCCGGGAGCCGGTTGAACGACGAGGTGTTCCAGCAGATGGCCCGGTCCGTGACGATCGTCAACAGGGCCAAGGCCGTACCGCACTTCATCGACCAGCTCTACAGCTGCCTGCAGTGGACCGGCCGCGCCCCCATCGCGGTCTTCACCCATGAGGCCCAGGGCAAGGGCGACCTGATGCTCGGCATCAAGACCGCCGACGCGCTGCGGGAGAACTTCCCGCGGACCGAGGCGAACAAGAACGACATCGCACTGCTGACCGCCGGAGCGGCGCACCAGAAGCAGCCGGGTGTATTCGAGGAATCCGGTCACCCGTTCACGGTGCTCGACGGTGCCACCCCCGCGGCTCCGGACCTCGGCCGGAACCAGGCCCCCACCCACGTGGTCGTCGCCCCGCAGCTGGCCGCCACGAAGAAGTTCCAGCGAAGCGTCGGCAAGTGGGGCAGCAAGACCTCCGCGATGACCGAGTACTCCAAGCAGGAGGACATGCCGCCGGGGGCCGACGGGACCGGCTACACCACCGGACTCGGTACGGGAGAGGTCGGCATCACGTTCGACGCCGGTCTGCGGGCCTACAAGCGGCAGCAGGACGAGATCGGGGGCGAGGAGGAGAAGCGGACGGCCCGGCTGGAGAACCTCCAGGCGCTGAAGTCCAAGGACCTGCTCACCGCGCTCTTTCCCGAGGATCAGGAGCGGGCGGCGAAGGCCTATGCCACCGCCGCCACGTCCCGGCTGTACTTCGCCTACTCCAACAAGAGCGCGCTGCGGTTCGCGCTCACCGTCGCCGAGGTCGAGAACGGCAAGACCAATGACGTACACGTCGTCCAGTCCTCTCCCAATCCGATGCCGGAGCTCGACGGGACCGCGAAGCGCGAACTCGCGGGGCTCGGAGTGGCCAAGGTCCGGCTGGTGCAGGTGACCTCGAACGGGCAGGCCCCGGCGATCACGTCCGTCGACACCGGTGGCCCCGGCAAGACGATGCACTGGATCACGACCGATCGGGTCCCGCACGACGACATGCTGACGCTGATCAAGGCGAGCGAGCCGATCGTGATGACGACCGGCAACCAGAGCACCTCCGAGGCGCTGTCGGCCGGCAAGACCATCATGTACGAGAGCATCGGCATGGAGCAGAGCAAGGCGTTCCGGCAGTCGCTGTACGCCGGTGCCGGGGTCAAGAAGCCGGACATCGACAGCCTCGCCGCCGTCAGCAGGGACTACGACAAGGCGGGCGCACCCCCAGGCCAGCCCGAGTTCAAGGCCGCCGCGGCGGCCCTCCAGAACATGCAGGAAGAGGGCAGGATGGGGGCCTTCAGCGACCGGGCCTCCGCCACCAAGGACCTCGGCCGCTGGGTCGGCGGGCAGCATCTGCGCGACTACCTGATGGGCACGCCGCTCGCCTCCGAACTGCGGAGCAAGGAAGCGGAACTCACCTCGGGCGCCCGTGAAGCGGCTTCCTACAAACGCTTCGTCGACCACCTCCTCGGACTCCCGGAGGGTGCGGAGTAGCCCTGCCGGACCCCTGGCGCTCCGGCCCCCCACCCGCGGCCGGAGCCGACGGCATTGCCGAACCATGACCGGGCGGAGACCGCACCGCTGCCGATGATTGCCATCATGACCTCTGGGAACGACCCGACGACACAACGACGCGAGGGCTCAGAGGTTCAGACGTGGCCGAGGAAATCTACTTCAGCAACAACTACAGCGACCTGTCGCAGCAGCACGGCACCGGTGCCGGGTTCCAGTTCGAGTTCCGGTGCCAGCGCTGTTCCGACACCTGGCGCTCACCGTTCGAACCCTTCAGATCGGGCCAGGCGGCGGGCTGGATAGGCAAGGGCGTCAACGCCGCCTTCAGCCTGCTGGGCGGCAGCGCCAACACGATCAACAACGCCGCCGACGGGCTGGCCGGTGCGACCTGGGGCGGGGCCCGGGACGCCGCGTTCCAGCGGGCGATCGACAACGCGCACGGGCACTTCAACCGCTGCCCCCGCTGTACCTCGTACGACTGCGGGCGGTGCTGGAACGCCGAGCAGGGACTCTGCCTCCAGTGCGCCCCCGACACCGCCGCCGAGGCGGAGGCGGCCCGCCGACGCGGGCTCAACGACTCCGTCTCCGACCGCGCCTACGCCGCCGGACAGAACGCCGGGCACGGCTACGACGCCCAGACGGCCCGGCAGCTGGTCTGCCCGCAGTGCCGTACGGAGACCCACGGCGGCGCCTTCTGCCCCGGGTGCGGCCACCGGCTCGCCCGGACCCCGCAGTGCGCCTCGTGCCATGCGACCGTGCCCCAGGGGTCCGCGTTCTGCCCGGGGTGCGGCTCGCGGCAGTAACGGCGCCGGGGCGGTCGCACGCGCGGTGGTCGCGAGACCGGCGCGCGGCCGGCCGGACCCAGTGCGCCGACCTCACTCCAATGGCCTACGCACCGTGCGCCCGGCCGGTCGTTGAGCGTCATCGGATTGGTCAAATCCCCCGAGGGCGCCAACCATCCGGCCCAAGGGTCCCACTGCGCACAGGAGTTACTTCCATGAAGCTCAAGACTCTCTCCGTGGCGGCAGTCCTCGCACTGTCCGGCCTCGCCGCGACCGCCCCGGCCGGTGCGGCGCCCGGCACGGTCTCCGGCGACGGCGGCAACCGCATCGGCACCCTGCGGGTCAACGGCGACGCCTACGTCAAGGAGGGCGGGCTCAGCGCCACCTGGGTCAAGGAGTCGGCGGACGTCAAGCAGATCACCCTCTCCGGCAACCGCATCGGCGTCCTCACGGGTGACGGTGTCGCCTGGGTGAAGGAGGGTGGCCTCAGCGCCACCTGGGTCAAGGAAGCCACCGACGTCAAGCAGATCGCCCTGTCCGGCAACCGCATCGGTGTCGTGAAGGACAACGGCGATGCCTATGTGAAGGAGGGCGGCCTCAGCGCGACCTGGGTCAAGGAGTCCGACAAGGTCAAGGAGCTGGAGCTCTCCGGCAACCGCATCGGTGTCGTCACGGGTGACGGTGTGGCGTGGGTGAAGGAGGGCGGCCTCAGCGCCTCCTGGGTGCGCGAGTCGGACAACGTCATCGGCATCGACCTGGCCGGAAACCGCATCGGCGTCCTGGTCGGCAACGGTGTGGCGTGGGTGAAGGAGGGCGGCCTCAGCGCCTCCTGGGTGCGCGAGGCCGACGACGTCATCCAGCTCGAACTGTCGGGCGACCGCATCGGCATCCTGAAGGACAACGGTGAGGCGCACGTGAAGGAGGGCGGCCTCAGCGCGGCCTGGGTCCACGAGTACGACCAGGCGATCCAGATCGCCCTGTCCGGCAAGCGCATCGGTGTGCTCAAGGGCGACGGCGACGCACGGGTCAAGGAGGGCGGCCTGAGCGCGGCCTGGGTCCTGGAGGCGGGCAACGTCACCGAGCTGGCGCTCTCCTGACGCCTGGGGCAGAGCGTGTGAGGCACGACGTGTGACACCTGATATGTCACATCTGGCGTATCAGGCCTGATCCGTATCCCTGATCCGTGCCGCCCGACCCGTACCGCCTGACCCGTACCGATGGAAACCGCGCCGCGCCGCGCACCGGAGCCGACTCGGTGTGCTGCGCGGCGCGGCCGGTCAGGGGCGGGAGCGGGGGCGGGTGGCAACCTCCCGGGTCGAGACGGTGACGTGCTGGACGCGCATCGGGTGCCCGGGTTCGGTGCCGGGGCCCGGGGTGGCGCCGTCGGCGGCCGGGAGCTTGCCGCCCATGGCCACGTTCAGGATCAGGAACAGCCCGTGGTGCACCGCCCGGTCCCAGGTCCCGGCATCCATTCCGGCCTCGGTGACCCGGTGGTGGACGCGCCCGTCCAGGTACCAGCGCACCTCCTCGGCGCCGGGTGTCAGATCGACCTCGACGGCGTAGGAGTGGAACGCGGTACGGCAGCCGGGGCACGGCTGCGGGCCCGAGGTCAGACCCACCGGCTCCTCGCAGGGGCCGCCGTCGAGGACGCCGCAGTGCATGCTGCCGAAGACGGTGTCACGGCCGTTGACGGACTCCATGATGTCGAGCTCCCCGACCGAGGGCCACCCCGTGTAGCCGTCGCGGAGCTTCGCCCCCAGCGTCCAGAAGGCCGGCCAGTAGCCCGCCGCCGCGCTACCGGTGACATCCGGCAGCGCGATGGACGCCTCGATCCGCAGCACACCGCCGGGAGGCGGCGCGAAGTCCGACCGCCGGGACGTGATCCGGCCGGAGTACCATCTGCCGTCCCTGCGCGTGGGGACGATCTCCAGCGACCCCTTCCCGTCCAGGCGGACGTTGTCGGCCGAGTCCGTCATGGTCTCGATCTCACCGGTTCCCCACTGCGGGGCCGGGCACCCCGGGTAGCAAGTGCCCAGGTCGTACGTCCACCGGGCGGCGGACGGGCGGCTGCCCGCCGGTCCGTCGAAGTCGTCGTGCAGCACCCGCGTCCAGCCGTCCGCCTCCGGTGCGGGGCTTTCGGAGAGCGCCCCGGCCTCCGTGAGGAGCCGTTCGAGCCGGGAAGTGAGGACCACCGCGGCGACATCGGTCAGATGGGCGTCGTCCCGGTACAGCAGGATGCGGTCCCGCACCGCCGGGCAGGTCGCCCCCTTCGACGGGCACAGCGCCTCGTTGACCGAGACGGCCCGCACCCCGGGCAGTCGCCCGGACGCGATCCGCCGCGCGAGCGGATCGGGCCACCGCGCGGTGCCCCGGTCGAAGGCGCAGGCCTCCGGATCCGCGGCGTGCCCGGAGACACAGGCGGGGATGTCCTTCCCCGGCACGGGGGTGTCCTCCAGATACACGATCGGGACACCGAGCGCACGCAGCGGCTTGAGCGTCTTCTCCCATCCCCTGGTGAGGAGTCGCTGGTCGTCGGTGTAGCGGTTGAGGGAGGCGATCACGATCAGACGGGGCTTGGGCCCCTTCCCGATCCGGTCCAGCGTGTCCGCGCGCCAGGTGTCGCACTCGTGGTACGTGCGGCCCAACTGCGGGTTCACCACCTGGAGTTCGGGCAACGGGCAGCCCTGCTTCACCAACTCCTGGAGCGCCCAGCCGCGCTGGGCCGCCAGGGCGAGCACCGGGGAGAACCACTGCCCGGCATGCGAGTCGCCGAGCAGCACGACGCGGTCCGGGCTGCCAGTCGCCCCGAACAGGCAGGGCGGGCTGCTGGTCACCGGCGGCGCCACCTCGCAGGCCCCGTCCGGCGGGAAGTCCTTGCGCGCCTGCACGGGACTGGGCACCACGGGGCCGCCCGTGAGCGGCGTACCGTTCCGCGCCAGCAGATGCGGGCCCTCGGCCGCGCCCGGCGGCAGGCCCTTCACGTCCACCGGCGCGGCCGGACCCAGCAGCCGCAGGGTCGTGGTGCCCATCACCAGCGCGAGCACCACCGGGATGGCAACGGCCGAGACCCCCACCGACAGCCCGCGCCGGGGCAGTTCGGACACGGTCCTGCTGTGCCGCACCGGCTGTTCGACCCATCGCATGGTGGCCAGCGCGGGCAGCGCGGACGCTGCCGTGAGCGCCGCCTTCAGCGGCCAGTCCAGAGCGCCGAGGCGGGCCTCGGCGAGGACCAGCACGGGCCAGTGCCACAGATAGAGGGTGTAGGAGAGCCGCCCGATCGCACGGGGTGCCCGGCCCGCCAGCAGCCGCCCTACTCCGTACGCGTCCGGGTCGTTCGCGTTCGCGCCGGGGGACCGGCCGGGTATCCCGGCCAGGATGACCGCCGCCGTGGCCAGCGTCGGCACGAGCGCGGCGTATCCGGGGTACGGGGTCGACGCGTCGTACGCGACCATGCACCACGACAGCGCTCCGGCACCCGCCCACCCGGAGAGCAGGCGCAGGGGGCGGGGGCCGCGCAGCAGGTGCCAGGGCAGCAGCGCCAGCAGCGCGCCGATGCCGAACTGCCATATCCGCGAAGGAGTTCCGAGATACGCCAGCGAGACGGAGTCGCCCGTCCAGTGCAGGGACAGGGCGAAGGAGCCGAGCGTCAGCAGCGCGGTGAAGGCGGTCACCGCGGCCCGCACGGCACGGCCCCGGCGCACCGCCCTGGCGGCGGCGTACACGAAAGCGGCGAGCAGCGGGGCCCAGAGCAGATAGAACTGCTCCTCCACGGCCAGTGACCAGAAGTGCAGCAACGGGCTCTGGTCGTGCCCGGCCGCGAGGTAGTCGGTCTGCTGCTGGACGAAGCGCCAGTTGGCGGTGGACAGCGCCGCCGCCACCACGTCGTACTCCAGTTCGGTACGGCGCAGTGGGACGGTGAGCCAGGCCCCGGCCAGGGCGACGGCGCCGAGGACCACGGCGGCGGAGGGCAGCAGCCTGCGGGCCCGGCGGGAGAAGAACTCGCCGAGCCGGATGCGCCCGGTGGTGACGGCCTCACGTAACAGGAGCCCGGTGATCAGATAGCCGGAGATGACGAAGAAGACATCGACTCCGACGAAGCCGCCGGTCAGACCGGGCACGGCCGCGTGGAAGGCGAGGACCCCGAGCACCGCGACCGCGCGCAGCCCCTCGATGTCGGGGCGGAACCCGGCGCGGCGCGGACCCGGCCCGGAACCACCCCCGGCGGGCGGCGCTTCGGAGGGTGGGACGACCCCGCGGCGGACGCCGGGAGCCATGGTCGTGGACATTGTTCTGAGGGGCCTTTCAACTCAGCCAGGGCAGCATCGGGTTGACCCAACCGGATGCGAGCAGGGCGGTGAGCAGGAGCAGTGTGGTGGCGGCCAGCGCTTCGGGCCAGCGCCGGGGCAGCAGGCGGCGCCCCGTCGGCCGTACGCGCCGCGCGGTTCCGGATGCCGGGCGGGCGGGGCGCAGTTCGGCCGACAGGTCGCGTATCAGGGGCAGGTTGATCTGGCACTGCACCAGCAGATAGAGGGCGAGGCCCCAGTTGGGCACCCAGCCGTTGCGGGCCACCGCCAGGGCGAGCCCGGCGACGGCCGCCCCGGTGGAGCAGCAGAGCCAGGCGAGGGAGACGATCACGACCCGGCGGGCCATGCCGCCCTTCACCGTGCCGCCGGCCCCGGTGGGCACCCAGGCCGCGCTGCGGCCACGCAGGGTGTGCAGAAAGGCGGCCCCGGCGGCGACGCTGGTCAGGACGTTGGCCCGGATCACCTCCACCCGCCAGCGGGACCGGCTGATCCGCGGCAGCAGCACGTGCCAGAGCCAGAGCGGGGCGAGCAGTGGCAGCACGTGCCAGGGGCGGACGTCGTCCGGGTACCGGAACAGCATCACCAGCGGCGGCAGCGGAGCCGCGAAGGTGTTCACCGCCGTCGTCAGATAGCCGACGATGCCCTCGTAGAAGCAGAGCCGCATCCGCCAGGGCGCGCGCATGCGCTTGAGGACGGGTGTCCCCATCAGGTGCAGATTGCCCATCGCCCAGCGGTACTGCTGGTTGACGAAGGACGCCAGGTTGTCCGGCGAGGTGCCCTTGGCCACCAGGACCGGAACGTACAGGGTGCGGAACCCCTGCTCGTGGAGGGCGAGGCCGGTGAACAGGTCCTCGCTGTGGTCGAGCTTGGCGAAGCCGTCGGCCAGATCGATCGCGCTGCGGCGGTAGACCGCGTTGCTGCCGCAGCAGATGGCGGCGTCGCTCGCGTCCCGGGACGGCTGGATCCAGCGGAAGAACCACTCCTGGGCCGACCCCGCGGCGCGCTGGATCCAGCTCATCGACTCGTCGGTGTCGAAGCACTGCGGACTCTGCACGATGCCGACCCCCGGATCGGCGAGATACGGCACGAGATGGCGCAGGAAGTCGGGCCTGGGCGCGAAGTCGGCGTCCAGGACGGCGATGTACTCCGCGCTGCTCAGGGTGAGCGCGTGGTTGAGATTGCCCGCCTTCTTGAGATGGCCCCGGTCGGGGCGGACGACGTACCGGTAGCCGTACGAGGCGGCCAGCCCGGCGACCTCGGGGCTCGCGGCGTCGTCCAGCACCCAGACGGTCAGCGCACCGGGCCAGTCGACCGCGGAGACCGCGCGGTAGGCGTTGTCCAGCACGGCGAGCGGTTCGCCGCAGGTCGGCAAGTACAGGTCGACGGAAGGGAGTTCGGGAGGGTCCCAGGCGTGGACGAGCACCTCGTGCGAGCGCCTGGTCAGCCGGCGCTGGCGCAGGCTGTTGACCGAGGAGAGCGTGAGGGCGACGACGTTGAGGGCCAGCACCGCGAGGAAGGCCCACAGGGCCGGGGTGCGCAGGGCGAAGGTCAGCATCGTCGCCGCGGTGAGCACGAAGGCGAACGAGGAGCTGATCAGTACCCAGCGGCGCTGCGGGCCGAAGTACCAGTAGAGCTCGGAGTCGGAAGGTGGCTGAGGAAGATGATGGATCGTCATAAGACCCCTATGGCCAGGTATGTGGCGGCATCAGATGACCCCCACCCTAGCGCCAAAGGTATAGACCATTTGCGAAGGGAGCGTTAAAAGGGAGTGTGGAACGGGGTGTGGGGCGGAGGCGTCGAGGGCGGAGAGGGCGGATCGAGGTATCCGTGAGTGGTCCAGACCTATTCGATCGTTCTGTCCGTGTCGTGCGGGAATCACAGGCGCACACGGGGATGAACAGTCGTCCAACTCCCGTACCGGGCCACCGGGTCGGCGGACCCGTGCTCGGCCCCCGGGCCTGTGACCGGCGGAAATTCGCTGGCGGTGGCCCCGGCGGCCGGGTACGAATGGGGCCATGAGCACAGTCATGCCCCCGCAGCCCGCGCAGGACCCCGTCAGCCGAAGGACCTTCGTCCGCACCACACTCGACCTCGGCGATGTGGTGCTGCGGCCATGGGGCCGGGAGGACGCGGAGTCCGAGGAACTGCTGGACGGCCTGGTGGCCGCCGCCGCGGATCCGCAGATCGCCCTCTGGAACCCGATCGCGACGACCGACCGCGCCGACGCCCTTGCCTGGGTGGCGGCGCGCGACGGGGCCTGGGACCGCGGCGCCGGTGCCGCCTTCGCCGTACTGGCGGCCGCAGACGGCGCCCTGCTGGGCAATGTCGCACTGCGCTGGGTCGACCGCGAGGACGGCCTCGCGATGATCGGGTACTGGGTACTGCCGGCCGCCCGTGGCCGGGGCGTCGCCACCAGGGCGACCAGGGCGGTGACGAGCTGGGGCTTCGCCACGGCCGACGCCCGCCGGATCGAGATAGCCCACGCGGCGGGCAACGAGAGCTCCTGCCGGGTGGCCGACCGCTGCGGCTACCTCTTCGAGGGCACCCTGCGCGACTCCCACCGCTTCGGCGACGGGAATTACCACGACGAGCACTTGCACGCCCGCCTCGCCAACGACCCCGAACCCACAGTGTCCTGACGATGTAACAGATCACTCGGGAACCGGCCGCGTCCCTTCCGTACTCATAGGATCGACGCGATTCCGGGGAGACGGGGCGGGGTGGTCGATCGTGACGCGCGGCGGACCGATACGAGGATCACGCGGGCGCGGGGTGCTGGCACTGGCCCCGCTGCTGCTGGTGGTGGCATGTGCCGGGGGCGGTGGGACTCCGGCGAAGGAGCGGCCGAGCGCCTCCCCGGCCCGCAGCACCGCCGCCACGAAGACGCCCGACGCCGATGCCGGACCCGTCATCGACGCGGACCCCGCCCGGCTGCCCGCCACCCGGAAAGCGGCCCTCGACCTCATCGGACGGGTCATCGCGGACCCCGACAGCTTCGGCCCCGGGGTCGTCGCGCGACGCCCGTACGAGAGCGACCCGGCCACCTGGCCCGTCCTCGGGGCCGACTGCGTCTGGCGCCAGGAGAAGCCCGCGAGCAGCGTCCTGGCCACCCTCACCCGCTCGTTCGAAGTGCCCGCGGCCCGGGGCAAGGGGCCCATCCGGCTCTCCGCCGTCATGACCGTCCACCGCACCCGCGAGGACGCGCGGTGGGAGATGGCCGAGTCGATCGAGGAGACGATGCGCTGCCCCACACAGCAGCTGCGCAAGGGCGAACTGATCGGCTCGATGATCTCCAGCTCACTGATGCGGGGGGAGAGCGCCCAGAACAACTCCGAGGACGCGCTGACCGAGGCCGGAGAGTACCGGAGCAGTGTGCTCGGCGGCCCCCACCCGTACCTCTGGCAACAGGCGCAGGCACTCCGGTTCACCGTGGCCGTGACGGGCAAGGGGGCCAAGGGGCGGGCCGAGAAGGAGATCGACGACCTCACCACCCAGGCCCAGGCCGTCATGCTCACGCGCCTCGGATCCGCAGTCGCGAAGCAGAGTTGAGAAGTTGAGAAGGGGACGGCCGGATGGATGAGCTGCGTGCCTCGGACCCGTCGTGGATCGGCGGACACCGGCTGCTGGGACGGCTCGGCGCCGGTGGGATGGGAGTGGTCTACCTCGGCCGCTCGGAGACCGGGGCGCTCGCCGCGGTCAAGGTGATCCTGCCCGAGTACGCCGAGGACGAGGACTTCCGGGCCCGCTTCCGCCGCGAGGTCGAGGCCGCCCGCCGGGTGCGGAGCCCCTGGGCGGTGCCGGTCACCGGCGCCGGGACGGAGGGCGAACGCCCCTGGCTGGCCACGGCGTTCGTACCCGGGCCCGCGCTGTCGGAGGCGGTGGCCCGGTGCGGGCCGCTGCCGGCACGGAGCGTCCGGGTGCTCGGACGGCTGCTGTCCCGCGCACTGGCCGCCGTGCACGCCGCCGGACTCGTCCACCGCGACGTCAAACCCGGCAATGTGCTGCTCACCGCCGGCGGACCGCGCCTGATCGACTTCGGTATCGCGCGGGCCGTGGACGCCACCGCGCTGACCGCGACGGACCTGGTGGTGGGGACGCCCGGCTTCCTCCCGCCGGAACAGGCCTCCGGCGGCAGAACGGCCGCCGGACCCGCCGGGGACGTGTTCTCGCTGGGCTGCCTCCTGGCGTACGCCGCGACCGGACGGCCCCCCTTCGGCAGCGGCGCCGCCGAGGCGCTGCTCTACCGCACCGTCCACGACCGACCCGACCTCGAAGGGATCGACGACCCCGAACTGAGGTCGCTGCTCGGCACCTTGCTGGCCAAGGAACCCGCCGCCCGGCCCACCGCCGCGCAGCTCGACGGGCTGATCACCGAGGACGCCCCCGACGGGTCCGTCGACTGGCTGCCCGAGGACGTCGTACGGCTGATCGCCGACCGGTCCGCCGCGATGCTGGCACTCCCCGACATCGACGCCACGACCGCCGGGGAACCCGCGCCGGGCGCGGACCGGCCGGGACGCCGGAGACTCCTCCTGCTGGCGGGTGCCGCCGTGGTGGCCGCGGCAGGCGGCGGCACCTTCGCCGTACGGGAGTGGCTGCGCGACGACGCCCCCGGTGCGGCCGGGGCCGGTGAACGGGCCTGGACCATCGGCGTACAGGCCGATCTGTCCGGCCCCCGGAGCGCGGCCGGGCGGGCGCAGGAGCGCGGCGTACGCCTGGCCGTCGAACGGTTCAACTCCCGTGAGGACAGACCCTTCACGCTCCAGGTGAAGGCCCTGGACGACGGCGGGGACGCCACCCGGGCGGTGCGGGTCGCCGAACGGTTCACCCGCGACCGCGACGTACTCGCCGTGATCGGACCGACCGGCGATCCCGCCACCGCTTCCGTCCTCGGCACCTACGACGAGGCGATGCTGCCGGTCATCACCGTCTCCTCGCTCCTGCTCGCCTACCCCGCCAGGTCCAAGAGGTCCTTCTTCCAGGCCGCCCCGTCCGATGGCGCCCTGGCCGAACCGATCATCAACCGGCTGCTGCTGCGCCCCGACGTCGAACGGCTCGGGGTGCTGCTCGACCGGTCCGGCGGCCAGTCCTCCTACCAGGTGGGCTACCTCACCAACATGAACGCCGGTGTGCTCACCACCGGGACCACCTACCCGCGAGTGGTGCCGGCCGGTGCGCGGGACCTCGCGCCGGTCGTCGCGGACATGCTCGCCCATGACAGCGACGCCTTCTTCTACGCGGGCGACCCGGCCGGGGCCGCCCGCACTGCGCGCGCCCTCGCCGCCACCCCCTTCGAGGGGCCCCGCATGGCCCTGCACACCGTCATGGGCCCCCGCTTCCTGGCGGAGGCCGGGGAGGCCGCCGAGACCTGGGAGTTCACCGCCCCCCACATCGACGCGACGGCGCCCGAGGCCAAGGAGTTCGCCGCGGCGCACCGCCGCAGATTCGGCAGCGCCCCCGGCCACTGGGCCGCCGAGGCGTACGACGCGGCCGGGCTCGTCGTCGCCGCCCTCACCACGCTCACCAAGGGAGCCCAACGGCCCGCGCGGGCCGCCCTCGTGACGGGCATCGCCTCGGCCACGTACGAAGGAGTGTCCCGGACCTACGTCTTCGACGAGACCCACCGCCTCAAGCGCTCGGGCGCCTATCTCTACGGGGTGCGCGACGGCGGCTACCGCTACCTCGGCCGGGCGCCGAGGACCGGGAGCTGATCCGGCATGCGGCCGCTCACCCCGGACGACCCCCGCACCATCGGCGAGTACCGCACCCTGGTACGGCTCGGCGCGGGCGGCATGGGCGTGGTCTACCTGGCCCGTTCGCCGGGCGGGGCGCTCGCCGCCGTGAAGGTGATCCGGGCCGAGCTCGCCGCCGACCCCGGCTTCCGGGCCCGCTTCCGGCGCGAGTCCGAGGCCGCCGGGCGGGTCGCCGGACCGTGGGTGGTCCCGGTCACGGGGGCCGACACCGAGGCCCGGGAACCCTGGCTGGCCACCGCGTTCGTGCCGGGGCCCTCGCTGGCCGAGGCCGTCGGGACCGGGGGACCGCTGCCGGCCGCCACCGTCCGGGTGCTCGGCGCCCGCCTGGCCGGCGCGCTCGTCGCCGTGCACGCGGCCGGGCTCGTCCACCGCGACCTCAAGCCCGGCAATGTGCTCCTCGCGCTCGACGGGCCCCGGCTCATCGACTTCGGCATCGCACGCCACGAGGGAGCCACCGCTCTCACCGCCACCGGCGCCGTGATCGGCACACCCGGCTACCTCGCCCCCGAACAGGCTTCCGCGGGGCCGCTCGGACCGGCCTGCGACCTCTTCTCGCTGGGCTGCGTCCTCGCGTACGCGGCGACCGGACGGCCCCCGTTCGGCAGGGGCGGCGGCGCCGGAGCGCTCTTCCGGACCGTGCACGAGGAACCCGACCTGGACGGACTGCCGCCCGCACTGCGGCCCCTGGTCACGGCCTGCCTCGCCAAGGACCCGGCGGACCGGCCCACGGCGCGTCAGGCGGAGGAGCGGCTTGCAGCCCGTCAGGGCGAAGACCGGTTCACGGCGCGTCAGACGGCCGAGGATCCGTTCACGGCGCGTCAGGCGGAGGAGCGGCTCACCGGCGCCGCACCCGCGGACGGGTCCTCCTGGGCGCCGCCGGGTCTCGCCGCGCTGATCGCCGAACGTTCGGCCGCCGCCCTCGCGCTCCCCACCCCCGAACCGCCCACCGTCGTCGGGGACCCCGGTCCGTCCGGGCCCTCGCGACGGCGGGTCCTCATCGCCGCGGCCGGCGGCGCGGTCCTCCTGACGGGCGGCGCCGCCGCCGCTGCCCGGCTGGCCGGGCGACCGCGCGGCGCGGGCACGTCCTCCCGCGCCCTTCCCACGTACACGCTCGGCCTGCACGCGGACCTGAGCGGGCCGGGGAGGGCGGCCGGCCTGGCGCACCAACGCGGGATGCGGCTCGCCGTAGAGGACCACAACGCACGTACCGGCGCGGGCTTCCGGCTCGCCCTGCGCACCGAGGACGACGCCGGGGACCCGGCCCGTGCCCTGCACGTCGCCAACCGGCTGGCCGCCGATCCGGACGTGCTCACCGTGGTCGGTCCCACCGGGGACGTCGCCGCCGAGGCCGTCGTCAGCCGCTACGAGAAGGCACGCCTCCCCCTGGTCGTCGTCGCGGCACGGTCCACCACCGCCGACTGGGCGGGCACCGAGTACCTCTGCGTGACCCGGCCCTTCGACAGCTCTCTGTCCATCGGTCTGATCCGGTACCTGACCCGGGTGCGCCCGGCCCGACGGGTGGTCCTCGTCGAGGACCACGCCGACCCCCGGGGCGTCTGGTCGGTCGCGAACCAGTTCCGGGACACCCCGACCGAGGGGCTGGAGGTGACCGTACGCACGGTCGGGGCGGACACCGCCGACTTCGCCCCGGCCGCCCGAGCGGTGGTCGCCGCCCGTGCGGACGCGGTCGTGTACGCCGGATCGTCACCCGACCGGGGCGCCCGCTGCGCCACCGCCCTCGCCGACGCCGGATTCACCGGTACCGGCATGTCCGTCGGGCCGGTCCTGGCACCCGCCTTCCTCCGCCGGTCGGGGAAGGCCGCCGAAGGGTGGGTCTTCGCCCAGGCGTACACCGACCCGACGGCGCTCCCGGCCGCGAAGACGTTCACCGCCGCGTACCGGAAGCGGTTCGGGACCGCACCGGCCCGCTGGTCCGCCGAGGCGTACGACGCGGTCGGACTGATCGCACGGGCCGTCCCGGCCACGGGCGCCGCCCCGGAACGCGGTGGCGTCGCCCAGCGGCTGTTCCGGGCCAGCCACCCGGGCATCACCCGGACGCTCTCCTTCTCCTCCGCCGTCCGGAAGGTGCGGATCGAGACGGGGATCTTCCTCTACCGGGTCGAGCACGGCCGGGCCCGCTTCCTGGGGCCCTACACCAAGGTCTGAGCCCGGCCCGCCGTGCGCCGGACGGGGGAGCCGCGCCGACGGCATGAAGCGGATCTTCGGGCGCGCTTAAGAAAACCTCGATGGACCTGTGGCGCGGGGTGCGGCAGATTTCTCCGTGACGGCCGAGGATGGTGCGCGGCAGCCGATCGACGCGCGCTGCCGATGTGTCCCGTCCCTCTCGATTTCCCGGGCCGCAGGCTTCCCCTTGGCATGCCCCCGGCCCGGGTACTCAACACCGCACCAGCGCAGGGAGCCACAGCCGTGAAGGCACTCGTGAAGCAGAAGGCCGAGCCCGGACTCTGGCTGATGGACGTGCCGGAGCCGGAGATCGGCCCCACGGACGTACTGATCAAGGTCCTCCGCACCGGCATCTGCGGCACCGATCTGCACATCCGCAACTACGACGGCTGGGCGCAGCAGGCCGTACGCACCCCGCTCGTCCTCGGGCACGAGTTCGTCGGCGAGGTCGCGGAGACCGGCGCCGACGTCGTCGACATCAACGTCGGCGACCTGGTCAGCGGTGAGGGCCACCTGGTGTGCGGCAAGTGCCGCAACTGCCTGGCCGGCCGCCGCCACCTCTGCCGCTCCACGGTCGGCCTCGGCGTCGGCCGGGACGGGGCGTTCGCCGAGTACGTCGCGCTGCCCGCCTCCAACGTCTGGGTGCACCGGACCCCCGTCGACCTCGACGTCGCCGCGATCTTCGACCCGTTCGGCAACGCCGTGCACACCGCGCTGTCGTTCCCGCTGGTCGGCGAGGACGTCCTGATCACCGGCGCCGGACCGATCGGCATCATGGCCGCGGCCGTCGCCAAGCACGCGGGCGCCCGCCACGTCGTCATCACCGACGTCAGCGAGGCCCGCCTCGAACTGGCCCGCAAGGTCGGCGTCAGCCTCGCCCTGAACGTCGGCGAGGAGACCATCACCGAGGGCCAGAAGCGGCTCGGACTGCGCGAGGGTTTCGACGTCGGCCTGGAGATGTCCGGCCGGCCCGAGGCGATGCGCGACATGATCGCGAACATGACGCACGGCGGCCGGATCGCCATGCTCGGACTGCCGTCCGAGGAGTTCGCCGTCGACTGGTCCCGCATCGTCACCTCGATGATCACCGTCAAGGGCATCTACGGCCGTGAGATGTTCGAGACCTGGTACGCCATGTCCGTACTGCTGGAGGGCGGCCTCGACCTCGCCCCCGTGATCACCGGCCGGTACGGCTACCGCGACTTCGAGGCGGCCTTCGACGACGCGGCGAGCGGCCGCGGCGGCAAGGTCATCCTCGACTGGACCTCCTGACCACCCGTATCCAGCTATCGAGCCGGGAGACACCCCTCATGTTCGACTCCGTACGCGACGACCTGCGCACCACCCTCGAAGAGATCGAGGCCGCCGGACTGCACAAGCCCGAGCGCGTGATCGGCACCCCGCAGTCCGCGTCGGTCGCCGTCACCGCGGGCGGCCGCCCCGGTGAGGTGCTCAACTTCTGCGCCAACAACTACCTGGGCCTCGCCGACCACCCCGAGGTGATCGCCGCCGCCCACGAGGCGCTGGACCGCTGGGGCTACGGCATGGCCTCGGTCCGTTTCATCTGCGGCACCCAGGAGGTCCACAAGGAGCTGGAGCAGCGGCTCTCCACGTTCCTGGGCCAGGAGGACACGATCCTCTACTCCTCCTGCTTCGACGCCAACGGCGGTGTCTTCGAGACCGTCCTCGGCCCGGAGGACGCGGTCATCTCCGACGCCCTCAACCACGCCTCCATCATCGACGGCATCCGCCTCTCCAAGGCCAAGCGGTTCCGCTACGCCAACCGCGACATGGACGACCTGGAGAAGCAGCTCAAGGAGGCGTCCGGCGCCCGGCGCAGGCTCGTCGTCACCGACGGCGTCTTCTCCATGGACGGGTACGTCGCGCCGCTGCGCGAGATCTGCGACCTGGCCGAGCGCTACGACGCCATGGTCATGGTCGACGACTCGCACGCCGTCGGCTTCGTCGGCCCCGGCGGCCGGGGCACGCCCGAGCTGCACGACGTGATGGACCGGGTCGACATCATCACCGGCACCCTCGGCAAGGCGCTCGGCGGCGCGTCCGGCGGCTATGTCGCGGCCCGCGCCGAGATCGTCGCGCTGCTGCGTCAGCGCTCCCGCCCGTACCTCTTCTCCAACTCCCTCGCCCCGGTCATCGCGGCGGCCTCGCTCAAGGTCCTCGACCTGCTGGAGGCCGCCGGCGACCTGCGTGAGCAGCTCAACGCCAACACCGCGCTCTTCCGCACCCGGATGACCGAGGAGGGCTTCGACATCCTGCCCGGCGACCACGCCATCGCCCCCGTCATGATCGGGGACGCGGCGAAGGCAGGCCGGATGGCGGAGCTCCTCCTGGAGCGCGGTGTGTACGTGATCGGGTTCTCCTACCCGGTCGTCCCGCAGGGCGCGGCCCGCATCCGCGTCCAGCTCTCCGCCGCGCACTCCACGGCGGACGTGAACCGGGCCGTGGACGCGTTCGTCGACGCGCGGGCCGCGCTGGGCGAATAGCACCCGGCCCCGGGGGAGCCCCGCCCTGCGGCGGGGTTCCCTCCGTGGCAGGGGACGAGCCCCCTCCGTGACCGGGGGCAAGTCTCCCCCGTGACCTGGGACAATGGGTCACATGATCGATTCACGGCGGCTGCGCATCCTCCGTGCGGTGGCCGACCACCGCACGGTGACCGCAGCCGCCGCCGCGCTCTACCTCACCCCCTCCGCCGTCTCCCAGCAGCTCGCCGCCCTGGAGCAGGAGACCGGGCACCGGCTCGTCGAACGGGGCGCGCGCGGCGCCCGGCTGACCCCCGCCGGGGAGATCCTGCTGACCCACACCAACGCGGTGCTGGCCCAGCTGGAGCGGGCCGAGGCGGAGCTCGCCGCCTACAGCGCGGGGGACGCGGGCACGGTCACCGTCGCCGCGTTCGCCACCGGCATCGGCCTGGTCCTGGCCCCCGCGATCGCCGGACTGACGCGCACCGCGCCCGGCATCCGGGTCCGGGTCCAGGACGCCGAGGGCGACGCGAGCGTGCCGATGGTGCTCGACCGGCAGGTCGATGTGGCGGTCGCCGTCGAGTACCGGGGCGCCCCGGGCGAGGACGACCGGCGCCTGACCCGGGTGCCGCTGTACTCCGAGCCGTTCGACGCGGTGCTGCCGCTCGGGCATCCGCTGGCCGGCCGGGCCCAGGTGGCCATCGCCGACCTGGAGAAGGACGCCTGGATCGGCCCGTACCCCGGCAACCCCTGCCACGACGTGGTGGTCCTGTCCTGCGAGTTCGCCGGTTTCCAGCCGAGGCTGGAGCACTCCTCCGACGACTTCCGCGCGGTGGTCGCGCTGGCCGGGGCGGGCGCCGGGGTGGCGCTGGTGCCGCGCTCCGCGCTGCTGGGGATGGAGCTGACGGGAGTGGTGGTGCGGCCGGTGGAGGGCAACGCGCCGACCCGCCGGGTCTTCGCCGCGGTGCGCCAGGGGGCGGAGGGGCATCCGCTGATCGCCCCGGTGCTCGACGCGCTGGCCGAGGCGGCGGTACGGGAGGGGGCGCTGCCCCTGCCCGTACCACCGTGACCCGCGCCCAGGGCCTTCCGCCCGGATCAGTGCGGATCAGGCCGGATCAGGACCGGTGCCCCAGGGCGAACCGGCCGCCGGACGACGCCGGCCACAGCGTCCCCGCCCCCGCCGCGACCGCCACGGCCAGGGCGAGCACCCCGTACCGCGCCGCCGGCAGATACGGCAGCGAACCGGTCACCGACACCGCGAACGCCAGCAGCGGGATCGCCGCGACCAGCGTGCCGATCGCCAGTCCGGCCACCGTCACCAGCCCCGTCTCCAGCACCAGCATCCGCCGCACCTGGCGGCGGCCCGCGCCGACCATCCGCAGCAGCCGGAACTCGGGGCGACGGCCCACCGTGATCAGGGACAGGGTGCTGACCACCGCGAGCAGCGCGAAACCACCGATCACCCCGACCCCGATGACGACCATCGCGTCGTCCTGGTCCGACGACGACGGTGCGATCCGAATGTCGTCGGCCGTCGCGGCACGGACCCGCACCCCCGTGTAGGCGGTGAGCGCCCGCCGGACCGAGGCGGCGGTGGCGGAGGCCGTGGCGCCGTCCGCCGAGCGGATCAGGATCCGCTGGTCGCGGGGGGCCGAGACATGTCCGGCCAGCGCCTCGCGCGGCAGCATGAACTCGCCGAGCCCCAACGCCCGTTCGTAGAGCGCCACCACGCGCAGCCGTACCTCGGCGCCGTCGCCGAGCCGGAGCTCCACCGTGTCACCGGGACCGACATCGAGCGCGTCGGCCCGGTCCTCGCCGACCGCCACCGTGCCCGTGCCGGTGAGGTCCGCCAGATCGCCCGAGGTGACCCGCGGATCGAGCGTGCCGGACAGCTGGTCCGCCGTCACCCCCAGCACCGGGAACCGGTCCAGCTTCGGATCGCCCATCTCCCGGTGCGCGAGGACGACACCGGAGCGCAGCACCCCGGTCGCCGCAGCCACCCCCGCCGCCCCGCGCACGGCCGGAGCCGCACCGGCCGGCAGCCCGGAGGCCGGGCCCGTCACCACCAGGTCGGCCCGGAGCGCGTCGGCGGCCTGCCGGTCGGCGGCCCGCTCCAGCGTCGAGCCCGCAGCCAGCTGTACGCAGACGAACGCGACGACCAGCACGATCGGGGTGATCGCCGCACCGAGGCGCCGGTGGTGCGCGTCGGCGGACTTGGCGGCGAGGAAGCCGGAGACCCCACCGGCCCGCCGCACCGGAGCACCGAGGACCCGCGTCGCCCCCCGGGCGATCCACGGACCGAGCAGCGCCACGGCGATGATCAGCGAGGTCGCCGCCCCCGAAGCGGCCAGCGCGGCGGCCTGCCCGCCCTGCGCCGTCGCCGTACCGGCCGCACCGACACCCGCCACGGCCAGCACCGCCCCGGCGACGGTGCGCACCCTGCCCGGCTCGCCCGGCTCGGGCGCACGGGCCGCGCCCAGTGCGGCGGCGGGCCGCAGCCCGGTGATGGACCGGGCCGCGAGCAACGACACCGGACGGGCGGTGAGCGCGACGACCGACGCGGCGGCGGCACCCGCGGCGAACGGCAGCCACACCGGTACCGGCAGCGGCAGCGGATCCGTCGTCAGGAGCGACCGCATCAGCAGCCCCAGCGGTACGGCGCCGACCCCGCCCAGCACCGCCGCCGCACCGGCCACCCGGCTCACCTCGCGGCCGACGGCCGATCTCAGCTGCCGGGGCGTCGCCCCGACGGCACGCAGCAGCGCCAGTTCACCGGAGCGCTGGTGGACCGCCTGGGAGAGGGTGGTCGCGATCACCAGGAGCGCCACCATGAAGACCGTCCCCGTGATGGAGGCGAGCATCGGCAGCAGATCACCGCGGGCGCCGAGCGCGTCCGGGTGCTCGGCCTGCCCGCGCTCCGGGCCGGTGAGCACCCGGACCCCGCGGTCGCCATGGGCCCGGTCGGGCAGCGCCCTCTCCAGTGAGGCCCGCAGCGCGTCGGCGGACACCCCCTGGCCGGCGATGACGCCGACCGCGTCGACCGTGCCGGGGTGCCCGGCCAGGGCGGTGAGGTGTCGCTCGGTGAGGAAGACGGCGGGGGAGCCGTCCCGGTGGCCGCGCTCGGCGACACCGCTGACGGTGTACGTCCGGGGAGCCCCGTCGACCTGCAGGGTCACCCGGCCACCGGTCCTGCTTCCGGTGGCGGCCGCCAGCGCGCCGTCGAGGACCACCTCGGTGGCGGATCCGGGCGCGTGCCCGTCCGTCAGCCGGTACGGGGTGAGCGCGGCGGCCGCCCAGGAACGGCCGAGGCCCGGAGCCGCGCCGCCCCGGCCGCCCACGGTCAGCGGCACCGCATCGTCCGCGACGGCCTTCGCGACCCCGCGCGCGGCGGCCGCCTTCGCCACCAGGGCACGGTCGAGCCGTACCCGTTCCGGCAGATACGTCGACGTGGTCTTCGGTTTGCTGCCCCACGGCTTCGCGGTGTACGTCACCTCCTGGTCGGCCGTCACCACCGCGTCGGCCCCCGCGTAGCGCTCCACCGGCGGCTGCGCCAGCAGCAGCGAACCGACGACGAGGGCGAAGGCGCCGATCAGTGCGGACGCCGCCGCCGTCGCGGCGAACACCGCGCCCCAGGCCCGGCGATGGGCCCGCAGCGAACGCCGGGCGAGAAACGCCGACGCCCGCCGCACACCGAACCGCACGTCCGCCCCGGACCGCGCCGCCCGGCCGCCGCCGGTCCCGCTTGCGTCGTTCCCCTTCCTCCTGTTCTTCCTGCTCTTCGTGCCGTCCTCGTTCCGGCTCATCGCAGCCGACCGCCGTCCATCGTCAGCACGGTGTCCGCCCAGCCCGCCGCCACCGGATCATGGGTGACCATCACGACCGTACGGCCGTCGATCCGCACCGCGTCCCGCAGCAGACCGAGGACCAGCGACGCCGACTCCGGGTCCAGGGAGGCGGTCGGCTCGTCCGCGAAGATCACCTCGGGTCCGGTCACCAACGCCCTTGCCACCGCGACCCGCTGCTGCTGCCCGCCGGAGAGCGTCGAGGGACCCTGCGCACCGCGGCCCGCCAGCCCGACCCGGGCCAGCAGGTCCCGCCCCCGGACCAGCACCCGCTCGTCCGCCGGATCGGCGCCCGCCAGCACCAACGGCAGCACCACGTTCTCCTCGATGCTCAGCGAAGGCACCAGATTGAGGGCGTGCGACTGGAAGACGAAGCCGATCCGGTCCCGCCGCAACCGGGTCAGCGCGGCCTCCGAGAGCGAACCGAGATCGGTGGTCCCGATCCGTACCGTGCCCGACGTCGGACGGTCCAGCCCCGCCGCACACTGGAGGAACGTGCTCTTGCCCGAGCCGGAAGGGCCCACCACCGCGGTGAAGCTCCCGGCCGGGACCTCGCAGCTGACCGCGTCGAGCGCCGTCGTCTCCCGGCCGCGCCGGCCATGACGCCGGCTCACCGACTCCAGCCTCAGCGCGGCCGCCCGCACCGCCGTGATCGTGCCCACCGTGGTCTCCACCGTTCCTTCTCCACCCCGCCGCGTACCTTCTGACCTGGTTGAACGCTACGAACCGGAGACCGGCCGGGCGAGGGTGCACGAACCCGGAACAGGGGTGCAGCCAGCTCCACCCCGGCCCGGGAGAGGGCGCCACTCCGGCGGCGGGCGCGCCCCCGTAACGTGAAGCGTCATGAGCACCACTCCCGCCCCGCTGACCGCCGCCATCCGGCGCTCATGGGACGCCTCGCGCTATCTCGGCATCGGTATCGGGGTCGCGCTGCTCTCCTATGTGGCCACGTTCCTGGTGGTGGCGGTCCTGCTGTTCGCCGCCGTGATCATCGGGCTGCCGGCGCTGCCGGAGGCCGCCAAGGTGCTGCGCCGGTTCGCGGAGTCCGAGCGGCGCAGGGCGTCGGCGCGACTGGGCATCCCGTTCGCACCGACGCCGTATCCGCCGCTGGACAGCGACGAACTCTCCGAGCGGGTCCGGCGGGTGCTCACCGACCCCACGGTCTGGCGCGACGCGCTCTGGCTGCCCCTCCAGGCGCTCATGGGCAATGCCCTCGGCTACCTCGCGATGGTGCTGTGGCCGGTCGGGCTCCTGGTGGACGGGGCCGGGCTGTCGGTCGTGCGGCTGCTGGACCGGCGGGCCGCCGACGAGTACGGCACACCGCCGCCCGAGCGGCAGGGCTGGGTGCTGCGCTGGCACGGCGTCCTCGCGGACCTGTCCGCGCAATGGACCCGGTCCCTGCTCACCACCTCGCCCTCGGCCGCGCTGGCCGAACGGATCACCCAGCTGACCGAGAGCCGGGCCGGTGCGGTCGAGGCGCACGGCGCCGAACTGCGCCGCATCGAACGCGATCTGCACGACGGCGCCCAGGCCAGGATCGTCGCCCTGTCGCTGCGCATCGGCCTGGCCCGACAACTCCTCGACAGCGACCCGGCCGCCGCGCGCGTCCGGCTGGACGAGGCGCAGGACGGTGCGGAGGCGGCCCTCGCGGAACTGCGCCACGTGGTGCGCGGCATCCACCCGCCGGTGCTGACGGACCGCGGACTGGCGGGCGCCGTCCGGGCCCTGGCCGCCGACGCGGGCGTGCCCGTCACCGCGGAGCTGGACGGGGTCGAGGACGGCCGGCGGCTTCCGGCCGCGATCGAGGCCGCCGCCTACTTCGTCATCGCCGAGGCACTCACCAACATCAGCAAGCACAGCGGCGCGACGGCCGCCACCGTGAGCATCGGCCGTACCCCCGGCAGCCTGCGGGTGACCATCAGCGACAATGGGCGCGGCGGCGCGGGCGAACAGTACGGCGGCACCCCGGAGAAGCTCTCCACCGACGGCGGCGGCCCGAGCCCCCGGCCCGCGCGGGCCGCGGACCCGGGTGGGTCCGGCAGCGGGCTGGTCGGCATCCGGCGGCGGATCGCCGCACTGGACGGCACCACCCGCATCAGCAGCCCCCTCGGGGGGCCGACGGACATCGAAGTGGAGCTGCCGTGCGGATCGTGATCGCCGAGGACAACGCGCTGTTGCGGGAGGGCCTGATCCTGCTGCTCACCAGCTCGGGCCATGAGGTGGTGGCCGACGCGGCGACCGGGCCCGAGGTGCTGCCCGCCCTGCTGGAACACCGCCCGGACGCCGCCGTGCTCGACGTACGGCTTCCGCCCACCTTCCGCGACGAGGGGCTGCGCGCCGCGCTCGCCGCCCGCGCGGAACTGCCCGAGCTGCCGATCCTGGTGCTCTCGCAGTACGTGGAGGAGACATACGCCGCCGAACTGCTCGCCCGGGGCGCGCAGGGCATCGGCTACCTCCTGAAGGACCGGATCGGCCGGGTCGACCAGTTCCTCCAGGCACTGGAGCGGGTGGCGGGCGGCGGCACGGCGCTCGACCCCGAGGTCGTGACCCAGCTGCTCACCCGCAAGTCGTCGGCCGAGCCGCTGCGGAGCCTCACCCCGCGCGAGCGCGAAGTCCTGGAACTGATGGCGCAGGGCAAGGCGAACGGCACCATCGCCGCCGAACTGGTCGTGACGGAACGGGCGGTGAGCAAGCACATCGGCTCCATCTTCGCCAAGCTCGGCCTGGAACCCGACGACGGCACGGTGCACCGACGGGTCCTCGCGGTGCTGGCCTATCTGGAGGGCAAGGGAGCCCGCTGATCCCGCGCCCCGCTCGCGTCGACCGGCCCGGACAGGCAGGATGCTGTGTGCCGTGTCGCGTCGCCAGGAGGTCCCGCATGTCCAGCCAGAACCAGCCCGCACCGTTCACCGCCGACGACTACCGGGCCCGGATGAAGCGCGCGGCCGACACCGCCGCCGAGGCCGGACTCGCGGGTGTACTGGTAGCGCCCGGACCCGATCTGGTGTACCTCACGGGCTACCGGCCGGTGAACACCGAACGCCTCACCGTCCTCGTCCTCACCCCCGGTCAGGACCCGGTCCTCGTCGTCCCGACGCTGGAGGCCCCCGACGCCGAGAAGGCCGTCGGCGCCCCGGCCCTCACCCTCCGGGACTGGACCGACGGCAAGGACCCCTATGCCGTCACCGCACCCCTGCTCGACGGCCGGGGCCGGTTCGGGATCAGCGACAACGCCTGGGCGATGCATCTGCTCGGGCTCCAGCGCACGCTGCCGGACACCTCCTACGCCTCCCTCACCGAGGCGCTGCCGATGCTGCGCGCGGTGAAGGACGCCCATGAGCTGGAGCGGCTCGCGGCCGCCGGGGCCGCCGCCGACGCCACGTACGGCGAGATCCTCAAGGTGCGCTTCTCCGGGCGCAAGGAGACCGACATCGCCGCCGAACTGGCCGAGCTGCTGAGGCGGTTCGGGCACTCCCAGGTCGACTTCACGGTCGTCGGCTCCGGCCCCAACGGCGCCAACCCGCACCACGAGGCCGGTGACCGCACCATCGAGCGGGGCGACATGGTCGTGCTCGACTTCGGCGGCCTCAAGCACGGTTACGGCTCGGACACCTCCCGTACGGTCCACGTCGGTGAACCCACCGCCGAGGAACAGCGGGTCCACGACATCGTGCGGGAGGCGCAGGAGGCGGGCTGCAACGCGGTCCGGCCGGGCGTCGCCTGCCAGGAGATCGACCGCGCGGCCCGCGCGGTGATCACCGAGTTCGGCTACGGCGAACGCTTCATCCACCGCACCGGTCACGGCATCGGCGTCACCACCCACGAACCGCCCTACATGATCGAGGGCGAGGAGCAGCCGCTGGTGCCCGGGATGTGTTTCTCGGTGGAGCCGGGCATCTATCTGCCGGGCCGGTTCGGGGTGCGGATCGAGGACATCGTGACCGTGACCGAGGACGGCGGCCGACGCCTCAACACCACCGCGCGCGAGCTGGCGATCGTCGAGTAGCCGGAACACGGGGGTTCCAGGGGCGGACGCGGGCGGGTCCGAGCCGCATCCGCGCCGCCCCCGCCCCGGCCCTTCAGCCGTCGGCCAGCACCACGCACGACTCCGGCGGCAGCCGCAGCAGCCCGTCGGCGCCCGGGGCCTCCACCGGCTCCCACGCCGCCACCACCCGGTCCTCGCCGCCCCGGCGCCGCCCGCCGCCCAGCGGGATCGTGGCCGGCTGCCCGCCGAGGTTCACCGCGATCCGCAGGTCGCCCCTGCGGTACGCCAGCCAGCGCGCCTCCTCGTCGTGGGCGGTGCGGACCGACGCCAGGTCCGGGTCGTGGAGGTCGGGCAGGGCGCGGCGCAGCGCGATCAGCTCCCGGTACCAGGCGTGCAGCCGGGCGTGCGGCTCCCGCGAGGGTTCGCTCCAGTCCAGACAGGAGCGGTTCCGGGTGGCCGGGTCCTGCGGGTCGGGAACGTCGTCCGCCGCCCAGCCGTGCGCCGCGAACTCCCGCCGCCGGCCGTTGCGGACCGCCTCGGCGAGCTCCGGATCGGTGTGGTCGGTGAAGAACTGCCAGGGGGTGCGCGCGCCCCACTCCTCGCCCATGAACAGCATCGGGGTGAAGGGCCCGGTCAGGACGAGGGCCGCGGCGCAGGCAAGCAGCCCGGGGGAGAGCGTGGCGGAGAGCCGGTCGCCCAGGGCCCGGTTGCCGATCTGGTCGTGGGTCTGCGCGTAGCCGACGAAGCGGTGGGCCGGGGTGCGGGCGATGTCGACGGGGCGGCCGTGGGTGCGGCCCCGGAAGCTGGAGTAGGTGCCGTTGTGGAAGAACGCGCTGGTCACGGTCTTGGCGACGGCGGCCAGCGGCGCTGCGGCGAAATCCGCGTAGTAGCCCTGGGACTCGCCGGTGAGGGCGGTGTGCAGGGCGTGGTGGAAGTCGTCGTTCCACTGGGCGTGCAGGCCGAGGCCGCCCGACGCGCGCGGGGCCGTGGTCCGCGGGTCGCAGAGGTCGGACTCGGCGATCAGCGGGAGCGGACGGCCCAGTTCGGCCGCGAGCGCGTCGGCCGCCGTGGACAGCTCCTCCAGGAAGGTCAGCGCCCGCCCGTCGGCCAGGGCGTGCACCGCGTCCAGCCGCAGCCCGTCCAGCCGGTAGTCCCGCAGCCAGGCGAGCGCGCTGCCCAGCAGGAACGCCCGCACCTCGTCCGAGCCGGGGGCGTCGAGATTGACCGCCGCGCCCCACGGCGTGCGATGGGTCTCGGTGAAGTACGGGCCGAAGGCCGGGAGGTGGTTGCCGGACGGGCCGAGATGGTTGTGGACCACGTCCAGCAGGACCGCGAGCCCGAGACCGTGCGCCCTGTCCACGAAGCGCTTGAGCCCCTCCGGCCCGCCGTACGGTTCGTGCACGGCCCAGAGCGACACCCCCTCGTACCCCCACCCGTGGGTGCCGGGGAACGGGCAGACCGGCATCAGCGACACATGGGTGACGCCGAGCCCGGCCAGGTGCCCGAGCCGGGCCGCCGCCGCGTCGAAGGTGCCCTCCTCGGTGTACGTGCCGATGTGCAGCTCGTACAGGACGGCGCCCGGAAGCCCCCGGCCCGGCCAGTCGGCGCGCCACTCGAACAAGGAGTGGTCGACGACGGCGCTCTCGCCGTCCGGCCCGTCCGGCTGGCGGCGTGAACGCGGATCGGGGCGCACCCGCGCGCCGGCACCGTCCCCCTCGCCCCCGTCCAGGACGAAGCCGTAACGGTCCCCGTCCGACGCCTCCGCCTCGGCCGTCCACCAGCCGTCCCGCCCGGGATCACGTCCCATCTCCCGCAGCTCGCCCGACAGCCGCAGTCCCACCGAGTCCGCCTCCGGTGCCCATACCTCGAACAGCATGCAAAACGCTCCTCGTCTCCTCGCCCCCGTGCCCCCGCCGCCGGCAGCAGCCGCGATCACCGGCTCACGGCACTGGATCGGGCCCGTTACCGGCGATTAAGGTCTGGTTCTGATCATTGCCCCGTCAGGTTCCGCTCAATACGCATCAATACGCACTCCCTCTTACGGCTGTGGAGGCCGAGATGACCGTGCCGTCGTTCCCACCCGGCTTCCTCTGGGGAGCCTCCGCGTCCGCCTTCCAGACCGAGGGGGCCGCCGACACCGACGGCAAGGGCCCCTCCGGCTGGGACGCCTTCGCCGCGCAGCCCGGACGGATCAAGGACGGCACCGACACCACCCGCGGGACCGGCTTCCACCAGCACTACCGCGAGGACGTCGCGCTGCTGGCCGGCCTCGGCGCCGACGCCTTCCGGTTCTCCGTCAGCTGGCCGCGCGTGGTGCCCGGCGGCAGCGGACCGGTCAATCCGCAGGGGCTCGACTTCTACGACCGCCTCGTCGACGAGCTCTGCGCCCACGGCATCACCCCGGCCCCCACCCTCTACCACTGGGACACCCCGCTGCCGCTGGACGAGGAGGGCGGCTGGCTCAACCGGGACACCGCCTACCGCTTCGCCGAGTACGCGGGCATCGTCGCCGAGCGCCTCGCCGACCGCGTACCGATGTGGATCACCATCAACGAACCGGCCGAGGTGACGATGCTCGGCTACGCCCTCGGCGAGCACGCGCCGGGTCGCGCCCTCCTCTTCGACGCCCTGCCCGCCGCCCACCACCAGCTCCTCGCACACGGCCTGGCCGTGCGCGCACTGCGCGGTGCGGGCGCGGACAACATCGGCATCGCCGTCTCGCACACCCCCGTCTGGACCGCCGGCGACAGCGACGAGGACCGCTTCGGCGCGGAGCTGTACGACACCGTCACCAACTGGCTGTTCGCCGACCCCCTCCTCACCGGCCGCTACCCCGACGAGAACTTCGCCGCGCTGATGCCCGGCCCGGTCCAGGACGACCTCGCGACCATCTCCACCCCGATCGACTGGTACGGCGTCAACTACTACAACCCCACCCTCGTCGGCGCCCCCGACACCAGCGCTCCGGAGACCTTCTCCGGCTTCCGGATGCCGCCCGAACTCCCCTTCGGCATCCGCGAGATAGAGGGATACGAGAAGACCGACTTCGGCTGGCCCGTCGTCCCCGACGGCCTGCGCGAAACCCTCGTCCAGCTCCACACCCGCTACGGCGACCGGCTGCCCCCGCTCTACATCACCGAGAACGGCTGCGCCGTCGACGAGCCCGCCGAGGACAGCCGCCGGATCGCCTACCTCGAAGGGCATCTGAAGGCCCTGCGTACGGCCATCGACGCGGGAGTCGACGTGCGGGGCTACTTCACCTGGTCGCTCACCGACAACGTCGAATGGATCGAGGGCGCCAGCAAGCGCTTCGGCCTCGTCCACATCGACTACGAGACACTGCGCCGGACGCCCAAGGACTCCTATGCCTGGTACCGCGAACTGATCCGCGCGCAGAAGGCGGGACGGCCCGGCACACCGGCCTGACGGGCGGCGCGCGGTGTGATCCATACTTCGCGGCATGGTTGCTTCATGGTGGTCCCGGGCCGGACTGGGGATCTTTGTGCACTGGACGCCCGCCTCCGTACCGGGCTGGGCCCCGCCCCACGTCCCGGCGGCCGAACTCCCCCTGGCCGGGCGCCGGTCGCCGCTCGGCTGGGCACCGTACGCCGCGTGGTACGAGAACGCGCTCCGGTTCCCCGACAGCCCCGTATCCGCCCACCACCGCGCGACCCACGGCACCCGCCCCTACGCCGCCTTCGGGGGCGACTTCAACGACGCCCTGGAGAGCTGGGACCCCACCGAGTGGGCCCGCGGCTTCCGCGCCGCGGGAGCCCGCTACGCCGTCCTCGTCGCCAAGCACCACGACGGCTTCTGTCTCTGGCCCTCCGACGCCGCCCATCCGCACCGCGCCCGCTGGCACACCGCACGGGACGTCGTCGGTGAATTCGCCGAAGCCGTACGGGCCGAGGGGCTCCGCCTCGGTCTCTCCTACTCCGGCGGACTCGACTGGAGTTTCGACGACCGGCCCATAGGAACCGGCGCGGACGCCGTCGCGGCCGTCCCGCGCGGCGGCTACCCCGCGTACGCGGGCGCCCAGATGCGCGAACTGATCCGCCGGTACCGCCCCGACCTCCTCTGGAACGACCTCGCCTGGCCCGGCTCGCCCACCGAGGCGCAACGGCTCCTGGAGTACTACCGCTTCGCCGTCCCGCACGGCGTCGTCAACGACCAGCTCTCCCCGTACGCACCGGTGCGACGCGCGCTGCGGCTGCCCGGCGCCAGGGCCCTGTACGGCAGTTGGGAACGCCGCACCGCCGCCCGGGGCGGGGGCCCCGGCCCGTGCCCCGGTCTCCGCACCCCGGAACACGCCCGCCGCACCGGCTCCGCCCTCGGCTACAACCGTGACGCCCCGCCCGGGACGTACCCCGGCCGCGAGGAACTGGAGTCGCTGGTAAGGGAGTCGGCGGACGGGGACGGCGGTCTGCTGCTCGACGTGGCGCCGCGCGGCGAGGACGCGACGATCCCCGCCGAGCAGTGGCTCCGCCTGCGGTGGCTGGCGGAACTCACCCCCGGACCCGCGGGGGAGCGGTCGCCGTGACCGACGGGCCGGTGGTCCGGGATCAGTCCCAGACCATGTCGAAGGAGCGCTCGAAGTTCACATACCCGAGGCGTGCGAAGGACCTGGCCATCGGGACGTTGCCGAGGTCGGTGGCGGCCCGGATCCGCTCCACACCCTCCTGCGCGGCCAGCACCCTGGTCCCCTCGGCGAGGATGTCGTCGATGTGGCCGTGGCCGCGCCGGGCGGGCAGCACACCGATGTAGGCGATGATCGGGTTGTAGCTGTTGCGCGCCGGGATCACGAATCCGACCGGTTCCCCGTCCGGGAGTTCGGCGATCCGCCACCACTCGCGCGGCGTCCGGTACGACACCAGCTCCTCGTCGTACTGCTTCTCGGCGGCCTCGCGGGCACTGAGCCCGGACGCGAGGTCGGCCTGCCCGTGGGCGTCGAGGGTGCCCTCCATCACCGGGGCCATCAGCGCGAGGAGATCCTCGCGGCCCTCGACCTGGCGGAACCGGAGGCGGCCGCTGCCGGCGGGGACCGCAGTGCCGCGCCGCCACTCCAGCCGGAGCCGCTCGACCAGCATCCGCGCACCGGAGCGCTCCATGACCCGGATCCGGGCCTCGACGACCTCGCGGACGGCCGGGTCCTCGCGCCAGTCGGCCGGGACGAAGCGTCCGTACTCGGGGCGCGGGGCACCGGCGGGCACGACCGCGGCGGTCGCCGCCTCCAGCAGCTTCAGGCCCGCCTCACCGCGTCCGGGCTCGGGCAACGTGTCGTCCAGGTCGAACACGTCGAGGAGCAGCGGCGCCGCTCCGTCCTGGCTCCACCACGCGATGCGCGCCACCACCTGCTTGCCGCGCATCGCCACCCACATCCACTCGGGCCGGCGACGCCCGCTCGCCAGGTCGTCGGCGAACTCGTGATCGAGGGTGTACGACAGCTGCCGGAAGAGCCCGAGCTCCTGTGGGCCGACGAGCGGACGGATGGTCAGTTCCTGTGGTGCATGGGTCACACAAGCTCCTTGAGGTGCTCGGGAGAGCCGCCCGGTGGGTGCCGGGCGGCCCGCGGCGGCAGACAGTAGCAACGTCTCCGCGGCCGTGCGCGGGGATATCCGCGGCAGGCGTTCCGAGCGGGCCGGGGAGGGTACGGGCGTGGGCCGGGGCGGGGAGCGAGGGCGGAACGGGAGCGTCGGCCGGGGAGAGTACGGGCCCGTTCTGGACACTCCGGGGCGGTCGGACCGACAATTGGGCGCGTGACGTCCTCCTTCGAGTCCCACACGTATCCCGCGCGGCTGTCCGACGCCCAGCGCGACCGTGTGCTCGGCGTGCTCAGAGACGGCGCGGCACAGGGAAGGCTGTCCCACGACACCTTCATGCGGCGCATGGAACTGGCCCTCACCGCCCGGCGCTCCGATGAACTGGACGCCCTCACCGCCGACCTGGAGGGCGAGGGCCGCTGGTCACGGCGGATACTCCGGGTGGTGGGCGGGGTGTCCGGATTCCCCGGCCGGGTACGCCGGGTCTGGCAGACCGAGCGGCTCCCGAAGCTCCTGCTCCCCGCGCCGAGCCCGCACCCCCTGCTGATCGGCCGCGATCCCGGCAACGGACTGCGGCTCAGCCACGAGACCGTCTCCCGGATGCACGCGGAACTCACCGTGCGGGGCGGCAGCTGGCTGCTGCGCGACCTCGGCTCGACCAACGGCACCTGCGTCAACGGCCAGCGGGTCATCGGCACCGTCCCGGTCCGCGACGGGGACCAGGTGAGCTTCGGCCGGATGAGCTTCCGGCTCTCCACGCCCGTCCCCGGACCGCCCGCGTCGGGCTGACCGGCGCCGCCGCGTTCACGGACCTGCTCGGGACCGTCCGGCCGTTCCGCCCCCGGACGCCGGCGGACTGAGACCCCGGCCGCCGGCCGACCGGGACCCCCGACCGGGACCCCCCGTCCGGGCGTACCGTGGTCACCCGGACAGCCGTACGCCGACTGCGCGACGCCCCCGCCGGTGATCCCCTGGTGGGAAACCGCGCCGCACACCGGCGCCCTGACGCCCCGGGGGTACCCGATGCAGGCCGACGCGCCGGAAGGCATACCCGCACCGGACCTCGGCCGCCGGACCGGCCGACCGGCGCGCGGCCCCCGCCGGAGCACCGGCCCCAGCCTGCTCGCACCCGGCGCGGCGCACGACCCCTACCGGCTCTACCGCGTCCTGCGCGAGGCATACCCGCTCAGCTACGACGTGCCCCTGGGCGCCTGGCTGGTCAGCCGGTACGCGGACGTGGCCACGGCCCTCACCGACCCCCGGTTCACCGGCCTCCCGCACGACACCGCGCCCCGGGGCGGCCCCGCCCCGCTCGGCCTCTGCCACGGCGGCCCCCGCTGCGCACCCCGGAAGCACCACGCGGCCGCCCCCGGTCCGATACCGCGTCACCTGGCCGCACGGATCGAACGGACCGCGTACGTGCTGGCACGCCGGATCGCGGGGCGCCAACAGGCCGACCTCGTCGAGGAGTTCTGCCGCTGGCTGCCCGTCGGCGCGACCACCGGCACGAGCCCCCGCCCGTACGTCCTCCGGCCGTCCGGCACCCCCGCGGGCGGCGCCGCCCTGCCCTGCACCCGGTACACCGCCCTCCGCGAGACCGCCCTCGCCTCGTTCCTCGCCAATGTGCTGGACGACCCCGACCTGCTCGCCGCCCTGCGCGTCGAACCCGCCCTGGCCGACCGGGCCTGGACGGAGTCGCTGCGCCGCGACCCGCCGGTCCAGGTGGTGCTGCGCCGCACCGTCACCGAGGTCACCCTCAGCGGCGGCACCCTGCCCGCCGGGGCGGACGTGGCCTGTCTGATCGGCTCGGCCGGCCGCGATCCGGAACGGTTCGCCGCCCCCGACCGCTTCGATCCCTTCCGCCGCGACCAGGGCCGGTCCCTCACCGGCCCCGCGTCCTGCCCGGCCGTCCTGCTCGGCAGGCTGGAGGCAGGGCAGGGGCTGGGCGCGCTGCTCGACGCGATGCCCCGTCTCCGCTGGGCGGACGGATTCCGCCCGGCGGGCACCGGGCTGCTCACCCGTGGTCCGCGGGCCCTTCTCGTCCGGCCCGGCTGAGCAGCGCCACCGGCCGTCCGGCGAAGAGCTCGGCGAGCGCGACCGAACCCCCGGCGAACTCCCGGCCGGGGGCCAGCAGATCGGTCCACGGCCCGTCGTCCGGCAGCGTCAGTTCCGTGTCGTGCCAGCCGCCCGACTCGGCCAGCCGCAACGACAGCCTGGTCACCGCGGTGACCACCTCGCCGGAGCGGCAGAACGCCAGACAGTGCGCGGCCGCCGGGCCCCGGGCGTCCAGCGGGGCATACGTACCGGACTCGCCGAACACCTCCGGCCGGTCGCGCCGCAGCCGCAGGGCGACCGCCGTGAGCTCGCCCTTCTCGCCGGAGGCCGCGTCCCCGGACGGCGTGCGGAACGGACGCCGGTTGTCCGGGTCGACCAGGGCCAGGTACTCCCGCTCCGTGCCCTGGTACAGATCCGGCACCCCCGGCATCGTCAGATGCACCAGCGCCGCACCCAGCACATTGGCCCGCACATACGGATCGAGCGTGTGCGCGAACCGCTCCAGCGTCTCGCGCACCGGACCGCCGCCCGCGGCCGGACCGGCCGCGACGAAGTCCGTCACCGCCCGCTCGTACGCCGGATCGGACTCGGTCCAGCTGGTGAAGAGCCCCGCCTCGCGGACCGCCTTCAACAGCGCCGGCTCCAGCCGGCCCGCCATCTCGCCGCCCGGCAGCCGCGCGCAGCCCACGGCCGTCTGCCAGGCCTGCCAGGCGAGCTGCGCGTCGGGAGCGGTGGCCGGGGTCGCCCGCTCCAGCTCCGTCAGCAGCCCGGACCACGACTCCGGGCACTCCGTCAGCACCGCGATCCGGGCCCGTACATCGGCGCTCCGCTTGGTGTCGTGGGTGGTCAGCGCCGTGCCGGTGGCCGGCCAGTCGCGAGCCAGCCGGGCGCAGAACGCGTGGAACCCCTCCGGGGTCACCGCGGGCTGTCCGGGATCGCCGCCCACCTCGTTCGCCGAGACCAGCGGAACGTACCGGTAGAACGCGGTGTCCTCGACCGACTTGGCGCGCAGCGCGGATGCGGTCTGCGCGAACCGGGCGCAGAACGCGGCCCGCTCGGGCCCCTCGCCCAGCCGCCCCAGCGCCAGCTCCCGGACCACATCGACGGCCGACGCCTCCTCCGCGACGGCGAACGCCGCCTTCGCGTCCCGGACGGTCGAGTCCGGCAGGGTCTCCTCCGCCGTCCGCGTGCGGGGCCCGCCCGCCGTCGCGTACGGGCGGTAGACGGGCACCCGCACGAGCAGTTCGCGCACCGCGGCGTGCAGCGTCCACGGGGCGTGGTCGCGCAGCGCTGGGTCCGCCGCGCAGATCCGTGCCGCGAGCCGGGTCAGCAGCTCGGTCTCGGCGGCCAGTTCATGCGTCACCACCCGGTACGCGGCACGGCGGACGGTCGACGTCCAGTAGCCCCCTCGGTCACCGGCGGGCCCCGCGTACTCCCGGTAGCGGCCGACCAGCTCGGCGGCGCCCATCGGGTCGACGAACAGCCCGTCGATCCGGTGCAGCACGTCGTACCCGGTGGTTCCCGCGACGGCCCAGTCCGCGGGCAGCCGTTCGTCGCCGGTGAGGATCTTCTCCACCACCGTCCACCGCCCGCCGGTCGCCGCCGAGAGCCGCGCCAGATAGGCCGCGGGGTCGGCCAGCCCGTCCGGGTGGTCGATGCGCAGACCGTCGACGACACCGTCCCGGACCAGTTCGAGGATCTTGCCGTGGGTGGCGGCGAAGACCTCGGGGTCCTCCACCCGCACCCCGATGAGCTCCGAGATCGTGAAGAACCGCCGGTAGTTCAGCTCGGTACGGGCCAGCCGCCACCAGCCCAGCCGGTAGTGCTGGGCCTCCAGCAGCTCGGGCAGCGGCAGCCCGGCCGTGCCGGTCCGCAGCGGGAACTCCTGCTCGCCGTGGCGCAGCACGTCCCCGTCCACCCGGAGCCGGTCCATTTCCTCGCCGATCCGGCCGCCGAGCACCGGCAGCAGCACCTTGCCGCCGCCCGCCGCCCAGTCGATGTCGAACCAGCGGGCGTACGGGGACCCGGGACCCTCGCGCAGTACCTCCCGCAGCGCGTGGTTGTGGCGGGGGACGGCGGCCATGTGGTTCGGCACGATGTCCACGATCAGCCCGAGACCGTGCTCACGCGCCGTGCGGGCCAGCTCCCGCAGCCCCTCCTCACCGCCGAGCTCGGCGCGGACGCGGCCGTGGTCGACGACGTCGTAGCCGTGCCGGGAGCCGGGCACGGCCTCCAGGACCGGCGACAGGTGCAGATGAGAGACGCCGAGCGCGGCGAGATACGGCACGGCGTGTCCGGCGGCCGAGAACGGGAAGCCGGGCTGGAGCTGGAGGCGGTAGGTGGCGGTGGGCGTCATGCGGACGTTCGTACCCAGCCTGGCGGCTTCTGTGTCACGGAACGCCGCAAAGGGCTCGACCGGCGGTGTGCCCCGGCGGCCGGACACGCCCTACGCGGGCCGCTGGAGCACCGCCATACTGCGTCCGACCAGTGTCACCCGATCGCCCGCGGCCACCTTCGGCCCCGAGCCGGGCATGACACCGACCGGGCGCGCCGTGTCGACCACCACCAGCCACTGCCGGCCGTGATTCACCGGTACGGAGAACTCCAGCGTCTCCGCGCTCGCGTTGAACATCAGCAGGAACGAGTCGTCGGAGATCCGCTCGCCGCGCGGCCCCGGCTCCGAGATCGCGTGCCCGTTGAGGAAGACCGTCAGCGCCTTGGCGTGCGCGGCCTGCCAGTCCCGCTGCGTCATCTCGCCGCCCTCCGGCGTGAACCACGCGATGTCCGAGAGCTCGTCGTGGGTGCCCTCGACCGGACGGCCGTGGAAGAACCGGCGGCGCCGGAAGACGGGATGGTCGCGGCGGAGCCAGACCATCGCCCGGGTGAACTCCAGCAGACTGCTGCCCGGCTCCTCCGCCGTGTCCCGGTCGGCGTCCTCCGTGTCGTCCCCGGCGGCCTCGGCCGGGTCGGGCCAGTGCACCCACGACAACTCGCTGTCCTGGCAGTACGCGTTGTTGTTGCCCTGCTGGGTACGCGCGAACTCGTCGCCGTGGCTCAGCATCGGCACGCCCTGCGACAGCATCAGCGTGGCGATGAAGTTCCGCATCTGCCGGGTCCGCAGACCGAGGACCTCCGGCTGGTCGGTACCGCCCTCCGTGCCGCAGTTCCAGGACCGGTTGTGGCTCTCGCCGTCCCGGTTGCCCTCGCCGTTCGCCTCGTTGTGCTTGTCGTTGTACGAGACCAGGTCGTGCAGGGTGAACCCGTCGTGGCAGGTGGTGAAGTTGATCGAGGCGAGCGGGCGCCGCCCGTCGTCCTGGTACAGGTCCGACGAGCCGGTCAGCCGCCCCGCGAACTCGGCCAGCGTCCGCGGCTCGCCCCGCCACAGGTCCCGTACGGTGTCCCGGTACTTGCCGTTCCACTCGGTCCACAGCGGCGGGAAGTTCCCCACCTGGTAGCCGCCCTCGCCCACGTCCCACGGCTCGGCGATGAGCTTCACCTGGCTGACCACCGGGTCCTGCTGCACCAGGTCGAAGAACGACGACAGCCGGTCCACCTCGTGGAACTGCCGGGCCAGGGTGGCCGCCAGATCGAAGCGGAAGCCGTCCACGTGCATCTCGGTGACCCAGTACCGCAGCGAGTCCATGATCAGCTGGAGCACGTGCGGCGACCGCATCAGCAGGGAGTTCCCGGTCCCCGTGGTGTCCATGTAGTACCGCTGGTCGTCCGCGAGCCGGTAGTACGAGGCGTTGTCCAGGCCCCGGAAGGAGAGCGTCGGACCCAGGTGGTTGCCCTCCGCGGTGTGGTTGTAGACCACGTCGAGGATCACCTCGATGCCCGCCTGGTGCAGCGCCCGTACGGCCTGCTTGAACTCCAGCACCTGTTCGCCGCGGTCGCCCCAGGAGGCGTAGGCGTTGTGCGGGGCGAAGAAGCCGATGGTGTTGTAGCCCCAGTAATTGGCCAGCCCGGCGTCGGCCAGCCGGTGGTCCTGGACGAACTGGTGGACCGGCATCAGCTCGATCGCCGTGACGCCCAGTTCCGTCAGATGGGCGATCACCTCCGGATGGGCCAGACCCGCGTAGGTGCCGCGCAGCTCCTTCGGCAGCCCCGGGTGGAGCATCGTCAGGCCCTTCACATGGGCCTCGTAGATCACCGTGCGGTGGTAGTCCGTACGGGGCCGCCGGTCGTCGCCCCAGTCGAAGTAGGGGTTGACCACGACCGAGGTCATGGTGTGCGGTGCCGAGTCGAGATCGTTGCGCGCGTCGGGCCGGCCGAACGGATAGCCGTACACCGCCTCGCCCCACCGGATCTGGCCGGCGACGGCACGGGCGTACGGGTCGAGCAGCAGCTTGGCCGAATTGCAGCGGGCGCCGCGCTCCGGCTCGTACGGCCCGTGGACCCTGAATCCGTACCGCTGCCCGGGCATCACCCCGGGCAGATAGGCATGGCGGACGAAGGCGTCGGTCTCCCTGAGCTCCACCGCCGTCTCGGAACCGTCGTCGTGCAGCAGGCACAACTCGATTCGTCTGGCGGCCTCCGAGAAGACCGCGAAGTTGGTCCCGGCGCCGTCGTACGTGGCGCCGAGGGGATACGCCTGTCCCGGCCAGACCTGCATGGGCTCGACTCCTCCACTTCTGATCCGGGTACCTGGAGCTAGCGGACACGTCCGGGCCCCGTCCGGCCCTGATCCGCCGGACGGCCCCGGAGCCAGATCTTCCCCGAAAGAGGTGCGGCTACCTAAGACCGACCGGCAATCGGCGGGCGGCGTCGCGCGGTCCGGTCAACATCGGGCCCCTCCGCGTCGCCCGGCACCCGGATCCGGGCCCCGGAATCCGGCCGCCGCCCCGCGCGGGGCCCCGGATGGGGTGCTTAATCACTATGAATCCCCTCACTACGGCAGATCTTGCCGACGGGAACATGCCTGCGGTACACGGGAGTTGACGAAGCAGCATGCGCATCCGGCTGCACCGGCTCCCGCTCCCGGAGTACCCTTCCTTGATCGTTGGTGGGGGAGTGGAAGGCGGTGCGCGGGTGAGCTCGGGAGGATTCGAGCTGCCCCCAGGTGACCCAGGTCACGAGGGGGATTCCACCGATGTCCCACCAGGGGCGGTATCGCTTGCGCAGCCCATGGAGATCGGCGCGGAACTGGACTGGGGAGCGGACGCCTGGAGCGAGGTGCGTACGCGCGCCCAGCGGGCCGGGCGCGCCTACATCTGGCTGAATCTCGTGGAACAGCGGTTGCGCGCCGTGGTCGCCGCGGTGCTCCGGCCCATCTACGAGCCGGTCCACGGCGAGGACTGGGTGGTGGCCGCCGCCGGACCGGCCGGGCAGGAGTGGGTGCAGCGCGCCGTCGCCGTGCGCGAGGTCTCGCGCCGCAAGGGCTATCTGCTGGACCCCGCCGACGACAACGTCCTCAGCTTCCTCACGCTGCCCCAGCTGCGTGAGCTGATGGTCCAGCACTGGCCGTGCTTCGAGGCGTACTTCGACGACCGGCGCGAGGTGGAGCTGGCCCTCGACGAGCTGGAGGTCGCCCGCAACGTGGTCTCCCGCAACCGCGCACTGAACGAGGCCGTCCTCGCCCAGGCCGAGCGGGCCTCCGCCCGGCTCCTGGAGATCCTGGGCAGCGGGGCCGGGGTCCCGTCGGCCGACCGGCTCCCGGTCGACGCCGTCGAGGAGCTGGTCGGCGACCGGTACGCGGACGTGGTCTCCGTCCACTCCGACCGGGTGCGGCTCCAGCGCCAGCTGCCGGCCGAGGACCTCTTCGGCGGTTCGCGCCGGCTCGACGCGATCGGCATAGGACTCAACCTGCTGGTGCAGAACTTCTCCGGCCGCAGGCTCATCCGGCTCGCCGAGTCGGGCTGCCGGGTCCGGCTGCTCTTCATCAATCCTGCCAGCAGCGCGGTCAAACGCCGGGAGCGGGAGCTGGGCCTGAAGAAGGGCGAGCTGAGCCGGTCGGTGGAGATGAACATCCTCCACATGCGCCGGGTCCGCTCCAAGCTCCGCGACCCCGGCGCCTTCGAGATCCATGTGTTCGACGAGACCCCGCGCTTCACGGCCTATCTGGTGGACGGCGACGGGACGGACGCGGTCGGGGTCGTCCAGACCTATCTGCGGCGCGCACGCGGCATGGAGGCCCCCGTGCTGGTGCTGCGCGGCGGCGGGCGCGCCGTGGTCCGGGCGGGGCAGGACAACGAGCACGGGCTCTTCGAGACGTACCGCGAGGAATTCGAGTCCGTGTGGACGGACTCCCGGCCCGTCTCCTGAGGGGCCGGGTCCGCGTTGTCAGTGGTGCGTGCGAGGGTGGTCACCACCTGGGGGAGAGCACCACGAAGGAGGTACGGGATGAGCTGGCACCGGGAGGCGCTGGTCGGCTTCGACCTGGAGACGACGGGTACGGAACCGCTGGAGGCCCGGATCGTGACGGCCGCGGTCGTCGGCGTCGACGGCAGGGACGGGGAGCCGGTGCGGCAGCGCACCTGGCTGGCGGATCCGGGCATCCGGATCCCCGCGCAGGCCTCGGCGATCCACGGCATCAGCAGCGAACGGGCGGCGGCGGAGGGCAGGCCGGTGCGCGAGGTGGCCGACGAGATCGCCGAGACCCTCACCGGCTACTGGCGCCAGGGGGTGCCGGTCGTCGCGTACAACGCGGCCTTCGACCTGACGCTGCTCACGGCGGAGTTGCGCCGGCACGGGCTGCCGTCGCTGAGCGACCGGCTCGACGGGGCCAGGATCGGCCCGGTCATCGACCCGTACACCATCGACCGGTCCGTCGACCGCTACCGCAAGGGCAAGCGCAACCTGGAGGCGGTCTGTGTCGAGTACGGCGTGGTGCACGGCGGGGCCCATGACGCGGGGGCGGACGCGCTGGCCGCGGTCCGGGTGGCGTACGCCATAGCCGAGCGGCACGGCTCGGTGGCCGGGCTGACCGCCGCCGAGCTGCACGAGCGCCAGGTGGAGTGGTACGCGCAATGGGCGGCGGACTTCCAGCAGTTCCTGCGCCGCAAGGGCACCGCGGACGCGGTGATCGACGGCCACTGGCCGCTGCGGGAGCCGGCCGGCGTCGCGGCGGGCTGAGGGCCCGGCCCCGTCCGGCGGATCAGCGGACGGCTCTCAGAACGGATACCACCGCACCGCCGTGTCGCCGTCGCGCAGCGAGGCCACCCGGCGGCGGAATTCCGCGAGGGCCTTCGGGTTGGCCGGTGCGTGCTGGGACACCCACGCACAGCTGGCCGTCTCCCGGGCACCGCGCAGCACCGCGCAGCCCTCCCACTCACGGACGTCCCAGCCGTACCCGGCGGTGAAGGCGTCGTAGGCCTCGGGCGCCAGGCCGTAGCGGTCGCGGGAGAGCGCGAGCACCACCAGGTCGTGTTCGCGCAGATCCGCGGAGAAGGTCTCCAGATCGACCAGCACCGGCCCGTCCGGGCCGACATGGACGTTGCGGGGCAGGGCGTCGCCATGGATCGGCCCCGGCGGCAGATGCGGGACCAGGGCGGCGGCGGCCGCCGCGAAGCCGTCGCGGCGCTCCCGCAGATAGTCGGCGTCGGCCGGGTCGATCGCGTCGCCCGCGAGCCGCAGCCAGCGTTCGACGCCGCCCAGCAGCTCGCGGCGCGGCAGGGCGAGGCCGTCCGGCGCGGGCAGCGCGTGCACCAGGGCGAGCAGCGGTGCCAGATCCCTCGGCTCGGCGGGGCGCACGGCGTCCGGCAGCCGGTGCCAGAGGGTCACGGGGTGCCCCTCGACCAGCCGCGCCGCGGGCTCGGCGGCCCGTACGGCGGGGACGCCCGAGGCGGCCAGCCAGCGGGCGACGGCCACCTCGCGTTCGGCCCGGTCCCGTAGCTCCGGGTGCCGCACGGCGTCCCGGCCGACCTTGACCACCAGGTCGCCGACGGCGAACACCGCGTTCTCACCGATCGCGAGCAGCTCCGCACCACCGGACAGCCCGGCAGCGGTCAGCACCTCACGCGCACGCATCTCGTTCATGACTCCGATTTTCGCATCCGCGCAGGTCGGCTTGACGAACCGATGGCCCGTCAGCACGATGACGGAGGCCACCTGAGCGGCCAGAACGGTATGAAACCGATCGAATGACGCAAGGGGGCGGTTTCGTGACATTGGCGAATGCAACCGTACGTTCCGGGAAGCACGGACCGCCCGGCGGGCCGCAGGACAGGCCGTCCCGCCCCGTCGAGCGGAGCGCCGGAACCTGGTTCCTGGTGCTGCCCGCGCTGATCCCGATCCTGGTCCTGAGCGTCGGCCCCCTGCTCTACGGCATCGCGCTGGCCTTCACCGACGCCCAGTCCGGCCGCACCCGCTCCACCCAGTGGGTGGGCGGACTGAACTTCCAGGACCTGCTCCACGACACCCTCTTCTGGGACTCGTTCCGGATCGGCCTGGTGTGGGCGTTCGGCGTCACGGTCCCGCAGTTCGTGCTGGCCCTCGGCCTCGCCCTGCTGCTCAACCAGAACCTGCGGATGCGCTGGCTCGCGCGGGCACTGGCGATCATCCCCTGGGCGATGCCCGAGGTGGTCGTGGGCATCATGTGGCGGCTCGTCTACCACCCGGACGCGGGCGTCCTCAACGAGACCCTCCGCGATCTCGGCCTCGGCGACGGCCGGGACTGGCTCACCGGACTCGCCACCGCGCTGCCCGCCGTGATCGTCGTGGGCGTCTGGGCGGGCATGCCCCAGACCGCCGTCGCCCTGCTCGCCGGGCTGCAGAACACCCCGCACGAGCTCCACGAGGCGGCCGCCCTGGACGGAGCCGGTGCCTGGCGCCGCTTCCGCACCGTCACCTGGCCCGTGCTCAGACCGGTCGCGCTGGCCATCACCGCCCTCAACTTCATCTGGAACTTCAACTCCTTCGCCCTGGTCTACGTACTGACCAACGGCGGACCCGGCGGCCGCACCCGGCTGCCGATGCTCTTCGCGTACGAGGAGGCGTTCCACTACGGACAGTTCGGATACGCCGCGGCGATGGGCTGTGTGATGGTCGCGGTGATCTCCGTGATCCTCGCGGTGTATCTCGCCGGCCGGCTCAGGGGAGGTGGGGAGCGATGAGCATGCGCACCGGCGGAACCGCCCGCGCCGGACAGTACGCCGCGCTCCTCGGCTATCTGGTCTTCCTGGCGTTCCCGTTCCTGTGGCTGATCTCCACCGCCTTCAAACCCGCGCGGGAACTGGGCTCCCTGCACCCCACCTGGATCCCCGACCATCCGACGCTCGACAACTTCCGCACCGCCTTCGACGAACAGCCGCTGCTCCGGGCCGCCGCCAATTCGCTGACCGCCGCCCTCTGCGCCGCCCTCATCGCGGTCGTCGTCGCCACGCCCCTGGCGTACGTGATGGCCCGCCGCCGCTCCCGGCTCACCACGGCGGCCACCGGCTGGGTCGTGATCAGCCAGGCGTTCCCGCTGGTCCTGCTGATCATCCCGCTCTTCCTGATCCTGAAGAACCTCCATCTGATCAACACCCTGTGGGGCCTGATCATGGTGTACGCCGTCTGGGCGCTGCCCTTCGCGCTCTGGATGCTGGTCGGATACGTACGGGCGGTGCCCGCCGAACTGGAGGAGGCCGCCTCGGTCGACGGGGCGGGCCGGCTGCGGACGCTCGTCTCGGTCACCGCTCCGCTGCTGGCCCCCGGCATCGTCGCCACCGCGCTCTTCGCCTTCATCACCGCGTGGAACGAGCTCTTCTTCGCACTCGTCCTGCTCAAGACCCCGGAGAAGCAGACCTTGCCGGTCGTACTGACCCACTTCATCGGAGCGGAGGGCGCGGCCGACCTCGGGCCGCTCGCCGCCGCCGCGTTCCTCGCCACCCTGCCCTCGCTGGTGATCTTCGCGATCATCCAGCGGCGGATCACGGGCGGCATGCTGGCCGGGGCGGTGAAGAGCTGATGCCCGCCTCCCTGAGGACGGTGGTGGCCTCGGCGGCCACCGCGCTGGCCCTGCTGCTCACCGGCTGCGCGGGGCCCGACGACGGCCGGGGCGACCACGGTCGGATCGAGCTCAGCTTCCAGTCGCTGGCCTGGCAGAAGGAGTCCGTCGACGCCAACAAGCAACTGGTGGAGGAGTGGAACGAAGCCCATCCGGACATCCATGTCAGTTATGTCCAGGGCAGCTGGGACACCGTCCACGACCAGCTGCTCACCTCTTTCGAGGGCGGCGAGGCGCCGGACATCATCCACGACGCCTCAGACGACCTGGCCGACTTCGCCTACGGCGGCTACCTCGCGGACCTGCGCGGGCTCCTGCCCGGCCGGCTGAGGGCCGACATCCCGGGGCAGAGCTGGTCCACCACCACCTTCGACGACGGCGTCTACGGTGTGCCGTTCCTCCAGGAACCCCGCGCCCTGATCGCCAACAGCAGGATCCTCGACGAGTCGGGGGTCCGGATCCCGACCCCCGACCGGCCCTGGAGCTGGGCCGAGTTCCGGCGGATCACCGGGGAGCTGACCGGCAAGGGGAGATACGGGGTCGCCTGGCCGCTCAAGGAGCCGGTCTCCGTCACCCTCAACCTCGGCCTCTCCGGCGGCGGCCGCCTCTTCCACCGGGGCGCCGACGGCAAGGTGACCCTCCGCGCCGAGGAGGGCGACCGGATCGTCCCCGGCACCATCCACGACCAGGTCAACACCGACCACAGCGCCGCGCGCACCACCCTCGGCATGGGCGGATCCGACACCCTCCCCGGATTCTTCGGCGGCAAGTACGCGATGGTGCCGCTGGGCTTCTCGTACCGCCAGCAGGTCGTCGAGCAGGCCCCCGAGGGCTTCGAGTGGACCGTCCTGCCGGCTCCGGCGGGCAGCGCGGGCCTCGCCCAGGGGGTGAGCCCGCAGACGCTGTCCGTCTCGGCGGCCAGCCCGCACAAGAGGGAGGCCGCGCGGTTCATCGACTTCCTGCTCCGGCCGCCGAACATGGTGCGGCTGGCCAAGGGCGACTGGATGCTCCCGACCGGCACCGCGGCCCTCGCCGATCCGTCCCTGCACACCGCCGAGAACGGCTGGGCGACCGGTGTCGCCCTCGCGGAGGCGCTCCGGCCCGCGCCCGCCCAGTCGGTGCGCGGCTACCCGGAGTGGAAGGACAAGGTCGCCACGCCCGCCCTCCAGGAGTACTACAGCGGAGCGATCGGGGCGGACGAGCTGAGGAAACGTCTGGTCGAGGACGGCAACCGGGTCCTGGCCCGCTACCAGCGCTGAGGCCCGGTCCCCTCCCCGGGACCGACCTCAACGTGGTCACCGCGTGAGAGCTCTGTGAACACGGGGACGGAAACAAGCCGTCGCCCCGTCCGTCCGTACGGCCGGGCGGGGTTCGCGTTCCCGTGTGCGAAGTGTGCCGGTCGCGCCGTGGGCCCGGGGCGAGCGACGGACGCCGTGGCGACCGTGCCCGACTTGGGCCCGGCTGGCCGGTTTCTTATTACGAAACTTTGTTGAGTAAGTCACAGCCGCATGAAGGTCTTGATCTGGGCGCGTCAATCGGCGAGGGTTTCGAGCCAGCCCCCCGGAGATCTTCCGGCCGGGGGTCGATCCCCCCACAAAGAATGACGAGGAGACCCCTCTTCATGGCAATTCACAAGCGCGCACGCCGGATCAAGCTGACCGCGGCGATAACCGCGGTGGCCGCGGCCGCCGGAGTCACCCTGCTCAACACCTCCCTCGCCGGTGCCGCCCCCGCTCCCGCGATGGGCGTGGTGTACGGCGCGGACGCGGCCGACGCCGTCTCCGGCAGCTACATCGTGATGCTGGACCAGAAGGCCGACAAGTCGAAGCTCGCCAAGGAGTACGGCGGCACGCTGAAGCGGAACTACAGCTCCGCCATCAACGGCTTCTCCGCCAGCGGCCTTTCGCTCACCGAGGCCAAGCGCCTGGCGGCCGACCCGGCCGTCTCCAAGGTCGTGCAGAACAAGAAGTTCCACATCGACGGGACCCAGACGAACCCGCCGTCCTGGGGTCTGGACCGGATCGACCAGACCGAGACGGCCGGCGACAACGCGTACACCTACCCGGACAGCGCGGGCGAGGGCGTCACCGCGTACGTCATCGACACCGGTGTCCGCACCACGCACAACGAGTTCGAGGGCCGGGCCAGCTCGGGCTACGACGCCGTGGACAACGACGACAGCGCCGACGACGGCAACGGCCACGGCACCCATGTGGCGGGCACCATCGCCGGCGCGACCTACGGGGTCGCCAAGAAGGCCAAGATCGTCGCCGTCCGGGTGCTCGACGACTCCGGCTCGGGCACCACCGAGCAGGTCGTCGCCGGCATCGACTGGGTCACCGAGCACCACGAGGGCCCCTCCGTCGCCAACATGAGCCTCGGCGGCGGCGCGGACGAGGCGCTCGACGCCGCGGTCCAGAAGGCCATCGCCTCCGGCGTCACCTTCGCGGTGGCCGCCGGCAACGACTCCTCCGACGCGAGCGAGAGCTCCCCGGCCCGCGTCCCCGAGGCCATCACGGTCGCCTCGTCCACGGTGGACGACGAGCAGTCGTCGTTCTCCAACTACGGCTCGATCGTGGACATCTACGCTCCGGGCTCGGACATCACCTCGTCCTGGAACGACAGCGACGACGGCTCCAACACCATCTCCGGCACCTCCATGGCGACCCCCCACGTCGTCGGTGCCGCCGCCGTCTACCTCGCGGGACACCCGGACGCCACCCCGGAGGAGGTCGCCACGGCACTCACCGACGGGGCCACCCCCGACGCGATCTCCAACGCGACCGAGGGCACACCGAACAAGCTGCTGAAGGTCGTCGAGTAACCGACCCCGCAGCGGTGACCGGGCGGCGGACGCCCACTCACCACGGAACCGGCGGCCGCCGTGCCCTCCCCCACGGGGCGCGGCGGCCGCACCGTGCGAAGAGACCGTCCTATGGTGTGCCCATGACGATGTACGCGGCGCTGTTGCGCGGGATCAATGTGAGCGGCCACAAGAGGGTCCCGATGGCCGAACTCCGCGCGCTGCTCACCGAACTCGGACACGGCGACGTCCGCACCCACCTGCAGAGCGGCAACGCCGTCTTCAGCAGCGCGTCGGACGACGAGAACGCCCTCGCCGCCGAACTGGAGCGGGCCATCGAGCAGCGGTTCGGCTTCCCCGTCCCCTGCCTGGTCCGGGACGGCGCCTACCTGGCGGCAGTTGCCGCGGCCTGCCCGTTCCCGGCCGCCGAACTCGAAGGAAAGCAACTGCACATCACGTACTACGACCGGCCCGTCGACGCCGGGCGCTTCGCCCGGATCGACCCGACGGCCTACCTCCCCGAGGGATTCGGCCTCGGCGACCGCGCGCTCTACCTCTACGCCCCCGACGGACTCGGCCGTTCAAGACTCGCCGAGGCACTGTCCCGGTCCTCCGTCACCAAGGACATCGTCGCCACCTCGCGCAACTGGAACACCGTGGCCAGACTGGTGGAACTGACGGCGCCCACGGGGACCACGCACGACGGAGCCCCCGCATGACCGGGGCGTCCCCCGGCGTGGCCGCGGCGGTCGAGGGCGAGCTGCGCCTCCTGGACCCGGCCGTACGCGCCTCCGCCGGACTCCTCGCCCAGGTGCTGCACCCCGACTACCGCGAGATCGACTACACCGGCCGGGTCTGGGACCGCGACACCATGACCGCCTCGCTCACCGCGAAGGACGCCCCGCGCCCCGGCCCGATGACCGCGTCCCGGATGGCCGGGGTCCAGCTCGGCGACGGCCTCGTCCACCTCACCTACGACACCGAGACGAAGGGGCGCCTCGCCCACCGCAGTTCGCTGTGGCGGCTGACCGACGCGGGCTGGCTGCTCTACTTCCACCAGGCCACCCCGTTCGGCACCGCCGAGGACACCGGGACCGGCGCGGACGGCTGAGCCCGGTCAGCGACGGGCGACGCGCTGCGCCCGCGCCGCCCACCGGCCGTCCGTACGGGAGATCCGCACCGGATGCCCGAAGCAGTCGCTGACCCGGTCCGTGGTCAGCACCTCGTCCGCCGGGCCCGAGGCCACGCACCGGCCGCCCCGCAGCAGCAGCGCGTGCGTGGTGGAGGCGGGCAGCTCCTCCAGATGGTGGGTGACCAGCACCGTCGCCAGCTCCGGATGCTCCTCCCGCAGCACGTCCAGACTGTCGAGCAGCTGCTCACGCGCGGCGAGATCGAGACCGGTGGCCGGCTCGTCGAGCAGCAGCAGCCGCGGCTGCGGCATCAGGGCGCGGGCGATGAGCGTACGGCCCCGCTCGCCCTGCGACAGCGCCGGCCAGCGCGACCCCGACTTGCCGCCCATGCCGAGCATCGTCAGCAGCCGCTCCGCCCGGCCCCGCTGCTCCTCGTCCACCGAGCGGCGCGGCACCGGCTCGACCGAGTTGGTCAGACCGGTCAGCACCACCTCGCGCACCGACAGCGGGGAGCGCAGCGGATGACGCGGATTGACATGCCCGAGCAGCGACCGCAGCTCCCGCAGATCGACCCGGCCCAGGGTGCGCCCCAGCACCTCCACCGAACCCCGGGTCGGGTGGGTGACCGCGCCGAGCAGCCCCAGCAGGGTGCTCTTCCCGGCTCCGTTGGCACCGAGCAGCGCCCAGTGCTCACCGCTCCGCACGGTCAGCGAGACCGAGTCGAGCAGCACATTGCCGTCCCGGACGAGCGAGACGTCGTCGGCCCGGATCACCGGGACGGCGGCCTCGACGGCATCCGGGGCGGAAGCCGCACCCGGGCCTGGAGCGGCGGCCGGGGCGGGAACGGCGGGGGCGGTACGGGGAATGGTCACGGGCGAGTCTCCTTCACGCGGGTGCGAGCGCTTCCAGGCCGCTCAGGTCCTCGGCGGACAGCCGGATCTCCCGGGCCCCCAGGTTCTCCGCGAGATGGGCGGGCGAACCGGTGCCCGGGGTCGGGCACAGCACGGGGGAACGGTGCAGCAGCCAGGCGAGGGCGATCTGCCCGCGGGTGGCACCGTGCCGGTCGGCGATGCCGGTGAGCGCCGCAGCGGCGTCGCCGGTCAGAGCGCCGTTGGCCAGCGGGAACCAGGGCAGAAAAGCCAGGCCGTGGGCCTCGCACATCTTCAGTACCGCGTCCGACGAACGGTCGAGGAGATTGAAGCGGTTCTGCACCGAGGCGATCCCGGTCAGGGAGAGGGCCTGCTCCAGCTGGTCGGCGGTGAGGGTGTCCAGACCGATGTACCGGATCTTACCCTCCTGCCGCAGCGCGTCCAGCGCGCCCAACTGCTCCGCCATCGGCACCTCCGGGTCGAACCGGTGCAGCTGGTAGAGGTCGATCCGGTCCGTCCGCAGCCGCCGCAGACTGGCCTCGCACATCGCCCGCAGCTGCTCCGGCCGCCCCGCGACGTGCCAGGCACTGTCACTGGTGCGCACCACACCGCCCTTGGTCGCGATCACCAGATCCTCGCGGTACGGGTGGAGCGCCTCGGCTACGAGCTCCTCGGCCAGCCCCGGGCCGTAGTTGTCGGCGGTGTCGACGAGCGTCACACCCTGTTCGACGGCGGCCCGCAGCACGGCCACGGCATCCTGCCGGGCACCGCGCGGACCCCAGTAGCCGGGACCGGTCAGCTGGGCGGTGCCGTAGCCGAGCCGCCGTACGGGCAGCTCACCGCCGAGCAGGAACACATCATCGGGAAGGGGGGAGAGGGAGGACATGAGGGAAACACTAAGGGCTGTCCCGCGATCGGTGCTGTGGCCACGGACCCTATGCTGAGACGCCGACGCCCCTGCGAGGGGCCGGATGTCCGATCTGCGCGGCCGTGGAACAGGAGTCGGGATGCGTTACCTCATCATCGGGGCGGGTGCCGTCGGCGGCGCCCTCGGCGGACGTCTGGCGGAGGCCGGCCACGAGGTCGTGCTCGTGGCGCGCGGCGCCCAGTACGAGGCGCTGCGCACCGGCGGACTGCGGCTCGTCACGCCCGAGGGCACCCGCGTCCACCGGCTCCCCGTCGTCGACCGGCCCGAGGCGATCGACCTCACCCCCGACGACGTCCTCGTGCTCGCCGTCAAGACGCAGGACAGCACGGCCGCCCTCGACGCGTGGAGCGTCCGGCCCGTCGCGGGCGGCGGCACGGCGGGGGAGCGGCTGCCGCTGGTCTGCGCCCAGAACGGGGTGGAGAGCGAACGGCTCGCCCTGCGCCGGTTCCGCCGGGTGTACGGGATGTGCGTCTGGCTGCCCGCCACCTTCGTCGAACCCGGCGAGGTCGCCGCCGCGGGCACCCCGCTGACCGGCATCCTGTACCTGGGCCGCTACCCCACCGGGACCGACGGGACGGCCCGGCTGATCGCCGCCGACCTGGAGCAGGCGAAGCTGCTCGCCCCCGTCGTGCCGGACGTGATGCGCTGGAAGTACGGCAAGCTGCTCTCCAACCTCGCCAACGCGATCGAGGCCGTCACCGGCTCGCTCGCCGGACAGCCCGCCTCCGAGCTCTTCGAGCGGGCGTTCGCCGAGGGGCAGGCGGTGCTCGCCGCCGCCGGAATCGACCCGGTGAGCCGGGAGGAGGAGGCGGAGGCACGCGCCGGGAGGATCCGCTTCGAGCCCTTCGACGGCTCCCCGCGCGGCGGCGGTTCGTCCTGGCAGAGCCTCAGCCGGGGCACGGGCACGATCGAGGCCGACTTCCTCAACGGCGAGATCGTGCTGCTCGGCCGCCTCCACGGGATCCCCACTCCGGTCAACGAGGTGCTCCGCCGCACCGCGAACGCCTTCGCGCGCGAGCGCCGGGAAGCCGGTTCGATGTCCCTGGCCGCACTCGTCGCGCTCGTCGACGCCGAGACGTCCTGAGCCGGACACGCCGGACGGCGTCGCGTTTCTTCAATACCGCCCGCCGGACCGGATCCAGACTGGGAGGCATGAAGACCGAGCACGCGCACATGACCGAAGTCGCCGCCGAGGCGGCCCGTATCGCCCGCTCCATCGGCGCCGAACAGCTCGACGCACCGAACACGCCCTGCGGTGACTGGGACGTGCGCGGGCTCGTCAACCACTGGGTGCTGTACACCTCCCACGGCCTGGAGCACCGTGCCCTGCGCAAGGACCTCCCGGAGGAGCTCACCACCCGGGACTTCACCGCCGACGCCGACTGGGCGCAGCAGTACGCGGCGCAGCTGGACCGCGCGGTCGCCGCGTGGTCGGACCCGGCGGTCTGGGAGGGCGAGGTCGACCTCGGGGGTTCGGCCTCCCCGGCCGCCGACATCGCCGCGATGCTCATCGAGGAGACGGCCCTGCACGGCTGGGACGTGGCCCGTGCGGTCGGCCAGGAGTTCCGGCTCTCCGACGAGGCGGCGGCCTACGTCCTCGGCGTCGTCGACAGCACCGCCGCGCTCTACCGGCAGTACGACGGCTTCGCCGACGAGGTGACGGTGCCCGCGTCGGCCTCCGCCTTCACACGGGCACTGGCCCGCAGCGGACGCGACCCGCACTGGACCGGGGCCTGAGGGCAGAGCGCCGGAACGGGGGCGGGCGGTGGGCCGGGGGATGCCACCGCCCGCTCACCCGGGCCGGATTGGCCCGGTCGAATCGACGGCGAATGGCCCGGGACCGCATGCCAATCCGCACCTAGGGTCGACGCATGAGCACCTCACCACGAACCCCGGAACCGGACCGTACCGCCGTCGACTTCTACTTCGACCCGGCCTGCCCGTTCGCCTGGATCACCTCCCGCTGGATGCTGGAGGTCGAGCAGCGGCGCGACATCGACCTCCGCTTCCGCGTCATGAGTCTGTATCTGCACAACATCGGCAATGAACTCCCCGACTGGTACCGGGACCTGGTCGACCGGTCGATCGGCCCGGTCCGGGTCGCGGTCGCGGCGGCGCAGGACCACGGCGACGAGGTGCTGCGCGCTCTCTACACCGCGATGGGCGACCGCATCCACCGGCACAAGAACGAGGACTTCGACGCGGTGATCGCCGGGTCCCTGGCGGAGCTCGGCCTGCCCGCCGCGCTCGCCGCCGCCGCGCACTCGGAGGCGTACGACGAGGCGCTGCGCCGCAGCCATGACGCCGGCAAGGACCCGGAGGCGGACGCCTACGTCGGTACGCCCACGATCCATGTCGACGGCGCGGTCTGGTTCGGGCCCGTCCTGCGGGCGGCACCGCGCGGCGAGGAGGCCGGACGGGTCTTCGACAGCTTCCGGGTGCTCGCCGGGAACCCGGACCTCTTTGAACTCAAGCGGACCCGCACGGGCAGCCTGGACGTGGGGTGAGCGGGCGCCGCGCTACGCGGTGAGCGCGGCGGTCCGGGCCGCCGGCCTGCGGGCCTCGTCGTACCGGGTCAGCAGAAGCCGGGCCAACTCCGGTGCCGGGCCCAGGACATCGGCCAGGACGTCCGCCCCGGCCGCCCCTTCGGCGATCCGGTCCGGGAGCCGGCCGGGAGCGATGACGTACGGCGCCACCGCCACCCGGCGCACTCCTTCGGCCCGCAGGGCCCGTACCGCGTCCTCGGTACGGGGGAACCCCGCGGGAGAGGTGGCGGAGGCGAACGCAGGCCGCACGGAACACCAACCGGTGTGCCGCAGCTCCCGCGCGATTTCAGCGATCACTGCGATCGCCTCCGGGTCCGTGGAGCCCGCCGAGGCCAGGACGAGCCCGGTCGAGCCCCGGTCGCCGGGACGGATCCCGGCCTGGCGCAGCCGCCGTTCCAGCGCCGAGTTCAGCAGCGGCGACGGGCCGAGCACCTCGGCCTGCCGGACCCGCAGCCGGGGCAGCCTGCCGCGGGCCTCGCGCAGCACCGTCGGGATGTCGGACTTGGCGTGGAAGGCCCGGGTGAGAAGCAGGGGGAGGGCGACGACGTCCTGCGCGCCCTGCGCGGCCAGCCGTTCCAGGACCCGCGGCACGGACGGCGCGTTGAAGTCCAGGAAGCCCGTCTCCACCCGCAGCCCCGGCCGCAGCGACCGCACCCGCGCGGTGAGCGCGTGCACGGTCGCCGCGTGCCGCGGGTCGCGGCTGCCGTGGGCGATGACGAGCAGTACCGGAGCGGTCATGACCGTACTCAGTTCTTGACGAGGAGGCCGCGGCCGCGCAGGACCCACCGCTCCAGCGGACTGAAGATCAGCAGGTCGATCGCGATGCCGACGGCGAGGATCAGGATGATGGCGAGGAACACCATCGACATGCTGCTGGTCTCCCGGCCCTGCTCCAGCAACTGGCCCAGGCCCACCCCCAGATCGGGCGAGGAGGCGATGATCTCGGCGGCCATCAGCGAACGCCAGGAGAACGCCCAGCCCTGCTTCAGGCCCGCCAGATAGCCGGGCAGCGCGGCCGGCAGCACGATGTGCCAGGTGCCGCGAAGACCGGTGGCGCCCAGCGTCTTCCCGGCCCGCAGATGCAGCGGCGGGATCTGGTCCACGCCCGCGACCAGGCCGTTGGCGATCGACGGGACCGCGCCCAGCAGGATCACCGCGTACATCATCCTGTCGTCGAGCCCCAGCCAGATCACCGCGGGAGGCACCCAGGCGACCGACGGCAGCGACTGGAGCCCGGACAGCACCGGTCCGATCGCCGCGCGGATCAGCTTGACGCGTGACACCAGCAGCCCGAGCGGGGTGCCGATGGCCAGGGCCAGCAGGAAGCCGAGCAGACCGCGCGAGACGCTGGTCCAGATGTAGCCGAGCAGGGTGCCCTGCGCCCAGGCGTCGGTCACCTCGTCCCACACCTGGGACGGCGACGGCAGCTTGTAGTCGTCGGTGACCTGCGCCCAGATCAGGATCTGCCAGACGACGAGCACCAGGACCACGGCCACGACCGGCGGCAGCACCTTGCGCACCAGCACCTCGCGGACCGGGGTCCGGCTCACCCGTACGGCGTCGAGCGCGTCCAGCCCCGCCTCCAGGCCCGCCAGGTCCTGGGCGGTGTCCTTGGCGGCGGTCTCAGTGCTGGCCATGTCGGCGGATCTCCCCACGCAGTTGTTCGGTTATCTCCACGGACAGCTCGGCCACCGCGGTGTCCTCGATGCGGCGTGGCTGCTCGATGCCGACCGTCCACTCCCGGGCGATCCGGCCCGGCCGCGACGAGAGCAGCACGACCCGCTGGGCGAGCCGGACCGCCTCGCGCACGTTGTGCGTGACGAAGAGGACCGAGAGGTCGGTCTCGCGCCAGATCCGGGTCAGCTCGTCGTGCAGCACGTCCCGGGTGATGGCGTCGAGTGCGGCGAACGGCTCGTCCATCAGCAGCAGTTGGCTGTCCTGGGCGAGCGCGCGGGCCATCGCCACGCGCTGCCGCATACCGCCCGAGAGCTCGTGCACCCGCTTGCCGTACGCCCCGCCGAGCCGTACGAGTTCGAGCAGCCGCTCGGCCTCGGCGCGGCGCTCGGACCTGGGCATGCCGCGCAGCCGCAGCGCGAGTTCGATGTTCTTGCCCGCGGTCAGCCACGGGAAGAGGGCGTGCTCCTGGAACATCAGGGCCGGCCGCCCGCCGGGGGTCTCGATGGACCCCGCGGTCGGGCGGTCGAGTCCGGCCACCAGGTTGAGCAGGGTCGACTTGCCGCATCCGGAGGCGCCCAGGAGGGTGACGAACTCGCCGGGAGCGACATCGAGTGTGATGTCGTCCAGGACGAGCTGCTGCCCTTCCGGTCCGCCGAAGGACTTCGAGACGTGGTCGATGCGGGCCGCGTGCCCGACCTCCGTACGGTCCTCGGTCGTGGTCAGCGTGGTGGTCGCCATGGTCGTCACCTCCTGGGAATCCTGTTCGGTGCCGGACGCGCTTACTTGACGCCGAGACCGGCGTCGGCGACCTCGGGCTTGCCCGCGGCCTTGAGGACCTTGTTGAGCGGCTTCAGGTCGTAGATCCCCGTCAGGTCCGTCTGGTCCAGGAGGCCCGCCTTCACCGCGTGCTTCGCCTCCGTGTCGAGCGTGGCGGCCAGCGGGTCGTCGATGAACTGGACCGACTTCCACGCCGGGTCGAGGACATCGGCCGGCAGCGCCTTGCCGGACAGCGTCTTGAGCGCGGCGTTGGCGGAGGCCTTCGCCTTGTCCGGGTTGGCGTTGATCCACGCGTTGGTGTTGACCGAACCGCGCAGCACCGCCTCGACGACGTCCGGGTGCTCGGTGAGGAACTTCTGCGACACGATGATGTTCGTGATCACGAACTTGTTGTCCGGCCACAGCGTCGACTCGTCGAGGAGCACCTTCGCGCCCTGCGCGACCAGCTTGGAGGCGGTCGGCTCGGGGGCCCACGCGCCGTCGATGGAACCGGACTTGTAGGCGTCCGGCGTCACCTTGTTGTCCGTGCGGACCACGGAGACGTCGCCCTTGCCGCTGTTGGCGTCGACCTTCCAGCCCTTCTCGGAGATCCAGTTGAGGAAGGCGACGTCCTGGGTGTTGCCGAGCTGCGGGGTGGCGATCTTCTTGCCCTTGAGGTCGTCCAGGGTCTTGATCTTCTTCGGGTCGACGACCAGCTTCACACCGCCGGACGCCGAACCGCCGATGATGCGCAGGCTCTTGCCCTTGGACTTGGTGAAGCCGTTGATGGCCGGGGACGGGCCGATGAAGCCGATGTCGATCGAGCCCGCGTTGAGCGCCTCGATCTCGGACGGGCCGGCGTTGAACGTCGACGGCTTGACCGTCGTGGAGCCGAGCTCCTTGGCGATGAGGCCTTCCTGGATGCCGACCAGGGCCGTGGCGTGGGTGAGATTCGGGAAGTAGCCGATCTTCACGGTGTCCGCGGAGAGCTTCTTGCCGCCGGTGGAGACGCCCGCCTTGGCGGCGTCGTCCTGCTTCGCCTCGGAGCCGTAGCCGCACGCGGTGAGCGCGAGGGCGAGCATCGGCAGGGCGGCGACGGCGGAGAGAGCGCGGCGCGGCGTGGTACGGGGGGCAGACACGGGAGGTTTTCCTCTCGGTGGCCCGGTGCTCGCGTCCTGAGCGATTACGGGGACGCGGCCGGGAAGTCGGCAGGTCTTCGTCTGAACTGGCTGTGCGGGCGGTGCGGTTGCGGCGAGCGGGCGCGCAGTCGGTGAGCGTACGTCATCGCACACATCGTGCGACCCCGCCCTGACCGCTGCCGAGGGCGCCGCTACCGATGCGGCCGCCCTCCTTCGCGAACGTGGAAAAGACGTCGATGGTCATCAGAAGTCCCATGCGTCGGCCTCGGTTTCGGTTCCGGCCCCGGCAGCCGCTTCGGCCGCGGTGGCGAACGAGGCGCCCGCCATTCCGGCCGTCAGTGTGGTGCCGTCCGCCGGGTCGATCAGCAGAAACGATCCGGTGCGCCGGGAGTCCGCGTACGCGTCGAGCGCGAGCGGCTCCGCGGTACGGACGACGACCCGGCCGATGTCATTGGCGACGAGCTGCCCCGGCGCCGGGTGCTGGGAGAGGTCGTCCAGCGCGAGGCGGGAGGGGATGTCCTTGACGATCGCCTTGACCGTGCGGGTGGTGTGCTTGAGCAGCACCCGCTGGCCGACGGTGAGCGGCTGGTCGGCGACGTGGCAGACGGTGGCCTCGACGTCCTGGGTGACCGTCGGCGCGTCGTCGGCCGGTGCGATCAGGTCGCCGCGCGAGATGTCGATGTCGTCGGCCAGCCGGAGGGTCACCGACTGGGGTGCCCAGGCGATGTCCACGCTCTCGCCGAGCGCGTCGATCCCGGCGATCGTCGATGTGCGGCCGGACGGGAGGACGGTGACGGCCTCGCCGACCCGGAACGCGCCGGCGGCGATCTGACCGGCGTAGCCCCGGTAGTCGGGGTGTTCGGCGGTCTGCGGCCGGATGACGTACTGGACCGGGAAGCGGGCGTGGCAGGCGGTGAGGTCATGGCTGACCGGCACCGTCTCCAGGTGTTCCAGGACCGTCGGGCCGCCGTACCAGTCCATGTGCGCGGACGGCTCCACGACGTTGTCACCGGCCAGTGCGGAGATCGGGATCGCGGTGACCTCCGGGACGCCGAGCGAGGCGGCGTAGGAGGTGAACTCCTCGGCGATGGCGGCGAAGACGGGCTCCGCGTAGTCGACCAGGTCCATCTTGTTGACGGCCAGGACCACGTGCGGCACCCGCAGCAGCGCGGCGACGGCGGCATGCCGCCGGGTCTGCTCGACGACACCGTTGCGGGCGTCGACCAGGACGACGGCCAGCTCGGCGGTGGAGGCGCCGGTCACCATGTTGCGCGTGTACTGCACGTGCCCCGGGGTGTCGGCGAGGATGAACCGGCGTCGCGGCGTCGCGAAGTAGCGGTAGGCGACGTCGATGGTGATGCCCTGCTCGCGCTCGGCGCGCAGGCCGTCGGTCAGCAGCGCCAGGTCGGGCGCCTCCTGGCCGCGGCTGCGCGAGGCGTGCTCGACGGCCTCCAGCTGGTCGGTGAGGACCGACTTGGAGTCGTGCAGAAGGCGTCCCACGAGGGTGGACTTGCCGTCGTCGACGGACCCGGCGGTGGCGAACCGCAGCAGGGTGGTGGTCGACAACTGCTCGCTGATGGCGGTCATTTAGAAGTACCCCTCGCGCTTCCGGTCCTCCATCGCGGCCTCGGACATCTTGTCGTCGGCACGCGTCGCGCCCCGCTCGGTGAGCCGGGAGGCGGCGATCTCGGTGATGACGTCGTCCAGCGTCGTGGCATCCGAGTCGACGGCACCGGTGCACGACATGTCGCCGACCGTACGGTAACGCACCTGCCGGATCTCGACCCGTTCGTTTTCCTTGGGGCCGCCCCAGTCGCCCGCGGTCAGCCACATGCCGGAGCGGCTGAAGACCTCGCGCTCGTGGGCGAAGTAGATCTCCGGGAGCTCGATGCCCTCGCGCGCGATGTACTGCCAGACGTCCAGCTCGGTCCAGTTGGAGATCGGGAAGACCCGGACGTGCTCGCCGGGGGCGTGCCGGCCGTTGTAGAGCTGCCACAGCTCGGGGCGCTGGCGGCGCGGGTCCCACTGGGAGAACTCGTCGCGCAGCGAGAAGACCCGCTCCTTGGCGCGGGCCTTCTCCTCGTCCCGGCGTCCGCCGCCGAACACGGCGTCGAAGCGGTGCTGCTGGATCGCCTCGGTCAGCGGCACGGTCTGCAGCGGGTTGCGGGTGCCGTCCGGGCGCTCGCGGAGCTTTCCGGCGTCTATGTACTCCTGTACGGAGGCGACATGGAGCCGCAGCCCGTGCCGGGCCACCGTGCGGTCGCGGTACTCCAGGACCTCGGGGAAGTTGTGCCCGGTGTCCACGTGCAGCAGCGCGAACGGCACCGGCGCGGGCGCGAACGCCTTCAGCGCCAGGTGCAGCATGACGATGGAGTCCTTGCCGCCGGAGAACAGGATCACCGGCCGCTCGAACTCACCCGCCACCTCACGGAAGATGTGCACGGCCTCGGACTCCAGGGAGTCCAGGTGGCTGAGTGCGTACGGACTGTCGGTGCCTTCCGACACGGTCGCGACGGTCGTCACGCCGCCCCCCTCTCGCTCAGCAGCGCGTACAGCTCCGCCGCGGACTCCTGCACGGTCTGCCGGTGCGACTCGATCCGCAGGTCGGGCGAGTCCGGTGCCTCGTACGGATCGTCGACCCCGGTGAGCCCGCTGATCTCGCCCGCCGCCTGTTTGGCGTAGAGACCCTTCACATCGCGTGCGGAGCACACCTCGACCGGCGTCGCGACATGCACCTCCAGGTACGCGGTGCCCTCGGTCTGGTGCCGCTTGCGCACCGCGTCCCGGCTGTCCGCGTACGGGGCGATGACCGGGACCAGCACCTTCACACCGTTGGCCGCCAGCAGCTCGGCGACGAAGCCGATCCGCTGGACGTTGGTGTGGCGGTCCTCGCGGGAGAAGCCGAGGCCCGCGGAGAGGAACTCCCGGATCTCGTCGCCGTCGAGCACCTCCACGCGATGGCCCTCGCCGCGCAGCCGTCCGGCGAGTTCGTACGCGATGGTGGTCTTGCCCGCGCTCGGCAGACCGGTCAGCCAGATGGTGGCTCCCGTCTCCGTCACGCTCATCGAAGTCTCCTGATCAGTCGTCATCAGTCGTGCAGCCCGCACTCGGTCTTGCCCCGGCCGGCCCAGCGCCCGGCGCGGACGCCCTCGCCCTCCAGCACCCGGCGGGTGCAGGGCGCGCAGCCCACGGAGGCGTAGCCGTCCATCAGCAGCGGGTTGGTGAGAACGCCGTGCTCCGCGACGTACGTGTCGACGTCGTCCTGGGTCCAGCGGGCGATCGGCGAGACCTTCACCTTCTGCCGCTTCGCGTCCCAGCCCACGACCGGGGTGTTCGCCCGGGTGGGGGACTCGTCGCGGCGCAGCCCGGTCGCCCAGGCCGTGTACCCGGTCAGTCCCTCCTGGAGGGGCTGGACCTTGCGCAGCTTGCAGCACAGGTCGGGGTCGCGGTCGTGCAGTTTCGGCCCGTACTCGGCGTCCTGCTCGGCCACCGTCTGCCGGGGGGTGAGGGTGATGACGTCGACGTCCATCACCGCCTCGACCGCGTCACGGGTGCCGATCGTCTCCGGGAAGTGGTAGCCGGTGTCGAGGAAGACCACGTCGACGCCGGGGAAGACGCGCGAGGCGAGGTGCGCGACCACCGCGTCCTCCATGGAGGAGGTGACGCAGAACCTCCCGCCGAAGGTGTCGGCGGCCCATGTGAGGATCTCCGGCGCGGAGGCGTCCTCCAGCTCGCGGCCGGCCCGGCCGGCCAGGGCTTCGAGGTCTTCGGCCCGCAGAGTCTCCGTCATATCCCGTCTCCTTCGGCGTCGTTGCGCTGAAGTCCCCGGGTCAGCAGACCCAGGAACTTGAGCTGGAACGCGCGATTGCAGGACGCGCATTCCCAGGCGCCGTGGCCGGTCTCGTGCGGGCGCAGGTCCTCGTCCCCGCAGTACGGGCAGTAGAACGGTGCGGCGCGTTCGCTCATGACAGCGACTCCGCACTGGCCCGAGCCGCCCAGGTCGCGAACCGCTCGCCCTCCTCGCGCTCCTCCTGGAAGTGGCCCAGGACCCGCTCGACGTAGTCGGGCAGCTCGGCCGAAGTGACCTTCAGGCCACGGACCTTGCGGCCGAACCCGGCCTCCAGGCCCAGCGCGCCGCCCAGGTGCACCTGATAGCCCTCGACCTGGTTGCCGTCGTCGTCCAGCACGAGCTGGCCCTTGAGGCCGATGTCGGCGGTCTGGATGCGGGCACACGCGTTGGGGCAGCCGTTGATGTTGATGGTGAGCGGCTCGTCGAAGTCCGGCAGCCGGCGCTCCAGTTCGTCGATCAGCGCGGCGCCGCGCGCCTTCGTCTCGACGATCGCCAGCTTGCAGAACTCGATGCCGGTGCAGGCCATCGTGCCGCGCCGGAACGGCGAGGGCCGCACCTGGAAGTCGAGCGCCTCCAACCCGGCGACGAGGGAGTCCACCTGGTCCTGTGCCACGTCGAGGATCAGCATCTTCTGTTCGACGGTGGTGCGCAGCCGGTCCGAGCCGTGCGCCGCCGCGAGGTCGGCGATCTTGGCGAGGGTGGAGCCGTCCACCCGGCCGACCCGGGGGGCGAAACCGACGTAGAAGCGGCCGTCCTGCTGCTGGTGCACGCCCACGTGGTCGCGCCAGCGGCTGCTGGGCTGCTCGGGCGCGGGGCCGTCGGTCAGCGGGCGCTTCAGGTACTCGTCCTCCAGCACCTGGCGGAACTTCGCGGGTCCCCAGTCGGCCATCAGGAACTTCAGCCGGGCGCGGGTGCGCAGCCGCCGGTATCCGTAGTCGCGGAAGATGCCGACGACACCGGCCCAGACATCGGGCACCTCGTCGAGCGGCACCCACGCGCCCAGCCGCTCGGCGAGCCGCGGGTTGGTGGAGAGGCCGCCACCGACCCAGACGTCGAAGCCCGGACCGTGCTCGGGGTGGACCACGCCGACGAACGCGATGTCGTTGATCTCGTGCACCACGTCCTGCACCGGCGAACCCGAGATCGCGGTCTTGAACTTCCGCGGCAGGTTGGAGAACTCCTTGTTGCCGATGTACCGGTCGTGGATCTCGTCCACGGCGGGCGTGCCGTCGATGATCTCGTCGGCGGCGATCCCGGCCACGGGGGAGCCGATGATCACGCGGGGGCAGTCGCCGCACGCCTCGGTGGTGGAGAGCCCGACGGCCTCCAGCTTCTCCCAGATCGCGGGGACGTCCTCGATGCGGATCCAGTGCAGCTGGATGTTCTGCCGGTCGGTGATGTCCGCGGTGCCGCGTGCGTACTCCTGCGAGATCTCGCCGATCACCCGCAGCTGTGCGGTGGTCAGCCGGCCGCCGTCGATCCGGACCCGCAGCATGAAGTACTTGTCGTCCAGCTCCTCCGGCTCCAGGACCGCGGTCTTGCCACCGTCGATACCGGGCTTGCGCTGGGTGTACAGGCCCCACCAGCGCATGCGTCCACGGAGATCGTTGGGGTCGATCGAGTCGAAACCGCGCCGGGAGTAGATCGTCTCAATGCGTGTCCGCACATTGAGACCGTCGTCGTCCTTCTTGAACTGCTCATTGCCGTTGAGCGGAGTGTGGTGCCCCACGGCCCACTGGCCTTCGCCACGGTGGCGTCCGGCCTTGCGGCGGGGCGTGGTGGTCGCAGGCTGTTCCGGGGTAGCGGCCATGACAGTACGTCCTTCGGGACTGCAGGAGGGCGGCTCTGAACTGCACACTCGCGTCAAGGCGCGGCGGTGCGCAGGGATTGCAGAGAAAAGGGGGGAGCGCGGCGGTGCTGGGACTCTCAGCTCGCCGGACAGATGGCGCTGGACACGCGGCCGAGGTCGACGTGGCGTCGACTCACCAAGGCAATTCCAGTTCCAGGCATGACGGAAGCGTGGCACGCGTATCTCGGGCCAGTCCACCACTATCCAAGATGTGGACGAGAGTGTCCCGAAGTGTGAGATCGTGCGGCGCCCATCACTCGGGACGCCAGGGCGGGGCCGCCCGTAATGACCGCAATCTCCGCAGATGCCGCCCAGTGCGTTCTCCGCCGGTCACCGGGTTCGCGGCCCGAAACGCCGGGCGCCCCGCCTCCCTCGACGTGCTACCGACCGGATCCCGGCCACGGCCCCGGCGTCGCCACCTCCGGCTCCAGCTCCACCTTCGTGTCGAAGAGCCGGAAGCCGCGCCGCAGATAGTTGTCCATGGCGTGCGGGCCGTCCTTGGAGCAGGTGTGCAGCCACACCCGCTTGGTCGGCGTCCGCTCCGGCCAGCGCTCCGCCAGGTCCCAGGCGCGGGCGGCCCCGAACGAGAGCAGATGGCCGCCGATCCGCCGCCCCCGGAACGCCGGGATCAGCCCGAAGTACATGATCTCGACCGCGCCCTCGTCCTGCGGGTCCAGCTCGATGTAACCCGCCGGGGTGCCGTTCGCGTACGCCACCCAGGTCTCGGCCCCCGGCCGGTCCAGGGCCTCCTGCCACTGCGCGTACGTCATGCCGAGCCGGTCCGTCCACCGGATGTCGCCGCCGACCGCCGTGTAGAGGAACCGGCTGAACTCGGGAAGCGGAATCTCCGACCGCACGATCCGCACATCGCCCTCCGGGACCGCGGCGGGCCGCAGATCGTCGGGGGAGGTCTGCTCCAGGGACCAGACGGTCACCTCGGTGGTGGCGGGTGCGGTGGCATGTACGGGGTTGCTCATGACTGCCAGGGAACCACGCCCCGCCGCCCGGACCCAAGCCGGTCCCGAAGCGCGGACAGCGGGGCACGGCCTGATCCGCCATTCAGGACTCAGCCGCCCGTACGTGCCCTGACCACCACCGGAGCCGTCGAGTGCGGCAGCAGATCGGCCCGGTCGTCCGGGTGGATCACCTCCACCTCGACGTCGTCGCCGAAGCGGTACGGGCGGTGCGCGAGGACCTGGGCGAGATGGCGGCGCATCCGGGAGATCTCCGCCCGCACCGTCACCGTCCGGGTGGCGTCGCCGAAGATGTCCTGGGCGAGCTCGGAGGCCGTACGCCCCTCGGGGTGCAGCGCCAGGGCGAACAGCAGCTCCGCATGGCGCGGCGAGAGCCGCTGCGTCGAGGTGCCCACCGAGCCCACCACATTGACGGTGAGGCCGCGCGGGCGGCTCAGATCCAGCACCACCCGCTGCGGCGCCCCGTCCGACGGCCCGTCCGCGACCTGGAGCAGCCAGCCGCCGGGCAGCGGTTCGACCCGGCACATGCCGAGCGACGGCAGCCACACCCGGCCCGGCCGTAACGACTTGGGCAGCGGCAGCCGGTCGACCGGCGGCATGCCCGTCACCGCGGCGAGCCAGCCGTGGGTGTCCACCGCCAGGGCCCGGCCGCCCAGCCGGCACACCAGCGGTGCCGCCACCGAACGCAGCCGGTCGATCGCCTGGAGGTGCCGGTTCCTGATCTCGCTCTCCGCCAGCCGGGCGACCGAACCGACCAGGGCCAGCGTCGTCGGATGGAACGTCGAGACGGGACCGCTCATGTCGACGATCCCCATCACCTTGCCGTCGCGCGGGTCGCGGATCGGGGCCGCCGCACACGTCCAGTTGTGCAGCGTACGGACGAAGTGCTCCGAGGAATGGACCTGGACCGGGACGCGGGAGACCAGCGCCGTACCGATCGCATTGGTCCCCGTCGCCTCCTCCGCCCAGGCCGCGCCCTCCGCCAGACAGACCCCGTCCGCCCGGCGCAGCACCCCCGCGTTGCCCCGGCGCCACAGCACCCGGCACTCCACATCGGTGACCACCACGATCTGCTGGGCGGCATCCGCCAGGGAGACCAGCGCGTCGTTGAGCAGCGGCATCACCTCGCTCAGCGTCGAGCTGCGGCGCCGGTGCTCGATCTCGTCCATATCGAGCAGCACGCTCTCGGTGGACTGGTCCGGATCGATGCCGCTGCGCAGCACCCGGTCCCAGGAGGCGCCGATCTCGGCCCGCGGGGCGACCTCCGGACGGTCGCCGGCCAGCGCGGCCTCTCTGGCCCGGTGGATCGCGCGGGTGTCCCGGTCGGACTGCGGGACGGCCGGGCGCGTCACCCCGGAGGCGCTTGTCTCCACTCTCGTTTCCCCCCACAGGCCAGGGCCGGCTCGACTATCCACGGGCCCATCCTGCCGCCGTGAGGGGCCCGGCACCGCACACTCCGCACAATGGTTGCAACCCTTTGCAACTCTGGCGAGGGGGTGCGGGTCCGTACGAGAGTGGTGGAACACCGCGTGGCGGGGCCCGTGTCCCACCGTCCGGTGTGCTCAGCATGGAGGGTGGTGCCGTGTCGGCGCAGCACCACCCTCCGTTGCTGTACGGCCCTCAGGGCGCGAGGGCCTTCAGGGCGCGACGGGCCGGGCCCGCTCGACGACCGAGGCCAGATCGAGACTGTGCGGCAGTGTGCCGAAGGCCGCGCCCCGGTCCCCGCCCAGCCGTGACGCGCAGAACGCGTCGGCCACCTCCGGCGGCGCCCACCGCACCAGCAGCGAGCCCTGGAGCACCAGCGCCATCCGCTCGGCCAGCCGGCGGGCCCGTGCCTCGATCCCTTCCAGATCGGCGAGCTCCGTCAGCATGTCCCTGATCGCCCCGTCCAGCCGGTGATCGGCGCCGCGCGCCCCGCCGACCTCCTGGAGGAACGCGTTCAGCGCCATCGGCTCGCGCTGGAGCGCCCGCAGCACGTCCAGCGCCTGCACATTGCCCGAACCCTCCCAGATCGAGTTGAGCGGCGCCTCGCGCAGCAGCCGGGGCATCCCGGACTCCTCGACGTAGCCGTTGCCGCCGAGACACTCCAGCGCCTCGGCCACCACCGGCGCGCACCGCTTGGTCACCCAGTACTTCGCCGCGGGCACCGCGATCCGCAGGAAGGCCCGCTCGCTCTCCGACCCGTCGTCGTACGCCGCCGCCAGCCGCATCGCCAGCACCGTCGCGGCCTCCGACTCCAGCGCCAGATCGGCCAGCACATTGCGCATCAGCGGCTTCTCGATCAGCACGCCGCCGAACACGCTGCGATACGCGCAGTGGTGGACCGCCTGCGCCACCGCCTGCCGCATCAGCGCCGCCGAACCGACCACACAGTCCAGCCGGGTCGCCGCCACCATCCCGATGATGGTGCGCACCCCGCGCCCCTCCTCGCCGACCCGGCGCGCCCAGGTGCCGTCGAACTCGACCTCGGCCGAGGCGTTCGACCGGTTGCCCAGCTTGTCCTTGAGCCGCTGGATGGCGAACGGGTTGCGGGTGCCGTCGGGCAGCACCCGGGGCAGCAGGAAACACGTCAGGCCGCCGGGCGCCTGCGCCAGCACCAGGAATCCGTCGGACATCGGCGCCGAACAGAACCACTTGTGCCCGGTGAGCAGATACTCGCCCTCGGCGGCCAGCGGCTCGGCGCGGGTCGTGTTCGCCCGTACGTCCGTGCCGCCCTGTTTCTCCGTCATCCCCATCCCGAGGAGCACACCGGCCTTCTGCGCGGCGGGCCGCAGCCCCCGTTCGTAGACCGTCGAGGTGAGCAGCGGCTCCCACTCGGCGGCCAGCGCCGGATCGGTGCGCAGCGCGGGCACCGCCGCGTGCGTCATCGACAGCGGACAGCCGTGGCCCGCCTCGGCCTGCGTCCATACGAGGAAGCCGGCCGCCCGCCGCACATGGCCGCCGGGCCGGCCCCAGGCGTCGGTCAGCCCCGCGGTGACCGCGTGGCCGAGGAGCCGGTGCCAGGCGGGATGGAACTCGACCTCGTCGATGCGGTGCCCGTACCGGTCGTGGGTGCGCAGTACCGGCGGATTGCCGTTCGCCTGCGCACCCCACTCCTGCACCTGCGCGGATCCGGCGGAACGGCCCAGCTCACCGAGCTCGCCCCGCACTTCGGCCAGGAGCCCGGGTGACGTGTGACGTTGCACCGCCTCGGTGAGCGCCCGGTCGGCGGCGAAGACGTCGTAGCCGGTCAGCGGAGGTACCTGGTTGGACACGGTGTGGGTGGTGGCTGCCATGCCGATACGGTAAGGATGTGCAGGCAGCAAACGAAACACCCGAGCGGCCAACGGGACGGCTCCACCGGGCCCGAGTCCTCTACCGCAACGTATCCAAGCGGCAGATGGTCTGGCAGCTGCTCAAGGACACCGTCAACTCGTGCATGGAGTACCGCATTCTCGGGCTCGCGGCCGAGGCGGCGTTCTTCACCCTGCTGTCCCTGCCTCCCCTGCTCCTCGGCCTGATCGGGCTGCTCGGCTACGTCGACGAGTGGACCAGCACCACCACGGTCGCCTCCATCGAGCGCAACATCCTCAACGCCGCGCAGACCGTGCTCAGCGAGCGGGGCGTCAACGACTTCGCCAAGCCGCTCCTGGCGGACGTCACGACCGGCGCCCGCCCCGATGTCATCTCGATCGGCTTCGCGATCGCGCTCTGGTCCGGCTCCCGCGCGGTCAATGTCTTCATCGACACGATCACCGTGATGTACGGCCTCGACGGCCAGCGCGGCATCGTCAAGACGCGGCTGCTCTCCTTCCTGCTGTACGTCGTCGCGCTGCTGCTCGGTGCCGTCGTGCTGCCGCTGCTCGTCGTCGGCCCCGACCGGGTCGTGGAGTTCGTGCCGTGGGGCACCGAGCTCATAAGCGTCCTGTACTGGCCGCTGGTGATCCTGCTGTCGATCGCCTTCCTGACGACGCTCTACCACGTGTCCGTACCGGTCCGTTCGCCCTGGATCGAGGATGTGCCGGGCGCGCTGGTGGCGCTCACGATGTGGGTGCTCGGCAGCTTCCTGCTGCGGATCTACCTCACCAGCACGGTCGAGGGACCCACGATCTACGGCTCGTTGGCGGCCCCGATCGCCGTGCTGCTGTGGATCGGCATCTCCGCGTTCGCGGTGCTGGTGGGCGCGGCGGTGAACGCGGCCATCGACCGGGTGTGGCCCTCGCTGGCGACGGCCGCCGCCCGCGCGGCGAACGACCGCGTGCGCGCCGCCCAGGCGGCGGAGTTCGTCGCCCGGACGCAGGCGGGCGACCAGGGGGACGACGACTGGGACGACGACGATGACGAGGACGACGAGGGCGATTACGGTGACAGCCCCTACATGCCGTCCGAGTTCCCCGAGCGCTGGTCGAAGTTCCTGCCGCCGGACGATGTGAAGTCCCGGCTGCAGCCGAGCAGGGAGAAGGAGCCGGACAAGCCGAACCCGGAGAAGCGGGACGACGCGTCCGACGGCTGAGCGGCTCCCCAGGCTCCCAGGATTCCCGAGGCCCCCAAGGTCCCAAGGTCCTAAGGGGCAGGGGAGGGCGGCGGAACGGCCGGGGCCGCAGGTGCTGCCGGGGCTGCCGGGGCCGCGCCGGGGGACCAGGACAGCTTGACCACCATGTGGCCCTCGACCGCACTCTTCGCGATCACGGCCCCGGCCTCCGCCGTGATCCGCACCCCGAATTCGAGCTCCACGCCGTCCGGTTTCAGGGCGCCGTCCCGGAACACCGCGAGGGCGGACTCGGCCGCCGACCGGATTCCCGTGAGTGCGCTGTCGAACGTACGCCCGGCCCTGGCCAGGGTGTTGTCATCGCCCAGCGCGACCAGTTGCGCGCCCTGCGTGTGACGGTCGACCTCGACCATCACCGTCGCGCCGCTGTCGGTGGTGAACTCCATCAGTGCCGTCATGACCGCCCCCGGGAAGCTGAATCCGTTCGCCGACGAGATTAGCGTGTGGGGCATGGACGAGAGGTACGAAGAGCGGACGTCGCGGTTCGACGGAGCGACCGTGTGGACGCTGAGCGTGCCCGTGGGGGCGATGCATCCGGTGCTGCCGGACGGGTGCATGGACCTGCTCTGGATCGACGGACGGCTGCTCGTCGCGGGCCCCGACACCCGTGCCGCGACGCCGTCCGCCCCGGCCGGCGGGCAGTGCGCCGGGATCCGCTTCGCACCCGGCACGGCCCCCGCACTGCTCGGGGTGCCCGCGCACGAGCTGCGCGACCGCCGCGTCGAGCTGGCGGATCTGTGGCCCGGGGACCGGGTCCGCGTACTCACCGAGCGGGTCGCCGAAGCCCCCGACCCGGCCGGAGCGCTGGAGGCCGTGGCGCTGCGCCGGGCGGCCGAGACCGGACCGCCGGACCCGCTGATGCGGTACGTCGCGGACCGGCTCGGCGCCGGGCGGTCCGTCGCGGACACCGCCCACCGGGCCGGCCTCGGCGCCCGCCGGCTGCACCGCCGTTCGCTCGCGGCCTTCGGCTACGGGCCCAAGACGCTCGCCCGGGTCCTGCGGCTCCAGCGCGCGCTGGCCCTGGCCCGGTCCGGGACGCCGTACGCCGAGGCGGCCGTCGAGGCGGGCTGCACCGACCAGGCCCATCTCGCCCGGGAGATGCGCGACCTGGCCGGGACCACCCTGACCGCCCACCTCTCCCGGTAGCCGGGCGCACCGGGGCTCAGCCGTTGGCGGCGAACAACGACACGGCGCAGCCGTCCGGGTCGAGGACCGTCGCGTAACGCTGCCCCCACACCGCGTCCCACGGCTTCAGATGCCCCCGGTACCCCGCCCCGGTCAGGTCGTCGTACACCGCGTCCACCTCGGCCGGGCTGTCGCACAGGAAGGCCAGCGAGAGCCGGTCCCCGCCGGTCGGCGCGGTCCATCCGGGGTCGTAGGAACGGACGACGTCCTCGGTGTCCCAGAGCAGCCGCTGACCGCCCGGGAGCGTCACTTCGACATGGGGGGCGGATTCCGCGCCGGCGGGGATGTCGAGACCGAGCCGGCGGTAGAAGGTGAGCGATGCGGCCAGGTCCGCCGTGACGATGCCGATCGCGTCCATACGTGGAGTCATGCCCCGACCGTATGCCGGGCCCCGGCGCGCGTCTTGTACGAAACGGACGTCGACGGGACGGTCACCCGCGGGGGTGCCGCCACCGGCCGACGACACCCCACCCGCGTCCATGAGCCCTGCGAGTTCTACGAGTCCTGCGAGTCCTGCGAGTCCTGCGAGGACGCGGCGGCGGCCGTGCAGTCGGCGGGTGATGTGCCCGGGGCCGTCAGCGCGAGGCCGAGCTGGGCGCGTTCGGTGACCCAGCGGCTCGGGCGATGGCGCGGGTCGCCCGTCGTGCGGTGCAGCGCCCGGTGCAGCTCCAGCATCCGGTCCGCGCCGATCCGGTCGCCCCAGGCCAGCGGGCCGACGGGGTAGCCGAGTCCGGCCGTGACGGCCAGGTCGATGTCGGCGGGGGCGGCGATGGAGCGCTCCGCGATCCCCGCCGCGACCGACACGATCGAGGCGAGCAGCCGCTGGGCGACCGAGCCCGCCGTGTCCCGCACCACCGAGACCGCCCACGGCTCGTCGCCCTGCGCCGCACGGGCCAGCACCGCTCGGGCGTCACGCGCGGCGGCCGGGTCCGCCGCCGGGGTCACGGCCAGCACCCGGCGTCGGCCCGCCGCGGGCAGCGGGTCCACGCCGAAGGTGCGCCCCGCGGGCAGCCCGTGCCCGGCGACCGCGGCGGCCACCGTGGTGCCCCAGACCGGAACCAGCACCAGGCCACCGGCGGACGGCCCGTCGCCGGTCTCGACGACGGCACCCGCGGCGGTCAGCGCCGCCCGCAGCGCGGCCGCGTCGCGGTCCTGCCCCGCGGGGCCGTGGACGAACACCGCACGGCCCGCGTCGCCGGTGACCGGCGGCTCCGGAGCGGGGGCGGGCGCCTCGGGACCGTACGCGTACCAGCCGTGTCCGGTCTTGCGGCCGTGCAGTCCGGCCGCCACCCGGTTGGGGGTGAGGAAGGAGGGGCGGAGCCGGTCCGCGTACCGGAAGCCCTGCCAGATCGAGTCGATCACCGCGGCCGTCACATCCAGCCCGGTGAGGTCCATCAGCTCGAACGGGCCCATCCGCAGGCCCAGTACGTCGCGGGCGATCCGGTCGATGTCCGCCGGTTCGCCGACCGCCTCCTCCAGCAGCGCGAGCGCCTCGGTCACCAGGCCGCGACCGGCGTGATTGACCAGGAAGCCGGGGGTGTCGGCGACGGTGACCGCGCGGTGGCCGCAGCTCTCCACGAGTGCGGTGAGGATGGGCGGGATCTCCGGGCGGGTGGCCGCGCCGGGCACGATCTCGACGATCTTCATCAGCGGTACCGGGTTGAAGAAGTGCAGCCCGGCCAGGCGCGTCGGGTCCTTCAGCGCCGCGGCGATCCGGGTGACCGACAGGGACGAGGTGTTGGTCGCGAAGACGGCCGTCGCCGGCAGTGCCCGTTCCAGCCGGCCGAAGACCTCCGTCTTGGTGCCGAGGTCCTCCCGCACGGCCTCGACGACCAGCTCGACATCCGGACCCGGGGCCCACGGATCGTCGAGCGGTACCAGCCGTTCCAGGGCTGCGGCGCGGTCCCCGGCGGACATCCGGCCCTTCTGGACGGCCCGTTCGAGCATGGACCCCACGAAGTCCACGGCGGCCGTCACGGCCTCCGTGCGTACGTCGCACAGCTCGACGGTGTGTCCGGCGGTCGCCGCCCACTGGGCGATGCCGCGGCCCATGGCCCCGGCGCCGACGATCCTGATACGCATGGCGGTTGTGGTCCTCTCGCGATGTGACATGTGATCCGTCCGGGCGGACGGCTGTGACAGGTGGCCCGTCGGACCCGTCCCGGCGAAGAAGGACGTGGTCCGCGTCCACATCCTCGCGCAGCGAAGGGAGTTCGGCCCCGGCCGTCGGCGGTACGGTTTCGGCCGGACCGGCCACCGGCCCCGCCGACGCACCCCGGACCCGCGCCCCGCTCCACCCCGTCGGCGGCCATTGATCGCCGTCCCCCGCCGAATTAGGGTCACATCGAGACGGCCCAACGATGAACCCCGGAATCCCGAAAGGCCACGACGTGCCCGATCAGCAGCTCGATGTCGTCATCTGCGAACCACTGCGCACCCCCATCGGCCGGTTCGGCGGAGTGTTCGCGCAGCAGACGCCGGCCGCACTCGCCGCACGCGTCGTCGCGGAGCTCGTGGCCCGTACCGGAATCGACCCCGCCGCCGTCGACGAGGTGATCCTCGGGCACTCCTACCCGTCCGCCGAGGCCCCCGCCATCGGCCGGGTCGCCGCACTCGACGCCGGACTGCCCGAGACCGTCACCGGTTCCCAGGTCGACCGCCGCTGCGGCTCCGGCCTCCAGGCCGTGCTCGACGCGGCGATGCAGATCCGGGCCGGTTTCAGCGAGGTCGTGATCGCGGGCGGCGTCGACGTGATGAGCGCCGCCCCGTACTACACGCACGACGGCCGCTGGGGCATCAAGGGGCCCGGCCTCCAGCTCCACGACTCGCTGGCCCGGGGAAGGGTCACCGCGGGCGGCGTCGCTCACCCCGTGCCGGGCGGCATGATCGAGACCGCCGAGAACCTCCGCCGCGCCTACGGCATCAGCCGCGCCGACCAGGACGCCCTCGCCCTGCGCTCGCAGCAGCGCGCCGGGCAGGCCGCGAAGGAGGGCCGGTACGACGCGGAGACCGTCCCCGTCACCGTACGCACCCGCAAGGGCGAGACCGTCGTCACCGCCGACGAGCACCCCCGCCCCGACACCACCGCCGAGCAACTCGCCTCGCTGCGCCCGGTCATGGCGAAGTCCGACCCGGAGGCGACCGTCACCGCGGGCAACGCCAGCGGCCAGAACGACGCGGCCGCCGCCTGCCTGGTCACCAGTGCGGCCACCGCCGAACGCCTCGGCCTCACCCCGCTGGTCCGGCTGGTCTCCTTCGCCCGCGCCGGGGTGCCCGCCGCGACGATGGGCATCGGCCCCGTCCCGGCGACCCGGGCGGCCCTCGACCGCGCCGGACTCACCCTCGCCGACCTCGACCTGATCGAGCTCAACGAGGCCTTCGCCGCCCAGGTGCTCGCCTGCACACGCGAGTTGGGCCTCGGCGAGAAGGACCACGAGCAGCGCATCAACGTCAACGGCTCCGGCGTCTCCCTCGGCCACCCGGTCGGCGCCACCGGCGCCCGTATCCTCGCCACGCTGACCCGCGAGCTGCACCGCCGCGAGGCCCGGTACGGTCTGGAGACCATGTGCATCGGCGGCGGACAGGGCCTCGCGGCCGTCTTCGAGCGGATCGCGGACCACCCGTAGGGGGCCTTTCGTCCCGGGGTGGCCGACCGCGCGGCTCCCGTCGGTCAGCCGGCGGGAGCCGGGTCCGGGGCACCACCCCGCTCAGCCGCGGGCGGCCCCGCGAGATGGTCCCACTCGGCATCCGGATCGGTCAGCCGGTTCAGCCGGGCCGGTACGTCGAACCCGACCAGCAGCACCACGATCACCGTGCCCGCGAAGGTCAGCACGGCCAGCGCCCGGCCCAGATCCATCCCGGACGCCAGATGCGCCCCCAGGACCGGGGCCACCGCACCGCCGAGGGCTCCCACGTTGTACGTGAAGCCGAGCGCCGCGCCCCTGCTCGCCGTCGGGAAGTGCCCGCCGATGTAGCGGGGCAGCAGCCCGGAGATGCCGAAGCTGGTCGCCTGGAGCAGGAAGAGCAGGACGCCGAGCAGCAGCAGATCGTCGTGCACGGCGAAGACCGGGTAGACGAAGGCCAGCGAGGCGAGCAGCGTCAGCGCGTACGCCTTCTTCGCCCCGATCCGGTCACCGAGGAAGCCCGCGGTCCAGCAGCCGGCCATGGTCCCGAAGCCCGCGAAGTACAGGACATCGGTGACCTGGTCGGCGGAGTAGCCGAGCTCGGTCTTGAGATAGGTGGGCAGCAGTGCCTGGATCGGCCACGAGTACAGGAACGCGAAGAACAGCGTCACGATCATCGACAGATACAGCACCCAGCCGCGCTTCCCGCCCAGCTGCACGGCGAAGGCGGCGAGCGCCACTCCGGCGGCCACCGAGAGCACCGGGACCATCCCGGCCCCGCCCGGGGTGAAGACCAGGAAGAGCGCGACGGTGGCCACCGCGACCAGGACCGTGTTGACGACCGCCCGCCCCCGGGTCGCGAACAGCGGCCGGAACGGATTGGGTTTGGCGCCCTTGTCCGCGACGCTCTCCGTCCATTCCTCCGCCTCCGGCAGCGCCCGCCGCATCCACAGCGCGATGGCGATCGGTATCAGGCCGAGGTAGAACATCCACCGCCAGCCGAGCGAGGGCACCACCCAGTCGTAGACCTGCGCGGCGAGCACCGAACCGACCGAGAACCCGGAGATCAGGAAGCCGCTGGCCCGGCTGCGGAGCCTGGCGGGCCAGCTCTCCATGACGTACGTGGCGCTGGCGCTGTACTCACCGGCCATGCCCATGCCGATGGCCAGCCGGGCGGCGAACAGGCTCTGGTAGTTCCAGGCGAATCCGCAGGCGAAGGTGCCCAGCGAGTACAGCAGGATGCTCAGGACCATGGCGAGCTTGCGGCCGTACCGGTCGCCGATGGCGCCGAGCACCGCACCGCCCAGCCAGCGGGTGATGAACGCACCGGAGATCAGGCTGGCGGCCTGCACCGTGCTCAGCCCGAAGTCGTCACTGATCTCGGTGAGCACGAGCGTGATCAGCACGAAGTCGAAGCCGTCGAGGACGTAGCCGATCCAGGCGGCGAAGAACGACTTCCACTGGGTGCCGCTCACTTCTCGGTACCAGGGGAGCTCGGCGGGTGATGTGGTCTGCACGGTGACTCCAGGATGCGGGACGGCGCTCGTCGTCGAGCCGCCGGCCCGCGTGGTGGGGGAAGGTCAGGGCCGGGCGATGCCCGCCACGAAGCGGGCGGTCAGGGCGGTGGGCGCGGTGATGGCGGTGCCGACGACGACGCTGTGGGCGCCGCGTGCCACGGCCTCGGCGGCCTCCTCGGGGGTGTTGATACGGCCTTCGGCGACCACCGGGACGTCGATCGCGGCGGCGAGCTCGGCGACCAGGGCGAGATCGGGGCCGGTCTGCTTCGGCGTGCCCGGCACATAGCCGGAGAGGGTGGTGGAGACGAAGTCCGCCCCCTGCCCGGCCGCCGCGACGCCCTCGGCGAGCGTGGCCACATCGGCCATCACCAGCGCGCCGGCCCCGTGCACCGCCGCGACCAGCTCGGCGAAGGTGGAGCCGTCGGGGCGCGGCCGGTCGGTGGCGTCGGCGGCGACGACATCGGCACCGGCCGCCACGATCGCCAGGGCGTGCCGGACGGTCGGGGTGATGTAGACGCCGACGTCTCCGTCCTTCCACAGGCCGATGACCGGCAGGTCCACGGCCTCGACGATCGCGGCGACGACCTCCGGCTCATTGGCGCGGATCGCGGCGCCGCCCCCGGCGACCGCCGCGCGGGCGAGCCGGACCAGGGTGCCGGTGTCCCGCATCGGGTCGCCGGGGGGCGCCTGGCAGGACACGATCAGCCTGCCCCGGAGGGTGGTGGCCAGTTCCTGAGCGGTCATCGGAGGACTCCCGGGTGGTGGAGGGGAAGGACGGTGGTCAGGGCGGCGGCACCGAGCACCGCCGCGTCGGCGCCGAACAGCGGTGCCCGGGGCAGGAGCCCGCGCAGCGGTGGCATCAGTTCCGCGGCGAAGGCGGCGGCCAGGGCGTCCCCGTACAGCGGGCCGATCCGCGGTACGCCGCCGCCGACGACGACCCGGTCGGGCCCCAGCGCGTTGGCGAGCCCGCCGAGCACCTGGCCGGTGGCGGCGGCGCCGGTGGTGATGGCGCGGACGGCCGCCGCGTCGCCCTGCCCGGCGCGGGCGGCGACGGTTTCGAGCCGGTCCACGGGGGTGCCGGTCAGCCGGGCGTAGTGGGCGGCGATGCCGGGCCCGGAGGCGATGACCTCCAGATGTCCGGCGGCGCCGCAGGTGCAGGGCAGTCCGGCCGCCTCGGGGCTGGGCAGATGGCCGAGGTGTCCGGCGAGACCGGCCGCGCCGTGCAGCATCCGTCCGTCGACGGCGATCGCACCGCCCACGCCCGTGCCGACCGCCACGAAGAGCAGCGACTGCTGCCCTGGTCCGCCGTCCGCCATCAGCGCCGCGAGTTCCGGTCCGGCGGTGGCGCGTACGTCGTTGTCGCAGGCCACCGGGTATCCGGTGCGGTCGGCGAGGCCGGTGCCCAGGGCGGTGCCGGCCCAGCCGCTGAGGGAGTCGGTGGCGCTGGTGACCATGCCGGTGCGGGGGTCGACGACCCCGGCAGCGGCGATGCCGAGCGCGGTGGCCAGCCGCCCGGGGTCGACGGCCGCGGCCGCCCCGGCGAGTGCGTCCAGCACGGCCGCCGCGCCGTCCCGGGCCGGGGTGGGCCGGGTGTGCCGGGCCAGGACCGTGCCGTCCGGGCCGAGCAGCGCGGCGGCGATCTTCGTGCCGCCGAGGTCGAGCCCGATCACCACGGCATCGGTGGCGGCGGCGGACGGCAGGGAGCGGTCGCTCGTCGGACTGACGGCGGATGGCAGGGAGCGGTCGCTCGTCGGGCCGGTGGCGGACCGCGGGGAGTGGCCGGTCATCGGACCGGCGGCAGACCGGCGGCGCGCAGGCGCTGCGCGACCACGGCGACGGACTCGGCGCTCAGCCGGATCTGCGGGAAGGCCGTGTCGCCGCAGGCGATGACGCCGAGCAGCTGGAGCGCCGCCTTGAAGGAGCCGAGCGCCGAGGAGCTGCGGCCCATGTCCGCCTCCGGACCGGCGTCGACCATGGCGAACAGCTCGACCAGCCGCTCCTGCTCCGCCGCGGCCAGCTCCCAGTTCCCGGCCCGCGCGGCGTCGTAGAGCCGTACGTAACCGGCCGGGTCGACATTGCCGATGCCCGGCACCACACCGTCCACCCCGGCCAACAGGGCGGCGTCCACGGTGAGTTCGGAGCCGGTGAGGATGCTGAACCGGGGCGCCGGGCCGTTCGCGCGGCCCTCGCGGCCACCCAGCTCGACGATCAGGCGGCGCAGCCCGCCCTCGTCACCGCTGCTGTCCTTGAGGCCGGCCAGGGTGCCGTCCTCGGCGAGTTCGCGCACCAGCGCGGGGGAGAGCTTGCTGTGTACGGCGACCGGGATGTCGTACGCGAACAGCGGCAGGCCGACCGCCGCGTGCAGCCGCCGGAAGTGCTGGGCGATCTCCCTGCCATGGGTGCGGGTGTAGAACGGCGCCGTCGCGACCAGGGCGTCCGCACCCAGCTCGGCGGCGGAGCGGGCGTGCTCGACGACCCGGGCGGTGGTGGTGTCGATGACACCGGCGAGCACCGGAACCCTGCCGTCGGTCGCGTCGACCACGGTCGCCAGGGCAGTGGCGCGCTGCTCGTCGGTGAGGTACGCGACCTCGCTGGTGGAGCCGAGCGCGAACAGCCCGTGCACACCGCCGCCGATGAGGTGCTCGACGAGCCGGGCGAGGGACGCGGTGTCGACCTCCCCCCGGGAGTCGAGCGGGGTGCAGACCGGCGGGACGACGCCGTGCAGCGGTGAGGTCAGGGACATGGTGAGGGCTCCAGCTCGGTCGATGCACCGATCCGTGGCCCGAGGCAGCTGCACGGATCGTGACGTGAGACGTAAGATGTCCTATGTCTGGCTCACCTTAAACAGATGCTCCTGCGACCGGTCAAGGGGCAATCGCACCCCGGGAGGATGTTGTGGCGCGCCCCACCATGGCTCAGGACATAGAGCGCCGGCTCAAGGAGCTGATCCTGGAACGCAGACTCGGCCCCGGTGACGCGCTGCCCACCGAGGCCGAGTTGATGGAGCTCTTCGAGGCCGGCCGGGTGTCGGTGCGCGAAGCCCTCAAGGCGCTCCAGGCCGTCAATGTCGTGGAGATCCGCCGTGGCTTCGGCACCTTCGTCGGCTCGCTCTCCCTGTCGCCCTTCGCCGAGGGGCTCGCCTTCCGGGCCGCGGTCCGCCACCGGCAGGGGGAGCCGGGCCTCCTCGAGCTGATGAAGGTGCGGGAGGCGCTGGAGGCGGGGCTGGTCGGCGCCGTCACGGCCGGTATTCCCGAGGAGGACCTCGGCGTGCTGCGCGGTCTCGTCGCGACGATGGACGCCGAGGCCCGCGAGGGCGGCCGGGTGGCGCGCTCCACCGACCGCGCCTTCCACCTCGCGCTCTACGCCTCGCTCGACAACCACCTGCTCAGCGAGGTGCTCGACGCGTTCTGGGCGGCCATGGACCGGGTGCGCGAGGATCTCGACGACGGCCATCAGGACCCGCTGGCCACCTGTGCCCAGCACCGCGAGATCGTCGAGGCGGTCGCGGCGGCCGACGGCGCACGCGCGGTGCGCGCCATGCGCACCCACTTCGACGGCATCCGCACCCGCCTCGAACCGTCACCGGTCCGGTAGCCGGGCGGCGGACGCCTCGCAGCGGAGGAGGAGGACGGGAAGGGGAGGGGCGGATACTCCTTCCCTCACCGCCCCGGCGTCGTCCCGGTGATCGCGGTGACGGCCATCCGTACCGCCCGGTCCGTCACCGCCGCGGGGTCGTCGCCGTTCTCGATCGCCGTCGTGGCCGCGTTGACGATTCCCTGAAGGAGCAGCGCCGTGCGTCGCGGGTCCTCCTCGCCCAGCTCCGTCAGCGCGCCGATCAGCGGGGTGAGCAGTTCCCGGTGGACCCGTGCCGCGCTCTCCCGCACCACCGTCGCGTCCCGCACCCCCGCCAGTGCCTGGGCGATCCGGTGCTCCCCGCCGCGCACCAGCTCCAGCTGGGACGACACATAGGCGGCGATCTTCTCCTCGGGCGTACCGGCCGCCGCCATCCCGGCCCGGATGGCGTCCGTCCAGCGGGGCATCGCGTCCTCGACGACCGCGGCGAGCAGCTCGGGGCGGCCGGGGAAGTACTTGTACACGCTGTTGCGGGCCAGGCCGGTGGCTCTGGCGACCGCGGTGAAGGTCACGGCCTCGGCGTCGCCGCCCTCCAGCAGCTCACGCGCCGCCCGCACCAGGGCCAGTCGCTGCTGGGCATGGTGCTCGGCGACCGTGGCGGCTCTGATCCTGGGCACCGGCCCAGTCTAGAAGCCCCGGTGCACTGCCGAGCCCCACTTGGCGACGCGGCGTCCCCATCATCTATCTTGGCGACACACCGTCCCTAACATCGATCCATCGAAGGGAACCGCCGTGTTCCTCGCTCTGCTGGAGCTGCGCGCCGCCCGAGGGCGCTTCCTGCTCATGGGGTCCGTCGTGGTGCTCGTCGCCGCACTCGTCGGCATCATCTCCGGCTTCACCACCGGCCTGGGCGACGACACCATCTCCGCGCTGCGCCGCCTGCCGGCCGCGCAGCTGGTCTTCTCCTCGGATGCCCGGTCCGACCAGTTCGCCCGCAGCCTCCTCGACGAGAAGGCGGCCGCCGCCTGGCGCGCGGACGCGGACACCGACACGACCCCGCTGGGCGTCTCCATCGCCCGCGGCACCACGGACCGCGGCGCCGAGGTCGATCTCGCCGCCTTCGGTGTCGAGCCACGCTCCTTCCTCGCCCCCTCGGTCACCGAGGGCAAGGGCCTCGCCGACGCGGCTCCGGACAGCGTCGTGCTGTCCGCCAAGCTCGCCGACGAGGGCGTACGCGTCGGCGACACCCTGGTCATCGACCGGCTCGGCATCGCGCTGCGCGTCATCGGGCTGACCGAGCGCTCCAGCTACGGCCATGTGCCCGTCGCCTACGTCCCGCTGAAGACCTGGCAGCGCATCCGCTTCAGCACCCCCGGCGCCCCGGCGTCCGCGACCGCCGTGATCCCCGACCAGTTCAGCGCCCTGGCCCTGCGCACCCCACCGGCCGGGACCCCGGCCGCCACCCTCGACGCGCGTCACTCCACCACCACCCTCACCAAGGAGAAGGCGTACGAGGCGGCCCCCGGCTACACCGGCGAACGCGTCACCATGACCTCGATCCAGGTGTTCCTCTACCTGATCGCCCCGCTCGTGGTCGGCGCCTTCTTCTCCGTGTGGACCGTGCAGCGGCAGCCCGAACTCGCCCTGCTCCGGGCGCTCGGCGCCTCCCGTCGGCGGCTGCTCGCGCACACCGTGCTCCAGGCGGCCCTGGTCGTCGTCCTCGGCACCGCGGCGGGCGCCGTGCTCGCCGGAGCGGTCGGGCTGCTGGTCGGTGAACAGGTGCCGTTCAGCCTGCCCGCCGCCACCCTCGCCGCCACCATGTGCACTGTCGCGGCCGTCGGCCTCGCGGGCACCGCCCTGACCCTGCGCCGGGTCACCCGAGCCGACCCGCTGACCATGCTGGGAGCCAACCGATGAGCCTCGGACTGAGCGGCGTCACCGTCGCGTTCGGCCGCGCCGACGCCCGTACCACCGTCCTCGACGGCCTCGACGCCACCTTCGTACCCGGCAGGATGACGGCCCTCGTCGGACCATCGGGCTCCGGCAAGTCCACCCTGCTCGCCCTCGCGGGCGCCCTGCTGCGGCCCACCGCAGGGCAGGTCCTGCTGGACGGCGAGGACCTCGCCGGACTCTCCGACGCCCGGCGCGCCAGGATACGCAGGGAGCGGATCGGCTACATGTTCCAGAGCGGCAATCTGCTCTCCGGCCTGACCGCCGTCGACCAGCTGCTCGCCGCCGTGTACATCAGCGGCGCCCGCCCCCGCGCGCACCGTTCCCGCGCCGAGGAGGCCCTGGCCCGGGTGGGCCTCGGCCATCGCCTGCGCCACCGCCCCGAGCAGCTCTCCGGCGGCGAACGCCAGCGCGTCGCCCTGGCCCGCGCGCTCCTCCTCTCCCCGGGACTGCTGCTGATCGACGAACCGACGGCGGCCGTCGACCGCTCCCAGGCCGGCGAACTGGCCGCGCTGCTCGCCGAACGCACCCACGAGGACGACTGCGTCACCCTCGTGGCCACGCACGACCCGGCTGTGGCCGAGGCCGCCGACCGGGTCGTGGACATGGCCGCGCTGACCGCCGGCACGGCGGCGGCCGGGGTGCCCGGCGGCTGAACCCGCCCAGCGACCGGGCCCGTCACTCCCGCTGGACGCTGCCGTACAGATAGCTGTCGGCACCGTCCAGCGCGGCGCGGCTCAGCGCGTCCACCTCGGCGGGCCCCATCGCCGGCCAGTCGGGCGTGTGCTCGACGAGGGCACGCCCCAGCCTGCGGCCCAGGGCGACCAGACGGGCCCCCTCGGCGGAACGCTCGTCCGCGTACCGGCGCAGCGCCCCGGCCGCCGAGGAGGACGCGCGCAGCGACCGTTCCAGGCACAGCGCGTCCTGGAGCGCCTTGACCGCCCCGCTCGCGGTGTGCGGCCGGGTCACGCTCGCCGCGTCACCGGCCAGCAGGAAGGGCGGTTCCGCCGCCCGGGGCACCACGAAGTCGGCGACCGGGTGGAGCGCCTGGGAGGTGTGCTCGCCCCGGGCGACGATATCGGCCCACTCGGCGGGGAAGTGCTCCTCGGCGATGTGCCGCACGTACGCGGCGGAGACCTGGCCATCGGACCCCGCCGGTGCCGGGGGAGGGGCGTAGACGGCGTATGCCAGCAGCCGCGATTCCGGTTCTGCTCCCGGGATCAGGTAGAAGACACCGTGTCCGCCGGGGAAGCCCAGGGTTACCCAGGCGGTCTCCAGCAGATCCAGCTGTTCCGGATGGTCGCGGAGCGCGTCCGAGGGGATGGTGCCCCGCCAGACCAGATATCCGGCGGGGGCCGCCCGCACCCCGGGCGCGATCAGTTCGCGGGTGACGGACCGGTGCCCGTCCGCCCCGACGACGATGTCGTACTCCCGCTCGCCGTCCGCGGTACGGATCAGGGCGCCGCCGGAGGACGTACGGACGACGGAGTCGACGGGCCGCCCCCGGTGGTAGGCACTGCCCCCGATGTTCGAGCGCAACGCCCGCCACAGCAGCCCCCAGTTGCATGGTGTCACCGGGGCCTGCTGCCGGGCCAGCTCACGCGCCGACCGCCGGCCCGGCGCCCGTGCGAGCCAGACCCGGGTGGCGACCGGGGTCGTCGGCATGTCCGCGCCCAGATAGCCGGCCGTGACCAGCTCCCGGTGGAGCGGCGGCGGGATGACGATGCCGAACCCCCGGTCCTGCAGGGCGCCGTCGCTGCGCTCGTGGACGGTGACGTCCGCCCCGGCCCGCGTCCCCGCGATCGCCATCGCGCAGCCGGCGATGCTGCCGCCGACCACTCCGATGCGTAAACCCGCTGTCACTGCCATCGTGCCACCGCCTGTTCCGACGCTCCGGGAGGTGCTGAACGCCCTCATCGTCGCACCCGTGCGGGACGGGGGACGTGCGGCGCCTCCCGGAGACCGGGACCGCTACGGAGTCACGGTCACCGTCGTACTGCCGGACGCCTGCTTGTTGTTCGCCCGGTACGTGGCGGTGAGCGCGGCACTGCCCGAGGTGCCTGCCGCGACCGTCACCGGGACCTTCACATTGGCCCCCTGGCCCGGGTTGAGCGCCGGGACGGCGACCTGGGCCGTCGTCCATCCGCCGGGCACCGTGAGGTCGACGGTGCCCGGGTCGCGGCGCACGTCCATCCGGTTGACCACCCGCACCGTCACCTCGGCGGCCGTCCCCGCCCCGAGCGTCGCGGGCGGGGTGATGGTGATGTCGGCGCAGGTGCCGCCGAGCCACTTCAGGTCGAAGGACGCGTAGGTGATGTGCTGGTAGTCGGCCCGTTCGTAGAGCAGTCCGAGGCGGCCGCCGGGCAGCCGGGTCAGCGTGGAGTAGGCCGCGGATCCGGGGTCGACGACCTTGCGGATCGGCCAGGTCCTCCCGTTGTCGCAGGACATCTTCACCGTGAGGTTGCGCCGCGCCGAGGCGTCCTCCGTGTTGCTGAACAGCAGCCATGACGACTGCGGGTCGGAGGGGGCGGCATCGGGCGCGTAGCGCATCACCGAGGCGTTGTTCGCCGGGTCGGTGAGCCGGGTGTCCTGGGTGAACGGGGTGTAGTTGACCCCGCCGTCGGTGGAGTACGCGATCGTCCGGTACGGCGCGGAGCGGTTGTTGAGCATCACCCGGCCGTCCGACAGCTCGACGGTCTTGTTCTCGTCGCCGCCGGGCCCGACCGGGTTGCCCATCTTCCAGGTCTCGCCGTGGTCGTCGCTGTAGGCGCCGGCCGCGTAGTTGGCGCCGTTGATGCGCACGGCGTACTGCTGGATCAGCCGGCCCTTGTACGGGCCCCGGCGCAGCTGGATGCCCTCGCCGGAGGCGGCGAACATGCCGGCCCAGGCGGGGTTCTTGATCTGCTGGGTGATCCGGCGGTGGGTCCAGGTCACCCCGTCGTCGTCGGAGTAGCTGTAGTCGGCCTGGAGGACGTTCGGGTCGGTCTCGTCGTTGCCGGTGCCCGAGCCGAAGAAGCCCTGGTTCACCGAGGCCGCGTAGAACAGGAAGATCCGGCCGGTGGTGCGGTCCACGAGCAGGCTCGGGTCGCCGTAGCCCTTGGGTGTGGTGTCCGAGCGGACCACCTGCTGCGGGTGCCATGTCACACCTCCGTCGGTGCTGCGGCGCAGCACGACGGAGATGTTGCTCGGCAGGTCGCCGAGGGTCGGCCGGGCGTCGTAGGCCGCGAGCACCGTGCCCTTGACCGAGGTGGTGAGTGCCGGGATGCGGTAGTGGGGCGAGCCCACTCCGTCGACCGTCAGATCCTGCGAGCTCAGCTGACCTGGGGCGGGGGAGGCGGCGTGCGCGGTGCCGGTCGCGGTCACCACCAGGAGGGCGGCGCTGAGCAGGGCGACGGAGACTTTTCGCTGCATGGACGATCTCTCTTCTCGGAAGGGGTGGTGCTTCGAAGGGGCGGTGCTTCTCGGAAGGGTGGGCCGGGCTGGGCGCGGGGTCGCGGGGACACCGCGCGTGCCGCTACGGGATGCGCAGCGAGCAGACCCGGCTGTCGGTGTCGAAGACCCGCAGATCCTTGATCATCTTCACTGCGAGGCGGTGATGGCCCCGCTGGTCGGGATGGAGCCCGTCGTTGAGCAGGGAGAGCGGGACCTGGCCGCCGTTGCCGTTCAGCCAGTCGTCGTAGTGGTCGATGAACACGACGTCCTGCTCGGCCGCGACCTCGCCCATCACCTGCGCGTACCGCGAAAGTCCCACCCGGCCGGGCCACTTCGCCGGATCGACCGGGTTGGGCGACTGGAGCACCGGTACCGGCGCGCCGGGCAGCGCCCGGACCGAGCGGACGAGCGAGACGAGGTTGGCCCGGTAGACCTCGGGGCCGAGGCCGGACGTCGCGATGTCGTTGGTACCGATCATGATCGAGACCACCCGCGGCGAGAAGGCGGTGACCCGCTCCCCGAACAGGGTGACGAGTTCGGCGCTGGTGGCGCCGCTCACGCCGGAGTCGATCACGAAGTCGCGGTTCTTGGGCTTGCCCAGCTCCCAGCGGACGCGTTCCGTCCAGTGCTCCGGGTAGCTGCGCCAGCCGTTGGTGTGCAGGGCGCCATGGGTGATGCTGTCGCCGGTGACGACCCAGGTGGCGGGTGTGTCGCTGTTCAGGACCGTGGAGATCCGGCCCAGATCGGCGAGGTCGGGGCGGGGGCTCTGCGCGACCAGTTCGGCCTCGCCGAGCACTCGGTCCCAGACCGCGGCCCGTTCGATGGTGCCGGTGCAGAACCACTCGCCACCGGGGTGGTCGCTGTCGAGATTGCGGCCGAGGGCGAGCGCGCCCAGCCCCGAGACGGCGCCGAAGAAGGGGTGGGGCGCGGTCTCGAACACCTGGCGTCCGCCGGCGTGGAGCCGGGTGCCGGAGGAGTCGACGGTGACGGCGACGGTGTGGCGCAGACCGTCGTCATACCGTGTCCTGGTCATGACATTGATCAGTACCGCACCCTTCTCGCGCACGGAGAACTGAAGGGCGCCGCCGCTCAGGTTCACCGTGATGTTGGACGAGGGCTCGGTGGGATCGGAGGCGCTGAGCAGGGTCATCGCCGCGTTGTGGCTGGTGGTGCGGAAGGTGACGAGAAGGGTCCCCGCGGTGAGCGGCGCGAGTGCGTCGACCCGGTCCGACAGGTCGACATACTCGCCGCCGTCCAGGTCCACCGGGGTGTCGTGGTCCAGGAGCGGTCCGCCGCCCGGAGCGGCGGCGAAGGCGCGGCCGCCGAACGGGGCGCTCAGGGCCGCCGCACCGGCGGCGAGAAGCATGGATCGTCTGCGCACGGAAGGTTCCTCCGGTCAGGAGTGGCAGGCCCGCCCCGACGGCAGGCCCGCGAACAGGGAACGCACCCAGGCCAGTTGCTCCCGCTGGTGATACGCGGTGCCACCCTCGTGCCCGTTGAACTCGTAGACGCGTATGTCCTTGGGGCCCGCGTAGTGGTGGTACGCGGTGAAACAGGTGGAGGGCGGGCAGATCTCGTCCATCATCGCGATCGAGAACAGCGCGGGAGCGGTGGCGCGGGTGGCGAGCAGCGCGGCATCGAAGTACGACAGGGTGCTGAACACCGTCGCGGTGCGGTCGCGGTGGAGCTTCAGGTACTCGGCGATCTCGGTGTACGGCGGCCGGCCCGAAATCTCCGCGCCCCGACGGAAGTTGCAGAGGAACGGCACGTCCGGCATCACTCCGGCCAGCCCCGGCACCAGTCCCGACACCGCCAGGGCGATGCCGCCGCCCTGGCTGACCCCGGTGACCACGATCCGGTCCGGATCGACCGCCGGGTGCTCGCGCATCGCCTCGACACAGCGCACCGCGTCGGTGAACACCCGCCGGTAGTAGTACGTTTCCGGGCTCTCGATGCCCCGGGTGAGGAAGCCGGGTACGGTACCGGCCGCGCCGGGGTCCGTATCGGCGGTGGAACCGCCCGCGGCCGACCAGCCCTGACCGCGGGTGTCCATGATCAGGTGCGCGTGACCGGCGGACGCCCAGAGCGGTTTCTCGTGCGCGAGACCGCGCCCCCGCCCGTAGCCGAGGAACTCGACGACGCAGCCGAGGGGTTCGATGGCCCCGGCCGGCAGATGCAGCCAGCCGCGGACCGGACGTCCGGCGAAGCCGGGCAATGTCACATCGTACGTACGGATCTGGGTGAGTCCGGTGTCCACGAGGGCGAACACCGGCCCGGACACCGGGCCTTCGTCGGCGGGCGCCTCGCTCAGGGTGCTCGACCAGAAGGCGTCGAAGCCGTCCGGAACCGGCAGTTCGGGCCGGTACGCACGGCAGTCCGTGAGCGAGAGGTCCGTCAACGGCATGGAGGTGCCCTCCTGGGGTGAACCGGGGTGTGAACGCCGACCATCAAGACAGAAGACGTCAGATGTCCTGGCGGCACACGGACCCTAGGCAGCGCTCACGGCGGCAGTCAAGGGCCCCGTCGGACCGGGGTCCGTTCCGGCGGGGCCCGGCTCCCTCTCCCCCCGAGGGGTGGGTGGCGGTGTCAGCTCCGGACGTTGTCGCGGGCGCGGGCCTCGGAGATCCGGCGCCTGACCGGGGCGTAGTGCTCGCCCAGCGCCTTCATGAAGCCGGTGATGTCCCCGGCCCGCGCCGCGTCCACGATGTTCTGGTGGGCCGCGATCGTCTCCATCTCGTCGGCGTGCGTGAACCCGTCGAGATGCGGCGCGACGATCGAGTACACGTCCCAGAAGGCCATCGAGAGCTGGCCGATCAGCTCATTGCCGAGCGGCGCCACCAGCAACGCGTGGAACGCCCGGTCCGCCTCCACGAAGCCGTGCCCGTCCTGGACGCCGGTCCGGCGCATCGTGGTGACCAGGCCGTCCAGCGTGTCGAGCTGCTCCTTGCTGAGCAGCGAGACGATCCGGTCGGCCATCCCGCGCTCGAAGAGCTCGCGTACGTCGACGAGGTCGGCCATCACCTGGAAGTCGTCGTCCGGGGAGAGCAGCCCGCGGAAGGTCAGGCTCTCCACCAGGGCCGACAGGCTCAGCCGGCCCACGTACGTGCCGTGCCCGTGCCGCACGTCCACGATGTCCAGCGCGTCGAGGATCTTGACCGCCTCGCGGACGCTGGAGCGGCTGGCGCCGAGCGCCTCGCACAGGGCCGGCTCGGTGGGCAGCGGGTCCCCGGGGCGCAGCCGCTTTTCGAGGATGTAGCGCTTGATGCCCTCGACGACTTCCTGCCGGAGCAGCTGCCGGCCGGGCTTCGCACCGGACATATGTGAACTCCCCACCTCTTGACCCCTCTCGATTGTCCAGCTACGTTCCCACGCTATCAAGGCATCAGACATCTGACGTCTGATGCTCAAGGTTCCTCGATCCCTCGTGATCCCGTGTGCCGCCCCCGTTCCCTCGCCTGTTTTCCACCCCTACGTTCCACCTTCGACGTCCCTGGAGGACCCGTGCCCGAGCTGAGACCAGCCGGTGTCGAGCGCCGCACCTTCCTGCGATTCACCGGCGCCATCGGCGCGGCAGCCGCCATCACGGCGAGCCTTTCCGCCTGCGGCGGACCGTCCTCGACCGCCGACGGCACGGCGGACAAGGGCAGCGGCAGCGGCCTGATCGAGGCCGGTCTCTCGTACCCCCTGTCGACCGGCTTCGACCCGATGATCACCTCGGGCGCGACCCCGTACGCCGCCAATATGCATATCTTCGAGGGTCTGGTGGATCTCGATCCGGCAACACTCGTGGCCCGTCCCGCACTGGCCACCGAGATGCCGAAGAAGATCAACGCCACCACCTACCGGGCCACGCTCCGTACGGGCGCGACCTTCCACGACGGTTCCCCGGTCACCGCCGACGACGTGGTGTTCAGCTTCCAGCGCATCCTGGACCCGAAGAACGCCTCGCTCATGGCGCAGTTCGTGCCCTTCCTCGACTCGGTGAAGGCCGTCGACGCCGGCACCGTCGAGTTCAAGCTGAAGTACCCCTTCGCGCTCTTCCCGTCCCGCATCGCCGTGGCCCGGATCGTCCCGAAGAAGATCGTCGGACCGGACCCCAAGGCGTTCGACGCCAAGCCGGTCGGCTCGGGGCCGTACCGGTTCGTCGAGGCGACCCGCGAGGACAAGATCGTCTTCGAGGCGTACGACAAGTACAACGGTCCGCACCCCGCCAAGGCCGAGAAGATGATCTGGCGGCTGATGTCCGACCAGTCGGCGCGCGTCAGCGCCATGGAGTCGGGCCGGGTCCAGGCCATCGAGGACGTCCCCTACATCGACGTCAAGCGCCTCGCGGGCTCCTCGAAGACCGAGTCCGTGCAGTCCTTCGGCCTGCTCTTCCTGATGTTCAACACCGCCGACAAGCGCTTCGCCGACAAGCGCGTGCGCCAGGCGCTGCACTACGCCCTGGACACCGAGAAGATCATCTCCACCGCCATGGTCGGCAACGCCGCGCCCGCCACCGGATACGTCCCAGCCACCCACCCCGACTACCACAAGGCCGCCACCGTCTACACGCACGACGTGGCGAAGGCCAGGCAACTCCTCGCCGACGCGGGCGTCAAGAACCTCTCCTTCACCGTCCTCACCACCGACACCGGCTGGGTCAAGGACATCGCCCCGCTGCTCAAGGAGAGCTGGGAGGCGGCCGGCGTCGAGGTCACCCTCGACATCGCCCAGTCCCCGGCCCAGTACGCCAAGGTCGACAAGGGCGCCTTCGAGGTGCTGGTCGCCCCCGGCGACCCGTCCGTCTTCGGCAACGACGCCGACCTCCTGCTGCGCTGGTTCTACTACGGCTTCTGGCCCGAGAGCCGTTACGGCTGGGCCGAGTCCGACGCGTACAAGAAGGTCAGGCAGACCCTCGACAAGGCCGCCCAGGCCGCCGACGAGGCGAAGCGCAAGGAGCTGTGGGGCGAGGTCACCGACCTGGTCGCCGACGAGGCCGCGCTCTACCCGATCCTCCACCGCAAGCTGCCCACGGCCTGGAACGAGAAGGCGCTGCCCGGCTTCAAGCCGCTGCCCACCACCGGCCTCTCCTTCCTGGACGTCAGCCGCGCCTGACCCGAGCGCACAGGCCACCTGTGACATGTCACCGCACACACGCATGCACCGCACCGCACACACGCATGCACCGCACTGCATGCACGCGCCGCACGCACCGCGCCGCAAGCACCACACCGCCCGCCCCGCCGCGGACGGTGCGCTGGTCACATGTCACAGGCCGCCGACTGCCCGGTCCGGCACCCCGCCCCCCGGTGCCGGGCCACCACACCGCCCAACCGCAAGGAACCCGACGATGGTTGCTTTTCTCCGGCTCGCGCTGCGTCGCGTCGCGATGATGCCGGTGATGGTCCTCGGCATCGCGCTGCTCGTCTTCGTGGTGCTCCAGTTCTCGCCGGCCGACCCGGCCTTCAACGCGCTCGGGGAGAGCGCCACCCCCGAGGCCCGAGCGGCCTTCGCCGAGGCCAACGGCCTCAACGACCCCCTCCCGGTCCGGTACTTCCACTTCCTCGGCCAACTGCTCCACTTCGACCTCGGGATGACCGTCCCGCCGAGCCAGCCCGTCGTCGACCGGATCACCGCCGCCTTCCCGCTCACCCTCCAGCTGACCCTGCTCGGACTGCTCCTCGCGGTCGTGCTGGCCGTGCTGTTCGGCGTGATCGGCGCGATGTACCGGGACCGCTGGCCCGACCAGCTGTTCCGGATGGTTTCCATGGCCGGGGTCGCCATCCCGTCCTTCTGGCTCGGCGTGCTGCTGATCCAGCAGTTCGCGCTGAACACCCGGATCTTCCCGACCGGCGGCTACACCAACCCGGCCGACTCCTTCAGCGGCTGGCTCACCACCATGGCCCTGCCCGCGATCTCGCTCGCGCTCCCGGTCTCCGCCTCCCTCGCCCGGCTCGTACGGACCTCGATGGTCGCCGAACTCGACCGCGACTACGTACGCACCGCCCGCGGCAACGGCCTCCCGCCGTTGCTGGTGATCCGCTCGGTGCTGCGCAACGCGCTCGTCACCCCGCTGACCGTGCTCGGCATCAAGGTCGGCTACATGCTCAGCGGCGCGGTCGTCATCGAAGCGATCTTCGACCTGCCCGGCATGGGCAAGCTCATCCTCGAAGGTGTCACCGGCGGCGATGTCGCCCTGGTCCAGGGCACCGTACTGACCATCGCCATCGCGTTCCTGGTGGTCAACGTCATCGTCGACCTGCTCTATCTGCTGGTCAACCCGCGCATCAGGACGGTGTGACATGTTCGCCACCGGCCGTCTGGCCAACAAACTGTCCCGACCGGGCCTCGCGTTCCGCGCCCTCCCGGTCACCTCCCGCATCGCCCTCGGCGTGCTGATCGTCGTCGTGCTCGGCGCCGTGCTCGCCCCGCTGTTCACCCAGAATCCGCTGACCACCGGCACCCCGGTCCAGGCACCCAGCGGCGCCCACTGGTTCGGCACCGACCGGGCCGGCCGCGATGTCTTCGCCCGGGTCGTGCACGGCTCGCGCTACTCGCTGATCATCGGCCTCGGCGCCACCGCGCTCGCCCTGGTCGCCGGGGCGCTGCTCGGCTCGATCGCCGCCACCTCGCGCAGGCTCGGCGACGAATCCGTGATGCGGACCCTCGACGTCGTGATGTCGTTCCCGCCGATCGCGCTGGCAGCCGTCCTCGTCGCGGTCTTCGGTACCAGTCTCCCGGTGATCATCTTCACCATCGCCTTCGTCTACACCCCGTCGCTGGCCCGCGTGGTCCGCGCCAATGTGCTGTCCCAGTACGGCGAGGACTACGTCGCCGCCGAGAAGGTCATCGGCGCCCGGCGCGGCTACATCGTGCTCCGCCACGTCGCCGTCAACTGCCTGGCGCCGATCATGGTGTTCGCCACCGTCATGGTCGCCGAGGCGATCATCTTCGAGGCCAGCCTCTCCTTCATCGGTGCCGGAGTGCAGGACCCCGACCCCAGCTGGGGCAGCGTCCTCGCCTACGGCCGGCAGATCCTCCTCGCCGGCGGCTGGTGGGCCACCTTCTTCCCCGGCCTCGCCCTGCTGATCACCGTCCTCGCCCTCAACATCCTCTCCGAGGGCCTCACCGACGCCTCCGCCGCGCCCAGGAGCGCCAAGGCCGCCGCCGACCCCACCACGACCACCGCACCCGGCCCGGTCGAGGCCACCTCCACCGTGGACGTCGACGCCGCCCTCACCCGGCTCGCCGAGCGCACCGACGCCACCGAGCCGACCATCACCCCGGTACGCGCCGACGCCGCCGAACTGCTCGTCGTACGGGACCTGTCGATCCGCTTCCCCGACCGCTACGGACAGATCTCCGTCGTCGACTCGCTGAACTTCACCGTCCACGAGGGCGAGACCCTAGGTCTGGTCGGCGAGTCCGGCTGCGGCAAGTCCATCACCAGCCTCGCCGTCATGGGCCTGCTCGCCCGCAACGCCGAGGTCAGCGGCGAGATCCTGTACCGCGGCCGGAACCTGCTGGACCTCCCGCCGAAGAAACGCCGCGCGCTGATGGGCCCGGAGATCGCGATGGTCTACCAGGACGCGCTCTCCTCCCTCAACCCCTCCGTCCTCGTCGGCACCCAGCTGAAGCAGCTCACCTCCCGCGGCGGTACGAAGACCCCGGCCGAACTGCTGGAACTCGTCGGCCTCGCACCCGAACGGACCCTGCGCAGCTACCCCCACGAGCTCTCCGGCGGCCAGCGCCAGCGCGTCCTGATCGCCATGGCCCTCTCCCGCGACCCCCGCCTGCTCATCGCCGACGAACCGACCACCGCCCTCGACGTCACCGTCCAGGCCCAGGTCGTCGAACTCCTCGTGAAGCTGCGCGACGAACTCGGCTTCGCCATGGTCCTGGTCTCGCACGACCTCGCCCTCGTCGGCGACCTCTCGCACCGGGTCGCCGTGATGTACGCGGGCCGCCTCGCCGAGATCGGCGCCACCCGCTCCGTACTCACCGGCCCCACCCACCACTACAGCCGAGGCCTGCTCGGCTCGGTCGTCTCCCTGGAGGCCGGCGCCGACCGGCTGCACCAGATCCGCGGCATCGTCCCCGCCCCCCAGGGCTTCGGCAACGGCTGCCGCTTCGCCTCCCGCTGCGACGCGGCCACCGACCTGTGCCGCACCGCCGCACCCGAACTCACCGCACGCGCCGCCGCCAACGACCACGGCTTCGCCTGCCACCATCCGGCGAAGACCGCACAACTCGAAGGGAGCGCCCGGTGATCAGGCTCGACGGCGTCCACGTACGCCACAAGGCACGCAGCGGCGGAGTCTTCCGCCGGGACGCCGTGCACGCCCTGACCGACGCCACCCTGGAGGTCGAGCGCGGCGAGATCGTCGGCCTGGTCGGCGAGTCCGGCTGCGGCAAGTCCACCCTGGCCCGGGTACTGACCGGGCTCCAGAAGCCCACCGAGGGCCGGGTCGGCTTCCACGGCCGCGACCTGTGGTCGATGTCCGCGGCACAGCGCCGCGACGACTTCGGCTCCGCGGTCGGCGTCGTCTTCCAGGACCCGTCCACCGCCCTCAACCCCCGGCTCACCGTCCGGCAGATCCTCCGCGACCCGCTCGACGTGCACAAGCGGGGCACCCGCGAGGCGCGCGAGGCACGCGTCGAGGAGCTCCTCGACCTGGTCGGCCTGCCCGGCCACACCCTCGCCGCGCTCCCCGGACAGCTCTCCGGCGGCCAGCGCCAGCGCGTCGCCATCGCCCGCGCGCTGGCCCTGGAACCGGAACTGATCGTCGCCGACGAACCGACCTCCGCACTCGACGTCTCCGTCCGTGCCCAGGTCCTCAACCTCCTGGTAGACCTGCGTGAACGCCTGGGGCTCGGCATGGTGTTCATCTCGCACGACATCCAGACGGTGCGCTACCTCGCCGACCGCCTCGCCGTCCTCTACCTCGGCCGGATCGTCGAGGAGGGCCGAGCGGCCCAGGTGGCGGGCGCCCCCGCGCACCCGTACACCGAGGCACTGCTCTCCGCGACCCCGAGCCTGCTGGAGACCACCGAACGCATCGTGCTCACCGGGCCCGTTCCCTCGGCCACCAACCCGCCGTCCGGCTGCCCGTTCCGCACCCGGTGCTGGAAGGCCGACGACGCCTGCGCCACGGTCTTCCCCGCCCCGGGCTCCGGCCCGGACGGACACCGCTGGCACTGCGTCCATCCCCAGATCCCCACGTCCCCCGTACCGTCCGCAAGGAGCACCGCATGACCGCCCGCACTCCCCGCTACACCGGCGTGATCCCGCCCGTCGTCACCCCGCTCACCGCGGACGGCGAGATCGACCGCGCCTCGCTGGAACGGGTCGTGGGACATCTGCTCGACGGCGGTGTCAGCGGCCTGTTCGCCCTCGGCAGCTCGGGCGAGACCGCCTATCTGACGCCCGCCCGGCAGGACGAGGTCATCGAGGTCATCACGGCCGCCTGCGCAGGCCAGGTCCCGGTGCTCGTCGGCGCGATCGAGACCACCACCGGCCGGGCGATCGAGCGGGCCCGCGCCGCCGAAGGACTCGGCGCCGACGCCGTCGTCGTCACCGCCCCCTTCTACACCCGCACGCACCCCACCGAGATCGACCGCCACTTCCGCGACATCGCCGCCGCCCTGGACCTGCCGGTCCTGGCATACGACGTACCGGTCTGCGTGCACAGCAAACTCGACCCGGAACTGCTGCTGCCGCTTGCCGCGGACGGCGTGCTGGCCGGGGTGAAGGACTCCAGCGGCGACGACGGCTCGTTCCGCCGCCTGGCCATCGGAGCCCGTGAACTCCCGGAGTTCTCCGTACTCACCGGGCATGAACTGGTCGTCGACGCGATGATGCTCGGCGGCGCCGACGGCTCGGTCCCCGGGCTCGGCAATGTGGACCCGCACGGATACGTACGCCTCCACGAGGCCGCGGTGCGGGGAGACTGGGCCGCCGCCAGGGCCGAACAGGACCGTCTGGTGGCGCTCTTCGACATCGTCCGGGCGGCCCGTCCCGGCACGGTGTCCGCCACCGCGGCAGGCCTTGGCGCCTTCAAGACGGCGCTCATGCTGCGCGGGATCATCACGACGAACGCGATGAGCGCGCCGATGCGCGCCCTGGACGCGGCCGAGACCGCGGAGATCGCGGCCTGCCTGGACCGCGCGGGGCTCGCCCGGGTGTGAGCCGGCCCGGATCAGCGGACAGCGGTCCGTCGTCACAGCTCGGCTGTGACGACGGACCGCTGTTCTCCGTTCCGCGCTACCTGTCGGCGGAGCCGGTCAGCTCTTGGAGGCGCGGGTACGGCGGACCAGCAGGGTTCCACCGAGCACCATGGCCGCGGCGACCCCACCGGCCACACCCAGGTTGGCGTCGGCACCGGTGTGCGCCAGCTGCGGCGGCTTGTGGTGGTGGTGATGGTGCGTGGCCGGCGTGGGGTGGTTCGGCGGCTGGGGGTGCGTCGGCGGCTTGTGGTGGGTGGGCGGCTTGTGGTGCGGGGGAGGGCAGTCCGGGGTGTGGTGCGTCGGGGGCTTGTGGGTCGGAGGCTTGTGCGGCGGGTGCACCGGCGGCTTGTGCGGGGGATGTACCGGGGGCTTGTGCGGCGGGTGCACCGGGGGCTTGTGCGGCGGGTGGACCGGCGGCGGCGGGGTCTCGTGGCCACCGGACGCGTTGCCGCAGTTGTTCCCGAACGCCGGGTTCAGCAGACCGACGACATCGACGGTGTTGCCGCACGCGTTGACCGGAACGTCCACCGGAACCTGGATGAGGTTGCCGGACAGCACGCCGGGCGAGCCGGCCGCGACGCCCTCGGCGCTCGCACCCTGGCCCCCGCCGCCCCCCTGGCCGCTCACGTTCGCGCACTCGTTGCCGAACGCGGGGTTCAGCAGACCGATCACATTGACGGTGTTGCCGCACACATTGACCGGCACATGTACCGGCACCTGCACGGTGTTGCCCGAGCCGACGCCGGGCGACCCGACGGCCGCGCCGTCGGCGGAGGCATCCGCGAACGCGTAGCCACCGGCGGCGGTCAGGATCCCTGACGCAGCCGCCATCACCAGCACGCTCTTACTCAAGGCTTTTCGCATTGATTGCCCCTTCTTAGGACAGTCCGTGCGAGCAGGAGCTCGCAGTTCGTTCATCAGGCCGGTTCGGAGGCCGCCGGGGGGCCACCCCGGCGGTGCCCGTGCGTGACGCGGCAAGCGGCGGTTACGGAAATCGCAGAGACCACCAGGACGCGTTCTTCATGTGATGAGTCCTGCTTCTGCCGGTCAAGCGCCCGAACTGCACGCTTGTGACACCCATAACGAGGAGGATTTGTTCAGGAAACTCAATAGGTCGTGGAAATTTTGTGATCACTCGAATGGAGTATGTGAACGGCTCGGGCGTGGCGCCCTGCGACATGTATGGGCGTTCGATTGTGTCGACCGGGCAAAGCCGCCGGGAGGTGAGTGCGGCCGGTTGGCTCGACTCCTCCGATGCCCGTCCGATGTGCTGTTTCGCACTGCCGTTCGTGCATTCCTGGCATTCGGGTGAATGGAGAGAACCAAACGCCCGGTCACGAGTTGGGCAGGGGGCTCCGGTACGGGGCATCCGGTACGAGAAGGGTTAATCGTGATCAAGAAGGTTCTGGCTACGGGTGCCGTTGCCGCCTCCATCCTCGGTCTGGGCGCGACGCAGGCCATGGCCATCGGCGACGATGGCGGTACGACCTCGGTCAACGGCAACGGAGCCTCGCAGTCGTTCGGCAACGCCGAGACCCACGGTGACGGCAGCCCTCAGTTCGGTCTGGTCCAGGGCAGCCTGAACAAGCCGTGCATCGGCCTGCCGGCCAAGGCCAACGTCGGTTCGCTCATCGGCCTGATCCCGATCGCGGTCCAGGACGTCAACGTGCTGTCCTCGCCGCAGAACCAGCAGTGCACCGAGAACTCCACCCAGGCCAAGGGCGACGAGCCGCTGTCGCACATCCTGGATGGCATCCCGGTGCTCTCCGGCAACGGTGCCGGCAACAGCTGAGTGCAGCCGATCCAGCCGTAACGACAGGCCCGAGCCCCCGGCGTTCCTCCTCCGTGCGGCTCGGGCCTGTTTGCTGCCGTATCCCGGCATAGGTACATCGGATTGTCGGAGGCCTCTCCGGTGACGTCGAGTGATCGATACTGCATCATTCGGGCGATCTTTTGAAGATCTTCAGCCGGAAGAGTTTCACCTACGGTCTTAAATCGTTACGAATTACTGTGGCGGAGTTACGGGTGATCAGGACCGCGCTCGTGCGGCACGAAAGACGTGGCCGCTTCGCACTCCGCCAAAGAAAGGGAACAAAGTGAAGTACACCAAGGTTGCCGCCATTGCCGCCGGAACCCTGATGGCGATGGGTGCCGCCGCGCCCGCGTTCGCCGACTCCGGTGCCGAGGGCGGCGCTGCCAACTCCCCGGGCGTGGTGTCCGGCAACGTCATCCAGGTTCCGATCCACATTCCGGTCAACCTGTGTGGCAACACCATCAACGTGATCGGTCTGCTCAACCCGTCTTTCGGCAACACCTGCGTCAACGCCTGACCTTCGGTCGGGCGGGCCGAACGCTCGTGAAAGGAAGGCCCCGGAACACATTTCGATGCGTTCCGGGGCCTTCCCCTTTTCTTCCCGGCATTCGATCGGGTGGTCCCGCAGAAAAACGGCCCCGTCCAGTTGCCCGGTCGCAACCGCATCGTTACCCAGGGCGGAAGCGGCAGAAGGCACGGCTAAAGAAGGCTCGTGCGGCGCGGGTACGCGACCGAAACAGATGCCGCTGCAGAAGGGAACCCGAAAGTGAAGTACGCGAAGACTGCTGCGTTCGTTGCCGGTTCCGTGGTTGCTCTCGGAACGGCTGCTCCCGCCTTCGCCGTCACCAACGCCACGGCCCCCAACTTCAGCCTCAACGGAGGCCTCAACCAGGTTGTGGAGAGCGCGCCGCAGGCCGTCGACCCGATCGTCGACACGGTCAGCGGCGCCGCGAAGTCGGTGCAGAAGAACGGCACCGTCACCAAGCTGGCCGGCCAGGCCACCGGTGCGGCCAAGGGTGCGGCCCCGCTCATGGGCGGCCTGCCGCTCGGCGGCTGATCCGTCGCGCCACGGCGGTTCCCCGCTGATTTCCCGGGCTTTCGCATTCCTCCGGTGCGGCGAATTCGGCGAACAACTGAACGTAAAAGCACCGTTCGAGTGAACCGGCACAACCATCCCCGTTGTCGTGAGTTGATCAGGACGCTCCGGACAGGCGGGCAATAGAGAACCCCAGAAGGGCTATTTCATGATCAAGAAGATTATGGCCTCGGCAGCCGTCGCTGCTTCGATCGTCGGCGTCTCCGCCGCGATCGCCCCGCAGGCCATGGCCATCGGCAACGACGGTGGCACGACGTCGGTCAACGGCAACGACGCCATCCAGTCGTACGGCAACTCCGCCACCCACGGCGACTGGAGCCCGCAGTTCGCGCTGATCCAGGGCTCGCTCAACAAGCCCTGCATCGCGCTGCCGGCCAAGGCCAACGTCGGTTCGCTGCTCGGGGCCATCCCGATCTCGGTGCAGGACCTCAACGTGTTGTCCTCGCCGCAGAACCAGCAGTGCACCGAGAACTCCACCCAGGCGAAGGGCGACGAGCCGCTGTCGCACATCCTGGACGACATCCCGGTCCTGTCGGGCAACGGCGTCGCCAACAACTGACGTCGCACCGCTCCGGGCGCTCCTCCGCCGGTTGTCCTGGCCGGTGGAGGAGCGTGCCGCGGGCAGCTTCGAGCCCGCCTGCACGCGGTACCCGCAACACCCGTGGGGTCGGCACATCCACGCGGCAGCCGTTCTTCGGCCGTCCGGATGGGCCGGCCCCACTCGTGCGTCCGGAGGTGCCACGGCCCCTCGAAGGGGCGGGCGGACTGGGCCGGTTGCCGTAGTGACGGCGGACGTCGTCCGCCGCACCGGGTAGGGGCCTTGCATGGACCAGTACGACAGTCAGCGCCCCCGCGGCCGACAACGGCACGCACAGGACGGCACACCCATCTACGACCGGCTGCTCGCCGAGTGGCAGGCGGCCCACGGCCGTGCGGAGCCGGCGCCGCCCGCTCCGTCCGAACGGCCGTGCGCGGGACGCAGGGTTCCCGCGGCACGCACCTCCGGCGAGGCTGTCGACGGGTGATCGAGAGCGATCGAACTCATGCCGGATCGAACCCGTTTGAGTGGTACTGCGGAACCGACGCTTCCGTAGCGGGTTGATCAGTACGTTCCAGAACGGGACGCTCCGAAAGGTGAAGCGTGATGAAGAAGATGATGGCCGGCGCAGCAGTGGCTGTGTCCCTGGTCGGCCTGTCCGCCGCAATGGCCCCCGCGGCCATGGCGATCGGCAATGACGGGGGCACCACGTCGGTCAACGGCAACGGCGCCGTGGACGAGTTCGGCAACAGCGTGACCCGGGGCGACGGCAGCCCGCAGGTCCAGCTTGTCCAGGGCACCCTGAACAAGGCCTGCGTCGGTCTGCCGCTCAAGGCCAACGTCGGTTCGCTCGTCGGCCTGCTGGTGCCCGTCGCGGTGCAGGACGTCAACGTCCTGGCCTCGCCGCAGAACCAGCAGTGCGCCGAGAACTCCACCCAGGCGAAGGGCGACGAGCCGCTGTCGCACCTCGTGGACGACATCCCGGTGCTCTCGGGCAACGGTATCGCCAACGACTGACGTGCCTGAGGTGCGGGCCGCCCGGGGATCAGCCCCCGGTGGCCCGCACCGTGGTGTACGGCGCCGCACAGCAGGACCCGGGGCCACCGCTCCAGGGCTCCACGCATGAGGATGCCCACCGCTCCACGGGGGGCGGTGGGCATTCGGCGTACCGGGGCGGGTCAGCCCAGGCTGCGGACCGGCAGGACGCAGTGGGCGGCGGTCGTGATGACCTCCGGGTCGGCGGCGAAGGACCGCAGCAGCTCCTCGCTCACCAGCCGGCCCGGCGTTCCCTGGGGCCACGGGCGGGTGGCGAACATCGCGTGCACCTCGCTCCGCGCGCCGGCCGCGGCCAGCCACTCGGGCGGTGCGGGGTACTGCGCCGTGAAGTGGGGCAGCGTCAGGACCGCCTGGCCCGCCTGGACGAGCAGCTTCACAGGGAGGCCCGGGTGCTCGGAGGCGTACACCGGGGCGCTGCCGACCGGCAGGCCCGCGCGTTCCAGGGCCACGCGCATGGCGGCCTCACCGGCCGCGGGACCGTCCGAACCGTCGCCCAGCGAGTAGGCGAGCAGGAAGGCGACGTCCTGGCCGTCGGCGGGGTGTTCGCCGCTCCATCCGATCAGGGTGATCGTGCCCAACTGGGCCTGGGTGAACGTGCCGGAAGCGGTCTGGGGAGAGGTCATGCTCGGCACCATAACGGCCCGGAACCGGTCGTTGCGCATGCGTATCACCTGATCGAGGGAGATACCTGGATATCTCCCGTGAATACGGCCCGGAGCGTCTTCGGTCGAGGTACTCCCGGGCGCGCCCGACGGCTTCCCGGTGGCTCCGACATTTAATGTGTTGAGCCGCCCGACATGTGCGGGCTATGGTGTCCACTGTTCCGGACCGCGGAGATCAACTACCGCTGTCGGTCCCGTGCTTGAACCAGGAGGTGAGGACTGTGATGACTGTCGCTGCGATGGGCGCTGCCCATAACCCGAAGAGCATCGTTCCCACCCCCGTGGTCGCCGGCTGACCTACTCCGCAACTCTCCGCGCCCGTGTGCGCGTTGCCGGGGCCACCCTTTGAAGGGTCTCCCTTGTCTTTCCCGTCTTCTCCGTTCTCCGCTTCTTCTCTTCAGGGCTCGTCCGCGTCGCATCCGCTGTCCCCGTACGGCTGGGACGACGCGTGGGCGGCCGAATTCGCACCGTACGCCGAGCAGGGTCTGTTGCCCGGACGCGTGGTGCGGGTGGACCGCGGTCAGTGCGATGTCGTCACCCCGCACGGCACGCTCCGGGCCGACACCGCCTTCGTCGTCCCGCGCGATCCGATGCGGATCGTCTGCACGGGCGACTGGGTCGCGGTGGACCCCGACGGCGACCCGCAGTTCGTACGGACGCTGCTGCCGCGGCGTACCGCCTTCGTCCGTTCGACGTCCTCGCAGCGCTCCGAGGGACAGGTGCTCGCCACCAACATCGACCACATCGTCATCTGTCTCTCCCTCGCGGTGGAGTTCGACCTGGGCCGGGTGGAGCGCTTCCTGGCGCTCGCCATGTCCAGCTCCAGCGGTGACGCGCTGCTGCGGGACGACGGGCAGGCCGGGGGCGGCGCCGCCGAGCCGATCGTCGTGCTGACCAAGGCGGACCTCGTGCCGGACGCCGCCACGCTCTCCTACCTCGTCCAGGACATCGAGGGCGTCGCCCCCGGGGTGCAGGTGCTGACCGTCAGCTCCGCCACGGGGGAGGGGATCGACATCTTCTCCGCCGTCGTCTCGGGCGGTACGAGCGTGCTGCTCGGGGCGTCCGGTGCGGGGAAGTCGACCCTCGCCAACACCCTGCTCGGCCGCGATGTGATGGAGGTGCAGGCCGCCCGGGACGTCGACGGCAAGGGCCGGCACACCACCACCACCCGCAATCTGCTGGTCCTGCCCTCCGGGGGCGTGCTGATCGACACCCCCGGGCTGCGCGGGGTCGGGCTCTGGGACGCGGAGGCCGGTGTCGGCCAGGTCTTCTCCGAGATCGAGGAGCTGGCCGGGCAGTGCCGGTTCCACGACTGCGTCCATGAGACGGAGCCCGGCTGCGCGGTGCTCGCCGCGATCGAGGAGGGTTCGCTGCACGAACGGCGCCTCGACAGCTTCCGCAAGCTGATGCGCGAGAACCGGCGCATCGTAGCCAAGACCGACGCCCGGGTGCGGTCGGAGCTGCTGCGCGACTGGAAGCGCAAGGGCGCCGAGGGCCGGGCCGCCATGGACGCGAAGCGGGGCCGGGTGCGGTAGGCCGTGGTCTTCCGGTCGGCGGCCCCTCACGGCCGCCGGCCATGGGTCCGCGTCCGAAAACCGCCAGTGCGGTACCGGTGGGTGCCGCACACTGGACGGTGTGATGGACGAACGGACCAGGTACGAGGCGGTGAGCAGCCGCGACGCCCGTTTCGACGGGGAGTTCTTCTTCGCCGTCGAAACGACCGGGATCTACTGCCGGCCGAGCTGCCCCGCCGTCACGCCCAAGCGGAAGAACGTCCGCTTCTACCCGACCGCGGCCGCCGCGCAGGGCCACGGCTTCCGGGCCTGCCGACGCTGCCGCCCGGACGCCGTGCCCGGCTCGGCCGACTGGAACGTCCGGGCCGACGTGGTGGGCCGTGCCATGCGGATGATCGGCGACGGTGTGGTCGACCGGGAGGGCGTGCCCGGTCTGGCCCAGCGGCTCGGCTACAGCTCACGCCAGGTGCAGCGGCAGCTCAACGCCGAGCTGGGCGCGGGCCCGGTCGCGCTCGCCCGCGCCCAGCGGGCCCACACCGCGCGCGTGCTGCTCCAGACGACCGGGCTGCCCGTGACGGAGATCGCCTTCGCGGCGGGCTTCGCCAGCGTGCGTCAGTTCAACGACACGATCCGGCAGATCTACGCCCGTACGCCGAGCGCGCTGCGGGCCGAGGCCGGGACGGGGCTGGGCGCGACGGTCCGGGAGGCGCGGGCCGCCGGGATCCCGCTGCGGCTCGCCCACCGGGGGCCGTACGCGGCCCGCGAGGTCTTCGATCTCCTGGCGGGTGAGACGGTCGCCCGGATCGAGGAGGTGAGCGGCGCGGTGGGTGCCCGCACCTACCGGCGCACCCTGCGGCTTCCGTACGGCACGGGCATCGTCGCCGTCGACGAGCGGTCCGCCGGGTCCTGGCTGGACGCCCGGATCCACCTCACGGACCTGCGGGATCTCACGACAGCCGTCCAGCGGCTGCGGCGCCTCTTCGACCTGGACGCCGATCCGTACGCCGTCGACGAGCGGCTTCGCGCCGACCCGCTCCTCGCGCCGGGCGTCGCCGCCCGCCCCGGACTGCGTTCGCCGGGTGCCGCGGACCCGGAGGAGTTCGCCGTGCGGACGCTGGTGGGCCGGGACGCGGCGGAACGGCTGGTGGAGGCGTACGGGAAGGTTCTGGACGTGCCCTGCGGCGGATTGACGCATGTGTTCCCCGAGCCGGGGGCGCTGGCCGGCGCGGCGGACGGCCCGGAGCTGCGGGCGCTGGCGGCCGCGCTCGCCGACGGCGAGGTACGGCTCGATGCCGGGGCCGACCGCGACGAGGCCGTGCGGGCGCTGCTGCGGCTGCCGGGTATCGGCCCGGCAGCCGCGGCGGTCATCAGGATGCGTGCGCTCGGTGACCCGGACGTGGATCCGGAAGGGCGGCCCGGTGTGGACGGGTGGCGGCCCTGGCGTTCGTACGGGGTGCGCCACCTGGAGCTGTTGTGACGGGGGTCAGTCCGGCAGGCCCCAGCGCGGCGCGGGTTCGTTCGGCGTCACCGGGCGGACGGTCAGGTCCGGGCGGTCGCCCCTCGCCGTGATCAGCGCCGAGTCGCCCTTGCGCAGGCGGACGCGGACCGTACCGTCGGCCGCCTCCTCGTGGTCCAGCGGCCGTCCGTGCCGGTCCCGGATCTCCACCGGGCCGTCGATGCCATGGCGTACGACGCAGGGCGCGCCGGCCTCGCTGGTCAGCCGCACCCAGCGGGTCCGTCCCTCCTCGCGCACCGCGCTGAGCAGGAACGCGCCCTGGGTCCGGAAGTCGTGCACGGTCAGGTCCCGCCAGGCGGCGGGCAGGGCCGGGAAGACCCTGATCGTGCCGCCCCAGGACTGGCAGACCATGTCGTGCAGGGACTGGGCCGCCGAGAGCGGGGTCTCGATGACCGGGCCCGACTCCTTGTACATGGTGTTCGCCTGGATGAAGCGGCTCATCAGCTGCCCGAGGTACTCCAGCGCGTCCTCGCCCTTGCCGAGCAGCGCGGACATCGACGCGGCGCCGGTGAAGGTGTAGCCCTGCAGGGCGCCTTCGAAGCCGACCCAGTGGGCGAGGGACCTCTCGATCAGGGCGCGTTCGTCGGCCGTCGCGCCCGTCAGCTCGTACAGCGGGTACACCGCGAGCAGGTGCGAGTAGTGACGGTGCGACTGCGCGAACGGCACCCCGGCGCCGATCATGAACCCGTTGGCGTCGACCGGGTACGGCGCGAGCCGGGCGAGGACCTCCTGCCAGCGGGCGGTCAGCGGGTCGTGGACGCCGAGCAGGCGGGCCGAGTCCAGCAGGGTGCGGCAGCCCCAACGCAGCAGCATCAGGTCGTAGTTGCAGTCGGGGGCGTTGACGCCGTACTCGGGGGAGAACGTCGCCGGGAGGTGCAGTCGGCCGTCCGGGCCGGGCGTCAGGAAGTGCAGGTAGTAGTTGACCGCCTTGCGCAGCAGCGGGAACAGCGTGTCGCGCAGGATCGACTCGTCCATGGTGTGCCGGTAGGAGAGCCACACGTTGTGCAGCGCCCAGGTCAGATTGCCGACCTCGGGGGTGGGCGGATCCTGGCCGGGGATGCCGACCCCGTAGCCGCCGTCGGCCACCGAGGCGCCGTTGACCAGCTGGGGATCGGTAGTGCGGGGGATGCCCGCCGAATCGGCCCGGTAGGGGGCGGCGACCTCGCGCGAGAGCTGGTCCCGGAATTCGCTCAGGGCGCGGGTGACGGCGTCCAGTTCGAGGTGGTTGGAGCCGTGGATCAGCCAGTACTCCAGCTGGACGTTGAGGTTCCACCAGGTGTTGGGCCAGGGGGTGGGCTCCAGCCAGGGGCCGGAGGTGGCCATCACCGGGGCGTCCTTGCGGGCCGCCGACGCGGTCTTGTAGAGCTGGATCCAGTAGAAGCGCTGGAGCCGGGCATCGGGCAGGGACAGGAAACTCTTCCGGTAGAACCGGTCCCACCAGGCGCGATGGGGTGCGGCGAGCGGACCGTACGGGAGCGCGGAGGCGGTCCTCACGGTGCGCAGCGCACGGTCCCGGGCCGTCGCCGCGGGGTGGGAGTGCGCGACCGTGACGTACAGGGTGCGGCTGCTGCCCCTGGTGCGTTCGCGCCAGGCGGTGACGTGCTGACCGCCCGCGAGCAGCGGCTGGACGGCGGCGGTGGTGTCGCCGTGCTGTTCGGTCACCGCGGGAGGGTTGCCGGTGTAGCCGTCCGGCAGGGGCTTGAAGGCGGCTCTCGGGCTGATCGCCTCGGCCGGGTGGAAGACCCAGCGGAAGCCGCGTTCGCCCGCGCTGGGGGTGACCTCCACGGTGAGCAGATCGCTGGTGGAGTGGACGAAGGCGCGGAGCTCCAGGGTGCCCGCGGTGGTGGTGACGGTGCCTTCGAGCTGGGCGGTGCGCAGCCGCATCCACCACTCGACGCCCGTGATGGCGCCGACCGGTTCCAGGGTGAAGTGGCCGATGGGGAGGCGGGCGAGCCCGAAGAGCGAGCCGAACTCGGGGCGGTGGTCCTGGACCTCGGAGTGCTGGACGTTGAAACGGACGGCCCGGGTGGTGGCGCCGGGCTCCGCGTAGATGCCGGAGCCGAGGCGGCCGTTGCCCAGGTACGGGCCCTCGTACCAGGTCCTGGGCAGCTTCTGCCAGAGCAGGTCGGCGTCGTCGAGGACGGTGCGCCAGCTGTCGGCGGGGGAGTGCACGGTGGTGGCCGCCGGGGCGGCGGGCCGCCGCGTGGCCGGGGTGGCCGCCCGCGCCGGGACGGCCGTACCGGCGGCCACGAGAGCGCCGCCGAGCGCGGTGCCGGTGGCGAGAACCGTTCTCCGGGACGGTGACGGCAGGGAAGGGGACGGTGACGAGGCTTCGGTCCGGGGCGTGCGGGAGGGGTCCGGTGCTGTGGGCAAGGCTTCTCCTGGCGACTCGTACGCAGGCGCTTCAATTCATCCGAGCTATTCCTGGAGGGAACGTAGGCGCGGGGCATTGCTGCGTCAATGGAACGGGAGAGATCCGATGTATTTCTCTGTATCTGGACGGAGTCCCGTCAGATGTACGGAACGGCGGGGTGCGTTCCGCCCCGGATCGTCAGCCCCAGATCACCGCGCCCAGCCAGGCCCCCGCCACCAGGAGGCACGCGTAGAGCTCGACGAGCACCGAGTAGCCGGTCGCCCGCATCACCGAGCGCACCGAGGCCCAGCCCGCCCCGCGGCTGCCGAGCCGCAGCCGCTCCGCCCCGTAGACGGCCCCCACGTATCCCACCGCCCCGCCGACCACCGGCACCACGAAGAAGCCCACGATCGCGCCGATCCCGCCGAGCATCAGCGTCCTGCGCGGCGCCCCCGTCTCGCGCGGGCGGCGCGGCGGCAGCAGCGGCTTCAGCGCCTGGTTCAGCAGCAGCAGTGCCGTCGCGCCCATGAGCACGCCCCAGGCGACCGGCGTCATGTCGGTCAGCGCCCACCACAGCACGGCGGCCCAGACGATCGCCTGCCCCGGCGCCCCCGGCACCAGCACGCCCAGCAGGCCGAGGAGCATGACGAGGCCGACGGCGACGAGTTGCCACACACTCATCTCACCAGCCTGCCGGAGTCCGGCCGGTCCCGCCCGTCAGCGCTTCCGGGACGGAGGCCGTCGGCCCAGCTCAGGGCCGTACCGGCACGGCCCGGGGCGCCGGCGGATCGCCTCAGGCCCGCGGTGTGCGGGACACCCAGCCCCGTTCGTACGCGTGCCAGCCCAGCTGCAGCCGGGTCGAGACGCCGGTCAGCTCCATCAGGCCCTTCACCCGGCGCTGCACGGTCCGCAACCCCAGATCCAGCTGCTTCGCCACGCTCGCGTCCGTCAGCCCGGCCAGCAGCAGCGAAAGGATCTCCAGATCCGTCGGATCGGGCCCGTTGCCCTCCTCGTGCAGCCGGCCGACCTCGCCCAGCCTGAGCGGCATGGCCTCGCGCCACACCGCCTCGAAGAGCCCCATCAGCGACTCCAGCAGCCCGGAGGCGTGGACCACCAGGGCGGAGGGCTCGGCGCCGCGACCGGTCAGCGGCACCATCGCCAGGGCGCCGTCCGCGACGACCAGCTTGGTCGGCACCCGGTCGATGACCCGGCACTGCTCGTCCCGGCTCAGGGCCGCCGACAGCTCCATGATCCCGGACGGCAGCGAGAGCAGCTCCCTCTCGACCACCACCCGGTACGACACCCCCCGCGTCGCCGCCCGCTCCTCGGCCTCGTTCTCCATCCCGCTGACCGCGATCGGCTTGCCGGTGACCAGGGCACACACCTCGCTCGTCGCGCCGAGCTGCAACTGGTGGAAGCGGTGCGACACCGCGCTCGCCCCCGTGACCACCTCGACCAGATCGTGCACGGCGGGTTCGGCGGCCTCCGCCCGGTACTCCTCGGCGAGCAGCGCCGCCGCCAGCTCCGCCTGCTCCAGCTCATGGCGCTGCTGGGTCAGCAGCGCCCCGAGCGCCACGCCCGGCGGCGCCGCCACCCAGCGTCCGGTGCGGGCCGACGCCTGCGCCGCCAGGCCATGCTGCTCCAGCCTGCGAAGGGCCCGCTCGGTGTCCGGCTCGGGAAGACCCAGGCGGTGCGCGAGATCGGAGACCTCCGCGGCCCCCACCGTCACGAGCGCGCGGTACGCCGACTCCTGTATCTCGTCGAGACCTATGGCTCCCAGCATCCCTGGACCCCTCCCGGACGCATTGCTTCCGTACCTTGTCACTGTCGTCGGGCGCCCGGTCGTGGCGGAAAGCGGCCACGGCGTAAACCCGCCGTGTACATCATCCCTTTATCCCCTGTCGCTCTGCCAATGTGGCGCCACCGCAGTACCAACAACCTCCGGAAGGCTGCGGTTTGCGCAGGTTGGTTCCGGATTCACTTGGGGAGAGCGATGCGTCCGATATCGCGCACGGCGCTGGGAGCGGCCACCGCCGCCGTCCTGGCCGTCACCGCGATCGCACCGTCAGCGGCAGCGCCGCAGGACGACGCGACAGGGAAGAGACCACTGACCGGCAGCGTCGCCGCCGACGCGAAGCAGGTCAAACCGGTCACCGTGACGCTGGTCACCGGTGACAAGGTCCTGGTGAGCAAGGACGGTTCGGGGGCCTCCTCGGTCACCGCGCTGCCCCGCGAGGACGGGACCGTACCCCTCGTACAGACCAGGCAGTCCGGCAAGGACCTGTACGTCTACCCCGACACCGCCGTCGACGCGCTGGCCGCGGGCACGGTCGACGAGGAACTCTTCAACGTCACCGGCCTCATCCGCCAGGGCTACGACGACGCGCACACCACGTCGCTGCCGCTGATCGCGGTCTACGGCAAGGACCGGGCCCGCACCGCGTTCGCCACCCCGCGTGGCGCGAAGCGCGGAGTCGCGCTCGACGCCATCGACGGCGTCGCGCTGAAGGCCGACAAGGCGAAGGCCGCCGACTTCTGGTCGGACGTCAGCCGGGGCGCCCGTTCCTTCTCGGCCTCCGGAGTCAAGAAGCTCTGGCTCGACCGCAAGGTTCAGGCCACTCTCGACAAGTCGACCAAGCAGATCGGCGCCGACCTCGCCTGGGCCGCCGGCTACGACGGCAAGGGCACCAAGGTCGCCGTGCTCGACACCGGCGTCGACGCCGAACACCCCGACCTCAAGGGCCGGGTCGCCGCCTCGGAGAACTTCACCGACTCCGACACCACCGACGACCGGCAGGGCCACGGCACCCACACCATCTCCACCGTCGGCGGCTCCGGCGCGGCCAGCGGCGGGAAGAAGAAGGGCGTCGCCCCCGGCGCCGACCTGCTCGCGGGCAAGGTCCTCAACGACAGCGGCTCCGGCGCCGAGTCCTGGATCATCGCCGGCATGCAGTGGGCCGTCGACCAGAAGGCCGACGTCGTCTCCATGAGCCTCGGCAGCCCGGAACCGACCGACTGCACCGACCCGATGAGCGTCGCCGCCGAGGAACTGGCCCAGAACAAGGGCACCTTGTTCGTGATCGCGGCCGGCAACGCGGGCCCGACGTTCAACACCGTCTCCTCGCCGGGCTGCGCCCCGAGCGTGCTGACCGTCGGCGCCGTCGACCGCGACGACACCACGGCCCAGTTCTCCAGCCGCGGGCCCGTGATCGGATCGCACACCCTCAAGCCCGAGATCACCGCCCCCGGCGTCGGCATCTCGGCCGCGGCCGCCGGTGGCCGCGGCATCTACGCGTACCAGACGATGTCCGGAACGTCGATGGCCACCCCGCATGTCGCGGGCGCCGCCGCCATCGTGAAGCAGCGGCACCCGGACTGGACCGCCCAGCAGATCAAGGCGGCGCTCGTCTCGTCCGCGAAGAGCGACATCCCCGGCGACGTACGCGAGACCGGCGGCGGCCGCCTCGACGTCAAGGCCGCCATCGACACCACCCTCGTCGGCGCCCCCGCCGTCCAGGGCGGCACCTACAACTGGCCGCAGGACAAGAGCGACCGCACCACGGTCGACATCCCGTACACCAACTCCGGCACCAAGCCGGTGAAGCTGTCGCTGAAGGTCCAGGGCGTCACCGGCAACGACGGCTCGGCCGTCCGCTCCGCCGTCGCCAAGCTCGACGCGGGCACCGTCACCGTCCCGGCCGGGGCCACCGTCAAGGTTCCGCTGAAGATCGACCCGACGGCGAAGCTGAAGGCCGCCCAGTACGGCGATGTCACCGGACGGGTGCTGGCCACCGGCCCCGGCGGTGCCAAGGTGTCCACCCCGTTCTCGCTGTACGTCGGGGCCGAGACCGTCACGCTGAGGGTCAAGGTCGTCGACCGCGCCGGCAAGCCCGCCGCGGGCTTCTCCTCGCTCGATGTGATCGGCACCGACACCTCCAGCGGCGAGCGCCGCTTCAACGAGGGTGCCACCGACCAGGTCTACCAGGTGCGCCCCGGGGCCTACTTCGTGTCCGGCTTCGTCACCACACCCGACCCGAAGGACGCCACCGGCAACCTGGACGAGTCCGTCGCCTACCTCGCGCGGCCCCAGGTGAACATCACGAAGGACACGACCCTGGTCCTGGACGCCCGAAAGGCGCACCGGATCCAGGTGCAGACCACGGACCGCGCCTCCGAGAACCGCTCCACGACGCTCGCGTTCGGCCGCAGCTGGGACGATGCCTGGCTGCACTCGGGCTCCATCACCGGCGGCTCCGCGATCAAGAACTACCTGGCCGATGTACAGGGCAGGGCGAGCGACGGCGACTTCGAGTTCGCCAGCTTCTGGCGCGCGTACGCCCCGCAGATCGAGAAGCTGTCGGTCGTCGGCGGCGCCGAACTGCACCCGAAGACGGCGAGCACGGGCTCCGTCAACCTCGACGGCACGGGCGAGGCCGCACTCGTCGACGCCGGTACGGGTACCCCCGAGGAGCTGAAGGCCGCGGGCGTCGCCGGAAAGATCGCCCTGGTCGAGGTCGGTGACGACGACAACAGCGTCTACGCCCAGGCGCGCGACGCCAAGGCCGCCGGTGCCAAGGCCGTCATCGCCCACCGTCCCGCCGCGGGCCCCTGGCAGCCGTCCATCGGCTACGCCCCGTCGGTGCTGCCCGCACTCGGCATCGAGGCGGGCGAGGCCGACGCGCTGAAGGCCGCCCTGGCCGACGGCCCGGTCAAGCTGCGCTGGAAGGCCACCGCGGTCAGCCCGTTCGTCTACAACCTCGCCTTCCCCGAGACCGGCCCGGTCACCTCGGACCGCACCTACAAGGTCCGCGACAGCAAGCTCGGCAAGGTCACCGCCAACTACGAGGCGATGGGTCTCGCGGCGGACTACGTCGACACGATGATCATCAACCGGCCGTACGGCGGTTCCTTCTCCGCCGTCACCGACTCCGTAGCCGTCCCCGGCAAGCGCACCGAGTACTACTCGGCGGGCGACACCGAGTGGGTGCGGTACCTCTCCTCCAGCTTCCCCTGGGGCGAGATGATGGTCGACCAGCCGCGCACCTACGAGGCGGGCTCGACGCGCACGGAGAACTGGTACCGGGGCATCCCCGCCCCCGCCGCCCCGCGCGACGCCGCCGGCAAGGTCCAGCTCGCCGCCGAGCGCCAGGACAACCTGATCGGTGTCGCCCCGGGCTTCTGGAGCGACAGTGAGCACGCCGGTCTCCAGGGCTCCTTCGGTGACATGGGCAACATGCGCCTGAGCAGCGGCGGCAAGGTGATCGGCGAGACCGGCTGGCCGTCCGGGGTGTTCACCGTCCCGGCGGAGGACGCCGCGTACGAACTCACCCTGCAGACCACCAGGTTCGGGCAGCCCACCGCCGTGTGGAAGCGGTCCACCAGCACCGAGACCACCTGGAAGTTCCGCTCGAAGCGCGACGAGAACGTCTACTCCCAGGGCATTCCGCTGCTCTTCCCGGGCTACGACCTGGCGGCCGACGGGCTCAAGACCCTTGCGGCGAAGGACGGTCAGAAGATCGGCCTGAGCGTCACCGGTCACGCCGGGTACACCCCCGGCAAGCTGACCGCGGCCAAGGTCTCGTACTCCTACGACAACGGGGAGACCTGGATCGACGCCACCACCGCACAGCAGGGCGGCCGGTGGACCGCGACCGTGAACCACGCGGGCGCGGCCGGCAAGCCGGTCACCCTGAGGACCGAACTGACGGACGCCAACGGCAACTCCGTCATCCAGACCGTGAACGACGCGTACGCCGTGCGCTGATCACGACCTGACCGGTCCGCCGGGCGTCCTTCCCGTGGGGGGTGGGGCCGCCCGGCGGACCCATGTTCGCGGTCACTTTTTCCGGATGACCCGTTTTCGTACCGCATCCGCGGTCGACAATAAGGTCATGAGTCAGCAGGGGGAGATGCCCGCCGCCCACGAGGACGACTGGTGGAGCAGGCTGTACGACGAGAACGCCCGGGACACCGGGACGAGCGACGCGGCCGACAGCCTCGATGACCGCTTCGACTCGGCGTCGGGCGCGGTGAGTGCGGGGGGCGGCTTTCCGGGGGCGGCGGCCGTGGCTTCGAGTCCGGAGGGCAGGGCTCCGGAGGCGGAGACTTCGCCTTCGCGGAGGGGCGGCGAATCCCCGGGGGTGGAGACTTCGCCTTCGCGGGCGGAGGCCGTGGCTTCGAGCACGGACGGCGGGGCTCCGGGGGCGGTGGCCGTGCCCCGGCCGGTGGGGGAGCGCGCTCCCTGGGAGCCGCCCCTCGCTACCGCACGGGCCTCGGGGGCCGTCCCGGTCGGCCCCTCGCGGCCGCGTACCTTCGCCGGACCGCCGGTTCCCGCCGATCCCCCGCCCGACCCCGCCCGGCCTCCGGCCCCGGAGCCGCCGAACGGGCCGCCGCACGAGGAGACGGTGTCCGCACCGTCATTACCGCCGGTGTCGTCGCTGCCGCCGTTGCCCAGACGGCCCGTCGCCGAGAGACCCGTCGCCCCGTCGGCGCCCGTCACACCGGACACCACGGCCACCCCGCCCGCCGCGCCCGGACCGGAGGCCGGGCACGGACCCACGCCCCCACCCCGCCCGGTGATCACCCATGTGGGTGACCGGCCGCCCACCTACGACGCCGAGCCCACCGCGTTGCCCGCCGCCGTCCCCCAGGAGCTGGACGGTCTCGTCCCCGACACCGTGCTCGACGGCGCCCGCTACGGCACGTACACCCTGCGCGCCGCCTCCGTGCGCGGGGACTCCGCACGGTTCCGCGGCGAGCTCCGCCGCGACGCGCTGCTCACCGCGCGCTTCGGCACCGACGAGCACGCACTGGTCCTGGTCGCCGTCGCCACCGGGGCCCGCGCCACCGCATCGGCACATCTGGCGGCGGCCGATGCCTGCCGCTGGATCGGCGAAGCGGTCGGCCGCAGCCACGCCCGGCTCTCCGAGGACATACGGGCGGGCCGCCGCGGTGAGCTCAAGTCCGGGCTGAACCGTCTCACCGACCGCACCTACGGCAAGCTGCGCGCCCGCGCCGCCGAGCTGGGGACGGAGCCGCGGCGGTACACGGCGGGCCTGCGCTGCCTGCTGCTGCCGGGGGACCCCGACTGCCGTACGAGGATCTTCTTCGGCATCGGCCCCGGGGGACTTTTCCGGCTGCGCGACGGCAGCTGGCAGGACCTCGAACCGGAGGTTCCGGCGGCGGGCGGCACCAGCGCGGACAACGGATCAGGGACCGGTTCAGGGCCCTCCCGTCCAGGACCTGGTTCAGGAACCGGCTCGGGATCCGCTTCAGGATGGCCCGACGGCGGTCCCGGTGGTGAGGGCCTCACCGCGGATCCGGCCGTCACCACCTCCTGGCCCTCGTATGTCGAGGACCCGCCCGGCCCGCCCGGCCCGCCCGAGGTGCCCGGCCTGCCCGCAGAACCGTTCCGGTTCCGGGGCTCGGTTGCCCGGCCGGGCGACACGCTGCTGCTGTGCGGCCCCGGACTGGCCGGACCGCTGCGCGGCGAGCCCGCCCTGGCCCGGGAGCTCGCCGCGCGCTGGGCCCCCGGGCAGGCGCCCGGCCTCGTGGCCTTCCTCGCGGACACCCAGCTCCGGGTGAAGGGGTACTCCGACGACCGTACAAGTGCGGGAGTCTGGGAGGCGTAACCGCGCGCGCCATGGGTTGATGGATGCGGAGTCCGGAAGCCGAAGCGCGGAAAGGGTACGCACCCATGGCCAAGCAGAACGTGTCGGAGCAGTTCGTCGACATCCTCGTCCGGGCGGGCGTCAGGCGTATGTACGGTGTCGTCGGCGACAGCCTCAACCCGGTCGTCGACGCCATCCGACGCAATCGCGCCATCGACTGGATCCAGGTCCGGCACGAGGAGACCGCGGCGTTCGCCGCCGGAGCGGAGGCCCAGATCACGGGCTCGCTGGCGGCCTGCGCCGGATCGTGCGGCCCCGGCAACCTGCACCTCATCAACGGCCTCTACGACGCGCACCGCTCCATGGCCCCCGTGCTCGCCCTCGCCTCGCACATCCCGTCGAGCGAGATCGGTCTCGGCTACTTCCAGGAGACCCACCCGGAGCTGCTCTTCCAGGAGTGCAGCCACTACAACGAGATGATCTCCAACCCGCAGCAGATGCCGCGACTGCTCCAGACGGCCATCCAGCACGCGATCGGCCGCGGCGGGGTCAGCGTCGTCACGATGCCGGGCGACATCGCGTCGCAGCCCGCCCCGGAGAAGTCCATCGAGCACGCGCTGGTCACCTCGCGACCGACGGTCCGGCCCGGTGACGCGGAGATCGACGAGCTCTGCCGGATGGTCGACGAGGCGAAACGCGTGACCCTGTTCTGCGGCAGCGGCACGGCGGGTGCCCACGCCGAGGTGATGGAGTTCGCCGAACGGGTGAAGGCCCCGGTCGGGCACGCGCTGCGCGGCAAGGAGTGGATCCAGTACGACAACCCGTACGACGTCGGGATGAGCGGGCTGCTCGGCTACGGCGCCGCCTACGAGGCGACCAATGAGTGTGATCTGCTCATCCTGCTGGGCACCGACTTCCCGTACAACGCCTTCCTGCCGACCGATGTGAAGATCGTCCAGGTCGATGTGCGCCCCGAGCACCTGGGCCGTCGCTCCAAGCTGGACCTGGCGGTCTGGGGCGATGTCCGCGAGACCCTGCGCTGTCTGACCCCGAGGGTGAAGGCCAAGACCGACCGCAAGTTCCTCGACCGGATGCTGAAGAAGCACGCCGACGCGCTGGAGGGCGTGGTCAAGGCGTACACCCGCAAGGTCGAGAAGCACATCCCGATCCATCCGGAGTACGTCGCCTCGGTGCTGGACGAACTGGCCGACGAAGACGCCGTGTTCACCGTCGACACCGGTATGTGCAATGTGTGGGCCGCGCGCTATCTTTCGCCCAACGGCAAGCGGCGGGTCATCGGATCGTTCAGCCATGGCTCGATGGCCAACGCGCTTCCGCAGGCCATCGGCGCCCAGTTCACCGACCGGAACCGGCAAGTGGTCTCGATGTCCGGCGACGGCGGGTTCACCATGCTGATGGGCGACTTCCTGACGCTGGTGCAGTACGACCTGCCGGTGAAGGTCGTACTGTTCAACAACTCCTCGCTCGGCATGGTCGAACTGGAAATGCTGGTCGCGGGCCTGCCATCGTTCGGTACCTCCAACAAGAACCCCGACTTCGCCGCGGTCGCCCGCGCCTGCGGGGCGTACGGCGTGCGGGTGGAGAAGCCCAAGCAGCTCGAAGGCGCCCTCAAGGACGCCTTCAAGCACAAGGGCCCGGCGCTCGTCGATGTCGTCACCGACCCCAACGCCCTCTCCATCCCGCCGAAGATCAGCGCCGACATGGTGACCGGCTTCGCGCTCTCCGCGAGCAAGATCGTGCTGGACGGGGGAGTGGGCCGGATGGTCCAGATGGCCCGCTCCAACCTGCGGAACGTGCCCCGTCCCTGAACCGTCCCGTCCTGGAACGGTCCGCCCTTGAAAGGTGCCCCGGGCCGGACGTAGGCGGGTCGGTGCACGGTGACATGTGACACCGGGCCACGCGTCGGGCTGCGATGCCGGTTCGTCACGCCGGTTCGTCACGCCGGTTCGTCACGCCGGCCCGTCACGCCGGCCCGTCACGCCGGGGTCAGCCGCAGCGTCAGGATCTGGAACGGCCGCAGCGACAGTACGAGACCGTGCTCGTCGGTGTCCGCCTCGTGCAGGGGCCGTTCCAGCAGGTCGGTGACCCGGGCCCGTACGACGGGGAACCCGACCCGCAGCTTGGTGCGGGCGCGGCCGCCCGCAGACTCGTACAGCCGCATGACCACATCGCCGCTCCGGTCGTCGGCGAGTTTCACCGACTCCACCGTGACCGCCGGATGTCCCGTGTCGACCAGTGAGGGCAGCACCGGTGCCACGGCCGCCCGCAACGGCAGGTTGAGGGCGAGCCCCTCCCGTACCGAGTCCGTGATGCCGCCGCCCGGCGCCAGCGCGTACGCGAACCGGTGCCGGCCGAGGTCGGTCTCCGGGTCGGGGCTGTGCGGGGCGCGCAGCAGCGTCAGCCGTACGGTCGTGCCGAGACCCGAGCCGTGCGGGGTCCGGGTGACGTCGTGCCCGTACGTCGAGTCGTTGAGCAATGTCACGCCGTACCCCGGCTCCGCGACCCGGAGCCAGCGATGGGCGCAGATCTCGAAACGGGCCGCGTCCCAGCTGGTGTTGTCGTGCGTGGGGCGGTGCAGATGGCCGAACTGGATCTCCGACGTGGACCGTTCGGCGTGCACGTCGAGCGGGAACGCCGCCTTGAGGACCTTCTCCGACTCCCGCCAGTCGACCTCGGTCTCGATGTCGACGCGCCGGCTGCCCGCGGTCAGCCGGATGTCCTGTGTGACATGTGAGTGCCCGAAGGACCGCAGCACACGGACCGAGGCCCGCAACGGGCCCGCCTCCACCAGCTCGACGGAGTCGGCGTCGGTGAGATCGGTGCGGGTGCGGCGGTAGTGCCGGTCGATGTCCCAGGCGTCCCAGTGATTGGGGTGATCCGGGTGCAGCTGGAGGAGGTTGGCCTGGTGGCCGGGGACGAGGACGTCCCGCCCCGCACCGAGGTCGCACACGGAGGCGATCAGCCCGTCGCCGTCCACCACCACCCGCAGCAGTCCGTTGTCGAGGACGATGCCCTCGCCCGCCGAACCGGTCGCGGTGACCGGGTGCTCCGGTACCGCCGAGCCGTTCAGCGGACCCGCGCCGAGTCCGGGGGCGTCGGCCAGCACCGCCGTACGGCCGCCGCCCAGGTGCTGCGTCTGAGTGCCGGAGGGCAGCACCGCGCTCGCCTCCGCGTCGAGCTCGACCACCTGACGGCGTTGGTACGGCGACGAGTTGAGCACCACCAGGCCCTCGGCCCCGTCGAGCGCGGCCACCGCCTCCGCCAACAGGTCCGCCAGCTCCGCCCGCACCCGTTCGTACGTCTCATGGGCCTCACGGTGCACCCAGGCGATCGAGGAGCCGGGCAGGATGTCGTGGAACTGATGCAGCAGCACCGTCTTCCACAGCCGGTCCAGCGCCTCGTACGGATAGCGGTAGCGGGCGCGGTGGGCGCCGTGGGCGGGGTCGCGCAGCGCCGCCGCCGTGGCCCACAACTCGGCCTCCCGGAGCAGGTGTTCGCTGCGCCGGTTGCCCCGCTTGGTCCTGGCCTGGGTGGTGTACGTGGCCCGGTGCAGCTCCAGATACAGTTCGCCCGACCAGACCGGAGCCTGTGGGCCGTACTCCTCCTCGGCCGCCGCGAAGAACGCCGCCGGCCGCTCGATGCCCACCCTCGGTGAACCTTCCAGGTCCCTGAGCCTGCGCGCCTTCTCCAGCATCTCGCGGGTGGGCCCGCCCCCGCCGTCACCCCAGCCGAACGGGACGAGCGAGCGGGTCGCCAACCCCTTCTCGGCGAAGTTCCGTTCGGCATGGGCGAGTTCGCTTCCGTGGAGCTGGGAGTTATAGGTGTCCACCGGCGGGAAATGGGTGAAGATCCTGGTCCCGTCGATGCCCTCCCACCAGAAGGTGTGATGTGGCATTTTATTGCTCTGGTTCCAGGAAAGCTTCTGGGTCAGGAACCACTTCACCCCCGCCAGCCGGGCCAACTGCGGGAAGGCGCCCGTGTAACCGAAGGAGTCCGGCAGCCAGATCTCCTCGGTCTCCACGCCCAGCTCCTGCTCGAAGAACCGCTTGCCGTGCACGAGCTGCCGGGCCAGCGCCTCGCCACCGGGCATATTGGCGTCGGACTCCACCCACATCGACCCCACGGGCGCCCACTGCCCGTTCGCCACGGCCCGCTCGATCCTTCGCCATACGTGCGGTTGATGCTCCTTCACCCAGGCGTACTGCTGGGCCTGCGACGCTGCGAAGACCAGCTCCGGATAGTCCTCGGCCAGCGCGGTGACATTGGCGAAGGTGCGCGAGGCCTTGCGTACCGTCTCGCGCAGCGGCCACAGCCACGCCGAGTCGATGTGCGCATGGCCGGCGGCCGAGATCCGGTGTGCGCTCGCCGCGGCCGGACGGGACAGCACCCCGGCCAGCTCGGTCCGGCCGGCCCGCGCGGTGCCCGCCACATCGTGCAGATCCAGTACGTCGAGCATGCGTTCCAGCGACCGCAGGATCTCGTGCCGTCGGGAGCGCTCGACGGGAAGCTCCCGCATCAGCTCGGAGAGCACCTCGATGTCCAGGACCAGATGCCAGACCTCCTCGTCCAGCACCGCAAGGTCCGCGGCGGCGAACCGGTACAACGGCCGGTCGCCCGCGGTCGTCAGGTCCCCGAGCGGTGTCGGCGTGAAGCCGTGCTCCAGCACGGCCGGGTTGGCCGCCGCCTCCAGCAGCAGTGACACCGGCTCACCTCCGGCCGCCGCGGCGGCCAGCGTCAGATGGCGATTGCGCGGATGGATGCCCTTGAGGGGGACGCCCGTGGCGTCGTACAGCATGCCCTCGGCCTGGAAGCCCGGCCCCTGGCCGGAGAACCCGGGATCGACGACCACCTCGACCCGCCGCCCCGCCCATTCCGCGGGCACGGCCCCCACCAGCCGGAACCAGCTGGTGGACCAGGGTTTCCCCCACTCGGTGCCGGTGCGGAACGGCTCGAACGGCTCCCGGAGGACCTGATCCACCGGAACGGGTTCGCCGGGGAGGTGGCGCACGGAGAGGGCGAGCGGGGTCCGTGCCGGGTACTGGGCGGGGCGGAGGAACTGGTGAAGGGCGCGCTCCAGGCGGTCCTCCACCAGGGTGCGGTCGTCGTGCATCACGGCTCCTCGGGGTCGGCGCCTGCGGGTTTCCGTGTTCCACTTCCCCGGCGGCCGACCCAGCACCCCTGCGAGCCGTGCGACGGGGTGACGATTGATCAACTGGCCCTGTGCGCACCCTTGGCGACCCTTGAGCAATGTGACATATTACTGGCGTGCTCACGAGACACCCCTTGGATGTCGTCATCGTCGGGGCCGGAGTGGTAGGTGCCGCCTGTGCCCACTACACCTCCCGGTCCGGACTCTCCGTCGCCGTCGTCGACCGCGGGCCGGTTGCCGGCGGCACCACCGGATCCGGCGAGGGAAACCTCCTGGTCTCCGACAAAGTGCCGGGACCGGAGCTGGAACTGGCCCTGCTCTCCGCCACGTTGTGGCAGCAACTGTCCGAGGAACTGCCCCCGGACATCGAGTACGAGCTCAAGGGCGGTGTGGTCGTCGCGGCGTCCCAGGACTCCCTGGCCGCCCTCTCCATGACGGCCACCGGTCAGCGGAGGGCGGGCGTCGAGGCGTACCACGTCACACCCGACCGGCTCCGCGACATGGAGCCCCATCTCGCACCGCACCTGGCCGGGGGCTGTCACTACCCGCAGGACGCCCAGGTCCAACCGGCCGTGGCAGCCTCCGAGTTGCTGCGTTCGGCCGGTCGTCGCGGTGCGCTCCTGTGCCCGGGGGAGGAGGTGGTCGGGATACTCACGGACTCACGGGGGGCCGTACGGGGGGTCCGCACGACACGGGGCGAACTGCGGGCCCCCGTCGTGGTCAATGCGGCGGGCACCTGGGGCGGCGACCTGGCCGCACTGGCCGGGGTGCACCTGCCGGTCCTGCCGCGCAGGGGGTTCGTGCTCGTCACCGAGCCACTGCCCCGGCTGATCCGGCACAAGGTCTACGCGGCGGAGTACGTCGCCGATGTGTCGAGCGGGTCCGCCGCCCTGCAGACCTCGCCCGTGGTGGAGGGGACGCCCTCGGGTCCGGTGCTCATCGGGGCGAGCCGCGAACGGGTCGGCTTCGACCGGACGCTGTCCGTTCCGGTGGTCGCCCGGCTGGCGGCCCAGGCGGCGGCACTCTTCCCCGTGCTCGGCGATGTGCGGGTCATGCGCGCCTACCACGGGTTCCGTCCCTACCTGCCCGATCATCTGCCGGCCATCGGACCGGACCCCCGCGTACCGGGGCTCTTCCACGCCTGCGGGCACGAGGGCGCCGGGATCGGGCTGGCGCCCGCGACCGGGCAACTGATCGCCGACGCGATCCGGGGGAAGCGGCCCGCACTGGATCTCGCACCGTTCGCACCCGAGCGGTTCGATGCCGAATGAGGCGCCGAATGCCATGTCACATGACGGTGGAGGGCGGAGCACCCGTGCCCCAGGAGAGGCCCCAGTGAAGAACGCAGGAAAGGCCCCAGTGAGGACGCAGGAGAAGCCCCAGGAGAGGCCCCAGTGAGACGTACCCGTGCGCGAACCCCGGCCGAGCTCGTCGGATCCGAGCCCGGACCGGAGTTCCAGCTGAGCTTCGACGGCCGTCCGGTCCCCGTACTGCCCGGCCAGACCATCGCCGCCGCACTCTGGTCGGCGGGCATCCTGTCCTGGCGCACCACCCGGGTCCACGGCCGGCCGCGGGGCGCCTTCTGCGGCATCGGCGCCTGCTACGACTGCCTGGCCACCGTCAACGGCCGCCCCAACCAGCGCGCGTGCCTGCTGCCCGCGAGACCGGGCGACACCATCACCACCCAGGAGGGCGACGGGCATGCCGCACTCGACGGATGAGCCCGGGGCGCGGGAGACCGGCCGCGCCGAGGTCGGCCAGGTCGATCAGGTCGCCGAGGTCGCCGAGGTCCCGGAGTTCGCCGAGGTCGCCGTGGTGGGCGCGGGGCCGGCGGGTCTGGCCGCGGCCGTCACCGCCGCCGACCACGGGCTCGACGTCGTTCTGCTGGACGCGGCCGACGCACCCGGCGGGCAGTACTACCGCAGCCCGGCCGACGGACTCGGCGCGACCCGGCCCGGCCGGCTCCACCACCACTGGCACACCTTCACCGAACTCTCCGCCCGCCTCGCCGCGCACCGCGACAGCGGCGCGATCCGCCATCTCGCAGGTCACCAGGTGTGGACGGTCGAACGAACCGGTGACGGGGACTGGATCCTGCACGCCGTGACCGGCGGCGACCAGGAGACCCGTACCGCCGTACGGGCCCGCCGTATGGTCCTGGCGACGGGTGCTCATGAGCGTCAACTGCCCTTCCCGGGCTGGACACTTCCCGGGGTGGTGAGCGCGGCGGGGGCCCAGGCCATGCTCAAGTCCGGGCTGGTGCTGCCGGGCCGCCGGATCGTGGTCGCGGGGAGCGGGCCGCTCCTCCAGGCCGTCGCCGTCTCGCTGACGCGTGCGGGGGCCCGCGTTCCGGCGCTGGTCGAAGCCGCCGGTTACGGGGCGTACGCCCGCGCTCCCCGGGTGCTGGCCGGCAACCCAGGCAAGGCGGTGGAAGGCGCCCGGTTCGGGGCGGCGCTGGCCCGCGCCCGGGTCCGGGTGCTGACTCATCGGGCGGTCACCGAGGTGCACGGCGACGAACGGGTGGAGGCGGTGACCGTCAGCCGGGTGGACCACCGGTGGCGCCCCGTCGCGGGAACCGGCCGCCGGATCGCCTGCGACGCGCTCGCCGTGGGACACGGACTCGTGCCGCAGCTGGAACTCGCCCTGGCCGCCGGGTGCGTTACGCGTCCGGGCCTCGACGGCACGCACGCGGTCGTCCTCGACGCGCGACTCGGCACCACCGTCCCCGGCGTCTGGGCGGCCGGTGAGTCCGGCGGCGTCGGCGGTGTCGAACTGGCCCTGTGCGAAGGCGAGCTGGCCGCACTGTCGATCATCCGTGAGGTGCGGGGCGGGGTGCGCGGGCAGGAGGCGCGCCGAGCGATCGCGCTGGGGCGCTCCCGGAACCGGCTGCGGGCCTTCGCCGCACTGATGGGGACCGTGCACCGGCCGGGGGCCGGGTGGAGCGAGTGGCTGACCGGCGATACGGAGGTCTGCCGTTGCGAAGAGGTCACCGCGGGCCGGATCCGCACGGCCTGCGAGGAACTGGGCGCGGGTGACACCAGGACCGTCAAACTGCTCACCCGGGCCGGAATGGGATGGTGCCAGGGCCGGACGTGCGGATTCGCCGTACGTGAACTTGCCACCGCGCACGGCACGGGGCAGGAGCCGGGCGGACCCGACCGGCGCCCGCTGGCCTGCCCCGTGAAGCTCTCCACACTCGCCGACCTGGACGGCCCCGGCTAGAACCGGTGGCCGGTCCCGTCCTCGCATCCCGTCGGGCCGCCGCGACGGACCCCAGCGCCCCGGAACACCGCGTCCGCCCACCACTGACCCATGTTTCCACCACACCGTGACATGTCACACCTCTCTAAGGAGCCACGATGCAGACGAACACCCTCCCGCGCACCCGCCCCTGGCACGGGGTCATGGTCGCCACGCCCGTCACCCTGCGTGAGGACCGCACCATCGACTACGACGCCTACGCCACCCATGTGCGCCAGCTCATCGAGGCGGGCTGCGACGGCGTGGTGCCCAACGGCTCGCTGGGCGAGTACCAGACCCTGACCGACGACGAGCGCGACCAGGTGGTGCGGGTCGCCGTCGAGGCCGCGGGCGACGGCAGCCGCGTGATGCCGGGCGTCTCCGCCTACGGCAGCGCGGAATCACGGCGCTGGGCGGAACGGGCCGCCGAGGCCGGTGCCGGCTCCGTACTGCTCCTGCCGCCCAACGGGTACCGCTGCGAGGAGGCGGCGGTGCGTGCCCACTACGCCGAGGTGGCCGAGGTCGGGGTGCCGGTCGTCGCGTACAACAACCCGTTCGACACCAAGGTGGATCTGGCACCGGAACTGCTCGCTCGCCTTCACCAGGAGGGCAGCATCGTGGCGGTCAAGGAGTTCAGCGGCGACGTCCGCAGAGCCTACGAGATCGCCGAACAGGCGCCCGGCCTCGACCTGCTGATCGGCGCCGACGACGTACTGCTGGAACTGGCACTCGCCGGTGCCGTCGGATGGATCGCGGGGTGCCCGAACATGCTGCCGTCCTGCTGCGTCGAGCTGTACCGGGCCGCTGTCACCGGTGACATGGCAACCGCCCTGCCGCTCTACCGGGAGCTGCACCCGCTGCTGCGATGGGACTCCAAGCCGGAGTTCGTCCAGGCCATCAAGGCGTCCATGGACGTCGTCGGACGCCACGGCGGCCCCACTCGTCCGCCGCGGTTCCCCCTTCCCGCCGACGACGTGGCCGCCATCCGCGCCGCGACGGAGAAGGCACTCGCGGGGGGCCTGAGCTGAGGGCCCTGCCCGGTCTCGCACACCCGGACGGAGCCGCGCCAGGTCCGTGCCCGGTCCGCGCCAGGCCAGTGCCCGGTCCGCACCAGTCCATGCCCGGGTCCGTGACCGGTCCGCCGGCCCGCGCCAGGTCCGCGACCGGCCCGGCCCCGCCCGTCCGTTCCCGTGTTCTTCGTGTCCGTCGTGACCAGCCAGGGGGAGCCTTGCAGACACGTCACATCTTCCACGCCGTCGACTCACACACCGAAGGCATGCCCACCCGCGTCATCACCGGCGGCGTCGGCACCATCCCCGGTGCCACGATGGCTGAACGGCGCACCTACTTCCAGGAGCACCGGGACGCCGTACGCACCCTGCTCATGTACGAACCGCGCGGCCACGCCGCCATGAGCGGCGCGATCCTCCAGCCGTCCACCCGGCCGGACGCGGATTACGGCGTCCTCTACATCGAGGTCTCCGGCCTGCTGCCGATGTGCGGACACGGCACCATCGGGGTGGCGACCGTTCTGGTGGAGACCGGCATGGTAGAGGTCACCGAACCCGTCACCACCGTACGGCTGGACACCCCGGCCGGACTCGTCAGCGTCGACGTCCAGGTGAAGGACGGCGCGGCCACCGCGGTGACGTTCACCAACGTTCCGGCGTTCAGCGTCGCGCTCGACCGGACGGTGGACGTACCCGGCTACGGGACGCTGCGCTACGACCTCGCCTACGGCGGGAACTTCTACGCGATGGTCCAGCTGTCCGACCTGGGGCTGCCCTTCGACCGGGCGCGCAAGGACGACATCCTGGCCGCCGGGCTCGCCCTGATGGACGCGGTCAACTCCACCGACCGCCCCGTACACCCCGAGGACCCGGCCATCCACGGCCTCAAGCACGTGCAGTGCATCGCGCCCGGGTCCGACGCCCGCCACTCCCGGCACGCGATGGCCATCCATCCGGGCTGGTTCGACCGATCGCCGTGCGGGACGGGCACCTCGGCCCGCATGGCCCAACTGCACGCCCGCGGTGAACTCCCCCTGGAAACCGACTTCGTGAACGAATCGTTCATCGGAACCTCGTTCACCGGACGTCTGGTCCGGGAGACCACCGTGGGCGGGCTGCCGGCCGTCGTCCCCACCATCACCGGCCGTGCCTGGATCACCGGTACCGCACAATTCTTCCTGAACCCGTCCGATCCCTTCCCCGAAGGATTCCTGCTGTGAAGCTTCCCCTGCTCGGCGTTGACGACATCGCGGCCCTGGGACCGACCGGAGCCGTGGACGCGCTGGAGGCGGCGCTGAGCGGGGGACTCGATCCGGAGACGGCACCGGCCCGGCACCATGTCGACGTGCCCGGCGGGGAGCTGCTGATCATGCCCGCCAGCACGGGGCAGGTGACCGGAGTGAAGATCGCCGGGGTCGCCCCGGCCAATCCGGCGCGCGGCCTGCCCCGGATCACCGGCAGCTATCTGCTGCTCGACGCCCCGACACTGGTGCCGATCGCCCTGCTGGACGGGGCCGCGCTCACCACCCTGCGCACACCGGCCGTGTCCGCACTGGCGATCCGCCACCTCACCGGGCCCGTCGTGCGCCATCTGGTGCTCTTCGGAACGGGTCCCCAGGCGTACGGGCACCTCGCCGCGGTGCTCGCGGAACGTCACGTCGAACGGGTCACCGTGATCGGCCGGAACCAGGACCGGGCCGAGGCGCTGGCCGAGCACGCCCGCCGGCTCGGAGTGGATGCCCGCACGGGGCGGGCCCGGGGCGCCGGTGAGGTCGCCACGGCCGATCTGGTGCTCTGCTGCACCACGTCCGCCACCCCGTTGTTCGACGGTGCCCTGGTACCTGACGGGGCGACGGTCGTCGCGGTCGGCTCGCACACCCGCGATGCCCGGGAGGTCGACACCCAGCTGGTCGCACGCTCCGCCGTGGTCGTCGAATCGCGGGCGGCGGCGCTGTCGGAGGCGGGCGATCTGCTGATCCCGATGGCGGAGGGAGCTTTCGGGGCCGAGGACATCGACGCCAACCTCGCCGAGCTGGTGACCGGTCGCGGCCCCGGCGGAGAGCCGGCCGGATTCGCGGGACCCCGGTTCTTCAAAAGCGTCGGAATGGGCTGGGAGGATCTCGCCGTCGCCGCGGCGGTGCACCGGAATACCGTGTCGTGAGCGAGTTGTCCACAGCTCCGGAACGATGGGCCCTGATGGAAACGTGACATTGTATTCTGAGGCCCCGTACGGCGCTGGAGGAACAGAATATGGCCCGCCTGACGACGCTCAACGCCATCTCCGCGCAGGAGCACTTGCGTGACCGGGTGGCAAACGCCCTCAGGGCGGCCCTCATCGCGGGGGACCTCCGTCCGGGCGTGATCTACTCAGCGCCCGCTCTCGCCGCCGACTTCGGGGTGTCCGCCACCCCGGTCCGCGAGGCCATGCTCGACCTGGCCCGCGAGGGCCTGGTGGAAGCCGTGCGCAACAAGGGTTTCCGGATAACGGAGTTGACCGAACAGGACCTCGACGACTTCACCGAGCTGCGGGTCATGATCGAGGTCCCCACCGTCGGCCGCATCGCCCGGATGGGCCGGACCAAGGAGCTGGAGGCGCTGCGGCCGCTCGCCCAGGCGATCGTCGCGGCCGCCGCCGAGCACGACATCATCGGCTACCTGGAGGCCGACCGCCGCTTCCACCTCGAACTGCTGGGCCTGGCCGGAAACCGCCGCCTGGTGGAGGAGGTCAGCAATCTGCGCAAGCGATCACGGCTCTTCGGGCTGAACCGGCTCGCCGAAACCGGGCTGTTGGTCCAGTCGGCCGAGGAGCACGGCCAACTGCTCGACCTCCTGATCGCCGGGAACGCGGAGCGCGCCGAGAGGTGCATGCTGGCTCATATGTCACATGTCAGGAACCTCTGGGCCGAGGAGGAACCCAACGACACGGGCGCAGGTGGCAGGCAGATCAGAAGGGTCTCGCTCCCGGTCACGGAGGCCTGACCCGCCGTCGGCCCTGCTGTCCCTGCTTCAGCCCCACCACCCCCGCCCTCTGCCCCCCTGCTTCAGTCCACACCCTCGCCGGCTGCCCAACCGCCGGCACCGGCCACACCCCCGCCCCCACCGCCGGCCCCACCGCCGGCACCGGCGGCGGGGCCGGTCGTCAGGCCCGGCTCTCCAGCAGCGAGCCCATCCACTCCTCGATGCCGTCGGCGGTGCGCGGCAGCGCCGACGACATGAGGCGGGCCCCGTCGGCCGTGATCACGAGGTCGTCCTCGATCCGCACCCCGATCCCGCGCAGCGACCGCGGCAGTGTTCCGTCGTCGGGCTGGAGGTAGAGCCCGGGTTCCACGGTCAGCACCTGACCCGGTTCCAGACGCCCGTCCAGATAGGAATTGGCCCGTGCCTGCGCACAGTCGTGCACGTCCATGCCGAGCATGTGGCCACTGCTGCACAGCGTGTACCGGCGGTAGAGGCCGTTGTCCGGGTCGAGTGCCTCGTCCGCGGACATCCGCAGCACGCCCCACTCGTGCAGACCTTCGGCGATGACCCGCATGGCCGCCAGATGGAAGTCACGGAAGCGCGCCCCCGGGCGCAGGGCCGCGATGCCCGCGTCCTGCGCGGCGAGCACCAGCTCGTAGACGGTGCGCTGCACAGGGGAGAAACGGCCGGACAGAGGCAGGGTGCGGGTGATGTCGGCGGTGTAGAGCGTGTCGGTCTCCACTCCGGCGTCCAGAAGCAGCAACTGGTCGCGTTCCAGCGGTCCGTCGTTGCGGATCCAGTGCAGAACACAGGCGTGTGCCCCGGCCGCGGCGATCGTGGAGTAGCCCGGACCGTTCCCCTCCAGCCGGGCCCGCAGATCGAAGACGCCCTCGATCCAGCGCTCGCCGCGCGGGTGCCGCAGTGCCTGCGGCAGGCTTCGGACCACGTCCTCGAAGCCCGCTGTCGTCGCGTCGACGGCCTGCTGCAACTGCCCGACTTCCCAGGGGTCCTTGACGAGCCGGAGCTCGCTGAGGACCGCTTCGAGCCCGGCCGGCGCCGAGCGCCCGAGCGGGAACGTGCTTCGACAGCGCAGGAGTTCGTCGACGGACGGGTCCACGCCGCTCAGGAACCTGACCGGCGGCTGCGGCCCGGTGAGCAGCTTCTCCCAGGCGTCCAGACGGGCGCAGCGGATGCCGGTCAGCCGGGCGGCCTCCGCCAGGTCGGGCCTGCGCCCGACCCGGAACTCCCCGTATCTGCGGTCACGGTAGAACTCCTGACCGGTGCGCGGTGACCGGGGCCGCAGATACAGCACCGCTTCGTGCCGTTCGTCACCGTCCGGTTCCAGGACGAGTACGTGACCGGCTTGGTCCTCGCCGGTCAGGCCGGTGAGCCAGGCGTAGCCGGTGTGCGGCCGGAACCGGTGGTCGGTGTCGTTGGAGCGGACGGCGAGTGCCCCGGCCGGAATGACCAGGCGCTCGCCGGGGAAGCGGGCGGCGAGCCGGGCGCGGCGGGCGGGGGTGGCGTCGTAGGAGGGGGCGCGGGCGTCGGTCGGCAGGGGGGTGTCCGTCCATGCCGTACGCATGAAGGTGTCCAGGGCGGATGACACCGGCAGGTCGTGGCTGCCGGTACGGGGCGCGGAGGGGTAGTGGGGCACGGGCCTTGCTCCTCGGGGCTCGGTAGGTGCCCGGCGCGGGGCTCCGGGCTCTGTCGGGACGCGGTGGTCCGGCGACCGAAAACGCGGTGATGGCGACCGGCGTGCGTGAGCCGTATCCCAAATTCCGTACGGAAAAAGGAAGTTGTCGCGCAGATGAATGTGCGTGAGAGGGCTTCCTAAGGACATGTGACATGTGCCATTGTACAGCGCGCAGAGGGAGGAGCCGTGCTCATGACACAACGTCAGAGCGGTCGGACCCGGACTGGCACCGCCCCCGCGCATTCCCCCACAGCCGCGCCTCGTTGCGCGGCCACCACTCCGCTGGGAGGCGGCACGTGAAGAACCGAACGGTTCGACAGAGATTCACCGGACTGTCCACTGTGGTCCTGGCAGCATGCCTGGGCGTTGGCCTGTTCACCGCACCGAGCCAGGCCGTGGGGCAGCGCCCCGGCACCTCGGCCGCGGCGGCGGGCCATGCCCGCAACGCCGACGCCGCATCGGCGCGCGAGGAGAGGGGATCCGCAGACCCGGGCGGTCCCTCCGCCCAGGCGCTGACCGCACCCACCGGCGACGCCGCCCATGCCGGCCGTACGGCCCTCAAGGCCGCCGACCGGCCGCCGCTGTCCGCGTCCAAGGACGCGCTCAAGCGGGATTACGACGACCCCGGCGCCGCGCTCCCGAGCCACCTGGCTCCCTCGATGAAGGCCGGAGCCCGCGCCAAGGCCAAGGCCAAGGGGATGGCCGGCACCGCCGCCGCGTGCAATGTCTCCGACTTCACCAGCCGTACCGGCAGTGCCCTGGTCGAGCAGGTCAAGTCATCGACCACCGACTGCGTCAACACCCTGTTCAACGTGAAGGGCAACGACGGCTATCTCGCCTTCCGGGAAGAGCAGATGGTCACCATCGCCAACGCCCTGCGCGACGGATCGGCCTCCTATCCCGGCGACAGCAGCACCGGCATGCCCCAGCTGGTCCTCTTCCTCCGGGCCGGTTACTACGTGCAGTACTACGACCCCGGCACCGTGGGGGAGTACGGGCAGCAGCTGACCACGGCCATCCAGGGCGGACTCGACGCGTTCTTCGGCTCCTCGCACGCCTTCGACGTCACCGACGCCAACGGCGAGACCCTTTCCGAGGCCGTCATCCTGATCGACAGCGCCGTGCAGAACGCCCGCTATCTGTCCGTCGTCAAGCGGTTGCTGGCCGACTACAACTCCTCGTACAACAGCTCCTGGTACATGGTCAATGCCGTGAACAGCGTGTACACGGTGATGTTCCGAGGCCACCAGGTGCCCGAGTTCATCAGCGCGATCGAGGCCGACCCCAGCGTGCTGAACGCGCTGCACGACTTCGCCGCGAACCACCTGGACCTGCTGGGTACGAAGCAGTCGTTCCTGGCCTCCAACGCGGGACTTGAGCTCGGCCGTTTCCTCCAGGAGACGTCCCTGCGCGCCAAGGCCAGCCCGCTCGCGGCCGACCTGCTCGGCAAGAGCTCCATCACCGGCCCCACCGCCCCGCTCTGGGTCGCCCTGGCACAGATGGTCGACTCCTACGACAAGGCGAACTGCTCGTACTACAACGCCTGCGACCTCGCGACGCGCCTCAAGGCCGCCGTCCTGCCGGTGAATTACACCTGTAGCGACAGCATCCACATCCTGGCGCAGCAGATGTCCACCGAGGACCTCGCCGCGAGCTGCACCAGTCTGCGCAACCAGGACGCCTACTTCCACGAGGTGGTCCGGGACAACGGCGCGGTCGCCGACGACCGCAACAACACCATCGAGGTCGTGGTCTTCGACTCCAGCGCCGACTACCAGACCTACGCCGGAGCGATCTACGGCATCGACACCAACAACGGCGGCATGTACCTGGAGGGCGACCCCGCGGCGGCCGGCAACCAGCCCCGCTTCATCGCCTACGAGGCCGAGTGGGTCCGTCCCGAGTTCCAGATCTGGAACCTGAACCACGAGTACACGCACTACCTCGACGGCCGCTTCGACATGTACGGGGACTTCGAGGCCGGGATGACCACGCCGACCGTCTGGTGGGTCGAGGGCTTCGCGGAGTACGTCTCCTACTCGTACCGCAAGGTCACCTACGACGACGCCGTGGCCCAGGCGGCGAACCACACCTACACCCTGCGGACCCTGTTCGACACCACGTACGACAACGCCGACCAGACCCGCGTGTACAACTGGGGCTACCTGGCGGTCCGTTACATGCTCCAGTCGCACCGCTCGGACGTCGACACCCTCCTCGGCCTCTACCGCAAGGGTGACTGGAACGGTGCCCGCACCCTGCTCACCTCGACCATCGGCAGCCGGTACGACGCCGACTGGAACACCTGGCTGACCGCCTGCGCGGCCGGCAGCTGCGGCAGCGACACCACCAACCCGCCCACCGACCCGGCGGCCGAGTGCACGGCGAGCGACACCCGGGAGCTGGGCAAGGACTGCAAGCGCAGCGGGCTGGCGGCCGTCAAGGGCGACTACGCCTACCTGTACGTGATCATTCCGGAGGGCACCACCCAGCTGAAGATCACCACGTCGGGCGGTACGGGCGACGCCGACCTCTACTACAACGCGAACGGCTGGGCGACCACCTCCGCCTACACCAGCCGGGCCGTCGGCGCCGGGAACGCGCACACGCTGACCATCGACAACCCGCAACCCGGATACCACTTCATCAGCCTGCACGGCGTCGAGAAGTTCGACGGTGTGTCCGTCTCCACCCAGTACTGAGCACCACCTGACAACGGCCGGCCTGTGGAGGGGAGCCCCTTCCGCGGGCCGGCCCTGCCGAACCTCATCGGTTCACCGCAGCCGCAGCCCGCCGGGCGGCGTGCCGTCCGTCAGGATCTCCACGATCAGCTCGAAGAGTGTCGGGCCCCGTCCGGCCAGGGCCTCGTCCAGCCGCTGTCGGACCGCCGCCCGGTTGGTGGGATCCACCCGGTCCAGGCTCTGCCGCAGCCAGCGGGCCGTCTCCTCGTGGCCCAGGGCCCGTGTGGAGACGGTGTGGTCCCGCCATTCCCAGGCGAAATCGCCGTCGTCCGGGGTGCCCATCCCGCCGCCGAGACAGTCCGCGAGGGCGTCGAGGTTGCGGCCGAAATAGCCGCCCGGTCCGTTCACGGCCTCGCCGATCACTTCCCAGAACCGCTCCAGGCCGGTGACCCGGGAGCCGTCGATCACATAGGTCACGGTCATGGGGGGAGCGTACAAGCCGCGGAGCGTACGGCTCCGCCGGCTGTCCCCGGTCCGTGATCCGCGCCGCAGGTGGGGGGCTGCGGCGCGGATCGGTCCGGAGGGTCCGGGCTTCAGCAGCCCTGGTCGATCAGGTCGAAGGTGGCGTAGTGGTCGCCGGTGTAGTAGTCCTCCTGCGCCTTCTCGCCGGTGACGATCCGTCGCGCACCGCGGGTCGGGGAGCCGGGGGTGATGACCGTGTACTCGTGGTAGTAGCCGGTGCTCTGGCTGGGCAGGACGCCTTCACGGTTCTGGAAGACGACGCCGTCCTGCGAGTACGGGAACGGGCCGCCGACATCGATCAGGTGGAGGGTGTCGTGCGCCTGGGAGGGCAGCGCCGAGTAGCAGACGCTGCCGACCGAGGTGAAGGAGACGGCGGAGGCGGAGGCGGTGGAGTTGGTCGTGGCGGAGGCCGCGGAGGCCGGGGCGCCGACGAGGAGGACGGACAGGAGGGCGGCTGCGCCACCGAGCGTGGTGATCCGTGGGGGGATTCGCATAGCCACCATGATGACGCGCGTAGACACGGTCCCGTCAACGTCAACCGATGTGAATTTTTTGGAAGTTAACCCGGGGGAAGGAAATGTGTCGTGCGTGTGTCCGGCGGTCCCCGGACCGGTTCCGGACCTCTGTTCACTTATTGATGAGTCGACAAGCGTGGCGGCTCGTCTGCGGGGCATGCATCCGGTGAACACGTTCCGCGGAGGAGCTCGACGAGAAGCGGACACCACGGGAGACCGGACGACGAGCAGGGGGCGATGAACTGTGCGGGCGGGGGAGACGATGGAGCGTCAGGGAGATGCCGATTCCATGGGGGGCGGAGCCTCGCACGAGCCGGGGGCGAAGGGGCGGCAGCCGGTCCGGCTGCGTCGCAGACTGGCCCATGCCGATCTGGCGGCCGTGGGCGAAGTGCGTTCGGCGTTACGGGAGTTCCTGCGCTACCGATGGCGGGAGGAGCCTGCCCAGGTGGCCGAGCTCCTGCTCAGCGAGCTGGTGACCAACGCGCTGATCCACACGGGACACGGCGCGGTCGTCACGGTGAGCGTGGCGCCCACCGCCCTGCGGGTGGAGGTACGGGACTTCGTGCCCGGACTGCCCCTGCCGTACGTACCGAACGCCGACGACGGTACGCATGGCCGGGGGCTGTTCCTGGTGCAGAGCCTCGCCGACGCCTGGGGGGTCGGTGCCCACGCGCTGGGCAAGGTCGTCTGGTTCGAGCTGGACGGCGAAAGGCCCTGACGGGCCGGCCGGGGCCGGCCCGTCAGGGCCAAGTGAACTGCGGATCAGCCGAACTGCTGCTCCAGATCCTTCAGCTTCCGCTCCAGCGAATCGAGCCGGGGCAGCGCCTGGGTGTCGTCCTCCGCGGTGAGGTCGACGGTGACGGGATCATCCGGGCTCCGCTCCGAGGCGGCGCTCGGACCCGTCACGGCTTGCAGGGATGGCCGGGGGCGCAACGGCAGTTGTCCCGGCTCGGATATGGCGGGCTCCACGACGGACTGTGTGGAGCCCGCCGCGGGGGCGATGGCCTGGACGTCCACCTGGGTGCCGCCTCGGCCGACCCGGCGCCAGGCCCGGTTCTGCCGGTTCAGCGCCTTGATGTGGGCCCGGTCCAGCTTCTCCTGGTCCTTCCTGCGCAGGCGGTTCTGCTCCTTCTCCCGCCTGTCCTCACGTACTTCCTCGACCGCCTCGTCCAGCGTGCGTACGCCTTCCAGCAGCATCAGCGACCAGGCGCCGAAGGTCTCCCGGGGAGCACGCAGCCACCGCACGATCCGGATCTGCGGCAGCGGGCGGGGCACCAGGCCCTGCTCGCGCAGCGCGGCCCGGCGGGTCTGCTTCAGTGCCCGGTCGAAGAGCACGGCCGCCGAGAGCGACATCCCCGCGAAGAAGTGCGGGGCGCCCGCGTGGTCGATGCCGCGCGGCGCGTGCACCCAGTTGAACCAGGCGGCGGCACCGGCGAACGTCCACACGAGCAGACGCGAGCCCAGCGCCGCGTCACCGTGGCTGGCCTCGCGCACCGCGAGTACGGAACAGAACATGGCCGCGCCGTCGAGGCCGAAGGGGACGAGGTACTCCCAGCCCCCGGAGAGGCCGAGGTTCTGCTCGCCGAAGCCGACGAGCCCGTGGAAGGAGAGTGCGGCGGCGACCGCCGCACAGCAGAACAGCAGCACATAGGAGGCGCTGGCGTACAGGGTCTCCTTACGTCTGCGGCGCTCCTCGCTGCGTTCCCAGCTGTCGTCGGCCGGGGATGTGTCGGCGGCGCGCTTGCCGCGTGCGACCACCGCCACCGCCGCCAGGACTCCCACGAGCAGCACGGCGCCCGGAAGCAGCCAATTCAGCGATATGTCGGTCAGTCTCATGCGCGGTCCCTTGCATTGCGTAGGGCATTTCGGGCGCCATGATTGCCGAAACCCCATCATGCACAGGGGGTTTCGGGGCAAGAGAACGCCATTGGGTCGGCACGGCGTACGGATGACCGGCATCAGCTCGAATGCCCGCACGCGGCCGATGAGTTGCGTTCGAATTGTACTACTCGCTCGGGCGGTGTTGATCAGTGAGCGGGCGTCAGCTTCCGTACCCGGTCGGCATCACAGGTACGCGGGCAGGTGACGCAGGTGTCCTCGGGGCGCAGAGTGTAGAAGAGACAGCAGCTCGCCCGGTCGCGGGTGGGCAGCGTCTCGCCGTTCGGCCCGGTCAGTTCACGGAAGCCCGCGGTGCCGACGTACGGCTTCGTGGTGCCCGGCAGGAGCGCCTCCAGCTCGGCCATGGCCCGCCGCTCCTCGCCGAGCAGATGGGCGATGTACCAGAGCCCCTCGACGACCTCGTCCGTAGCCATGCCCCACAGCGCACGCCCGCGGCGCCGCATCCGGGGGCCGAAGCCGTCGAGCACCGGGCCGATGTGGTCGGCCACCGCCGCGAGCACCTCGGCCCGCAGCGCCGCCTCGTCGGGCACCACGCGGGCGCCCGGCAGCACGGCGGCCGGGTCGTCCGGCAGACAGGCGAATTCCCGCACCCGGAGGGTCAGGTGCCCCAGCGCCCGCTGGAACGTCACGTCCTCGACGGGGATCCGGGGCACCCGCCGGTGCAGGAACCAGGGCACCGTCACCAGCAGGCAGGCGGGCCAGGCATAGCGGTGCAGTCCGAAGCTGGCGACCACGTCCGGACGGGGCTCCTGCCCGTAGTCCCGTACCACCTGGGCGTGGTCCCAGGAGAGGAAGGTGTCGAGCGCCGCGCCCCCCGCCGCGAGCTCGTGCGCACCCACCCAGCCGGCGCCGTCCGGGGCGGTCTCGCCGTCCGTCAGCACCTGTGCGCGCAGCCCCGGGAAGACCTCGGCGAGGCGTGCGTAGGCGTCCGTCACGGCGGACGCCGTGGTGCCGGGAAGCAGGGCGGGGAGTGTCATGCAGGGACCACCGAATCGCGACCGTTTGCAGGTTAGCCTTACCTTACCCGACCGGATCGATGTTTGAACTGCAGCGTCCTGCGCCTATCGTGCACAAGGGGCATGGTGCACGCGAGCCGCGCCCACGGCAGGCCGAGGAGGTCCGAGTGGAGCAGGGCAGGGCAGGTGAGGCGTTCGGGACCGCCGCGCCCGCGACCGTCCCGGCGGTCGTCCGGGTGCCCGAACAGGCCCGTGGTGAGCACACCCACAGCGAGCCGCCCGCCCCGCGCGCGCCGGTGCAGCGGCACTCCGTGCGCGGCCAGATCCTGGAGGCGCTGCGCGCGGCCCTGGTCGACGGCCGGCTCGTTCCGGGGCAGGTCTATTCGGCCCCGGCCCTCGGCGCCCGGTTCGGGGTCTCCGCCACACCGGTGCGCGAGGCGATGCAGCGGCTGGCCATCGAGGGCGCGGTCGAGGTCGTGCCGAACCGGGGGTTCCGGGTGTCCGAACGGGGCCCCCGCGAACTCGCCGAGCTGGCCGAGGTACGGGCCCTGATCGAGGTCCCCGTGATGCTGCGGCTGGCCCGTACCGTCCCGCCCGGCGCCTGGTGCGCCCTGCGCCCGCTGGCCGACGCCACGGTGGCCGCCGCGGCCGTCGGCGACCGGGCGAGCTACGCCGAGTCCGACCGGGCCTTCCACGGTGCGGTCCTCGCGCTCTGCGGCAATGAGCAGCTGGTGATGGTCGCCGACGACCTGCACCGCCGTTCCCAGTGGCCGCTGGAGAGCAACCCCGCCACCCGCCGCGCCGACCTCCTCGCCGACGCCGCCGAGCACACCGCCCTGCTCGACGCGCTGATCGCCCAGGACCTGCCCGTCGTGCAGTCGCTCGTCCGGGAACACTTCACCGGCGCCGAGGGCTGACCGGGAGCGGCGCCCCGGACCCGCTGCCGGGCCCGGGGCCGCTCAGTTGGCCTCGGCCGTCTCCGCGGGGGGCGGGTCCAGATGCGGCGCCAGCCAGGTCGGTACGCCCCCGAGCAGCCGGAACAGGCGGCCCGCCTCGGCGCGCAGCCGGTTCGCCAGCTCGGGTTCCGGCTCGGAGTCGGCGAGGGCGATGAGGGCCGGAGCCGTACCGATCAGATAGCCCAGCTCCTCCCTTATCCGCAGCGACTCCGCGAAGCCGTGCCGGGCCTCGGCCAGCTCGCCCTCGCGCAGGGAGAGCAGGGCGAGATGGCGCCAGGTGGAGGAGAGCAGCAGTGCGTCGCCCTGGGCGGTGGCCCCGGCGTGGGCCCTGCGGTACGCGGCGCGCGCGGCCTCCGGGGAGTCGGCGATGTTCTGCGCCATCAGACCCCGCCGGAAGTCCAGCAGCGGCCGGCCCGGCGCGGACGGGGCGAGCAGCGCGGCGGACCGGCTCAGCGCGACACTGGCCTCGTCGGCCCGGTCGCGTACCCCCAGGAGTGTCGACGCGTACGCCAGATGGCCGCGTTCGCACGCGGCCGCCCCGCGTTCGTCGTCGTCGTGGGCCAGCGCCTCCGCGGTACGCAACGCGTCCTCGGCGTCCGTCCAGCCCTCTCCGGTGTACAGGCACCGCTCGGTCAGCAGGGCGGTCCGCTGGAGCGCGGCGGCCGGGTCGATGAGGGCGCCGGGTTCGAGCAGGGCCGCGGCGTCCGTCCAGCAGGCGCGTGACCGCAGCCGCCATACCGCTGTCTGGAGCGGCGGATCGTCATCTGCTGTCGTTCCGGAACCAGACATGGCGGTATGCGCCACATTGCCCTCCCCGAGCGCGCCATCGAGCTGTTGGGTCTGGCGGCATCTCAGCACGGATCGGCACGCCGGGCCAAGGGGTCGTTCCCTCTCAGGTGAAAGATTTCACAAACGAGTGGAGCGGCCAACGGCCGTGACAAGGCCCGGAAATCAGCTCATACGCAGGGCGAGGAAGAAATCGAGCTTGTCCTCCAGGCGCGAAAGGTCACGCCCCGTCAACTGCTCGATTCGCCCGACCCGGTAGCGCAACGTGTTGACGTGCAGATGGAGCCGGGCCGCGCAGCGGGTCCACGAACCGTCGCAGTCCAGGAACGCCTCCAGCGTCGGGATCAGCTCCGCGCGGTGGCGCCGGTCGTAGTCGCGCAGCGGGTCGAGCAGGCGTGCGGTGAACGCGCGGCGCACGTCGTCGGGTACGAACGGCAGCAGCAGCACGTGCGAGGCCAGCTCGTGATGTCCGGCCGCGCAGACCCGGCCGGGGCGGGCCGCCGCCACCCGGCGCGCGTGCCGGGCCTCCTCCAGGGCGCCGCGCAGCCCTTCGGGCGAGTGGACGGCCGCGCTGACACCCAGGGTCAGCCGGCCGTCGTCGGCGAGGCCCGCGGAGAGCGGTTCACGGACCGCCGCGAGCAGCACATCGGCGTGCAGCGCGGGATCCTCGTCGGCCTCGGCGCGCGCGGCGTCCGGCCCGGCGTCCCGGGCCGGCGCGGTCACGGCCGGCAGCGGTACGAGGGCGACGGCCTCCTCGCCCGTGTGGGCGACCGCGATCCGGTCCGCCGAGTCGGGGCCGGTGACCGCGGGGTCGACCAGGATCTCCTCCAGCAGGGCCTGGGCGACCGGGCCGCCCGCGACATCGGGACCGGGGCCCGCCGGGGTCCCGGCGGCGGTCCGGCCCTCCGTGCCGCCCCACTCGACCCGGGCCACCACGACCTGCCAGTGCGGCGCCGTCCCGAGGCCCGGCAGCAGCACCGGGGCCGCGACCCGCAGTCTGGCGGCGATCTCGGCGGGCGGGGCGCCCGTCTGGACCAGCTCCAGGACCTCCTGGGCGAGCCTGCGGCGTACCGTACGGGCCGCGTCGCGCCGGTCCCGTTCGACGGCGATCAGCTGGGTGACGCCCTGGAGGAGGTCCAGCCGGGCCGACGGCCAGTCGCTCGCGTCCGCCTCGACCGCCAGCAGCCAGTCCGAGAGCACCGACTCGCGGACATCGCGGGAGGCAGGGAGGGCGCCGCGGCCGGTGTTCCGGATCGGGAAGAGCGAATACGCGGTGCCGTCGACCGTGGCCCGGTGCGGGGCCCGGCGGCCGGTGCGGGTGGCGGCCAGATGGTGGCCGGCCAGCGCCGCGCCGACCGGTCCGGGCAGTGACGTTTCACCGGCGCCCGCGATCTGCCGGCCGGTGGGGGAGAGCACCCAGGCGTGCAGGTCGAGGTCGGATCCGAGCAGATCGAGGACCACCTCGGGGCCGCCGCCCGTCGGGCCCGAGGTCATGAGTCTGCGGTGCCGGTCCACGACCGCGGCCAGATCGCCCGCCCGCTCGCCGGACACCTGGCGGACCACATGTTCGGTGATCGTTGCGAACGCGACGGTCTCATGGACGGCGAAGAGCGGCAGCCGGTACTGGGCGCAGGCGGCCACCAGATCGCCGGGGATGTCGCCGAGCTCCGCCTCGCCGGCCGCGAGCCCGGCCACCCCGGCCCCCGCCAGGATCCGTACGAACGGCTCCGAGTCCGCCGCGTCCCGGCGCCAGGCCAGGCCCGTGAGGACCAGCTCGCCGCCCGACAGGTAGCGGCTGGGATCCCGCAGGTCGGTGGTCATCACGCCACGGACGGAGCGGTCCAGCTCGTCCTCGCCGCCGAGCAGCCGCAGGCCCAGCGCGTCGGTCTCCAGCAGTGCGCGCAGCCGCATTCGTCGCCGCCGATCTCTTTCGTTGGTGCGGGTGAAAACTGGGTATTGCGGTGAGGTTACCGACCCCCGCCATTCGTTCGAATCTACAAGACGAGGAGATCGACCAGCCAACTCCTTCATGGTTTCGGTGACTGCACCGGGTGGAGCACGGCTTGTGTACTTGGCCCCACAGCGCGTTAACAACATATGAACGCCAGAGCCGAGGGCCGGCCGCACCCCGCCCCCCGTGAACGACCCGATCCAGAAGAAGAGAGCCACTCATGGACTTCCTTCGCCCCGCCAGCTGGGAGGAGGCGCTCGCCGCCAAGGCCGAGCACCCGACGGCTGTGCCCATCGCGGGTGGCACCGATGTGATGGTCGAGATCAACTTCGACCACCGCCGGCCCGAGTACCTCCTGGACCTGAACCGCATCGGAGACCTGACCGAATGGGAGGTGGGCCAGGAGACCGTACGGCTCGGCGCCTCCGTCCCGTACAGCCACATCATGGAGCACCTGCGGGCCGAGCTGCCCGGACTGGCGCTCGCCTCGCACACCGTCGCCTCGCCCCAGATCCGCAACCGCGGCGGCGTCGGCGGCAACCTGGGCACCGCCTCGCCCGCCGGGGACGCCCACCCGGCCCTGCTCGCCGCGGGCGCCGAGGTCGAGGCCGCATCCGTCCGCGGGACCAGGATGATCCCGATCGACGCCTTCTACACCGGCGTCAAGCGCAACGCCCTCGCACCGGACGAGCTGATCCGGGCCGTGCACATCAAGAAGGCCGACGGGCCCCAGCAGTACTCCAAGGTCGGGACCCGCAACGCGATGGTCATCGCCGTCTGCGCCTTCGGCCTGGCCCTGCACCCCGAGAGCCGCACGGTGCGCACCGGCATCGGCTCCGCCGCCCCCACCCCCGTACGGGCGAAGGAGGCCGAGGAATTCCTGGACGCCGCGCTGGAGGAGGGCGGCTTCTGGGACAGCCGGACGATCATCACCCCGTCCATCGCCAAGCAGTTCGCCACGCTCGCCGCCGGTGCCTGCAACCCCATCGACGACGTGCGCGGCACCGCGAGCTACCGCCGGCACGCGGTGGGGATCATGGCCCGCCGCACGCTCGGCTGGACCTGGGAGTCGTACCGCGGCAACGGCCGCAGCACCGAAGGAGCTGCCTGATCATGCGCGTCAATTTCACGGTCAACGGCCGCAGGCACGAGGCGGACGACGTCTGGGAGGGCGAGTCCCTCCTCTACGTGCTGCGCGAGCGGATGGGCCTGCCCGGCTCGAAGAACGCCTGCGAACAGGGCGAGTGCGGCTCCTGCACGGTCCGCCTGGACGGTGTGCCGGTCTGCTCCTGCCTGGTCGCGGCGGGCCAGGTGGAGGGGCGCGAGGTCGTCACGGTGGAGGGCCTCGCCGACTTCGCCGCCCACCGGTCCGAGCGGCACCCCGGCAGCGGCTGCGCCCCGGGCGCCTGCGGCACCGCGCTCGACGAGGCCCGTCGGTGGGAGGCGAGGCCGAGCAGCGAGGAGAGCCGGGAGGGCGGTGAACTCGCCCCGATCCAGCAGGCGTTCATCGACGCCGGAGCTGTCCAGTGCGGCTTCTGCACCCCCGGCCTGCTGGTCGCCGCCGACGAACTGCTGGAACGCAACCCGGAACCGTCCGACGCGGACATCCGCGAGGCGCTCTCCGGCAACCTCTGCCGCTGCACCGGCTACGAGAAGATCCTCGACGCGGTCCGCCTCGCGGCCGCCCGCGCGGAAGAAACGGTCTGACGATGGGCGTAACCGGCAACCCCACCAGCATCAACCAGGGCACCCGCACGAAGGGCGGCATCGGCGAGTCCACGCTCCGCCCCGACGGCATCCTCAAGGTCACCGGCGAGTTCGCGTACTCCTCCGACATGTGGCACGAGGACATGCTCTGGGGCCACACCCTGCGCTCCACGGTCGCGCACGCCGAGATCGTCTCCATCGACACCTCGGAGGCGCTCGCCACCTCCGGTGTCTACGCCGTACTCACCTACGACGACCTGCCGACCTCGGTGAAGAACTACGGCCTGGAGATCCAGGACACCCCCGTCCTCGCCCACGGCAAGGTCCGCCACCACGGCGAACCCGTGGCACTCGTCGCCGCCGACCACCCGGAGACCGCCCGCCGGGCCGCCGCGAAGATCAGGATCGACTACCGCGAGCTGCCCGTCATCACCGACGAGGCCTCCGCCACCGCCCCCGACGCGATCCTCGTCCACGAGGGCCGCGACGACCACCACGCCGGGCACGTACCGCACCCGAACATCGTCCACCGCCAGCCCATCGTCCGCGGCGACGCGGACGCGGCGGCGGCCCGCGCCGATGTCGTCGTCAGCGGCGAGTACGTCTTCGGCATGCAGGACCAGGCCTTCCTCGGCCCCGAGTCCGGACTGGCGGTGCCCGCCGAGGACGGCGGTGTCGACCTGTATGTCGCCACCCAGTGGCTCCACTCCGACCTGCGCCAGATCGCACCGGTCCTGGGCCTGCCCGAGGACAAGGTCCGCATGACGCTCTCCGGCGTCGGCGGGGCCTTCGGCGGCCGCGAGGACCTGTCGATGCAGATCCACGCCTGCCTGCTCGCCCTGCGCACCGGCAAACCCGTCAAGATCGTCTACAACCGGTTCGAGTCCTTCTTCGGCCATGTCCACCGGCACCCGGCGAAGCTCTGGTACGAGCACGGCGCCACTCGCGACGGCAAGCTGACACATATGAAATGTCGCATCGTGCTGGACGGCGGGGCCTACGCCTCCGCTTCCCCGGCCGTCGTCGGCAACGCCTCCTCGCTCTCCGTCGGCCCGTACGTCATCGACGACGTCGACATCGAGGCCATCGCGCTCTACACCAACAACCCGCCGTGCGGCGCCATGCGCGGCTTCGGCGCGGTACAGGCCTGCTTCGCCTACGAGGCCCAGATGGACAAGCTCGCCACCGAACTGGGCATGGACCCGGTCGAGTTCAGGCAGCTCAACGCCATGGAACAGGGCACCCTGCTGCCGACCGGGCAGGTCGTCGACTCGCCCGCCCCGGTCGCCGAACTGCTCCGCAGGGTCAAGGCCAGGCCGCTGCCGCCCGAGCGCCAGTGGGAGGTGGCCGGCGAACAGGCCGACGTACGGGCCCTGCCCGGCGGACTCTCCAACACCACCCACGGCGAAGGCGTCGTCCGCGGCATCGGCTACGCGGTCGGCCTCAAGAACGTCGGCTTCTCCGAGGGCTTCGACGACTACTCCACCGCCCGGGTGCGCATGGAGGTCATCGCCGGTGAGCCGGTCGCCACCGTGCACACCGCCATGGCGGAGGTCGGGCAGGGCGGCGTCACCGTCCACGCCCAGATCGCCCGTACCGAACTCGGCGTCGCCCAGGTCACCATCCACCCGGCCGACACCCGGGTCGGCTCGGCCGGCTCCACCTCCGCGTCCCGGCAGACCTATGTCACCGGCGGCGCCGTGAAGCACTCCTGCGAGGCCGTCCGCGAGAAGGTCCTGGAGATGGGGCGCCGCAAGTTCGGTACGTACCACCCCGCGTGGGCCACCGCCGAACTGCTCCTGGAGAGCGGCAAGGTCGTCACCGACGGCGGCGAGGTGCTGGCCGATCTGGTCGACGTACTGGAGGACGAGGCGATCGACATCGAGCTGGAGTGGCGCCACCGGCCCACCGAGGCGTTCGACCTCCGGACCGGACAGGGCAACGGCCATGTCCAGTACTCCTTCGCCGCCCACCGCGCGGTCGTCGAGGTCGACACCGAACTCGGACTGGTCAAGGTCATCGAACTGGCCTGCGCCCAGGACGTCGGCAAGGCGCTCAACCCGCTCTCTGTCGAGGGGCAGATCCAGGGCGGCACCATCCAGGGCATGGGCATCGCGGTGATGGAGGAGATCGTCGTCGATCCCAAGACCGCGAAGGTCAGGAACCCGTCCTTCACGGACTACCTGCTCCCCACGATCCTCGACACCCCGACCATCCCGGTCGATGTGCTCGAACTCGCCGACGACCACGCCCCGTACGGGCTCCGCGGCATCGGCGAGGCCCCCACCCTGTCGTCGACCCCGGCCGTCCTCGCGGCGATCCGGAACGCGACGGGCCTGGAGCTCAACAGGACGCCGGTGCGCCCCGAACACCTCACCGGCACCTGAGCCACGGCTCCACCCGGAACCTCCGGGCGGTGCGTGCCTCCCGGGAACGTCACACTTCCGCCGCCCGCACCGCCCGGAGAACCTGCCGTACCGCCGTACCGCAGCACCGTAGTCACGCGGTACGGCAGTTGAGCAGTACGGCAGTCACGCAGTACCGCACCACCCCGCGCCGCAGATGTGCCACGTCACATGTCACACGTCGTACGCGGTTGCGGTACGTACCGCTTCACCCGTCACATTCCACTCTGCATGAACAGTTCGCCTCGGGCCGTCCCCCGGGTCGTGCAGCCAGCGCAGTCATCCCAAATCCCGCATATCGATTCTTCATCGCGGGTGCCCCTGTGAACCTTGGGAGTCAGGCATCATGACCCAGCAGTCAGTGGAGCCCAGGACCGGAGCGGAGGACGCGGGCAACGGCTCGCGCGTCCCCGCCGGAAGATCCTGGCTCGACCGGTACTTCCACATCTCCGACCGTGGCTCCACCGTCGCACGCGAAGTGCGCGGCGGCATCACCACCTTCATGGCGATGTGCTACATCCTCCTGCTCAACCCGCTCCTGCTGTCCGGGCCGGACGCGGCGGGCCACCGGCTCAGCCACGCCGGGCTGATCACGGCGACCGCCCTGGCCGCCGCCGTCTCCACCCTGCTGATGGGCTTCATCGGCAAGGTTCCCCTCGCCCTCGCCGCGGGACTCTCCGTCTCCGGCGTGCTCGCCACCCAGGTGGCACCCCATATGACCTGGCCGCAGGCCATGGGCATGTGCGTGATGTACGGCGCCGTGATCGTGCTGCTGGTCGTCACCGGGCTGCGCGAGATCATCATGAACGCCATACCCCTGGCCCTGAAGCACGGCATCACCATCGGCATCGGCCTGTTCATCGCGCTGATCGGCCTGGTCAACGCGGGCTTCGTCGGCAAGGGCGCTCCTGTCACGCTCGGCGTCGGCGGGCAGCTGTCCGGCTGGCCCGTGCTGCTCTTCTGCGTCACCCTGCTGCTCATCTTCATGCTCCAGGCCCGCGATGTGCCCGGTGCGATCCTGATCGGCATCGTCGTCGGCACGGTCCTCGCCGTCATCGTCAACGCGCTCACCGACATCAGCCCCAAGGCATGGGGTGGCAGCGCGCCCGAACTCCAGGGCAGCGCGGTATCGATGCCCGACTTCGGACTCTTCGGCCATGTCGAGTTCGGCGGCTGGGGCGACATCGGCGTCATGACCGTCGGCATGATCGTCTTCACCCTGGTGCTGGCCGGCTTCTTCGACGCGATGGCGACCATCATCGGGGTCGGCACCGAGGCCGGGCTCGCCGACAGCAAGGGCCGGATGCCAGGCCTGTCCAAGGCACTGTTCATCGACGGCGCGGGCGGCGCGATCGGCGGCGTCTCCGGGGCGTCCGGGCAGACCGTCTTCATCGAGTCGGCGACCGGCGTCGGCGAGGGCGCCCGCACCGGTCTGTCCTCCGTCGTCACCGGTGTGCTCTTCGCCGCCGGACTGTTCTTCACCCCGCTCGCCCAGATCGTGCCGGGGCCGATCGCCGCCGCCGCGCTGGTCGTGATCGGCGCGATGATGATGCAGAACGCCCGGCACGTCGACTGGAGCGACCGCTCCGTGGCCGTGCCGGTCTTCCTGACCGTGGCCCTGATGCCGTTCACGTACTCCATCACCGCCGGTGTCGGCGCCGGAGTGATCTCCTTCGCCGCGATCAAGGCGGCGCAGGGCAGATTCCGTGAGGTGGGCGTCTTCATGTGGGTGCTGACCGGCGTGTTCGTCGTGTACTTCGCGCTCAGCCCGATCGAGAGCTGGATCGGCGCCAAGTAGCACCGGTGGCCGTCTCCCGCCCCTCCGCACACCCGTAGAAGGAGAAACGCCATGCTGGACATCGCCGAGGAGCTCGACCGGTGGGTCGGGCAGGGACGCGAATTCGCCGTGGCCACCGTCGTGGCGATCGGCGGCAGCGCGCCCCGGCAGCCCGGGGCCGCGCTCGCCGTCGACCGCGACGGCACGGTGATCGGATCGGTCTCCGGCGGGTGTGTGGAGGGCGCGGTGTACGAACTGTGCGGGCAGGCGCTGGACGACGGTGCCGCGGTGCGCGAACGGTTCGGCTACAGCGACGAGGACGCCTTCGCGGTCGGACTGACCTGCGGCGGCGTCATCGACATCCTGGTGACACCGGTCCGTGCGGACGACCCCGCACGGGCGGTGTTCGCCGCCGTGTTCGCCGCCGCCGCACGGGGGTCGGCGGCGGCGCTCGCCCGGATCACCGACGGGCCGGCGGAACTCCTCGGGCGCCCGTTGCTCGTCCATCCGGACGGCTCGTACGAGGGCGGGCTCGGCGGGCACCCGGAACTGGACCGCACCGCGGCCGCCGACGCCCGCGCCCTGCTGGACGCGGGCCGCACCGGTTCCGTCGTCATCGGCGCCGACGGCTCGCGCTGCGGACAGCCGCTCACCCTGCTCGTCGAATCGAGCGTCCCACCGCCCCGGATGATCGTCTTCGGGGCCATCGACTTCGCCTCGGCACTGGTCCGGGCGGGCAAGTTCCTCGGGTACCACGTGACATTGTGCGATGCCCGCCCCGTCTTCGCCACGCAGGCCCGCTTCCCCGAGGCCGACGAACTCGTCGTCGACTGGCCGCACCGCTACCTCGCGGCGACCGAGGTCGACGCGCGCACCGTCCTGTGCGTCCTCACCCACGACGCCAAGTTCGATGTCCCGCTGCTGGAACTGGCATTGAAGCTGCCGGTCGCCTATGTCGGGGCGATGGGATCGCGCCGAACCCATCTGGAGCGCAACGACCGGCTGCGCGACGTCGGCGTCACGGAGCTGGAACTGGCCAGGCTGCACTCGCCGATCGGCCTCGACCTCGGAGCCCGCACCCCCGAGGAGACCGCGCTGTCGATCGCCGCCGAGATCGTCGCCGACCGGCGCGGCGGCAGCGGCGTACCGCTCAAGGGCGCGCACACCCCGATCCATCACGAGCCCGGCCCGCCACCGAACGGAGTGATCACTTCCGTGGCCTGAACCGGCCCCCGGATCGCAGCAGCTGCGGGCGGGTTGCCGCCACGGCGGCTTCACGCCAGGGTGAACTCGACTGCGCCCCGGGTTTTGCCGGTAGATCAGCAGCATGACTTCCACACCTTCCTCCGCCTCCGGCCGGGCGAGATCCGCCCGCGCGGGACGCAGAGCGCTGCTGCTGGCGACCTCGGTCGCCCTCGCGAGCGGTGCGCTGGTCCCCGCAGCCGGTTCCGCCACTGCCGCCGCCGCGGGCGGGTCCCGGCCCGCCGACCGCCGGGCCGCCTCCGTCCAGGAGTACGACATCACCCTGCTCACGGGCGATGTCGTGCACTACACCGACGGCGTCGGCAAGCAGGACACCGTCACCGTGGACCGCCCCGACGGCGCGACCGGCGGCGTGCACGTCCAGCAGGCCGGCGACGACATCTACGTACTGCCCGACGAGGCCACCGCGCTGCTCGCGGCCGGGAAGCTGGACCGCAGGCTGTTCAATGTCACGGCGCTCGCGAAGATGGGGTACGACGACAAGCGGTCGGGCGGCATCCCGCTGATCGCCACCTACCCGGCGAGCAAGGGCCGTTCGCTGCCCGCCGCCCCCAGGGGCGCCAGGAAGGTCCGCACCCTCGACAGCATTCACGGCGCCGCGCTGAAGGCGGGCAAGGACACCGCCCGCACCTTCTGGAACGGCATAGCCACCGCCCCGTCGGCCCGCTCGCTGTCGGGCGGCATCGCCGAACTCTGGCTCGACGGCCGGGCAGAGGCGGCGCTCAAGGACTCCGTGCCGCAGGTCAACGCCCCGCAGGCGTGGGCCGAGGGATACGACGGCAAGGGCTCCAAGGTCGCCGTCCTGGACACCGGCATCGACGCCACGCACCCGGACGTCAAGGACCGCATCCTCGAAACCAAGAGCTTCGTGCCGGGCGAGGAGGTCGTCGACAGGAACGGCCACGGTACGCACGTCGCCTCCACGATCGCGGGCTCCGGCGCGGCCTCCGAGGGCGTCAACAAGGGGGTCGCCCCGGGCGCGGACCTGATCATCGGCAAGGTGCTCAGCGACGAGGGCTCGGGCGCCGACTCCGGCATCATCGAGGCCATGGAGTGGGCGAAGGCGGAGGGCGCCGACGTCGTCTCCATGAGCCTCGGCTCCAGCATCCCGGACGACGGCTCCGACCCCATGTCCCAGGCGGTGGACGCCCTTTCCGCCGACGGCGGTCCGCTCTTCGTGATCGCCGCGGGCAACGCCTACGGCGAGGGCACCATCGGATCGCCCGGTTCGGCGGAGAAGGCGCTCACCATCGCCGCCGTCGACAAGCAGGACAACCGCGCGGACTTCTCCTCCATGGGCCCGCTGGTCAGGTCCTACGGCCTGAAGCCCGATCTCTCCGCGCCGGGCGTGGACATCAACGCGGCTGCCTCGCAGTCGGTCCCGGGCATCGAGGGCATGTACCAGTCGATGTCCGGTACGTCGATGGCGACCCCGCATGTAGCGGGCGCGGCCGCCATTCTGAAGCAGCGTCACCCCGACTGGTCCGGCCAGCGGATCAAGGACGCGCTGATGAGCTCGTCCAAGGAGCTGCCGGACTACACCCCGTACCAGCAGGGCACCGGCCGGCTCGATGTGAAGGCGGCGGTCGACAGCACGATCGAGGCCACCGGCTCCGTCGCGGTCGCCTCGTACGACTGGCCGCACTCCCCGTCCGACCCGGTCGCCGAGCGGACCATCACGTACCGCAACACGGGGGCGAAGGACATCACGCTCGACCTGGCCACGGACACGGACGCCGATGCCTACACCCTCTCGACGAAGCGGCTGACCGTTCCGGCCGGCTCCACCGCCGGGGCCGTGCTCTCGCTGGACCCGTCGAAGGTCGCGAACAACACGCAGTTCTCCGGCCAGGTCGTCGCCAAGGACGCGGCGGGCACCACCGTCGCCCACACCGGCTTCGCCCTGAACAAGGAGCAGGAGCTGTACGACCTGACGCTGAAGCTCCGCGACCGCGACGGCAAGCCGATGGACGGCACCGTCGTCCTCGGCGCGCTGGGCGACCCGCAGCTGCAACCCGTCGCGGTCGCGGGCGAGACCACGCTGCGGCTGCCGCCGGGCAACTACACCGCCTGGACGGCGGCGGACATCGCCGGTGACCGCGCCGACTCCAAGGCCCTCGCCTTCCTCGCGGCCCCCGAGATCGTCCTCGGCAAGGCCACCACGGTCACCCTCGACGCCTCCAAGGCCCGCAAGGTCTCGGTGCGGACGCCCAAGGAGACCGAGACCAGGCAGCTGCGATATGACATGGCACGTACCGCACCGGACGGCACCGTCCAGCGTGACGCCTACCAGATCCCGCTGACGTACGACCAGCTGTGGGCGAGCCCCACCAAGAAGGTCACCCAGGGCACCTTCTCCTTCCTGACCCGCTGGCGGCAGGGCGAGAAGCTGATCGATCTGACGGCCGACGGCCGCGATGTCCCGGTGACCGTGCAGGGCGGTTCGCCGGTCGCGCAGAGCGGCACGCAGAAGCTCGCCGCCGTCTTCGCGGGCACCGGTGCCGCGGCCGACTACCAGGGCCTGGACGTCAAGGGCAAGGCGGTGGTCATCCGCCGCAGCGACGCGGTCGCCCCCGAGGACCGGGCCGCCAACGCGGTGGCCGCTGGTGCCAGGGCGCTCTTCGTCGTCAACGACGGCGACGGCGTCGCGATGGAGACGTACGCCCCCTACGGCACCGAGACCACCGTCCCGGTCGCCTCGGTCCAGCGCCTCGCGGGCGAGAAGCTGATCGACGTGGCCCGGCACGGCTCGAAGGTGACGATCGCCCAGCGGAAGTTCGCCCGCTACGTGTACGACCTGGTCGACCGCCACGACGGCGTGGTCCCGGACCGCTCGCTGGAGTACGCCCCGTCGGCCGGACGGCTGGCGAAGGTGGAGAACACCTTCTACGGCCACAAGGACATGCTCGGCGGCGGCTACCGCTACGACATCCCCGACTACGGTCCGGGCGTCGGCTTCGAGGAGTACGAGAAGTTCCCCGGCACCCGCGACGAGTGGGTCACCCCGCTTCCGGGCGCCTCCTTCTGGTACGAGAACCACTCGGTCCTCAACGCCGACGGGACGGACTTCGCCCAGGAGATGCGCAGCGGTGACCTGGACTACACGGCGGGGCGCACCTACCCCGCCGAATGGTTCGCCCCGATCGCCCGCCCGCGTCTGGGCACCGGCTACTGGGGGCCGTTCCGGTCCGTCTACAACGACATCCAGTACAACTTCACCCCGTGGACGGACTCCGGCGCGGGCCACTCGGGCGCCATGCCGGAGGACGAGTACGACACCACCACCACGGCCTTCTACCAGGGCGACACCCTGATCAAGAAGGCCGCGGGCCGGGCGGGCTTCGCCTGGGACGTCTCGCCCGAGAAGCTGCCGTACCGCTTCGTGCTCGACTCCGCCCGGGACGGGGACGTGTGGAAGACGTCCACCCGCACCCACACCGAGTGGAACTTCGTCTCGGGCGCCCTGGACGAGAACGGCCCGTTCCAGGCCGACATCCCGATGCTTCAGCTGGACTACCACGTCGACACCGACCTGGCCGGTGACGTGAAGGCCGGCAAGTGGACCGAGGTCGGTCTCTCCTCCGGTACGCAGGAGTGGCTGGCGGGCGCGGTGAAGGCCACCGGGGCCTCGTTGTCGGTGAGCTACGACGACGGGAAGACCTGGGAGGCGGCGCAGCTGCGCAAGAACGCGGCCGGTTCGTGGACCGCCCGGTTCAAGACCCCGAAGAGGGCCGGCGCGTTCGTTTCGCTCAAGGCGCATGCCGAGGCGGCCGACGGGCTGGGCGTCGACCAGGAGATCGTCCGGGCCTTCGGTCTGAAGTGACCCGCCGGACTTCGGTCCGAAGTGAACTGCTGAGCTTCGGTCCGAAGTGAGTTGCTGAGCTTCGCTCTTGAGGCGGCCGCGCACCCCTGCCGGAGGTGGGCGGCCGCCTCTTTTTACTGTTTCTTGATGAACAAAATTTGTCTACTTTGCCCGTATATGGTGGTCGATAAGGGCAGAAAGGGACTTATCGCGGCACGATGGAAGTTGCCACGGCGCGGCCGGGAGGCTTATAAGAGGAACGTGGCCAAGGCGAATCCGGGAATTCCGGGGACTGCCGCCATGGAGGTTTCCCCATGTTTCTCACTCCGTCCGACACGGAGAAATTGCTGCTGAGCGTCGCCGGAATGGTCGCTCGTGACAGGCGGGACCGGGGCGTACGGCTCAACTACCCCGAGGCTGTCGCGCTGCTCTCCTGCTGGGCCATGGAGCGCGCCCGCGAGGGCGCCCGCGTCAGTGATCTGATGACCGCGGGGCGGACTGTCCTCACCCGTGCTGACGTGCTGGAAGGAGTGCCCGAGATGCTGCATGACGTTCAGGTCGAGGCGACCTTCCCGGACGGGCGCAAGCTCGTCACGATCACCTCGCCGATCCCATGATCCCGGGTGAGATCCGGACCGGATCCGGCGAACTGAAAATCAATGACACCCGCACTCAATTGCAGGTTACCGTGGTGAATGACGGCGACCGCCCCATTCAAATAGGCTCGCATCTGCATTTCCCCGACGCGAATCCCGCGCTTTCCTTCGACCGGTCCTTGACCGAGGGATTCCGGCTCGACATTCCTTCCGGTACGTCCCTGCGTTTCGAGCCCGGAGTCGGCGCCGAGGTCCCCCTCGTCGCCCTGGGCGGCCGTCGGAAGGTGCCCGGCATCGTCGTGCCGGGAACCCGGGCCGTACGGACGGACGATCCGCGGGCCGCAGGAACGGACGGCATGTGACATGGCACGAATGACCCGTGACGCCTACGCGTCGCTCTACGGCCCCACCACCGGCGACCGCGTCCGCCTCGCCGACACCGACCTCTGGATCGAGGTCGAGGAGGACCGCTGCTTCGGCGGTGACGAGGCCGTGTTCGGTGGTGGCAAGTCCATCCGCGAATCCATGGCCCAGTCCACCGCGTCGCGCGCCGACGGCGCCCTCGACCTGGTGATCACCAACGTCGTCGTCCTCGACCACTGGGGCATCGTCAAGACCGACATCGGCGTACGGGCCGGAAGGATCGTCGCCCTCGGCCGCTCCGGCAACCCCGACATCAGCGACGGCGTCCACCCCGATCTGGTGATCGGACCCGGCACCGACGTCGTCTCCGGCGAAGGCCGCATCCTCACCGCCGGAGCCGTCGACACCCACGTCCACTTCCTCATGCCGGAGACCCTGCACGAGGCCCTCGCCACCGGCACCACCACCGTCATCGGCGGCGGCACCGGAGCCACCGAGGGATCCAAGGCCACCACGGTCACCCCGGGCGCCTGGAACCTCGCGATGATGCACCGGTCCCTGGACCGTGTCCCGCTCAACGTCATGCTGTTCGCCAAGGGCTCCACCGTCGGCGAGGAGGCCCTGCGCGAGGCGGCGTTCGGCGGAGCGGGTGGCTACAAGGTCCACGAGGACTGGGGCGCCACCCCCGCGGCCATCGACGCCGCACTGAAGGCGGCCGACGCGCACGGTCTCCAGGTCGCCCTGCACGCCGACAGCCTCAACGAGGCCGGATATGTCGAAGGCACCCTCGACGCGATCGCCGGGCGCGGCATCCACGTCTTCCACGCCGAAGGCGCGGGCGGCGGCCACGCACCCGACATCATCACCGTCGCCTCCCACCCCCACATCCTTCCTGCGTCCACCAACCCGACGCTGCCGCACACCGTCAACACCGTCGCCGAACACCTCGACATGCTGATGGTCTGCCACCACCTCAACCCGCGCGTCCCCGAGGACCTCGCCTTCGCCGAGTCCCGCATCCGCGCCACCACCATCGCCGCCGAGGACGTCCTGCACGACATCGGCGCACTCTCCATCACCTCCTCGGACGCCCAGGCCATGGGCCGCATCGGCGAGGTCATCTGCCGCACCTGGCAGGTCGCGCACGTGATGAAGCGGCGCTTCGGGGACCGCGGCAGCGAACTGCCCGCCGACAACGAACGCGCCCGCCGCTACGTGGCCAAGTACACGATCTGCCCGGCCGTCGCCCATGGCATCGACCATGTCGTCGGCTCCGTCGAACCGGGCAAGCTCGCCGACCTGGTGCTGTGGGACCCCGCCTTCTTCGGCATCCGGCCCGCCGCCGTCATCAAGGGCGGCATGGTGGTGTACGCGCCGCTCGGCGACGCCAACGCCGCGATCCCCACCACCCAGCCCGTCCTGCTGCGCCCCACCGCCGCCGCGGAGGCCGCCCCGCACCTCTCGGTCAGCTTCGTCGCCCCGGCGGCCCTGGCCGACGGACTGGCCGAACGTCTCGGTCTGGTACGCGAGTTGGTCGCCGTCCGTCCCACCCGCCACCTCACCAAGGCGGACCTGCCGAACAACACGGCCCTTCCGGACATCGACGTCGACCCGGAGACCTTCGCCATCCGGATCGACGGAGAGCTCGTGGAGCCCGCCCCCGCCACCGAACTGCCGCTGGCCCAGCGGTACTCCATGTTCTGATGGCCGGCCTGGCATCCCTGCTGCTCGGCGACGGACGGCTCCCGGTCGGCGCGTACACCTACAGCGCGGGACTCGAACCGGCCGTCGCGGCAGGCCTCACCCGCGACCGCATCCCCGCCCTGCTGAAGGCCCGGCTGCACACCGCGGCCGTCACCGAGGCGGCCGCCGCCGTACTCGCCCTGCGGGCCGCCGGACGGGACCCGGTGGACTACGGCCCCGTACAGCGGGCGCTCGCGGCCCGGACCCCGGCCGCCCCCCTGCGCGAGGCGTCGGCGACGCTCGGACGCGGGGTGCAGCGCCTGGCCCGAAGACTGGATCCCGGCCACCCGGCGGTCACCGCTCTGACCGGGATCCGTCCCCGCCCGCTGCGGCCGGTGGCCCTCGGCGCGCTCGGGGCCGTCATGGGGGTGTCGGAGGAGGAGCTGGCCCGGGGCGTCGTCTACGACGAACTGCAGACCATCGCCTCCGCGGCGCTCAAACTCCTGCCCGGCGACCCGCTGGACACGGTCACCTGGATCCTCGACGCCGAGCCGCACGCGGCGGCCGCGGTGGCCGAGGCACTGGCGGTACGTTCCCCGGCCGAACTGCCGGCCCGTACGCCCCCGCTCACCGAACAGTGGGCGCTCGAACACGCACAACGAGAACGGAGACTCTTCCTTGCCTGACCAGCAGTCCAACCAGCAGTCCGAGCAGCACCTCGACCAGCAGTCCGAGCAGCACTCCCGCCCGAGCCGCGCGCTGCGCCTCGGCGTCGCCGGCCCGGTCGGCACCGGCAAGAGCTCGATCCTCGCCACCCTCTGCCGCGAGCTGGCCGGTGAACTCGCCATGGCCGTCGTCACCAACGACATCTACACCGACGAGGACGCCCGCTTCCTCCGCTCGGCCGGGGTGCTGCCCACCGAGCGCATCCGGGCCGTCGAGACCGGCGCCTGCCCGCACACCGCGATCCGGGACGACGTCAGCGCCAACCTCGACGCCGTGGAGGACCTGGAGGAGGCGTACGGGCCACTCGACCTGGTGCTCGTCGAGAGCGGCGGCGACAACCTCACCGCCACCTTCAGCCCGGCCCTCGCCGACGCCCAGCTGTTCTGTATCGATGTCGCGGGCGGCGGCGATGTCGCCCGCAAGGGCGGCCCCGGCATCACCGGCGCCGACCTCCTGATCATCAACAAGACCGACCTCGCCCCCTATGTGGAGGTCGACGTGGCCGCGATGGTCGCCGACGCGTCGCATGCGCGTGACGGCCTGCCGGTCCTCGCGCTCTCCAAGAACGACCCGGTCTCGGTCGCCGAACTCGCCGACTGGGTGCGGAAGATGCTCGAACGCCACCGTTCCGGCACCCATGTCCCCACCGACCCGGGACCGATGGCCCCCCACAGCCACAGCCACGACCATGGCCACGACGGCTCGTGACCGCCGAATCCGCCGAGCCCGTCGACCCCACCGTCGTCGCCGTGGAGCGCGACCCCTCGGGCCGCCACATCGCCCGCGAGCTGCGTCCGGGGTCCTTTCTCGCGCCCCGGCCCCTGCGGCCGTCCCCCGACCGGCTGCGGATCGCCCTGGTCGGCACCCGGGCGGGCCTGCTCGCGGGCGATGATCTGCTGCTGGACATCTCGGTCGGGCCCGGCGCCCGGCTGGAGCTGGTCGAGCCGTCCGGACTGGTGGCGTACGACCATCGCGGCGGTACGTCGCGGTGGCGGGCCCGCGTCGAGGTCGCGGAGGGCGGCGAACTGCACTGGGACGCCCGGCCGTTCGTGATCTCCTCGGGCGCCCGGGTCGAACGCTCCATGGACGTCTCGCTGGCGGCCGGGGCGCGGATGCTGTGGCGCGACACCCTGGTCCTGGGGCGTTCCGGGGAGCGGGGCGGCGGGGTCAGGGCGAGGACGCACGTCACGTACGACGGTTGCGAGCTGCTGGTCGAAGACCTGGACCTGCTGGATCCGGACGTGCGCGAGCTGCCCGGCATCCTGGGCCCGCACCGCGTCATCGGCGCGGTCACCGCTCTCGGCGCCGACCCGGGCGGCCGGCCCCACCCGTACCGCATGGCACTGGCGGGGCCGGGGGCGCAGGTACGGCTGCTGGACACGGTGGCCCCGGCGATCGAGGCGGAGCTGGCCGCAGTCTGGGAGGACTGGCGCGCACCGGGCGGACCGGTGACGCCGGGCCTCCCGGTCACGAACGGCTGACCGCGCCCCGAGCCGTCTCGCCGCCGTCCGCGTCTCCACTCTCCACCGGGCCGCTGTCCACCGCTCCCCGCGCCACCGCTCCCCGCGCCACCGCGGCCGCGCACAACAACGCGGGCACCGCCGCGACCGCGAAGCAGACGGCCGGCGGGAGCCGGTCCACCAGCAGGCCCGCCGCCGCGGCGCCCACCGACGAACCGGCGTTGACCGCGGTGTTCACCCAGGCACCCGCCTGGGTGCGGCTGCCCGCGCCCACGGACTCGTCCGCGATGAGGTACGCGGTGGTCAGCGCCGGCGCGACGAACAGCCCGGCCACCGCGGCGAGCGCGGCCAGCACGTACACACCGGGCGACAGCCCGGCCCCGACCACGGCGACGCCCAGTCCGGCGGCCAGCAGCGGAAGCCGCGCCCGGTTCGACGCCCGCCAGGAGACGGCGCCGTGGGCCAGCCCCCCGACCGCGCTTCCGGCCGAGAGCGCGGCGAGCACCCACGACACGGCCCCCGCGCCCTGGTGGCGCTGTTCGGCGAATGCCACCACCAGCAGGTCCAGGCCTCCCAGGCACAACCCCACGGCCGCCGTCACCAGCACCGCGTGCCGCAGCCCGACGATGCCGAGCAACCGCCGCCCGACCGGCGGGTCCTCCGGCCCGGCGGCCTTGTCGTCCGACGGAGCCACGCCCGCACCGCGTCCCCGTACCGCCGGTGACGACACCAGCGCCAAGGTGCCCACGAGGATCAGCGCGGCGCTGACCACGATCCCGGCAGCGGGCGGGGCGAACTTCACCACCACCCCCACCAGCAACGGACCGCTGACGAAGAGGAGTTCCTCGGCGACACCGTCCAGGCTGTAGGCGCGCCGCAACAGCTCCCGGTCGGCGACGAGACCGCTCCACAGGGTCCGCATCACCGGCCCCAGCGGTGGTGTACCGGCCCCAGCGGCGGCGGCCAGCGCCCCCAGCAGGAACGCCGGGGCGCCCGGCCGCCAGGTGGCGTACGCGAGGGCGCCGAGCAGTACCGCGTAGACCCCGGCCAACGGTGGCAGGACCCGGCGCGGCCCGTGCCGGTCGATCAGCGCGGCACGGGCGGGGGAGAGGAAGACACTGGTCGCGCCGTACAGGGCCATGACGGCACCGGCGACCGAGTACGAGCCGGTGGCGGCGTTCACCGCCAGCATCAGGGAGAGGGAGACCATCCCGTACGAGAGCCGCCCCAGCAGGGCGGCACCGAAGGTGCGGGCGGCATGACGGGTGCGCAGGACGGTGGCGTACGAAGGCGTGCGCGAAGGCACGGGTGATCGCGAAGGCATCGAGACGTTCCTCGTGAGAGCAGCGCGGCAGAGCGTGCTGCGGGCATGCGGGGACACCGGAGCGCCGCACCCGGCGGAAGCGGGGTGCGGTCAGTGCGGGGTCCTACGCAAGGGAGAGGAACATGCCGGTCAAGGTATCAGGGCGACCGGCGCGGGTGGAGGGGGATTTCGGTGGCGCATCGGCCGGAAAGCGTTGCGAGGAGTGGCCTCGCCTCGGGTAGCTTCGATGTCCATGTCGCCTTCCCAGTACCCCGCCCGCGAGCGCCCCGCCTTCGACGCGGACGAGCGGACCCAACTCATCGGCTGGCTCGACACGCAGCGCGCGACCGCCCGCTGGAAGTGCGAAGAACTCTCGGAGGTGGACGCGCACCGCTCCGTCCTGCCGTCCTCGCCGCTCATGACGATGGCGGGTGTCATGTCACACCTCCGCTGGGCCGAGAACCTCTGGTTCGAGGTCGTCCTGCTGGGCCGTCCTGCTGTGGGGCCCGTCTTCGACGGGCCGAAGGACGCCGACATGATGGTCGACGGCGTTCCGCTCGCGAAGCTGCTGGACGACTACGACCGGCAGGTCGCGGTGTCGAACGAGATCATCGCGGCAGGCTCGCTCGACGATGTGGGCCGACACCCGGACTTCGACGTCTCGGGCGCGAGCCTGCGCTGGATCATGTTCCACATGATCGAGGAGACCGCCCGGCACGCGGGCCACCTGGACGCCATCAGAGAGATCCTGGACGGCAGGACGGGCCACTACTGAGGTCCACCCGCCGCATGGTGTCCGCCGCCCGCGTCATCCGGTGGTGCCGGTGCCGGTGCCGGTGCTCGTGATGTCCGTGCTGTCCGGGCCGGCCGCCAGGATCCGTTCGGCTGTCCGCCGGAGTTCGGGGAGGAAGGCGATGACCTCCTGGCTCCGGCGGAGAAGGTCGTCGGCGGATGTGATGCCGAGGTCGGCGACGGCCTCCCGGAAGGCCGGCAGACGTGCGCGGTGCAGTTCGGGGGCGTCCGCGGCCAGTACGGTGTGACATCGCGCGAAGGTCGCGACGATCCAGAACGCCGCTTCGCGGTGGTCGCCCCGCTCGATGAGGTACCGGCTGCCGTCGATGGCCACCGGCCGCGCCCCGGCGGTGAGGTCGCCGCTGAAGAAGAACGGTGTACGGGCGACCTCCGCGGTGGCGTCGAAGGTGCGGGCCAGCTCGTCCAGATGACCGCCCGTCCGGTGTGCCGACAGCCGCGCGCACCCCAGGAGCTCCAGCAGCTCCGGGTACAGCCACGCCTGCCCGTACGCGTCGAGGACCTCGCGCGCCGCCCGGTACCGCAGCCGGACCGTGGGGTTGCGCAGGGCGGCGGCCAGCAGGACATGGGTGGTCACCCCGGTGGGGAAGAGCCACGACAACACCTGCGCGTGGAACGGCGCGGGGACGTCGAAGGCGGCGAGGCGGGTCTCGATCCGACGCTCGGCGTCCAGACATCTACGGCGCACCCAGCACGGCTCGGCGAACCGGCGCGACACCTCCGCCCCCAGCGCGCGCAACCGGCCCGTCGGGTCGTCGATGACCGTGTCGCGGCGGAAGCTCCCCGCCAGGTGGTACGAGGAGAGCACCTCGTCCGCCGAGGCGAGCTCCTCCCACGGCAGATGGCTGACCTCCAGCAGCGCACCCAGGAAGCGGAACTTGCCCAGCCCGACCGGCGGGGCCGGTGCGGCGGTGACGACCACGACGTCCACGTCCGAGAACGGGGACAGCTCGGCGTCGTCCGGCAGGCCCACCGTGGAACCGCTGAAATAGGCGCCGCGGAAGCCGGGAACGGGCCGGGCATGCTCGCCGACCCACTGGACCGCGGCCGAACGGGCCGTACCGACTCTCATACCGAACCTCTTCCCGGACCGTGGGGACGCACCGGCCGCACCGGACGCGCCGATGCCACATCGACCGCATCACCGTATGCCGGTCCTGCCATGCCGCGCCGCGCCATGCAGAGCTGTGCCGTGGAGAGCTGTGCCGGGGAGCGTCCGCGAGGCGTGTCATTCGTTGCCAGGTGCGTGGCCGAGGCGTCAACTGTTCTGGCGCCGGGTGACCGTGCGGCGCGACCCCTCCGGCGGAAGAGGCATGCGATGAGGAAGATCGTCCTGATGATGTCGGTGTCCCTCGACGGCTTCATCGAGGGGCCGGACCGGGAGATCGACTGGCACCTGGTCGACGACGAACTGCACCGTCACTTCAACGAGCAGCTCAGGACCATGGGCGGCTTCCTGGACGGCCGGGTGACCTACCGGCTCATGGCCGACTTCTGGCCGACAGCCGACTCCGATCCCTCCGTCACCGGACCCGTGGCGGAATTCGCCGGCATCTGGCGGGACATGCCCAAGACCGTGTTCTCCCGGACCCTGGAACGGGCCGACTGGAACACCACGATCAGGCGGGAGGTCGACGCGGAGGAGATCAGGGCGCTGAAGGCGCGGCCCGGCGGGGACCTGTGTCTCGGGGGCGCCGATCTCGCCGCCACCTTCATGCGGCTCGACCTGATCGACGAGTACCGCATCTACGTCCACCCGGTCCTCATCGGCCGGGGCACACCTCTGTTTCCGGCCTCGGCGGTCCGGACCGGTCTCCGCCTGGCCGGGACCAGGGAATTCGGCAACGGGGTCGTGCTGCTCCGTTACGAACGCCGCGCGGTTGCTCCAGCGGAATGAACTCCCCGGGCCGTGACGGTGTGCGATCGGTGCCGTGCCGGGCAGTACGGGGGTCCTCCCCGTATAACTGCCGCACCGTCGCGAGAGCTCTCACGAAAGGACCGGCGATGACGCTCAGTGTCGAGGACCGCCTGGACATCTCCGAACTGCTCGCCCTGCACGGGCACTTGGTCGACAACGGCGAACTGGAACGGCTGGACGAGCTGTTCACCGACGATGTCGTCTACGAAACCTCGAACCTCGGGCACGGGGAGCTGCGCGGGCTGGCCGCCTTCCGTGACATGGCGCGGGCGCGGGCGGGCGCACCGGGCGCACCCGTCGGCCATCACGTCACCAACATCGTCCTCACCGAGGCCGGGGGCGGCCGGGTCCACGCGCGGTCCAAGGGGATCGGTGCCGGCCCGGACGGCGAGTGCGGAAGCGTGACCTACGAGGACGTGATCGTGCGCGGCGAGCGAGGCTGGCGCATCAGCCGGCGCAGGATCACCCTGCACTTCACGCCCGCCGGCGCACCGGACACGGAGGGGGCCGACACGTGACGGGCGCGGTCGGCGGCGCCCCTCGGACCATCAGGGGCGCCGCCTACCGGCCCGGGATCCCGCGTCAGCCGTTCAGCATCCCCGAGGTGTCGATCACCTGACGGATCGCCCGGCCCGAGGCCAGCTCCTCCATCGCGATGTTGATGTCGGTCAGCGGCAGCGTGCCCGTGTGCATCTGCTCCACCGGCATCAGGCCCGCCCGCCACAGCTCCAGGAACCTCGGGATGTCGCGGCGCGGCACCGCGTCACCCATGTACGAACCCAGCAGCGACTTGCCCTCGCCCGCGAACGCCAGGGCCGGCACCTCCAGCACCCGGTCGGGCGCGGGCAGGCCCACCGAGACGACCCGGCCGCCCCGCGCCACGGCCGACAGGCACTGGGCCATCACCTTCGGACTGCCCACCGCCTCCACCGCCAACTCGGCCCCACCGGAGGTGAGTTCACGGATCTGCCGCACCGCGTCGTCGGGTGCGTACGCATGGCTCGCACCCAGCCGGAGGGCCAGCTCGCGCTTCTCCCGGACCGGGTCGACCGCGACGATCGGGTACGCCCCCGCCGCGCGGGCACCCAGCACCGCGGCGAGGCCCACCCCGCCCAGGCCGTAGACCACCGCCGACTGCCCGGGACGCAGCGCCGCCGTGTTGATCACCGCGCCCGCGCCGGTCAGCACCGCGCAGCCGAACATCGACGCCACGGCGAACGGGACGTCCTTGGGGATCGGGACCACCGACTCCTGGGCCAGCACCGCGTGTTCGGAGAACGCGGAGACGCCGAGCTGGTGGTGGACCGGGTTGCCGGAGGCGTCGGTCAGCAGCGACGGGCCGTGCAGCAGCGCCCCCGAACCGTTCGCCGCCGCGGCCTGTGCGCACAGCGCCGGCCGGCCCGCCGCGCAGTCGCCGCAGAAGCCGCAGCTCGGCACGAAGACCAGCGCCACATGGTCGCCGGGGGAGACCCGCCCTACGCCCGGTCCGGTCTCCTGGACGACACCCACCGCCTCGTGGCCCAGCGCCATCGGCAGCGGACGCACCCGGTCGCCGTTGACCACCGACAGGTCCGAGTGGCAGAGCGAGGCGGCCGCGATGCGGACCAGCACCTCGCCCTCGCGCGGGGCGCCCAGCTCCAGCTCCTCCACCTCGACCGGGCGGGTCCCGGAGTACGGGCGGGCCGTCGATGTCCCGCGCAGCACCACCGCACGGGTCTTCACGCGCCCACCTCCGGACGCGGGGCGCAGCGCAGCACGTCCCGGCTCTCCAGCAGCGGGACGACCTTGCCGAGCACGATCTCCTGGAAGTGCTCGGTGGCGCAGTGGGCGGTGAAGTCGGCCTCGGAGGCGTACTCCTCGTACAGCACGACCGTGCGAGGGTCCTCGGTGCCCTGATGGACCCGGTAGGCGAGATTGCCGGGCTCCTGGCGGGAGGCGGCGGCCATCGTGTCGAGCAGGGGCAGGACGGTGTCCTGCGCACCGTCCTTGGTGCGGTAGCGGGCTACGACCACGTAAGTCATGGGGGGTTACTCCTGAGGTGGGGCGGGCCTCTTCAGGGCGGCGGGCGGGACCGGCGGCAGCTGGTCCCGGCGCAGATTCCAGAGGCGGGGGTCGGACGTGGCGGCGGCGGCCGACCCGAGGGCCAGTGCCAGCGCGACGTCCGCGGGGGTCTCCACGAAGCCCGCGGCCACCGACGGGGACATCGCGCGCTGTGCCTGCGCGCTCATCCGGGCGATGATCGGGGCGGGCATGATCTCGACCAGGTCCGGCGCCCCGCGCGAGATCGCGTCCGTGGAGCGGCGCAGATTGGACCGGTCGGTGACGAACACCTTCATCATCGTCAGCAGGCCGAGCGGGCGGCCCTTCTCTATCAGGGAGAGCCGGGTGCTGACCACGCCGTGCGCGCCCATGTTCTTGATGAACTCCAGCGCGCCCCGGTCCTGAGCCAGACCGGGGCTGCTGTCCACGTTCACGAACACGGTCTTCCCCGCCCGGCCCAGCGCCGGCACCACCTGGGGCAGCTGCCCCACCGCGAACGAGGCGAGGATGCACACCTTGGCCGGTGCGGTCAGGAACTGCCGCAGCGGCTGGGTGCCGACGACCGACGCGACGACCGGCACCTCGGCGAACGCCGCGGTGAGCCGGGGGTCGAGCGGGGCGCCGGACCGGGACGGGGAAGGGGTCATGGCAAGGGCCTGCCTGGGGAGGGGAGGGGTGCGTGGCTGCTGCCGGCCCAGGGCCTCTCGTCTGGATCATGCCGGGGTCGCGGGGTCCGGCCCGATCCAGACGAAGGACCTTGGTGTCAGTTCAGCGGAGACGTACCGAATCGGCTGGGAAGGCCCAGTTTGCCAGGGTTGAGAATGCCGGCCGGGTCCAGGGCCTTCTTCACCGCGACGAAGGTCGCGAAGCCCGCCCCGAGGGATTCCTCCAGGTAGGGGCCGCGCAGCAGTCCGCAGCCGTGGTGGTGGCTGAGGGCCGCCGCGTGCTCGATCAGTACGGCGTTGGCGGCGTCCCACACCGAGCGGTACCAGTCGCGGCGCGACTCGGGGGCCACGTCGCCGCGCAGCGAGAAGTAGACGCAGGCACCGTCGGTGTACGCGTGGGACTGGTGGGCCGAGGCGGCCAGGGTGCCGGGCACCGACTGGATCGCGGCGACCACCTCGTCGTAGATCACCGGGAGGTCGGTCCAGGACGCGGCCATCTCCAGCGTGTCGGCGACGAAGCCGGGGCCGGGCTCGAAGCCGTCGGCGGACTTGCCGACCAGCATCCGCTCGTCCAGCCAGCGCTCGAAGACCGCCTGGCTGTCCAGCTCGGGGCCGTACGCCTCGCACACCTCGGACGCCACCTTGATCGAGGCGTCGACGATGGCCGGGTCGCCCTCGTCGGCGATCAGCAGGAGGTTGGTCTCCGGGTGGCCGAAGTGGGTGCCCGACTCCAGGGTGTCGTACAGCCGCAGGACGGCCGGGGTCGCACCGCGCTGCATGATCCTGCGGCAGGCGTCCAGGCCCTCGGCGAAGGTCGTGAAGCCGTACGCCACGGCGTTGGCGTACTCCGGCAGCGGGTGGACCCGCAGCCGCGCCGAGACGATGACGCCGAGGGTGCCCTCGGAGCCGATGAACAGCTGGCGCAGGTCCGGGCCGACCGCGGCGCGGGCGTAGTCGCCGTACGTGGCGCGCGTGCCGTCCGCGTGGACGACGTCCACGCCGACGACCATGTCCTCGATCTTGCCGTACCGGGTGGAGAGCTGACCGGCGCCGCGGCAGGCGATCCAGCCGCCGACCGTGGAGACGGCGAACGCGGACGGCCAGTGGCCGGTGGTGACGCCGTACTCCTCCTGGAGCTGCTTCTCGAAGAGGTCGCCGAACATGCCGGCCTGGACGTCCACGATGTTGGACTCGGCGTCGAAGCCGGTGATCGCGTTCAGCCCGCAGACGTCCAGGACGACGCCGCCGAAGACGGGGAGCGCCGCACCGGTGACGTTGGAGCGCCCGGCCGACGGGGTGACCGGGATGCCCGCCTCGTGGCAGATCCGCAGCACGGCCGCGACCTGGTCGGCGTCGGCCGCCTCGACGACCACGGCGTCCGGAGTCGCGGGACGGCCCTCGGTCTCGCCGATCATCGAGCCGGCCCACCAGTCGCGGGTCCGGGTGACGACCTCGTCGCGGGCGGTGTGCACCGCGTGCGCGGCCTCGCGCAGCGCCTCGACCACGGTCTCGGGGACCTCGACCGGGTCGACCTGGAGGGCGGCCTCGCCGTCCCCGATCGGGGTGTTCTGCGCCCACTTGGCGAAGCTGGGGGCGCCGATCGTGTAGTTGCCCCGGTTGAACGGGTGGGTGATGGTCTGACGGCTGATCATGCTGCTGCCCCTTCGAGGAGTACGGACTTTTCGTGACGGACGGCTGCGAGGTACTCGGAGACCGAACGCTCCACCTCGGCCTCAGTGAGGTTCAGTTCCCGGCCGAGGATCGTGCCCACGGCCCCGGCCGCTTCGGCGGAGGCGTCCCGGGCGAACAGCCGGGCGCGCATCCGGCGGGAGAGCACGTCGTCGACCGAGCGGGCCAGTTCGGCGCGGGCCGCGTACACGACCTCGGCCTTGGTGTACGGGAGTCCCGCGACGATCGGCTCGGCCAGCGTCGGGTCGTCCTGGATCAGGTCGCCGACGAACCGGGCCTCGGTGCCGAAGCGCTCGCCGAGGTGCGCGGCGATGCCGCCGGAGGCCGCGACGGCCTCGGCGTCGTAACCGGCGCCGCCGAGCAGCGGGAGGTCGGTGGTGCGGCTCCGCCCCTTGCGGCCGAGGACGGTCATCACCTTGTCGATGACCAGCTCGCCCATGTGGCGGCTGGTGGTGAGCTTGCCGCCGGTCACCGTCACCATGCCGGTGCGGCCGACGGTGATGTGGTGGTCGCGGCGCATGTCGAGGGTGGCGCCCTCCTTGCCGCCGACCAGCGGGCGCAGACCCCCGATGGAACCGACCACGTCGTCCGGGGTGAGCTTCCCCTCGAAGGCGGTGTTGGCGCCCTCCAGCAGGAAGTCCATCTCCTCGCGGGTGCAGTGCACATCGTCGGGGGAGCCCTGGTAGTCCTCGTCCGTGGTGCCCAGCACGACGCTGTTGCCCCAGCGGGTGCAGGTCGCGCGGCGGGCCCGGCCCGGGATCGGCACGGTGACCGTGCAGTTGATCCGCACCTTGTCCCACGGCACCACGATGTGGACGCCCTTGGCGGGCCTGACCTGCGGCCGGTGAGCGTCGTCCGCCTTCGCGTCCAGCTCGTCGGTCCATACGCCGGTGGCGTTGACGACGGCCCGCGCACGGATGTCGAAGGTGTCGCCGTCCGCCGAGACCCGGGCGCCGGCCACCTTGCCCATCTGCATCAGCAGACCCTCGGCACGGGCACCGTTGAGGACCGTCGCACCGAGCGCGGCGGCGGTCCGGACGATGGTCAGCACCAGCCGGGCGTCATCGGTGCGGGCGTCGAAGTACATCAGCCCGCCCTTGAGGTTCTCCGCCCGCAGCGTCGGCGCCTGCGCGAGCACCTCCGGCACGGTCAGCCGCTGGTGGAGCTTGCCGATCCGCCATCCGCCGACCAGGTCGTACGTCCACAGCAGGCCCTCGAAACCCTTGGCGAGGCGGGCGTCGAAGATGCCCTCCTTCTCCAGGATCGGGAAGAGGAACGGCAGCCGGTGCACCAGGTGCGGGGCGTTCTTGCGGAAGCGGTGCCGCTCCAGGAGCGAGTGGCGGACCAGGTTGACGTTGCCCTGCTCGATGTAGCGCAGGCCGCCGTGCACCATCTTCGAGGACTTCGACGACGTACCGGAGGCGAAGTCGTCCTTCTCGACCAGCGCCGCGCGCAGCCCGCGCGAGGCGGCGTCGAGCACGGCGTACGCCCCGGTGATGCCACCGCCTATGACGAGCACGTCGTACGTGTCGTCGGCCAGCCGGCGCTTGAGGGCTGCCCGGTCGAGCAGCAGGGGCGTGCGGCGGGTCGCCGCGGCGCTGCGCCGCGGCTTCCGGGCGGGCATGGTGATCACAACATCAACTCCTGGTGTTTCGGTACGGCGGCCGCTTGGTCGGATACGGGCCGCCGGGGCGACGGTCGGGGGCCGTCAGTGGGGGGTGTGAGGTTCGGGGGTCTTCAGGGGGAGCAGCGCCGGATCGCCGAGGTGGGCGATCAGCACGTCGCGCCAGGCGGACCGCTGCGCGGCGCGCTCGGCCGCGGTGATCGAGGGCTCGAAGATCCGGCCGAGCGGCTGTGCCTCGACGACCTCTTCGAGCGAGGACCACAGGCCCTGGGCGACACCGGCGAGATACGCGGTGCCCCGGAGGCTGGCGGTGGCGGAGTCGGAGACCCGCTCCAGCGGCAGGCCGGTCAGGTCGGCCTGGATCCGCATGAGCGGGTCGCTGCCGGAGACCCCGCCGCCGACCCGGAGCCGGGTGAACGGGGTGCCCATGGTGTCGGCGACCCCGTCGATCAGGTCGCACACCGAGTGCGCGATCCCGTCGAGCACGGCGCGGGCGAGATCGGCGCGAGTGGTGGCGAGGGTGAGCCCGGTGAGGGAGGCGGTGGCCTCCGGGTGCCAGACCGGCGTACGGACCCCGGCGAGCGCCGGGACGAAACGCGGGGTGCGGCCCGGCCGGGTGGGGACCCGGCCCGCCTCCTCACCGAGCTCCTTCGGCGACGCGAACAGGCCCAGGTCGTCGCAGAGCCAGTTCAGCGCCGACCCCGCCGTGGAGGTGTACGCCTCCAGGCTGTAGTGGCTGATGTCGCCCTGCCGCCGGCCGGGCTGGGCGAGCACCCCGGAGATGTCCGGCCGGGGCAGGGCGGGCGTGGTGCCGGTCGCCGCGTCGACGAAGGCGCCGGTCCCGTAGACACACATGCCCTGCCCGGCGGCGAGGCCGCCGAGCGCGACGAGTGCGGCGTGCTGGTCGCCCATGGAGGCGGCCAGCGGGACGGCGATGCCGAGGGCGGCCGGGTCGGTGGTACCGAAACCGGCGTCGTCGGAGCGGAGCTCGGGGAGCAGGTCGAGAGGGAAGCCGAGGCGGTCGATCCACTCCTCGTCCCAGGCGTGCCGCTCCAGCAGATAGCCACCGGTGGAGGCGGCGTTCGTCGGTGTCGTGGCGTGCACGGCGCCGCCGGTGAGCCGCCAGATCAGCCAGGTGTCGACGGTGCCGAAGAGCAGCCGGCCCTCGCGGTGCGCGGCGGCCGCCTCCGGGTGCCCGGCGATCTGCCGGGCGGCCCAGAGGAACGGTGCGCGGGCGCCGACCGGCCGGCCCTGGCGGGCCAGCAGGGCGGCGTCCCACTCCGCCTCGTACGAGGTGAGCTCGGCCGCGTACCGCCGGTCCTGCCACACCACCGCGGGCAGCAGCGGCCGCCCGGTCACCCGGTCCCACAGCATCGCGGTCGCCCGCTGGGTGGAGAGGGCCACCGCGGTGATCTCGATGCCCTCCTCGCGGGCCCGGCCGACGGCCCGGCGCGCCACCTCGACGGTGGCGGTCCAGATCTCCATCGGGTCCTGCTCGACCGAGAGGTCGTCCGGATGGCTGACCTTGATCGACCGGTAGAACACCTCGTGGGCCTCGCCGGAGTCGAGCACGACTCCGGCCCGGGTGCCCGTGGTGCCCTCGTCGATGGACAGCACACCGCGCCGTGCGGCGGCGCCGGGGAACGTCTGCGTCATTGCAGCCCTTTCATTGCGAGCATCGCGAGCGAGCCGTACGGAGGGAGAGGGAGGGGAGGGCACCATCGTGTGGTGCGACGGGCCCGGCGGCCGGTCAGCGCGCGGTCACGGACGCGGCGGATTCCGCCGAGCCGGCCGGAGTGCCAGCGGCGGCCCGGTCCTGTCCGGCGGCCTCGTCGGGGGAGGCGGCCTTCGTCGGGTCCCACTTGATCGCCAGACAGGTGATCAGGCCGAGCAGCGGTACGACGGAGAGCACCAGGAAGGTGTCGGCGAGCCCCAGCGAGTCCTTGATCTGCGGGAAGACGTAAAGCCCGACGACACTGCCGAAGCTGCCGACCATCCCGGTGACACCGGTGCCGAGCGCGCGGACATCGCTGCTGTACGAGAGCGCGGCGATGGACTTGCCGTTGGCGCCGGGGCCCGCGGAGTGGCAGAGGATGAACAGCACCGGCAGCAGGAACGCCACGGCCGTGGGCACCTTCTCGAAGGTCAGCCCCATCGCGAGCAGGGCCACGAAGACCCCGGCGAAGCCGGCGGCGGAGCTGAGCCGCAGTCCCAGCCTGCGGCCGAAGTAGGCGGAGAGGAGCCCGCCCGCGATGCCGAAGGCGTTGAAGACCATCGAGCCGATGGTGGCCTTCTCGAAGCTCTCGCCGAAGATCGTCAGGCTGATCAGCGGGAGGTACCAGCCGACCGCGAAGTACTGCATCGACTGCCCGAGCGAGATGACCGAGGAGAGGACCGTCCGGGGCAGGTACTCGCCCTTGAAGAGCACCCCGGCCTGACGGAAGCCGATGGCGGGCGCCTCGGTGGCGGCGCGGGTCGCCTCGTCGGGCTTCCCGGCGACGGCCTCGATCCCGTAGATCCTGTCCAGGTTGACGACGGCCTCGTCCAGCCGGCCCTTGCTCGCCAGCCAGGTCGGGCTCTCCCGCAGCATCAGCCACTGGCCCAGGAGCAGCGCGGCGGCGACCACCGCAGCCGAGCCGACCGACCAGCGCCAGATGTCCGCACCGACGTCCAGGTTGAAGAAGACCAGGGCGAGCACGAGGTTGCTGGTGGTGGCGACGTACCAGACGGCCTGCCACAGATTCAGCCGGCCGCCCAGTTTCGCGGGCGTGTACTCGGCGAGCAGTGCCATGGCGACGGCGAAGTCGATGCCGTACGCGACACCCACCAGGACCCGGCCGAGCCAGACGACGGTGAAATCACCGGCGAAGGCGGCCAGCAGGGCGCCCGCGATGGCGAACACCTTGGCGATGAGCAGCGGGGGGACGCGGCCGATCCGGGTGGCGAGCCAGCCGCCGACCGGGTTGAAGATGATCGCCAGGGCCGGAGCGGTGGCCGTGAGGATCGAGACCTGCGTGCTGGTGAGCTCCATCTGGGACGTCATCGGCCCCAGACCGGCGCTCAGCGCGGCGTTCGAATAGGCGTCGAGGAACAGCCCGCCGAACACGAGAAACCAGATGACCTGCGCCCGGCCGGTGATCTTTCCCAGCCCATCGATGAGCGCAACGACGTCGGCGACGCCTTTGACGCTCGGACGTTGTGCCATGAATCCGCCTTCGAGGAAGACCCATCGGCGGCACGGGGAGCACAAAAAAAACAGGCATGACGAAACCACCGACAGGTGGTCTATGTCTGTGCCTGCCAAAACACTGCGGAAAGCGCCGCAGCACGTGAACTGCAAGGAATGCGAACTACGCAGTGAGGTTAAGAACGAGTCAGGAGGAACGTCAAGGGTTTCCGGCAGGTTACTTGAACGTGACATGGACGCCCGGCCGGGGGAGGCCGGGGCGGTCCGTGCCCGCCCCGCACCCCGCCCCACCTGCCCGGACGGGGCTCAGCGTCCCGTCTGCAGGGCCGCCCAGGTGTCCGGCCCCACGATGCCGTCGGCCGTCAGCCCCCGGCTCGTCTGGTAGCCGCGCACCGCGGTCACCGTCTCCGGGCCGAAGCCGCCGTCGACGCCGACCGTCGAGCCGAGCGCCGCGGTCAGCGCGCGCTGGAGCCGCTTCACCCCGTCGCCCGAGGCACGCTGCCGGAGACTGGGCGTCGCGCCGGCCGACAGCAGCGCCGTCCAGGTCCTGGCATCCACCACACCGTCGGCGTCCAGTCCGCGCGCCATCTGATACGCCGTCACCGCGGTCCGGGTCGCCGGGCCGAAGCTGCCGTCCACCGCGCCCGCGGCGTAGCCCTGGTCGTTCAGCAGCTGCTGGACCGCCGTGACCTGGGCGCCCGTCGAGCCGCTCTGCTGGGTCGCGTACGCGGCGAAGCTCAGCCCGTCGGCGCCGTCGCGGTCGCCGGTGCTCGCGCCGACCAGCTGCATGTAGCGGGTCCAGTCCCAGTAGGGGCCCGGGTCGGTGTGGTCGCTGCCCGGTGCCTCGTCGTGCCCGATGATGTGCGCCCGGTCCTTCGGGATCCCGTAGCGGTCGCAGAGGTACGCGGTCAGGGCCGCCGACGACCGGTACATCGGGTCGGTGAACCAGGACGGGTCGTCGATGAACCCCTCGTGCTCGATGCCGAGTGTCGAGGAGTTGGCGCTCCTGGCGTGGTACGCGGTGTCACTGTCCCGCACCATCTGGGTGATCTGGCCGTCGGAGGAACGCACCACGTAGTGGGCGCTCACCTCCGCGGTCGGGTTCTGGAACCAGTTGATCGAGCCCGCGTACGAGCCCTGCGTGACATGGACGATCACCTTGTCGATCTTCGCCGAGCGGCCCGCCGCGAAGTTGTGGGCGTCGGCCGGGACCCACAAGGCCGACGGGTAGTCCGGGCTCTGGGCGCGTGCCTCGGTGGTGGAGAGCCCGTCCTTGTGCGGGGCGACCGGGCGGCTCGTCACCGAGATCCGCTCGCCACCGGGGACGACCGCCCTGAGCCCGTCGGCCAGGAAGGTGTAGACGGTGTCGGCGTAGAGAGCGGCGGCGGAACCCTGTCCGCCGCCGTACCGGGCGACGGCCGGGTACCAGGCGTCGATGTCGTCGCGGTCCCGGGCGTCGAGGCCGAGCTTGTCCGCGTAACCGCGCAGTACCGCAGCGCCGCCCAGGATGTTGGCCCCGGTGTCGGTGCGGAGCTCGGCGAGCGTCTTGCCGGTGAGGGCCGCCGCCCGCTCCAGCGTCCGGTCGGCGGGGTTGCTCACCAGATGCATCACGCCGTAGCCGTTGGCCTGGCTGGGGTGTCCGGCGTGGCCGTCGAGCCGGGTCTCGCCGTAACCGACGGCGGCGAGCAGATCGCGTGGTACGTCGTACGCCGCGGCGGCCCGTGCGAACGCCCGGTTCATCGGGTGGCCGCCGTCCGGAGAGGCGAGGGCCGGCGAGCCGGTCACGGTGAGGACGGTGGCGGTGAGGGCCGCCAGGACGGAGGCGCGGCCCCTTGTGTGGGCTGCGGCGCGGCTGGGCATACCTGCTCCTGCTCGGTGGGGGAGAGGAACGGCCCCCGGGCCCGAGTGGGGTGGACCGAGGGGCCGCGAATTCCGCTCAGCGTAACTATCTGTCCAGGGCATGACAATCACCTGCCCGGTGTGTCGAACTCCCTTTCACCCCAATGGGGTTGAGGGTGGAGCCGGCGCCCTGCCCGGTGCGCGGACGGTCCGTCACCGGGCAGGACGGGGCGAGGGCCCCGGGCTACCAGCGGTCGCGGTGGATGACGTCCGCCACCGGGCGGCGCCGCACCGGACCGAAGTTGCCCTGCGGCCACCCGACCGGAATGGCGGCGTAGGTGTGCGTGTCCTCGGGGATGCCGAGGGCTTCCTTCCACTCCTGTTCCAGCATCAGGTGCCAGATGGTGATGTTCGCCGCGAGCCCCAGGGCCCGCGCGGCGAGCAGGACGTTCTGCACGCCCGGATAGACACAGGAGCCCTCGGCGAGCGCCTGGAAGCGTGCCTGGGTGTTCATCATCTGCTCGGTCGCCGCCGGACCGAGCGCCTGCGCGGAGGCCAGCAGCCCCTCCTCGTCCAGACGCGGCTCCGGGAAGCGGTAGCAGGGCACGATCAGCGCCGGAGTGTCGGCGAAGTGGTCGCGCTGGTACTCGATCGCGGCGACCATCCGCCCGTACGCCGCCTCGTCCATGCCCTTCGGCGCGTACTTCCCCGTCGTCGCCAGATAGGCGTCCACGCACCGCTTCCACAGCGGCGCCAGACGCGCCATCACCTCGCGGTCGGTGACCACGACGTACTCGTAACACTGCATGTTGCCGCCGCTGGGGCCCCAGACGGCCGCCTGTATGAGCTGTTCCAGCGTCTCGTCCGGCACCGGTTCCGGCTTCAGGCGGCGCATCGCGCGCATGGTGGACATCGTCGGGAAGAGCGCGGGCCCGTCGGCGTGGGTCGTGTCGATCGTCATGATCGCGGAGTGTACGGGCCGGGCACCGGCGGCGGGAGGCCCGCCGGCCGCCGCGAACCATCGAATTCGCACACCTGGACGTCCCCCCACCGCACGGGGGAAAGCGGACCGGAATCACCTTCACGAAGGCGTATAAATGGTTCCTCCGGACCAGCCGGCGTCCCCCGATGGCACTCACACCTCACGCGGCAGGGCGTCACCGCGTACGAGAGCGCAGGAGCGCCGCATGAGCACGGCAGAAGAGATCAACACCTTGCTGGTGGCGAACTTCGGCACCGATCCGCTCGCCATCCGGCCCGAGGTGTCGCTCCGTCACCTCAGGCTCGACTCGCTGGCGCTGGAGGAACTGCGGCTGCTCATCGAGGACCGGATGGGTGTCGATCTGGACGATGTCCAGCTGACCTCGCGGGACACCGTCGGCCAGCTCGTCGACGCGGTGCACCGCAAGGCCGCCGCGTGACGGGCCGCCCGTACCGTCCCGAGCCGTTCGCCGCCGCCGTCACCGGGATCGGCCTGGTGACCGCCGCGGGCACCGGGGCCGAAGCGACCTGGCGCGCGGTCTGCGAGGCATCGGCCGCGCCGTCGGTCCCGCACCGGCCCGAACTCCACGACCTGCCCTGCGACTTCATGTACACCATCACCGGCCTCGACCCGCGGGCCCTGCTCGGGGTGGCGGCCGCCCGGCTGATGGACCGCTTCTCGCAACTGGCCGTCATCGCGGCCCGTGAGGCCGTCGCCGACGCCGGACTCGACCCCTCGGTCTGGGACGCCGGACGGGTCGCCGTCGTCATCGGCTCCGCACACGGCGGACTGCCGTTCTACGACGAGCAGCACACCACCCTCATCGAACGCGGCGCCCGCCGGGTCTCCCCGAAGCTCGCCCCGCTCACCGTCGTCAACGGCGCGGCCAGCAGCGTCGCCACCGACCTCGGCGCGCTCGGCCCGAGCCAGGCCGTCTCCACCGCCTGCTCCTCCGGCACCGTCGCCATCGGCACCGCCCACCAGATGCTCCGCACCGGGGCCTGCGACATCGTCGTCGCGGGCGGCGCCGAATCGGTCTGCTCCCGGCTGCTGATCGCCAGCGCCTGCCAGCTCAAGGCCGTCTCCACCCGGCGCGACGACCCCGAGGCGGCCTGCCGCCCGTTCGACGTCCACCGGGACGGCTTCGTGGTCGGCGAGGGCGCCGGGCTCCTGGTGCTGGAACGGCCGGAACACGCCCGCGCCCGGGGCGCCGCCGTCCGCGCGCTCGTCGCGGGATACGGCGCCGCCAGCGACGCCTACTCCGCCGTCGCCCCCGACCCCGAGGGCCTGGGCATCGAGCGGGCCCTGCGCTTCGCGCTCGCGGACGCCGGGGTCGACGCCCGGGACATCGGCCATGTCAACGCCCACGGCACCTCGACCGTCTCCAACGACCTCATCGAGGCGACGGTGCTGCGCCGGGTCCTCGGCGAACACCCCCTGGTCACCTCGACGAAGGCGATGACCGGACACACCCTGGGCGCCGCCGGCGGCATCGAGACCGCGCTGACCGTGCTGGCGCTCCAGCACCGGCTCGTACCGCCCACCGTGAACCTCGACGCCCCCGATCCCGAGATCCCCATCGACGTGGTGAGCAAGGAGGCCCGGCCGGGCACGTTCGACGCGGCCGTCAAGACCTCGCTCGGTTTCGGCGGACACAACGCCGCACTCGTTCTCACCAGGGCCTGACCCGGAAACCGAGAGGCACCGAACCATGGCCGACGAGATCATCCGGACCCTGTCGGTGGACGGGCTGCGCTACGGCTACCGGGTCCTGAGGCAGCCCTCGCCGCGCACCGAGCCGGTCATCATTCTCGGCGGCGCGCTCCAGGGGATGTACGGCTGGCCCCAGATGGACGACCACCTGGGACCGCTCACCTCCGTGGTCACCGCCGACCTGCCCGGCATGGGCGACGCGGACCCGCTCCCGCCCGGTGCGGGCGACGACGTCCTGTACGACGCCGTCACCGGAATCATCGACGATCTGGACGTGCCCAGGGTCAACCTCTTCGGCTTCTCCTACGGCACCTCGATCGCCTTCGGCTGCGCCCGCCGGCACCCCGGCCGGATCGCCCGGCTGATCCTCGGCGGGGTGCCCGCCCACATCAGCGACGCCCAGCGGGCCGAGTGGAGCCGTGCCGTCGCCCGGCTGGACACCGGCGACCTGGAGGGGCTGGCCGGGCTGGCCGCCGGGGTGCTGATGTGCCAGGACCCGGAGCGCAGGGTCCACCGGGGCGAGCTGGCCCGGCGCTATGTGCGCCGCTCGTTCCTGTACGCCCTCACCCACTCCCCGCACGCGGCCCGGTCGCTGCACCGGGCACTGGCCCGGAGGCCGGACTTCTCCGGCGGACTGGCCGGTGTGCCGGCCCTGGTCTTCGCGGGCGAGCACGACACGGTGACCTCGCCCGAGCGGCAGCGGGACTTCGCCGCCACGATCGAGGGCAGCAGATTCGTCACGATCGGCGAGTCCGACCACTGGGTCGTCCTGGAGCGCCCGGACGACGTCGCGGACCTCGCGGCCCGCTTCTTCACCGACCGCCCGCTGGAGTCGGCGCCCGGACTCGCGGCCCTCCCGGCGCAGTCACGGACCTCGCGGTCCGCGGCCGGACCGGACTTCGCCGATCTCCCGTAGGACCGACCGGCCCGGTGTGTACGCCACCCAGGCCCGCACCGCCCCACCCCGACCAGCCCCAGGAAGGAACGGTCATGGACAAGCCCGCGTTCGTCTACGCCCTCTACATCCAGACCACCGCCGAGGAGCTCTACCGGGCGCTGACCGACCCCGAGCTCATCAGGATCTACATGGGCGGCTACGGCCCCGACTCGACCTGGGAGGTGGGCGCACCGGTCCGCTGGAAGATGGACCCGGACGGCGAGTTCGAGGAGGTCGGCCAACGGGTCCTGGCGGCGGAGCCCGGCCGGCGGCTCGCGTACACCTGGCACACCCTCCAGCCCATGCACCGCCAGATGTTCGACTTCGCCTCGGACGAGGAGTGGGACAGGGCCGTCCAGGAGCGGTCGAAGGTGGCCTTCGACATCGAGCCGGCCGAGGAACCCGAGATGGGGATCAGGCTGACGATCACCCACGACGGCTTCGACAGCCCGGACAGCAGGATGCTGAAAGGCGTGAGCGAGGGCTGGGTCGCGATCCTCTCGACGCTCAAGACCCTCCTGGAGGGCGGGAAGTTCCTCGACGAACCGGCCTGAGGGCGGGTGCGGTGCGCCGGGCCCGCCCTCCCTCCCGGTGGAGGCTCAGGCGCCGGGCACCCGGTCGAGGAAGCCGCTGACCGAGGCGATGCGTCCGTCGTCGGCGAGGGCGATCACGTCGGACCCGGCGACGGGCGCCGAGCCGTCGGCGGTGGAGACCAGCTCCCAGCTGAAGCGCACGAGGTCGTGATGGCCGTCCGGCGTGCCGGTGAGCCGGAACTCGAAGCCGGGGAACTGCTGGTGGGCGCCGCCGATCGCGCCCGCGAGACCCTCGTGGCCCCGCACGTCGGCCAGCGGGTCGGTGTAGGTGGCGCTCTCGGTAAAGGCGGCCGCGACGGCCTTCGCCGTCTCCTCGGCGGTGGTCGCGTTCCAGGCGGCGAAGTAGCGCTGGACGGCGTCCTCGTGAGCGGTCATCGTGCTGTTCCTCTCCTCGTGACCCGGCCCTCGGCCGGGCCCTCGTGGGCTCGTGGGGAACACGATGTCCGATGCGCGGAAAGGCGTCGATTACCTCCGGGGTCATGGTCCGGCGGGGGCGCCGGACCGTTCTCTCAGCCCTGGCCGTCCGACACCACATGCATGGCGGCCTCCTCGGCCGACGCCCCGGCCCCGTCGATCCCGACGTCCTCGCCCGCCATGGTGTCCGGCTCGTCGATGTCCAGCTGCCGGGTGAGCCGTCCGGCGCGTACCGTGCCGACCTCCGCGTCCCAGAGCTCGCCGTCGCCGTCGGGCAGATCACCCAGGCCGTCCCCGGCGGCGCCGGGGAAATCGGGGAGCTCACGGGCCAGACGGCCGTCCAGCGACTCGCCGTCGTGCTGCTCGGCGGCGGTGGTACCCCGGTCCTCCACCGCCCACGGGCGCTCGGGCGGGGAGTAGCCCTCGTCGAGCGCGTCGGCCAGCCCCCGGTTGTCCAGGGTGTCCTCGGCATCGAGCTGCTCGGCGAGGTCCGAGGCCTCCGGCTGCTGGGGCTGGTAGACGTCGTCTCCCCTGTCGGCATCCATCATGGTGTCTCCCTTCCCGGCTGCGGGAATCCCGGGCGTGCGTGCCGTACACACGACTCGGGATGAAAGGGGCTATTCATGCGGTGTGCACCCGAGTGCCGTCGAACCGCCCGTATGGCTTCAGGATAAGTGGCACGGGTACGAGCCCGCAGCCGTGGAGCGCCGGCCGGGCGCCGGGGCCCGGTCCGAGAGACGATGGAAGATGCGGGCGGAACATGCCCTGCCCCCATCCGCATCGGAGAACGGACATGGATTACCCGGAGAGCTACCAATTGGTATTTCAGGCGTCCGCCGTGGAGGACGACACAGTGACCGTCCGGCGCACGGAGCAGTCGGGGGCGGGCGGATTTCCGATCTACGAGGACGAGACCGGAATCGTGCGCGCCGAGATCAGCGACCGGGGCGAGGTGCGCATGCTGGCCAGCGGCGGACACCAGGTGCTCGGCACCCCGCTGGTGGTGCGTGAGCCGAGCGGCTGAACGGGTCGGGAGCGGTGGCCGTCAGCCCTCGGTCCAGCCGTGGTTCTTGGCGAACTGCAGCAGCCCGCGCCGGATCTGGAGGATCTGAGCCCCCGTCAGCGACGGCGCGGACTCCAGCAGGACATCGGTGACGTCCCGGGTGTACTCGGCGGCGCTGAGCACATCGCACAGGGCGTCGTCGTCGGCCGTACCGGAGGCGCCCAGGGGCCTCGGCGGGGTCAGCGGCTTCCCGTCGGGCCCCTCGGCGAGCCGGACGGACGAGGCCTTCAGCCCCCGGTCGCCGTCCTCGATCTCGAACTCGACCGCCGTGCCCGTGTGGACGTAGGACTCGGGGATCAGCATGTCGTTCACATGGAGGAAGACGTCCTCACCCCCGTGCTCGGGCGCGATGAAGCCGTATCCCCGAGCTCCGTCGAACCGCACAACGCGACCAGAAACCACACCGACCCCCAGGAAAGAACCGGGCCCCTTGCCCGTACGCCACACATGGCTCGATCGGAGGATAGCCCCGAGCGGCCGGGCCGCGCGACCCGATCGGGAGCAATTCCCCCTCCCCGGGCCGGGCGGCTCATCTGACCCGGCGCGCGGGCGGGGCCGCGCTCCCGGCCGCCAGCGGGGAGCGGGCCAGCTCCATGCAGCCCGCCGTGATCAGGCCGAGCGCGACCAGTTCGGGCAGCACCCACCAGCCGGTGCGCAGCTCCTCGCCGAACAGCGTCACCCCGTACACCACGCTGATCAGGGCGTCCCCGAGGGTCAGCATCGGCTGGACGGCGACCAGGGTGCCCGCCTGGAGGGCGTTCTGGAGGAGGAAGAGGGCGCCCACCCCGGCCGCCGCGGTGGCGTACAGCTGCCAGGACGTCAGCAGCGCCGTCGCTCCGCCGCCCCCGTCGAGCCGCGCCATGGCGTCCTTCATGAGCGCGGCCGTCAGCGCGTACCCGCACGCGGCGGCGAGGCCGAGCAGTGCGCCCCGGGTGTTGCCGCGGCTGCCCAGGGCCGCGCAGATCAGCGCGGCCTCGAAGAGCCCGGTCAGGATCAGAGTGGGGATCCAGGCCGCTCCGTGCACGGAGGTGCTGCCGCCGCCGGGGGCGGCGGAGGCCATGCCCAGGGCCAGTCCGAGGGTCACGGCCGCCACCCCGTACCAGACCCGTGGGGGCAGCCGGACGCGCATGACGCACGCGGCCATCAGCAGCGTGGCGGGCAGCTCGATCACGAAGATCGGCTGCACCACGGCGATGGCTCCGGTGGCCAGGGCCACGGCCTGGCAGACGGCCGCGACGATCACCAGGCCGATTCCGGCGAGCCAGAGCCGCTGGCGCAGCAGATGCCCGATCAGTGACAGGTGCATCGCCTCGCTGTCGGGGACGGTGCGGGCGGCGCGGCGCTGGAGTACGGAGGCGGCGCCGTTGCTGAGTGCGGTCAGGATGGCGAACAGGACACTGATCACCGACCCATGATGCGGGCGGTGGGGCCGCGATCCGGGGTCCCACGACACGACGGCATGGCGGGCCCGGGACGCCCCGCCTTGCGGACCGGACATGTCCGCAAGGGTGCGGCGGGGCGTCCGCCCGGACTACGGCGCGGTCGTGCCGTAGTCCGGGCGGAGCGCCTGCCAGGCGTCGGCGGCGGCCGCCCCGGGGTGGACGGGGGCGTCGTGCAGCCAGTGGGTGACGAGCCCCATGACGGCCCCGGTGGCGCAGTGGGCGCGCATCTCGACGACGGCGGAGCCGGACGCGCCGACCCCGGCCTCGACCAGCTGGAGTGTCACCTGCTCGGCGACCAGCTGGTGCAGCCGGTTGATGAAGCGCGCCGAACCGCACGGGCCGAGCATCCGGCGGTAGAGCACCGCGTTCGTGTCGACGTGGTCCAGGATGTCGACGAACGTCGGGGGCATGTCCTGCGGCAGCACCACGAGGGGACATCGCGCGACCAGGCCGACCAGGCCGGCCAGCTCGTTCTCCATGGCGTCGAGCAGCAACTCGTCGAGGTCGCGGTAGTGCTGATAGACCGTCGCGCGATTGATCGTGGCCCGCTCGGCGACGTGGGCGATGGTGATGGACTCGGGCTCGTGCTCGGTGGCGAGCTCCAGGACGGCGGCCCGCAACAGGGCGCGGGTCCGCTGCACCCGGGGATCGACGCGCTTGGTCATTTGCCCAGCCTACACCGGTTAGGCAACAGGTGTCGCGGACTGGGGTCCGTCCAGCGCCCGCCCCGTCCCACGGCTGGGATCCTCCAGCAGCAGGCCGTACTCGAGGGCCCGGACGACCGCGAGCGTGCGGTTGGGACAGTTCAGCTTGGCCAGAACGTTGCCCACCAGCCGCTTCACACCGTGCTCGGAGATCTGCAGCCGCCGGGCGGTCTGCTTGTTGCTCAGCCCCTCGGCCACCAGGCGGAGCACCTGGAGTTCGCGCGGGGTCAGCCCGGTGCCCGGTGTTCCCCAGGGCTGCGTCTCGGTGGCCGGCTGGCCGTTCTGCCGCAGCACCCGCCGGGCGAGCGCCGTCGACACGTAGAACTTGCCGGCCATGACGTCCGAGACGGCATCGGCGAAGACCCGTGGCGTGAGCCCGGACCAGTCGACCAGGGCCTGGACGCAGGAGTGGGTGGTCCGGGGCACCCCGAGCGCGTCGGAGCCGTCGACCAGCAGCAGGAGCCGGACCCGGTGTTCGGTCAGGCCGTCGGCGGTGGTCGGGTTCTCCGCGGTCGCGAGCTCCGCCGCGGACATCACGACCAGGTCGCAGCTGTCGACGCCGGCTCGTACGGCTTCCTCACCGGTGCTGAAACACATGACGTCGGCGACGTCCGGAAGGAGACGCAGCATTCCCTCGACCCCGTATCTGAGGACCTCGTTCTGCAGGATCAGCGCGATTCGGAGACCGGTCTCGTCTGATCGGGTTACCACTTGAAATCCTCCTATGTGGAATATCACCTGTGGATCATCAACTGCGAGCAGGGACGGCGATCGCGGATATGAGATCGGCTCGGGCGGGCAGGTCGGTGACCGACCAGGTGCCGAATTCGCATCCCGGAACCTTGTGGTTCACTTCTGCGCAAGCCTGTCCGGGGGTTACGTCGATCGCCCCGAGTTCGGCTTCGATGCCTATTCCGCTGGCCTTGACGACCGCTTCCTTCCTGGTCCAGCAGCGGAGGAACTCGGCCGGGCGGAATTCCGGCGGGACTTCGCCGAGATGGCGGCGTTCGCCGGCGCTCAGGACCCCGGGCGCGAGCGAGGACACATCCATCGGACGCACCCGCTCCAGGTCCACGCCCACCCGGACGCCTTCGGCGGCGGCGCACACCCAGTGCGGCCCGGACCGGGAGAGACTGAACTCCCAGCGCGTGCACGGTCTGTCGATGTACGGCCTGCCGTGGCGCGCGCGGCCGCAACCGGCGCACGGGTGGCGGCCGAACCGGATCTCCGCCGGGTCGCACCCCAGGATTCCGGCGAGACATCGTCGTACCCCGGCGTGCGCGGTGGCGAAGTGTACGGAACGTAGCGGGTCGCGAAAGGCCGCGACCCGTCCGCGCTCCTCGGACGAGAGGAGGTCGAGATCGCCCGGGGCGACTCGGCCGGTGGACCGTCCGTACCGGATCACCACGCCGTCCGGCGTCTCATCGCGGTCGAATTGTTGCAATAGATCCGATGAGAAATTGTTCACAGAAACGAAACACCCCCCGTGTTCGTGCAGGACGGCTCTCGGCCGCTCGCTGCGTTCTCAATGCAACACGGCTCCGCTGTACTTCCGCTGTACGTTCCAGATGCCGCGATACCCGCAACAGAAGGTGACGCTCCGTAAGTTTCCGTTCATTCCGCCGAAGCCGATCGGGCTCCCCGATCGGGTACCCCGGACGGGGCGCCCGGAGGTGGCCCCGGCGGACTCCGGACGGCCCCCTCGGGTCGGCCTCCCGACGGGGCGCCGATGGCTGTGAGGATGCTCTCGAATCTGCCGACGCCTGTACGGAGGCCATCGATGACGACATCAGATCCCGACCTGAGCGGCCTTGAGACCGACGTGTGCGTGGTCGGCGGCGGAGCCACCGCCCTGTACGGCGCGCTGCTGTGCGCGCGGGCCGGCCGGTCGGTCGTACTGGTCTCCCCGGAGCCCGGGTTCGAGGCCGCCGGGGCGGGCATCTCACCGCTGCTGGCCCCGCCGACACTCGGACTGCTGGCCGCCTCGGGTATCGACGAGCAACTCGTTGCGGCAGGCCGGAAGGTCCTGGGCGTGGACGATCACGGCAGCACGGGGATGCTCTCCAGCTGGCGGTACGCCGACCACGCCGGGATCGCCCGGCCGTACGGTCTGACCGTGCCGACCGGGACCACCGTCCAGGCACTGCTCGCCGAGCTGCGCGCGCAGCCGGGCGCCACCGTACTGACCGGCGAGGGCGTCGTCTCGGTGGAGCAGGACGGCCAACGCGTCCTGCTCGGCTTCGGACGGACCGTCGAGCAGGACGGCGGCGTGCCCGCGCGGCGACGGATCGCGGCCCGCTACGCCGTGGCCGCCGACGGCCGGCAGTCCGCGCTGCGCGAGCTGGTGGGCGTCCGGCTGGAGGTCTCGGCCTTCGACCGGCCGGCCTGGCTGCTGGTCGCACCGGACGTACCGGGGCGCGAATCCGTTCTGCTGGTCCGGCACCGGGCTCCGCGCGCCCTGTTCACCATCCCCACGCCGGGCCCCTCGTCGGCCATCGTCTGGTCGCCCGACAAGGACCAGGAGGAGCAACTGGAACAGGGCGGTCCGGCCGCGCTGGCCGAACAGATCAAGGAGGTCGACCCCGAGCTGTCCGAGTGGCTGGGCACGGTAGGCGGCCGTACCTCGCCGGTGATGCGGCTGGGCTTCTCGCTCTGGCGGGCTCCTTCCTGGCGCGTCGGCCGGGTGCTGCTGGTCGGGGAGAGCGTGCACGGGCTCCACACGCTCGGCGGCCAGGGGCTCAACCAGTCCCTGCAGGGTGCCGCGTCGGCGGCCAGGGCGATCGACGCGGCCCTCGCCTCCGGGGACCCGGCGGCTATCGAGGAGTACGAGCGGGTGCGCCGCCCGCACGTCGAACGGCTGCAGGACCTCCAGTGGAACCTGCAGGCGCTGGGCTACGGCACCGCACCGGCGGTGAAGGGCGCGCACGAGGACTTCATCGACGTGATGACCGCACTGCCCGCCGAGCTCGTCGCGCAGCTCGCCGGAGGCGATGGCCGGCCCTGACCACGCGAGCGGAACCGATGGAGGGAGGGCGTCCCCGGCCGGGGACGCCCTCCCTCCATCGGTTCCGGTGTCAGCGGCCCGCCGCCGGGACCCGCCGCGCCGGCGGGCGGAGCGCGGACGGGCCGCTTCCGCCCCCGAGTCCGTACGCGGCCCGGAGCCCCTGCTCGACCGCGCGGACGGCGTTCAGGCCCCGGGCGTCGGCCGCGCCGCCCACCAGCCGGTACGGGACGCCGAGCCCCGTCAGCAGCGGACGCAGTCCGTCCGCCGGAACCTGCCCGGCCGCGATCACCACCGAGTCGGCGGGCAGCAGCCGCCGCACACCGTCCGCGTCGGTCAGCAGGACTCCGCCCGGCAGGACGGCCTCGTAGCGGACACCGGTCAGCCACTCGGCGCCGTGGCGCCGCAGCTCGGCCAGCACCGCCCATCGGGTGCTGCGGCCCATGCCCTCGCCGATCCGGCCCGAGCGACGCAGCAGCGTCACCGAGCGGCGCGGGGTCAGCAGATGCGCCAGGTCCACGGCGATGCCGCCGCCGCCGATCACCACGACCCGTTCGCCCAGCGCCTCCGGGCGGGCGAACGCCTGCCGGTAGTCGACGACATGGGGCAGGTGCTCGCCCGGCAGACCGGCCGGCCGAGGGAGCACCCCGGTCGCCACCAGCACACCGTCGAAGCGCCGCAGCGACTCCGCGTCCGAGTCCTCGACGGGGTGGTTCAGCCGCACCGTCACCCCGAGCCGGCGCAGCTCCCCGGCGAAGTACCGCACGGTGGCGCCGAAGTCGGCCTTGCCGGGGACGAGCCGGGCGAGCCGGAACTGACCGCCGAGTTCGGCCCCGGCCTCGAAGAGCTCCACCCGGTGGCCGAACGCGGCCAGCGCCCGAGCGCCCTCCAGCCCGGCGGGACCGCCGCCGACCACCGCGAAACGGCCGTGTCCGGTGCGGCGCCGACGCGCGGGCACCGGGAACTCGGTCTCCCGCCCGGCCCGCGGATTGACCAGGCAGGAGACCGGTTCGTCGCCGAGCGAACGGTCGATGCACGCCTCGTTGCAGGCGATGCAGACGTTCGCCGCCGGGCCGTTCACCAGACGGGACTTGCGTACGATCTCCGGGTCGGCCAGGAACGGGCGGGCCATGGACACGAAGTCGGCGTCCTCGCGGGCCAGGACCCGCTCCGCGAGCTCCAGCCGGTTGATCCGGTTGGAGGCGATCACCGGGGTGGGCAGTCCGGCCCGCCGCAGCGACCGGCGGATCTCCCGGGCGTGCCCCACCCAGGCGCCCGGCTCCACCACGCTCTGCACCGTCGGTGTCCGGGACTCGTGCCAGCCGACGCCCACGTTGAGTGCCGCGACCCCGGCGCGGGCCAGCAGACGGGCGAACCGGTGGACCTCGTCCGCCGTACTGGACCCCTCCATCAGATCGGCGCCGGAGATCCGGAACAGTACGGGGAAATCCGGCCCGGTCGACGCCCGCACGGCATCCAGCACCGCGAGCGGGAACCGCATCCGGCGCCGGGCGTCACCGCCCCAGTGGTCCTCGCGCAGATTGGTCAGCGGGGAGAGGAACTGGTTGAGCAGGTAGCCCTCGGAGGCCATCACCTCCACCGCGTCGAAACCCAGCTCGCGGGCGCGCGCCGCACCGGCCGCGAACGCGCCGAGCAGCTCCGCCACCCCGTCCTCGTCCAGGGCCCGCGGCACCCCGAAGGGGCCCGGCACCGCCGACGGCGCGACTGGGGTGCGGCCGGTCGCCGCCGATGAGGTGTAGCGGCCGGCGTGGAAGAGCTGGAGGGCGATCCGTCCGCCCTCGCGGTGGACGGCGTCCGCCCACGCCCCGAGGGCCCGGTGCCGGGCGGGGTCGTCGATCCGGGCGTAGTGCGGCCCGCCGGAGCCTTCCGGGCTCACCGCGCAGCCGCCGGTGACGATGAGCCCGGCGCCGCCCCGGGCGCGCTCTGCGTAGAAGGCGGCCATCGCGGCGCCGCCGTCCTCGCGGGTCTCCAGGTTGAGGTGCATGGCACCCATGACGATCCGGTTGGCGAGAGTCAGCCCGCCCATGTCGCCGGGGCGGAACACGTGCTTCAGCACCTGAGGGCCTTTCGTTCGGAACGGGCCGGAGCGGGCCGGAGCGGGACGGACCGGAGCGCGGCGTACCGCGTCGGTCGCCGCGCTCCGGTCCGCCGGGGAGCGCGGAACCGCCCTCAGCTCTCCCCGACCGGCCGCGGGGGCAGGGTGAGCGGTGCGGAGGCGTCGGAGAAGAACGGCGGGGCGACCACGCTCAGGCCGCCGTCCACCACCAGGGTCTGCCCGGTGACGTACTCCGAGGCGGGCGAGAGCAGGAAGGCGATGACCTCCGCCACCTCCTGGACGCTGCCGGGCCTGCCCTTCGGGATCCGGTCGAGGACCGTGTCCATGTCGGGCATGCCGGGCACACCGTAGAAGAACTCCAGCGAGTCCGAATCGATCAGCCCGCCGTTCACCGCGTTCACATTGACGCCGTACGGAGCGAACTCCAGCGCCATGTAGCGGACCCAGGACTCCAGCGCCGCCTTCATCGACCCGAGTGCGGCGTACGTCGGATAGGCGCGGATGCTGCCGTAGCTCGACAGCGCCACGATCCGCCCGCCGTCGTCCATCAGCCGGACGGCCTGCTGGGCGCCGAGCACGAACGGCCGGAGGTTCATCGCGTACGACCGGTCCAGATGGTGCGGCTTCAGATCCATGATGTTCTTGAACGCGCCGGCCGCCGCGTTGGAGACGAAGTGGTCGAGCCGCCCGAACTCCGCACGCACCGTCGAGAACAGCTCCTCGACGCCCTCCACGGACTCCACGTCCGCCCGCACGGCGAGGCCCCGTCCGCCGGCCTCCTCCAGCTCGGCCACCGTCTTGTCGGCCAGATCGGCGTTCTTCTTGTAGTTCACCACCACGGTGGCGCCGCCCCGGCCGAGGGTGAGCGCGAGCGCCCTGCCGATCCCCCTGGACGCGCCGGTGATCAGCGCGATCCGGTCCTCGAACCGCCCGGCGACGGGGCTCACCGCCCGGCCCCCGCACCGCTCAGGAGCTCCCGGAACACGACCGCCTTCTGGATCTCGTTGGTGCCCTCCTCGAAGCGCTGGGCCCGTGCGTCCCGGTACACCCGCTCGATGGGGCTGCTCTTCCAGTACCCCGAACCCCCGTGCACCTGAAGGGCCTTGTCGGTGACACGGGTGAGCATGTCGACCGCCGTCAGCTTGGCCATCGAGGAGAGCTTCGCCGCGTCCCGCTCACCGGCCTCCCAGCGGCGCGCCGCGTGCAGGGCCAGCTGACGGCTCGCCTCGATGTCGGCCTCGTTCTCCGCGAGCATGAACTGGAGTGCCTGCCGGGAGGTCAGCGGCTTGCCGAAGGTCACCCGGCCGCGGGCGTACTCCAGCGCCAGTTCCTGGGCCCGGCTCGCCAGCCCCACACAGCTCATCGCCACCGATATCCGGGACGGCGTCAGGAACCCGCCCAGGGCGACCGCCAGGCCGTCCCCCTCGGCGCCGAGACGGTTGGCCACCGGCACGGGCGTGCGGTCGAAGGTCAGCCGGGCGTGGTCGGTGCCCACCACGCCCATGGTCTGCGAGGTGTCCTCGACCGTCACTCCGGGGGCGTCGCGCGGCACCATGAGCGCCACCGTTCCCTCGTGGCCGGTGCTGCCCGCCACCCGCGCGGCCAGCAGCCAGTAGTCGCAGCGCACCCCGAAGGTGATCAGGTGCTTCGCGCCGGTCAGGTAGTACGTGTCGCCGTCCCGGACCACGGTCGAGCGCAGGTCCGCGCCGGAGCCGGCCTGCGGTTCGGTGAGCGTGAAGGCGACCCTGATCCGGCCCGCGACCGAGGGCAGCACGAACCTCTCGCGCTGCTCGGCGGTGGCGAACTCGTCCATCGCCCGCCAGGTGCCGTTGACCACGTGCACGATCATCCGGATCGAGGCGTGCGAGCGGGCGAACAGCTCGATCAGCTCCATCCACTGGGGGAACGAGACACCGCGTCCGCCGTACTCGGGCGGCGCGGCCAGCGACAGATAGCCGCGCTCGCGCAGTTCGGTCCACAGCTCCTCCGGCACCGTGCCCGAGGACTCGATGCGGTGCGCCCACTCCTCGGCGGGCCCTGCGACGTACTCGGCGATCTCCGCCCGGAGCGGCCCGAACTCCGCCGGGTCGAGGGCCGTTGTGCGCGGGGCGACATCTGTGGCGTTCATGCGTGCTGCTCCTCGGGGACGGTCCGGGGCGGGGCGTCCGCCCGCTCCCGGAGGACGAACTTCTGTACCTTGCCCGCCGGATTGCGCGGCAGCCGGTCCACCAGCCGCAGCCGCTCCGGCCAGTAGTGCTTGGAAACCTGGTGCTGCTCCAGGTACTTGCGCACGGCCTCCAGGTCGAGGTCGCCGCCGTCGGTGAGCACGACGAAGGCGCAGGCGCGTTCGCCGAGCCGCTCGTCGGGCATCCCGACCACCGCCACCTCGTCGACCGAGGGATGGCGGTGCAGCAGTTCCTCTATCTCCGCGACCGGCACCTTCTCGCCGCCCCGGTTGATGACGTCCTTGACCCGGCCGGTGATCCGCAGGCAGCCGTCGGCGCCGATCACCGCCAGATCACCGGTCCGGTACCAGCCGTCCCCGGTCCACACCTCGGCGGTGAGGTCGGGGCGGTCGAGATAGCCGACGAAGGGGGTCGGGGTGTGGATCTCCAGATTGCCCTCGCGGCCCGCCACGAGCACCGTCCCGGTGTCGTCGGTGACCCGAAGCCGGACACCGTCCATCGCGCGGCCGTCGGAACCCCAGGCCGCGGCGGGCTCGTCGTCCGGCGCGGACAGCGCCCCCAGGCAGGTCTCGGTGGTGCCGAACGCCCCGCACACGGCGGCGCCCAGCACCCGCGTCGCCCGCTCGGCGAGCCGGCGCGGCACGGCTGCACCGGCGACCACGAAGATCCGCAGCGCGGAGGGGACCGGCCGGCCGCCGCTCACCTCCCGCACCAGATCGGCCAGGAACGGGGTCGCCGCCTGGACGAAGGTGGCGCGGTGCTCGCGCAGCGCCCGCAGGGCCGTCCCGGCGTCCCACTGCGCCTGCACCAGTTGGGGCACGCCCAGGGTGACGCCCAGCCACATGCCGTAGAGGAAGCCGGTCTGATGGGCCAGCGGGGAAGGGATGTGGACGACATCGCCGTCGTCGAGGCCCAGCCGTTCGACCTGGAGGCGGACCGCGTGGGCGAGGGTGTCGTGGCGGTGCAGTACGCCCTTGGGCTCGCCGGTGGTGCCGGAGGTGAAGAGCAACTGGGCGAGCGCGTCGGGAGCGGGACCGCGGGTGGCGAGCGCCGAGGGGTCCGGCTCGGCAGCGGTGACCGCCGCGTTCCAGTCCGACCAGCCGAGTCCCGTGCCCTCGGCGGGCAACTCCACCGGGGCACGGTCGGCGGAGACCACCGAGACATGGCGCAGCGCGCCCCGGGCGGCCGGGTCCTCGGCGAGCCAGGCCGCGGTCTCCCGGCCGTGCTCGCGGTTGCGGAAGCGGTCGGGGACCAGCAGCACCCGTGCGCCGGAGCGGCGCAGGGCGAAGGCCAGTTCACGCTCGCGGAAGATCGGCATCAGCGGGCAGCAGACCGCACCGATCCGCAGCACCGCCAGCGAGACCTCGACGAACTCGGCCCAGTTGGGCAACTGGTAGGCCACCGGCTCGCCCGGCTCGACGCCGAGGGACAGCAGGGTCGCGGCCGCCTTGTCCACCCGGCGGTCCAGCTCGCGCCAGGTGAGAGAGGTGTCGCCGCCCAGGCGCACATCCACCACGGCGGTGGCGTCCGGCCGCTGCCGGGCCCAGTGCCGCAGCAGGCCGGGCAGTGATTCCGGCGGGGTGGCGGGCGTGGCCGGTTCGACGGACATCCGGAGCCCGAGGCCGGTCATGTCGTCCAGGAAGGCCGGGTAGGAGATCCGGTAGGCGCGCGGATAGGTCAGGGTGCTGATACCCCGGGCTCTGGTACCGGCCAGCGCGAGCGACATCAGCACCCGGTGGTCGTTGTACGAGGAGAGCCTGGCGCCTTCCAGCCCGGTCACCCCGCGGACCAGCAGCCGGTCGCCCGCGACGCGGAGGTCGCCGCCCATGGAGTTGAGCTGGAGCATCGCCGCGACCCGGTCGGACTCCTTGAGCCGGACATGGCCGATGTGCTCGAAGACCGTCTCGCCCGCCGCGAAGGTCGCCAGCGTGGCGAGCGCCGGGAGCATGTCGGGGATGCCCCGGCAGTCCACGGTGGTGGCGCGCGGCCGCACGCCGTCATGGCGTATCCGCAGGCCGCCCGCCCGTTCGTCGAGCTCCATGGGCACGCCCATCCGCCGGACCACGTCGAGGAAGCGCGCCTCCGGGTGGTCCACGGGGTCGCCGTCGATCCGGGGGATGCCGCGCAGCAGCACGTCGGAGGGGTGGAGGGCGGCGGCGACGATGCCGAACGCGGCGGAGCCGAGGTCCGGCGGGATCGTCAGATCGGTCGGGGCGGCCCGCTGGCCGGGTTCGATCTCGAACCGCCGCCAGTCGTCCGAGACGTCCACCCGCAGGCCGAAGCGGCGCATCATCGCCACCGTCAGCTCGATGTACGGTTGCTCGTTGACCGGGCCCGCCACCTCGATGACGGTGCGCCCGGTGGCGAACGGGGCGAGCAGGACCAGTCCGGACACCCACTGGGACAGAGTGCCGGGAATGACCACGTGCCCGCCGGACGGACGCCCCGGCCGCACCCGCACCGGAGGGCAGCCGTCCGCCGAGTCCAGCCGGACGCCCAGCTCGCGCAGGGCGTCCAGCAGCGGACCCACCGGCCGGCGCTGGAAGTACTTCTGGCCGGTGACGGTGACGGGGGAGTCGGCGAGCGCGGCGAGCCCCAGCATGAAGTACAGCGTGGTCCCGGAACTCCCGGCCGAGACGCTCTCGTGGCGTGGCCGGTAGGGGCCGCCCCGCACGACGTAGCTGTCGCCCTCGACGGTGATCCGGGTGCCGAGGTCGCGCAGCAGCCGGACGGTGTACTGCACATGACGGGCGTCCGAGACGCCGGTGATCCGGCTGGTGCCCTCGGCGAGCGAGGCGAGTATCAGCGCCCGGTGCACGTGGTACTTGGACGGCGGAACCGGAAGCTCACCCCTGAGTGGCTGCCGGTTCGGCCTGAGCGTGAGAAACATGAACTGCCTTTCCGGCTCGGCGGGTCGGGGCGACGCTCCTATTCCGGGATCGCGCCGTGCTCCAGATAGGCGACGGCGCGGCCCACCGTGCTGAGCCGGTCGAAGACCTCGTTCGGCACCTCGACGCCGAAGCGGCGCTGGACCAGGACGAAAACGGACACGATGGACAGCGAGTCGAGTTCCAGGTCGTCGACGAACGAGGACTCCAAAGTCACCTGGTCGGCCGGGACTTCGGCGACCTCGTCGAGGATCTCCTTGAGGACCTGCAGGGTGTCGCTCTGAACGGTGCTCATGGTCGGTCTCCTAGCGGACGGATCGGGTGTCATCGGTGAGGACGGGAGGCGTGGCAGCCGGAACGGGCGCGGTCACCGGCGCCGTGGGCAGCCGGATCACCTGGCCCGCCCAGACGAGGCCGGTCCCGAAGGACAGCAGCAGGGCGAGGCCGCCGGGCGTCGCGGCGCCGGTGGCCAACATCTCCTGCATGGCGAGGGGGATGGACACGGCGGAGGTGTTGCCGTGGGTCTCGATGCTGCGGGCCACCGAGACGTGGTCCGGCAGCTTCAGTTCGCTGACCAGCTGGTCGGTGATCCGGGCGTTGGCCTGGTGCGGGATGAAGGAGTCGAGCGCGTCGGCGCTCACCCCGGCACGTTCCAGGGCCCGCTCGGCGACCGGGCCGAGGTGGTACGCGGCCCACTTGAACACCTCGCGGCCGTTCATGGTGATCCGCGGCCAGGGGGTCTCGGGGGCGTCGCGCAGCGCGCTCCAGGAGGCGCTCTGGCGGATGGTGTCCTTCTGGGAGCCGTCCGAGCCCCAGACGACCGGGCCGATGCCGGCCTGCCCGCTCGGGCCGACGACGACCGCGCCGGCGCCGTCACCGAACAGGAAGGCGGTGCCCTTGTCCCCGGTGTCGGTCAGCTCGGACAGCCGTTCCACCGCGATCAGCAGGACGTACGCGGCGCTCCCGGCGGCCACCATGTCGGAGGCCAGCGCGAGGCCGTAGCAGAATCCGGCGCAGCCCGCCGAGATGTCGAACGCGCCGGGGGCCGCCGCGCCGATCCGGTGCGCGACCCCGGCCGCGAGCGAGGGGAACTGGTGCAGGTGCGAGACGGTCGAGACGATGACGCAGCCCACCTGGTCCGCGGTGATCCCGGCGTTCTCCAGGGCCCGTTCGGCAGCCGTGGCGGCCATGAACTCCACCGTCTCCGACGGGTCGGCCCAGTGCCGCAGCCGGATGCCGGAGCGGCTGCGGATCCACTCGTCCGAGGAGTCGATCCGCTCGCAGATCATCGCGTTGGTGACCGGCCGCGAAGGCAGATAGGTGCCGAGTCCCCAAAGACTGGTCGCCGCGCCCCGCAGCGTCGCGGCGGCCGCCGCCGAGGGGGCGCTCACGACGCGACCGCCACGGGCGCGAAGTCCTCCGGGCCGCACCAGCGCACCAGCGCGGCGCCCATGCTGAAGCCCGAGCCGAACGCGGTGAGCAGCACCTGGTCGCCGGGGGAGAGGCGGCCGAGGTCCTCGGCCTCCCTGAGCACCAGGGGCACACTGGCGCCCGAAGTGTTCCCGTACTTCTGGATGTTGATGACCGTCCGGTCCATCGGCACGCCGAGTTCGCGCATGATCCCCTGGAGGATGTACAGGTTCGCCTGGTGCAGCGCGAAGAGGTCGATGTCGTCGGCGGTCCGGCCGGCGGTGTCCAGCAGTTCCTTGATGAACCCCGGCACCCGGCCGACCGCGAACGCGTGCACGGCCTTGCCGTCCAGCGCGCCGAAGTTGTCGCCGAAGCCGCTGCTCATCGGGGTTCCGTCGCGACGGTGGCGCTTCTCGCGGGCCACCCAGACCGATTCGTAGCCGGACGGGTCGCTGCGCAGCAGCGTGGTGCCGATCCCGCGGCCGGGGGTGCAGCGCTCCAGGAGGTAGCAGGCCGCCCCGTCGCCGAAGATGACCGCCGGGCCGGGGTCCTTCCAGTCCATGGTCCGGGTGCTGACGTCCGCCATCACCACGGCGACCCGGCGGAACTGGCCGGTGGCGATGTACTTCGCGCCCACGTCCAGGGCGAACACCCCGCCAGGACAGGCGCCGCTGTTGATGTCGAAACCGGTCGCGCCGCTCGCACCGGCCTTGCGGATGACGAGCATCGCGGTGGGCGGCGTCATGTTGTCCGGTGTGTACGTTCCGCAGACGATCAGGTCGACGTCGGCCGGGATGATTCCCGCGCGGTCGCAGGCGTCCAGCAGCGCCGCCGTGCCGAGGTCCGAGGTCCACTCGCCCTCGGCGGCCATCCGGCGGTTCTCCACGCCGATGTTCGCCCGGATCCAGTCGTCCCGCGTCAGGAGGATCTCCTCCAGATCGGAATTGCTGAGGTTCTTCTCCGGCAGATAGCGGCCGACGGCCCGGATGCCCACACCCCAGGGCCGCTCTTCGGTGCCCGAATTATTCATGGTCGGTCTGCAACTCACTTTCGGAATGGGGGAGTCGAACGCGGAATCAGGCGATTCGGCGCCGGGATTCCCGACGGTTCGCCCGTGCCTTCTCCCAGGCGGCGACCGCCTTTTCCACCAGATGCGGATGTCCGTGCAGCACTTCGGCCAGGGCCCGTTCCGCTTCGGCGGAACCGGAGAGGAAATCCATCTCCTGCCGGCCGTTCCGCGCGCGCAGGACGTTGTCGCCCATCACCACGGTCTTCCCGTCGGGCAGCACACGGGAGCAGAGCACCGTCCCCGCGAGCGGGGAGTCCTCGGCGGTGCGGTGGAAGTCGACGATCCAGGCGTAGTCGGCGACCTCCAGGTGCTGGTCGCCGATCCGGTAGACCGGTGCCCAGACCCCGTCCGAGCCGGCGCGCAGCAGGGTGCGGTAGCCGTCCCGCTCCACCAGCCGGAATCGCCAGCCGCGCTGCTCCTGCGGCTCGTCGGCCATCAGCAGCGGTTCCAGCGGGGAGAGCATCAGGAAGCCGACGTCGACCAGCCAGCTGTGCCCCTCGGCCTCGACGACGAGCGCCAGATGGTCCCAGTACGGCCACCACTCGTTGCTGACCCGCCACATCTGGCCGGCCACCAGCCGCACCCCGAATCCGAGGGTGCGCAGGAACGCGCCGAACAGGGGCGTGGTCTCCAGGCACGTCCCGCCACGCCTTCGGCGCACCACCCGGTCGAAGGCGGCCGCGAGTTCCAGTGACGGCACCTCGCCGTCGAGCGTGTCGAGCATTTCGTACGGAATCGCGAGCAGATGGGCCGAGCACAGGGCCCGGAGGCATTCGGCACTCGCCTCCAGCGGCCCGTCGTATCCCAGACGGCGCACGTAATCGCTCCACGGGAATGCGTCGGAACCCGAAGACGTGGACGAATTGAATGCGGCGGATTCCAAGGGATTCTCCGATGGCTGTGGATACGGGAGTCACGGGGTGACCGGCCTGTGCCGTGATGAAGTCTCGGGGGAGCGCGACGTCGGCCATAAGACCCGACTGCCCTGACCGAAGGTGCAGCCCGATGACCCCGCCCCGGCGGTGAGATTCGGGTAGCTGGATCAGGTCTTGGCGGCTGTGGCGGGGCGGGCGACAGTACGCAGGACACCGGTCGGCGACGGGGCTCCCGCCGCCGGCCCGGACCCGCAGTCACCTGTGACCCTGGAGAGGCGACGATGAACAGCAACGCCGTGGAAGCGGACGGGGCCGGGACGGCCCGGCGCCCGGCGAACCGCAGCATCCTGTCGGTGCCGCCCGAGCTGGCCGCCGAGCAGCTGATCGCCCGGATGGGCATCGAGATCACCTCGTGGGACGCGGACCGGATGGTCGGCACCATGCCGGTGGCGGGCAACCGCCAGCCGTTCGGCTGGCTCCACGGCGGCGCCAACGCCGTCCTCGCCGAGACACTCGGCTCGCTGGCCGCCGGTATGCACGTGGCGCCCCGCGGCGCGGTCGCCGGGCTCGAACTGTCCTGCACACACCACCGGTCGGCGCGCAGCGGGCTCGTCACCGGAGTCTGCACACCACTGCACCGGGGCGACCGGGTGGTCACCTACCAGGTCGAGATCACCGACAGCCGGTCCCGGCTCACCTGCACGGCCCGGCTGACCTGCCTGATCAGCAAGCGCTGAAACGAGAGGCGGTTCCATGTCCACGCACACCGCGCGGCGCGCGGGCGCCACCGCAGGCCACGACCGCGACCGGGAGACGGAGCCGGGGCGGACCGAATTCCGCCGGGCGATGGGCCTGCTGCCCACCGGAGTCGCCGTGGTCACGGTCGGCAGCGGCGAGCACACGGAGGCGGTGACGGTCGGTTCGCTGGTCTCCGTGTCGCTGGACCCGGCGCTCGTCCTGGTGAGCATCGGCTCGACCGGACGTCTCGTCGCGGCCATCGACCGGGCCGGCGGCTTCGCCGTGAACGTCCTGACGACGGAGCAGAGCGACCTGTCCGCCTGCTTCGCCTCCCACGACCGGCCGCGTGGCCGGGGAGCCGAGGAGCGGCTCGGGGGCGTGGCCGGTGCGAGCGGGCACGTACTGCTGCGTGACGCGGTGCTCTCGTTGGAGTGCCGCACCGAGCACCGCTATCCGGGCGGCGACCATGTGCTGTTCCTCGGCCGGGTCGACGCACTGCACACGGCCGGGGCGGCCGGTGCGCCGCTGGTCCACCACCGCGGCACCTACACCTCGCTGAAGGACCCGTGCTGAGCCCGGCCCGGCCGGTCCCGGCGTCCGCGGCGAGTCCCACGACGAAGGAGCGGAAGAGATGGCACGTTCGGTACTGGTCACCGGTGGCAACCGCGGCATCGGCCTGGCCGTGGCCCGCAGGTTCGCGGCGAACGGGGACAAGGTGGCCGTCACGCACCGGGGCTCCGGCGCCCCCGACGGCCTGTTCGGCGTCAAGTGCGACGTGACGGACGGCGCGGAGGTCGCGAGGGCCTTCGCCGAGGCGGAGGAGGCCCACGGGCCGGTCGAAGTGGTGGTGGCGAACGCCGGCATCACCGAGGACGGCCTGTTGATGCGCATGGGCGACGAGCAGTTCCGGCGGGTGCTCGACACCAACCTCGGCGGCGCCTTCCGCACCGCCCGGCAGGCGGCCACCGACATGGTGCGGCTGCGGCGCGGGCGGATGGTCTTCATGTCCTCGGTCGCCGGGCTGCACGGATCGGCGGGGCAGGCCAACTACGCGGCGGCCAAGGCGGGCATGGTCGGCCTGGCCCGTTCGCTGGCCCGCGAGTTCGGGCCCCGGGGCATCACCGTGAACGTGGTGGCTCCCGGCCTCATCGACACCGACATGAGCGCACACCTCAGCGAGCAGCGGAGGAACGGGATCGTCGCGGGAGTGCCCCTGGGCCGCACCGGCACCGCGGAGGAGGTCGCCGGGGCGGTGTTCTGGCTGGCCTCGGCCGAGGCGGCCTATGTCACCGGAGCCGTGATCCCGGTCGACGGGGGACTGGGCATGGGGCACTGAGCTTCGGGGCCCGGTACGACGAGGGGGCCGGCGGAGAAATCCGCCGGCCCCCTCGTCGTACCGGAATCCGTTCCCCTCAGCGGCCGTCGGCGGCCCCCTCGGCCCGGCCGAGTTCGAGCAGCAGCAGGGCGATCGATGTGCCACGCCGTCCGAGTGCGCCGTGGTAGCCGCGCAGCATCGCGTTCTCGCCCGTGAGGTCGGTCCGCGGGCCGCCCGCCTTCCGGCGCAGCTCTTCGAGCTCGTGCGCGGCCCTGGCGCGGGTGCGGATCAAGTGGATGAGCTCGGTGTCGAGTGCGCCGAGGCGCTCGCGCCCCCGGGCGATCCGGGTGTGCAGGGCCTCCGCGGCCCGGGTCCCGCTCATGACGGAGCCCCGTGGAGTTCCGGGAGGCGGACGAGCGCGTCGCCCCGCACGGTCGGCGGACCGTCGACGATCCGGACCGTCACCCCGAGCCTGGCCCGGCGCTCGGCGCCGTGCGGCCCGGCGGCCTCCTCGACGGCCTTGACCACCCCGGTGCAGCGCAGCCGCGCGTGCACCGGGGTGGGCGCCGAGAAGCGGACCCGGAAGGAGAGCAGGTCCCCGACCGGCACCCACGTGGTGAGCAGCCGCCCGAGCAGGGCCATCGACAGCATGCCGTGGGCGATCACGTCGTCCAGCCCGGCCGCCCGCGCGGCGTCGCTGTCGATGTGGATCGGGTTGTGGTCGCCGGAGGCCCCGGCGAACAGGGCCAGCAGCGTCCTGGTGATGTGCTGCTCGGGCAACTCCGGCAGCTCGGTGCCGACTTCGGCCGTGGACAGGCGGAACTCGGTCATGCGGACTCCTTGTCCGGCACGGGGCGGCGTACCGCGATCACCTGGTGCAGCTCGGCCACCGGTTCGCCCGCGGCGTCGGTGACGGAGGTGTCGCGCACGACGAACTCCAGCGCGCCGCCCTGCCGGGAGTACACATCGGTGATGACCGGGGCGAAGGTGAGCCGGTCGCCCGCGTGGACCGTGCGGTGGTAGGTGAACCCCTGTTCCACGTGCAGGACATGGGAGAGGTCGACGCCGATCGCGCTCAGCAGATCGGGGGCGGACTCGATGTCGAGGCCGAAGAGGAAGGTGGGCGGTACGGGCAGGTCCGGGTGCCCGGCGGCCCGCGCGGCGGCCGGATCGACGAACACGCCGCCGGTGGCCCCCAGGACCCGGCCGAAGAACTGGAGCCGTCCGCGCTCCACGGTCACCGTGACGGGTTCCGGGCCGGTCCCCACGGCGCTGCGGTCGATCACCGGGCCACCATCCGCCTGCTGTGCTCCCGTGCGGTGTGCAGCAGCTCCCGGTTGCGCACCAGCTTGCCGTTGGAGGTGCGCGGCAGACCCGTCCGGAAGTGGAACGCCTTCGGGATCTTGTGCGGGCTGAGCCGTTCCTTGCACCAGGCCAGCAACTCCGCCCTGGGCAGGGCCCGTTCCACCACCAGGTGGGCCTCGATGGCCTCGCCGTAGACGACCACCACCTCACTGACGGCGGGGTGCTCCGCCAGCACCGACTCCACCTCCGTCAGATCGACCTTGAGCCCGCCGATGGCCACCATGGTGTCCGTGCGCCCGGTGATCTCCAGCACGCCGGAACCGGCCCGCACCGTGCACCGGTCGCGGGTGTTCAGCCAGCCGTCCACGTATCGGTCGTCGGCGTCGGCGTGCAGGTACGGGTTGTCGGGCAGCCGGACCCGCAGGGTGCCGTCGACCACCTCGGTCCCCATGCCCGGGGCGGGCAGCCCCACCGCCGGCGGCGCGTCGCGCCCGGTCAGGTCGGTGGCGATGATGCCGGTCTCGGTCATGCCGTACGCCTGGCCGATCCGCACCCCGTACCGCTCCCGGAAACGGTCGTAGGTCTCGGCGGGCAGGATCTCCCCGCCGGACACGGCGAGCCGCAGATCCGGCAGCGCGGGAGGCGCCGCGACCCGGCCGAGCAGGTCGAAGTGGGCGGGGACGCCGAGCACGGCGTTCACCCGGTGCCCGGCCGCCACCCGCAGTAGCTCCTTCGGCCGCAGGCTGCCGACGAAATGCAGCTCGACACCCGCGGCGAGTGCGTGCAACACCCCGCCGACCAGGCCGAAGGAGTGGGCCAGCGAGCTGAGCAGCAGCACGCGTTCACCGGGGCCGGGCATGTCCGGCAGCAGCCCGAAGCGGACCACCTCGCCGCGCAGCGATGCACCGGTGCGCCCGATCACCTTGGGCAGGCCGGTGGAGCCGGAGCTGAACTGGAGCAGCCGGTGGGGGCCCTGCGCGGCCCGGCCGGCGGGCCGGCGTTCCACCACGACCTCGCACTCGTCCCGGAACGGGGTGAAGGGCTGCGCGGACGTGCCGGAGGTCAGCCGGAACTGCGGCTCGCACAGCTCCAGCAGCCGGGTGGTCTCGGCCGGGGTGAGCCGCGGGTCGAGCAGCATCACCTGCGCGCCCGCCGTCCACAGCGCGAACAGCGACCAGAGCAGGGTGAAGCTCGGCAGAACCTGGACGGCGACCGTGCTGCCCGCGGTGACGCCATGGGCCTCCAGGATCCCGCGGGCACGGGACACCCCGGCCCGCAGCGCCTCGCGGCTCACCTCGGTCTGCCCGTGCACGGCCCAGGTCCGGCCCTGGTGGTCACGGTTCGACAGCAGCGCGCCGAGCCATGTCTCGAAGTCCGTCTCGCCCGTCATCACACCTACCTCTCCTCGGATTCGGGCACGGCCCCCGGATACGGCCGGAGGCCGGGTCGTGCCGCGCGGGCCCCGGTCCTTCCCGTTCCGCACCGGGAAGGACCGGGGCCCGCCCCGGCCGTCCTACTTCTCGATGCAGAATTCGCCCACGGGCCAGCCGACGTGCCGCTTGTCCGTGGCGAGGTAGCCGAGCAGCTTGTCGCCGGGCTTCAGCTCGGTGCAGTTGAGCACGGCCGCACCGGGGCCCAGGACCCGTACGTGCCAGTCGTCCTGGAGGGCCAGGCTGACCTCGGTGCCGTCGTCGGCCTTCGCCCGTACGGTCAGCAGCGGGCGGGACTCCAGCTTCACCCGGCCCACGACGATCCGGCGGGTGCGGCCGTCCGCGGTGACCCCCAGCACGGTGCTGCCGGCCTTCAGCTCGCTGAGGTAGTTGGTGCGGTTGTCCGCGCCCATGACGTACGAGTGCAGGGCACCGGCGTTGACCCGGAACGGGCGGGTCGGCATGTACGGCAGCGGGTGGGTCTCGCTGACGCACAGCACGAAGCCGTGCGCGTACGAGCCGACCAGGATGCCCTCGTCCTTCTCGAAGTGCGTGCAGGTGTCGACGCAGACCCGGTCGCCGAGGCCGTTGTGCTCGATCGACTCGACCGTGAGCGTGGTCAGTTCGAGGTCCGGTGTGGTGGACCCGAGCAGGGCGGTCAGGCCGAAGATGTCGTTGGCGTCCTTGGGCGCGAGCAGCAGGCCGTCCGAGCCCTTCTCCAGGACGTCGACGATGATGCCGGCCTCCTCCAGGTCGCCCGCCTCGCAGATCAGCCGCCCGGCGCTCTTGTCCGCCGCCGCGATCACGATCTCCAACGGGATCTTGGTCGGGTCGCGGAACCTCACCACGGTGTACGCCAGCGCCTGGGCGGCGGCGCAGGCCACCTTGAGGGTGGCGTCGTCGATCACCTCGACGAAGGCGCCGGTGCCGTCCCCGGCGGTCAGCTTCAGCTTGTCCAGCTCCGCGGCGGACGCGATCCGGGTCAGCACGACGTCGGCGACGTCCCCCGCCTCCGGCGGGAGCACCGCGCCGGGCTCGGCGAGCAGCACCTTCTGGACCGTCGGCGGCAGCGTCGCGAGCGTGTCCAGACGGTCGTCGAGAACGCCCGCGAGCCGGGCGTGGACCGCGGCGTCGACGACGGCCTCGCGCTGTTCCGCAGCGGTGGTACGGAGGTCAACCCAGGCGAATTTCAACGAGATCATCCTTACTGCGCAGGTCCGGCGGTGTCCGCCGACGGTGGTGGGCCGGTGTCCGAGTGCCCGGCGGTACGAGGGGCCTTCCGGGGCTGGACTCTTCCAGCGGACACCCGCCCACGACAGGGTCGATAGGGCTGCTCGACCGGGCCCTGACCGGCGGGACGACACCCTGGCCGATCAGCCACCTCCATCGTGCTGCCGCCGCAGAACTCCCCGGACGCGGCACCGCACAACCGCCGTCCGACAGCCCCTGACCTGCGCCGACACACCCCGCCACCGGGTGGAGCGCCCTGGTCGGCCGCCCGATCGGGCAGGCCGTCCGAATCTTCTCGCCGTCCTGCGGCGCCGGAATGCTGGCCTGGCGCCGCGGAGCACCGCGACGCCCCGGCCCAGCAGCAGTCGCCCACCGAATCGAGGTCACCATGGTTGTTCCGGACGGCTGGTGGAGCCGGCACCGGGGCTACGCGGCCCGCATCATGTCCGCTCTCGACGCCGACCCCGACCGCACCGCCGTGCACTGGCGGGGACGGCCCGTCCCGGCGGGGGAGTTCGCCCGCACCGTCACCGGCGCCGCCCGCACCCTGATGGACCTGGGCGTGGGGCCCGGCCGCGTGGTCGCCATCCTGGTCGCGCCCAACAGCCCGGACATGCTCGCCGTACGCTACGCGGTCCATCTGCTCGGCGGCGCGGTCTGCTACCTGCGCTCCACCAACCCCGGAGACACGTCCCACGTACTGTCCGCCGAGGCCCAGCTGCGCATCCTGCTGGACACCTCCGCCACCGTGCTGTTCACCGACCAGGAGCACGCGGCGCGCGCCCTGCTCCTCGCCGACCGGGCGCGCGGCCGGATCGCCGTCACGGGTTCCGGTCTGCGCGAGGAGGGCGTCGTCCCGGCCGACACCGGGGCGCGGGCGGCGGTGGCCGCGGCCTGGGAGCCGGAGGCGCTGGCCCTGATCGCGTTCACCAGCGGCAGCACCGGGCGGCCCAAGGGCATCAGCCTGCCGGCCAGGGCCTGGGAGAGCGTGGTGTCGGCCACCGGCGCGTCGATCAGCGAAGGGGACCGGGCCAGGCTGCTGGTCACCACCCCGCTCAGCCACACCGTCGGACCGATGGCCGACGCGGTGCTCGCCGCGGGCGGCGCCGTCCACCTGCACGAGGAGCTGGACGCGGACACGGTGCTGCGGACCGTCGCCGAGCACCGGATCACCCGGACGTTCCTGGCCACCACCCATCTCTACCAACTCCTCGACCACACCCGGACCGAGGCCCCGGACCTCACCTCGCTGCGGCAGCTGATCTACAGCGGCAGCGCCGCCGCCCCGGCCCGGATCGCGGAGGCGAACAAGGTGTTCGGCCCGGTTCTGGTGCAGGGCTACGGCACCAGCGAGGGCGGCCGGATCACCCTGCTCGACCCCGGCGACCACCAGGACCCGAGCCTGCTGACCACGGTGGGCCGCCCGTTCCCCGAGGTGGAGGTCACCATCCACGACCCGGAGACCGAACGGGAACTGGCCGCCGGAACGGCGGGCGAGGTCTGGGTGCGTTCGCCGCACGTGATGGCCGGCTACTGGTCGGACCCCGCGCTCAGTGCCCGGGTGCTGCGCGACGGCTGGTACCGCACGGGCGACATCGGCCGCTTCGACGAGCGCGGCTACCTGCATCTGCTGGACCGGGCCGCGGACGTCGTCAAGACCGACGGCGTCAAGGTCTACCCGGCCGTCGTCGAACGCGAACTGCTGGCGGTGCCCGGGGTGGCGCAGGCCGCCGTGTACGGCGTCCGCGACCTGGACAACGTCGAGCATCTGCACGCCGCGATCGTGCCCCGGCCGGGTGCGCGGGTCGCCGTCGAGGACATCCGCTCGCGCATCGGCACGGCCCTGTCTCCCCTGCATGTGCCCGAGGAGGTCCTGCTGCTGGACGAACTGCCGCTGAACGCCTCGGGCAAGCCCGACAAACCGCGGCTGCGGTTGTGTGAATCCGTAACGACTCCCTACACGGAGAGTGAGTTGACCCGATGAACAAGCACCTGGACTTCTTCGCGCGCGAGATGGAGGAATTCGGCGCCCGGCGCCGGGAGTTCCTGGAGATCGGCCGGCGCGCCGGCCGGTTTCCGAGTGCCGTGGCGCGGCAGGGGCAGGACGGCGCCGACGTGGAGATCAGCGTCTGGTGCAGCAACGACTACCTGGGCATGGGCCAGAACCCGTTCGTCCTGGAGGCCATGAAGAACGCCGTCGACGCCTTCGGCGCCGGGTCCGGCGGTTCCCGCAACATCGGGGGCACCAACCACTACCACGTCCTGCTGGAGAACGAACTGGCGGCGCTCCACGGCAAGGAGGACGCGCTGATCTTCCCCTCCGGCTTCACGGCCAACGACGGCGCGCTGACCGTGCTGGCGGGCCGGGCGCCCGGCACCCTCGTCTTCTCCGACGAGCTGAACCACGCCTCGATCATCGACGGACTGCGCCACTCCGGGGCCGAGAAGCGGATCTTCCGCCACAACGACGTGGCGCACCTGGAGGAGCTGCTGGCCGCCGCGGACCCGGAGCGGCCCAAACTGATCGTGCTGGAGTCGGTGTACTCGATGTCCGGCGACGTCGCGCCGCTCGCCGAAATAGCCGGGCTGGCCCGCCGGTACCGGGCGACCACCTTCATCGACGAGGTGCACGCGGTCGGCATGTACGGCCCGCAGGGCGCGGGCATCGCCGCCCGCGAAGGCATCGCCGACGAGTTCACCGTGGTCATGGGCACCCTGGCCAAGGGCTTCGGCACCGCCGGCGGCTACATCGCCGGTCCCGCCGCGCTGATCGACGCCGTCCGCAACTTCTCCCGCGGCTTCATCTTCACCACCTCCATCCCGCCGGCCACCGCCGCGGGCGCCCTCGCGGCCGTCCAGCACCTGCGCTCCTCCGAGCGGGAGCGCACCCGGCTCGCGGCCAACGCCGGCCTGCTCCACCGCCTGCTCAAGGAGCGCGACATTCCCTTCGTCTCCGACCAGTCGCACATCGTGTCCGTCTTCGTCGGCGACGACGGCCTCTGCCGACAGGCCTCCGCCCTGCTGCTGGAGCGGCACGGGATCTACGTCCAGCCGATCAACGCGCCGAGCGTGCGGGCCGGCGAGGAGATCCTCCGGGTCGCCCCGTCCGCCACCCACACCGCGGGCGACGTGGAGAAGTTCGCCGAGGCGGTCGACGGCATCTGGCGGGACCTCGGCATACAGCGGGCGGGGGAGCGGGGCGGGCGCTGACCCGCTCCGCTCCACACATCGGCGCCGGCCGGGCGGGTCGTCCCCGCCCGGCCGGCGCCGACGCCATGCGCGGACCCGGCGGCGGTCGCCGGGCAACGATCGACGAACGGAGTCCTGATGTCCCTCTCGGTGGCGGCGGTCCTCGCCGAGTCCGCGGCACGGCGCCCGGACCATCCGGCGCTGATCCTCGGTGATCAAGAACTGACGTACCATCAACTCTGGTATGCGGCACGGCAGTACGCGACCGTACTGGCCGACCGGGGGATCGGTCCGGGCGACCGGGTCGCGCTGCTGCTGCCCAACACGGCTCACTTCCCGATGGCGTACTACGGCGCCCTGGCGATCGGGGCGGTCGTGGTGCCGGTCCACACCCTGCTCAAGGCCGACGAGATCGGGTACGTCCTGGGCGACTGCGGCGCCGATGTGCTGATCTGCGCCGGGCCCCTGCTGGAGGAGGGCCGCAAGGGCGCCGAGACGGCCGGAGTGCCGGTCCTCACCGTCCTGGACGAGGAAGGGCCGCGGGAGTCCCGGCTGGACGCACTCGCCGAACCGGCCGCCCCGCTCGCCCACTGCCTGCCACGCCGCCCCGAGGACCTCGCGGTGGTGCTCTACACCTCGGGCACCACCGGACGCCCCAAGGGCGCCATGCTCACCCATCTCAACGTCACGTTGAACATCGGCGTGACGATGCTCTCCCCGTTCGACTTCACGGCCGACGACGTCCTGCTCGCCGTCCTGCCGCTGTTCCACACCTTCGGCCAGATCTGCGGCATGGGCGTCTGCTTCCGCGCCGGCGCGACGATGGTGCTGACGCCCGGTTTCGACGCGGCGGAGACGCTCGACCTGATGGTGCGCCGCCGCTGCACGGTGTTCATGGGCGTTCCGACGATGTACATGGCCCTGCTCGACGCCGCCGCGCGCGACCCGCGCCGGCCCGCCCTGGACCGTGCGTTCTCGGGCGGATCGGCGCTTCCCGTGACGGTTCTGGAGGAGTTCCAGCGGACCTTCGGCTGCATCGTCTACGAAGGCTACGGGCTCACCGAGACCTCGCCCGTGGTCGCCTACAACCAGCGTGCCTGGCCGCCGCGCCCCGGCACCGTCGGCAAACCGGTCTGGGGCGTCGACGTGGAGATCGCCAGGGCGGACGTCGAGGGCCGGATCGAGTTGCTGCCGGCCGGGGAGGTCGGGGAGATCGTGATCCGCGGGCACAACGTGATGGCCGGCTACCTCAACCGGCCCGAGGCCACCGCCGAAGTGCTGGTGGACGGCTGGTTCCGCTCCGGCGACCTCGGCGTCAAGGACGCGGACGGCTACCTCGGTGTCGTGGACCGCAAGAAGGACATGGTGCTGCGCAACGGGTACAACGTGTACCCCCGCGAGATCGAGGAGGTGCTGATGCGCCATCCCGCCGTCGCCCAGGTCGCCGTCGTGGGCGTGCCGGACCCGCGCCATGGCGAGGAGGTCTGCGCCGTGGTCGTCGCCGGGCCGGGATCGTGCCCCGGCGCCGCCCTCGGGGCGCGGCTCGTCGACTGGAGCAGGGATCGGCTGGCGGCGTACAAGTACCCGCGCCGGGTGGAGTTCGTGGACGCACTGCCGCTCGGTCCCAGCGGCAAGGTCCTCAAGCGTGAACTGGCCGCCCGGTACGGCGGCTGAACCCGTGAACGCGCTGTCCCCGCCCTCGTTCCGGAACGAGGGCGGGGACAGCGCGTTCACGGGACCGGCGCTCGCCGGACGCCGCCTACCGGGCGACGGAGTGCTGGGCCCGTGCCTGGGCCCGTGCCTGCTCGGAGACCCACCCGTACGACGCCGTGACACCGTTCAGCGCGCCGTTGAACCGGGGCGCAACGAAGCGTGCGAACAGCTCGAAGCTGCGCTTCATCGCCTCCCGGTCCGCCCAGTCCAGGACGTTCACCAGCAGCCGGCCGAATCCGCCGGTCGCCTCCTGCACATCGCGCACCGCGTCGATGCACTCGTCGACCGAGCCGACGATCGTGCTGCGCCGGTCGATCAGCTCGGACAGGGCCTTGCGGGCCTCCGTCCGCGAGTGCACCGGCGGTGTGCCGAGCAGCGCCCAGTACTCGTTGCGATAGCGCATCCAGCCGTCGACGAGGTCGTCGAGCGCCTGCTCGCGGCTGTCCGCGACGTGCACCGACAGGGCGACCCGCCAGTCGGCCCGGTCGATCACGCGTCCGTGCTCGGCCGCCGAATCCACGGCGTGCTGCCACTGGGCGGCCAGGTCGTCGACGGAGGAGCCCGGCCGTGGCGGGACGCCGAAGGAGAGCGGGGCGGCGCCGTACTGCCCGGCCAGCCGCATGCCGAACGGGGAGACGGCGCTGGAGACCGCCAGCGGCAGACCGGCGGGTCCGCGCGGTCGCAACTGCAACCGGGCGTCGTGCAGTTCGAACCAGTCGGTGACCCGGGTCACCGGTTCGTCATCGGTGAGCAGCCGGTGGATCACGTCCAGCGACTCGGCGGTGCGGCGGCGGGTGTCCGCGGGGTCGATGCCCAGGAAGTGCATGTCGGACGGGATCGAGCCCGCGCCGACCCCGAGGGTGAAGCGCCCGCCGGTCAGATGATCGAGCTGCACGGCGCGCGAGGCGACCATGAACGGGTGGTGGTAGGGGAGGCTGACGACCCCGGTGCCGAGCCGGATGTGCCTGGTCCGCTCGGCTGCGGTGGCGATGAACAGCTCGGGCGAGGAGACCGTCCCCCAGCCGGCCGAGTGGTGTTCGCCGACCCAGAGCTCTTCGTAGCCCAACTGGTCCAGCCACTCGGCGAGTTCGAGGTCGCGCCAGAGGCTCAGCGCCGGGTCCTCGCCCAGCGGGTGGAGGGGCGACAGGAAGGCGCCGAAGCTGATTCTGTCCACGGGATGCTCCTTGGTGGGGTTGAGTGGTCCGGGCATCAGAAGGTGGGCCGCTGCCCGTTCGCCGGGCAGAGCGCGACCAGCGGGGCCATCCAGCCGTACCCGTCCGGCAGCGGGGCGGCGGGGGGCGGGCTCTGCGCGGGCCCGTCGGCGTCCGTGGCGCGGCGGAGCAGCAGTGCGACGACGGCGTCCCCGTCCGGCAACGGGCCCAGGGGGTACGCCCCGTCCAGGTGGTCGCGCACCCAGCCGACGCGCTCGGCGGCCGCGACGTCGACGCCGATCAGCAGCACCTGGTCGAGCCAGTCGTCCTCCAGCACGACCCCGGCCAGCTCCAGTGCCTCCGGGGCGAGTTCCCCGCCGTCCGAGACACAGCTGACCGGGCCGGTGATGCCGTACCGCTTGCTGAGGTGGCCGAGCACCGAGGTCGTCACCGACTGGAAGAACAGCAGCGGGCTGTGCACCTGCCCGGCGACCATGCGCCGGGTCGCGGTGTCCGTCGTGGTGATGTCCCCGCAGGCGGTGGCGAGCACGATCGCGGTCCGCTCGCCGCGGCCCGCCACCGGGCCGGAGCCGTCCTCCGGTCCGCCCAGGCAGTCGTCCACGGCCGCGGCGACCAGCGGACTGAACCGCGAGGTCACGAAGCCGGGGACGTTGGGCAGCGGGACCGGCGCCGCACCGGGCAGGCCGTCGGCGGCCTCCCCCCAGGGCGCCCGGCAGGCCCCGGCCACGACGGCCAACGGCTGTTCGAGCGGCATCGTCATCTGGTTCCTCCCGTGGAGCGGTGACGGAGCGGGCGCCGACGGCCGGGCATGGTGTTCACACCCGTTTCCGTGCGCGTGCGGCGTTCGGTCATGGTGCTCACACCCGCTTCAGTACGAGCGCGGCATTGACCCCGCCGAAGGCGGCGTTGAGCGAGAGCGCGTGGGTGACCTCGGCGGGCCGGGCCCGGTTCGGGATGTAGTCCAGGTCGCAGGCGGGGTCCGGCTCCTGGTAGCCGATCGTGGGCGGCAGCACGCCGTCGCGCAGCGCGAGGAGTGTGATCACCGCTTCCACGGCACCGGTGGCCTCCAGCATGTGACCGGTGCTGCTCTTGGTCGAGCTGACCGGTACGTCGGGCGCGTGCCCGCCGAAGACGCTGTGCAGCGCGGCCGTCTCCGCCACGTCGTTGAGCGGGGTGCCCGTACCGTGCGCGTTGACGTAGCCGATGTCCTGTGGCGCCAGCCCCGCCCGGCGGAGCGCGGCGGACGCGGCCCGCGCCAGGCCCTCGCCCCGCGGATGCGGTTTGACCACGTGGTACGCGTCGGCCGCCAGGCCCCAGCCGACCAACTCGGCCAGTACCTGGGCGCCCCGGGCCCGCGCCCGTTCGGCGGACTCCAGAACCAGCACGGCGGCGCCGTCGCCCTGGAGCAGGCCGGCCCGGCCCGCGGCGAACGGTCGTACCACGCCCTCCTTGCTGAGCGCCCGGCCGGAGTCGAACTTGGCGAAGACGTCCTCGGTGACCAGATACGCGCCGCCGCAGACCACGGTGTCGGCCGAGCCCCGCCGGATCAGCTCGGCGCCGTGGGCGATGCTGTTGGTCGAGGCGACGCAGGCGTTGACGAAGGCCAGGCGCGGGAAGCCCAGGCCGAAGTCCTCGCCGATCCGCCGGGGCAGTGCCGCGGGCAGGCTGTCCAGGACGCGCGGGTCGGTGCTGTCGCGGCCCTCGGCCCGGTCCGTCCAGAACGTCCGGGCCGCCGAGTGGTCGCCATTGGTGCCCAGCAGGACGGGGGCGCCGAGGGCGTCGGTGCCCGCGACCCGGAGCGCCTCGGCGGTGCAGGCGTGCAGTACCTCGGCCTGGGTCGGTGTGTAGCCGGGCTTGACCACGACCCCCGGGATCTCCGGCCCGGCGCCCTCGAAGGTGGCGGCCCGGTCGGCGCGGAAGGGCGTCGGGTCGAAGCGGGTGACGGGGACGAAGCCGGGCCTGCCCCCGAAGACGCCGTGGCGCAGGGCGTCGGCGCCGAATCCGAAGGCCGTCAGGACTCCGTAGCCGGTGATCGCCACCTCATGAGGCACGGCCGGCCTCCTCCCGGCCGCTTCCGGCGGGCAGCAGCCGGAGCACATTGCGGTGCAGCGCGCCGACGGAGTCGCTCGCGCCCAGCCGTTCCTCTTCCTCCTCCGGGACGACGACTCCGTGGCGTTCGTCCAGCAGATGGATCAGCCAGGTGAACGCCAGTGAGTCGAGAACCAGTTCGGTGCCGCTGTCCCACTCGCCGAGGGACAGGCCGCTGTCCTCCAGGAGTCGGACGATCTCCGTCTCCGTGATCACCGGGCCACACTTCCCGCCGTCGCCGCGCGCCGGTCGACCACGGTCCGCACGAAGGCGCGGAGGTCCGGGACGAGGGCGGGGTCGAGCTCCTCCTCGGGTAGCTCGATGCCGTACCGGCCCTCCAGCTGGAGCACCAGCTCGATCGTGGCGAGCGACTCCAGGCCCAGGCCCTCTTCGCCGAGCGGCAGGTCGTCCCCGACCTCCGCGGGCAGCGGCAGGTTGATCACGTCCCTGATCACGGTCAGGATGAACTCACGGGTCTCTTCATACATGGGGTGTCTCCGTCGGTGGTTGTCCGAGGCGGTGGGCCGGATTCCGCGCGAGGCCCATGCCCTGTCCGGTCAGCGGACCGGTACGGGCCGGGCCGGGTCGAGCGGGTCCGCGGGCAGGGTGTCGTGCCCGGCAGCGGCCGGGGCCCGGTGGACCACGGCCGAGAGCGCGCGGATCACGCGGGCGGGCGAGCTGCTCTCGAAGAAGGTGCGGCCGATGGCGAGCCCGGCGCAGCCGGCCGCCATCACCCCGGTGGCGTACGCGACCGGATCGACACCGGGATTGCTCGGACCGCCTGCCGCCAGGACCGGTATCGGGCAGCTCTCCACGACGTCCGCCATCCGCTCCAGCGGCACCGCCCAGGTCGTCTTCACCAGGTCGGCGCCGAGGTCGGCGGCCACGTTGACGACATGGGAGAGCAGCGCCGGGTCGTGCGGATCGGTGATCCGCGGCCCCCGGGGATACACCATGGCCAGCAGCGGTACGTTCCAGCGCCGGCAGGCGTCGGCCACCGAACCGAGGTCGGCCAGCTGACGGCTCTCGGTCTCGGAACCGATGTTCACCTGCACGCTCACCGCGTCGGCGCCCAGCCGTACGGCCTCCTCGACATCGCCGACCAGCACCTTGGCGTCCGCGTCGCGGGCGTGTGCCGTGCTGGCGCTCAGGTGCACGACCAGGGAGCAGTTCCGCAGCAGGCCCGCCTCGATGCCCGCCGCTCGCCCCTTGTGCACCACGACGGCGTCGGCGCCGCCCTCCACGGCGGTGCGGACGAGTCCGTTGAAGCGCGCGGCGGGGACGATGGGGCCGTCGGCCACCGAGTGGTCCATGGGGACGAAGAGGAATCGTTCGTCGCGGTGCCGGGACAGCCGCGCCAGGCGGACCGCCGTCCCTCCGGAACTTGGTCTCATGATCCACCCTTCAGCACAGGAAGTTGACGTTCGCGGGTCGAGTCTCGCCCGGTGCGCCGGTGCCGTTACCCCTCGAACGGACTGCTCCTGCGACTGCACCCGGCGGCTCTCATCGAGGTACCCGTCCGGTCAGGCCGTACCGGCCCGTCGCGCCGCCGCTCGGCCTGCTCGTCCGCCGCTGTTCCGGCGGTGCGCGCGGTGGAACGCTCGGGGGAGACCGTCCGGTCGGTGACGGTGTCGGTACCCGGACAGGGAGAGGCGGCCGGATGGCGGCGGGGGCGCGGGCGGAGACGGACGGAACACGGAATCCCTGGCTCCGGCGGGTGCCCGGCCAGGGTGCGGCGGGGCGGGTCCGGCTGGTCTGCCTGCCGTACGCGGGCGGCGGCGCCGGGGTCTACCGCGACTGGCTGAACGCCGGACCGGAGATGGGGGTGGAGGTCCTCGCCGTGCGGCCACCCGGACGTGAACAGCGGTTCGGGGAGGTCCCGTTCGACGACGCCAGGTCGCTGGCCGCACGCCTCGCCACCGTCCTGGAGCCGTATCTGGACGTTCCGTACGCCCTCTACGGCCACAGCGTGGGCAGCGTCGTCGGTCTCGCCCTGGCGCACGAACTGGCGCGCTCGCCCCGGTCGCGGCAGCCGCTCGGGCTCTTCGTCGGGGCCGGCGTCGCGCCGGCCTCGCTGCGTCCGCGGCCGGAGTGGAGCGGTTCGGACGCCGAGCTGACCGAGTGGCTGCGGCGGACCGGCGGCACGCCGCGGAGTGTGCTGGCCCGGCCGGGGCTGGTGGCGCGGGTGCTCCCGGCGCTGCGGGCCGACCTGGCCATGGCGGCCGGATACCGCAGGCGGCCGGGCGAGCGGCTGACCGTGCCGATCAGGGGTTTCGCGGGGGCCGCCGACCCCATGGCCTCCGCGGCGGCGATGACCGGCTGGGGTGCGGAGACCACGGGCCGGTTCCACCTCTCGCAGGTGCCCGGCGGCCACTTCTTCCTGGCGGAATCGGGCCGACAGGTGCTCGCCGGGATCGCGGAGCAGCTGCTCGCCGAGGCCTGACGCGAGCCTGACGGGAGGCTGCCGGGGGACACCCGGATCGCTCTATCCAACACCTGTTGCACAGATGACAGCTGTTGTGGAACCATGGCGATCCAGGGCAAGGTCCACAAGGAAGGCCAGTTGTGAAAGCGAACAAGGCTCCGGTCGAGGCCGTCGGCTCCGACCGTGTGACTCCAGAACTCTGGTGGCTGAGCGGCATCATGGCCTTAGGCGGCTTCGCCAGCCTGCTGGACGCGACCATCATCAACGTCGCCATCGGGCCGCTCGCCAAGGTGTTCGACTCCGACCTCGCCACCGTCCAATGGGTGGTGACGGGCTATCTGCTCGCCATCACCGCGGCGATCCCGATGAGCGGCTGGGCCACGGCCCGGTTCGGCGCGAAGCAGACGGTCATCTTCTCGCAGGTCGTCTTCCTGCTCGGCTCGCTGCTCTCCGGACTGGCCTGGTCCGCGCCCACCCTGATCATCTTCCGGGTGATCCAGGGCATCGGCGGCGGCCTGGCGGTCCCGGTGGGCCAGGCGCTGCTGGCCCAGGCGGCGGGGCCCAAACGGCTCGGCAGGCTGATGTCCATCGTCACCATCCCCGCCCTGTTCGCCCCGCTGATCGGCCCCTCGCTCGGCGGCGTCCTCATCGATCACCTCAGCTGGCGCTGGATCTTCTTCATCAACATCCCGTTCTGCGTCGTGACCATCGCGCTGGTGCTCGCCAAGGTGAAGAACGTCGTCGCACCCTCGGCCGGCGCCCGGCTCGACCTGACCGGCCTGGTGCTGCTGCTGCCCGGTCTGGCGCTGCTCGTCTACGGACTCTCCGAGGCCGGCTCGGCCGGCGGCTTCGGATCCGGCAAGGTGATCGGCGGCCTGCTGGTCGGCGCGGTGCTGCTGCTCGCCTTCGGGGTGCGGGCGCTGCGCATCCGTACGGAGGGCCTGCTGGATCTGCGGCTCTTCAAGGTCGCCAACTTCAGGTCCGGCACCCTGGCCGGTTTCCTGATGAGCATGGCGATGTACGGCGTGCTGATCCCGCTGCCGATGTACTACCAGGTCGTGCGGGGCACCAGTGTGCTGAACTCCGCGCTGCTGCTCCTCCCGCAGAGCCTGGGCTATCTGCTGGCGATCGTCCTGATGAACGCGCTCACCGCCAAGCTGGGTGTCCGGAACCTCACCATCATCGGCATCGTGCTGGCCCTGGTCGGCACCGTGCCGTACGCGCTCATCGACGCCCATCCGAATCAGCTGCTCCTCGGCGCCACCCTGGTGGTCCGCGGGTTCGGCCTCGGCGCGTCGATGATGCCGACCATGACGATCGCCTTCGCGAGCGTGCCGAAGGAGACCGCGCCGAGCGCGACCAGCGCGTTCAACGTCTTCCAGCGGGTCGGCGCCTCCCTGGGCACCACCGTCCTCGCCGTCGTGCTCCAGCAGCAGCTCAAGGACAAGCTGCCCGTCGGCGTGCACTCCCTCGGCCAGGTGGAACCCGGCGGAACGGTCGCCCGCGGCCTGGCCGAATCCTTCGGCGCTCCGTTCTGGTGGGCGATGATCTTCACCGCCCTCGCCCTGCTCCCGGCCTTCTTCCTGCCGGGACGACGACCGGCCGCCGACACCTCCGCGGGCGGTGCGTCCGATGTCCCGCCCGCACGGGAGAGCGAGACCGCGATCCTGACCGACTGACCGACTGGCCGACCCCGGCCGTCCCATGAACTGCCGTCGGCGCACGGGCCCGTGCGCCGACGGCGTCGGCATGCCCTCCCCCCCCGTATGTCCCCGACCATGCTCCGGCGGACCAAGAACGATTCAATTCGTCGACTTCGCGCCATATTCGCCTGGCTGCCGCTCGGACACGGTTTCGATTGCGAAGATGGAGACGGGACAGCGTGGGGTTCGAGTGGGACGAGTGACACGATTCCTGTGGAATGCTCGGCCGCCGGCCCCTCACGTTCGTTATGGGGGGCGAAGAATGTGCGATTTCCGGGTTCTCGGGGCGCTGGAGATACTCGATGGATCGACATGGAAGTCCGTGGGAGGACCGAAAGTCCGGATACTTCTTGCCGTGCTGCTCGCCGCCGGAGGCCGGACCATCTCCATCGACCGGCTGGTCGAAGAGCTCTGGAGCCCCGGTTCGCATCCACAACGGGACCAGCGCAATCTGGTCCAGCAGTACGTGATGCGGCTGCGCCGCCGGCTCGGTGACCGGGACCGCACGATGCTGGTCACCAAGGCCCCCGGCTACCGGCTGGTCTTCGACCCGGAACGGCTGGACGCCCACCGTTTCGAGGCCCTGCACGCCGAGGGGCAGGGACTGTTCGCCGCGGGCGCCCACGACAAGGCGTTCACCGTGCTCGGCGGCGCCCTCGATCTCTGGCGCGGCCCCGCCATGGAGGACGTCCCGGTCTCGCCCACCATCCGCACCGCGGCCGAACGCCTCGAAGAGGCCCGCCTCGCCGCCGCGGAATTACGCATCGAGGCCAGCCACCGCATCGGCGGCCACCTCGCCACCCTCGCGGAACTCCGCGCCCTGCGCGACAGCAATCCGCTCCGGGAAGGGCTCTGGGAGAAAGAGATGACCGCACTTCTCGAATCCGGCCGCCGCGCCGAGGCCCTCGACGTCTACCAGCGCGCACGCCGGGTGTTCCAGGACGAACTCGGCCTCGAACCCGGCACCGCCCTGCGCGATCTCCAGCAGCTCATCCTCACCGGCGGCGGTGCCAGGAGCGGCCGGTTCTGAATTCCCTCCCGGCCGGTCCCGCCCCGCGGTCGCCGTCCACCGGCACCTCCCTACGGCAGCAGCCCCGCGCGCCGGGCCGCCACCACCGCCTCCAGCCGGGTGTGCGCCCCCAGCTTGCGCATCGCCGAGCGCAGATAGCCCTTCACCGTCTCCGGCCGCAGCCCGAGCCGCTCCGCCGCCACCGCGTTGGTCGTCCCCGCCGCCACGCAGGCCAGCACGTCCAACTCGCGCGGTGCCAGCTTCACGTCGCAGGGCTGCGGCGTACGGGCCCCGGCCGCCGAGGCGAGACGCCCGCACACCGCGAGCAGCTCGTCGCGCAGCGCCGGATCGATCACCTTCGGGACCAGCGCCCGCAGCTCGCGATGGGCCTCACGGACGTCCTCCCACGCCTCCGGGGCCGCCCTCGGGTCCGTGACCTGCTCCCGGGTCACCGCCAGCAACTGCTGCACCTCGTCCCGCACCACCAGGGCCTGCTCCACATCGCGGGCGGCGGCGACCGCCGCGTCGAACGTACGGTCCCCGAGAGTGATCGGCGCCCGCAGCGCCCCGTACAGCACCCCGCGTACCTTGCGCCGCACCACGACGGGGACCGCGACCACCGAGCGCAGGCCCTCCGCCGCGACCGCCAGGTCGTACTCGTGGCTGATGTGGCGCGAGGAGTGGTAGTCGGTCACCGCACACGGCCGGGACAGGGCGATCGACTTGCCGCCGAGCCCGCTGCCCGCCGAGATGACGAGCCCGCGCAGGGCGGAGGTCTGCGCCCCGTTCAGCTCGGCGATCCGGGCGTGACGGGCGTCCGAGAGGAGCCCGCCGAACGCCACCGGCAGCCCGCTGGTCCGGCGCAGCCGCAGCAGCGCCTTCTGCATCTCGACCGCATCGACGGATTCCGGCACCCTGTCGCCTCCCTGCCCGGGTCGAGGAGGGGGCCAGGGCCTTCCGTGCGGATCAGGCCGGATCCGGACGGAAGACCCTCGGCCACCCTCGCTGCACCCCCGTTCGGGGGTGGTGAGACCTGGGTCACTGTTTACATGATGTTAAGTGACCGGTCCGGTCCGCAATGAGGAGGGCACATGTCGGCAACCAGCGCGACGGAAACGTTCCGGGCCGCCCGGGACTTTCTGCTGAAGCACCGCGAGGACTACCACGCGGCCTACGAGGGCTTCAGCTGGCCCCGGACCGACCACTTCAACTGGGCGCTCGACTGGTTCGACGTCATCGCCGAGGACAACGACCGCACCGCCCTGCACATCGTGGAGGAGGACGGCGGCCGCACCGAGGTGTCCTTCGCCCGGATGTCCGCCCGGTCCAACCAGACCGCGAACTGGCTGCGCGCCCGGGGCGTGCGCGCCGGGGACCGGATCCTCGTGATGCTCGGCAACCAGGTCGAGCTGTGGGAGACCGCCCTCGCCGCGATGAAGCTGCGCGCCGTGGTCATCCCCGCCACCCCGCTGCTCGGCCCGGTCGACCTGCGCGACCGGGTGGAGCGCGGCCGGGTCCGGCATGTCCTGGTGCGGGACACCGACACCGCGAAGTTCGACGAGGTGCCCGGCGACTACACCCGGTTCGCGGTCGGCGCGGACGTGCCCGGCTGGCTGTCGTACGCGGGAGCCGACGAGCAGCCGGAGACCTTCGAGGCGGACCGGGAGACCGACGCCGACGAACCGCTGATGCTCTACTTCACCTCCGGCACCACCGCCAGCCCCAAGCTCGTCGAGCACACCCATGTCTCGTACCCCGTGGGCCACTTGTCGACGATGTACTGGATCGGGCTCAAGCCCGGGGACGTCCACCTCAACATCTCCTCGCCCGGCTGGGCCAAGCACGCCTGGTCGAACCTCTTCGCGCCCTGGAGCGCCGAGGCGACCGTCTTCATCTTCAATTACACCCGCTTCGACGCGGGCCGGCTGATGGCCGAGATGGACCGCTCGGGCATCACCAGCTTCTGCGCCCCGCCGACCGTCTGGCGAATGCTGATCCAGGCCGACCTCGCCCAGCTGAAGACCCCGCCGCGCGAGGTCGTCGCGGCCGGTGAGCCGCTGAACCCGGAGGTCATCGAGACGGTGCGGCGCACCTGGGGCGTCACCATCCGGGACGGCTTCGGCCAGACCGAGACCGCCGTCCAGGTCGCCAACACCCCGGGCCAGCTGCTGAAGGCCGGTTCGATGGGACGGCCCAGCCCCGGCTTCAAGGTCGAACTCCTGGACCCGGTCACCGGTGAGCCCGGTGCGGCCGAGGGCGAGATCTCCCTCGACCTGTCCGGCCGCCCGGTGGGCCTGATGACCGGATACCACGGCGACCCGGACCGCACGGCCGAGGCCATGGCCGGCGGCTACTACCGCACCGGCGACATCGGCTCGCGCGACGGGGACGGCTACATCACCTACGTGGGGCGCGCCGACGACGTGTTCAAGGCGAGCGATTACAAGATCAGTCCGTTCGAGCTGGAGAGCGCCCTGCTGGAGCACGAGGCGGTCGCCGAGGCCGCCGTCGTCCCCGCCCCCGACCCGGTCCGGCTCTCCGTTCCCAAGGCGTACATCGTCCTCGCGGAGGGCTGGGAGCCCGGACCGGACACCGCGAAGGTGCTGTTCGAGCACTCCCGGTCGGTCCTCGCCCCGTACAAGCGGCTCCGCAAGCTGGAGTTCGCCGAGCTGCCCAAGACCGTCTCCGGCAAGATCCGCCGCATCGAACTGCGTGAGCGCACGGCCCGGGGCGCCGGCACCGAGTACGACGAGGGTGATCTGCGATGAGCGAGCTCTCCTACGCGCACGGCACCGGCACCACGGCGCTGCTCGGCGACACCATCGGACGCAACCTCGACCGCGCGATTGAGGTGTTCGGCGACCGCGAGGCGCTCGTGGACGTCGCCTCCGGGAGGCGCTGGACCTACACCGAGTTCGGCGCGGCCGTCGACGAACTGGCTCGCGCCCTGATGGCGTCGGGGGTGGCGAAGGGGGACCGGGTCGGGATCTGGGCGGTCAACTGCCCGGAGTGGGTGCTGGTGCAGTACGCCACCGCCCGCATCGGCGCCGTCATGGTCAACATCAACCCGGCGTACCGCGCGCACGAGCTGGAGTACGTGCTGAAGCAGGCCGGGATCTCGCTCCTGGTCTCCTCGCTCTCGCACCGCACCAGCGACTACCGTGCCCTGGTCGGCCGGGTCCGCGCCAACTGCCCCGCGCTGCGCGCCGTGCACTACATAGGCGACCCTTCCTGGGGCGAACTGCTGTCCGCAGCCGGCTCCGTGACGGAGCGACAGCTCGTCGCCCGGGAGGCCGAGCTGTCCTGCGACGACCCGATCAACATCCAGTACACCTCCGGCACCACCGGCTTCCCCAAGGGCGCCACCCTCTCCCACCACAACATCCTCAACAACGGGTATTTCGTGGGGGAGTTGGTCGCCTACACGGAACAGGACCGGATCTGTCTGCCCGTCCCCTTCTACCACTGTTTCGGCATGGTCATGGGGAACCTGGGCGCCACCTCGCACGGCGCCTGCATCGTGATCCCGGGCCCCGCCTTCGAGGCCGCCGCCGTGCTCGCCGCCGTGCAGCAGGAGCGCTGCACCTCGCTCTACGGCGTCCCCACCATGTTCATCGCGGAGCTGAACCTCCCGGACTTCGGCGCCTACGATCTCTCCTCGCTGCGCACCGGCATCATGGCCGGATCACCCTGCCCGGTCGAGGTGATGAAGCGGGTCGTCGCCGAGATGAACATGGACGAGGTGTCCATCTGCTACGGCATGACGGAGACCTCGCCGGTCTCCACCCAGACCCGCCGCGACGACGACCTGGAGCGCCGCACCGGCACCGTCGGCCGGGTGATGCCGCACATCGAGGTCAAGGTCGTCGACCCGGTGACAGGAGTGACGCTGGAACGCGGCGCGACGGGCGAACTCCGCACCCGTGGCTACAGCGTGATGCTCGGCTACTGGGAGCAGCCCGAGCGGACCGCGGAAGTCATCGACGCCGGCCGCTGGATGCACACCGGCGACCTCGCGGTGATGCGGGAGGACGGCTACGTACAGATCGTCGGCCGGATCAAGGACATGATCATCCGCGGTGGCGAGAACGTGTATCCGCGGGAGATCGAGGAATTCCTCTACGGCCACCCGAAGATCGCGGATGTGCAGGTGGTGGGCGTACCGGACGCCAACTACGGCGAGGAGATCCTGGCCTGCGTCATCCCGAGGGACCCGGCGGACCCGCCGACCCTGGACGAGCTGACGGCCTACTGCCGCGAGCAGCTGGCCCACTACAAGATCCCGCGCCGGCTGCGGATCCTGGAGACCTTCCCGATGACGGTCAGCGGGAAGGTCCGGAAGATCGAACTGCGGGAGGGCTACGGCGAGTAGGACCGCGGCGCCCCGGGCGTCGTCAGGCGGCCTCGATGATGTCGCCGGTGACGCCCCGGGTAGCGGCCGCCCATTCGATCAGCAGTACCTCGTAGGCGGCGGACTCCACGGAGGACCAGTCCTGACCGGCCTGCGCGTCCACGAACGCCCGTATCGCCTCGTTCGCGCGGGCGGCGGACGAGGGAGCGGGCCGGGGCGTGCGAGGCCGGTCGTGGGGCGGGGCGTGCCGTGGAGTTAAAGCCATGAGCACTACCTTAAGGCCCGCCACTGACAGGGGGCCGAACATTTGTGGCCCCCTGGCCCGAACGTGACCGATTGCACTCACTGTTGCCGGTCGGCTCCGGTGAGCTGCCGGAGGTGTCCGGTGTGCGGGATCTCGCGCCGCATGCACACCCTCGGCCAGTGGTCCAGGCCGTGTTCCGCCTCCTGCGCCCTGATCTTCCGCAGCCCGTCGGTGAGTTCCGCCTCGTCGAGGGTGCGGAAGCCGAGACGGGCGTAGTACGGCGCGTTCCAGGGGACGTGGGAGAAGGTCGTGAGCGTGAGTGCGTCCAGACCCTGCTCGGCGGCCCAGCCGGCGAGGTGGTCGATGAGCGTGCTGCCCACGCCGCGCCGGGCGGCGGACGGGTGCACGGAGACCTGCTCGATGTGGGCTGCCCCGTCGACCGGGTCGGCGATCAGATAGCCGGCCGGTCGGTCGTCGGCGTCGACGGCCACCCAGGCCCGCCCGGCCCGGCGGTACTCGTCCAGCAGGTCGAGGGGCGGCGGATCGTCGTTGGCGATGGAGGACATGTCGAGCGTGTGGAACGGTTCGCCGGCGGCCCGCTCGATGTCCTGGAGCAGCGGGAGGTCGGTGCGGCGGGCGGTACGGATGCGCATACCGCCAGTATGTCGCCCCGGTGCGCGGCTCGGTTCAGGCCCCGGTGCTGAGCAGCTCGTCGGCCGGACTGTTGACCGGCCGGGGCGTTCCCGCCGGGTCCAGCACGAAGAGCGGCATGCCCAGGCCGTCCGCGCGTGCCGCCGCGTCCGGCGCGTACCCCGCGACGGAGAAGAAGACGCCGCCGACCGATGCGTTGAGCGCGTTGAGCCAGAGGCATTCGACGGCGCGCAGGGAGCTCGGGCGGGTGACCGTGTCGACCTGGGCGATGAGCCCGGTGGCCCGCAGATCGATCCGCGCGGGCGAGGGTTCCGGCGGCTGCGTGACCTCGCGGTAGCCCAGCCAGCTCAGATACCGGGCCGCGGTCGCGAGCGCGTCGCCCGCGCCGCGGATGGCGACGGCCCGGAACGCGGGCCGGGGCGCCGGGGTCGTGCGCGGCAGCGGGATGTGCGAGGGCCCGGCGGGGCGCGCCCCGCCCTCGGGACCGTCGTCGGGGGACGCCGGCCGGACCGGGACGCGCAGCACCGTTCCGCACGGGCAGCACAGCTCCGGCTGCGGCCACTGGTCCAGGCGCCCGCAGGCCGGGCAGCGCACCGTCACCCAGTCGTCGTTCCAGGTGCGGTGCGTGATCGGCACGACCGGGGCGCCGCGCAGCACGGGCGGGGCGGTGGGCGCGCCGCACGGGCAGGGGTAGGCCGGCGGGCTGTACGCGTGCGCGCGGCCGCAGGCCGGGCAGCGTAACGGCACCGACTCCACCATGATCACCCTCCGGCTCCGCTCCGAACCCCCATCGTCCACCAAGCGGGAGGTCCGGGGGAGGGAGTTGGCGCACTTCGTGGACCGGCGCGCGCACCCGGCGGTTCCGGTGCGCCGTCCCTTGACGGTCGTCGGGGCGCGCTTTAGATTGACTTCCGTATAACAGAATCAAGTTTCCGTAATGCGGAATTGGTGCTCTCAGGTGGCGCGACAGAGCCCGACTCCACCAGGTCCGAGCAGGAGTACCCAATGCCTCGAATGACCGCTGCCCGTGCGGCAGTTGAGATCCTCAAGCGCGAAGGCGTCAGCAACGCGTTCGGTGTGCCGGGCGCGGCGATCAACCCCTTCTACGCGGCCCTCAAGGCCTCCGGCGGGGTCCATCACACGCTCGCCCGCCACGTCGAGGGCGCCTCCCACATGGCGGAGGGCTACACCCGCGCGCGCCCCGGCAACATCGGCGTCTGCATCGGTACGTCGGGGCCCGCCGGTACGGACATGATCACCGGTCTGTACTCCGCGATCGCCGACTCGATCCCGATCCTCTGCATCACCGGCCAGGCCCCGACCGCCGTGCTCCACAAGGAGGACTTCCAGGCGGTCGACATCGCCTCGATCGCGTCGCCCGTCACCAAGGCCGCGACGACCGTCCTCGAAGCCGCGCAGGTCCCCGGCGTCTTCCAGCGCGCCTTCCACCTGATGCGCACCGGCCGTCCCGGCCCGGTCCTCATCGACCTGCCCATCGACGTCCAGCTCACCGAGATCGAGTTCGACCCCGATCTGTACGAGCCGCTGCCGGTGCACAAGCCCGCGGCGACCCGCAAGCAGATCGAGCGGGCCCTGGAGATGCTGAACGCCTCCGAGCAGCCGCTGCTCGTCGCGGGCGGCGGCATCATCAACGCCGACGCCTCCGGACTCCTGGTGGAGTTCGCCGAGCTGACCGGCGTCCCGGTCGTGCCCACCCTGATGGGCTGGGGCATCATCGCCGACGACCACGAGCTGAACGCGGGCATGGTCGGCCTCCAGACCTCGCACCGCTACGGCAACGCGAACTTCCTGGAGTCCGACTTCGTCCTCGGCATCGGCAACCGCTGGGCCAACCGCCACACCGGCAAGCTGGATGTCTACACCCAGGGCCGCACCTTCGTCCACGTGGACATCGAGCCCACCCAGATCGGCAGGATCTTCGCCCCCGACCTCGGCATCACCTCCGACGCCAGGGCGGCGCTGGAGCTGTTCGTCGAGGTGGCGCGCGAGCTGAAGGCGGCGGGCCGGCTGAAGGACCGCTCGGCCTGGGCCGCCTCCACGCAGGAGCGCAGGGAGGCCCTCCAGCGGCGCACGCACTTCGACAACGTGCCGCTGAAGCCGCAGCGGGTGTACGAGGAGATGAACCGGGCGTTCGGCCCCGAGACCCGGTACGTCACCACGATCGGCCTCTCCCAGATCGCGGGCGCGCAGATGCTGCACGTCTACCGGCCGCGCCACTGGATCAACTGCGGCCAGGCGGGCCCGCTCGGCTGGACCATCCCGGCCGCGCTGGGCGTCGCCACGGCCGACCCGGACGGCTCCGTCGTCGCGCTCTCCGGCGACTACGACTTCCAGTTCATGCTGGAGGAGCTGGCGGTCGGCGCACAGCACCGCATCCCGTACGTCCACGTCCTGGTGAACAACTCCTACCTGGGGCTGATCCGCCAGGCGCAGCGCAACTTCGACATCGACTTCCAGGTCAACCTGGAGTTCGAGAACCTCAACTCGCCGGAGCTCGGCGTGTACGGCGTCGACCACGTCAAGGTCGTCGAGGGCCTGGGCTGCAAGGCGATCCGCGTCACCGAGCCGGACCAGCTGCTGCCGGCCTTCGAGGAGGCCAAGAAGCTGGCCGCGGAGTTCCGGGTGCCGGTGGTGGTCGAGGCGATCCTGGAGCGCGTCACGAACATCGCGATGAGCGGTACGGACATCGCGTCCGTCAACGAGTTCGAGGACATCGCGACGGACCCGTCCCACGCACCGACGGCGATCCGCCCGCTCGCGGCGTCCTGACGGTCCGCAGGCGGCCTCCGGCCCCCGTCCCCGGTTCCCGGGGGCGGGGGCCGCGGCCGTTCTCCGGACCGTCGGCGTCCGGGACCGGTCCGGGGGCGGGCACGCGGAGAAGGGCGCGGAGCACGGGACCGTATCCGTACTCCGCGCCCTGGCACGGAAAGCACCGCGCAACGCGCCATCACGCAAGAGGGGCCGCGGCGGCGGCGATCGGGCCGGGAGAGCTCGTCCCCTTCAGGTCAGGGGGCGAGGAGGCATACCGGCCCTCACCACCGCACTGGCGTCGCACGACCGCCGCGGCCCCGTCCTGCCCGCGCCGCGCGACACCCCTCATCCGGGTGCGCGACGCGAGCAGGGCTTCGGGGGGTCAGTCCTCGCGCAGGGCGCGGACCGCCTCCTCCACGCGCTTGCCGTAGTCGGCGTCGGCGGCGTGGAAGTGGGCGAGGTTCTTCTCGATGACGTCGTCGCGGCTCACCTGGGAGAGACCTCCGGCGATGTTCGCGACCAGGCGCTTCTTCTCGTCCTCGGACATGAGCCGGTACAGCTCGCCCGCCTGGAAGAAGTCGTCGTCCTTGGTGTGGGCGGGCGCCGCGTGGGTGCCGGTCCAGCCGTGGATCGCGAGCGGGGCGGAGAGCGCGGCGTCGGTCTGGGCGGGGCCCGCGTGCGAGTTGGGCTCGTAGTTCTTGTCGTGGCGCGAGCCGTTGCGGGTGGCGTGCAGACCGTCGCGGCCGTAGTTGTCGACGACGGCCGTGCGCGGGGCGTTCACCGGCAGCTGGGTGTGGTTGACGCCCAGCCGGTAGCGGTGCGCGTCCGCGTAGGCGAACAGGCGGCCCTGGAGCATCTTGTCCGGGGACGGACCGATGCCGGGCACGAAGTTGTTCGGGGAGAACGCGGCCTGCTCGACCTCGGCGAAGACATTGTCCGGGTTGCGGTCCAGCACCAGGCGCCCGACCCGCTGGAGCGGGTAGTCGCTGTGCGGCCACACCTTGGTGAGGTCGAACGGGTTGAAGCGGTAGTCGGCGGCCTCGGCGGCCGGCATGACCTGCACGTACAGCGTCCAGGACGGGTTGACGCCGCGCTCGATGGCCTGGAGCAGGTCCGTCTGGTGCGAACTGCCGTCCTTGCCCGCGAGCTCGGCGGCCTGCTCGCTGGAGAGGGACCGCACACCCTGGTTCGTCTTGAAGTGGTACTTGACGAAGAAGGCCTCGCCCGCGGCGTTGGTCCACTGGTAGGTGTGCGAGCCGTAGCCGTTCATGTGGCGGTACGAGGCGGGGATGCCGCGGTCGCCCATCAGCCAGGTGACCTGGTGCGTCGCCTCGGGGGCGTGGGCCCAGAAGTCCCAGACGTTGTCCGGCTCCTGACGGCCCGTGAACGGGTCGCGCTTCTGCGAGTGGATGAAGTCGGGGAACTTGATCGGGTCCTTGATGAAGAACACCGGGGTGTTGTTGCCGACCAGGTCGTAATTGCCCTCGTCCGTATAGAACTTGAGGGCGAAGCCGCGGGGGTCGCGCACCGCGTCGGCGCCGCCCAGCGAGTCGGCGACGGTCGAGAAGCGGATGAACGTCTCGGTGCGCTTGCCGATCTCGGAGAGGAAGTCGGCCCGGGTGAAGGCGGTGATGTCGTCGGTCACCTCGAAGTAGCCGTACGCGCCGGAGCCGCGGGCGTGGACCACGCGCTCCGGGATGCGCTCCCGGTTGAAGCGGGCCAGCTTCTCCAGCAGGTGCTGGTCCTGGAGGAGGATCGGGCCACCGACACCGGCGGTGGCGGAGTTCTGGTTGTCGGCGACCGGGGCGCCTGACTCGGTCGTAAGCACACGCTGCGTCATGGTGTCGGGGCGACCTTCCGTACGGGAGCTGCTGAGCTGCTGAACTGAGACGGCTCGGGGCTCCAGGAGCGTAAGTACGCCCCGAACCCGACGTCAACAGTTTGTTGAATTTGCTGGCTGGTGTTCCGGACGGCGCCGACGCCTGGGCGCGACAGGACAGGTGTCAGCGCCGACGCCGTCCGGAAGTCTCCGGGGTGCCGGGCCGGTCAGGCCTGGACGGGCTGCCCCGACAGGCGCTCGACCGAGCGCAGCAGGGCCGAGTGGTCGAGCCCGCCGTCGCCCTGAGCGCGCAGCGAGGCGACCAACTGGGCGACCACGGCGCCGACGGGCAGTGCGGCACCGACATTGCGGGCGGCGTCGGTGACGATGCCCATGTCCTTGTGGTGCAGGTCGATCCGGAAGCCCGGCGCGAAGTCCCGCTTCAGGAAGTTGTCCTTCTTGCGGGTCAGCACGGTCGAGCCGGCCAGTCCGCCGTTCAGGACGTCCAGTGCGGCGGAGAGGTCGACGCCGGACTTCTCCAGGAAGACGACGGCCTCGGCGCAGGCCTGGATGTTGACCGCGACGATCAGCTGGTTGGCGGCCTTCACCGTCTGGCCGGAGCCGTGCGGACCGCACAGCACGATGGTCCTGCCCAGGGCCTGGAGGATCGGCTGGGCCGCGTCGAAGTCGGCCTGCTCGCCGCCGACCATGATCGACAGCACCGCCTCGACGGCACCGGCCTCGCCGCCGGAGACCGGGGCGTCGAGCACCCGGATGCCCTTGTCCTTCGCGTTCTTCGCGAGGTCCACGGAGGTCTGCGGGGTGATCGACGACATGTCGATCAGCAGCGCGCCGCGCTTCGCGTTCTCCAGGATGCCGTCGGGGCCGTAGGCGACCGCCTCGACCTGCGGGGAGGCGGGCACCATCGTGATGACGACATCGGCGTCCCGGACCGCCTCGGCGATCGAGCCCGCGCCGGTGCCGCCGGCCGCGACCAGCCGGTCCGTCTTCGCCTGCTCCAGGGTGTGACCGGTGACGTCGTACCCGGCCTTGATCAGGTTCTCGGACATGGGGGATCCCATGATGCCGAGCCCGATCCACGCGACCTTGGGGAGGTTGTTGCTCATGAGGGTGCCTTCCGATAAGCGTGTGTACGAGGGGGAGTTCGCCGCCCTCAGCGGGCCGCCCGCGCGGTGGCCGGGAGCCACTCGAAGGCCTCGGCGCTCGGCCGGTCGCCCGGCTTGTACTCCAGGCCGACCCAGCCGTCGTATCCGGCCTTCGTCAGCTCGTCCAGGAGCTGTTCCAGCGGGAGTGAGCCGGTGCCGGGCGCGCCGCGCCCCGGGTTGTCGGCGATCTGGACGTGACCGGTCTTCCCGGCGTACTCCGTGATGACCCGGCCCAGGTCCTCGCCGTTCATCGACAGGTGGTACAGGTCCAGCAGGAACTTCGCGTTCCCGAGCCCGGTCGCCGCGTTGACCTTGTCGACGATCGCGATACCGGCCGGTGCGCTCACCAGGGGGTAGCGCGGCGACTCCGGCTCGTTGAGGGTCTCGATCAGGAGCACCGCGCCGATCCGGTCGGCCGCGCGGGCGGCGAACACCAGGTTCTCCAGGGCGAGTTCGTCCTGTACGGCCGGGTCCACGCCGTCGACGCGGTTGCCGTACAGCGCGTTGAGCGCCGTGCAGCCGACCGAGGCGGCGAAGTCGGCCGCCACGTCGATATTGGCGCGGAAGCGGTCCGACTCCGTGCCCGGCACGGAGAGCGCGCCGCGGTCGGGGCCGGGCAGCTGCCCGGCGTAGAAGTTCAGTCCCACCAACTGTGTGCCCGCGTCGTCGAGCGCCTTCCTGAGGGCGTCGAGCTCGGCCGGCGGCGGGGTGGGGGTCTCGATCCAGGGCCACCACAGCTCGACCGCCGTGAAGCCGGCCGCGGCGGCCGCCGCGGGACGCTCCAGGAGCGGGAGTTCCGTGAAGAGGATCGACAGGTTCACATCGAAGCGCTGGTCCGGGTAGCCCATGAGGGTTCGGCGCTCCTTCCGTATTGCGGAAGTTAGTTTCTACGTAACGGAAGATTGCCCGGAGGTGTGGAAGCTGTCAAGGGGGTGCCCGGAATTCGGTCCCGGCGCCTTCGCGCGGGTTGTGCGAGGTGAGCCCCAATTGGGCCGGTTGCCGAGCGGGTCCGGGGCGGGCCAGGGTTGCCGGTGCGTCCGATGCAGCCGACCCCCACGCGAGGTGCCCCGCATGAACCACGCCACCAGCCGACGCGCCGTCCTCGGCGCGCTCCTCGCCGGTGCCGCCCTGTCGGCGGCTCCCGCACGGCCCGGCTCCCGGGAGCCCGTACCGGATCCGGCTCCCGTGGCCGCCCGGCGCCCGCGCACCACCGGGCGACTGCTGCTCGGCACGTACACCTCGGCCGAGGGCGGCGGCACCGGGATCGGGACGGCCTCCTACGACCCCGCCACCGGGGCGATCGCCGCCGGTCCCGTGATCACGGGCGTGGCCAACCCCTCGTACCTGGCCGCGCATCCCTCCGGCACCACGGTCTACGCGGTGGACGAACAGGACGCGGGCGGGGTGACCGCCGTGGCCCTGTCGGCGGACGGCGGCCACCGGGTGCTGGGGACGCGGAGCACGGGCGGGGCCGGGCCCACCCATCTGTCCGTCCACCCCACCGGACGGTGGCTGCTCTCCGCGAACTACACCTCGGGCAGCGTCGCGGTGCACCCCGTCCGGGACGACGGCTCACTGGGGGAGCGCACGGACCTGGTCACCCACACCACCCCGCCGCCCGGCCCCGGCCAGGACGGGCCGCACGCCCACCAGGTCATCACCGGCCCCGACGGCGACCACATCCTCGCCGTGGACCTCGGCAACGACACCGTGTACACGCACCGGCTGGACGAGATGCGCGGCACGCTCGGCGAGGTCTCCCGCGCGGCGCTGCGCCCCGGTGCAGGACCCCGGCACCTCACCTTCCACCCCGGTGGCCGCTTCGCCTACCTGGCCTGCGAGGTGGACAACACCGCGGTCGTCTGCGGCTACGACCCGGCCACCGGCACGCTCTCCCCGGGCGCCCCGCAGCCCACCGGGACCGGCGCGGGAACCAGCTATCCGGCGCAGTTCCTGGTCACCGGCGACGGCCGGTTCGCCTACCTCGCCAACCGGGGGCACAACAGCCTGACGCGCTACGCCGTCGAGGAGGACGGGGCCGTGCTGCGGCTGCTCGACACCGTGCCCGTCGGCGGCGACTTCCCCCGGCAGATCGCCTTCTCGCCCGACGGCGGGCTGCTCTTCGCGGCCAACCAGAGATCGAGCACGGTGACCGCCTTCCGGGTCGGCGCCCGCGACGGCGGCCTGAGCCGTGTCGGCCGGGCGTTCCCCGCGCCGGTCGCCGTCTGCGTACTGCCGGACCCGGGCGCGCCCCCGGCCGGGAACTGAGCCGGATCCGCCGCCCGACGGCCCCGGCGCGGGTCCGTTAGGGTCAGGCCCGAGCCGCGGGCCGTAAGGCCGCGTGGCGAACGCATGAGGGAGGCACAGTGCGCTTGAGAGTGGAGTTCACCACCGAGCCCTTCGATCTCGACGAGGCGCCCGCCCACGCGGTCGTGGCCCGCGAGGTCATCCAGGCGGCCGACCTGGACGCCGTGGACGTCGGCCCCTTCGGCAACACGGCGGAGGGCGGCGCGGACGAGGTGCTCACCGCGGTGGACTCCCTGCTGCGCCGGGCCCTGGCATCGGGTGCCACTCGGGTGTCCCTCCAGGTCAATGTGATCGGGGAGGGCTCCCAGTGACCGAACCGGCGGACCACCCGCTCGTCGCCGCGGTCAAGCCGCTCGTCGACGCCATGGGGGCCGAGCTGCTCGGGCCCGACGAGGCCCAGCCCGACGACGTCGTGCTGGCCTGGGAGGGCGAGGACGTCATAGCCGTACGGCTGCCCCAGCTCTCCGAGTCGCTGGATCACATCCTGGCCGCCATGGAGCGCCGGCACGGCATGCCGCTGGCCGAGCTCGACCGCCGGACCAAGCAGTCGGTGGTGCGGACCCTGGAGGCACGTGGTGCCTTCTCGGTGCGGCACGGCGTGGAGACGGTGGCGGGCGCGCTGGGCGTCAGCCGCTTCACCGTCTACAACTACCTGAACAGGGAAAATGCCGCCAAAGGCGAGTAGTTGAGGCCGTAGTCGAGCGAACGCCGTGGAAGATCGCGGAGGGCTGTCGTCCGGAGTACCGGGCGACGGCTTTTTACATTCGCGTAATTTCAACAAAGTGTTGACGTGGTGTTGTGGAGGGCGTTAGCTATCCGCAGCCCGACCGAAGCGAAGCGAAAACGCACAGCGAAAGCAGCCACGGAGGCTCCCGTGACTTCGAGCTCCACGCCGGGCCTCACCCGGTTCAACACCCTGGCGGACGGCGAGGCCACCACCGCCTTGCACGAGGTGTGCGCCAGTACGGCATGGGGAAGAGCGATCCTCTCCCGACGCCCGTACGCCACCGCGGAAGCCCTCCTCCGCGCCAGTGACGCCGCCACGGCCGCACTGACCGAACAGGATCTGGCCGACGCGATGGCCGGTCACCCGCCGATCGGCCGCCCGAAGCCCGGAGACCCGGCCTCCTCCCGCGAACAGCGGGGGATGGCCGGCGCCACCGAGGAACTCAAGGCCGAGATGCTCGAACTGAACCTGGCCTACCAGGAGCGGTTCGGACACGTCTTCCTGATCTGCGCCACCGGGGCCACCGGTGAGCAGATGCGCGACGCGGTGAAGTCCCGGATCGGGAACCCGCCCGAGCAGGAGCGCGAGATCGTGCGCACCGAACTGGGCAAGATCAACCGTATCCGGCTGACCCGTCTCGTAACCGAAGGAGAGTGACGGTCTTGAGCACCGACACCACCGCATCGGTGTCCACGCACATCCTGGACACCAGCATCGGCCGCCCCGCGCCGGCCGTCGCCATTACGCTCGCCGCCCGCAGCGGCGGCGACGCGCCCTGGGTGACACTCGGCGGGTCGGCGACCGACACGGACGGGCGATGCAAGGATCTGCCGGCACTGCCGGAGGGCACCACCCATGTACGTCTCGACTTCGAGACCGAGGCGTACTTCGCAGCCAAGAAGCAAGCCGAGGCGCAGCAGGACGCCCCCCGCGTAAGGGACAGCGGTGCGTTCTTCCCGGAAGTGGCGATCACCTTCGCCGTCGTACCGGGCGAGCACTACCACGTACCGCTGCTGCTCAACCCGTTCGGCTACTCCGTTTACCGAGGGAACTAGCAGACATGCCCACGATTCTCGGCCAGAACCAGTACGGCAAAGCAGAGAACCGCGTCGTCAAGATCACGAGGGACGGCGACACCCACCACATCAAGGACCTGAACGTCTCCGTCGCCCTCTCCGGCGACCTGGACGACGTCCACTACAACGGCTCCAACGCCCACTGCCTCCCGACGGACACCACGAAGAACACCTGCTTCGCGTTCGCCAAGGAGTACGGCATCGAGTCGGCCGAGCGGTACGGCATCCACCTCGCCCGGCACTTCGTGGACAGCCAGCCCTCGATCCACCGCGCGCGCATCCGCATCGAGGAGTACGCCTGGGAGCGGATCGCCGGCTCCGACGGCAACTCCAGGTTCATCGGTGCCGACGAGGTCAAGCACTCCTTCGTCCGCAAGGGCCAGGAGACCCGCCTCGCCCAGATCACGTACTCCGCCGGAGGCGACGGGGGTGCGAAGTTCGAAGTCCTGTCCGGGCTCAAGGACCTGACCGTGATGAACTCCACGAACTCCGAGTTCTGGGGCTACATCAAGGACAAGTACACGACGCTCCAGGAGGACTACGACCGTATCCTCGCCACCTCCCTGTCGACGTGGTGGCGGCACAACTGGACCAGTGACGACCAGCGCATGCCGCAGTGGGAGAAGTCCTACGAGCAGTCCAGGAAGCACATCCTGCAGGCGTTCGTGGAGACGTACTCGCTCTCGCTCCAGCAGACGCTGTACCAGATGGGTTCGCGGGTCATCAACAACCGCAGCGAGATCGACGAGATCCGCTTCTCCGCCCCCAACAAGCACCACTTCCGGCAGGACCTCTCCGCCTTCGGGCTGGAGAACGAAGCCAAGGACGGCGCCGTGTACTACGCCGCCGACCGCCCCTACGGCCTGATCGAGGCCACCATCCTGCGCGACGGCTGCGAGCCGCACATCCCGGTCGACATGACCAACCTCTGACGCGGGGCGCGCATCCCCGCCGCCCGCAGTCGGCGGGGATGCGCCACACCGGAGGGAACAACCAGCCATGGCAACGCCTGCACAAGGGCCGGCAGAAGGCCCGTGTTCCACCGCACCGGGTGGACCCGAGGTCCACCCGGTCGACCAGAAGCTCCACCCCTCGCGGCTCGTCCCCGCCGCGCTCCAGCACATCGCCGCCATGTACGCGGGTGTGGTCACGCCCCCGCTCATCATCGGCCAGGCCGTCCGCCTCGACACCGCGGGCCAGACCCGGCTCATCGCCGCGAGTCTGCTCATCGCCGGTGTGGCCACCCTCCTGCAGACCCTCGGGGTCAAGGGCTTCGTCGGCAACCGGCTGCCCTTCGTCAACGCCGCCTCCTCGGCCGGTATCGCGCCGATGCTCGCCATCGCCGAGACCAACGCCACGGGCGATCAACTCCCCGCCATCTACGGCGCGGTGATGGTCGCGGGCGTCTTCTGTCTCGCCATCGGGCCGTTCTTCGGCAAGCTCCTGCGGTTCTTCCCGCCGCTCGTCACCGGCGTCGTCATCACCCTCATCGGAGTGACCCTGATGCCGGTACCCGTCGCCTGGGCGCAGGGCGGCGACAAGACCGCCGCCGACTTCGGAAGCATGAAGTACCTGGCACTCGCCGCCTTCACCCTGGTCGTCATCCTGCTGATCCAGCGCTTCGGCCGCGGCTTCGTCAGACAAGTCGCCCTGCTGCTGGGCCTGTTGATCGGCACCCTGGCCGCGATCCCGTTCGGCATGGCGGACTTCGGGGCGCTCGGCTCGGCCCCGGTCGCCGCGCTGCCGACCCCCTTCGCCTTCGGCGCGCCCGAGTTCCAGCCCGCCGCGATCATCTCGCTCTGCCTGGTGACCCTCGTCCTGATGACGGAGTCCAGCGCCGGAATGCTCGCCATCGGCGAGATCTGCGGGCGCGAGACCGACGGCAGGACCATCACCCGGGGCCTGCGCACCGACGGCCTCGCCACCCTCCTCGGCCCGGTCTTCGGCGGCTTCCCCACCTCCGCCTTCGCGCAGAACGTCGGAGTCGTCTCGCTGACCAAGGTCCGCAGCCGCTACGTCGTCGCCGCCGCGGGAGGCGCACTCCTGGTCCTCGGCGTCTTCCCGGTGCTCGGCGCGGTGGTCTCCACGGTGCCGATGCCGGTCCTCGGCGGTGCGGGCATCGTCCTCTTCGGCTCCATCGCGGTCAGCGGCATCCGTACGCTCTCGGAGGCCGGCCTCGACGACAGCTCCAACATCATCCTGGTGGCCGTCTCGCTCGGCGCGGGCATCATCCCGCTCGCCGCGCCCACCTTCTACGCCGACTTCCCGGCTTGGGCACAGACCGTGCTCGGCTCCGGCATCAGCGCGGGCGCCCTGGTCGCCGTGGCGCTGAACCTCTTCTTCCACCATCTCGGCACCCGGGGCGGCGCGTCCGCCCCGGCACTCAAATCCTCCTAGGGTCCTGCCGTGCCCGCACCGCCACTCCCTCCGGAAGGAAGCACCATGGCACCCTCGGCAGACCCCGTATCACGCATCGTCATCGAGAACGTGGCCATCGCCACGGTCGACGCCCACGACACCGAGTACGCCTCGGGCCATCTCGTCGTCGCGGGCAACAGGATCGAGTCCATCGGCGCGGGCCCGGCCCCCCAGGGCCTCCAGAACGTCGTACGCCGCATCGACGGCACCGGACACCTGGCGACCCCCGGCCTGATCAACACCCACCACCACTTCTACCAGTGGATCACCCGGGGCATGGCCACCGACCACAACCTCTTCGACTGGCTGGTCGCCCTCTACCCGACCTGGGCACGCATCGACGAGCCGATGGTCCGCGCCGCCGCCCAGGGCTCGCTCGCCATGATGGCCCGCGGCGGTGTCACCACCGCCATGGACCACCACTACGTCTACCCGCGCGGATCCGGCGACCTGTCCGGCGCCATCATCGGGGCCGCCCGCGACATGGGCGTACGGTTCACCCTCGCCCGCGGGTCCATGGACCGCAGCGTCAAGGACGGCGGACTGCCGCCGGACTTCGCGGTGGAGACCCTCGACGGTGCGCTCGCCGGCACCGAGGCGACCATCGACGCACACCACGACGCGTCGTTCGACTCGATGACCCAGATCGCCGCCGCACCCTGCTCCCCGTTCTCCATCTCCACCGAACTGCTGCGCCAGGGCGCAGAGTTGGCCCGCCGCAAGGGAGTGCGCATGCACACCCATGGCTCGGAGACGGTGGAGGAGGAGAAGTTCTGCCACGAGCTGTTCGGGATGGGGCCGACCGAATACTTCGAGTCCACCGGCTGGCTCGGCGACGACGTGTGGATGGCGCACTGCGTCCACATGAACGACTCCGACATCGCCGCCTTCGCCCGTACCGGAACCGGCGTCGCGCACTGCCCCTCGTCCAACGCCCGGCTCGCCGCGGGCATCGCCCGGGTCCCCGACATGCTCGCCGCCGGTGTCCCGGTCGGCCTCGGCGTCGACGGCACCGCCTCCAACGAGTCCGGCGAGCTCCACACCGAGCTGCGCAACGCCCTCCTCATCAACCGCCTCGGCGCCCACCGCGAGAAGGCCCTGGACGCACGCCAGGCCCTGCGCCTGGGCACCCACGGCGGCGCCCGGGTGCTCGGCCGCACCGACCAGATCGGCTCCCTGGAACCGGGCAAGCTCGCCGACCTCGTGCTCTGGAAGCTCGACACCCTCGCCCACGCCTCCATCGCCGACCCGGTGACCGCACTCGTCTTCGGCGCGGCGGCCCCCGTCACTCTCTCGCTGGTCGACGGCAAGCCGGTCGTCGAGGACAACCACCTGATCACCGCGGACGAGGACGCCATCGCCCGCGCCACCCGCGACGAGGCCCGCCGCCTCGCCCGGATCGCCGCCGGAGCCTGACACTCCCGCGACACCCCCGAGACCGGCCGGCCGAGGGGGACGGCCCTCGGCCGGCCGCCGTGGACCCGAGCGGGGCCCGCGGCAACCGGCACGGGGGCGCGTACTCACCCGTACGCGCCCCCGCGTCGGCGCTACCAAGCTGCCCGCACCAGCTGCACGACCTGCCCCACCTGCTTCAACGCCCCACATGCACCACCTCCCTGACACCCACGTCACCGCAGACGTGCACCCGACCGGAGGAACCGCCGTGGCAGCTACGCCCAGGTTTCGCAACGACGCAGACGCAGCATCCGATGCCGATCCCCACCTCGCCCCCGAGTCGGCCTCGACGGACCGGAAACATCCGGTCGACGAAACACTTCCCCCGCTGAAGATGTTCACCAGTGGCCTCCAGCACGTGGCCGCGATGTACGCGGGCGTGGTGGCCCCGCCGATGATCGTGGGGCCCGCCGTGGGCCTCAGCCCCAAGGAGACCGCCTTCCTGATGGGGGCGAGCCTGTTCACCGCGGGCATCGCCACCCTGCTCCAGACCCTCGGCTTCTGGCGGATCGGCGCCCGGCTGCCGTTCGTCAACGGGGTCTCGTTCGCCGGGGTCACCCCGATGGTGGCGATCGGCAAGGACCGCGGGCACGACGGCATCGCCGTCATCTTCGGCGCGATCATCGTCGCCAGCCTGATCGGCTTCCTGCTGGCCCCGTACTTCTGCAAACTGGTCCGCTTCTTCCCGCCCGTGGTCACCGGCACCGTGATCACCCTGATCGGTGTCTCCCTGCTGCCGGTCGCCTTCAACTGGTCCCAGGGCGGCAACGCCAAGGCCGCCGACTACGGCTCCACGACCAACATCACCATGGCCGCGGTGACCCTGGTGATCGTCCTCGCACTGCGCAAACTGCTGCGCGGATTCCTCCAGCAGATCGCCATCCTGCTCGGGCTGATCGTCGGCACCCTGATCGCGATCCCGGTCGGCATCACCGACTTCGGAGCCATCAAGGACGCCGACCCGATCGGCTTCCCGACGCCGTTCCACTTCGGCGCGCCGCAGTTCGAGATCGCCGCGATCGTCTCGATGAGCATCGTGATGCTGGTCTGCATGACCGAGTCCACCGCGGACATGCTCGCGCTCGGCAGGATCGTCGACCGGCCGGCGGACGAGCGGACCATCGAGGGCGGTCTGCGCGCCGACACCCTGGGCAGCGCCATCAGCCCGCTCTTCAACGGTTTCATGTGCAGTGCCTTCGCCCAGAACATCGGTCTGGTCGCGATGACGAAGGTCCGCAGCCGCTTCGTGGTGGCCGCCGGCGGCGGCATCCTGATCGTGCTCGGACTGGTCCCCGTAGCGGCGTCCGTCATCGCGCTCGTCCCGCTGCCGGTCCTCGGCGGCGCGGGCATCGTGCTCTTCGGTTCGGTCGCCGCCAGCGGCATCCAGACCCTGGCCACCGCCGCGCTGGAGAAGGGCGAGAACGCGCTGATCGTCGCCGCGGCCGTGGGCATCGGCCTGATCCCGATCGCCGCGCCGGAGTTCTACCACTCGTTCCCGAAGGACCTGCTGGTCGTCCTGGACTCCGGGATCTCGACCGGCTGCGTGGTGGCGATCGTGCTCAACCTGGCCTTCAACCACCTCGGCGGGAAGCCGGAGCCGGAACCCTCGGAGCGGGAGCAGAGCCCCGCGGCCGCGGACCCGGTGGCCGCGCACTGAGCCGACCGGCCCTGTCGGATACGGGCCGGTACAGCACTGTGGCGCGTACGGCGGCACCCGTGAGGGCCGCCGTACGCGCCACGGTCATGTCGCCCGGGTGCGTCAGCCGATGTGGTAGCTGTCGCCGTAGACCTTCCAGTCGAGCGGCGGGTCCAGGTTCAGGTTGCCCTTCTTCAGGAAGACCCGCTGGGCGGTGTCCACCCGGCTGGTGTCCTCGTGGGCCTCCTCCTGCTTCATCGCCCAGACACGGGCGTCGAGGAAGGCGTTGAGGTACGTGGTCTCGTTGCCGCCCTGGGACGGCGGCTTCGCCTTCGAGAGGGCCCGCTTGCGGATGGCGCTGAAGCCGGTGCTGTCGTCGCCGTCACCGTGCATGACGATGGCGTCGTAGTACGCGAACTGGCCCAGCGTGCCGATGCCGTCGGCCTTGCCCTGCTTGACGGCCGGGTTGAAGTACACCCGGTCCCGCTCGTCGTCCTGCGCCTTCTTGAACGCCGAGTCGGAAGCGGCCTTCGCCCAGTCCTTGGTGAAGTTCGGGTCGAGACCGCTGTGCGAGGGGGTGCCGTTGACCTTCCGCAGCGCGGGGAGGTACTTCGCGAGGACGTTGTCGGGCTTGCGCTCGGTGTACAGCTCGACGAGGTCGAGCATGTCGCCCGTTCCGGAACAGAAACCGATGATGCCGCCGGTGTAGCCGCGGTCGTCGTCGATGTCCTCGATGTACTTGTACTGGGACTTCCAGTTGAGGGAGGAGTTCTCGGCGCTGGAGACCAGTTGCATGGCGATCTCCTTCTTCGCCGGATCCTCCAGCCCGGTCGCGGCGGCGGCCCGGGGGGCCGCTTCCGCCGGTCGAGGGGCCGCCTGGTGTGTGAGGCCACCGGCGTAAGCGGTGACGGGAATGGCCGTGAGGGCCAGTCCGACCGCGATGACCGTGAGGCGCACGGGGCGGGTGTTGCGACGTGCGGCGCGCTTATGGGGAGCGTGCACCAGTCCTCCAAGGGGAGTTCTTCGTTCCGACGGTCTGTTAGGAAGCTTTCCTATCAGAGTGGAGGGTGGCCGTACACCCCTCCGGCAACGAGGAGTTGAGAAGTTCACCCGGAACACGAGAGGCCCCGCACCGCGCGAACGCGCGATGCGGGGCCGGGGCGGGCGGTGCGGCGGGGCCGCGAGGCGGACCGGGGCGCTGAGACTCAGCAGTCGAGGTAGGCCACGTGGATCCAGACGCCCGTGGGGCCGCCCCACAGGTCACCCATGATCCAGTTGCCCTGCTGACCTCGGTAGTTCAGGTTCTGACCCCGGTTCACCGTCCCGAGGACCGGGTAGTCGGTGCCCGGCCCGCCGCGGAAGTTCACCCCGTTGTCGTTGACGGTGCAGACCGCTGCGGGTGCCTTCACGGCCTGCACGGCGGCGGGGCTCTGCGCGGCCTGGGCGGCAGGGCTCACGGCCAGCCCGAGACCGGCGGTCAGCACCATCGCGGCCAGCATCATCTTCTTCATCATGTGGCTTTCTCCTCCGTTTCCGGCCCACGTCGGCGTGAGCCGTACACCGGCCCCAACGGAGCCGCCGACCGCCTGGTCACGGGTCCGGATCGGTCTTCGGGCAGGAGCGAAGGCGCTGGTCATATGCGGTACGCACCGGCGTGCGCGGGGGCGGGGCGGACGCTTCCCGCGCCCGCCGATCATGGGTTTGCGTGGGCGTCGATCCGGCAATGGGCGCCGGGCGCGAGCCGTACGGCGGTCGTCGGGAGGCGGCGGAACGATCCGCTCCCGTGCGCCTGTAGCGTCATGGGTATGGAAGATCAGTCTGTAGTGGATGTCGGCGACGTACGTCTGGCGTACCGGACCTGGGGCGACCCCTTCGGCTCGCCCGTGGTTCTGCTGCACGGCCTCGGCGGCTCGGCCGCGAGCTGGGAGGCGGTCGGTGCCCTGCTCGGCGAGGAGTGGCGGGTGTACGCCCTGGACCTGCGCGGTCACGGCGAGAGCGACTGGCCGGACGAGTACTCCTGCGAGCTGATGCGGGACGACGTCCTCGGCTTCCTGGACGAGTGCGAGCTCGACCGGGTCGGCCTGGTCGGCCACTCCATGGGCGGTGTCGTCGCCCATCTGCTCGCCCAGGAGCACGCGGACCGGGTGGAGCGGCTGGCGCTCGTGGAGACCCCGCCGCCGTTCCCGAGCGAGCCGAGGCCCGCCGCCGAGCCGGAGGGCCCGGTGGACTACGACCGGGCCGTCGTGGCTCCCGTCCGGGCCGAGATGGCCGACCCCGACCCGGCGTGGGCGGCCGGCCTCGGCGAGATCGTCGCGCCGACACTGATGATCGCGGGCGGTCCGGAGTCCACCATGCCCCAGGGCCGCCTGCAGGACATGGCCTCGATGATCCCGGACTGCCGGCTGATCACGATCGGGGGCGGCCACCGGGTGCACGAGGTCCACCCCGACCAGGTCGCCCAGCAGATCACGGAGTTCTTCACCAGCTGAGGCCCGCCGAGGGCCTGTCCGGGGGCCGTCCGGCGCGGCCGACGACCGGCCGATGACAGGCCGGGGACCGGCGGCCCGGAGCGGTGTTGTCAGTGCCCGGTGCCATGATCCTTCGCATGGATCTCACACGGTTCCTCGCCGACGTCGACGCCCAGCCCTGGGCGGATCTCCAGCACGCCTACGGGAGCGCGGCCGACGTCCCCGACCTCCTGCGGGCCCTCGCGGGGGAGAGCGAGGACGCCGCGTCCGAGGCGGTGTCCGAGCTGTACGGCAGCATCCTGCACCAGGGCTCGGTGTACGGGGCCACGGCCCGCGCCGTGCCGTACCTCGCGCGGCTCGCCGGAGCCGGGTACCGCACGGAGGACCTGCTGGTGCTGCTCGGCGGGATAGCGGAGGGCGGCGCGGACGACGGCGACGGCGACGAGGCGGCCTGCCGGGCGGCCGTCGTCGATCAGTTGCCGCTGCTCCTCGCGACGGTCGACGCCGAGGACCCGGGGCTCCGACGGGCCGCCGTCTGGGCCGCCGCGATGACCGGCGCGGCTGAAAGAGTGCTGCCGGTGCTCCGCCCGCGCGGGGGGACCGAGACGGATCCCGGGGTGCGGGCCGAACTCCTCGGCGCCCTGGCACATCTGGACCCGGCGGGTACGGCCGCCGCCGCGGCCGCTGCCCTCGGCGCGGACGAGCCCGCCGAGGTGCGGTTCGCGGCACTGCTGGCCTGCGTGGACGGCGGAGCGCCCTGGGAGCGGGCGCACCACGGGGCGATGCTGTCCCTCCTGCCCGCCAACGGCCTCGTCGAGGGCAGGCTGGACCTGGAGCACGGCGAACCGCTGCAGTACGTCGTCGAAGCACTGCTGCTCCGCGACACCGACGCGGACCGCGAGGCCGCGTACACCCTGCTGGACGCCGCCCTGCGCAGTACGGTCACCGGGGCGCGGGAGGAGGCTCTGTGGGCGGCCGAGGAGGCCTGCCTGCTGTCGCGCGGCGCGCCGGAACGGCTGGCCGGTGCCGTGCCGATGCTGTCGGCCGACCCCGCCGAGGTGCCCGGGGCGTATGCGCTGCTCATGAAGCTGGGGCCCCGGGCCGCGGCGGCCGCTCCGGCGCTGGCCCTGCTCGCCGAAGGCGAGGGCGACCCGGCGGACCGTGCGCTGGAAGCGCTCGTGGCGGTGGCCCCCGAGCGGGCCGCGCCGCTCCTCGCCCGCGACCTGGGACGGCGCCCACGTGCGCTCGGTGCGGCCTGCGGATTCCTGACCGGCGGTACGTCCGAGACCTCGTTCCCGTACGACTCCGCGTTGCTGGACGCGATCCGTACCCGGCTGGGCGCCGACGGCCTCGACACCTACGAGCCCGTCCGGCTCGCCTCCCTGCTGGTGGCGTGGGGGAGCCGGGCATCGGCCGCGCTGCCCGAGCTGCGGTCCGCGCTGCCGCGACTCCCGGCGGCCCTGCCGAGGGCACTGGCCGCGGTCTGCCCACCGGAGCACCGCGCGGCGACGGCGGAGCTGCTGACCACGGCCGCCCGTTCCGGGCCCGAGGAGGGCCGGCTCCCCGCGGCCCGGGCGGTGCGCGGACTGACGGGGGAGACCGGCCCGCTGTCGGCGGCCGTCGCCGCGCAATGCGCCCGTGGCGGTCATGCCGTACGGGAGGCCGCGGACCTGGCCGCCGAGCTCGGCCCGGAGGCGGCGGAGCTGGTGCCCGCGCTGCGGTCCGCGCTCGGCGGCCCGGGGGACGGGCGCAGCGTTCCGCAGCTGGACGGCGACATCGCGATCGTCTCGGCGCTGTGGCGGATCACCGGCCGGGCGGAGGAGACGGTGCCGGTGCTGGCCGATGTGTTCGCGCGGCTCGACGAGGAGTGGACGGGCTGGACGGCCGTCCGGGCCGCGAGGGCCGCGGCCGCCATCGGCGCCGAGGCCCGACCGCTGGTCCCCGCGCTGGAGGGCCTGCTCACCGGCGGGCTGAGGACGCCGGCCGCGGTGCTCGCTCTGCACGCCATCGCGCCCGAATCGCTCGACCGCCCGCGCGCGGCCGGCCTGCTCCTGGATGCCGCGGAGGCCGACGCCGACGCGGTGACCGCGCTGGAGGCCCTCGTCGTCCTCGGCCGCGGCGCCCTCACCGAGGACCATCGCCGCCGACTGACCGCTCTGGCGGAACGGGACCTCCGGGTGAGGTCCTCGGGTGTGGCGTCGGGGATACCCCATGCCGATGAACGGCTGCGGGAGCAGGCACGCGAGGCGGTGCGCACGCTGAGCTGAGCGGGGGAGCGACGGGCGGTGCCGTCACCGGTCGCCCACCGGTTCAGCGTCGCGCGGCCCCGTCGTACTCACCGCTGACCGACCGGAGCACCACGGGGCACCGCTCACGGCCCCCACCGGAGCACCGCTCGCGGCTCCCCACCGGATCACCGCACTTCGCGCGCACCGCTCAGTCGCCCGGCTTCCAGTCCGGGCGGCGGCCGCTCATCGCGACGGCCCGGTCGAGGAGAGGAGCGTCGGCCGGGACCGGGACCGGCGGCCCGAAGATGGTGTCCGCCCGGGGCTTGCCGTCACCGGGGGTCAGCATCTCCAGCGCGATACGAAGGCTGGCCTCGTCCGCCTCGTAGTGCCGACCGGTCGACCGGGCCAGGTCCCAGCCGTGGATCACCAGCTCGTCCAGCACGACCAGCAGCGCCACCTCACCCGGCAGATCCACGCCGCCCGCCCTGGTCATGCCCTGCCCGGCGGCAGGATCGCGCCAGGCCGTCACCAGCTCTTCCAGCAGGGGCGGCAGCGCTTCGCGCCAGTTGTCGGCGAGGACCGGAAGCTTCGCGTCCGGGGCGGTGTCGGTCACCGGGCCGAAGTTCTTGCGCGCCGCCTCGCGGAATGCCGCGCCGAGCCCGGCCACGTGGGCGAGCAGCTCGCGTACCGCGTAGTCGGGGCAGGGCGTCGGACCGTCCAGCTGCTGTTCGTCGATGCCGTCGAGCAGGGCGGCGATCCGCCGCGCCGCGGGTTCCAGATCGATCGTGGGAGTGGTTTCCGTGTGCGTGTCCATACAGTGCTGACTCCTCCCGCTCCCCGAACTCATCGCTTCCCGAACCCGTTGCTCCTCGGACGCGTCGCTTCTCGAACCCGTCGCTCCTCGGACTCGTCGCGCCCCGAACTGGTCGCTTCCCCGAACTCGTCGCTCACCGCACGACGCGTCCACGGAGCACGATCCGGCCCGGGTGGTTCAGCGCGTCCGGGTCCAGGGTCGGGTCGGTCGGATAGGCGACGACATCGGCGGGTGCGCCGTCCACGAGGCCCGGCAGACCGAGCCAGGCCCGTGCCGTCCAGGACGCGGCACCGAGGGCCGCATGGGCCGACAGACCGGCCCGTACCAGCCATTCCATCTCGCCCGCGACCGTCCCGCAAGGGAAGGAGTCCGTCCCCGCCAGCACCGTCACCTTCGCCTCATGGGCCGCGCGCACGGTGTCGAGCATGCTGTCCCAGCCGGCCAGCCACAGGTCCCGGCGCACGCTCGGTTCCCGTGCCCGCATCGCGTCCGCCCCGGCGCCGAAGACGCTCAGCGTCGGCACGAGCGCCGTGCCCTGCGCGGCCATCCGGTCCAGCAGGGCCGGGTCGAGATGCATGCCGTGTTCGAGGCTGTCGGCGCCCGCCAGTACGGCATTGCGGCTGCCCTCGGCGGTCTGGCAGTGCACCGCCACCTTGCCGCCCGCCGCGTGCACCGCCGCCACCACCGAGGTCAACAGCGGGAGCGGCAGGGCGGGTTCGTCGGCGGCCCAGTCACTGATGACCTTGCACCATCCCGAGGAGGCGGTCGCCTCCTCCACGGCCGCCCGCACCAGCTCGGCCTCGCTCACATCGCGTCCGAAGCCGGGGAAGAACCGGCCGGGTGTGGCCAGCCACCGCCCCGCCGACGTGACCCGGGGCAGTTCCGGGTCCTCAGCCACCCACGCGGGCATCCGCTGCGCGGTGCCGGGGGTGCGCACCGCGAGCACGCCGGCGTCCCGGTGCTCGCCCAACTGCCTGCGCAGCAACGCCTCGTCGAACGGCGAGCCCGGCTCCAGCGCGCCCGGGTGCGTGTGCACATCGACGAGACCGGGCAGCAGCCAGCCGCCGTCCACGACCGTCTCCGTGTCCCGCCCGGCGGGCCCGCCGGGCGGCGGGCCCGCGCGGAGCACCTCGCCGTCGATCCAGAACGTACGCTCCTCGCGCTCGGGCAGTACAACTCCTCGTATGCACAGCATCGGCCGACCGTACGCCACCTCGGAGACCCGCCGGTGACCGGCCGGCACGCACTGGGACGGGCGGGGACGCACAGGAAGGCCGCCGGGCCCTCGCACACATCGGCATATTGCGGAAGGTTCCGCTCCACCCCCTTGTCGGCGACCCCCGCACCATGCGATACAGGTCTGGACCATTGCTGCCGGATGGAAGGCACGACCGTGCAACGCCCCCACGCAACCGCCGCGTTGGCCTGTTCCGCCGCCCTGCTCCTCGCCGCGCTCACCGCCTGCGACTCCGGCCCCGAGGCCGATACCCACAAGCCGACCGTGCCGGGTCATGTGACGGCCCAGGCGAGCAGCGCCACGTCCGTGCACGTGATGTGGGAGCGGTCCACCGACGACCGGGCGGTCACCGGCTACGAGATCTACCGCCAGGGGAAGCGGGTCCGGTCCGTCCCGGCGGCCAAGGTGATGATCGACGTGGACGGGCTGACCGCCTCCACCGCGTACAGCTTCACCGTTCGCGCCCGTGACGCCGCCGGCAACCTCTCCGCGCCGAGCGCCGCCGTGAGCGTCACCACGCCCGCCCCGACCCCGGCCGACCACGAGGCGCCGACCCGCCCGGTGAGGCTGCGCGGCACGGTGGACGGCAGCCGGGCGGTGAACCTCTCCTGGGGAGGCTCGACGGACGACATCGGCGTGACCTCGTACGACATCTACCAGGAGGACTCCCGGATCCACAGCGTGCCCGGCACGCGGACCACGGCACATCTGACCGGACTGCGTCCGGGCACCGTCTACACCTTCACCGTCCGTGCCCGCGACGCCGCCGACACCTCCTCGCCGGACAGCAACGCCATCGATCTCACCACCCGCTCCGCGCCGGGCGCCCCGGCGGGCACCGCCCCCACCGATCTGCGGATCAGCAACCGGGTCCAGGGCAAGGAGTACGCCATCGACCTGGACTGGAGGCAGCCGGAGACGGGCGGCGAGATCCCCGCGTACCAGCTCTTCATCGGCGGCCGGCTGACCACCACGATCGTATGGGGCGCCACCCCGCCCGCGGGCCGGGCGAGTTACCGCCTCACCGTCGGTGATCCGCGCGGTACCCGCTACTCGATGAAGATCCGCGCCAAGCTGCCCGACGGGAAGTGGGGCGACTTCTCGGCCCAGCGCACGGTCGTCCTCGGCGGCTGACGCACCCGGCGGGGCGAGGGGCGGGCGATCCCGGACTCGGGCGATCCGGCACCCGGCCGGTCCGGATGTCCGGCATCCGACGAGCCCGGGGTTCGGCACCCGGCGAGTTCGGGGGCTCAGGGGCCGGTCGGTCCGGGGTGGCGGACTTTGCGTGTGATTGGTCTGTACCTATTGACGAGTTGGTCCAGACCTCTTAGGTTCCCGTGTGCTCCATGGCACCACGGAATCCCGCTCCCCCTCAGGACCGCCTCACCGGTCCCTGCCCCAAGGGAGAAATCCATGTTCGAGCACATGACCTTCAGACGGAGAACGGCGACCGCCCTCCTCGCCGTTCTCGGGCTGCTCCTCGCGCTGCTTTCGCTCCAGGCCGCACCCGCCCACGCGGCGGGCAAGCTGACGGCCACCTTCACCTCGGCCGACAACGGGTCGTGGTGGAAGGGGACCTACGTCCTGCACAACGACACCGACACCGCCGTGACCGGCTGGAGCCTCGAATTCGACCTGCCGTCCGGGGTCGCGATCGACACCTCCTACAACGGCACGGTCACCACCCAGGGCAGCCACATCACGGCGGTCAACGCCCACTACAACGGGACCGTCGCCGCGCACGGCACCAGCGAGCCGTACAGCTTCTGGTTCGTCGCGACCGGGCCGATCACGGCACCGACCGGCTGCCGGATCAACGGCGACAAGTGCGACGGCTCCGCGGACGCGCCCCCGGGCGCCCCCGCCGGGCTGAAGCAGACCGACGTCACCGCCCGCACCGCGTCGCTGTCCTGGACGGCGGCCACGGCGGGCGACTTCCCCGTGGCGTCGTACGACATCCTGGCGGGCGGCAAGGTGGTGGGCTCGGCCACCGCGACGACCTCCGCCACGGTCACCGGTCTGACCCCGGCGACCGCCTACTCCTTCACGGTCCGGGCCAAGGACACCCGGGGCAACACCTCCGCCGAGAGTGCCCCGCTGGCCGTCACCACCGTCGACCCGGCCACCGACACCTCCCCGCCCACCGCGCCGGGCGCGCTGCACGCCACGGCGACCGACTCCTCGTCCGTCACCCTGGCCTGGACCGCCGCGACGGACAACCAGCGCGTCGCCGCCTACGACATCTACCGGGACGGGGCACTGGCCACCACGGTCTCGGGCACCACGACCACCGCCACCATCGGCGGCCTCTCGCCCTCGACCTCGTACACCTTCACCGTCAAGGCCCGTGACGCGGCGGACAACGCCTCCCCGGCCGCCAACGCGCTCACGGTGAAGACCGACGACATCGTCGGCGCGGGCAACTACGCCAAGGTCGGCTACTTCGTCCAGTGGGGCATCTACGGCCGCCAGTACTTCGTCAAGAACCTCCACGACTCGGGTGCCGCCGACAAGCTCGACATCATCAACTACGCCTTCGCCAACATCGACCCCAACAACCTCACCTGCCTGAACGGTGTCACCAAGGGCACCACCGCCGACCCGGAGGACCCCGAGCAGGGCACCGGCGCCGGTGACGCGGACGCCGACTACGCACGCCCGTTCAGCGCCGCCCAGTCCGTCGACGGCGTCGCGGACGACGGCTGGGGCACACTGCGCGGAAACTTCAACCAGCTGAAGAAGCTCAAGAAGCTCCACCCGAACCTGAAGATCGTGGTCTCGCTCGGGGGCTGGACGTACTCGAAGTACTTCTCCGACGTGGCGGCCACCGACGCCTCCCGCAAGAAGTTCGTCTCCTCCTGCATCGACATGTACATCAAGGGCAACCTGCCCGCGTACAACGGCGCGGGCGGCCCCGGCACCGCCGCCGGGATCTTCGACGGCTTCGACATCGACTGGGAATGGCCGGGTACGGGCACAGGGCACCCCGGCAACCACTACTCGCCCGACGACAAGGGCAACCTGACCCTGCTGCTCGCCGAGTTCCGCAAGCAGATGGACGCCCTCGGCGGCGGACACCGCCTCCTCACCGCCTTCACCCCCGCCGACCCGCAGAAGATCGGCGACGGCTGGGACCTGGCCAAGGTCTTCGACTCCCTCGACGTGGCGAACGTCCAGGGCTACGACTTCCACGGCTCCGGCAGCGACAACTCCTGGGAGCCGGACCGCACCGGCCACCAGGCCAACCTCTACACGGACGACCAGGACCCCTACGACTTCCACTTCAGCGCCGACACCGCCATCAAGGCGTACACCGACGCGGGCGTCGAGCCCCGCAAGCTGACCCTCGGCATCCCGTTCTACGGCCGGGGCTGGCAGAACGTCGTGGACGGCGGGGCCGCCGGTGAATGGCAGAGCGCGGGCGGCGCCGCTCCCGGCCAGTTCGCCGAGGAGGCCGGTACCCGCGGCTACGCCAACCTCATCGGCGCGTACCCGACGATGACGGTCCACCATGACGAGCAGTCGGTGTCGACGTACGGCTACACCGGCAACCAGTGGTGGTCCTTCGACGACACCTGGTCCATCGGCAAGAAGACCGACTACGTGAAGTCCAAGGGGCTGCTGGGCGTCATGGTCTGGGAGATGTCCGGAGACACCCCGCAGGGAACCCTGCTCAACGCGCTCGACACCGGCCTGAAGTAGCCGGAGCGGTACGCCGCACCACCGGTCCGCGCGCCCGCGGAGGCCGCGCGGACCGGTGGTGCGGCACCGGGGATCAGCATCCCCTCAGCGTGCCCTCCGCCGAGGTCAGGCAGCGCTCCGCCAGCGCCGCGGGTCCCTCCGGTCCCGTCGCCGGGGCGTCGCCGGCCGCCCAGGTCTCCACCGCCGCCCGCACCGCCGCGCCGGCGACCCCGGCCAGCAGCCGGATCTCCAGCGAGCCCGCTCCGTCCGCGAGTCCGGCGCGCGCCGCGAGCACCACGGCCAGGGTGGCGTCCGCGTCGTGGCACGCGTCGTTCCACACCGACTGGAGGGCCGGGCTGTCCGCCGCCATCCGCAGCAGCGACCGCACCCACTCCAGCGACTCCGAGGCCGCCGTGTCGCCGGGCGCCGGGGTCAGCGCGCGCGCCGCCGCGTGCCGCAGCGCCTCCGGCACCGGCAGGGCGCCCGGGGCGTCCCGGACCGCCTCCACCCACTGCCGGGCCCCCACGGAGAGCAGCGGGGTGATGGCCTCCTCCTTCGTCGCGAAATAGCGGTAGAAGGTGCGCGGGGCGACGCCCGCGGCGCGCGCGATGTCCTCGGCGCGCGTGGTGCGCAGGCCGTGTTCCACGAAGAGCGCCGCCGCGGTACGGGCGATATCCAGTCGGGTGGCGGCCTTGCGCCGCTCGGTCAACGAGCCACCTTGCATGCGGATCAGGTTATGCCCTGGAGTCACCACGTCCGGAAGGCAGTTATTGCCCATGTGGCAGAATCTGCCACAAACGAATGTGTTGGGCTAGCAAGAGGTGGCAAGAGCGGTGCGTCGGCGGCAATTCCTTCTTCAGACGGCCGGCCTCGCCGGCGCCACGGCCGCGATGGGGCTCACCGGCTGCTCGACGAGCAAGGAGGTGAAGCTCCACCTGCTCGTGGCCAGTTACGACAAGAGCATCGGCGCTTCGCTCGGCGACCAGTGGGACGACGTCGTCGCCACGTTCGAGAAGCAGCACGCCGGGATCAGGATCGAGCTGGAGCGGGTCTCCTACACCAAGATCGACAAGACGCTCGCCCAGCGGGTGGAGGAGGGCAGGGCGCCCGACATCGCGCAGTCGAACGTCTTCGCGCCGTACGCCGAGGACGGCCGTCTCCACGACATGACCCAGCTGTTCGACATCGCCACCCAGGCCGACTTCATCCGGTCCTTCACCGACGCGGGCACGGTCGACGACGCCACCTACGGCATCCCGTTCCTGGCCAGCACGCCCCGGCTCTTCTACAACAAGGAGCTGTTCCGGCGGGCCCGCGTCAGCGGCGCCCCCACGTCCTGGGACGAACTGCGGGCGGCCGCCCAGGCGCTGAAGGCGATCGGTGTGAAGACGCCGTACGGGCTCCAGTTCGGCCCCGAGGCGGCCGAGGACGAGGCCCTGTCCTGGTTCCTCGCGGCCGGCGGCGGCTACACGGGGGAGCTCGGGGAATACGACTTCATGAAGCCGGAGAACGCCGAGGCCCTGGCCTGGCTGCGGGACGAGCTGGTCGCCGGGGGGCTGGCCGGTTCCGACCCCGCGAAGCTCAACCGGACCGACGCGTACACCCAGTTCCTGCGGGGCGAGATCGGCATGATGATCGCCCACCCCATGCTGATGGGCGCGGCCGGCCAGGCCAAACTCCCTTACGCGCACGCCGCGTTCCCCAAGAAGGACGGCGGGGCCGCCCCTCCGGTGGGGATCAGCGACTGGCTGATGGCGTTCCGGCGCAACGACCACCGCAAGGAGTGCGGCACCTTCCTCTCGTTCCTCTACAGCGGGAAGTCCGCCCTGACCTACGGCGGCAGCCAGTCCGCGCTGCCCGTGACGTACTCCGCCTCCGACGCGGCGACCGGAACCCCTGCCGAACAGCCGCTCTCGCCCTTCATCGAGCAGCTGTCGAACGCCCAGTTCGCCCCGGTCAACATGCGTTCCTGGCCCGCCGTCCGGGGCACGATCCGCACCGATATGAGCCAGGCGGTGACGAAGGGCGGCGACCCCCGGTCCGTGCTCACCTCGCTCGACGAGTCGGCCGTCAAGGCGGACATGGAGGCGGCGACCTCCTGAGGACCGCACACCTCTGCCCCCGGCGCTGTGCGGTGCCGGGGGCAGAGGCGTATCGGTTTCGGTGGTGCGGGGCTCAGCCCAGCTGCTCGTACGCCGGCAGCGTCAGGAAGTCCGCGTAGTCCTGGTCCAGGGAGACCTGGAGCAGCAGGTCGTGGGCCTGCTGCCACCTGCCGGCGGCGAAGGCCTCGTCGCCGATCTCGGCGCGGATCGCGGCGAGTTCCTCGGCCGCGACCGTACGGGCCAGTTCCGCAGTGGCGTGTTCGCCGTTCTCGAAGACCACGTCCGCGTTGATCCACTGCCAGATCTGCGAGCGGGAGATCTCCGCGGTGGCCGCGTCCTCCATCAGGTTGAAGATGGCGACCGCGCCCATGCCGCGCAGCCAGGCCTCGATGTAACGGATGCCGACCGCGACGGCGTTGCGCAGGCCCTCGTAGGTGGGCCTGGCGTCCAGGGTGTCGATGGCGATCAGGTCGCCGGCGGCCACCGAGACGTCCTCGCGCAGCCGCTCCTTCTGGTTCGGCTTCTCGCCGAGGACCGCGTCGAAGGAGGCCATGGCGATCGGGACCAGGTCCGGGTGGGCGACCCAGGAGCCGTCGAAGCCGTCGTGCGCCTCGCGGTCCTTGTCGGCCTTGACCTTCTCGAAGGCGACCTTGTTGACCTCGGCGTCCCGGCGGGACGGGATGAAGGCGGCCATGCCGCCGATGGCGTGCGCGCCGCGCTTGTGGCAGGTCCGGACGAGCAGTTCGGTGTACGCGCGCATGAACGGGGCGGTCATCGTCACCGCGTTGCGGTCCGGCAGCACGAACTTGGAGCCGCCGTCACGGAAGTTCTTGACGATGGAGAAGAGGTAGTCCCAGCGTCCCGCGTTCAGCCCGGAGGCGTGGTCGCGGAGCTCGTAGAGGATCTCCTCCATCTCGTACGCGGCGGTGATCGTCTCGATCAGGACGGTCGCGCGGACCGTGCCCTGCGGGATGCCGACGTAGTCCTGGGCGAAGACGAAGATGTCGTTCCAGAGGCGGGCCTCCAGATGCGACTCCGTCTTCGGGAGGTAGAAGTACGGGCCCTTGCCGAGATCGATGAGGCGTTGGGCGTTGTGGAAGAAGTACAGGCCGAAGTCGACCAGCGCGCCGGGCACCGGGGTGCCGTCGAGCTGGAGGTGGCGCTCGTTCAGATGCCAGCCGCGGGGGCGGGTGACGACCGTGGCGAGCTCGTCGGCGGGCTTCAGGGCGTACGACTTGCCGGACTTCGGGTCCGTGAAGTCGATGGAGCGGGTGTACGCGTCGATCAGGTTGAGCTGGCCGAGGACGACGTTCTCCCAGGTGGGGGCGGAGGCGTCCTCGAAGTCGGCGAGCCAGACCTTCGCGCCCGAGTTCAGGGCGTTGATGGTCATCTTGCGGTCGGTCGGACCGGTGATCTCCACCCGGCGGTCGTTCAGCGCGGCCGGGGCCGGGGCGACCTTCCAGGAGTCGTCCGCGCGGATCGCCGCCGTCTCGGGCAGGAAGTCCAGCGTGGACGTACGGGCGATCTCGGCGCGGCGCTCGCCGCGGCGGGCGAGCAGCTCGTCACGGCGGGGCGTGAACTGCCGGTGCAGCTCGGCCACGAACGCGAGGGCCGCGTCGGTCAGGACCTCCTCCTGCCGGGGCAGGGGCTCGGCATCGACGATGGCCAGCGGGGACGGCGCTGGTGCGGACATGAGCTGTCACTCCTTCAGCGGGCGGTGCGGGCGGCGTCTCACGGCCGCCGGGTCGCCTGAAATGGCACGGCGTGCCAGGGCTCCGGGATACGGGCGTGGAAGCCGTCCGCAGTGCAGAGGGCTTCTGACCAGTGGATAGTAGTTTCCTCATGGTGGAAGTTCAATGGTTTGTTGATGTCGAGATTCTCCGGGTCGACAGAAGTGGTGCGATGCTGGCGCAGCGTGCCAGTCCGGTCACCCGAGGTGCTTCAGGTCCTCCACCGTGTCGATGTCGTACGCCTGAGCCACATCGGAACACTCGACGAGCGTGATCGCATCGCGGTGCGCCCGCAGATAGGCCCGAGCGCCCTGGTCGCCCACCGCCCCCGCCGCGATCTCCGCCCACAGCTCCGCCCCGAACAGCACCGGATGGCCGCGTTCCCCGCCGTAGGCGGCGGCCGCGATCCCGGTCCGGGAGCGGTACGCCGAACGCACCCGTGCCACCGCGTCCGCGCCGATGCCCGGCTGGTCGACCAGCAGGACGAGTGCCGCGTCCGCGCCGGTGCCGGTCAGCGACCCGAGCCCCGCCCGCAGCGAGGAGCCCATGCCCTCGGTCCACCCGGGGTTGACGGTCACCTCGCAGCCGCCGAGGTCGGCGCGGGCCCGGACCTCGTCCGCGGCGGCGCCCAGGACGACATGGACGGCACCGCAGCCACCGTCCCGCAGTACCCGTACCGCGTGCTCGACCAGGGGACGGCCGCGGTGTTCGAGCAGGGCCTTGGGGCGTCCGCCGAGCCGCCGTCCGCCGCCTGCGGCGAGCAGCAGTCCGGCGATCCGGGGAGCTGGTGTGGTGGGAGTCATGCGGTCTGGATACCCCAACGGCCCCCGGACGCGCACCCTTCGCTCAAGCGGGCGCGGGCGGGCACAGGCGGGTGCGGCGTCCACCGGGAGACATACGGATCACCCGTACGGGACACCCCGAATTCGGTCCGTGGAGTGGCGCTCGGCACCTGTCATGGCGTTAACTTGCGCGCACGCCCGGTTACTTGACCACGCTGTGGGGACCGGCCGGAACACTGGCACATGGATGTGCGAGGGGGAGTGCATTGTTGCGAAGCGTGGGGCAGACGCGGGTGACCGGCAGCGGAGAGGATCCGCGGGTGACCGAACTGCGTACGGCGGTCTCCCGGCTCCGCCGCGAGCTGGCCGGGCATCCCGCCGAATTCCCGGACCGGGGGATCGCCGAGGACGAACTGGCCGCGCTGGACGCGATGGCGGCGGGCGGTGCGCCCGAGATTCCCCGGCTGCGCCGTTCGCTGCTGCTGATCGCCGGAGCGATCGGCTCGGTGAGCGCCCTGGCCTCCGCGCTCAGGGACGTGCGGGTCGCCGTCGATCTCTTCGGTGAGCCGCCGCGCGGCTGAGCAGCCGTACAGGGGCGGGGTCAGCGGCGGATGAGCCTGCGGGCCGTCGCCGCCGCGACCGCCGAGGTGCGGGAGTCCACGCCCAGCTTGGCGTAGATGTGCACCAGATGGGACTTGACCGTCGCCTGGCTGAGGAAGAGCCGCTTGCTGATCTGCAGGTTCGACAGCCCCTCGCCGACCAGTTGCAGGACCTCCAGCTCGCGCTTGGTCAGCGCCTCCGCGGGCGTCCGCATGCGGTCCATCAGCCGGTGGGCCACGGCCGGTGCGAGCGCCGAGCGGCCCGCCGCGGCCGTGCGTACCGCCGCCGCCAGCTCCTCCGGCGGGGCGTCCTTGAGCAGGTAGCCGGCGGCGCCCGCCTCGACCGCGGCCAGGATGTCGGCGTCCGAGTCGTACGTGGTGAGGATCAGGACGTGGGGCGCGTCCGGGTGTGCCGTGATCGCCGCGGTGGCCTGCGATCCGTGCATGCCCGCGCCGAACTGGAGGTCCATGAGGACCACGTCGAAGCCACCGGCCGCGGCGAGTTCGACGGCCCGCTCGGCGGTGGCCGCCTCGGCGACCACCCGGAAGCCGGGTTCGGCATCGAGCACGGCCCGCAGCCCCGCCCGTACCACCGGGTGGTCGTCGGCGAGCAGCAGCCTGATGGGGGCGGGGGAGGCGGTCATGCGGCGTCCTGTCCTGGCCGGCCGTCGGGGATCGGGAGCGGAAGGGTCAGGGCGACGGCGGTGCCCTGGCCGGGGGCCGACTCGACACTGAGCGTGCCGCCCAGCGAACGGGCCCGCGCCCGCATCGCCGGCAGTCCGAACCCCCCGGTGTCCCGGTCCGCGGCGACCGGGCCGGGACCCGGGGTGAACCCCCGGCCGTCGTCGACGACGTCCAGCGACACCGAGGTGTCCATGAAGCTGAGGGTGATCTCCGCGCGCCCAGCCCCGGCGTGCCGCACCGTGTTGGCCAGCGCCGACTGGGCGGTACGCAACAGCGCCACCTCGTACGGCGTGGGCAGCTCCACCGGTGTGCCGCTCACCGCGCACTGCACCGTGAGGCCGGGGCCGGTCGTGCGGGACGAGAGGCGTTCCAGCGCAGCGGCCAGGGAGCCGTTCTCCAGATCGGGCGGCGACAGGGCGCGGACGAAGCGGCGGGCCTCGGCGAGATTCTCCTGCGCGGCCTCGCGGGCCCGGCGGACGTGCGCGGTGGCGGGGTCGTCGGCGGGCAGGGTGCGTTCGGCGGCGCGCAGCAGCAGCTGGATGCTGGACAGCCCCTGGGCGAGGGTGTCGTGGATCTCCCGGGCCAGCCGCTCGCGCTCGGCGAGCGTGCCCGCGGTGCGTTCCGCCTCGGCGAGCTCCGCCCGGGTCGACATCAGCTCCTCGATGAGCTCCCGGCGCCGTTCGCTCTCCCGGAACAGCGCCTCGTACCCGAGGACCGTCGCGACCGCTACCGCCGCCCCGAGCAGCGGCCCGATGAAGGTGCCCGGGTTGACGGCCTGGCCGTGCAGCACGAAACCGGCGATGGCGGCGAGGGCGGTGGCGGCGACGGCCGGCAGGGCCCAGCGCGTCGGCAGCAGATGCAGTTGCAGGAAGTAGAGCGGGAAGGCCACCCAGAGGCTGTCCGGCGACAGGGCCAGCAGCGCCAGCCACACGGCGCCCAGCGCGGCCAGCCAGAGCGCGGCCGGGCGGGTGCGAGGCTGCACGGCGGGGGCGAGCGCGCCCGCCGCGTACAGGGCGGCCATCAGGCAGGCGACCACGACGACGGCGGTGGCGTGCGGTGTGCCGTCGCCGACGGCCCGGACCGCCGCGAGGGCGAGCAGCCCGATCAGCAGCGCGTGCAGACACAGCCGCAGTGCGGCGGTGACCGGGGGGTGGGCGCGGGAATCCATGATTCGTCCAGCGTAGACGCGGGGCGGCGGGGGCCGGTCAATCGAAAGGTTGATGTCGGGCCCCACCGCCGAGCGATGTTTCCGGCGGCCCGGACGGCGAGGCTGGGGCCATGTTCGTCGCATGGAGAGATCTCCGGTTCGCCAAGGGCCGGTTCGCGCTCATGGGCACGGTCGTGGTGCTGATCACGCTGCTCGTGGGTCTGTTGTCCGGCCTCACCGCCGGTCTGGCCCGGGAGAACACCTCGGCCGTCACGGGGCTGAACGCCGACCACCTGGCGTTCGCGGCCCCGCCCGACGGCCGCGCCGTGTCCTTCACCGACTCGTCCGTCGAGGAGAGCGCCTGGCGGAGCTGGGCGGAGCGGCCGGGGGTGAGCGGTGCGGAACCGCTCGGCATCCGTACGCTCAACGCCGTCGCCGTCCAGGGCGGGCGCACCGCCGCGGTCTCGGCGTTCGGGGTCGAGCCGGACGGGGGCCTGGCGCCCGCCGGTGGCGCGCGGGTCGGACCGGGGAAGGTGGTGCTGTCCGAGCAGGCCGCCGACGACCTGGCCGCCGGGACCGGTGACCGGCTGCGGTTCGGTGGCACCGAGGTCACCGTCGCGGCCGTCGCGGGGGACGCCTCCTACAGCCACACGCCGGTCGTGTGGACCTCGCTCGACGACTGGCAGCGGTTCGGCGGCGACGGCGGGGGCCGGGCCCGGCACGCCACGGTGATCGCCCTGACCACCACCGGCGGCGCCGATCTCGCCGCGGGCGACCGGGCGGCCGGCACCAGCACGCTCTCCCTCGCCGACTCCCTCACCGCCATCGGCTCCTACCAGGCCGAGAACGGCTCGCTCCAGCTGATGCGCGGTTTCCTCTTCGCCATCTCCGCCCTGGTCATCGGCGCCTTCTTCACCGTCTGGACGATCCAGCGCAGCGGCGATGTCGCGGTGCTGAAGGCACTCGGCGCCTCCACCCGCTATCTGCTGCGCGACGCGCTCGGGCAGGCCGTCGTGATGCTCGCGGTCGGTACGGGCGTGGGCACCGCGCTCGCCTCCGGGCTCGGCGCCCTGATCAGTGGCGGGGCCGTGCCGTTCGTCCTCGACGCGGCGACCGTCCTGGTCCCGGCCGCCGTCATGATCGTCCTCGGTGCCCTCGGGGCGGCCCTGTCCATCCGGCGGATCACCGCCGTCGACCCGCTCACCGCACTCGGGAGTGCCCGATGACCCTGACCCTCGCCGATGTCACCCTCACCTACCCCGACGGCGACGGCCGGCTCACCGCCCTCGACCGGATCTCGCTGGACGTGCCCGCGGGGACGCTCACCGCGGTCGTGGGGCCGTCCGGCTCCGGCAAGTCCAGCCTGCTCGCGGTGGCCGCGACCCTGGTCACCCCGGACGAGGGCCGGGTGGTCGTCGCCGGTACGGAGACCGCGGGCCTGGGCCGTGCGCAACAGGCGGAGCTGCGCCGGGAGCGCATCGGCATCGTCTTCCAGCAGCCCAATCTGCTGCCCTCGCTCACGGCGGCCGAACAGCTCCAGGTGATGACCCACCTCTCGGGCGGTTCGGTACGCGGAGCCCGCGGCCGGGCGCTGGAACTCCTGGACGCGGTCGGCCTGGCGGACCAGGCCGGACGCAGGCCGCACCAGCTGTCGGGCGGACAGCGGCAGCGGATCAACATCGCGCGGGCCCTGATGAACGACCCGGCGGTGCTGCTGGTCGACGAACCGACCAGCGCGCTCGACCACGAGCGGGGAGCGGCGGTGCTGGACCTGCTGGTCGCGCTGACCCGGTCGCGGTCGACGGCGACGGTGCTGGTCACGCACGACCGGACCCATCTGGACCGGGCGGACCGCACGGTCCGGATGGACGACGGCCGCCTGACGGTGCCCGAACCGGTCTGAGAAGAAGGAAGCGGGGAGGGGGCGGGTGGCGTCGGCCGCCCGCCCCCTCCCCGCGTCGTCTCAGCCGGTGGAGCCGCTGCTCGCCAGCGCGTCGGAGAGCTCCTTCGCGGCCTGCTGGAGGATCGGTACGATCCGCTCCGTCGCGGCGTCCGTCACCCGGCCCGCCGGACCGGAGATCGAGATCGCGGCCGAGGTGGGGGAGTTCGGGACGGAGACCGCCAGACAGCGGACCCCGATCTCCTGCTCGTTGTCGTCGACCGCGTAACCGAGCCGGCGGACCTGCTCCAGTGCGTCGAGGAAGCCGTCGGGGGTGGTGATCGTCTTCTCGGTGGCGGCCGGCATCCCGGTACGGGCGAGCAGGGCGCGCACCTCGTCCGGCGGCGTGTGCGCCAGCAGCGCCTTGCCGACACCCGTGGAGTGGGGGAGCACCCGGCGGCCCACCTCGGTGAACATGCGCATCGAGTGCTTGGACGGCACCTGCGCCACGTACACGATCTCGTCGCCGTCGAGCAGCGCCATGTTCGCGGTCTCGCCGGTCTCCTCGACCAGCCGCGCGAGATACGGGCGGGCCCAGGTGCCCAGGAGCCGGGACGCGGACTCGCCGAGCCGGATCAGCCGGGGGCCGAGGGCGTAGCGCCGGTTGGGCTGCTGGCGGACGTATCCGCAGAGCACCAGGGTGCGCATCAGGCGGTGGATGGTCGGCAGCGGGAGCCCACTGCTCGCGGAGAGTTCGCTCAGCCCGACCTCACCCCCCGCGTCCGCCATCCGCTCCAGAAGATCGAAGGCACGCTCAAGGGACTGCACACCACCGCTGGAAGCGGCGGGCTTGGAGTCGGATGTGCTGGCGTGGGACGGCGGCACGTCAAACGGTCCTTTCGAGGCGGAAGAGCGGGTGCCCCGCCCGGCGAGGCACCCAGCAGCCTACCGGGCGGTTCCCGATCGGCCCACTGCTCCGGGTGCGGAGTCCTGGCCGGTCAGAGCCCGTTTGTCCCGGTGTCGGCCTTCGGCGGGGCCGTTCCGCGGGGCCGCACTGGTCCCATGTTACGTTCCGCTCTCCGAAATAGGACTTTTACTTTGTGGAAATCTCCAGTTGTGGGCGCGCGGTGGCCGACCGGCCGCTCGGCGAGGAAAGTGGGGTCTTGACGGGCCCGGATCCCGAGTGAAGACTCCTTCAACAGTTCGTTGAATTCGTCAGCGTTCGAAGGTCCGAAGTGAGGAGCACGGGTGTCCGGTGCGGACGTGGAACTGGTACTGCGCTCGACGCGTGTCGTCACCCCGGACGGGACGCGCCCCGCGGCGGTCGCCGTCGCCGACGGGCGTATCGACGCCGTCCTGCCGTACGGCACCGAGGTGCCGGCCGGCGCTCGGCTGGAGGACTTCGGCGACGACGTCCTGCTGCCCGGACTCGTCGACACGCACGTCCATGTGAACGACCCGGGCCGCACCGAGTGGGAGGGCTTCTTCACCGCCACCCGCGCGGCGGCGGCGGGCGGCATCACCACCCTGCTCGACATGCCGCTCAACTCCCTCCCGCCGACCACCACCGTCGCCCATCTGCGCACCAAGCAGCAGGTGGCCGCCCCCAAGGCGCACATCGACACCGGCTTCTGGGGCGGCGCGATCCCGTCCAACGTCAAGGACCTGCGGCCGCTGCACGAGGCCGGGGTGTTCGGCTTCAAGTGCTTCCTGTCGCCCTCCGGCGTCGATGAGTTCCCGGAGCTCGACCAGGAGCAGCTGGCCCGGTCCATGGCGGAGATCGCCGGTTTCGGCGGCCTGCTGATCGTGCACGCCGAGGACCCGCGCCATCTGGCCTCCGCCCCGCAGCGCAGCGGGCCCGCCTACGCCGACTTCCTCGCCTCCCGGCCGCGCGACGCCGAGAACACCGCGATCGAGGGCCTGATCGGGCATGCCAGGCGGCTGAACGCCCGCGTCCATGTGCTGCATCTGTCCTCCAGTGACGCACTGCCGATGATCGCCGCCGCCAAGCGCGAAGGCGTACGGATCACCGTCGAGTCCTGCCCGCACTTCCTCACCCTCACCGCCGAGGAGGTCCCGGACGGCGCCACGGAGTTCAAGTGCTGCCCGCCGATCCGCGAGGCCGCCAACCAGGACGCGCTGTGGGAGGGGCTGGCCGGCGGCACGATCGACTGCGTCGTCTCCGACCACTCGCCGTGCACCACCGAGCTGAAGACGCCGGACTTCGCCTCCGCCTGGGGTGGGATCTCCTCCCTCCAGCTGGGACTGCCCGCCATCTGGACCGAGGCCCGCAGGCGTGGCCACTCGCTCGACGACGTCGCCCGCTGGATGTCGGCCGCCCCCGCGCGGCTCGCCGGGCTGACCCGGAAGGGGGCCATCGAGGCCGGACGCGACGCGGACTTCGCGGTGCTCGCCCCCGACGAGACGTTCACCGTCGACCCCGCCGAACTCTTCCACCGCAACCAGGTCACCGCATACGCCGGAAAGACCCTGCTCGGCGTCGTGAAGTCGACCTGGCTGCGCGGCGAACGGATCGCCGCCGACGGCGCCGTCGCCGGACCCACCGGACGGCTCCTCGAAAGGAACCACTGACCATGACGGCGACCGAGCGCTTCACCGGTGACGCGAACCCGTACGGCGGCGGCGACCCGTACGCCGACTACCGCACCGCCGACTTCCCCTTCACCGGCCTCGTCGACCTCGCCGACCGGCGGCTCGGCGCGGGGGTGATCGCCGCCAACGACGAGTTCTTCGCCGAGCGCGAGAACCTGCTCAGGCCGGAGCCCGCCGAGTTCGACCCCGAGCGCTTCGGCCACAAGGGCAAGATCATGGACGGCTGGGAGACCCGCCGCCGTCGCGGCGCGAGTGCGGACGAGCCGCACCCGGCGGACGGGGACCACGACTGGGCGCTGGTACGGCTCGGCGCGCCCGGAATCGTGCGCGGCATCGTCGTCGACACGGCCCACTTCCGCGGCAACTACCCGCAGGCGGTCTCCGTCGAGGCGGCCTGCGTGCCCGGCTCCCCGTCGCCCGGGGAACTCCTCGCGCCCGGGGTCGAGTGGACGACGCTCGTACCCCGTACGCCGGTTGGCGGGCACGCCGCCAACGGCTTCTCGGTCGAGGCCGGGCGGCGCTTCACCCATCTGCGGGTCAACCAGCACCCCGACGGGGGGATAGCCCGCCTCCGGGTGTACGGCGAGGTCGTTCCCGACCCCGCGTGGCTGGCCGCCCTCGGCACCTTCGACCTGGTCGCCCTGGAGAACGGCGGCACGGTGGAGGACGCCTCCGACCGCTTCTACTCCCCGGCCACCCACACCATCCAGCCCGGCCGGTCCCGCAAGATGGACGACGGCTGGGAGACCCGGCGGCGGCGCGACCGGGGCAACGACTGGATCCGCTACCGGCTCGTCGAGCAGGCGCGGATCCGCGCCGTCGAGATCGACACCGCGTATCTGAAGGGCAACTCGGCGGGCTGGGCGAGCCTCTTTGCCCGCGACGGCGGGAGCGGGGACTGGACCGAGGTGCTGCCCCGGACCCGGCTGCAGCCCGACACCGACCACCGCTTCGTCCTGCCGGAGGAGGTCCGGGCCACGCACATCCGGATCGACATCTTCCCGGACGGCGGAATCTCCCGGCTGCGGCTGTTCGGCTCACCGACCGAGGAGGGCGCCGCACGGCTGGCGGCCCGCCACCGCGAGCTGGGCGGCTGAGGACCCGGGCCCTGTGCGCCCGCACGCCGGCCCCGGCCCGGACGCCTCGTCCGGGCCGGGGCCGACACCATCCGGGTGTGCCCGATGAGTCCGCATCCAGGGGCATATGGGACCCTGGGTGCATGATCTTCATCGCCGTCAAGTTCACCGTACGCAGCGAAGAGCGCGACAACTGGCTCCCGGCCGTCGAGCCCTTCACCCTCGCCACCCGGCAGGAGCCGGGCAACGTCTTCTTCGAGTGGTCGTACAGCGTCGAGAACCCCGACCAGTTCGTCCTGCTGGAGGCCTTCGCCTCCCCCGAGGCCGGTGCGGCCCACGTGAAGTCCGAGCACTTCGCCTCGGCCATGGACCTGATGGCGGACCTCGTCGCCGAGACCCCGGAGATCATCAACGTCGAGGTGCCGGGCGAGGGTTGGTCCCGGATGGCGGAGGTCACCCCGCGCTCGCGGTGAACCGCACCGCGCCGGGGCCGCGCGGGGCCGGTCCGTTCAGGCCGCGTGGCCGCCGTCCACCGTCACCTCCGTACCGGTGATGTACGCCGCCCCGGCACTGGCCAAGTAGGCGATCAGGGAAGCCACTTCGTCCGTCGTGCCGAACCGGCCCAGGGCGGTCGCCGAGCGCTGGCCGGCGGCGAACGGGCCGTCGGCCGGGTTGAGATCCGTGTCGACCGGTCCGGGCTGCACCAGATTGACCGTGATGCCGCGCGGCCCCAGTTCACGGGCGAGCGGCTTGGTGAGACCCGTCAGCGCCGACTTGCTCATCGCGTAGAGCGTGGAGCCGGACCCGCCGGTGTACCGGCTGAGCGCCGTGCCGACCGAGACGATGCGGCCACCGTCCTCCAGGACCTCCGCCGCCGCCCGGCAGGCCAGGAACACCGCCCGCACATTGACCGCGAGCACCCGGTCCACATCGGCGTGGGTGAGGGCGCCGATGGGCCCGAGCACCCCGATGCCCGCGTTGTTGACGAGGATGTCCAGCCGGCCGAGCGTGTCCGCGGCGCCGTGCACGGCCGCCGGGACCGCCTCGGGGTCGGCCGAGTCCACCCGCAGGGCGATCCCGCGCCGGCCGTACGAGCGGATCTCATCGACGACCGCCGTCGCGGCCGCCTCGTCCTGTACGTACGTCAGGGCCACATCGACCCCCTCCCGGGCGAGCCGCAGGGCGGTCGCGGCGCCGATGCCGCGGCTGCCTCCGGTGACGAGTGCGGTCCGGGTCGTGCCGGTGGTGCTGGTGCTGGTCATCGTGGGTTCCTCGTACGTCGGCGGTGTTGTGTCGGTCGTTGTTCGACACGGACCAGGAAAGTCGTTGAGCCCGGCCGATACCGGCGGGAATCGGACGTCGACGAGGGCTGTCCGGCGGGGGGGCGGTGCCCGGTACGGTGATCGTTCCCGCGTGTGAGCCATCGAGGTCTCCACATCGTTCCCGCCGTGGAGAACCAGGAGAACCAGGCCAGGTGTCCTCGATCGCCGTGCCCACGCTTGCCCCGTCCCGCCGCGCCTGGCTCACCGACCTGCCCGTGCTGCTCGTCGCGGTCGTGTGGGGTTCGAGCTATCTGGCGGCCAAGGGCATCACCACCGCCCAGACCGTCGTCGCCGTGCTCGTGCTGCGATTCGCCGTCGTGCTGCCGGTGCTGGTGGTCGTCGGCCGTCGCAGGCTGCGGGCGCTCGACGCGGCGCAGTGGCGGGGGGCCGGTCTGCTGGGGCTCGTCCTCAGCGCGATCTTCCTCGTGGAGACGTACGGCGTCGTGCACACCTCGGCGACCAACGCGGGCCTCATCATCAGCCTCACCATGATCGTCACCCCGCTCGCCGAGGGCGCGGTGACCCGTGTCCGGCCGCCCAGGGCCTTCCTCGCCGCCGCGGCGCTCTCGGTCGCCGGTGTGGTGCTGCTGACCCAGGGCGGCGGATTCACCAGCCCGTCGCCCGGTGATCTGCTGATGCTGGTGGCCGCCCTCGCCCGCACCGTGCACGTGCTGCTGATGGCCCGTATCAAGTCCGTGCAGGGGGCCGACTCGCTGTCGCTGACCACGGTCCAGCTCGGCAGCGCCGTCGCCGTCTTCGCCGTGCTCGCGGCCGTGCCCGGTACCGGGGAGGCGCCGTGGACGGTGGCCGCGGGGTTCGGCGTCCGGGAATGGGGCGGGCTGCTGTTCCTCTCCGTCTTCTGCACGCTCTTCGCCTTCTTCGTACAGATGTGGTCGGTGCGCCGCACCTCGCCGTCCCGGGTCAGCCTGCTGCTCGGCACGGAGCCGCTCTGGGCCGCCGCCGTCGGCATCGCGATCGGCGGCGAGCGGCTCGGCGTCCTCGGCGCGGTGGGCGCGGTGCTCGTCCTGGCGGCAACCGCCTGGGGGCGGCGCGCGGTCACCCCGGCCGCCGGCTGAGCCGGGCGACGGCCACCGGCCCCGCGCCCCGTCCGAAAGTCTCGTGTTCCGCGACTTTGGTCGCTCGACGCGTACCAGCGGCCGAGGTCATCCGTCTGACCTGGGTAGTTTTGGGGCATGACGCGTACGGAGTACCGCTGGCTGCTGCCCTCGGCGATGGCCGACCCCGAGCTGCCCGGCGACCGGCGCGGCCGCTCCCGACGCACCGTGCGGGACTGGGCCGTCGACCTGACCGCCTTCTTCTGCGCGGCCGGGATCGGCATGCTCGCGGCGGCCGCGATCGAGGCCGACCGCTCCACCCCCGACGGCATCCTGGCCGCCGACATCGTGATCGGCGCGCTGGCCTGCTGCGCCCTGTGGGTGCGGCGGCGGTGGCCGGTCGGCGTCGCGGTGGCCCTGGTCCTGGTCGCCGCGATCGAGCCGGTCTCGGCGGGGGCCATGCTCGTCGCGCTGTTCGGCGTGGCCGTGCACCGGCCGTTCCGGCCCGTGGCGGCCGTCGGGGCGCTCGCCCTGGCGCTGGCCCCCGTACAGCCGTATCTGCGCCCCGACCCGGACACCTCGTTCCTCGGGGCCACGGTCATGGGGGTGCTGCTGCCGCTGCTGGTGATCAGCTGGGGCATGGTCGTACGCTCCAGGCGCCAGCTCGTCGTCACCCTGCGCGAGCGGGCCCGCCGGGCCGAGACCGAGGCGGCGCTCCGTGCCGAACAGGCACAGCGGCTGGCCCGCGAGGCCATCGCCCGCGAGATGCACGACGTCCTCGCCCACCGGCTTACCCTGCTCAGCGTCCACGCCGGTGCCCTCGAATTCCGCCCCGACGCACCGACCGCCGAGGTGGCACGGGCGGCCGGGGTCATCCGGGACAGCGCCCACGAGGCGCTCCAGGACCTCCGCGAGATCATCGGAGTCCTGCGCAGCCCCGGCGAGAGCGACGGCGACAGGCCGCAGCCCACCCTCGCCAGCCTCGACGAGCTGATCGCCGAATCCCGGCCGGCCGGCATGAAGGTCACCCTCGACAACCACGTCGGCGACCCCGCCACCGCCCCCGCCGCCACCGGCCGAACCGTCTACCGCATCGTCCAGGAGGGCCTGACCAACGCCCGCAAACACGCGCCCGGCGCCGAGGTCACCGTCACGGTCACCGGCGCTCCGGGCCAGGGGCTCACCGTCGAGGTGCGCAATCCGGCACCCACCCGGCCCTTCGAGCAGGTACCCGGCTCCGGCCAGGGGCTCATCGGACTCACCGAACGCGCCACCCTGGCCGGGGGCGGCCTCGACCACGGGCCGCTGCCGGACGGCGGCTTCCGTATCCGGGCCACGCTGCCGTGGCCGGCCTGACGGCCACGGCGGCGTGGCGGTCAGGGGCGGGTACGACGGTCCCCGGTACGTCCGGGGTGCGGGCCTGACTACGGTGGTCGCCATGACCACCCCCACCCCGATGGATCCCGTGGCACGGCCCGTCCGGCTGCTCATCGTCGACGACGACCCGCTCGTACGGGCGGGACTCGCCCTCATGCTCGGCGGCGCCGACGACATCGACATCGTGGGGGAGGGGGCGGACGGCACGGAGGTCGCCGGTCTCGTCGACCGGCTGCGCCCCGACGTGGTGCTGATGGACATCCGGATGCCGGCCATGGACGGGCTGACCGCGACCGAGGCACTGCGCACCCGGCCCGACGCCCCGGAGGTCATCGTCCTGACGACGTTCCACGCCGACGAACAGGTGTTGCGGGCCATCCGCGCCGGGGCGGCCGGATTCGTCCTGAAGGACACCCCGCCGGCACAGATCGTCGAATCGGTGCGACGGGTGGCGGCCGGGGACCCGGTGCTGTCGCCCGCGGTGACCCGTCGGCTCATGGACCGTGCCGCCGGGACCGGTCCCCGCGGCGGCCACGACGAGCGCATGGACCGCGCCGACCGGGCGCGGCAGCGGATCGCCGCCCTCGCCGAGCGGGAACGCGAGGTCGCGATCGCCGTCGCCCACGGCCGTTCCAACGCGGAGATCGCCGCGACGCTCTATCTCAGCGTGGCGACCGTGAAGACCCAGGTGTCCCGGATCCTGGCCAGGTTCGGCTTCAACAACCGTGTCCAGATCGCGCTGTTGGTGCACGACGCGGGCCTGCTCGACGACGACGGCGGGGAACCGTCGGCATAGGGTGAACCGTTCTGTCCGAAACGACCGGGCCGAACGGGCGGTCCGACCGGGAGGGGCGATCCCATGTCCGATGTCAGTGGTCATGCCGAAGTTGTCGGTGGGCATGCCGAAGTGGATGTCGATCTGCGAGGGTTGGCGGACTTCACCGCGAACCCGTACCCGTACTACGAGAAGCTGCGCGCGGCGGGCCCGGTGCACACCGTCCGCACCGACGAGTTCGACCGCGTCTGGCTCGTGGTGGGGTACGACGAGGCCCGCGCGGCCCTCGCCGACCCGCGGTTCGCCAAGGACTGGCGGGGGCTGCCGGGCGCACCCGTCGAGAGCGACCCCATCTTCCTCAACCTGCTGGAGCTGGACGCGCCCCGTCACACCCGGCTGCGCAGGCTCGTCGCCCGGGAGTTCACCGCCCGCCGGGTCGAGGCCCTGCGCCCGCGCGTCCAGCAGATCACCGACGAGCTCCTCGACGCGATGGTGCCCGCCGGGCGTGCCGATCTCGTCGACGCGCTCGCCTTCCCGCTGCCGATGACCGTCATCTGCGAGCTGATCGGCGTCCCCGACCTGGACCGCGACGCCTTCCGCCTGCTGTCGAACGGTGTGGTCACCCCCACCTCGCCGCAGGGAGAGATGGAGGCGGTGCGCGCCATGAACGAGTACCTCGGCGAACTCATCGAGGACAAGCGCCGCTCGCCCGGCGAAGACCTGATGAGCGCGCTGGTCAGGACGCGCGACGAGGACGGCGACAGCCTCTCGCCCGACGAACTCGTCGGGATGGCCTTCCTGTTGCTGGTCGCCGGCCACGAGACCACGGTCAACCTGATCGCCAACGGGGTACGGGCGCTGCTCGGCCATCCCGAGCAGCTGGCGGCCCTCCTGGACGACCCCGAGCTGATCGGCGGCGCGGTCGAGGAGATGCTGCGCTACGACGGGCCGGTGGAGAACGCCACGTTCCGCTTCCCTCGTGAGCCGGTCCGGATCGGGCGGCGGGTCGTCCCGGCCGGCGTACCGGTCCTGGTGTCCCTGGCGGGCGCCGACCGGGACCCCGCCCGCTATCCGGAGCCGGACACCTTCGACATCCGCCGCGACGCCCAGGGCCATCTGGCCTTCGGGCACGGCATGCACTTCTGCGTGGGAGCGCCGCTGGCCCGGATGGAGGGCCGGATCGCGATCCGTACGCTGCTGGAGCGCTGCCCCTCCCTCGCACCGGACGCGGGGGCCGGGGAGCTGGACTGGATCCCCGGGATGCTGTTGCGCGGGGTGCGCGGACTGCCCGTCCGCTGGTGAGACAAGGAGCTCTGTGATGACCGGACTTGACCTGCCGATGGCGCGGAGGGTGCTCGACAGCCAGCCGTTCAGCGAACTGGTGGGGGCGCGGATCACCGCCTTCGGGGACGGCGCGGCCACCCTCGAAGTCGACATCCGCCAGGAACTCCAGCAGCAGAACGGCTTTCTGCACGGCGGGGTCCTCGCCTACGCGGCCGACAACGCGATCACCTTCGCCGCCGGTACGACCCTCGGCCGGGCCGTACTGACCGGTGGCTTCTCCATCCAGTACGTCCGGCCCGCCACCGGCCGCACCCTCGTCGCCCACGCCGAGGTCGCGCACACCGGCCGCCGCCAGGCGGTGGTCCGCTGCGAGCTGTTCGCCGCGGCGGAGGACGGGGAGCGGACGCTCTGCGCGGTCGCGCAGGGGACCGTGCTGTCGGCCGCCCCGCCGTCCGCCTGACGGCCTCAGGGCCGGGGCGGCGCCGCGCCGTCGGCGATCTCCGCGATCGTCACGGGGCGCCGCTCCCGGCGCGACACCTCGCACGCCTCCGCGATCAGCAGCGCGGACCACGCCTCCCGGCCGTCGCAGGGATTGGGCCGCTCGCCCCGCACCATCTGTACGAACGCGTCCAGTTCGGCCTCGTACGCCGGGGCGAACCGCTCCAGGAAGCCGGGCCAGGGGCCGGTGGGGGCCGGGGGGCCCTGGGGCTCGGCCGAGGTGACCGGCGTGCGGGCGTCCAGGCCGACCGTGATCTGGTCCAGCTCGCCCGCCAGCTCCATCCGCACGTCGTAGCCCGCTCCGTTGCAGCGGGTGGCCGCCGCTGTGGCCAGGGTGCCGTCGTCGAGAGTCAGCAGGACCGCCGCCGTGTCGACGTCGCCCGCCGCCCGGAACATCCCGGGCCCGGCGTCCGATCCGGCGGCGTACACCTCCGTCACCTCGCGGCCCGTCACCCACCGCAGCATGTCGAAGTCATGGACGAGACAGTCCCGGTAGAGCCCCCCGGAGAGCGGCAGATAGGCGGCGGGCGGCGGGGCGGGGTCCATCGTCACCGCCCGCACGGTGTGCAGCCTGCCCAGCGCCCCGCCCCGCACGGCGGCGCGGGCCGCCCGGTACCCCGCGTCGAACCTGCGCATGAAGCCCAGCTGGAGCACGCTCCCGGCCCGCTCGACCTCGCGCAGCGCGGCCAGGGTCCCCGGCAGGTCCAGGGCGATCGGCTTCTCGCAGAACGCCGGGAGCCCCGCCCGCGCGGCCCGGCCGATCAGCTCCGCGTGCGCCGAGGTGGCCGAGGCGATCACCACGGCGTCCACCCCCGCGCCGAACACCTCGGCGGCGTCCGGGGCGGTCGTCGCGCCGAGGCGCCGCGCCACCTCGGCGGCCCGCGCCCCGTCGGTGTCCGTCACCACCAGGGCGTCCACCTCGGGATGGCGGGCCAGCACGCCCGCGTGGAAGGAACCGATCCGGCCGGTGCCGATGAGTCCGATACGCATGGACCCAACGTGCCGTCCGCCGCCTGCGCTGTCAACCATATGTCCGGACAAGCTGCGGCTTGTTCGTTGGTCCTGCTGTCCGGACAACAGGACGACCGGACTATCGGCCTTCCGACACGAGGGTTACCCTCCACGCGTGCCCAAACCCACCACCGACCCCGCCGCACTCGAACTCGGCGTGGACCGCACCAGCCCGATCCCCCTGTACTTCCAGCTTGCCCAGCAGCTGGAGGCCGCCGTCGAGCAGGGCCGACTCGCCCCCGGCAGCCTCCTCGGCAACGAGATCGAGCTCGCGGCCCGGCTCGGCCTGTCCCGGCCCACGGTCCGCCAGGCCATCCAGTCGCTGGTCGACAAGGGGCTGATGGTCCGCCGTCGTGGTGTCGGCACCCAGGTCGTGCACAGCACGGTCCGCCGCCCGCTCGAACTGAGCAGCCTCTACGACGACCTGGAGAGCGCGGGCGGGCACCCCACGACCCGTGTCCTGCGCAACACCGTCGAGCCGGCCGGTCCGGAGACGGCCGACGCGCTCGGACTCGCCGAGGGCACCGACGTCCACCTCGTCGAGCGGCTGCGGTACGCGCACGGCGAGCCGCTGGCCCTCCTGCGCAACCACCTGCCGCCGGGGATCGTCGACCTGGACACCGAACGGCTGGAGGCCACCGGCCTGTACCGGATGCTGCGCGGCGCCGGGATCACCCTGCACAGCGCCCGCCAGACCGTGGGCGCCCGGCTCGCCACCGCCGACGAGGCGGCCCGGCTCGCCGAGGCGGTGGGGGCCGCCGTACTGACGATGACACGCACCACCTTCGACGACACCGGGCGGGCGGTCGAGTACGGCTCCCACCTCTACCGGGCCTCGCGCTACACCTTCGATTTCCAGCTGCTCGTACGGTGACGACGGCCGCACGGCCCGTTGACGTCGCGTACGGCCACCGCTAGAACTCCTCCAGCCGCACTCGGGCGGCCGGGAGAGAGGGCGGACCCACCATGCGTACCTTTCGCGAGGCAGCACCCCCGATCACCGCCGACGACGGGTCGCAGCCGGAGAAACACACCGTGCGCGGTACCCGGTGAACCCCCCGCGCGCCCGGCGCCGACACACGCGTCCCGCCCCTGCCGGGCGGCGGCGCCGACCGCTCGGGGATACTTGGCCAGCCGGGCCGGGTGCACATCATCCCCGGCCCCTCCCAGCGGTACAGCGAGCAGCACAAGAAGGGCACGGCGTCGTGGCAAGGGTTCGGACAGGGGTACGTGCGATGGGCGTCGTGCTTGCGGCGGTGCTCGGGGTGTCCCTCGTGGGATGCAGCAGCACCGGCGGCAAGCGGGCGGAGGAGCGCGCGGCCCAGGCCGCCGCCGAGGGCCGGGCCGCGGTGGACACGCCCCGCTGGACCTTCGCCATGGTCACCCACTCGGGCGACGGCGACACCTTCTGGGACATCGTCCAGCGCGGCGCCGAGCAGGCGGCCGTCAAGGACAACATCAAGTTCCTGTACTCGCACAACGACGAGGCGCAGCAGCAGGCCCAGCTGGTACAGGCCGCCATCGACCAGAAGGTCGACGGGCTGATCGTCACCCTCGCCAAGCCGGACGCGATGAAGGACGTCGTGACCAAGGCCGTCAAGGCCGGCATCCCGGTGATCACGGTGAACTCCGGCTCCGCGGAGTCCAAGCGGTTCGGCGCGCTGACCCACATCGGCCAGGACGAGTCCATCGCGGGCGAGGCGGTCGGCGAGGAGCTCAACGCGCGGGGCCGCAAGAAGGCCCTGTGCATCCTGCACGAGCAGGGCAACGTCGGCCACGAGCAGCGCTGCGCCGGAGCGAAGAAGACCTTCGACGGGCAGCTGCAGAACCTCTACGTCGAGGGCACCAACATGCCCGACGTCCAGGCCTCCATCGAGGCGAAGCTCCAGGCCGACAAGGACATCGACGCGGTCGTCACCCTCGGCGCGCCGTTCGCGGACGCCGCCGTCAAGGCGAAGAAGACCGCGGGCAGCAAGGCCGAGATCGACACCTTCGACCTGAACGCCAAGGTCGCCACGGCCCTGACGGACAAGACCCTCGGCTTCGCGGTCGACCAGCAGCCGTACCTCCAGGGGTACGAGGCGGTCGACCTGCTCTGGCTCTACCGCTACAACGGCAATGTGCTCGGGGGCGGCCGCCCGGTCCTCACCGGCCCGCAGATCATCACCGCGAAGGACGCCGCCGAGCTGGCCCAGTACACCAAGCGGGGGACCCGATGAGCAGCGTCGCCGGACCGTCCGCCCCGGCCGGGGCCGACGAGCGGCTGCTGCGTACCTCGCCGCTGCGCAGACTGCTCGGCCGTCCCGAGCTCGGCTCGGTGGTCGGCGCCGCGGCCGTCTTCATCTTCTTCTCGATCGTCGCCGACAGCTTCCTGCGCGCCTCCAGCCTCGGCACGGTGCTCTACGCGGCCTCGACGATCGGGATCATGGCGGCGCCGGTGGCGCTGCTGATGATCGGCGGCGAGTTCGACCTCTCCGCCGGTGTGCTGGTCACCAGCTCCGCGCTGATCTCGTCGATGTTCAGCTATCAGATGACGGCCAACGTCTGGGTCGGCGTCTTCGTGTCGCTGCTGGTCACCCTGGCCTTCGGGGCGTTCAACGGCTTCATGCTGACCCGGACCAAACTGCCGAGCTTCATCATCACGCTCGGTACGTTCCTGATGCTGACCGGCCTCAATCTGGGCTTCACCAAGCTGATCAGCGGGACCGTGTCCACGAAGTCCATCGGCGACATGGAGGGTTTCGACTCGGCCCGCAAGGTCTTCGCCTCGCAGTGGACCATCGGCGGCGTCGAGTTCAAGGTCACCATCCTGTGGTGGGCCGTGCTCGTCGCGATCGCCACCTGGATCCTGCTCCGTACCCGCTTCGGCAACTGGATCTTCGCGGTCGGCGGCGAGGCCGACGCGGCCCGCGCGGTCGGCGTCCCGGTGATCCGTACCAAGATCGGGCTCTACCTCGGGGTCGCCTTCGCCGCCTGGGTCTCCGGCCAGCACCTGCTCTTCTCGTTCGACGTGGTGCAGTCCGGCGAGGGCGTCGGCAACGAACTGATCTACATCATCGCGGCCGTCATCGGCGGCTGCCTGATCACCGGCGGCTACGGCTCCGCGATCGGCTCCGCGGTCGGTGCCTTCATCTTCGGCATGACCAGCAAGGGCATCGTGTACGCGGAGTGGAACCCGGACTGGTTCAAGTTCTTCCTCGGAGCCATGCTGCTCCTGGCCACCCTGCTCAACGCATGGGTACGCAAGCGCGCGGAGGCGACGAAATGACGGCCCCCCAGGCCCCGGCCGACCCGGAGGCGCCCCGCCGGGCGCTCGTCGAGCTGGACCACGTCAGCAAGTTCTACGGCAACATCAAGGCCCTGACGGACGTCTCGCTGGAGGTCCACGCCGGGGAGATCTCCTGCGTGCTCGGCGACAACGGCGCCGGCAAGTCCACCCTGATCAAGATCATCGCGGGGCTGCACCGGCACGACGCCGGGACCTTCCTCATCGACGGCGAGGAGACCACCCTCGTCAATCCGCGCGACGCCCTGGACCGCGGCATCGCCACGGTCTACCAGGACCTGGCCGTCGTCCCGTTGATGCCGGTCTGGCGCAACTTCTTCCTCGGCTCCGAGCCGACCACCGGCGCGGGTCCCTTCAAACGCCTCGACGCGCGGCGGATGCGCGAGACGACCCGCTCCGAGCTGCTGCGCATGGGGATCGACCTGCGCGACGTCGACCAGCCGATCGGCACCCTCTCCGGCGGCGAGCGCCAGTGCGTCGCCATCGCTCGGGCCGTCCACTTCGGCGCCAAGGTCCTCGTCCTGGACGAGCCCACCGCCGCGCTCGGCGTCAAGCAGTCCGGGGTCGTGCTCAAGTACGTCGCGGCCGCCCGCGACGCCGGTCTCGGCGTGGTCCTCATCACGCACAACCCGCACCACGCGTATCTGGTCGGTGACCGTTTCGTGCTGCTGAAGCGGGGCGCCATGTCCGGAAGCCACACCAAGGGGAGCATCACGCTGGACGAGCTGACCCGCCAGATGGCGGGCGGCAGCGAGCTGGAGGAGCTCAGCCACGAGCTGGAGCGGGCCCCCGCACCGCCCCTCCCCGGCGCCCACCCGGGGACCGGCGAACCCGAGTAGCCCCCGGCCGGGACCGGGCCCGTACGCACCGGTCCGCCAGCCCCGGTGCCCCGGCAGTGGCAGAATCGAGCCCGACGGGCGCAGTCCGCCGCCGGGAGCACCGCCCCCGGCTCCCCCCAGACCCCGCAGGGACGATGAGCACGTACCGCGACTTCACACACCGCGGCTCCGCCCGCGCCACCGTCCTGCGGACGGTGGGCACCCGGGAGCGGCGCTCGCACCTCACGGCACCGCGGGTACCCACCGTCGGCATCGACATCGGCGGTACGAAGGTGATGGCGGGCGTCGTCGACGCCGACGGCAACATCCTGGAGCAGCTGCGCACCGAGACGCCGGACAAGTCCAAGAGCCCCAAGGTCGTCGAGGACACCATCGTGGAGCTGGTCCTCGACCTCTCCGACCGGCACGATGTGCACGCCGTCGGCATCGGGGCGGCCGGCTGGGTCGACGCGGACCGCTCCAAGGTGCTCTTCGCCCCGCACCTCGCCTGGCGCGACGAACCGCTGCGCGACGCCCTCGCCTCCCGGCTCGTCGTCCCCGTCATGGTCGACAACGACGCCAACACCGCCGCGTGGGCGGAGTGGCGCTTCGGCGCGGGCCGCGGCGAGGACCATCTCGTCATGATCACGCTCGGTACCGGCATCGGCGGCGCGATCCTGGAGGACGGCCAGGTCAAGCGCGGCAAGTACGGCGTCGCCGGTGAGTTCGGCCACATGCAGGTGGTGCCCGGCGGGCACCGCTGCCCCTGCGGGAACCGCGGCTGCTGGGAGCAGTACAGCTCCGGCAACGCGCTCGTCCGGGAGGCCAAGGAGCTGGCCGCCGCGGACTCCCCGGTGGCGCACGGCATCATCGAGCGGGTCAAGGGCAACATCCCCGACATCACCGGGCCCCTCATCACCGAACTGGCCCGCGAGGGCGACGCGATGTGCGTCGAGCTCCTCCAGGACATCGGCCAGTGGCTCGGCGTGGGCATCGCCAATCTGGCCGCCGCGCTCGACCCCTCCTGCTTCGTCATCGGAGGCGGTGTCAGCGCCGCCGACGACCTGCTCATCGGCCCCGCCAGGGACGCCTTCAAACGCCATCTCACCGGCCGCGGCTACCGCCCCGAGGCCCGGATCACCAAGGCACAGCTCGGCCCGGAGGCGGGTATGGTCGGCGCCGCGGACCTGGCCCGGCTGGTGGCCCGCAGGTTCCGCCGTGCCAACCGGCGCCGCGTCGAGCGGTACGAGCGGTACGCCCAGATCTACGACCAGGCCGCGAGCACCATCCGTAATACGCGCAGCACCCGCACCTCCTAGGGATCCCCAGACACATGACCGCAGCCGAGCACCCCGTCCTGCCGCGTCAGTCCTCGCCGTCCGACGACGGGCCGCCGCCGCAGGACCGTCGCCGGATGATCCGCCGCCGGCTGATCACGGCGACCATCATCGTGCTGCTCATCGGCATCCCGGCCGGCTATCTGCTGATCTCCGCAGGGCAGAGCCGCCGCTCCGGCCAGAACAAGGCGGCGGAGGCCTCCGCGCAGGGGCTCCGGGAGGGCTGGCCGTCCCGGATGCAGCGCCGGATCTTCGAACTGCCGATGCCCGGCAACGCCCTGGACGTGCAGTACTACGAGACCAACAACTGGAAGGCCAGTCGGCTGTACGTGGAGTTCCGCACCACGTCCGCCGGGCTGGACCGCTTCCTGGGCCGGATGGGCAGCGGGCGGTCCGACCTGGAGACCGGGAAGGTGACCATCGGCGCCCGCGACCAGCAGGTCTCGGGCTGGACGTTCGGCCCCGGGACCGACTGGGCGGGCACCCGGCACACCAACAAGAACCCGCGGCCCACCCAGGACATCACGGTGAACATGACCGACCCGATGAACCCCGTCGTCTACGTCGTCTCCGCGGCGACCCCCTGACCTGACCGGCGGTCCGCCGCCACCGCGGCCGAGCGGGCCCCCGGACCCCGGACCGCGGTGGTGACGGTGGGTCAGGGGCGGTCGGTCAGATAGCCGCCCATGGCGGTGAAGTACTCCGTCGCGGGCATCTCCCGGCCGCTCTCGGTCCGGACCCGTGTGATGGCCAGGCCGTGGTTGCGGCCGGTGCGGGCGTCGGCCCCGGCGACGATCACCACGCCCTCGCCCTCGCGGTAGAAGATGCGGCCGGGCGTACCGCCGTAGCGGTTCTGGGACACCACCGCGGCCAGGACCTCCAGGCGCTTGCCCTTGTGGAAGGTGAAGGCGCTGGGGTACGGCTCGGACTGGGCGCGGACCAGTCGTTCCAGGTCCTGGGCCGGCCAGCTCCAGTCGATGCGGATGTCCTCGGTGGACCGCTTGTGGAAGAAGCTGGCCTGCGAGCGGTCCTGCGCGGTGAACTCGGTCTGCCCGGCGGCGATGAGGTCGAGCGCGCCGATGGTGACCGGGGCGATGAGGTCCACGGTCTTGTGGAAGAGGTCGGTGGCGGTGTCCGCCGGACCGACCGGGACGGCCTCCTGGCGGGCGATGTCCCCGGCGTCGAGCTCGTCGTCCATCATGTGCGCGGTGACGCCCACCTCGGACTCGCCGTTGATCAGGGCCCAGATCAGCGGCGAGAACCCGGCGTACTTCGGCAGCAGCGAATCGTGCACGTTCAGCGTGCCGTGACGGGGGAGGCCGAAGATCCGCGGCGGGATCCAGGTCCGCCAGTTGTTGGACACGATGATGTCCGGGTCGGCCTCCTTGAGGCGCTCGAACAGCTCCTCGTCGTCGGGGCGGTTGCGGATCAGCACCGGGACGCCGTGCTCCTCGGCGAGGTCGGCGACGGAGTCGCTCCAGATCTTCTCGTACGCGTGCTCGCTCTTGGGGTGCGTCACGACCAGTACCACGTGGTGCTCGGAGTCCAGGAGGGCTTGCAGGGTGCGGTGCCCCCAGGTCTGGTAACCGAACATGACGACCCGCATGGGGTTCCTCCTCAGAGCAGGGATAGACCGACGGTAAGTAAAGCAAGGCTTACCTTAGTTTGCAACGGGGCGATTTCGGGCTCCGGTTGACGGTCCGTCGGCCCCGGCCGACGGGCCGCCCTATCGACAAGTCCGCCTGATTAGCTTAGGCTCACCTAAGTTTAGGGGGGTGGCCTTGTCGGCGTGCCCGCCTTTCGTATCTTCCTTACGCCTGACAGGCGGATTTCCCGCACGATGGGAGTGACATGTCACAGGTTCTTCCTGGCGACGCACCACTGGTCCACGACCTGATTGGTATCGGCTTCGGCCCCTCCAATGTGGCCATGGCGATTGCGCTGAGCGAGCACAACTCAGGCGTCGGCAGGCAGAAGCCGGTCACCGCTCACTTCTTCGAGCAACAGCCGAGCTTCGGCTGGCACCGCGGCATGCTGATCGACGACGCCACCATGCAAGTGTCCTTCCTCAAGGACCTGGTGACGCTCCGGAACCCGGCCAGCGAGTTCAGCTTCCTCTGCTATCTGCAGAGCAAGGGCCGGCTGATCGACTTCATCAACCACAAGAACCTCTTCCCGCTGCGGGTCGAGTTCCACGACTACTTCGAGTGGGCCGCGGCCAAGGTCGACGACCTGGTCTCCTACGGCCACGAGGTGGTCGCCGTCACGCCCTTCGTCCACGACGGCACCGTGGAGTACCTGGACGTCACCGTCCGGTCGGGCGAGGGACTGGAGGTGCACCGGGCCCGCAACCTCGTCATCGGCACCGGGCTGCGCCCCGTCATGCCCGCCGGTGTGGAGCGCGGTGACCGCGTCTGGCACAACTCCGACCTGCTGCGCAAGGTCGACGGACTGGAGGGCGCCTCGCCCTCGCGCTTCGTCGTCGTGGGCGCCGGACAGAGCGCCGCGGAGAACGTCGCCTACCTGCACCGCCGCTTCCCCGAGGCCGAGGTCTGCGCGGTCTTCTCCCGCTACGGCTACAGCCCCGCCGACGACAGCAGCTTCGCCAACCGGATCTTCGACCCCGGGGCGGTCGACGACTTCTTCACCGCGCCCGAGAGCGTCAAGAGCCGGCTGATGGCCTACCACGGCAACACCAACTACTCCGTGGTGGACATCGATCTGATCGACGACCTGTACCGGCAGATGTACCAGGAGAAGGTCCTCGGCACGGAGCGGCTGCGCTTCCTCAACGTGTCCCGGGTCAACGGTGTCGAGGAGACGCCCGACGGCGTCCGGGCCACCGTGAAGTCCCTCGTCACGGGCGAGGAGACGCTTCTGGACGCCGATGTCGTGGTGTTCGCCACCGGCTACAGCCCGGCCGACCCGCTCGGCCTCCTCGGCGAGGTCGCCGACCGCTGCCTGCGCGACGACGAGGGCCGGGTCCGCGTCGAGCGCGACTACCGCGTCTCGACCGACCCCGAACTGCGCTGCGGCATCTATCTGCAGGGTGGTACGGAGCACACGCACGGCATCACGACGTCCCTGCTGTCCAACACCGCGATACGGGTCGGCGAGATCCTGGACTCGTTGCTCGACCGGGGCGTCAAGTCCGCCCCCGACGAGGCCCGGCCGGTCGCCGACGGCACCGGGGCAAAGGGATAGCGAACGTCGACATGCTCACGACCGCAGTTGAGCGCCCCGCGCCCGGGGGCACGACAGGGGCCCGCCGGCGGCGGGTCGTGGGTCTGGCCGCGCTGGTGGCGGTCCTGGTGATCGCGGCGGCGTTGTCGCTGGCCGTCGGCGCCCGCGCGCTGAGCCCCGCCGAGGTCTGGCACGGACTGTTCGCGGCGCCCGAGTCCGACCGGCGGCTCACCGAGATCCGGCTCATCGTGCAGACCGTGCGGGTGCCCCGGACGGTGCTCGCGATCGTGGCGGGCATCGCCCTGGGGGTCGCCGGTTCGCTGATCCAGGGCTACACCCGCAACCCGATCGCCGATACGGGCCTGCTGGGGGTGAACTCCGGCGCCTCGTTCGCCGTGGTGTCGGTGATCGCCGTCTTCGGCTTCGCCAACCCGTTCCAGTACGTCTGGTTCGCCTTCGTGGGGGCGGGGGTCGCCGGCATCGTCGTCTTCGGCCTGGCGAGCATCGGCCGGGGGGCGGGCAATCCGCTGACGCTCGCCCTGGCCGGGCAGGGAATCACGGTGTTCCTGGCGGCGATGACCACGGCGGTGGCGCTCTCCGACCAGAAGTCGCTGAACGCGCTGCGGTTCTGGAACGCGGGCTCCGTGGCCGGTGTCGGATTCGACGTCATCGGGCCGGTGACCGTGTTCGTCGCGGCCGGGCTGCTGCTGGCGCTGATCACCCTGCCGGCCCTCAATCTGCTCAACCTGGGCGACGACGTGGCGCGGGGGCTGGGCGTGAACATCGCGCTGAGCCGGACGATCGGCATCTCGGCCATCACCCTGCTGGCGGGCGCGGCCACGGCCGCCTGCGGCCCCATCGCCTTCCTCGGGCTCATGGTGGCCCACGTGGCCCGGTATCTGACCGGCCCGGACTACCGCTGGCTGGTGCCGTACGCGGGCCTGCTCGGCGCCGTCGTCCTGCTGGTCTGCGACATCGTGGGACGTCTGGTGGTGCGGCCGGGCGAGTTGGACGCGGGGGTCGTGGTCGCCCTTCTCGGTGCCCCGTTCTTCGCGATTCTGGTGTGGCGAGGAAAGTTCAGGAACGCGTGAACGGGACAGAAGTGAACCCATCGGTGGCGCCGGGCCTACGGCTCGGTCCCGTGTCGTTCGTATGGCGGCCCTGGCCCGTCCTGGTCACGCTGCTGCTGCTGGCGGCGGCCTTCCTGGTGTTCTGCCTCTCCATCAGCGTCGGGGACTTCCCCATCGGCCTCTCCCGGGTGATCGCCACGATCCTCGGCCGGGGCGAACAGGTCGACGAGTTCGTGGTCATGGACCTGCGGATGCCGCGCGCCCTGGCGGGTCTCGTCGTGGGGGCCGCGCTGGGGATGTCCGGGGCGATCACGCAGTCCGTGGCCCGCAATCCGCTCGCCAGTCCGGACATCCTGGGCATCACCGGGGGAGCCGGCGCGGTCGCGGTCTTCCTGGTGACGGTGTCGGGCGGGACCGCCGCGGCGGTCGTCGGCTCCGTGGGCCTGCCCGCGGCGGCGCTCGCGGGCGGCCTCGGTACGGGACTACTGGTGTACTTCCTGGCCTGGCGGCGTGGGATCGACGGCTTCCGGCTCATCCTCATCGGCATCTCGGTGAGCGCGGTGATGGAGGCGATCACGACCTGGCTGCTGGTCTCGGCCGACATCAGGGACGTGGCCAGGGCCCAGGCGTGGCTGGTCGGTTCGCTGGAGGACCGGTCGTGGGGCCAGGTCGAGGTGGCGTTCTGGTGCACGCTCGTCCTCCTCGTCGTCATGGCCGCCGCCGCGTTCCAGTTCAAGCCGATGCACCTCGGCGACGAGGTCGCCGCCGGCCTGGGCGTCCGGTACACGAGGGTGCGGGCGGTCCTGCTGCTGTGCGCGGTCCTGCTGGCCGCGGTGGCGGTGAGCGCGGCGGGCCCCGTTCCGTTCGTCGCCCTGGTGGCGCCGCAGGTGGCGATGCGGCTGGCGAGGTTCCCGACGCCGCCGATGGTGGCCTCCGGCCTGGTGGGGGCGGTGCTGCTGATCGGCTCGGACCTGGTCGCGCGCACCGCGCTGCCGATCACCCTTCCGGTCGGTGTGGTCACCGCCGCGATCGGCGGCCCGTTCCTCGTCTATCTGCTGGTACGGGCGAACCTGAGGTAGACGGTGCATCAGCAAGGCGAATCCAGACAAGGGGTGCTTGTGGCCACTCAGTTCATCACCGAGGCGGGGACCGGGAGCGGGTCCGGGGCCGAGGACGTACCGCGGCTGGCGGCCAGGGGCGTCACGGTCGGGTACGGCGGCCGGACGGTCATCGACGGGCTCGACGTGACGATCCCGCCGGGGGTGATCACCACGATCATCGGCCCCAACGGCTGTGGGAAGTCCACCCTGTTGCGCACCCTGACCCGGCTGCTCAAGCCGGACCACGGGACGGTCGTGCTGGACGGCGAGGACATCGGCCGGCTCAGGACACGGGACGTGGCGAAGAAGCTCGGTCTGCTGCCGCAGGCGCCGGTGGCGCCGGAGGGGCTGACCGTGGCCGACCTGGTCGCCAGGGGGCGCCATCCGCACCAGAGCTGGCTGCGGCAGTGGTCCTCGGACGACGTCGGCGTGGTGGAGCGCGCGCTGGCCATGACCGGGGTGTCCGAGCTGGCCGACCGTCCGGTCGACTCGCTCTCCGGCGGACAGCGCCAACGCGTCTGGATCTCCATGACCCTGGCCCAGGGCACCGATCTGCTGCTGCTGGACGAGCCGACCACCTATCTGGACCTGGCACACGCGATCGATGTGCTCGACCTGGTGGACGATCTGCACGAGTCGGGGCGCACCGTGGTCATGGTGCTGCACGACCTCAATCTGGCCACGCGCTACAGCGACAACCTGATCGTGATGCGGGCGGGATCCGTCCTGGCGCAGGGTCACCCGCGCGAGGTGATCACCGCCGAGCTGCTGCGGGAGGCGTTCGGGCTGAACGCCATGGTGATCGACGACCCGGTCGGCGACCGGCCGCTCATCGTGCCGATCGGCCGTACGCACGTCCGGCGCGAGCCGTAGCTTCCGTACGGCGCGAGCCGTGGCTTCCGTGCGGCGTGGGCACGGTCGGGAGCACGGGGGAGCCCGACTCGTGCTCGGCGGGGGAAGATTTGCAAGTCAGGCTAGGCTTGCCTCACTTGTGCAGGGTAAGGTTTGGCTGCCCTTACAAAAGGTGCAGTGGACAGTGTGAAAGCAAGGGATTCCGGATGCTTACCCCTCGAACGACGCTCGCGAAGCCCTGGCGGCGGGTGGCGGCGATCCTGACCGCCGCGACCCTCGGCGTCGGTCTTCTCGCGGGATGCGGTTCCGACACGTCGGACACGAAGAACGACGATGCCCCGGCCGCCGCCTCCGGCGCGTTCCCGGTCACCGTGGAGCACGCGTTCGGATCCACGAAGATCACCAAGGCCCCCCGGCGCGTCGTCTCGGTGGGCTACACGGACGACCAGGCCATCCTGGCGCTCGGCATCAAGCCGGTCGGCATGGTCGACCAGTACCCGAACCCGGCGGGCAAGTCCCCCGACATCAACACCCAGTGGCCCTGGGTGAAGGGCAAGTGGGGCGACACCCGCCCCGAGGTCATCATGAACAACGGTGACTCGGGCCCCAATTACGAGAAGATCGCCTCCCTGCGGCCGGACCTGATCATCGCGGTCTACTCCGAGATCGACCAGGCCGCCTACGACAAGCTCTCCAAGATCGCCCCGACGGTGGGCCGTACCAAGGGCGAGAAGGAGCCCTTCAGCGCGCCCTGGCAGGACAACGCGGTGCACATCGCCAAGGCGCTCGGCAAGGAGAAGGAGGGCACCCAGCTGGTCGAGGGCATCCAGGGCAAGCTCGACGCGGCCAAGAAGGCGCACCCCGAGTTCGCGGACCAGACCGCCGTGGCGCTGTCCTGGTACAAGGACTCCGTCGGGCCGTTCACCTCGACCGATGTGCGCGGACGGCTGGTGACGGGCACCGGCTTCAAGTACCAGACCAAGATCGACGAGATCGCGGACGGCAAGTTCTTCACCACGCTGTCCCCCGAGCGCATCGACCTGGTCGACGTCGACCGTGTCTTCGTCATCAACGACAAGGCGGACACGGAGGCGCTGAAGAAGTTCAAGCTGTTCGCCAACCTGCCCGCCGTCAAGAACGGCAAGGTCTCGTACCTGCTGGACAGCGAGGGTCCGGCGGTCGGCGCGGCCATGTCCCAGGGCACCCTGCTCTCCTTGCCGTACGCGATCGACGAGCTCGTCAAGTCGGTCGACTAGACATGCCGATCGGACGGCCCCGTCCCCGGAGAGATTTGGTCTTCGTGTGAGCACCACCGACACCCGCGTCGCCCCGGCAACCCTGCGTACGGCGACGGGAGGTGAGGCCGCCCGGTGGGTCGCGGCGCACTGCCGCCGGGCCCCGTGGCTGACCTCCGCCACCCTGCTCACCACAGTGGCCGGGGCGGCGCTCCAGGTGCTCCCCGTGCTCCTGCTGAGCCGGGTGGTCGACGGGGTGACCGAGGGCGGATCGCGCTCCGTGCTCGTCACGACCGGGTCGCTGATGGTGGCCGCCGCGCTGCTCGGCGCGGTGGCCACCGCGGTCTCGACGTATCTGATCGGGCGGCTGGGGGCGGATCTGCTCGCCCGGCTGCGGGAGGGCGCCGTCCGCGCGGTGCTGGGGATGCCGAGCGCCCGCATCGAGCAGGTCGGCCGGGGCGATGTGCTCTCCCGGGTCGGTGACGACGTGGCCGTGCTGTCCAAGGGCATCAGGGCCGCCATCCCCACGGTGTTCTCCGCGGGCGTGCTGGTCGTCATCGCCACGGCCGGCATGTTCGGACTGGACTGGCGGCTCGGCCTGGCCGGCGCCGGCGCGCTCCCCGCGTACGCACTGGCGCTGCGGTGGTACCTGCCCCGGTCCGCACCGCTCTACCAGAAGCAGCGGAAGGCCCAGGCCGACCGTGCGCAAGCGCTGATCAGCGGACTGAACGGGATCGACACCGTCCGGGCCTACCGCCTGGAGGGAGCCGTACGCGAGAAGGTCACCAGCGAGTCGTGGCGGGTGCGCGATCTGGGCGTCGAGGTGTTCCGGTTCTTCGGACGCTTCGTCGGCAGGGAGAACCGCGCCGAGTTCATCGGACTGGCCCTGATCGTCGTGGTGGGGTACGTCCTGCTGGAGGCAGGCGCCGCCAGCCTGGGCGAGGTGTCGGCGGCTCCGCTGATGTTCCACCGGCTGTTCACCCCGCTGGGCGCCATCATGTTCACCTTCGACGAGGCGCAGAAGTCGGGCGCGAGCCTGACCCGTCTGGTCGGGGTGCTGGGGGAGCCCGCGGAGGACCGGCTGGTGGGCGACGTGTCCGTCGCGCCGGCGGACGCCGGCCCGCATCCGGTGACGGTGGAGGGGCTGACGTTCAGTTATCCCGACACCGAGGAACCCGTCCTGCGGGAGGTGAACCTGTCCATTCCGGCCGGTGGTTCGCTCGCCCTGGTGGGGGCGACGGGTGCGGGCAAGTCGACCCTGGCCGCGCTGATCGCCGGTATCGGGACCCCGCAGGCCGGGTCGGTGCGCATCGGCTCGCGGGACCTCGCCGGTCTGGACGAGGCCGGGGCGCGGGCCCTGGTGAGCATCCTGACGCAGGAGACCCATGTCTTCTCGGGTCCGCTCGCCGACGATCTGCGGCTCGCCGCGCCCGACGCGAGCGATGCCGAGTTGCTGGACGCGTTGCGCACGGTCGGTGCCGAGGGCTGGGTCGAGCTGCTGCCCGAGGGTCTGGCCACCGTGGTCGGCGAGGGCGGCGAGCGTCTGGACGTCACCAAGGTCGCCCAGATCGCCCTGGCCCGCCTGGTGCTGGGCCGCTCGCCGGTGGTGGTGCTCGACGAGTCGACCGCGGAGGCGGGCAGCGAGGGCGCCGCCGAGCTGGAACGGGCCGTGCTGGCCGCCTGTTCGGGCCGGACCACGCTGTTCGTGGCCCACCGCCTGACCCAGGCGATGGCGGCGGACCGGATCGCCGTGCTGTCCGCGGGACGCGTGGTGGAGGAAGGGACACACGCGGAGCTGGTGGCTCTGGGTGGCCAGTACGCGCGTCTGTGGCGCGCCTGGCGAGAGGGCAGTTAGGCGAGCCCGAGTCAATTCGGGCTGATGTGCGTACTTCGGAAGGATGCTGAGTCTTCGATGATGGAACCGAGCGCCCCGCGCGTACTGCTTTCCCCCGACCGCCTGACCGATGTGCGCCGGCGGACCGGCGACTATGGTGACCGGACCATCACGGGAGCATGTGCCATCGGGCTGTCGTACTGGGCCACCGGCCTCGGCCCCGACGGCCTCGACCTCACCCCCGGCACCCTCTTCGCCGACCTCCTCGGGTGGGTCGACAACGGCGGTGCCGGAAGCGACGGTTGGGAGGTCGGCGCGGACGGCCGGAGCATCACCCTCCCCGACGGCGTCGTGCCGGCCGAGGCGCAGCTCGCGCTGGACGACCTGGCCGACTTCCCCGACCGCTCCATCGGCACCATCGGCCCGTCCGGCGTGGCGGCGAGGATCGAAGCCCTGGCCGGGTGGAACGACAACCGCGCCGACCGGGTCCGCCCGACCATCATCGAGATGTTCCGCGAACAGGCGCGCGCCAGGCCGGACGCCATCGCCGTCATCGATGAGCACCGCTCACTGACGTACCGTCAAGCAGCGGCATTTTCAAGCCAGTTGGCCCACCACCTGATCGAGCGCGGCCTCACCTCCGAGCAGGTCGTCGGCATCTCGCTCGGCCGCGGTGCCGAGATGGTCATCGGTCTCCTCGCCGTGCTCCAGGCGAAGTGCGCCTTCGTGCCGCTCGATCCGCAGTGGCCCGCCGCGCGCCGCGCCGTCGTCGTCGAGGACGCCCGGGTCGTGCTCCAGCTCAACGACTCCGGCGAGCACGGTGCGGGCGAACCGGACGCCGTGGCCGTCGACCTCGGCGACTGGGCGTTCGGCGACCACCCCGCCGAGGCGCCGGAGGCGACCGTCCCCGGCAACGCCCTGGCGTACGTGATCTTCACCTCCGGCTCGACCGGACGGCCCAAGGGCGCCATGATCCGTCACGAGGCGATCAGCGAACGCCTGTTGTGGCAGGTCGAGGAGATCCTCGGCTTCGGCCACGACGACGCCTCGCTCTTCAAGGCGCCGCTCTCCTTCGACATCTCCATCAACGAGATCTTCCTGCCCCTGGTCTCCGGCGGCAGGCTGGTGATCCTGCGCCCCGGCGGCGAACGCGACCCGCACCACCTGCTGAGCGTGATCGCCGAGCAGCGCGTCACCTTCACCTATCTGGTGTCGTCCATGCTGGACGTACTGCTGGAGATCGCGGGCGACTCCGGCCGCCTGGACAGCCTGCGGCACGTGTGGTGCGGCGGCGAGGTACTGACCCCGGAGCTGTACGAGCGGTTCCGCACCCGGCTCGACATCCCCCTGTACCACGGCTACGGCCCGGCCGAGACGACCATCGGCGTCTCCCACGTCGTCTACCGGGGCGAGGCCGAACGCCTGTCGACATCGATCGGCCGGGCCAACCCCAACACCCAGCTGTACGTCCTGGACGACGAGCTGCGCCCGGTCCCGGTCGGGGTCGGCGGCGAACTGTACGCGGGAGGACTCCTGCTGGGGCGCGGCTACGTCAACGCGCCCGGCCTGACGGCGTCCCGGTTCGTCGCGAACCCCTTCGCCGACGACGGGTCCCGGCTGTACCGGACCGGTGACCTGGCACGGTTCGCCCCCGACGGGTCGCTGGACTTCCTCGGCCGCGCCGACAACCAGATCAAGATCCGCGGCATGCGGCTGGAGATCGAGGACGTCGAGGTCGGCCTCGCGGAGCACCCCGGGGTACGGCACACCTGCGTCGTCGCGAAGAAGAACACGGCGGGCGGCACCTACCTGGTGGGGTACGTGATCCCGGCCACCGGCCACGAAGGGCTGCGGGCCGACGAGGTCAAGGAGTGGGCCACCCGGCACATGGTGGAGTACATGGTGCCCGCCCACCTCGTCGTGATGAAGGAGTTCCCGCTCACCGCGAACGGCAAGCTCGACCGGGGCGCCCTGCCGGAGCCCGTGATCGGCACCGGCTCCGCGGCGGCGCCCGCCACCGAGGACGAGCGGGTGGTGTGCGCGGCCGTCGCGGCGGTGCTGCGACTGGAGAAGGCCGGTGTCGACCAGGACTTCTTCCAGCTCGGCGGGGACAGCATCCTGGCGATCTCCCTGCTGAGCGCGTTGCGCGACGCCGGTCTCCATGTCACCGCACGGCAGATCTTCACCCACAGCGTGCTCGGGGCACTGGCCGCGGTGGCGAGCCGCGAGGACGTCTCCGCCGTGGACCACGGCGACGTCCCGACCGGTTCCGTGGTGGGATCGCCCATCGTGCAGTGGCTCGGCCGGACCACGGACGCGATCGACGGCTTCGTGCAGTCGGTCGTACTGAACACCCCGGCGGAGCTGACCGCCGACGCGCTCGACGAGATCCTCGCCGCGCTGGCGGGACGGCACGACATGCTGCGCGCCAGGCTGGTGCGCGGCGACCGCTGGAGCTTCGACATCCCCGGGGCCGACCGCGCCGTCGTGGGGTGGCAGGAGAGCGACCGGCCGCCGGCGGAGTGCGTGGAGCTCGCCGCCGACGGGCTCGACCCGGACAACGGTGTGATGCTGCGTGCCGTCTGGCGCCGCGAGGCGCGGCAACTGGTCCTGGTCGCCCACCACGTCGTCGTCGACGGAGTGTCCTGGCGGATCCTGATGGACGACCTGGCCACGGCCTGGCGCCAGTCCGCCGCGGGCACGCCCATCGGACTTCCCCCCGTGGGCACGTCGTTCAGGCGCTGGACCCAGCTGCTGGAGCGCGCCGCGTTCGAACCGGACCGTCCGCACTTCGAGACTCCGCTGCCGGCCCCGGACGCCCCGATCGGCAGGCGCGCGCTGACCGAGGCCGACACCGTGGCCCGGGAACGGACCCGGACCGTCTCCGTCGGCGCCGAGGAGACCGCCGCGCTGCTCGGCGAGATCCCCGCCAAGTTCCACGCGGGCGTGAACGACGTACTGCTCACCGCGCTCGCCGTCACCCTCGCCCGGTGGCGCCGCGACCGGGGCCAGGACCAGACGTTCGCCCACATCGAGCTGGAAGGACACGGCCGCGAGGGGCGCTACGTGGCGGACGCGGCCGGCTTTGAGCCGGAACTGTCCCGGACCGTGGGCTGGTTCACCACCCTGTTCCCGGTGACCGTGGACCCCGGCACGGCGGCCGACCTCACCGCACCCGGTTACCTGGCCGCCGCCCTCAAGGCGGTCAAGGAGGACCTCGCGGCGGTGCCCGGCAACGGCGTCTCCTACGGCGCCCTGCGCCATCTGACCGGCACCGGGCTGACCGCCCCCGCACCGCAGGTGCTCTTCAACTACCTGGGCCGCTTCGACGCGGGTGCCGCCGGGGACTGGCAACTGGCGGGCACCACGGGGCAGCTGGGCGAGAAGCGTGACCCGAGGATGCGCATGCCGCGCGCCCTGGAGTTCAACGCGATCGCCGAACCCGACGCGAGCGGCGCGTACGAGCTGGTCACCACCGTCTCCTGGCCCGAGGGACTCTTCACCGACGAGGACCTCACCACCGTCTGCCAGTACTTCCAGGACGCCCTGACCGCCCTGGCCGCGCTCGACGGAGGCGGCCACTCGCCCAGCGACTTCCCCCTGGTGCGGCTCACCCAGGCCGATGTCGACGAACTGGACGGCCCGGCGCTGCGGGACGTCCTGCCGCTGACCCCCTTGCAGGAGGGCCTGTACTTCCACTCGGTCTTCGACGACGACGCGACCGGCAGCTACGTCGAACAGCAGCTGCTGACGCTGGACGGCGACGTCGACGCCGACCGGCTCGCGGCGGCGGCCACCCGGCTGCTCGCCCTGTACCCCAACCTGGCCGCCCGGTTCACGGCCCTCGCCGACGGCCGGGTCGTCTCCGTCGCCGAGAGCGGTGTCCAGGCGCCCTTCACCACGCTGGACCGCCCCGCCCTCACCGACGACGAGATCCGCGACCTCGCCGAGCGGGACCGCCGTGCGGGCTTCGACCTGGCCACCGGACCGCTGATGCGGTACACGCTCGTCCGGGCCGGCTCCGGCCGCAACGTGCTGGTGCAGACCGTGCACCACATCGTCGCCGACGGCTGGTCGGTGCCGCCCATGCTCCGCGCCCTGCTGGCCGAGTACCACGCGCCGGGGACCGGGTACCCGCTCGGCGGCTTCCGGGACTACGTGAGCTGGCTCGCCGCCCGCGACCAGGACGAGAGCGACCGGGTGTGGCGGGCCGAACTCGCCGGACTCCCCGGCCCCTCGCTGGTCGCCGAGGGGCACACCCCCTCCGAACGGTTCGCCGACACCGCCGTCGAACCCGCCGAGGACATCGACGCGGCCGCCCGCTCGGCCGGTGTGCCGCTGAGCGTGGCCGTGCACGGCGCGTGGGCGGTGACGCTGGGCTCCCTCCTGCACGGCAGGGACGTCGTGTTCGGCTCCACGGTGTCCGGCCGCGACGCCGAGGTCCCCGGCATCAAGGACATGGTGGGCCTGTTCATCAACACGATCCCGGTGCGCGCCCGCTGGACCCCCACCACCACGGCGCGCGAGCTGCTCACCGCCGTGAAGGAGCACCAGAGCAGGGTGCTGGCGCACCAGCACGTCTCACTCGCCAGGATCGGCCGCCAGGCCGGTACCGGCTCCCCGTTCGACACCCTGGTGGTGTTCGACGTCGCCACCGACGTGGCCGCGCTGCGCGGAGCCGACGACGAGCTGGTCATCACCGGCATCGTCAACGAAGGTGCCCCGCACTATCCGTTGACGCTGGTGGTGGAGCGGGCCCCGGACGGCCGGGCGCGCTTCAACCTGATCCACGACGGTGAACTGCTGCGCCCGGAGAGCGCCGAGGCGATCCTGCGCACGTTCACCCGGACCCTCACCGGTCTGCTCGACCGGGCGGACACCCCGGTCGACGACCTGGTCCCCGGCAGCGGTCGCGGCCCGGCGCCGGTCTCCCGGGCGACCCTGGGCGAGCTGTTCGCCGCCGCCGCGACCCGCGACCCGGCGGCCACCGCCGTCACCCAGTGCGCCCTCGACGGCAGCACCCGGTCACTGACCTACGGCGAACTGGCGGACGCCCGGGACACGTTGGCCTCGGTGCTGCGCGCGGCCGGTGCCGGACCGGGCACCCGGGTCGCCGTCGCCGTCCCGCGCTCCCTGGAGCAGGTCGTCGCCCTGGTCGCGGTCGTCACCGCGGGCGGCGCCTACGTACCGCTGGACCAGGCGTACCCGGACGAGCGGCTGGAGTACATCCTCGCCGACGCCGCACCCCAGGTCGTGCTCGTGGACCGCGCACAGCAGGGCCGCTTCACCCGTCTGCTGGCCCGAGCGGCTGTGGAGGCCCGTGTCCTCGTCCAGGGCGACGAACCCGCCCCGGCCACCACCACCGCCGGGCCCGCGGCCGACTGGCACGATCCCGCGTATGTGATCTACACCTCCGGCTCGACGGGCCGGCCCAAGGGGGTCGTCGTCCCGCACTCCAGCGTGGTGACGCTCCTCGCCCGCACCCGGCCCGACATGGACTTCGGCCCGCACGACGTATGGGTCCAGTTCCACTCCTTCTCCTTCGACTTCGCGGTCTGGGAGCTGTGGGGCGCACTGGTGCACGGCGGCGAACTGCTGGTGCCCGAGTACGGACTCACCCGCTCCCCGGTCGACTTCCACCGGCTGGTCCGCGAACGCGGTGTGACCGTGCTCAACCAGACCCCCTCGGCGTTCCACCAGTTCATCGAGGCCGACCGGCTCGCCGCTGAACCGGTCACCGCGCTGCGCCGGATCATCTTCGGCGGCGAGGCGCTGGACCTCGGGCGGCTGCGCGGCTGGGTCGAGCGGCACGGCACCCGGTCGCCCGAGCTGGTCAACATGTACGGCATCACCGAGACCACCGTCCATGTCACCCACCGGGTGCTGACCGACGCGGACTTCGCCTCCGGCGACGACGTCAGCCCGATCGGCGGTCCGATCCCCGGCCTGGTCACCCATCTGCTCGACGACCGGCTCCGGCCGGTGCCGCCGGGCCGGGTCGGCGCCATCTACGTCGCCGGGGACCAGCTCGCGCTCGGCTACCTGGGACGGCCGGGGCTCACCGCGGGCCGGTTCGTGGCGAACCCGTTCACGGCCGACGGCTCCCGCATGTACCACACGGGCGACCTCGCCCGCCGCACGCTCGACGGCGAGCTGGAGTTCGCCGGCCGCGCCGACGACCAGGTGCAGCTCAAGGGCTTCCGCATCGAGCTCGGCGAGGTGGAGTCCGCGGTCAGGGAACTCGACGGTGTCGTCGACGCGGCCGTCACCGTGGCGGACAGCGGCGACCACCTCGTCGCCCATGTCGTGGGCCGGGTGCCCGGCGACCTCACCGCACTGCTCTCCACCAAGCTGCCCGTGCACATGGTGCCGGGCCGGGTACTGCCGGTCGACGCCCTGCCGCTGACGGTCAACGGGAAGCTGGACCGCAGGGCCCTGACCGAACGCGCCGCACAGGACGACACCCCGGCGGCCGCCAGCGGATCCGCGCTCACCGCACTGGTCGGCATCTTCACCGAGGCGCTGCCCGGCGTCGCCGTGGACGCCGACACCGACTTCTTCGGCGCCGGGGGCGACAGCATCGTCGCCATCACGGTGATCAACCGGGCCAGGGCGCACGGCCTGCCGATCGCCCCCCGGGACGTCTTCCTGCTGAAGACACCCCGCGCGCTCGCCGACCACCTGGGCACGCGCGCCCCGCAGCCCGTGGCGGCCGCGCCGTCCCGCCGCGCGGACGGCCCGCTGCCCGCGACCCCGGTCATCCTGCGCCAGCGGGAACTGGGCGGATCGCTCGCCCGGTTCGCCCAGGCCAGGGCCGTGGTGGTGGCCGAGGGCACCGGCCTCGCCGACATCCGGCGGGCCGCCGACGCCCTGGTGGCCGCCCACCCGGCCCTCCGGCTGCGGCTGCGCGTCGAGCACGGTGTGTGGACCCTGCGCACCGAACCCGCCCGCGAGGTCGCCGTCGTCCCCACCGACGCCCCCGACGCGACGGCCGCGGCGAACGAGGCCGCCGGACGGCTCGACCCCGAGTCCGGGGACGTCATCGCGTTCTCCTGGCTGGCGTCCGACCGGACCCTGGTCGTCACCGTGCACCACCTCGCCGTCGACGCGGTGTCCTGGCTGGTCCTCCTCGACGACCTGGCCACCGCCCTCGGCGGAGCGGACCCGGCACCACCGACCACGTCCTACGCCGAGTACGCCGAAGCGCTGGCCGTGCGGTCCGCCGGATCGGCCGACGACCTCGGACACTGGATCACCACGCTCGGGGCACCCGCCCTGCTGCCCGAGGTCCGGGACCTGCGCGAGACCACGGTGGTACTCGCACCCGGGGTGAGCGACCTGGTGACGCGCAGCGCCCCCGCCGCACTCGGCGTGGGCCTCACCGAGCTGCTGTGCGGCGCCCTGCGCACCGCGCTGACCCGCGTCCAGCCCACACCCACCGACCTCGCGATCGACCTGGAGCGGCACGGCCGGGTCCCGGCCCTGGAACACCACGACTACTCCCGTACCGTCGGCTGGTTCACCGCCATCGCACCGGTACGGCTCACGGCACACACCGACCCCGTCGCGGCGGCGCGCGAGGTCGCCGAACGCCAGCCGGACGAGCACGGGCACATCGGCTACGGCCTGCTCAGATACCTCAACCCGCAGACGGCCCCGCTGCTGCGCGCCCGCCCGCAGGTGCTGTTCAACTACCTCGGCCGGGGCAGCGAGTCCCAGGCACTGCCCCTCACCGGCGGCGACCAGAACAGCCCGTACGCCGTCGAGGTCAACGCGTGGACCGACGACGTCACCGGCAGCCTGCACGCGGCCTTCACCCTCGCCCGGGGCATACCCGACGCGATCACCGGGCACTGGCGCGACGCACTGGAACACCTCGCGGGAGCCTGCGCCACGGCCGAGCGCACCGCACCGGTCACCCCCCTCCAGCGCGGCCTGTTCTTCCAGGCCCAGATGGCGGGCACGGGCGGACACTACGTCGCACAGAGCTGGTTCACCTTCGACCGGCGCCTGGACACCGACGCGCTGGCCGAGGCGATGGCGTGCGTGATCGCGCGCCACCCGGTCGTGGGGGCCGGCTTCACCACCGACGACGACGGCAACCCGGTCCAGGTCCTCAAGACGGGCCGCCGGGTCGACGTCCGCACGATCGCGCTCACCACCGACGCGGAGGTCGAGGCGCTGCGCACCCGGGACCGCGAGTCGGGATTCGACCTCGGCGAGCCGCCCTTGATCCGGCTGACCGTGGTGCGGCTGCCCGACGGCCGGGACGGCCTGTTGCTCAGCTACCACCTGCTGCTCTGGGACGGCTGGTCCCGCGAGATCGTGCTGCGCGACCTCTTCGAGGCGTACGAGGCCGTCGTGGCGGGCGAACAGCCGGTCACGGCCCCGGCCGTGCCGGGCTTCGAGGACTACGCGCGGGCGCTCGACGCCAGGGACCCCGAGGTGTCGAACCGCTTCTGGGCGGAGCACCTGGCCGGCCTCCCGGGCCCGACCCTGCTCGCCGGACCGGCCCCGTCCCTCCCGGACGGGCTGCCGCGCGCGCTGGTCCACACGCTCTCCGCCGAGCTGTCACAGCTGCTGCGGGACGCGGCCCGGGTGCACGGCGTCACCCTGAACACGGTGCTGACCGGCGCCTTCGGCCTGCTCCTCGGCGCCCGTACCGGCCGTGGCGACGCGGTGTTCGGCGTGACCGTCTCGGGCCGGGAGGGCGAGGGCCACTCCGGCATCGTCGGTGTGCTGCTCAACACCGTGCCCATGTGGACCCGGGCCCGGCCCGACGACACGGTCGGCGCCTATCTGTCGGCCGTACAGGCGGCCCGGGTCGAGGCCATGGAGCACGAACACCTGGGGCTCGGCGAGATCCAGCGGGCCAGCGGACACGACACCCTCTTCGACAACCTCTTCGTGCTCCAGAACTTCCTGGACCTGGACGCGTTCGCCGAGATGAACGCCCGGCACGGCATCACCTCGGTGCACGCGGACGACTCCACGCACTACCCGTTCACCTGGGTCGTCACCCCCGGCGACCGGCTCACGGTCAAGCTGGAGCACCGCGACGACGACCCCGAGGGCGCCCGTCGCCTCCTGGACGAGTACCTGCGCGTGCTGGAGGACCTCGCCCGGTCGACGGGCCGGATGGGCGCGCTGCCGGGCCCGGCCCCGCGACCCGGACCCGCCGCCCGCACCGACATCGGCACGGACACCGTCGTCGACCGCTTCGACCAGGCGGCCGACCGCGATCCCGACCGGGTCGCGCTCGTCGCCCACGGCTCGGCCATGACCTTCGCCCGGCTCCGGGACCGCAGCCGCGAACTGGCCGGGGTGCTCGCCCGCCGGGGCATCGGACCCGAGACGACCGTGGGCCTGGCGATCCCGCGCTCCCTCGACTCGATCGTGGCGCTGTTCGCCGTGCTGCGCGTCGGCGCCGCGTACGTACCGCTGGAACTGGACCACCCGGACGAGCGGATCGCGACCATCGTCGCGGACGCCCGCCCCGAGGTGATCCTCACCGTGAGCGCCGTGTCCCCCCGGCTCGGCGGCGAGCTGATCGAGCTGGACCACCCGCTTCCGGAGGCCGATCCGTATGTGACGTTCGCGCCGGACGACCCGGACCGGCTGCGCCACCCCGCGTACACGATCTACACCTCCGGCTCGACCGGGAAGCCCAAGGGCGTGGTGACCGAGTACGCCGGACTCACCAACATGCTGATCAACCACCAGCGGCGGATCTTCGAACCGGTCCTCGCCGAGCACGAGCACCGGGTCTTCCGGATCGCGCACACCGTGTCGTTCGCCTTCGACATGTCGTGGGAGGAACTGCTCTGGCTCGCCGACGGCCACGAGGTCCACATCTGCGACGAGGAACTGCGCCGCGACGCCCCGCGGCTGGTCGAGTACTGCCGCGAGCACGGGATCGACGTCATCAACGTGACCCCGACCTACGCCCAGCAGCTGGTGGCCGAGGGTCTGCTCGACAACCCGGACCGGCGGCCAGCGCTGGTGCTGCTGGGCGGCGAGGCGGTCACCCCGACGCTCTGGCAGCGGCTCGCCGGAACCGAGGGGACGGTCGGCTACAACCTGTACGGGCCCACCGAGTACACCATCAACACCCTCGGCGTCGGCACCTTCGAGTGCCAGGACCCGGTGGTGGGCGTGGCGATCGACAACACGGAGGTCTACGTACTGGACCCGTGGCTGCGGCCGCTGCCCGACGGGGTCCCCGGTGAGCTCTACGTCTCGGGCATCGGCATCGCGCGCGGCTATCTCGGCCAGAGTGCCCAGACCGCGCACCGCTTCGTCGCCTGCCCGTTCGGCGGACCCGGCGAGCGCATGTACCGCACCGGCGACCTGGTGATCCGCAGGCCCGACGGGAACCTGACCTACCTGGGCCGCACCGACCAGCAGGTCAAGATCCGCGGCCACCGGGTCGAACTCGGCGAGGTCGAGGCGGTGTTCGCGGCGCACCCGGCGGTGCGGTTCGCCGCCGCCGTCGCCCAGCCCGACCCGCAGGTCGACGGCGCGTACCGGCTGGCCGCCTACCTCGTACTGGAGGGCGCCGACCTGGCGCGGGTCGCCGCCGAAGTGGGCGCCGGACTGCCGGACTTCCTGCGCCCGACACACTTCGCCCAGGTCGACAGCATTCCGTTGACCGTGAACGGGAAGGCCGACACCAAGGCGCTGCCGGAGGCCAGGCCGCTCGGCGCGCTGACCACCGGTCAGGAGCGCGGACCGCGGACCCCCACCGAGACCGAGGTCTGCGAGTTCTTCGCCGAAGCACTCGATCTGGACGACGACGAGGTGAGCGCGGTGAGCGACTTCGTGTCCCTCGGCGGGCACTCCATGCTGGCGGTGCGGCTGACCGGGCTGCTCCGCCGCGCGTACGGTCCTGTGATCACGATCCGTGATCTGTTCACCCTGCGAACCCCGGAAGCGATTGCCCGCCACCTTGATGAAAACTCCTGACACGCAGCGGCCCCGGCCGGGGTCCGACATCCTGCGCACCGCGCTGCGCCGCAACGTCGGCGCCATGGTCTGGGGCACCGTCCTCATGGGCCTGTACCAGGCGGGGGAGACGGCCTTCCCCATCGCGCTCGGCCTGATCGTCGAGCACACCCTGCAGCACCGGAGCCCGGCCTCGCTCGGTCTGTCGATCGGCGCGCTGGCCGTGATCATCACGACGGTGTCGCTGTCGTGGCGGTTCGGGATGCGTGTCCTGCAGAAGGCCAACACGACCGAGGCGCACCGCTGGCGGGTCCAGGTGGCCGCCTGCGGGCTCCAGCCGGTGGCCAGGGACGTCGACCTGAAGTCCGGCGAGGTGCTGACCATCGCCACCGAGGACGCCGACCAGACCGCCGACATCGTCGAGGTGGTGCCGCTGCTGATCAGCTCCCTGGTCGCGGTGGTGGTCGCGGCGGTCGCGCTGGGGCTGGCCGACATCCGGCTCGGCCTGCTGGTGATCGTGGGGACGGTCGCGATCCTGTCGATCCTGGCCGTGATGTCCCGGCGGATCGGCGCCAGTACCCAGGAACAGCAGGCCCGGGTGGCGCGGGCCGGCGCCAAGGTCGCCGACCTGATCATCGGCCTGCGCCCGCTGCACGGATTCGGCGGCAACCACGCGGCCTTCGGGTCCTACCGGAAGGTCAGCACGGACGCGAAGCGCCAGGCGATCACCGTCGCCCGGGTGAACGGCACGTACGCGGGCACCGCGCTGGCCCTCAACGCGGTCCTCGCCGCCGCCGTCTCCCTGACCGCGGGCTGGCTGGCGTTCGACGGCCGGATCACCATCGGGGAACTGGTCATGGCCGTGGGTCTCGCGCAGTTCATCATCGAACCGCTCAAGATGTTCTCGGAGATGCCCAAGTACGTGATGATGGCGCGCGCCTCTGCCGAGCGGATGGCCCTGGTGCTGACCGCGCCGCCGGTGACCGTCCCGGGGTCGCGGCGTCCGGAGGCGGACCGGGGCCTCGCGGTCGACCGCGTGCGGTACGGGTCGCTGCGCGGGCTGACGTTCGAGGTGGCCGCGGGCGAGTTCGTGGCGATCGCCGTCTACCAGCCGCGGGCGGCGGCCGACCTCGCGTCGGTCCTCGCGGTGAACGTCGCGCCCGACGCGTACGAGGGGGTGGTGCGGATCGGCGGGCGGCCGGTCGCGGAGCTGTCGGTCGAGGCGGTCCGCGAGCACATGCTGGTGAACCCGTACGACGGGGAGATCTTCGCGGGCACGCTCCGCACGAACATGGACCCGTCGGGCACCAGCCGGATGGTCCCCGAGGCCGTCGAGGCCTCCATGCTGACGGATGTCGTCGCCCTCCACCGCGACGGGCTCGACTACGCGGTCCGGGACCGGGGGGCGAACCTCTCCGGGGGACAGCGGCAGCGGCTCTCCCTGGCCCGCGCCCTGGCCGCCGACAGCGACGTACTGGTCCTGCACAACCCGACGACGGCCGTCGACGCGGTCACCGAGCAGCTCGTCGCGCGCAATGTCGCGAAGCTGCGCCGCGGCCGCACCACGGTCGTGATCACCAGCAGCCCGGCCCTGCTGGACGCCGCCGACCGGGTACTGGTCCTGGACGACGGCGTCATCACCGCCGAGGACACCCACCGCAATCTCCTGGCCGGCGACGCCGACTACTGCCTGGCCGTGGCCCGTTGAGGCGCCGGGGACGGGCCGCTGCCCGTCCCCGGCACCGCTCAGTCGAGAGCCCAGGCGACGTCCCTGAGGAGGGCGTGCCGCCAGCCGGCCCGGTCGTGGTCCGAGGCCGAGCGGGAGACCCGCACCGTCGCACCGGCCCGTTCGGTCAGGGTCTCGGCCAGTTCGCAGTGCGGCAGCATCCGCGTCTCGTGCTCCCCGACGTCGAACGCGCACCGCAGTCCCGACAGGTCGGGGCTCCGGCGCAGCCGGGCGGCGAGGGTGCCGCCGACCGGGCCGCCCAAGGGGTCCGCCAGCTCCATGGCCCCGGGCGTCCACCAGAGGGACGCCGACTGGACGGCGATCCGCGAGACCAGGTCCGGGAATTCCAGCGCCGCGTACAGCGCGCTGAGCCCGCCCAGGCTCTGTCCGGCGACCACCAGCCGGTCCAGGTCGGCCGGTACGCCGGATTCCGCCACCAGCGGCAGGAGTTCGTCCCGGACCGCCTCCCAGAACTCGGGCCTGCACCCGAACTCGGCCTGCCTGTCCCTGGCCGGCAGGAAGACGAGGGTGACGGGAGGCATCTCGCCGGCCGCGACGGCCGAGTCGAACGCGGTCATGGCCGGGTGCAGATACAGCCAGTCGTCCCCGTCCAGCAGCAGCACCACCGGTCCGCCGCCGCCCACCGGGTGCACCCGCACGGTGCGCCGCCCGCCGAGCCGTTCGCCGGTCCAGCGGAGCCGGGTACGGGGCAGGGGCAGGACGTCGTCGGCGCCGACGACCGGCCAGTGCGGCTGGGCCGGGGCGTCGGGGGTCGCGGCGATGGACCGGTCGGCGCCGGCACCGACCGGGTTGAACGGGTCCGCGTGCGCCGCCTCGCCCGCGACGATCCGGTAGGTCACCCGCAGCCGCGCGGGCATCCGCACCTCGGCGTACCAGCAGTCCGTATCGGCCCATCGGCGCAGGGGCACCGGCGGCGACCAGCTCTCGAAGTCGAGGCAGGCCTCGGAGCCGCGCCACAGGAACAGGGTCCGCCAGCCGCCGTCGGCGGCGGGTACCGGGACGGGCGTCCGCGCCGCCGCCCAGAACGCGTCGGTGCCGGGGCGGCCGGACAGCCCGAACGCGGCGAAGGCATGCTCCTCGTCGGCCGCGGGGCCGGGTCCGGGTTCCGTCACGGCCGGTCCGTGCGGCGCTCGTCCGTGGTCCGGGGGCACGTTTCCGGGGGTGCGCTCGTGCCGCCCCCGGTGCGGACCCGTGTGATCACCAGGCGCATGGACGTCTCCTTGTGAGAGGGAGGGGGAGAGGTTAGGCTCATCCTGCATTAGGTGAGCCTAACCTAACGTTGTTGGCTCCTTCCTTCTGTTCCATCTCTCGATCCGACGCACAGTCACGACGCGGCCCCCACCGGCCCGTCGGGCCCGAGGAGACACCGACACATGAGCACCAATCCGTTCGACGACCCCGAAGGCCGCTTCCTGGTCCTGGTGAACGACGAGGGACAGCACTCGCTCTGGCCGTCCTTCGCCGAGGTTCCCGGCGGCTGGACGACCGCCCTCGCGGAGAACACCCGGGAGGCGTGCCTGGAGTACATCGAGGCGAACTGGACCGACCTGCGGCCCCGTTCCCTCGTGACGTCCACCGACTGAACCGCGTGGGGAACGTCTTGATCACGGCCTCGCCGCAGCCCGCCCCGCCGCCGCCCGCGCTCCCCGTGCCGACGTACTCCGTGCGCTCGGCCCGTGCGGAGGACGCCGCCGAACTCGCCGAACTGTCCCGGCCGTTCGTGCGCTCGGGCGCGCTGCGGGAGCGGTCCGTCCCGCTCTACGCCGCCCACGCGGCCGACTTCCTCGTGGCGCAGGCCCCCGGAGGCCCCATCGAGGGCTCCGTCGGCCTGCGGGTCTACCCGGCCGCCCCCGGTGAGGGGGGCGGACCCGTGGGTGTTCTGTACAACTTCTGCGTGGCCGGGCACCGGCAGGGGAGCGGGGTGGGCGCCGGACTCCTGCGTGCCGCGCTGGCCATGGCGCACGCCCGGTCGCTCGGTGCGCTGTTCGCGGCGACGACCGGCGGTGGCGGCCTGTTCCTCCGCTACGGCTTCGCGCCCACGACCACGCGCCGGGCGCCCTCGTCCTGGGTGCGGTCCCTGGACCCCCGGCGCAACGCGCGGATCCTCGCCAGGTCCCTGTGACGGCCGGCGCGTGCGTGCGCGCCGGCCGTCACCGTCACCCGGTGACGCCGACCGGATCGCTGTCGGCGACCACCGTGGTGCCGGGGCCGGTCTCGTCGAGGACGCCGCGCAGCACCGCGTGCGGTACGCGGCCGTCGAGCACCTGGGCCTTGCGCACCCCGCCGCGGACCGCCCGCAGGCACCCCTCCATCTTCGGCAGCATCCCGCTCGCCAGCCCCGGCAGCAGCCCGTCCAGGGCGTCGGCCGTCAGGTGCTCGATCACCTCGGTGCTGTGCGGCCAGTCGGCGTACAGCCCCGCCACATCGGTGAGCATCACCAGCCGCTCGGCTCCGAGGGCCACGGCCAAGGCCGAGGCCGCGAGATCGGCGTTGACGTTGTAGACCTGCCCGTCCTCGCCGCGTGCCACGGGGGAGACCACCGGGATGTGCCCCTGGTCCAGGAGTGTATGCACCATGGCGGGGTTCACGTCCACGATGTCGCCGACGAGACCGATGTCCACCGGCCGTCCGTCCACCCAGGCGGGCCGCCGTACCGCCGTCAGCGTGTGCGCGTCCTCGCCGGTCATCCCCACGGCGAAGGGGCCGTGCTCGTTGATGTGACCGACCAGCTCCCGCTGGACCCGCCCGCTCAGCACCATGCGCACCACGTCCATGGTCTCCGGTGTGGTCACCCGCAGCCCCGCTTCGAAGCGGGACTCCAGGCCGAGGAGACCGAGCATCGCGCTGATCTGCGGCCCGCCCCCGTGGACGACGACCGGGCGCAGCCCCGTGCGCCGGAGTTCCACGACGTCCCGGGCGAACGCCCGCTTCAGGTCCGCGTCCACCATGGCGTTCCCGCCGAACTTGACGACGACCGCGCCGCCTCGCACCCTGTTCACCCGCTTAGCTTAGCCTAACCTAATTTGTCGCGATTCCTTGTGGGCGAAGGGAGTTGCCGTCCGCATCGCGGCCGGGCCCACCGGGTCCCGTCGTGCAGGGCCGATCGGCCCTAGCGGGGCCGGGCCCCCGATGGGTTCACTGCGAGGCAGCACGCCTCGGGTGCGCGGGAGGGAAGCATGGTGATCGCAGTCGTCGGGCACAGGGACCTCGGCAACAGAACCCTGGAGCTGGTGGAGGCCGAACTGAGAGCGCGGCTGGACCGATTGGCGGAGAGCGCCGCCGCCCTGGTGCGGGTCGGGGCGGGGCTGCCGGTGGTCTTCGGGAGGGTGGCGCGGGAGGCCGGGCGGAAGCTGACGGTGCTGCTGCCGGCGCAGGACGCGGTCCCCGCCGTGCTGCCCGCCCGCGACCGGTCGGCCGCGGGCGAACTCCTGGTGCTGGCCGAACACGTACGGCTGCTGGCCTTCGACCCGGCCGACCGCGACGCGTGTGTCGGCGCCGACGAACGGCTGGTGGAGACGTGCCGGACCGTGCTCGCCGTATGGGACGGTTCGCCCTCGGACGGCCGGGACGCCACCGCGCATCTGGTCGCCTTCGCGCGTGCGCGCGGAATCCGGGTGGAGGTCGTCTGGCCGGACGGCTCCGTACGGGGCCGGGAATGAAGCGGCCGGAGCGCGGGGTGGTGGGGGCGGCGCAGGAGCCCGAGGCCGACGAGCGGGTCCGCGCCGGTGTGTCCGGGGCGGGCGACGGTGGGGAACGCGCCGGGGCGAGGCGCGGGTTCGCGTGGCTGCTGATCGTCACCGCCGCGCTCGGGCTGCTCGGCTCGTTCGTCATCACGATCGACAAGTTCGCACTGCTCGCCGACCCCGGCTTCGTGCCCGCCTGCTCGCTGAGCCCCGTGGTGTCCTGCACGAGTGTGATGCGCAGCGAGCAGGCGTCGGCGTTCGGCTTCCCCAACCCGCTCATCGGGCTGGTCGCCTTCGCGGTGGTGCTGGGGGCCGGCGCGGGCCTGCTCGCGGGCGCGCGCTACCGGCGCTGGTACTGGTGGGGGCTGAACCTCGGCACGCTGTTCGGCGCGGGCTTCTGCATGTGGCTGATGACACAGGCCCTGTTCGAGATCGGCGCACTCTGCCTGTGGTGCGTGCTGGTGTGGGTGGCCACCGTCCTCATGTTCTGGCACACCACGGTGCACAACCTGCGCCACGGGGTCCTGCCCGCACCGCGCGCCCTGGTCGCGGCGGTGCTGGAGTTCCCCCTCGTGGTGCCGGTGACCTGGTGCCTGGTCATCGTCATGCTGATAGCAGTCCGGTTCTGGCCGTACTGGCAGACATTTCTGTGACCGCGACCACGCCGGTGGCGTCGTGCCGGATCTGCTCGACCGGTACGCCGGCGGCGGCCAGCCGGGCCGAGACAGCCTGCACCGGACCGGTCGTGCCGGCCTCGGGGGAGAGGGCCAGAAAGGCGTGCTGCCGGGCCGCGGCCCCGGGCTGCGGGGGCAGGATGCCGTTCAGGGCCCGCAGCCCGGGACCCGCGAAGCGGGCACTTTCCGCGTCGGCCGCGATGACGGTCAGCCAGGGTCGTTCGCGCCGGAACGCGTCCAGGTACGCCGCGTCGTACAGCTCCCCGGCCGCCGCCCTCCCCTCCGTCCCGGCGGGCCCCAGCAGCAGCCGCACCCGGTGCGTACGGGTCCGGTCGGCGTCGATCCGCTGGAGCAGCGCCTTCATCGGGGCCCAGCCCGTACCGGAGGCGATCAGCAGAAGGTCCGAGGACACGAGGTGATCCGGCAGGGCCAGCGCGCCGCGCGGGGCGCTGAGACGGACGGCGCCGCCCTCCCGCGTACCGTGCACCAGCGCGTCGCTCACCCCGTCGGCGCCCCGGGCCCGCACATGGAACTCCAGCTCACCGTCCGGATGCGGGGCGCGGGCCAGATAGTAAGGACGCCAGGCCTGCTCCAGCAGCGGCGACTCCAGGGACGCGTACTGCCCGGCCTCGAAGGCGTAGGGCTGATGGGGACGTACCCGCAGCACCGCGAGATCGGGGGCGCGCAGTTCGTGCGCGGTCACCGTCGCCTCCCAGCTGGGCGGTTCGGCGATCGCCTCGTCCGCGCCCCGGACCATCGCCGAGACGGCCAGCCGCAGCATCCGCAGCCACGCCTGCTCCAGGGGACGGGTCCACCGGGCGCCCCCGCGCACGCGCAGCGCCTCGATCAGCGCCGCCTCGAAGGCCTCGAAGTGCGCGGGCCGCACCCCGAGCTTGCGGTGGTCGCGCCCCAACTGCCCGAAGACGGCGATCATTTCGTCCGTACGGTGCAGATTGCCGATCAGATAGCGGAAGATCCCGGCGAGATGGGCCTGCTGGAACGCCATCGACTCGGGGAACAGCGACCGCAGATACGGGTGCCGCTCGAACAGGATCCGGTACAGCTCGGCGATCAGCTCCTCCAGCGGGTTCACCAGGAGCAGCGAATCGCTGATCAGCAGCTGGTCGGCCGTGCCGTCGTACGCCTGCGGGGCCTCGGCGCTCCACTCTCCGGCACGGCTGCCGGAGGGGGCCAGGATGCGTCGTCGCAGCCGCATCGCGTCATGCCGTGCGAGCAGTGCGTGGTAGTCCTCGCTCGGGGTGTTCATGGGCCGGTTGCTCCTCGGTGCAGCTCAGTGGGGTGGCCGGAAAGGGAGATGTCCGTGGCGCCCGGACGATCTTGGCGGCGTCAGTATGGCACCGCGCCCCACCCGCTGACCGGCCCCCGGCCACAGGGCCTTTCGGCCCTGTTCGGATGCCGTTCACCATGCTGTGGGACCCCGGCGGGAACGGTCCCGCGCACGGGCACATACTGAATCCGGCCCTCTCCCCGAACCGATCGAGCACGATGTGAGCGATTCCGTGAACACCCCACCGCGCACGACCCCGTTGAGCACGGCCCCGCCGCCGTCCACGGCCCCCGTACGCGTCTTCATCCTCGACGACCACGAGGTGGTCCGGCGCGGCGTACGCGATCTGCTGGAGGCCGAGGACGACATCGAGGTCGTCGGCGAGGCGTCCGACGCCCGGGAGGCGCTGGCCCGCGTACCGGCCTGCGGACCGCAGGTCGCCGTGCTGGACGTACGCCTCGGCGACGACCGCGGCGGTGACCACGCCGGTATCGAGGTGTGCCGGGAACTGCGCGCCCTGATGCCCGAGCTCGCCTGTCTGATGCTGACGTCGTTCGATGACGACGAGGCGCTGTTCGACGCCATCATGGCGGGCGCCGCGGGATACGTGCTCAAGCAGATCAACGGAGCCGATCTGATCACCGCCGTACGCAGGGTCGCTTCGGGCACCTCGATGCTCGATCCACGCACGACCGCCCGCGTGATGGCACGGCTGCGCGGCACCGAACACCCCCCTGCCCAGGCGTCCGGGACATCGGAGCTGGACGGACTCACCCCCAGGGAGCGGCAGATCCTCGACCTCATAGGCGAGGGCCTCACCAACCGCGAGATCGCGGAACGCCTCTTCCTGGCGGAGAAGACCGTCAAGAACCGCATCTCCTCGATCCTCGCCAAACTGGGCGTGGGCCGCCGGATCCAGGCCGCGATGCTCGTCGGCCGGATCAAGGACCGCCAGGGGTGGCCCCCCGCGGCACGCGACTGACGGACGCGCGGGCGTCAGTCGTGGAGCGGCGCCCGCCAGATGATCCGGGTGCCGCCGTCCGCCGGCCGTTCGACGGTCAGGGTGCCCCCGCACAGCTCCGCCCGCGTCCGCATGTTGGCCAGCCCTCCGGTGCGCCCCGCCACCGGTTCATCGGCATCCGCCGCGACACCGTCCCGGATTCCGATGCCGTTGTCGGTGACGGTCAGGGTCACTTCCTCGTCCGCCGACAGCGCGATGCCGATCCGCGTGGCACGGGCGTGGCGGGAGGCATTGGAGACGGCCTCGGCGGCCACCGCCACCACATGCTCGGCCAGCTCGTCCGGGACCGTGGTGTCCACCGGCCCGTCGATCCGCAGCGCGGGCCGGAAGCCGAGGGCGGTCTCCGCCGTGCGGGCGGTCTCCGCCATCCGCTGCCGCAGCCCGCCGCGCCCCGGACCGTCCGCCGTCCGCAGATCGAAGATGGTGGACCGGATGATCCGGATCGTGGTGTCCAGATCGTCCACCGCCCGGCTGACCCGCTCGGCCGCGTCCGGCCGGTCCGCGATGGCGCGCGTGGTGCTCTGGAGGGTCATCCCGGTCGCGAAGAGACGCTGGATCGCCAGATCGTGCAGATCGCGGGCGATCCGGTCCCGGTCGTGCATCACGGCGAGCTCCTCGGACTCGGCCCGCCTGTGGGCCAGTTCCAGGGCGATGGCCGCCTGGTCGGCGAAGCCCGATACGAGCGCGACCTCGGTGTCGTCGAAGGGCGGACGGCCCGCCGGCCGCCCCAGACGCAGTGCGCCCCGGGTCTCCGCGTCGACCCGCAGCGGCACCGTCACCACCGGACCGAGACCGTCCTCGGCACCGTCGCCGAACGGATGGGCCCGGGGATCGGTACGCACATCGGCGCAGTGCACCGGGGTCCCCGTACGGGCGGCGAGCCCGGCCAGGGATCCCCGCGCGGGTACGGACAGCCCCGTCACGCGCTCGGCGTCCCTGCCATGGGCGACGGCGACGGTCAGACGTGCCTCGGCCCCCGGTGCCTCCGAGGCCCTGGAGACGGACGCGGGGGGCGTGGGCAGCAGAATCGCGGCCCGGTCGGCGCCCGCCACCTCCATCGCCCGCTCGGCGATCAGATGCAGCACCTCGTCGGCGTCCGTCCCGGAGAGCAGCGTGCGGGTGATCTCGCCCAGCGCCTCCAGCCGCCGCTCCCGGCGGCGGCTCTCGTCGTACATACGGGCGTTGTCGATGGCGACCCCGGCCGCGATCGACAGGGTCGTCAGCACCGCCTCGTCGTCGGCGTCGAAGCTCGCCCCGCCCCGCTTCTCGGTGAGGTAGAGATTCCCGAACACCTCGTCCCGGACCCGTACCGGCACCCCGAGGAAGGTGCGCATCGGCGGATGGTGGGGCGGAAAGCCGAAGCTGCGCGGATGGCTGCTGAGATCGGTGAGCCGCAGCGGTTCCGGGTGATGGATCAGTTCACCGAGGATCCCGCGCCCGCACGGCGTCCGCCCGATCACGGCGGCGAGCTGCTCCGATATGCCGACCGGCAGGAACTCCAGCAGTGTCCGCCCGTCCCCGACGATGCCGAGCGCTCCGTACTCCGCGTCGGTGAGTTTCACCGCGGCCTCCACGATCCCGCGGAGCACCTCGGGCAGTTCCAGACCATGCCCCAGACTCATCACGGCGTCCAGCAGGCTGCGCATCCGGTCCGGTTCGCCGGGTCCGGGCCAGGCCGCCGGGCCGGCGCAGGGGGAGCCGGGCAGGGCCCCGGGTGCTGTCTCTGTCATCGGGCGCTGCTCTCAGGATCCGTGTGCGGTAGGCCGGGAAGTCGCTCACCGGATCACCGCAGGGCCGGGACCGGTCACGGCCGGTCAGCCTACGGCAGCCGTGGGGCGGGTCCGGCCATGCGCGGTCGGCCCGATGAGGCCGGTCGGCTCCCCGACGCCCCGGTACGTAGGGCCGGTCGGCCCGGCGGAGCGTACCCCGTCGGTCCCTGGAAGGCCGTCGGGGGCGAGGCCAGCATGGTGCGGCCGGGAAGGTCCGGTCCCGTCCCCCGTGATCCACCGGACCTTTCCGACCGCTCCCCCGCCGCCCGTGCGGCCGGGGAGCGCTCGAAGAACCGCAAGAGCTGGAGGACACGGTCCGGTGGACGCAATGGAAACGCAGGGCAATCGAGCAGCCCCCGCACAGGGGTCCAGGCCCCCCGGCCCCGGAGCCGCCACCGCCGACACGCGTCCCACCGGGAAGGGCCGTCCGTCGCGCGGGCGGATCGTCGTCTCGTGGCTCACCACGACCGACCACAAGCAGATCGGAACGCTCTATCTCGTCACCGCGTTCGTCTTCTTCCTCATCGGTGGGGTGATGGCACTCGTGATGCGTGCCGAACTCGCCCGCCCCGGGACGCAGATCATTTCCAACGAACAGTTCAACCAGGCATTCACCATGCACGGTTCGGTGATGCTGCTGCTGTTCGCGATGCCGCTGTTCACGGGTTTCGCCAATTGGCTCATGCCGCTTCAGATAGGCGCCCCCGATGTGGCGTTCCCGCGGCTGAACATGCTGGCGTACTGGCTCTTCCTCTTCGGCTCGCTGATCGCCGCCGCGGGGTTCCTCACTCCGCAGGGCGCCGCCGACTTCGGATGGTTCGCCTATGCCCCGTTGTCCGACGCCACGCATTCACCGGGGATCGGCGCCGACATGTGGATCATGGGCGTGGCGCTCTCCGGCTTCGGTTCCATTCTCGGAGCGGTGAACTTCATCACCACCATCATCTGCATGCGGGCCCCGGGCATGACGATGTTCCGGATGTCGATCTTCACCTGGAACGTACTGCTGACGGCCGTACTCATCCTCCTGGTCTTCCCGGTCCTGGCCGCGGCGCTCCTCGCGCTGGAGATGGACCGGAAGTTCGGCTCGCACATCTTCGATCCCGCCAACGGGGGCGCCCTTCTGTGGCAGCACCTCTTCTGGTTCTTCGGTCTACGTACTGGCCCTGCCGTTCTTCGGAATCGTCTCCGAGGTCATCCCGGTCTTCTCCCGGAAGCCCATGTTCGGCTACATCGGTCTCGTCGCCGCGACGATCGCCATCGCCGGACTGTCCGTCACGGTCTGGGCCCACCACATGTATGTGACCGGCGGTGTCCTGCTGCCGTTCTTCTCCTTCATGACCTTCCTCATCGCCGTACCGACCGGAGTGAAGTTCTTCAACTGGATCGGCACGATGTGGAAGGGGTCGCTGTCCTTCGAGACTCCGATGCTGTGGACCACCGGATTCCTGATCACCTTCGTGTTCGGCGGACTGACCGGCGTCATCCTGGCCTCACCGCCACTGGACTTCCACGTCTCCGACTCGTACTTCGTCGTCGCCCACTTCCACTACACGCTCTTCGGTACGGTCGTGTACGCGATGTTCGCCGGATTCCATTTCTGGTGGCCGAAATTCACCGGGAAGATGCTCGACGAGCGCCTGGGAAAGATCACTTTCTGGGTGTTGACGGTCAGCTTCCACCTCACCTTCCTCGTGCAGCACTGGCTCGGAGCCCAGGGAATGCCGCGCCGGTACGCGGACTATCTCGCCGCTGACGGATTCACCGCTCTCAACACCCTTTCCACCATCGGCTCGTTCCTCCTCGGACTGTCTTTTCTGCCCTTCTTCTACAACGTCTGGAAGACCAGCCAGTACGGCAGGAAGGTGACCGTCGACGATCCCTGGGGGTACGGCCGCTCCCTGGAGTGGGCCACGTCCTGCCCTCCGCCCCGGCACAACTTCAGTTCCCTGCCCCGCATCCGCAGCGAGTCCCCGGCCCTCGATCTGCACCACCCGGAGATCGCCGCAATGGAACTCGAACCCGCTGTACCGAACTGACCCTTCCGTTCCCCTTCCCCGCATCCCGCCTTCAGGAGAGTGCTGTCGATGTCCCACGGTGTTCTGGCGGTCGGTGCCGTCGCGCTTCTCGCGTCCGGCAACGTCTGGTACCTGCCCGCCTATGTCGATCTGCGGGCGGGCCAGGACCGGCCGCGCTCCCGGCGGCCGGCCGCGGCCGCCGTGCTGACCGGATGGGGCTCGGCGGCGCTCACGATGGCTCTGCTGCTCCTGCCGGTCGCTCCGGCCGTGGCCGCGCTGCCGACGGTCGCGGGCACCACCGCCGTGGTGTCCCTGACCGTCCGGGCACGGCTGCGGCGAGGTCAGGAGCAGCGCGAGGAGGAAGCACGCTGGTCCACGCTCCTTCCGGTACGGGCCGGGGGCCGGGCCGGGACCATCGAGGACGAGCGATGAGCGCCGCCCCGTGCGCCGTAGTCCGAATGGGAGCGGGCGTCGAGCTGTCGGGCGGGCGGGTGTCCAGCACCTGCGAGGCGCGCCACCGGTCGCGTGACGGGCGGTCCCCTTCGCTCCTCACCGCCGATCGCCGCCGTCGTGGGGGAAGGCGGTGGCACGGGGTCTGAGGGGGAGGTGTGCCGCCGGATGTGGAGGATCTTCGTCCGTCGGTCCACGCATGCGGAGGTCCGGCGAGTGCCCCGACCCCCTCTCCCGCCAGATAATGTGCGATATGGGAGCGTGGGCGGGTGAGTGAGACGACGACTGAAACCCTGCAGTACCGCTTTGACGGGCCGGAGGACGCACCGATCCTGGTCCTGGGCCCCTCCCTCGGCACCTCATGGCACATGTGGGACCGGCAGATACCGGAGCTCACCCCGCACTGGAGGGTCTTCCGCTACGACCTCCCGGGCCACGGCGGCGCCCCCGCCCGCCCCGCCACCGCCATCGGCGATCTCGCCGACCGGCTGATCGCCACCCTCGACGGGCTCGGCGTCCAGCGCTTCGGGTACGCGGGCTGCTCCATCGGCGGGGCGATCGGCGCCGACCTGGCGCTGCGCCACCCGCACCGGGTCGCCTCGCTGGCCCTGGTCGCCGCCTCGCCCCGGTTCGGCAGCGCCGACGAATTCCGCCAGCGCGGCGTGGTCGTGCGCACCAACGGGCTGGAGCCGATGGCGCGTACCGCGCCCGAGCGCTGGTTCACCCCAGGGTTCGCCGCCGCCCAGCCGGCCATTGTCGACTGGGCCGTCCAGATGGTCCGCACCACCGACCCCGGCTGCTACATCGCCGCCTGCGAGGCCCTCGCCGCCTTCGACGTCCGGGGCGAGCTCGGCCGCATCACCGCCCCGACCCTCGTTCTGGTCGGCGCCGAGGACCGGGTCACCGGACCGGGCGACGCCCGCACCCTGGTAGCGGGCATACCGGACGCCCGGCTCGCCCTCGTCCCCGGCGCCTCCCACCTCGCCCCGGTCGAGCAGCCCGGAGCCGTCACCGATCTGCTGCTCACCCACTTCTCGACGGCCTGGCAGGACACCCTCGCCGCCATCCCCGTCCCGCCGTCCACCCCACAGCTCTCCGCACCCGTGCTGCCCGTCGCGGAGATCACCGCCGCCACGCCGCAGCCCGACGCCGGGACCACCGGGCGCCCCGATCCGTACGAGCCCGGCCTGAAGATCCGCCGCGAGGTGCTGGGCGACGCCCATGTGGACGGGGCCCTGGCCGCCTCCGACGACTTCACCGAGGACTTCCAGGAACTGGTCACCCGGTACGCGTGGGGCGAGGTGTGGAGCCGGGAGGGCCTGGACCGCCGCACCCGCAGCTGTGTCACGCTCACCGCGCTGGTCGCCTCCGGCCATCTGGAGAGCCTGGCCGCCCATGTCAGGGCCGCCCTGCGCAACGGCCTCACCCCGGCCGAGATCAAGGAGGTGCTGATGCAGACCGCCGTGTACTGCGGGGTGCCCGCCGCCGGTGCCGCCTTCTCGGTCGCCCGGAGCGTGATTCAGGAGGAAACGAGGCCCCGCCCGTAGCAGGATGGGACCCATGGACGCCGTGAACCCCGTGCACCTGACCCTGACCAAGAAGACGCACTCCTGCATCCGTCTGGAGAAGGAGGGGCGGACGCTCGTCATCGACCCGGGCGGCTTCTCCGAGCAGGACGCCGCCCTCGGCGCCGAAGCGCTGCTGGTGACGCACGAGCACCCCGACCACTTCGACGAGGGACGGCTCCGCGCCGCCCTGGAGGCCGACCCGGCCGCCGAGATCTGGACCCTGCGCAGCGTCGCCGACCGGCTCTCCGCGGCCTTCCCCGGCCGCGTCCACACCGTCGGCCACGGCGACACCTTCACCGCGGCGGGCTTCGACGTACAGGTGCACGGCGAGCTGCACGCCGTCATCCACCCGGACATCCCGAGGATCACCAACATCGGCTTCCTGGTGGACGGCTCGGTCTTCCACCCGGGCGACGCGCTCACCGTCCCCGACCGGCCGGTCGACACCCTGATGCTGCCGGTGATGGCCCCCTGGAACAAGATCTCCGAGGTCATCGACTACGTACGCGAGGTCCGGCCGCGCCGCGCCATCGACATCCACGACGCGCTGCTCACCGACCTCGCCCGCCCGATCTACGACGGCCAGATCGGCAGCCTCGGCGGCGCCGACCACGGCCGGCTGGCCCCGGGGGACTCGACCGGGCTCTGACGGGCGCCGGTCCGGCGACTGTCGGTGCCAGCCGCTAGGTTTACGTCCATGCGCATCGCCACCTGGAACGTCAATTCGATCACCGCCCGGCTCCCGAGGCTGCTGGCCTGGCTGGAGAGCACCGGCACGGATGTGCTGTGCATCCAGGAGACCAAGTGCACCGCCGAACAGTTCCCGGCGGACGCGCTCCGCGAGCTCGGCTACGAGTCCGCGGTCAACGCCACCGGCCGGTGGAACGGCGTGGCGCTGGTCTCCCGGGCCGGCCTGTCCGACGTCGTCGAGGGGCTGCCGGGCGGACCGGACTACGACGGGGTGCAGGAGCCGCGGGCGATCTCCGCGACCTGCGGCCCCGTCCGGGTCTGGTCGGTCTACGTGCCCAACGGCCGCGAGGTCGAGCACCCGCACTACGCGTACAAGCTGCGCTGGTTCGAGGCCCTGCGGAAGGCCGTCGCCGCTGACGCCGCGGGCGCGCGGCCGTTCGCGGTCCTGGGCGACTTCAATGTGGCCCCGACCGACGAGGACGTCTGGGACCCGGCGCTGTTCGAGGGTGCCACCCATGTCACCCCGGCCGAGCGCGCCGCCCTCGCCGCGCTGCGCGAGGAAGGGCTGTCGGACGTCATGCCGCGCCCGCTCAAGTACGACCGCCCGTACACCTTCTGGGACTACCGGGAGCTGCGCTTCCCGAAGAACAAGGGCATGCGGATCGACCTGGTCTACGGCAACGCGCCCTTCGTCGCGGCGGTCGGCGACAGCTATGTGGACCGTGAGGAACGCAAGGGCAAGGGCGCGTCCGACCACGCCCCCGTGGTCGTGGACCTCGACGTCTGAGGTCCGTCGTCAGCGGTGGCCGACAGCGCGGTCCCGTCCCTGGCCCGCTGTGCGGCCGCAGGTCGTGACCAGGGCGGCCCCGCCCGTTCGGCGGGCGGGGCTCCGTCCACCTCGGTCCTCAGACCGCGGGGACGCCCTTCGGGCCGGGCCCGGTGGCACGCCGCATCCCCAGTGACGCCCCGGCGGTGCCCAGCGCCAGGACCATCAGCAGGGCGCTCACCCACAGCGGCGAGCGGAAGCCGAAGCCCGCGCCGATCGCCAGGCCTCCCAGCCAGGGGCCGAGCGCGGCACCCACATTGAACGCGGCCGTGGCGAACGAACCGGACAGGGTCGGTGCGTCGCCCGCCAGCCGGAACACCCAGGAGATCAGCGCCGTACCGGTGCCGAACGCCAGCATTCCCTGGACGAGGACGAGCGCCACCGTCGCGAACGGGCTGCCCGCGGTCAGCGCCAGCCCGGCCCAGCCGGCCACCAGCGCCACCAGACCGGCCGAGGTGAAGACGACCGGCCGGGCGTCGACGAGCCGGCCCGCGACCGTGACACCGATGAACGAGCCCAGCCCGAAGAGCGCCAGCAGACCGGGCACCCAGGCCGGGGCGAGCCCGGTGACCTGCGTGGCGAGCGGTTCCACGTAGGAGAACGCGCAGAACGTCGCCCCCTGCACGAGGGCGCTCGTCAGCAGGGTCAGCAGCAGTCGCGGACGGGCCAGGGCCCGCAGCTCCACACCGGCGGGAGCGGGCGCGGACTCCGGCCGCCCCGCCGGAACTGTCCTGGCGATCACGAGGACAGCCGGTACGGAGACCAGGGCCACGGCCCAGAACGCCGACCGCCACCCCCAGTGCCCGCCCAGCGCCGCACCGGCGGGCACCCCGGCCACACAGGCCACGGTGACACCCCCGACCACCACCGAAGTGGCGCGTGCCCGTGCCCCGGGCCCGGCCAGGGAGACCGCGGTCACCAGGGCCACCGCCCAGAAGCCCGCATTGGCCAGCGCCCCGACGACCCGTGTCGCGAGGAGCAGCCCGTAGCCGGGCGTGAGCGCGCCGACGACATGGGCGGCGGCGAAGACACCGAGGAAGAACACGAGGGCGCGGCGGCGCGGCCAGTTCCGGCTGAAGAGCGCCATCAACGGCGCCCCGACGATCATTCCGACCGCGAAGGCCGAGGTCAGCAGCCCTGCGGCGGGGATGGACACGTGCAGGTCGGCGGCGATGTCCGAGAGCAGACCGGACAGCATGAATTCGGAGGTGCCCTGGGCGAAGACGGCGAGCCCGAGCGCGTAGACGGCGAATGGCATGAAGAACCCCATGGACGACGATGGATGGACCAGGCAGGGGTGTGGGCCCGCACCCGCCCGTCACGACGGGCGGCAACGCGGAGGAACGTCCGGGGAGTTCATGGACGTGACGCGGCGACGGCGGGTGCCGGAGCCGGAGAGTCCACGCACGGTCGCACCGGGAGTGGTGCACGAGCGCGGACGGGAGGAGCGCAGCCCACACGGCGGTGGTCCTGCGGCGGCGGCCGGTGGGAATCGGCTCCGGGCCGGCGTACGGCGTGACGGGAGCGATTCGACGGCGGATCAGCCACCGGCGGACCGGTGGCTAGCCTCTGTCGGACTCGGGGCTGGACATGATCGCGAAGATATCAGCCCGGACCGCCCCGCCTCCACCCCCTTTCTTTCTCTCGCCTCCACCCCCCTTCTCCGGGCTTCCCGGCCGGAACCGCGGAAAGCCGGAACAGAGTGCGCGGCGCGTACGACGGAGCACACGCGGGTGTACGCCTCGGGTCCAGCACTCGAACGACAGACCGCGCGCCCTGTGGTGCGCAGCACAGCAGGGGTGCGACCCTGAGTGGTATGAACATCCCTTTCTTGGACAACTGGCGTAAGCGTCACGACGGAGTGCGGGGGGCGGGGCTCGCCGCCGCCGTCGCGGCCGACCCCGACGGCGTGGCCGAGCTCCTCGCCGAGTGCGAGCTGCTGCGTGTCCGAGTGGGACAGCGCGGGCTCGAACTCGACGACAGCCCGGCCTCGTTGGCCGCCCTCGACCAGTTGCCGCCGCGCTGGCGCGACGATCCCGAGGAGCTGCCCTGGCTGGGCAACGACGCGGGGCTGTACCTCGGGACGGTCCTGGTGCGGAACGTCCCCGGTGCGGCCTGGAACATCTGGCCCAGCGGGCGGCCCGTGGTGCGGCTCGCCTCCGGGCGGGAGATCGATGTGGTCGAGGCCGGGCTGGACTGGGCGATGTCGGGCAGCCCCGAGCTCTCGCAGGTGTACTCGGAGTCGGCCGAAGGGTAGCGATTTCACTACAACCACATAAGAAGCCTTATGCCCCATTTGTGCGTGTCGGTGACGAAGTCCCTTTTCGGGCTGGATAGTTTGCGCTGACCTCGACACAGCGAAAAGTGGGTAGGGCAGCGTATGGCCGTCGATCCGTTGATCGAGCTGCGGGACGTCAACAAGTTCTACGGACAGTTGCACGTACTGCGGGACATCAATCTCACCGTCGGCCGCGGGGAGGTGGTGGTGATCATCGGCCCCTCCGGCTCCGGCAAATCGACGCTGTGCCGGACCATCAACCGGCTGGAGACGATCGAGTCCGGCCGTATCTCGATCGACGGCAGACCGCTTCCCGAGGAGGGCAAGGGGCTGGCCCAGCTCCGGGCCGAAGTGGGCATGGTCTTCCAGTCGTTCAATCTGTTCGCGCACCGGACCGTGCTGGCCAATGTCTCGCTCGCCCAGCTCAAGGTCCGCAAGCGGAAGAAGGACGAGGCGGACCGCCGCTCCCGTGAGCTGCTGGAGCGGGTCGGACTGGCCTCGCAGGCGGACAAGCTCCCCGCCCAGCTCTCCGGCGGCCAGCAGCAGCGCGTGGCCATCGCCCGCGCCCTCGCCATGGATCCCAAGGCACTGCTCTTCGACGAGCCCACCTCGGCGCTCGACCCGGAGATGATCAACGAGGTGCTGGAGGTCATGCAGCAGCTCGCCCGGGACGGCATGACCATGGTGGTCGTCACCCACGAGATGGGCTTCGCCCGCTCCGCCGCCAACCGCGTGGTCTTCATGGCCGACGGCCGGATCGTCGAGGACCGCACCCCGGACGCGTTCTTCACCGCTCCGGAGAGCGACCGCGCCAAGGACTTCCTGTCCAAGATCCTCAAGCACTGACGGGGGGCTCCGTGTTGCGTACGAGAAGAGTTCTGGCCGTCTGTGCCGGCCTCCTGCTGGCCCTGCTCGCCGCCGCGTGCGGCAAGGAGGGCAGCCCGCCGGTCAAGGGCCCGAAGCCCGAGCAACTGCCGGTGTACAAGGTCGACACCGCCTTCCGGCTGCCCGCCTCGCCGACCTGGACGAAGGCGAGGAAGCGCGGCTACCTCCGGGTCGGGGCCAAGGAGGACCAGCCCTACCTGGGCGAGAAGGACCCGGCCACCGGCGTCTACTCCGGCTTCGACATCGAGATCGCCAAGATGATGTCGGCCTCGCTCGGCTTCGACCCGAAGACGATCCGCTTCAAGACCATCGCCTCCGCCAACCGCGAGACGGCGCTGCAGAACGGGCAGATCGACTACTACGTCGGCACCTACACCATCAATGCCATGCGCAAGAAGCTCGTCGGCTTCGCCGGTCCCTACTACATGGCCGGACAGGGCCTCCTCGTCCGCACCGACGAGCACGACATCGACGGCCCGCAGGACCTGGCCGGCAAGACGGTCTGCTCGGCCGCCGGGTCGACCCCGTACCAGCGCATCGCCGCCGACTACCCGAAGGCGATCCTGGTCGCCTACGACACGTACTCGATCTGCGTCGACAACCTGCTGACCTACCAGGTCGACGCCGTCACCACCGACGACGCCATCCTGCTGGGCTTCGCGGCCAAGGCGCCCAAGGAGATGAAGGTCGTGGGCAAGCCGTTCTCCCAGGAGCCGTACGGCATCGGCGTCCCGCGCAGCGACAACGCGCTGCGGTTCGCCCTGAACGACGCCCTGGAGGCCAACGAGAAGAACGGCAACTGGAAGAAGGCGTTCGAGGCCACCCTCGGTCTGTCCGGGGTGCCCGCGCCGAAGCCGCCGCCCATCGACCGCTACCCGGCCACCTGAGAAGGCGGGCATCGACCATGGACGTACTCACCGAGAATTTCTCGCTCTACGGCAAGGGTTTCCTGGGCACGGTCGAACTGACCGTCTACTCCTCGATCCTGGCCCTGGTCCTCGGCTTCCTCATGGCCTCCTGCCGGGTGGCCCCCGTCGGCTCGCTGCGCGTGCTCGGCACGGTCTGGGTGACGGTGCTGCGCAACACCCCGCTGACGCTGCTCTTCTTCGCGGTCCTGCTCGGACTGCCCCGCTTCGGCCTGGTCCTTCCCTTCAAGGTCTTCGCGGTCCTGGCGCTCGGCTGCTACACCTCCGCGTTCATCTGCGAGGTGCTGCGCTCGGGCATCAACACCGTGCCGACGGGGCAGGGCGAGGCGGCCCGCAGCCTCGGCATGACGTTCGGCCAGACCCTGAACACCGTCGTGCTGCCCCAGGCGTTCCGGTCGGTGATCCCGCCGGTCGGTTCCACGCTCATCGCCCTCGCCAAGAACTCGGCGATCGCCGGGGCGTTCAGCGTCACGGAGCTGCTCGGCACCTACAAGACCCTCAACGAGCTGGGCTACAGCATCATCTGGACCTTCGTCTGGATCGCCGTCGGCTACCTGATCATCACCCTGTCCATCAGTGCGCTCTTCAATGTGATGGAGAAGCGCTGGGGAGTCGCCCGATGACCACCCGCACCGCGCCGTCCGCCACCGCGCTGTACGACATCCCGGGCCCGGCGACCCGTAAACGCCATCGCCTGTACGGGATCTTCTCGACGGCCCTGATCCTCGCCCTGGTCGGCTGGGTGGTCTATCTGCTCTTCGACACCGAGCAGTTCACCAGCGCCAAGTGGACCCCCTTCGAGTACAAGGGCATCCAGGAACTGCTGCTGCGCGGACTCGGCAACACCCTCAAGGCGTTCGCGTACGCCGCGGTGCTCTCTCTCCTGCTCGGTGCCGTACTCGCCGTCGGCCGGCTCTCCGAGCACCGGGTCGTGCGCTGGATCGCGACCGTGCTGGTGGAGTTCTTCCGCGCCATGCCCGTACTGGTGATGATCTTCTTCATCTTCGTGGCGCTGAAGGTGCAGCCGCTGCCCGCCCTGGTCACGGGGCTGACCCTGTACAACGGCTCGGTGCTCGCCGAGGTGTTCCGTACCGGGATCATCTCGGTGGAGCGCGGCCAGTCCGAGGCAGCGTACGCCCTGGGGCTGCGCAAGACGCAGGTCACCACCTTCGTCCTGGCGCCGCAGGCGGTGCGCGCCATGCTGCCCACCATCATCAGCCAGCTGGTCGTGGCACTGAAGGACACCTCGCTCGGCTATCTGATCACCTACGAGGAATTCCTGCACGCGGGCAAGCTCATCGCGTCCAACCTCGACTACGATCTTCCCTTCATCCCCGTGGTGATGGTGATCTCGCCGATCTACATCGGGATGTGCATGCTGCTCTCCTGGTTCGCGACCTGGGTGGCCAAGCGGGAACGGCGCAATCCGAAGATGAAGGCCGTGGAGATCGCACCGGCCGAACCAGGAACGCTACTGCCGGGAGTGCAGTAGCCGGGGCCGCCGTGAGGCGCTCCCAGCGGAGCGGTGCCCGCCCGGCAGCAGCCGGTGATCACTCCTCGCGCAACGGTACGGACACGTACGACGGGTCCGCCGCCGGTGAGGAGAAGGTCAGCTGCTACCCGGTCGGGTCGTGCTCGGTGTACAGCGGATCGACGGTGTCGATCACCAAGGTGAGGCGGTGTCCGGCCGGCACGTCGTAGGCGGTGGAGAACAGCTCCGGGTCTACGGGGAACGGCCGGCCCGGCGTCCGCCCGTGGAACGTATAGGGGGCGTTGCTGATCAGCTTGCCCAGGCCGAGCGGCCCTTCGTCGTAGAAATACGCGACGAAGGTGCCGCTCTCCTCGTGTGGGATCAACGATCGTCGGCCGCTGTGCCGCCGGGCGTCCGTGCGGCCCCTCGGTCCGCTACAGCGCGCTCTTCGCCTGCCAGTCGGACCACGACACGTTCCACGCCCCGTACCCGTTGCCCTCCGCGACCGTGCCCTTGGCGTCCGCGCCGGTGATCTCGAACGGGTCGCCCACCCGCACCTGCTGGTACAGGGCGGCGGCGTTGGAGTCGCTCATCCCGACGCAGCCCGAGCTGTGGTTGGCCACCCCGAAGTAGGCCGCGTTCCACGGTGCCGCGTGGGCGTACATCCCCGACCAGGTCAGCCGCATCGAGGAGTCGACCATCTTGTCGTAGGCGTTGCCGAGGCCGACCGTCTCGGAGCGCATGTTGATCGTGCCCTCCTTGGCCATCAGCACGGCGGTGCCGCGCCAGGACGCCTTCTCGCCGCCGGGGGTGCCGGCCGACATGGGCACGTCCATCACGGTCTTCCCGTCCCGCTTCAGCGCCAGCCGGTGGCGGTCGAGGTCGACCTTGACCACCTGGTCGGCGCCGATCGTGAAGGCGGTCCGGTAGTCGCGTACGAACCAGCCGCCGGACGGGCCCGAGTCGATGCCGTTGAGATCGGCGTCGAGCGTGACCTTCGTGCCGGACTTCCAGTACTCCTTGGGCCGCCAGTCGACGCGGTCCTTGCCGGAGTAGTCCCGCAGCCAGCCCCAGGATCCCTCGGTGTGGTTCGAGGTGGAGACCTTCAGGGCCTTCTCGACCGCCGCCCTGTCCTTGACCGGGTTGTCGAAGACCACCGACAGCGGCTGGGCGACGCCGACCGTGGTGTTCTTGCCGGGGACCAGCGTCAGCTTGTTGACCTTGTCCGCGGCGGCGGTGGTGAAACCGGCCTTCGCGCTGCCGCCCTCGGTGTTCTTCGCCTCGACGCCGTACGTGGTGCCGGGCGCGGCCGGCCGGTCCGAGGTCCACGTCCTGCCGTCGGCGGATATCCGGCCGCTCAGTGCCTCGCCGCCCTCCGCGCTCACCTTGACCGCCTTCAGCCTGCCGCCGTCGAGCGTCACCTCGACCGGCTTGCCCGCGGCGGCCCGGCTGCCCTTGAGGTTCACCGAGATCCGGGCGTCGGAGGCCGCGCGGCCCTTGCCCGAGTCCTTGCCCGAGTCCGAGGCGGCGGCGCCGGAGCAGGCGGTGAGCAGGGTGCCGAGCACCGCGGTCCCGGCGATCAGGGTGAGCCGGACCGGGCGGCCGAGCGGAGCGGTACGGCCTGCGGACCGGCGTGCAGTGGTCAAGGGAAAAACCTCCAAGGCATTGCTTCTCGTCGAGGGAGACGGCGTTCATCCGACGATAGGTTCCGTAAATCGACCGAAAACCGGGAAATGCCCTGTGTGACATGTACCGCAGCACAACGGTCATCATCCGGTCACACAAGCCGCTCGGATCCGTCATGGACCACCGCGAGAGCGCGCGCGGGGTACCCTCCACCCTTGACCCGACGACCGCCCGTTCGGGCGGCTCCGCCGGAAGTCCGGTCCCGGAGGACAGGTCGTCGAGACACACGGGGAGTGGGAGACATCGGTGGGCGGAGCCGCGGACAGCACGCTGTACCAGGAGTTCCCGGCGTACTCGGCCCGCCGGTGACGGCCGCCGAAGCGACCCCCACGACGGTCGCGGACCACAAGCCCCGCTCGGTGCTGCGCAACGGCGCCGTCATGGCGGCCGGCTCGATCGTCTCCCGGGCGACCGGCTTCATACGCTCGGCGGTCGTCGTCGCCGCGCTCGGCACCGGACTCCGGGCCGACGGGTACAACGTCGCCAACACCGTGCCCAACATCCTCTACATCCTGCTCATCGGCGGCGCGCTCAACGCCGTCTTCGTCCCCGAGCTGGTGCGGGCGGCGAAGAACCACGCCGACGGCGGAGCCGCGTACACCGACCGGCTGCTCACCGTCTGCGCCCTCGGCCTCCTCGCCCTCACCGGTCTCGCGGTCCTCGTCGCCCCCTGGATCGTCTCGGTCTACGCCCCCGACTACGACGCCGCCCAGGCGGAGATGACCGTCGCCCTGGCCCGCTACTGCCTGCCGCAGATCCTCTTCTACGGACTGTTCACCCTCCTCGGGCAAGTGCTGAACGCCCGGGGCCGGTTCGGCGCGATGATGTGGACCCCGGTCCTCAACAACGTGGTGATCATCGCCGTGTTCGGGATCTACCTGGGCATCGCGGCGGGCTCCGGCGGCACGCTCAGCCCGGCACAGGCCCAGTGGCTCGGCTGGGGCACCACGGCCGGGATCGTGCTCCAGACGCTCGCCCTGGCGCCCGCGCTGCGCGCCGCGAAATTCCGCTGGCGGCCCCGGTTCGACTGGCGGGGCAGCGGCCTCACCCGTCCGCTGCGCGCGGCCGGCTGGCTGGTCGCCCTCGTGCTGACCAACCAGATCGCCTACTGGGTGGTGACCCGGCTCTCCACCACCATCGGCCAACGCGCCGAGGACATGGAGCTGGCGGGCGGCGCGGGCTACACCGCGTACAGCTACGCCTATCAGCTCTGGGTGGTGCCGCACGGCATCGTGACCGTCTCGCTCGTCACCGCGCTGATGCCCCGGATGAGCCGGGCGGCGGCCGACGACGACCTGCCGGGCCTGCGACGCGACGTCTCGTACGCCCTGCGCACCTCGGCCGCGGCCGTGGTCCCCGCGGTGGCCCTGCTGTTCGCGCTGGCCCCGTGGGTGATGGGAACGGTGTACGGGTACGGGCACACGGACGACGCGGACATCGCCGTGATGGCGGGCATGACGATGGCGTTCGCACCCGGTCTCATCGCCTACTCGGGGCAGTACGTGCTGTCCCGGGCCTTCTACGCGATGGGCGACACCCGCACGCCGTTCGTCCTCAACCTGGTGATCGCGGCGCTCAACGCCGGGCTCTCGGTCGCCGCGTACCTCCTGCTGCCGGTCCGCTGGGCCGTGACGGGGATGGCCGGCGCCTACACCGTCGCGTTGTTCGCCGGCTTCGCGGCCACCGGGTACGTGCTGCATCGCAGGCTGGCCCGAGGCACCGGGACGTCACCGCTGCGCTCTTCCGCGCTGTGGGCGCAGTTCCGGCTGGTGGTGGCGGCCGTGCCCGCCGGGCTGCTGGGATACCTGGCCGCCCGTGCCTGCGCCGGCTCCGGGGACTACGCGGCGGTGGGCGCGGGCTCCGCCGTGCTGCTGCTCACGGTGGCGCTGCTGGCACGGCCGCTCCGGCTGCGGGAGGTCGGCGCCGTGATCGCGGCGGGCCGGGGGCGGCTGCGGCGGGCGTGACCTGCCGGACACCCCGCCCGCTCACCGGTTCGATTCGACGTCGTGCCCGCTGGGATACTGCTGCCATGCCTCGCGTGTTGCTGATCGAAGACGACCCCTCCGTACGCGAGGGGGTCGTACTCGGGCTGCGGCGGCGCGGCCACGAACTGCGCGCCGTGGAGAGCGGTGAGGCGGGGCTGGCCGCGCTGGGGGAGTTCCGGCCCGATCTGGTCCTGCTCGACCTGATGCTCCCCGCGATGAACGGGGTCCAGGTCTGCCGCCGGATACGCGGGACAAGCCAGCTGCCGATCATCATGCTCACGGCCCGGGGCGACGACTTCGACGTGGTCGTCGGGCTGGAGGCGGGCGCCGACGACTACATCGTCAAACCGGCCCGTACCGAAGTGATCGAGGCCAGGATCCGGGCCGTACTGCGCCGGCTCGCCGAACCGGCCGGGCGCGGCGGCACCGAGATCCACGGCGAGCTGGCCGTCGACCGTGCCGGGCTCTCGGTCGTCAAGGCCGGGCAGTCCGTCCCGCTGGCCCCCTCCGAGCTGAGACTCCTGCTCCACCTGTCGGCCTCGCCCGAGCAGGTCTTCAGCAGACAGCAGCTTCTGGAATACGTCTGGGAGCACAGCTACCACGGGGACGCGCGCCTGGTCGACGCGTGCGTGCGGCGGCTGAGGCAGAAGATCGAGGACGCGGCGGGCAGCCCGCGGTACATCCAGACCGTCCGCGGTTTCGGATACCGCTTCGGACCGCTCGGATGAGACTTCCCGCCGTCCGGTTCGGACTGCGTACCCGCCTCGTCGGAGCCTTCCTCCTGGTCGCGGCGATCAGCGCCGCCACCACAGCCACCCTCACCTACCGCGAGGCCCGCTCCGCCATCCTCAAGCAGGCCCAGGACACGGCCGTCGACCAGTTCCGCGACCGGATCGGCGCACAGGCCGTGACTCTGCCGATGGACGAGGAACAGCTGCGGCGCGCCTGCCGGAGCCTGGCCAGGGAGGGCAAGCCGCACCCCTGGACCGTCTTCGCCGAGTACGGGACGCTCCGGGTCTCCTCCTCGGACCGGCCCACCTCCGACGTCGTCACGCCCGCGCTGCGGGCCGCCGCCCGGGGCAGCGCGCACGGCTCCTTCCAACGGGTCGTCAAGGACGGCGTGCCCTGGCTGACCGTCGGAATGCCCGCTCTCGTCGACCGCGGCGACGGGGGCCAGCCCACCGGGCTCGTCCTCTACGCCGTGATGCGGCTCTCCACCGAGGAGGCCAATGTCGAGGCCATGGTGACCGCCGCCCGCGACGGCGCCCTGCCCGCCCTCCTGATCGCGCTGGTGCCCGCACTGCTCGCCGCCCGCAGTGTGCTGCGCCCGGTGCGCGATCTGCGACGGGCCGCCGCGGGCATCGGCCGGGGCGAACTCGGCACCCGGATCGAGGTCCGGGGCTCCGACGAACTCGCCGGACTCGCCCGGACGTTCAACGACTCCTCGACCAAGCTCCAGGAGTCGGTGGCGGAGCTCAGACAGGCGGAGGCGCGGGCCAGACGCTTCGCCTCCGACGTCTCGCACGAACTGCGCACCCCGCTCGCCGGAATGCTCGCCGTCACCGAGGTGCTCGACGAGGACGCGGCCCAGCTGAACCCCGACACCGCAACGGCCGTCCGGCTGATCAGCACCGAGACGGACAAGCTCGCCGCGCTCGTCGAGGACCTGATGGAGATCTCCCGCTTCGACGCGAAGGCCGCGGACCTCCACCTCGACGAGGTCGATGTCGCCGAAGCGATCCGCAAGACCCTGGAGAAGCGGCACTGGCAGGACCGGATCCGCAGGGAACTCCCCGACGGCATACGGGCGATGCTCGATCCGCGCCGCTTCGACGTCATCGTCGCCAACCTCGTCGGCAACGCCCTGCGGCACGGCGCGGAGCCCGTCACGGTACGGCTGCGCACCGAGCGGAGGGGCACGACGGACCGGCTGGTGACCGAGGTCCTGGACAGCGGTCCGGGCATCGATCCCGCCGTGCTGCCCCATGTCTTCGACCGGTTCTACAAGGCCGACGCGGCCCGCACCCGCTCGGCCGGCAGCGGACTCGGGCTGGCGATCACCCTGGAGAACGTACGGCTGCACGGCGGCACCGTGCACGCGGCGGACGGGCCCGCAGGCGGCGCGCTCTTCACCGTGGAACTTCCGCTGGAACGGCCGTCGGAACCGCCGCTGGAGGGGCCGTCGGAGCCGCCGTCGGAACCGTCGTTGGAGGGTCCGTGAGAACCGGACACATCCTCCTCGCCCTGCCGCTCCTCGCCCTGACGGCGACCGGGTGCGGGATCCTGGCCACGGATGTCGTCGAGGTCGGCGACCCGGCGGTCGTCGATGTGGCACCGGGGCGCGAACAGAGCACACTGCTCTACTTCGTGTCCTCGTCCTCCGCGAACCGGCTGATGCCCGTCGTACGGCCCAACGAAGTGCCGTGGGAAGGCACCCCCGAGGGCGGTTCGCGACTGGTCCGGCAGGACGCCGACAAGGCTCTCGTCCTGCTCTTCGAGGGGCCGAGCAAGAACGAGGCCGCGACCGGGCTGCGCACCGAACTCCCCTTCGTCCGGGCGCAGGTGAGCATAGATCTGGGCCCGGACGGCGTTCTGGTCCGGGTGAACTCGCCCGTCACCACCCTCTCCGAGGTCGCCCGCCGGCAGCTGATCTGCACCGCCGCCCAGGCCCGCACCGCGGACCGGGGCGAGGCGGTGACGGTGACCGGCACCGACGGTGTCATCGGGCCCGCCCACTGCTCCGTGTGATCCGCGCGTGCGCCGGTGGTGGCAAAGGCGGCGGGAGCGCGAATTCAGCCCCTCAGACCTGATACCGCCCCGGTGCGAACAGGGCGAGGTTCGCGGCCACCCACTCCGATGTGGACTTCAGTCCCTCCCCGAGGGACATCTGCGGCCGCCAGCCCGCCCACTCCCGCGCCCGGGAGTTGTCCGAGAGCAACCGCTCCACCTCACTGCCCGAGGGGCGCAGTCGCGCCGGGTCGACCACCACCGACGCCTCGCGCCCCGACGCCGTGATCAGCGCCCGCGCCAGATCGCCGATCGAGATCTCCCGTCCGGAGCCCAGGTTCACCACCTCGCCCAGCGCCCGGTCGCACTCCGCCACTGCGAGGAACCCCCGCGCCGTGTCGGTGACGTACGTGAAGTCCCGGGTCGGTGTGAGCGAGCCGAGCTTGATCTCCCGTGCACCGGCGTGCAGTTGGGCCAGGATCGTGGGGATCACGGCACGCGCGGACTGCCTGGGCCCGTACGTGTTGAAGGGCCGCACGACCGTGACCGGCAGGTCGAAGGCGTGCCGGTGCGAGAGTGCCGTCATGTCGGCGCCTATCTTGGAGGCGGAGTACGGCGACTGCGGCTGCAGCGGATGACCCTCGTCGATCGGCACGGTCAGGGCGGTTCCGTACACCTCGCTGGTGGAGGTGTGGACGAGCCGCCGCACGGAGTGGCGCCGGCACGCCTCGGCGATGTTCTCGGTACCGACCACGTTCGTCTGTACGTACGCCCCCGGCGAGTCGTAGCTGTACGGAATCCCGATCAGCGCGGCGAGGTGAAAGACGGTGTCGCAGCCGGCCACGGCGTCCGAGACGCGGCCCGCGTCGCGTACGTCGCCCGCGATCATCTCCACCGAGGGGTGGGACATCAGATGGGCCAGGTTGCCCTTCTCGGCGTACGGCTTGTAGTGGACGAACGCCCTCACGTTCGCGCCGAGTTCGACGAGCAGATCGACGAGCGTCGATCCGATGAAGCCTTCGGCCCCGGTGACGAGGACGGTCCGGTCGTTCCAGTTCAGCTGGGACTTCATGCGGCGTTGTGCTCCTTGGTGTGCGGGGCGGAGTGGGAGGTGCGGTGGGAGGCGAGTTCGAGGACCTTGGCGGCCAGCAGATCGGCGGCCCTGGCATGGCTGCCGGGGTCGGCCGCTCCGCTCATCGCGGCGAGCCGGGCAGGGTCGGCGAGCAGGGGTTCCAGAAGCGCGGCGAGCCGGTCGGGGCTGGTCTCCGCATCGGGAAGGAGCAGACCGGCGCCCACGTCCGAGAGCACCCGGGCGTTGTGTGTCTGGTGGTCGCCGGGCGCGTGCGGGTAGGGCACCAGAACGGCGGGTACCCCGGTCGCGGCGAGTTCGGCGACGGTCGCCGACCCTGCCCGGCACACCACGAGGTCGGCGGCGGCGTACGCGAGGTCCATCCGGTCCAGATACGGCACGGCCCGCGCCAGCCGGGGCGGCACCGGGGCGAGCCTGCGCCGGGTCTCGTCGAGCGCGGCCGGTCCCGTCTTGATCAGCAGGTGTACGTCGTCCCGCCCGCGCCAGCGTGCCGCCACGCCGAGCGCGGCCTCGGTGAGCCGGGCCGCTCCCAGGCTGCCGCCGTTGAAGAGGACGAGGCGCGTATCGGGTGGCACCTGGAGGGCCTGCCGGGCCTCGGCCCGCATCGTGTTCCGGTCCAGGGCGGCGATCGCGGCAGCGATGGGCATCCCGGTGATGACGGCGTCCTCGCCGCCCGCCAGGTGCGCACGGCTGCGGTCGAAGGCGACCGCGACATGCGGAGTGAGGCGCGCGGCGAACTGGTTGGCACGGCCCGGCACCGCGTTGGATTCGTGGATGAGGCTCGGCAGTCCGGCCATCCGGGCGCCCACGATGACGGGCGCGCTCGGATAGCCGCCCATGCCGACGGCGACCTGGGCACGCTGCGTCTTGAGGATGGCCCGGCACTGAGCGCCGGCCTTGAGCAGTGCGGCGGGCAGCAGATACCGCTTGGCGCCGAGAGCGGGGTCGAAAGGGATCATGTCGACGGTGTGGAGACGGAACCCGGCGCGGGGTATCAGCTCGGTCTCCAGCCCCCGCGTCGTACCGACGAAGGAGATCACCGCGTCCGGGACGGCCCGGCGCAGCGCCTCCGCGAGCGCGAGCCCCGGGTAGATGTGCCCGCCGGTGCCGCCCGCTCCGATGACCACGGAGAGCGGTGTGCGTACTGCTGACGATGGTGTGCGCATGGGGCAAGAGCTTCGCGGGGTGTCTTAAGAAGGTTCTAAGAGCTGGGTTTGGCACGCTTTGCCCATGAGCATTTCGCGCACGGTCAGGATTCTCGTCGTCGACGACGAGCCCGAGGTACGGGCAGCCATCGAGGACGGCCTGGCCGTGGAAGGGTACGAGGTACGGGGCGCCCCCGATGGTCTGGCGGCGCTCTCCGAGGTGGCCCGCTGGCAGCCCGACGCGGTGGTACTCGACGTCATGATGCCGGTCCTGGACGGCCTCGGGGTCTGCCGCCGGTTGCGGGCGATGGGGGACCGCACCCCGCTCCTGGTGCTCACCGCCCTCGACTCGGTGAGCGAGCGCGTCGACGGCCTGGACGCGGGCGCCGACGACTATCTGGTCAAGCCCTTCGCCCTCGACGAACTCGTCGCCCGGGTAAGGGCGTTGCTGCGCCGTTCGGCCCCCGAGCCGACCGCCGGGGCGGCGGAGTTCTCGTATGCGGACCTCACCATCGACCCGGTGAGCCGCAGCGCCCGCCGGGGCGAGCGGGCGATCGACTTCACCCGCACCGAGTTCGCTCTGCTCGAACTGTTCCTGCGCCACCCCGGCCAGGTGCTCCCACGCGAACTCGTCCTGGAGCTCGTGTGGGGCCAGGACTTCGGGCCCGACTCCAACTCGCTCGCCGTGTACGTCGGATACTTGCGCCGAAAGCTGGAGGCGGAGGGTGAACCGCGCCTGATCCACACGGTGCACGGCGTCGGCTACCGCCTGGACACACCGTGAGTGAGGAGCACGCCCGACCGCGCGGCACCCGCCGTCTCGGCGCCCGCTGGCGCCGCCGCCGACCCCTGCGCACCCGCCTCGCGCTCGCCGCCTCGGCCGCGGTGTCCCTGGTGGCGGCCGGAGTCTGCGCGGGTGCGTTCTTCGTGATCCGGTACGAGCTCTACCACCAGCTCGAACTCAGCCTCACCCAGTCGGCGACCCTGGCCATCCAGCAGAACCGTGGCGCCGTCCCCGGTGTGCTCTCCGGCGAGTGCCGTTTCCTGTCGGCTCCCGCCTGTACCCAGATCGTCCCGGCCGCCCCGGCCAAGGACCCTGCCGCCCGCTACCTGCTGCCCGTGACACCTGCGGTGCGCGAGGTCGCCTCGGGTACCCGGAGGCCGTACTACACCGACATCCGCCTCTCGGACGGCCACCCGGCCCGGATGCTGACGACCACCTTCGGCAGTGGGAAGGCGCTGCAGGTGGCGTTGCGCTCGGACACCGTGGACCGGGGCGTGCGCCAGGCCGCCTGGCTGCTCGGCGCCGTGGGTGCGGCGGGGATCGTGATGGCCGCCGTCCTCGGCTACTGGGTCTCGCGGACGGGCCTGGCCCCCGTCGCCCGGCTGACCGCCGCCGCCGAGCGCATCGCGGCCACCCGCGACCCGAGCCACCGCATCGGGCTTCCCCCGGGCCCGCCCGACAAGGAGGACGAGGTGACCCGCCTCGCGGCGACCTTCAACATCATGCTGGGCGAACTGGAGCAGTCCGTGACGGCCCAGCGCCGACTGGTCGCCGACGCCTCCCATGAGTTGCGCACCCCGCTCACCGCGCTGCGTACCAACGCCGAACTACTCGCCAGAGGAGACCGACTGACAACAACGCAGCGGGACCGTGCCTCCGCCGCGCTCGGCCGGCAGGTCCGCGAAATGTCGGTCCTGGTCAACGACCTGATCGACCTGGCGAGGGACGAGGAACCCATCCCGTTGGTCGAGGACGTCCGCCTCGCTCCGCTGCTCGCTTACACGGTGGAAACGGCCCGTACGCACTGGCCGTCCACCCCCTTCCGGCTGGTCGTGGCCGATGACTCCGCGACCCTGCCCGGCGTCCCTGCCCGCCTCGCCCGGCTCATCTCCAACCTTCTGGACAACGCGGCGAAGTACAGTCCGCCCGGCGCCCCCGTCGAAGTCGGTCTTTCCATGGGTGAGGTGACGGTACGGGATCACGGGCCCGGCATCGCGGCGCAGGACCTGCCCCATGTCTTCGACCGGTTCTACCGTGCGGACCAGGCCCGTTCCCTGCCGGGCTCGGGCCTCGGCCTCGCGATGGCACGCCAGATCGCCCGTGCCCACGGCGCCGAACTGACGGCACATCGGGCGCCGGGCGGCGGCGCGTTGTTCCGGTTGGTCCTGCCGTCGAAGCAACGACCCCGGCCACGGGGGAAGTGCCACTGACGGAGTGGGCGGCTCGGCGTTACCCTGCGTGGACGATCCTGCACTGGAGGTGCGCATGAGACGTTCCGTCGCGCGGAGTGTGTCGTTGTCGGCTGTTCTCGCCGCTGTCGTCACGATCGGGGCCGCTGCCCCGTCCTCGTCCGCGCCACCGTCGGCGAAGCAATCCAAGTCACCTGTCGCGGTGGGCTACGGAGGGGCGGTGTCCAGTGTCGACGCGGACGCCTCGGCCGCCGGAATCGAGGTGCTCCGCAAGGGTGGCAACGCCGTGGACGCGGCGGTGGCGACCGCGGCCGCGCTCGGTGTGACCGAGCCCTACTCGGCGGGGCTCGGCGGAGGCGGCTACTTCGTCTACTACGACGCCCGGCGGCACACCGTGGAGACGATCGACGGCCGGGAGACCGCGCCGCGCAGCGCGGACTCCTCGCTGTTCCTGGAGAACGGCAAACCGCTCGCCTTCGACGAGGCCGTGACCAGCGGACTGGCCGTGGGCACCCCGGGCACCCCGGCCACCTGGGACACCGCACTCGACACCTGGGGCAGCAGGTCGCTTCGGCAGGTGCTGAAGCCGGCCGAACGCCTGGCCAAGGACGGGTTCGTCGTCGACAGCACGTTCCGTTCGCAGACCGAGGGCAATCAGGCCAGGTTCGCCGACTTCCCGGCGACCAGCAAGATCTTCCTGCCCGGCGGCCAACTGCCGGTGGTCGGCTCCGTGTTCAAGAACCCCGACCTGGCGCGCACCTACGAGGAGGTGGGCCGCAAGGGCCTCGGTGAGCTGTACCAGGGCAAGCTGGCCGACGACATCGTACGGACCGTCCGCAACCCGCCCGTCGACCCGAAGTCCACCCGGGTGGTGCGGCACGGGGACCTCACCACCAAGGACCTGCGGTCCTACCGGGCACTGCGGCGGGCCCCGACGAAGACCGCCTACCGCGGCCTCGACGTGTACGGCATGGCACCCTCCTCGTCCGGCGGCACCAGCATCGGCGAGGCGCTCAACATCCTCGAGTCCACGAACCTCTCGAAGGCGAGCGAGGCGCGGTATCTGCACCGCTACATCGAGGCGAGCCGGATCGCGTTCGCGGACCGCGGGCGATGGGTGGGCGACCCGGCGTTCGAGGACGTTCCGACGCGGCAGCTGCTCAGCCAGCGCTTCGCCGACGCGCGGGAGTGCCTGATCAAGGACGACGCGGTGCTGACCAGCCCGCTCGCGCCGGGCGACCCGAGGCACCCGGCGAAGTGCAAGGCCGGCGGAAAGGCCGCCCCGACGACGTACGAGGGGGAGAACACCACCCATCTCACCGTGGCCGACAAGTGGGGCAACGTCGTCGCGTACACCCTGACGATCGAGCAGACCGGCGGCAGCGGCATCACCGTGCCGGGGCGCGGCTTCCTGCTCAACAACGAGCTCACCGACTTCTCGTTCGCGCCCGCCGACCCCGCGGTCCACGACCCGAACCTGCCCGGTCCGGGCAAGCGCCCGCGCTCGTCCATCTCGCCGACGATCGTGCTGAAGCACGGCGAGCCGGTGCTGGCCCTGGGATCGCCCGGTGGTGCCACGATCATCACGACGGTGCTCCAGTCGCTCATCGGCACGGTCGACCGTGGGCTCCCACTGGTCGACGCCATCGCCGCGCCGCGCGCCAGCCAGCGCAACGCGGCGACGACGGAGCTCGAACCCGGGCTGTGGAACAGCCCGGTCCGGGCGAAGCTGGAGTCGCTGGGGCACAGCTTCAAACTCAACCCCGAGATCGGGGCGGCGACGGGTGTGCAGCGACTGCCGGACGGACGGTGGCTGGCGGCCGCGGAGAAGGTGCGCCGGGGCGGGGGCTCGGCCATGGTCGTGAAGCCGACCGGACGCTGGTGGTGGCAGTCGGCCGTACGGTGAATCACCTGTGATGGTTCGTCAATAATCCTTCTTACGGGGCTGGTTGCTCGCGATTTCGAGCGAGTGACCAGCCCCGTGGTCTTGACGGGGGCAGCGGTCCGGGGCCATGTTGTGCGCGTCGGTAAGGAAAGTTTCCTAATGGAAGGGCACCCCCACTGTGCGTACTCGAACGCTCGCCCTCGCTGCCGCCTCCGGCGCCGCCCTGCTCGCGGCCGCCACCCTGACCCCGGCGGCCCACGCCGACCCGGTCCGGGGTGCGGACCGGGCCGGATCGGAGCTCAAGGAGGGTTCCGTCAGCGCGGCCGACCTGCTGGCCAAGGTCACCTCGTGTTCGCAGATCTCCAACGGCAAGTACCGTACGGACGAGGAGACTTCGGCGACCATTCCGGTCTGCGGCAAGAACGGCGCCGTGTTCTGGAAGGCCGACATGGACATCGACTGCGACGGCGAGATCACCGCCGCCTGCAACGAGGACACCGACCCGTGGTTCCAGAACGACACGGCGTTCCCCACGTCCACCGGAAATCCGCTGAACGCCGAGAAGCTGCCGTACGTCGTCGTGCCGAGCGCCAGCAGCATCTGGAAGTACAGCGATGCCGGCATCAAGGGCGGTGGTGTCGTCGCCGTCATCTACAACAACAAGGTCGAGTACGCGGTCGTCGGTGACACCGGCCCCGACAAGATCATCGGTGAGGCCTCGTACGCCACCGCCAAGGCCCTCGGCATAGACCCGGACCCGGAGACCGGCGGCGCGGACTCCGGCGTCACCTACATCCTGTTCAAGAACTCCAAGGTGTCACCGATCGAGAGCCACAGCGCCGCCGTCACCGCCGGCGATGCCCTCGCCAAGCAGTTCATCCAGAACAACTAGGGCCTGCCGCCGAGCGGTCCATCCAGGACGACGAGGGCCGGTCCGGCGGATCAGGGGTGGTCGGGCCCCGGACCGGGCGGAGTCCGGGGCGTCACAGCGTGGTCAGGATGCGCGGGCCATCGTCGGTGATCGCCACCGTGTGCTCGGCGTGCGCGGCGCGGCTGCCGTCGGACGTGCGCAGCGTCCAGCCGTCCCGGTCCGGGTGGAAGACGTCCGCGCCGCCGCCGATCAGCATCGGCTCGATCGCCAGCACCATCCCGTGCCGCAGTGTCATGCCGCGACCCGGTCGTCCCTCGTTGGGGACGGCCGGGTCCTCGTGCATCGACCGGCCGATGCCGTGGCCGCCGAAGCCCTCCGGAATGCCGTATCCCGCGCCGCGGCAGACCGTGCCGATCGCATGGGCGATGTCGCCGATCCGATTGCCGACGACCGCCGCCGCGATGCCCGCCTCCAGCGCCTCGAAGGCCGTCTCGACGAGCCGGGTGTCGGCGGGCCGGGCGCGGCCGACGATGAAACTGATCGCCGAGTCGCCGGCCCAGCCGCCGAGCGTCGCGCCCGCGTCGATGCTCACCAGATCGCCGTCGCGCAGCCGCTGGTCGGTCGGGATGCCGTGCACGATGGCGTCGTTGACCGACGCGCAGATCACGGCGGGGAAGGGGGTGGGCGCGAAATGCGGCCGGTAGTTCAGGAAAGGCGAACCGGCGCCCGCCTCCCGCAGGACCTCGCGGGCCACCTCGTCCAGTTCGAGCAGGGAGACGCCGACCGCCGCCGCTTCCCGTACGGCGGTCAGGAGCCGCGCCACGACCCGGCCGGTCTCGCGCATCGCCTCTATGGATGTGTCTGTCTTGAGTTGCACCATGCCAATTACTATACCGGTTGGATCGGTATTAGAATGACGGCATGGTACGAACGCCCCTGACCCCGGAAGAGCGCCGTCGCGGCGAACGCCTCGGTGTGCTGCTGCGCGAGGCGCGCGGCGGGCGCAGCATGGTCGAGATCGCGGCGAGCGCCGGAATCTCCGCCGAGACGCTGCGCAAGATCGAGACGGGCCGCGCCCCCACCCCCGCCTTCTTCACCGTCGCGGCACTGGCCGGGGCGCTCGGGCTCTCGATGGATGAGATCCTCGGCCGCTGCGCCCCGGAGCCGGACGTGGTGCCGCTGGCCGGGTAGGCGGTGCGGTACGGCGCCGCGCCTCGGCCGCATCGCGGTCGAAAAGCGCGCGTAGCCGTGCCGTAACACAGCTGATGTCGAATGCCTGCGGACCGTGAGGGTCCGGCCGACGTCGGCGAGGGCGAAGATGACAGAGCATCAATATGCGGGGGAAGCAACGGAGTTCACGCAGTATCTGCGGGATGTCGTGGCACTGCTGGACCCCGGGGGCGGCTGGTACGGAGTCTTCCGCCGACGTGATCCCACCGGGATGCGTGCCTGTCTCGACGGCACCGAGATCCCGCCCTGGGACGTGATGGAGTCGCTCCTCCAGGATCTGGCGGCCGTGCGGGGCACGGCGTTCGCGCGGCGCGAGTCGGTACGGGGCGCCGAGCTGTACGCCGCCTCGGTCGCCGCCCGCGACCGGCGCCCCGGCGGGCGGCAGCTGCTCGTCGAGCGGCTGGAGCTGATGCGGCGCGAGCAGACGTACGCGGCCCGGCGGATCCGGGCCGCCGACGCGGGCGGCCCGACGGCCCCGGACCCACAGGCGGTCGCCTGGGCCAGGGACGACCACGAGCGCGCCACGGCCCGCTGCTCGGAACTGCGTGCCCGGCTGGCCGCGGTGTCGGTACCGAAAGGCTGGTTACGGGCGGAGGGGCCGGACCGGGAAGGGGAGGCCGGACCCACGTACGGCGGCACATCCGGTACGGAGGGAACGGGCCGAGCGGCGGGTACCGCGCCCGCCCCCGAACGCGTCCCGGAAGTCCTGCCCCCGGCCCCTCGGACGGCCGCCGTCAGGCGCGGGAAGCCGCGCGGCGCCCGGTTCGCGGGGCTGGACGTGGACGACGCCGACGACATCCCGGCCGCGGCCGCCCCCGTACTGCCCAGCCCGCCGACCACGGCCGCCGCGCCACGCGGAGCCCGTTTCGCCGCCGTCGCCCCGGCAGGCGGCGACGCCTCCACGGCCTCCTCCCGCACCGAGGCCCCGGACCCGGAGGCCCGCCCGGCCGCCGCGGCCGTCGTCGAGCGGCTGGTCCGGCTGCGGGCCGAGGGGCGCAGCGGGGAGGCACACGTCGTGCTCTGCGAGGCGGCGGGCTGGCCCGCGGCGCGGCTGCCGGTACTCGCCGTCGAGCTGCACGGCGCGGGCCTCGACGCGGACTGGGCGACCCTGCTGTGGGAGGTGTCCTCACTGCCGCCCGCCGAACTGGCCTCGGCCGCAGGCGCGTTGAACGAGGCAGGGCGCCCCGACGACTGCGGGCAGCTGCTGCGCCAGGGCGTGGCGAGGCCGGCCGGGGAGATCGCCGATGCGGCGGTGGCCCTGGAACGGGCGGGGCAGGGGGCGCAGGCGCGGGCACTGCTGGGCGCCTTCATCCGGGTACGGACTCCGCAGGACGCGGCGCGGGTCGCGGCGGGCGATCCGCGCCGTCTCGTACCGCATCTGCTGGCTGCCGCCCGAGCGGTGTCACCCGCCAGGGAGCGGGATGTCGTCCACGCGCTACGGGTGGCGGGCATCACCGGTGCTCCGTGACGCGGTGACCGGAAGCGGTCGGCGGGCCGGTGGTCTTCGGCTCCGCGCCGACCGGCCCGACCGCGCGGCGGCTACGAGCGGTGCTCAGGGGGCAGCGGAGCAGGCCCCCGGCCACTCCCGGGAACCCGCCCGTCCGCGCACGGCGATGCGGCCCCCACTGCCACAGGGACCGGTCAGGAGTTCACCGCACTTCGGCACCGTCGGCCTGCTCGACGAGGTCGAGGCGCAACAGCCGGTCCTGTCCCGGGGGCGGCGGGTAGAAACGACGGGCCCAGCGCCGGAACGGTCCGATCGGGCCGTCGCCGTGAGCGAGCCGTGGCGGCTGCTGGTACTGCTTGTGGTGCCAGATCGGGAAGTCCGCGGCGGTGAATTCGCAGCTGGACCGGAAGACGGCACGGTCCAGCAGCCGGGCCGCGGTCCGGCTCACGGTACGGGCGAGCGGGGCCGGAAGCCGGGACGGTTCGTCGAAGGCGATGCGGTTGAGCTGACGGAACTGCATCCGGTTGGGCGCGATCGCCGTCGGCATCACCATCGTGCACATCCGCAGCCCCAGCCGTGGCGTGTACACATCGGCGTGCAGACAGCCGAGTCCGTAGCCGTCCACCTCCACCTCGACGACGAAGTTGCCCAGCAGCGGCGCCGACTCATGGGCTCGCATGGACACATGGAACGTGGCGTCGTCGTAGACCACCGGCCCGCCGATCTCGGCCCGGTCCCAGCCGTGCAGGGTGGCGAAATGGCCGAGGTCCACCGAGTTCTCGATGACCTCCTGGACATTGCCGGCCAGCTCCCAGGCCGCGCTCCGCGCCGGGCGGTGACCGATCACATGCCAGTCGGGGATGAACCAGTCCGGCTCCCGGCCGTCGTGGTGCCGCCAGACGAACACGGCGCCATTGACCTCCAGCACCGGCAGCTGCGACAGCGGCGACCTCGGCGGCGCCGTGTCGTACCCCGTACGCACACAGGTGCCGTCCGGGCCGAACGCGAAGAAGTGGAAGGGGCAGACGAGCTCCTCGCCGTCGACCTTCGCCAGGCCGAGATGGGCGCCCAGGTGCGGGCAGTACGGGCGGATGGCGCGGATCGCTCCCGAGCCGAGCCGGTACAGCACCACGTCCTGACCGGCCAGCGGCCGGGTGAGCACGGTGCCCGGCCGCAGCTCATCGGAGAACGCCAGTGCGGCCCAGCCGCTCGGATAAGGCAAGGCGGGCGCGCCCGCAGCATCGGCCGGTGTCGGCCCCTCGCTGATGACGCGCCCGTACTCGCGTGACTCTCCCACCACATCCCCTTCCGGATTCGATCGCCTGGAGCCTGCCCAGACGGATCCCGGATCCTCCCGAAACGCCGTACATCACCCGGACGGGAAGATTGGAGAGGAGTGTTGACGGTGGGGTCAGTGTGACCGCTGCTCGTACCCCACCAGCCTGACGCAGACGGCGAGCCCCGCGATCGCCTGCTCCAGCTCCGCGAGCCCCGGGTAGCTGGGCGCGATGCGGATGACCGCGTCGCGCGGGTCGTCGCCGTACGGGTGCGTGGCACCGGCCGGGGTCAGCACGATGCCCGCCTCGGCGGCGCGGCGCACGACCTCCTTGGCGCAGCCGTCCGGCACCTCCAGGGTGACGAAGTACCCGCCCTTGGGCGAGGTCCAGGTGGCGAGCCCGGTGGAGCCGAGCTCGGCCTCCAGGATCCGCGCCACCACCTCGAACTTGGGCTGCAGCAGGGCGCGCTGGCGGTCCATGTGGCCGCGCACCCCGTCGGCGTCGCGGAGGAACAGGACGTGCCGCAGCTGGTTCACCTTGTCGGGGCCGATCGAACGCTTGCCGTTGTTGCCGAGCAGCCACTGGAGGTTCGCGGGCGACGAGCCGAAGAACGCGACGCCCGCGCCCGCCGCGGTGATCTTCGAGGTGGAGCCGAACACGAACGCCCGGTCCGGGTTCCCGGCCCCGGCGCAGGCGGCGAGCAGATCGGCGATCTCGACGGGCTCGTCGGTGAGGTGGTGGGCCGCGTAGGCGTTGTCCCAGAAGATCCGGAAGTCGGGGGCCGCGGTGTTCATCGAGGCGAGCCGGGCCACGGTCGCGTCGCTGTAGCAGACGCCGTCCGGGTTGCTGTACTTCGGCACGCACCAGATGCCCTTGACCGCCGGGTCCTCGGCGACCAGCCGCTCCACGATGTCCATGTCCGGGCCCTCGGAGGTCATCGGGACCGGGATCATGTCGATCCCGAAGCGCTCGCAGAGCGCGAAGTGGCGGTCGTAGCCGGGAACCGGACACAGGAACGCGATCCGCTCCTGATCCACCCAGCGCGACTCGGCACCCGGCAGCACGCTCAGCAGCGCGTGCACCAGGCAGTCGTGCATCAGCTCAAGGCTGGAGTTCCCGGCCGCGAGCAGCTGGCCGGCCGGCACCTGGAGCACTCCGGCGAATATCTCCCGGAGCTCGGGCAGCCCCTGCAGCCCTCCGTAGTTGCGTACGTCCGTGCCGTCGGCGGAGGTGTACCGCCCGCCGGGCAGGCTCAGCAGGTCCTCGGAGAGGTCGAGCTGCTCGGGGGCGGGCTTGCCGCGGGTGAGGTCGAGCGAGAGCCCGAGTCCCGCCAGGTCCTGGTAGTCCCGACGGGCCCGGTCGAGGAGCCCGGACAGGGCGTCGGGGCTCAGCTCGGTGGTCATGGTGTTTCCTCTCGCAGGGTGCCGCTCGGACGGGGGCCTGTGCCGAGAATACAAACCGGTGCCGAAGGCCTGTGGCCCGGGAGTCCGGGAGTGGGGACGTGTGGACCGCACGGGTGTGAAACATGATCGAGTCCGCCGGTTCACGGCGATGGTCTTGCCCCGCCGTGTGACGGGGCTTACGTTCTCCTCTACGCACGTGTCTACGGGCGTAGAAAAGCGTTGAGGCTCTCTGACGCCGCGTCGAAGGAGCAGCTCTTGTCCCCAGTCGTTCGCGCCGCACTCGTCCAGGCGACCTGGACCGGCGACACCGAATCGATGATCGCCAAGCATGAGGAGCATGCGCGCGAGGCCGCCCGTCAGGGCGCGAGGATCATCGGCTTCCAGGAGGTGTTCAACGCCCCCTACTTCTGCCAGGTGCAGGAACCCGAGCACTACCGCTGGGCCGAGGCGGTCCCGGACGGGCCGACCGTCCGCAGGATGCGGGACCTCGCCCGTGAGACCGGCATGGTGATCGTCGTGCCGGTCTTCGAGGTCGAGCGGTCCGGCTTCTACTACAACACCGCCGCCGTGATCGACGCCGACGGTTCCTACCTCGGCAAGTACCGCAAGCACCACATCCCCCAGGTCAAGGGATTCTGGGAGAAGTACTACTTCAAGCCCGGAAACGTCGGCTGGCCGGTCTTCGACACCGCCGTCGGCAAGGTCGGCGTCTATATCTGCTACGACCGGCACTTCCCCGAGGGCTGGCGTCAACTCGGCCTCAACGGCGCCCAGTTGGTCTACAACCCGTCCGCCACCTCGCGTGGCCTCTCCGGCTATCTCTGGCAGCTGGAACAGCCCGCGTCCGCCGTCGCCAACGAGTACTTCGTCGCCGCGATCAACCGCGTCGGCCAGGAGGAGTACGGCGACAACGACTTCTACGGAACGAGCTACTTCGTCGATCCGCGCGGCCAGTTCGTCGGCGAGGTCGCCAGCGACAAGGAGGAGGAACTCCTCGTCCGCGACCTCGACTTCGGCCTCATCGACGAGGTCCGGCAGCAGTGGGCGTTCTACCGGGACCGCCGCCCCGACGCGTACGAAGGACTGGTGGAGCCGTGAGCAGTCTGCACCAGCGCCATCTCGCCGTCAGCCCCGACTGGCTGGCGCTCTATTACAAGCGCCCCCTGGAGATCACCCACGGCGAGGGCCGCCACGTCTGGGACGCCGACGGCAGACGCTACCTCGACTTCTTCGGCGGCATCCTCACCACGATGACCGCCCACGCGCTGCCCGAGGTGACCAAGGCGGTCGCCGAGCAGGCCGGCCGGATCATCCACACCTCCACGCTCTATCTGAACCGGCCGATGATCGAGCTGGCCGAACGCATCGCCACGCTCTCCGGCATCCCCGACGCCCGGGTCTTCTTCACCACTTCCGGCACCGAGGCCAACGACACCGCGCTGCTGCTCGCCACCGCGTACCGCAGGTCGAACCAGATCCTCGCGATGCGCAACAGCTACCACGGCAGATCGTTCTCCGCGGTCTCCATCACCGGCAACAACGCCTGGTCGCCGACGAGCCTGTCGCCGTTGCAGACGCTGTACGTGCACGGCGGCGTCCGCACCCGGGGGCCGTACGCGCACCTGGGCGACGCGGAGTTCATCGAGGCGTGCGTCGCCGATCTGGAGGACCTGCTCGGGCACACCCGGACACCGGCCGCCCTGATCGCCGAACCCATCCAGGGCGTCGGGGGCTTCACCTCACCGCCCGACGGCCTCTACGCGGCGTTCCGCCGGGTCCTGGACCGGCACGGCGTCCTGTGGATCTCCGACGAGGTGCAGACCGGCTGGGGGCGCTCCGGCGAACACTTCTGGGGCTGGCAGGCACACGGGGAGAACGGGCCGCCGGACATCCTCACCTTCGCCAAGGGCATCGGCAACGGGATGTCGATCGGCGGTGTGGTGGCCCGCGCCGAGGTCATGAACTGCCTGGACGCCAACTCCATTTCGACGTTCGGCGGTTCCCCGGTCACCATGGCGGCCGGTCTCGCCAACCTCTCGTACCTCCTCGAACACGATCTGCAGGGCAACGCCCGGCGCGTCGGCGGGCTGCTGATCGAGCGGCTGCGGGCGATCGGCGCGGGTGCGGAGTGGGTGCGCGAGGTGCGCGGCCGGGGTCTGATGATCGGCATCGAGCTGGCGAAGCCCGGCACCGACGAGGCGGCCCCGGAGGCGGCCGCGGCCGTGCTCGAAGCGGCCCGCGAGGGCGGTCTGCTCATCGGCAAGGGCGGCGGTCACAACACCAGCGTGCTGCGGATCGCGCCACCGCTCTCGCTGACCATCCCGGAGGCGGAGGAGGGCGCGGGAATCCTGGCGGAGGCGCTCCGGTCACTGGGCTGAGGCCGGTGGGCAGGGTGTCACCGGGCCGAGGCCGGTGGGCAGGACGGTGGCCGGGCCCCGGCGGGAGTTCCGGGGCCCGGCCGGTCGGTCAGCCCCGGTGTCCGGTGGGGCGGGTGAGGTCCAGGGCGTGGACCGGGTCGAGCTCGCCGTAGTACGCGAGGTGCCGGTAGCGCACATCGGTGACCGTCAGCGTGGCCGCGGCGACTCCCCGGGGCACCGTCGCGCCGAAGCGGACCGAGCCGTCCCTCCTGGTCGTGCCGGTCAGCTTGCGCACCTTGCCGCCGGCCGTCAGCTCGGCCGTGACCTTCGCGCCCTTCACCGGCTTGCCCTGCGCGGTCCTGACCACGCCCTCGGCGGTGACCTTCCAGGCCGCGTCGGAGCCGGGCCGGCCGAGGAGCTTCGTGTCGGCCCTCAGTGAGGCGACGGCGAGCTGGGACGGCGGGTTGGGCTGACCGAAGGCGACCCGGTCGACGGTCCAGAAGGCGCTGTTGGTGCCGGTGTAGCGGAAGGTCAGCCGGGCCGTCCGCGCGCCCGCCGGGACGGTGAGCTCAAGACGCTCGACGGTGTTGCTGTCGGCCCGGTAGGACTTCACGAGCTGCGGGGCGCCGCCGTCGTACGAGACGTACACGTCGCCGGTCTGCGGACCGTCGACCCGGTAGTTCGTCGCGTAGGAGACGGTCGCCCTCGCCGCGCCGTTCAGCCGGTACGCGGGGCTGACCAGGGTGGAGTCGAACTGTCCGGCGTCGTGCGCCTTGTCGTCCCACTCGTCGGAGTCCGCGACCGCGAACACATCGCGGGCACGGACGTTCGTCTCACGGCCCTGGCCGCGCTCGGCGTTGGTCCAGAACTCGTCCGTCGCGAAGGCCCAGCCGCGCCACTCGGTGACGCCGCCCGCCGGCATCTTCGAGTTGTCGATGGACCAGCCCTCGGGTGCGGTGTTCGTCCACCCCTTCACGTTGGCCGGGAGCTTGGTCTCGTCGACGGGGGCGCGGAGCGCGGGGCGCAGTGCGTCGAAGGCGTCCGGCCTCAGCTCGGCGAGCGAGCTGCCGTCGAGGTTCCAGGCCGGGTCGGTGGCGACGCCCTCGTGGCGCAGCACGGTGGGCGCGATGTCGGTGATCTTGACGTCGTCGCGCACCGAGCCGGGCCGGATGCCCTTGCCCTGGGCGATCACGAACGTGCCGCGCTCCAACGGGGTGTTGCCGCCGTGCCCGCCGGTGGGGGTGTGGCCGTGGTCGGCGGTGACGACGACGAGCCAGTCCTCCTTCGCGTACGTCGGCCGCGAGGCCACGGCGTCGAGCAGCCGGCCGACCTGGGCGTCGGCGGTGTTCAGGGCCTTGAGGTAGGCGTCGCTCGCCGAGCCGCTGCTGTGGCCGGCGCCGTCGACCTCGTCGAGGTGGACGAAGGTGGAGTCGGGGTTGCCGTGCGCCAGGTAGTCGGCGGCCTTGGCGGTGGTGCCCTCGTCGTTGCCGCCCGCGATGCGCAGATCGGTCTTCGCGCCGAAGACGGTCTGGGGGATCGGGCTCCAGGTGCCGACGACCAGGGTGGACGTGTTCGGGTCGGCGGTCTCCAGCCGGGTCGCGTAGTCCGGGTACTGGCCGTAGTTCGGGGCCGTGAAGTTGTTGTCCTTCACGTTGTGCTTGTCGGGCCAGACGCCGGTGGCGATGGACGACCAGCCGGCGCCGGAGACGGTCGGGGCCATCGGGTCGGCGTACAGATTGCTCCGGGCGGTCAGGCCCTTCGCCATCAGCTGCTTCAGACGCGGCATGTCGGCGCGCGAGAACGCGTCGAAGGTGGCGCCGTCGATGCCGATGACCAGGGTCTTGGCCTGCTTGGTGCCGGACGGCAGACCGGCGTACGGGGCGGCGGCCGGGGCCTTGGACCCCTGGGCGTGGGCGGCGGTGGTGGCGAGCGGCAGTGCGACGGCGGCGACGGTGGCGGCGGCCAGCACCGTACGCGCGGAGCGCGACAGGGACACGTGATCCTCCGGGATCGGGTCGGTGGGCACCGGACATCGGGGGCGTCCGGTGCTGGACCGAGGCTCGCCGCCGGTGGTGATCGGACCACCCCGCGTAAGGGACGGGCGCATGAACCGTACTCAACATTTGGACCAGACTCGTCATCATTCCGTTATGCAAGGGCGGTCCTGGCGGTGGCCGCGGCAGTGGGCCGGTGGAGTGCCGGGCGGATGAAACAGAAACGTCTTCGGCGGTTGTCGGCAGTGGTATTGCCACAGTGGGTAACCCACTTCTACGTTCTTCATCACGCACCTTGTCTACGGGCGTAGACCCACCGGGCGGGCAGGAACGGTTCAGGAGCGAACGCCGTTGATCCGACGCGAATGGAGCAGAAGCCATGGCACGCACTCTCATCACCGGCGGACTGGTGATCACGGCCTCCGACGAGTTGCACGTCGATGTCCTCGTCGACGGCGGCCGGGTCGTGGGCCTGGCCACCCCTGACAGCCACGCGTGGACGGCCGACCACGTCATCGACGCCACCGGGAAGTACGTGATCCCGGGCGGGGTCGACGGCCACACGCACATGGAGATGCCGTTCGGCGGCACCTACGCCTCCGACACGTTCGAGACCGGTACCCGCGCCGCGGCGTGGGGCGGCACGACGACCGTCATCGACTTCGCCATCCAGTCCAAGGGCGGATCCCTGGGCGAAGGGCTCGACGCCTGGCACGAAAAGGCGGATGGACAGTGTGCGATCGACTACGCGTTCCACATGATCATGTCCGATGTGAACGAGTCCTCGCTCAGGGAGATGGACGGGCTCGTCTCGGCCGGCGTCACCTCGTTCAAGCTCTTCACCGCGTACCCCGGGGTCTTCCTCTCCGACGACGGCCAGATCCTCCGGGCCATGCAGCGCGCCGGTTCCAACGGCGGGCTGATCATGACGCACGCGGAGAACGGCCTCGCGATCGACGTGCTGGTGGAACAGGCGCTGGCACGCGGTGAGAGGGATCCGCGCTACCACGGCGAAGTCCGCAAGGCGCTCCTCGAAGCGGAGGCGACGCACCGGGTGATCAAGCTGAGCCAGGTCGCGGGCTCGCCCCTCTACGTGGTGCACGTGTCGGCCCAGGAGGCGCTCGCGGAGCTGGCGAGAGCCCGGGACGAGGGGCTTCCCGTGTTCGGCGAGACCTGTCCGCAGTACCTCTTCCTGTCGACCGACAACCTCGCCGAGCCCGAATTCCAAGGCGCGAAGTACGTCTGCTCCACCCCGCTGCGCCCGAAGGAGCACCAGGAAGCCCTGTGGCGCGGGCTGCGGACGAACGATCTCCAGGTGGTGTCCACGGACCACTGCCCGTTCTGCTTCAAGGGCCAGAAGGAGATGGGACGCGGGGACTTCTCGAAGATCCCGAACGGCATGCCGGGTGTCGAGAACCGTATGGACCTGTTGCACCAGGCCGTTGTCGACGGGCACATCAGCCGGCGCCGCTGGATCGAGATCGCCTGTGCCGCGCCTGCCCGCATGTTCGGCCTGTACCCGAAGAAGGGCACGATCGCCCCGGGAGCCGACGCCGACATCGTCATCTACGACCCGGCCGCCGAGCAGACCATCTCCGCCGAGACGCACCACATGAACGTCGACTACTCGGCCTACGAGGGCAAGCGGGTGACGGGGCGGGTCGAGACCGTGCTGTCGCGCGGGGTTCCGGTGATCGACAACCGCGCGTACGTGGGCAAGGCCGGGCACGGGGCCTACCTGCCGCGTGGCACCTGTCAGTTCACGAACTGAATCCGGCGGGGCCGGTGACCGCCGGTCCGCCGCCCCGGCCCGACACGCAGGCCGGACGTGCCCCGCTTCCTGCCGGACGGGCGCCCGGTCTCCCGGGCGCCCGTCGGCCCTACTCCGGCCGTGCGTACGCCCGTAGCCGCTCCTCGCGGCCCGTCAGACAACAGCTCGCACAGCGCACCGCCTCCGCGCTCGTGTAGTACAGACAGCAGGTGTTGCGCAGATAGACCAGCCGCTCCGGCCCGTCCGGCGCGCGCCGGACGCGTGCCACCTCGCCCAGCGCCGCGAGTCCGCCGGGCGCCGTGTCCGCGAACTCCCGCCAGCGGGCGGCCAGTAGATCCACCTCGGCGCCGTACGCGCACAGCGCCGTGGCACAGCCGTGGGCGATCCCGCCGCGCAACTGCCTGACCCCGGCGCGGGTACGGCGGTGCAGCGCCTCGGCGACCGGCAGTAGATGCCCGTCGAGCACCACGCGGTGGAGCAGCCGGACCGGGTCCTCCCCGGCCCGGGGCACCAGCAGCCGGGCCCTGCGCACCCGGACCCCGCCGATCCCGTGCGCGGCGGGGCGCACCAGCACATTGCCGGACCGCAGATCCGGGACCTCGTCGTACAGCGCCCAGTGGAGCACCGCGGCGGCGGTGACCCGGCCCGCGTACACCGCCATCAGGGTCAGCGCGGTCGCATGGCCGGTGCGGTGGCCGCTGCCGGCGCGCTCGCTCTCCAGCAGCGTGGACAGCTCCTCGCCCGCCGGGTCGGCCAGCCGGTCGGCCGCCAGCCACGGCCCCGCTTCGCCCGGGGGCGGTTCGCCTTCGGTGACCTGCCAGCGCGGCCCGTGCGGCAGGGGCGTCCAGGCGGGGGACGTGTCGTCGCTCATGGGAGCGGGAGGTAGACGACGTTGGGGGCGCCGGTGACCGGATGGGCGCCGATCCGGGACCGTACCCCGTAGACCTCGGCCAGCAGGTCCTCCGTCAGCACCGCGTGCGGGGAGCCGGACGCCACCACCCGTCCGGCGCTCAGGACGAACAGCCGGTCGCAGTAGGAAGCGGCCAGGTTGAGGTCGTGCAGCACCAGCAGATTGGTGGTGCCCAGCGTCCTCACCAGACCGAGGATCTCCAGCTGGTAGCGGATGTCCAGATGGTTGGTGGGCTCGTCGAGCGCCAGCAGTCCCGGCTCCTGGACCAGGGCGCGGGCGATCAGGGCCCGTTGCCGTTCCCCGCCGGACAGTTCGTCGAACCGCCGGCCGGCCAGGGCCGCCGCACCGACGCGCCGCAGCGCCTCGTCGATGCGGTGGGCGTCGTCGGCGTCGTCCTGCTCCCAGAACCGTTTGTGCGGGCTGCGGCCCATCGCCACGATCTCGCGCACGGTCAGGCCGAAGGCGCCGGGGCTGTCCTGCGGTACGACGGCGACGCGCCGGGCCCGTTCCTTCACTCCGAGGGACGCGGCGTCCGCACCGTCCAGCAGGACCCGCCCCGCCGCGGGGCGCAGGGCGCCGTACACACAGCGCAGGAAGGTGGTCTTGCCGCTGCCGTTCGGCCCGACCAGGCCGACCGTCTCGCCGGGGGCGGCGTCCAGCACGACCCCGTCGAGCAGGGTGCGGCCCGCCACCTCGTAGCTGACCCCGTCGGCGGCGAGCGCCGTCGCGGACGGTGCCGGGCTCATCCGGTGATCCCTTCGGTACGGCTGGAGCGGCGCAGCAGCCAGAGGAAGAACGGGCCGCCCACCAGGGCGGTGACCACCCCGGCGGGGATCTCCCTGGGGGCCGCCACCGTCCGCGCCAGCAGATCCGCCAGCAGCATGAAGACCGCCCCGCCGAGCGCGGTCACCGGCAGCAGCCTGCGGTGGGACGCGCCGACGATCAGCCGGGCGGCGTGCGGGATCATCAGGCCGACGAAGCCGATCGCCCCGCTGTAGGCGACCAGCACCCCGATGATCAGCGACACCAGCACGAAGACCCCGCCCCGGAACCGGCCGGGGTCCAGGCCGAGGCTACGGGCCCCTTCCTCCCCGGTCAGCAGCAGATCCAGCGGACGGGCCAGGCTGATCAGGAGCACGGCCCCGACGGCCAGGACCACGGCGGGCAGGGCCAGTTGGTCCCATCGGGCGCCGCCCAGGCCGCCCAGGGTCCAGAACATGATCTCCCGCACATGCTCGGCCCGGGAGGACAGCACCAGGATCAGGCTGGTGAACGCGGACAGCACGTACTGGATCGCCACCCCGGCCAGGATCAGCCGGCCCGTCGTCATGGTGCCGCCGCGCCGGGCCATCGCATAGACGCCGACCAGCGCGGCCATGGACCCGGTGAACGCGGCGAGGGGCAGCGCCACATCGGTGGCCGCACCGGCGCCGACCCCCAGCACGACGACCGCGGCGGCGCCCGCCGACGCCCCGGAGGAGGCGCCCAGCAGGAACGGATCGGCCAACGGGTTGCGCACCAGCGCCTGGAGCACCGCGCCCGACAGGGCCAGACCGGCACCGACGACGGCCCCGAGCAGCACCCTGGGCAGCCGTACCTCCCACACGATCGTCGGGTACGCCCCCGTGCGTTCGCCGCCCAGCACCGTGCTCAGCACCTCGCCCGGCGGAATCCGTACCGGGCCGAGCGCCAGACCGGCCACCGCCGCCGCGATCAGCAGCACCGTGAGGACGCCGATCACGACGGGCGTCGAACGCAGGACGGCCTTCGGACGGAGACCGGGCTTCGTGCGGAGGCCGGGCGTTGTCTGGCCGGTCTTCGTGCGCGGGCGGACGGAGCCGGCGCTCACCGGGTGCCGGGGTGCAGTTGCCCGGCCAGGTCCTGCACGGCGTCGGCGACCCGGACGCCGAGTACGGCCGAGGAGAGCGGGAGCACCGCGAACCTCTTGTTCTTGATCGCCGGTACGTCCGCGAGCGCCGGGTCGTTCAGCAGCCGCTTCTTCTTGGCCGCGACCGGGGTGCCGCCGTAGTCGTAGATCACGACCACCTCGGGCTTGCGCTTGATGACCTGCTCCCAGGACACGTCGCCGAAGGTGGCGTCGAGGTCCGCGAAGACGTTCCGGCCCCCGGCGAGCCGGACGATCTCGTTGCCGATGCCGTTGCCGCCCGCCGTGAACGCGGAGCTGTCGCCGGAGTCGTACACGAACACCGAGGGGTGCGAGGCGCCCTTGAGCTCCGTCTCGACCGCCGCGATCTTCCGCTGCTCCTCGGCGATCAGCTTCTTGCCGCGCTCCGGTACGCCGAAGGTCCGGGCGACCTGGGTGATCTCGGTGGCGAGCTGGTCGATCCCGACCTCGGGCTCGGTGCAGTTCTCGATGTTCAGCCGGGTGTTGATGCCGCTCTTCTGGAGTGCGGCGCGGTCCAGGCCCCTGGCCTTGTCGAAGGCGCTGCCGTACCCGCCGTAGACGAAGTCGGGGTTGGCGCCGAGCAGCACCTCCTTGGAGGGGTACTCCTTCGCGAGTACCTTGGTCGCGGCGTACGCGGACCGGTACTCCGGCTGGATGCTGTCGTCCAGATAGGCGGTCCCGGCCAGCCGGTCCTGGAGCCCGAGCGCCAGCATGATCTCGGTGGCGTGCTGGTTCATGGTGACGGCCCGCTTCGGCGGGGCATCGAAGGTCGTCTTCGTACCGCAGTTGGTGACGGTGTAGGGGAAACCGTCGGCGGCCGGTGCGGCCTCTTTCCCGCCCTCGCCGCCGGTGCCGGAGCCGCAGCCGGTGAGCGGCAGCAGGAGCAGGGGTATGAGCGCGAGGGGTACACGACGGATCCGGGGCATGGCCGAGCCTTTCCGGGGGATGTCCTCGTCCCCTGGGTCGTTCGAGAAGGCGGCGCGGCCAGTATCTGGCTTCCGGGCTGCTGCCCGGTCACAGTGGCGGGACCGTACCGGATTCACACCGGTTTCCTGACGCGCGTCGCCCGAGATTTCGGGGCCATTGTGTCAGACCTCGTATTCCGGCAGGTCCCGGGCCTCGCGCCGCCGTGTCCGTACGGCACCGCGACACCGCGCGTGCCGCGCGATCGATCATCGGTGGGCCCGCGCGGAGGACCTCTTCCCAAAGCCCGGGAAGCGGTCCAGAATCGTCGCCCACGAGTCGCGTTCGAGGCGGCGTCGTACAGGGTTCGCCGTGGCCTCATATGGAAGGATCTGCCGGAGTACGTCACTCAGGGACACCGCCACCGGATCCGCGACGACCCCATCACTGGACGTCGGCCACTCGGCGTACGAGGGGAAGCGGATCACCGGTCCGGTCGCAACCGTCCTCGCGCGGTGAAGTCGTCATCGACGCAAGGGAGTTCACCGGCCGGGCCGGACACGGCAACTACCCCCCCCCGCGCCACCTCTCCGTACCTGGACTAGGGAGCACCCGCCATGGACTTCGGACTCGTCCTCCAGACCGACCCGCCCGCCTCGGCCGTCGTCGGCCTGATGCGCCGCGCCGAACGCAACGGCTTCCGCTACGGCTGGACCTTCGACTCGACGGTGCTCTGGCAGGAACCGTTCGTCATCTACAGCCAGATCCTCGAACACACCGAACACCTCGTGGTCGGCCCCATGGTCACCAACCCGGGCACCCGCACCTGGGAGGTGACCGCCTCCACCTTCGCCACCCTCAACGACATGTACGGCAACCGCACCGTCTGCGGCATCGGACGGGGCGACTCGGCGATGCGGGTGGCCGGGCGCAGGCCCAACACCCTGGCCCGCCTCGGCGAGGCCATCGACGTGATCCGTGACCTCGCCGAGGGGCGCGAGGCGACCGTCGACGGGCAGCCGGTCCAGATCCCCTGGGTGAAGGACGGCAGACTGCCCGTCTGGATGGGTGCGTACGGCCCGAAGGCCCTGGCCCTCGCCGGGCAGAAGGCCAACGGATTCATCCTCCAGCTCGCCGACCCGTTCCTCACCGAATGGATGATCAAGGCGGTACGGGACGCGGCGGAGCAGGCGGGCCGCGACCCCGGGTCCGTGACCATCTGCGTCGCCGCCCCCGCCTACGTGGGCGACGACCTCGACCACGCCCGCGAGCAGTGCCGCTGGTTCGGCGGGATGGTCGGCAACCACGTCGCGGACCTGGTCTCCCGGTACGGCGCGCACTCCGGGCTGGTGCCCGAGGCCCTGACCACCTACATCGAGAACCGGCAGGGCTACGACTACAGCCACCACGGCCGGACCGGGAACCCCGACACCGACTTCGTGCCGGACGAGATCGTCGACCGGTTCTGTCTGCTGGGCCCCGCCGAGGCGCACATCGAGAAGCTGCGGGCCCTGCGCGATCTGGGTGTCGACCAGTTCGCCGTGTACAACATGCACGACGCGCGCGAGGCGACGATCGACACCTACGGCGCACGGATCATCCCCGCCCTGTCCGACTGACCCCTCCCACGGTCGCCCCCTCCCGCCCCACGGTCGTACACACCCCCCGCGCCCCGCCCCGCACGGCACCGCTCCCGAGCGAAGGGTCCAGCCGCCATGACCTCGACCGTTCCACCGGTCCCACCGCAGGACCGGATACCCGCCCCCTCGGGGCGCGTCGAACTCGCCCCCGGCGCCGTTCCCACCGACAACCGGTTCGTCAACGAGGACCTGTTGCCCGTACCGCTGGAACGGCGCCGGTGGACGACGTACAACTTCGCCGCGCTCTGGGTGGGCATGGCCCACAACATCCCGTCCTGGCTGCTCGCCTCCGGACTGGTCGCCCTCGGCATGGACTGGAAACAGGCCGTGTTCACCATCGCGCTGGCCAATCTGATCGTGCTCGGGCCCATGCTCCTCACCGGGCACGCCGGACCCAAGTACGGCATCCCCTTCCCGGTGCTCGCGCGCGCCTCCTTCGGGCTGCGCGGCGCCAACCTGCCCGCGCTGATCCGGGCCGCGGTGGCATGCGCCTGGTTCGGCATCCAGACCTGGATCGGGGGCGTCGGCATCTTCACGCTGCTGGGGAAGATCTTCGGCGGCTGGGCGGAGGCGTCCGCGATCGGCGGGCAGCCGTGGACGCTCTGGCTCTGCTTCGTCCTCTTCTGGGCGCTCGAACTCGCCATCATCCACCGGGGAATGGACGCGCTGCGACGCTTCGAGAACTGGGCCGCGCCGTTCGTCATCGTCGGCGCCGTCGTGCTCCTCGTCTGGGTCGCCGTCAAGGCGGGCGGCTTCGGCCCGCTGCTCGACCAGCCGTCGAAGCTCGGCTGGGGCAAGGAGTTCTGGCCGGTCTTCTTCCCCTCGCTGATGGGCATGATCGCGTTCTGGGCCACGCTCTCGCTGAACATCCCCGACTTCACCCGCTTCGGGGCCGGCCAGCGCGCCCAGATCCGGGGCCAGGTGCTCGGACTGCCGACCACGATGACGCTCTTCGCGCTGCTCTCGGTCCTGGTCACCTCCGGCTCGCAGGCCGTGTACGGCGAGGCGATCTGGGACCCGGTGCAGCTCGTGGCGCGGACCGACAACGTCTTCGGGCTGCTGTACGCCCTGGTCACGGTGCTGGTCGCGACCGTCTCCGTGAACATCGCGGCGAATGTCGTGTCACCCGCGTACGACCTGGCGAACCTCGCGCCCCGGCTCGTCGACTTCCGTACGGGCGCCCTGATCACGGGTGTCGTGGGCGTCCTGATCATGCCGTGGAAGCTCACCGAAACCCCCGAGCTGTACATCTTCACCTGGCTCGGGCTGGTCGGCGGACTGCTCGGCACGGTCGCGGGCATCCTGATCGCCGACTACTGGATCGTCCGCCGCACGGTGCTCGACCTCGCCGACCTCTACCGCCCCGGCGGCCGCTACTGGTACACCAACGGCTGGAACTGGCGGGCCGTCGTCGCGTTCGCCGTCGGCGGTGTCCTGGCGATCGGGGGCTCACACTCCGCACCCGGGGCGGGCCCGTTCCCGGCCGATGGTCTGATCCCGTTCCTCGAACCGCTCGCCGACTACGGCTGGGCGGTCGGGCTGGTCTCCTCGCTGCTGCTGTACGTGGTGCTCAGTGGCCGGTCCGGCGTCACACCGGCGCCGACGTCCGGCCCAGCAGGGCGCTGATGTCGTACGTCTGGTCCGGCGGCGGTGTGGTCGTGGGCACCGGCTTGCCGAAGGCCGAGAGGTCCACGACCGCGTTCGCCCCGTCGCCCCGGAGCGTGATCCTCAAGGGGTAGGGCTTGCCGGTGGCGGCGACGTACGTCGTTGTCGTCCGGCCGTCCCTCATCCGGGTCAGCGGCACCACCGGGGCTCCGTCGAGCGTGGTCTTCCCGGCCTTGTTCAGCGTCCCCCGGTCGTTGTTCGCATGGTCGCTGACGAGCTTCTGGAAGGTGTCCAGATCGCAGCCGGCCGCCAGGCCGCGCAGCCGCGGGTCGGAGGCCGAGCCCTTCATGTAGCGCCCCTGGAGGATCGCGGCGAAGGCCGAACCGCCGTTCGGTACCTGGCTCTTCCAGAAGTTCGCGTCCGGCCTGACCCAGACCGCGTCGCCGCGCTTCACGATCCGGACCGAGCCCTGGCCGTGGCCGAGGTCGACGGAGCCGTTGCAGTTCCCGTCCCGGTCCAGGGTGAGTTGCAGAGTCGCCGGCGGGCTGCCGCCGCCGAGGTCGCCGCGCGCGGTGAGATGCAGGGAACGGACGCTCAGGAGGGCGTCGCGCGAACGGTCCGCGATCTGCTGCGCCGAGAGCTTGTCGATGCCGTCGTCCGCCCGCGCCGCACCGCCCCCCAGGACGCTGCCGCCGGTGAGCCCCAGCACGACGACCGCCGCCCAGGCGGCCCGGCGGGTGCCGTTGTGTCGACCGGTCACGTCGCCTCCCTCGTAGGACCCGTGGGGAAGTGCCGCCGTCGGGCCCGTTCAGGTGCCGTTCGATGCCGTCCGTTACCGTCCGAAGCCGTCCGTTCGGGTGCCGTCGGACTTCTTCCGAGCGTACGCCGGGGCCGGACCGGTCGCCCGGCGGAGCGCACCCGTGCGTGCGCGGGGGTGCGCTCCGCCTTCGGCGGCCGGGCGCGTGCCCGCGCCCGGCCGTCACGGCTGCGGGGCGCTCCGCTCCAGCAGCGGTGGCAGCGCGGCGGCCAGCCGTTCCCGGAGCAGGTCCGGGCCGCTGTCCACCCAGGGGTGCGCGGCGTGGAAGGCGGACCAGTCCACCAGCCAGTCCAGCACCGCCCCGGGCGTGAACCACGGCTCGTGCGGACCCAGCACGTTGTGCAGCAGGCGGGGCGGCAGCACGGTCCGGCCGTGCTCCGCGAGCAGCACCGCGTCGTACAGGTCCTTGGCCGCCGACCGGCCCTCCGCCTCCTGGTCCTCGGCGAGCCACAGCAGCTTCCAGGCGAGCGAGAGCCCCGGACTCGCGGTGCGGACCGGCGTCGGGGGCCCGCCGTCACCGCGCGGGCAGGCCGTCCACACCGGGGCCTCGGGCAGCCGCTCGTCCTGGGCGAAGTCCATCCGCAGCTCGCCCGGTGGCAGCCCGTCCGCCTGCCAGGGGACGACCACACGCACGCCGGGTGTCTCGTACTCCCGGTACATCCACACCCCGTCCGACGTCACCCGGAGCGGATCGACGCGTATCCCCTCGGGCGGCGGCGGCCCGGCCGTCAGCGCGGCGACGACCTCCTCGGCGGGGGAGGGCGGCGGATCGATGTCGTCGGGGCCCTCGATCTCGACCCAGCGGAGCCCCTCGGGTGCGAGAACGGGCCGGGTACCGGCGGTCTCGTGGCTCTCCTCGTCCGTCCACAGCTCGGGTGCGGCCGCGCCGTGCGCCGCCTCCGGCCAGTGCTGGACCGCCTCGATCCCGGCGACGTACGGGTAGGGATCGAGGCGGTCGACGAATTCGTCCGCCGACGGGCCGGACACGATCCAGTCCAGATCGCCCGGCTCCCGTGCCGCCGCGCCCACCCACGCCTGGAGCGGCAGGCTGCCGCGCAGGACCAGCTGCTCGCCCCACGGCGACCCGGCGATCACGCGCAGCAGATGGTCCTGGACCGCGCGCCGGGCGGCCCGCCAGCGCGGGGAGAGCGCCGGGTCGTCGAACGCCGGCTCCCCGGGAGCGGGGCGGTCGGCCGCGCTCACCGCGCAGCCCCGGCCCGCTCGTCGATCCAGCCCGCGTCCAGGGCCGGATGGTCGTCGTGCACGACGAACTCCTCCTCGGTCTCCAGCACTTCGAGCCCCGCGTCGTCCAGCGCGCGCAGCAGCGCGTCGAGCCGGGCCCGCGCTCCGGGCCGCCCGATCGCACGGCAGCGCTGGGTGACGAACCGCTCGTGGCGCCCCCGCCCGTCGGTGCGGCGGGCGTTGCGCGACAGATGCGCGCTGTGCCGCTCGGCCGCGGCCCGCGCGGCGGCGAGCTCCGACGCGCCGGAGAGCAGCAGCTTGACGTGGTGCTCGAAGTGGCAGCCGGGGGGCAGCGCGGCGGCCTCCTCGGCCGTCCGGGGTATCTCCTCGTTCCACGGAGCGGCCTCGATCTTCACGCGTACGACGGGGAACCCCGCCGCGCGCAGCGCGTCCGCCCGGAGCTCCGCCGCTGTCCGCTGACGGGAGAGCGAACCCCGCCCCCGCTCGGTCAGCATGGGCTGGTCGGGCACGGCACCGCGGTCCAGGACGATGCGGCTGAGCTTCAGGCCGTGCCGCTCCGCCCAGCGCGCCAGCCGGGCGCCCTCCTCGGCCTCGTCGGCGCGGGGATCGAGGCGCACCGTCAGATGCGTCTCGAATTCGCCCTCGAACTCCGCTTCCACGTACCCCTCCAGCAGTGCTTTCGCCATCTTCTTCCACCGGGGAACGTAACAAGCGGCACTGACACTCCCCGGAGCACTGCCCGGCCGCATTCCACCGAACGGTTGAGCGGACCGCTCGCCAATCGTTACCCTCCGGTACGTTCGTTCTGGCGTACAGGCGCGCGCCGCGCACATGTCGTGCGTACGTGTCCGCCGATACGAGGAAGGCGGTCAGCCCATGTCCTCACCCAAAGCCGTGGAAACCACCGAACCGGCCGGCCCGACGGGGCTGGTCGACAGCGCACAGGAGCTGGCCGAAGGCCGTACCACCTCGGTCGAACAGGTGTCGGCGGCGCTGCGCCGCATCGAGGCGAGCCAGGGCACCCTCAACGCCTTCCGGCATCTGCGCGCCGAGGCGGCGCTCGCCGAGGCCGCCGAGGCCGACCGCCGGCTCGCGGCGGGGGAGCGGCTGCCCCTGCTCGGCGTTCCGGTCGCCGTCAAGGACGACACGGATGTCGCCGGGATGCCGACCTACTTCGGCTGCGACGGCGATCTGCCCGCCGCGACCGCGGACAGCGAGTCCGTACGGCGGCTGAGGGCGGCCGGGGCCGTGATCGTCGGCAAGACCAACTCCTGCGAGCTCGGCCAGTGGCCGTTCACCGAGGGCCGGGCCTTCGGCGCCACCCGCAACCCGTGGCACACCGGCCACACCCCCGGCGGCTCGTCCGGCGGCTCCGCGGCGGCCGTCGCGGCCGGTCTCGTACCCGCCGCGCTCGGCTCGGACGGCGCCGGCTCCGTCCGCATCCCGGCGGCCTGGACCCATCTCGTCGGCATCAAGCCCCAGCGTGGCCGGATCTCCGGCCACCCGCACACCGACGCCTTCCAGGGCCTCACCGTCAACGGACCGCTCGCCAGGACCGTCGCCGACGCCGCACTGCTGCTCGACGCGGCCGCCGGATCCCACCCCGACGACCCGCACCGGCCGCCCCCCGTCGCCGCCGCGGCCGCCGCCCGCCGCGACCCCGGCCGACTGCGCATCGCCCTCGCCTGGCGCCCCCCGCTCACCCTCACCGGCTCCGGGCCCCACCCCGAGGTGCGCCGGGCCGTCCTCGCCCTGGCCGAGGACCTCGCCCGCCTGGGGCACAACGTCGAGGAGGCCCGGCCCCGGTACGGGCTGATCGGTCTCGGCTTCGTCCCCCGCGCCACCGCCGGGATCGCCGAACTCGCCGCCCGCCACCCCGACCCCGCCCTCCTCGACCCGCGCACCCGCAGCGCGCTGCGCACCGGCACCCGGCTCGGCGGCCGGGCGGTGCGGGCGGCCCGGGAACGCGAGGTGCGCCAGCACCGCAGGATCGGCGCCTTCTTCCGCCCGCCCCGGGGCGGCGCCGGGTACGACGTACTGCTCACCCCGACGACCGCCCTGCCGCCGCCCCCGATCGGCCGGTTCGACGGGCTGAGCGCCTGGCGCACCGATCTGGCGATGACCGAGGCGTGCCCGTACGCCTGGCCGTGGAACGTACTGGGCTGGCCGGGCATCAATGTGCCGGCCGGTTTCACCGTCGACGGGCTGCCCGTCGGAGCGCAACTGCTCGGCCCGTCCCGCAGCGAGGAGCTGCTGATCTCCCTCGCCGCCCAGCTGGAGGCCGACCGGCGCTGGTACGAGCACCGGCCCCCGCCTCTGCCCGTCCGCTCCGGGCCGGAGGACGACGGGCGCTGACCGCCCCCGCGCCCGTACGCGTCCGCCGTCGGCACCGGCGGACACCGCGACCGGGCACCGGCCCGCCCCGCGCCCGTACGTGCCCGTCCGCGTCGCTCGCACCTGGGCGCGGGAGGCGGGATCATGGACAAGGAGTGGATGGGTGGTGGCCAGTATGGCGTGTGCAGGACCGCAGTCGGCGCCCGGCGCCGAGCCCCCGCAGCCCAGCACTCCCCGGCACTCCTACGACACGGCGAACGACGCGACCGCGGTGGTGGCCGGCACCGGAAAGGTTGTCGGCTGGACGCAGAGCGCGCAGGACCTGCTGGGGTACCGCGCCGCGGACGTGGTCGGACGGTCCGGCGGGTTCCTGCTCGCCATGCCCGAGGACCCGGTCCGGGTGGCGGGAATCGCCGAGCGCTGCCGCGCGGGCGTGGGGTGGCGGGGCGTCGCCGACGCGCGACGGCGCGACGGCAGCCGGATCGAGCTGGACCTCCGGGTCTCGGCCTCGTTCCACCTGGACGGCCGGGAGTGCTTCCTGGTCTCCGGACGCGAACGGCGGCCGGAGTGGACGGTCGGGCAGTCCGTGATGGACGCCTTCCTGGCCGGTTCGCCGATCGGCATCGCGGTGATGGGCCCGGACCTCCGCTACACCTGGATGAACGACACCCTGGAACGCTTCAGCGGCGTACCGCGCGAGCACCGGATGGGCCGTCGGCTGAGCGAGGTGCTCCCGGGGCTGGAGACCGAGGCACTGGAGATCCTGATGCGGGGGGTGCTGGACACCGGGATCCCCGTCATCGACTACGAGTACCTGGGCTGGACCTGGGCCGATCCCCGCCGCAAGCGCGCCTACTCCACGTCGTACCTGCCGCTGACCGACAGCGACGGCGCCGTCACCGGACTCTGCTACATGGTGCTCGACGTCACGGACCGGTGGAACGCCCAGCAGCGGCTGGCCCTGGTCAACGACGCCAGTGCCAGCATCGGCTCCACCCTGGACGTGATGCGTACGGCGCAGGAGCTGGCCGACTTCGCGGTGCCTCGGTTCGCCGACTTCGTCATCGTCGACCTGCTGGAGCCGGTCGCCAGCCCCGACGACCCCGGCCCGTGGCCCCTCGGGGTGGGGCTGTCCGGTCCGGAACTCACCCGCTCCGGCGCCGTCACCAACTCCTCCCGGCCGAGGATGCGCCGTGCCGGGATGAGCTCGGTGCGCGAGGGCTGCCCGGAGGCCGTCTGCCGGGTCGGGGATCCGGTGGACTTCCTGCCCCCGCCCCACGACCTCCGGTTCCTCGCCGAGGGCGAACCCGTCCTCATCCCGGTCCTCGACCCCGACAGCCACGTGTGGGCGGCCGAGCAGCCGGGCAGGGCGGCGAGCATCCGCGAGCACGGGCTCCACTCCCTGATCGCCGTACCCATGCGGGCCCGGGACACGGTGCTCGGCCTGACCACCTTCATCCGGTCGGTCAACCCCACCCCCTTTGAACCGGACGATGTTCTTCCGGCCCGCGAAATGGTGGTCCGGGCCGCCGTCTGCGTGGACAACGCCCGCCGCTACACCCGCGAGCACACCGCGGCGCTGACCCTTCAGCGCAGTCTGCTCCCGCACACCCTGCCGGGCGGAATGGCCCTGGACGTGGCCTCGTCCTACCTTCCGGCGGACGCCAAGGACGGTGTCGGGGGCGACTGGTTCGACGTGATCCCGCTCTCCGGCGCCCGGGTCGCCCTCGTCGTCGGCGATGTCGTCGGCCACGGCATCAGCGCCGCGGCCACCATGGGCCGGCTCCGCACCGCGGTCCACACCCTCGCCGACATGGACCTGCCGCCCGACGAGCTCCTCGCCCACCTCGACGACCTCGTCCTCCGCCTGAGCGACGAGGAGAGCGAGGGGGAGGACCGCGGCGGCACCCCCGTGCTCGGCGCCACCTGCCTGTACGCCGTGTACGACCCGGTCACCCAGCTCTGCACCATGGCGCGGGCCGGCCATCCACCACCCGTCGTCGTCACCCCGGACGGCCGCGTCAGCTTCCCCGAACTGCCCGCGGGACCCCCGCTGGGCCTGGGCGGAATGCCGTTCGAGACGGCGGAGATCTCCCTTCCGGAAGGGAGCCTGATCGGCCTCTACACCGACGGACTCATCGAGGGCCGGGACCGGGACCCCGACCTCGGCATGTCCCGGCTCGGCGGCGCCCTGGCACAGCGCGGGCTGCCGCTCGACGCCCTCTGCGCGAGCGTCGTGGACCAGCTGGTCCCGGTGCCCCAGCCCGACGACGTCGCCCTGCTGCTCGCCCGCACCCATGAGCTGAGCGCCGACCACGTCGCCTCGTGGGAGGTGCCCACCGACCCGGCCGCGGTCGCCGGGGTCCGGGCGCGGACCGCCCGGGTGCTGCGCTCCTGGGGCCTGGAGGAGCTGGAGATGACGACCGAGCTGATCGTCAGCGAGCTGGTCACCAACGCGGTGCGCTACGCCACCGGGCCGATCCGGCTCCGGCTGCTGCGCCAGTCCGTCCTGATCTGCGAGGTCTCCGACACCAGCAGTACCTCGCCGCGGCTGCGGCACGCCCGCACCACCGACGAGGGCGGCCGCGGCCTCTTCCTCGTCGCCCAGCTCACCCGCCGCTGGGGCACCCGCTACACGGCAGACGGCAAGATCATCTGGACCGAGCAGGAACTCCCGACGACGGGCGCCTGACACACCCCGGCGAACGGCTCGACAGGCGCCCGACACACCCCCGGGGAACGGCCCCCCGCCCGGCCGCCGCTCACGGCACCCGGGCGGTCCACTCCGCCGTGCCGAACTTCGTCCGCACCAGCTTCTCGGCCTGTGCCATCTCCTCGTCCGTCACCCCGCCCCGGGTGAGGCCGTACCGGGTACGGAAGGAGTCGATCATCCGCTCGATGACCGCCTCGCGCGCCAGCCCCGTCTGACGGCGCAACGGGTCGACGCGCTTCTTCGCGCTCCTGGTGCCCTTGTCGGAGAGCTTCTCCTTGCCGATCCGCAGCACCTCCAGCATCTTGTCCGCGTCGATGTCGTACGACATCGTCACGTGGTGCAGGACGGCGCCGGGGCCGCCGTCGGTGCCGACGACCCGCTTCTGCGCGGCGCCGGCGATCTTCCCGGCGTCGGTGGCGATGTCGTTGAGCGGCTGGTACCAGGCCTTGATCCCCATGTCGCCGAGGGCGCCCAGCACCCAGTCGTCGAGGTAGGCGTAGCTGTCGGCGAAGGTGAGGCCGGAGACCAGCGAATCCGGCACGGACAGCGAGTACGTGATGGTGCTCATGGGCTCCACGAACATGGCCCCGCCCCCGGAAATACGGCGTACCACGGTCATCCCGTGCCGTGCCGCCCCTTCGGGGTCCACCTCGTTGCGCAGCGACTGGAAGCTGCCGATGACCACGGCGGGCGAGGCCCATTCCCAGACCCGCAGTGTGGGAGCCCGCCGCCCGGCGGCCACCTCGGCGGTCAGGACCTCGTCCAGTGCCATGTGCAGTGCCGGGGCCTGCGCCTCGGTGTGCACCAACTGCCAGTCGTAGTCGCTCCACTCGGTCGCACGGGCCAGCGCCCGCCGCACAGCGATGCCGACGCCCTCCGCGGTCAGTCCGAACATGACGGCCGACTCCGGCAGCGCCGCCGTGATCCGGGCCGCCAGACCCGCGGCGTCCGTCGAAGCGGGGGCACCTTCCAGGGCCCCGTCGATCGAGAGGATCGCCTCGTCGGGCTCCAGGAAGAAGTCCCCGGCGACGCGTACGTTGCGCAGCACGCCTTCCTCGACGTCCAGATCTACGACGACAAGCTTGCCGTTGGGCACCTTGTACTCGCCATGCACGGCTTCGTTCCCTTCCCGGTGCGCGGCGTGGATCGTGAGCCTGTTGCTCCGATGGGGGACGGACGCGCACATACCTCGCATCGCACTGTAACGCTCGCGTGTGAGGAGCGGCCATCCGCCGGTGGGGCCGTGACGGTGCGGCAGGACCGATATCGGATCGCGTGCGGCGGCCGCCGACTGGCACGGTGTCCCCATGGAACATGCGGAAGTGCTTCTCATCGGTGGGCGGGCCGGGGTCGGCAAGACGACGGTGGGGTGGGAGATCTCGGCGCAGCTTCGTGTGGCGGCCGTTCCCCACGCGGTCATCGACGGTGACTTCATGGGATACGTGCACCCGGCGCCGGAGGGGGACCCCGACCGCTCGGAGGTCACCGAGTGCAATCTGAGGGACGTGTGGGCGAACTTCGCCCACCGCGGCTACCGCCGCCTGATCTACACGAACACCGTGAGCGTGCTGCCCGAGGCGACGGGCATGTTCGAGCGCGCCCTGGGGGAGGGGGTGCGGATCGTACGGGTGCTGCTCACCGCCACCGATGCCACCGCCCGCGAGCGGCTGCTGGGCCGGGAGCTCGGCTCGGAGCTGGAATCGGAATTCCGGGGCAGTGTCCGCAAGGCACGTCTCCTGGACGAGCGGGCTCACGCGGAGACGGTGCGCGTGGCGACGGACGGACGGCGGGTGGTGGAGATCGCGCGGGAGACGGTGGCCGCCACCGGCTGGACCGGGCCCCGTTCCTCCGACGGATCGTGAGGCGCGCGGGCGGGCCGGTCAGGAGGGTGCGGCCGCCGTCCACCTGAGGCGGGACGCCCTGCGGCGGCGCTCCGCCGCTATGCGGCGCCTGGCAGCGACACCCGGACGGTGAGTCCGCCGCCGGGGTTCGGGGTCAGGGTCAGGTCCGCGTGGTGGGCCCGGACGATGCTGGCGACGATCGCCAGTCCGAGGCCGTGGCCGCGGCGGGTGGAATCCTGCTCGGCCAGGCGCCCGCTGCCGCGCAGGAACGGTTCGGTGAGGCGGTCGACCGTGTCGGACAGGGGCGGTCCGGTGTTGCTGACGGTCAGGAGGGCGCGGCCGGGGCGTGCCGGGTCGGGGCCGGTGGTCAGGGAGAGCGAGCCGCCGGTGGGCAGGTTGTGCCGTACGGCGTTGTGGAGCAGGTTCAGGGTCAGCTGGCGCAGCAGTACGTCGTTGCCGGTGGCCGGGGCCGGGCGGGTGTCGGCGACGAGGGCGATGTTCCGTGTCCTGGCCTCCTCGCGGACGGTGTCGACGGATCCCCGGGCGGTGTCGGCGAGGTCGAGCGGCTCCATGGCGGGCGGGGTGTGATCGAGGGCGGAGAGCTGGAGCAGCGCGTCGGTGATGTCGATGCCGCGCTGGTTGGTCTCGCGGAGCCGGGAGACGAGCCGGTGGTAGTCCTGGCCTTCGGGGTCGGCGACGGCCACGTCGAGCATGGTGCGGCTGACGGCGAGCGGGGTTCGCAGCTCGTGCGAGGCGTTGGCGGCGAAGCGCTGCTGGGCGTCGAAGGACCGTTGCAGGCGGGCGAGCATGTCGTCGAAGGTGTCGGACAGCTCGGTGAACTCGTCGCGCGGGCCGGTGAGCCCGATGCGGTGGTCCAGGGAGCCGTGGGCGGCCCGGCGGGCGGCCCGGGTGATGTCCTGGAGGGGGCGCAGGACCCGGCCCGCGATGAGCCAGCCCGCGCCGAGCCCGATCAGGGCCAGGAGCAGCAGCGCGATGCCGGAGGCCTTGGCCAGGGCCTGGAGGATGTCCGGCCGGGTCGCGATGGCCGCGGCCTGCGGGTTCACGTCGGCCAGCGGGTAGTAGGGCACGAAGCGCATGGCCAGGTAGACCATGACCAGGCTGAACGCCCCGGCGACGACGACGAACAGGGCGTAGGTGAGGGTGAGCTTCATCCGGGCGGTCAGCCGCCGGGGCCGCCTGGAAGGGACCGGGCCTCCGGCCGGGTCCGTGACGGCGTTCCGGCGGTTCACCGGCCGTGTCCCGTCGGCCCGTGGTGCCCGGCCGACTCGTCGAGACGGTATCCGACGCCCGGCACTGTGACGATCGCCGAGGGTTCGCCGAGCCGTTTGCGGAGCGTGGAGATGGTGATGCGGACCGCGTTGGTGAACGGGTCGGCGTTCTCGTCCCAGGCCCGCTCCAGCAGCGTCTCCGCGCTGACGACTCCGCCCCGCGCGGTCATGAGGACTTCCAGGACGGCGAACTGCTTCCTGGTGAGCGCCACGTATCTCCCGGCACGGAAGACCTCACGCCGGAACGGGTCCAGCCGGATTCCGGCGTACTCGATGACGGGGGGCGTGCTGTCCTTGGGCCGACGGGCCAGCGAGCGGAGACGTACGACGAGCTCCTTCAGGTCGAAGGGCTTCGTCAGGTAGTCGTCGGCGCCGATCTCGAACCCGGTGACCTTCTCGTCGAGGAGGCCCGCCGCGGTCAGCATGAGCACCCGGCAGCCGAGGCGCCGCTCCACGATGATCCGGCACACGTCGTCCCCGTGCGTGCCGGGGATGTCGCGGTCGAGCACGACGATGTCGTACTCGTTCACATCGAGGCGTTCCAGGGCGGTGTCCCCGTCCCCGGCGATGTCGGAGGCGATGGCTTCGAGCCTCAGGCCCGCCTGCACCGCCTCGGCGAGATACAGCTCGTCCTCGACAATCAGCACCCGCATACGGTCTCTCCTGCTCTGCGCCTCACCCGGCCGGTCGTCGGCCCGTCCGTTCGTCCCCATGGGAACAGTCCGGGCATATCGAAAACATATCCGGAAATCGAAACGGTCCGACAACACGGCCTGCCGTTCACTCGGTCCATCAGCCCGCGGCACCCGTACCCGCCGCGCCGTACGAGATGCCCGGAGGCCACCATGCACGACGACCCGACCGCGGACCGCCCCAGAGCGGCGGCGCGCCGTTTCCCCGGCCGGGCGGCGGCAGGAGCCGGCGCGGTCGTGGTGGTGGCACTGGCGGCGGCATGGGGCATGACGGCCGGGAGCGGACCGGCCGCGCGGACCGTCGCGACGGCGGACCACGGGCCGGACGGCGGCGAAGCGTCCGCGCGGGGCAGGGCGGAGGCCACCGAGAGCGGTGACCCCCAGGAGGGAACCGAGAGCGGTGACCTGCCGGAGGGCCGTGAGCTCACCCCGTTCGACACCCGGTACCCGGCCGTCGGCCGTCTGGACGAACGGCTGCTGAAGGCGGTGCAGGAGGCGGCCCGGGACGCCCGCGACGACGGCATCGAATTCCGGGTCACCTCGGGATGGCGCAGCAGGGAACACCAGCAGCGGCTGCTGGACGAGGGGATCGAGAAGTACGGGAGCGAGGAGAAGGCGAGGCAGTTCGTGAACACCCCGCAGAAGTCGACCCATGTCTCCGGGAAGGCGGTCGACATCGGTCCCACCGATGCCGACGACTGGCTCATCCGCAACGGCTCCGACTACGGGCTGTGCCAGGTCTACAACAACGAGATGTGGCACTTCGAGCTGCTGACCGGTCGCGGTGGCACCTGTCCGGCCCCGCTGCGCGACGCGGCCGGCTGACGGGCGATGCGTTCAGCCCATGAGCCGGTGCCGCCCCCTGCCGAAGGACATGTCATGGCCGATCTGCGCGAAGACCCCTACCCGGATGTGTACGTCGGAGGCGGATTCTCCGACCCCGCCGAAGCGCCACTGCCCGGGACACCGCCCGACGGAACAACACTGCCCGACGGAACACCGACCACCGAACCCGGTCCCGGTCCCGACCGGCGCCGCGCGATGTGGCGCGCGGGCCGGATTCCGGGCGCCGTCGCGGTGGTGACGGGCCTGGTGCTGCTCTGCCACTCGTTCGTGCCCAACACACCGGGCAACCTGGGCAGCCTGCTCGAAACCCTGCTGCCCTGGACCGGTCTGGCCGTACCGGCGCTGCTCCTGGCCGCCCTGGTCCGCAGGTCCGTGCCGGCCGTCATCGCCGCACTCCTGCTCGGCGCCGTCTGGTTCGCCGTGTTCGCGCCCCTGTTCCTCGGCGGCCGCGGCGATGCCGAGCCGAACCTGACCGTGGTCACCCACAACGTCAACGCCGACAACCCCGACCCCGCCGTGACCGCCCGGACGCTGCTCGCCGCCGACCCGGACCTGGTGGCCCTGGAAGAAGTCACCGACGACGCCCTGCCCGCCTACCGGAAGGTGCTGGACCGCCGGCTCACCCACTCCGTGCACATCGGCACCGTCGCCCTGTGGAGCCGCTACCCCATCACCGAATCCCGGCGCCTCACCATCGACCCCGGCTGGAGCCGGTCGCTGCGCGCCCTGGTCCGGGGGCCGAACGGGCCCCTCGCCGTCTACGTGGTCCACCTGCCCTCGGTCCGTGTCGGAGTATCCGGCTTCACCGTCGCCCGGCGCGACGACACCCTCACCGCCCTCGACCGGTTCCTCGACCACGAACAGCAGAAGAGGGTCGTCCTCCTGGGCGACCTCAACGGCGCCACCACCGACCGTGGGCTCGCACCCCTGACGTCCCGGCTGACACCGGTCGAGGACCTGGCCGGTACCGGCTTCGGCTTCAGCTGGCCCGCTGCGTTCCCGATCGCCCGAATCGACCATATCCTCACCCGAGGCGTCACCCCCACCGATGCCTGGACCCTCCCCGCCACCGGCAGCGACCACCGGCCGATCGCCGCCGGACTCAGGGCATAGACGGCACACCGGCCCGGACGCCGCACGCCTCGGTTGCGCGGCGCCGGCCGTCCCGGCCCGTCCCCTTACCCGCGAGGTAATCGACGCCCGGTCGGCGTCCCGGCAGGCTGGGCCGTATGACACCCACCACCACGGACGCCACCCGCGCCACCGTCCAGAGGTTCCTCGCACTCCGCCTCGCCGGGGACACCGAGGGGCTCACCGCGCTCTTCGCCGACGACGTCGACTGGCTGCTCGCGGAGAACCCCGTGGTCCCATGGATCAGGCCCCGCTCCACCGCCGCCGAATGCGCAGCCCAGTTCACGGAGTTGACCGATCACACGGTGCCCGAGGAGGCCGGTGCGTCCATCGACACCGTCCTCGTCGACGGCGCCGACGCCGTGTTGATGGGGCACCTCTCGGGGACCGTGCGTGCGACGGGCAAGTCCTTCGAGGGCCCCTTCGCACTGCGCCTCACCGTCGAGGACGGCCGGATCACCCGGCACCACCTGTACGAGAACAGCCTGTCGATCGCGCGTGCGTGCACGCCCTGACGGTGTGTGCTCCCCGAATGGCGCGGGCGCCAGACGGACCGGGTGTCTCAGGCGCGGTCCCGGGGCGGCTGCCCCGCATCCGGCCCCGGGCGTCCGGCGTCGGGCCGGGTGACGGTCTCGCCGCGGATGACGCGAGGCGCCCCCGCCTCCGCCTCGGTGCCCTTCGGCTCCTTCATCGCCTTCGCCTCGGCCTTGAGGATGCGGGCCGACTTGCCCGCGGAACGGGCCAGTTCGGGAAGCCTCTTGGCCCCCAGGACCAGGATGACCACGATCAGGATGATCGCGAGCTCGCTGATACCGAACATCAGTCTTCCTCGCCCTCGTCGTTGTCGTCCTCGAAGAAGTCGCCCACCTCGTCCACGACTTCGGCGGCGACCATGCCTCCGACGACGCCGACCGCGAGCCCGGCCGCGCCCACCGCGACGGCCGTTCCCAGGCCGGGTCCGGAGCGGTGCCCGCCGTCGTGAGGGTGGTCGCCGTGGTGGCCGTGAGGCGTCTCGTGGCCGTGGTGTCCGGCGTACGGATCGCCGTGTCCGTACGCGGAGCTCTCCGCGTACGCCGACCGGTGCTCGATCAGCTGCCGGAGCCAGCCTTCGACGAGCGCCCGCCAGTCCTGGTGGTGGATGCCGTCGTGCGCGACCGTGAACCGGGTGAGTGCGTCGTGCCCGCCGGAGAGAAGTCCGCCGCGCCTGTCGGCCTCCAGGACCACCTCCATGCCGCCCGCGGTGGCGAGGAAGGTCACCTCGATCTCGTTGACCGCGTGCGCGTACTGCGGCGGCGGGGTCAGCTCGATCTCCTGGTAGAAGGGGAGTTGCTGGCCGGTGCCGCCGATGCGGCCGTACTCCAGATCCGCGGACCTGAAGCCGAATCCGAGCCGCCCGAACGCTTCGAGGATCACCTCCTGTACCGGCAGGGGGCCCACCGCGAGCTGATCGAGGTCACCCTTGTCCTTGGCCCCGGCGACGGACAGCTCCGTGCGTACGCCGAGCACGATGCCCAGGCTCTGCCCGTACAGCTCGGTGACCGGCGTCTCCCACGGCAGCGCGACCGTGAACGGCACACTGAGCTGCTCACCCTCGGCCAGCCGGAAGCTGCCGCCCACGGTGAAGCGCTCGAAGGCCACGACGTGCTCCTCCTCCCCCTCCTCGTGCTCGGCCTCCACCCGCGCGACGAGTTCCAGCGCGATGTGGTCGATGTCGAAGTCGGCGCTGCCGCCCTTGAGATGGACCTGGCCGGACAGGGGGCCGCCGGGTGCGGCCGCCCCGGTGGTGAGGACGGTGTCGACGGTGGGGCCGCCCACGCCGAGCGAGCCGAGCAGTCGTTTGAACACCATTGCGGCGTCCACTCCCTTATGTGCGTACGAGGGGTTCGGGGGGTCCGGGAACGCCGGAGGCGGCTCCCGTTCTCTACAGACGTGTAGAGCATAGGGCCGGTGACGGGGCTTCCGGAGCCGTGAGGGCCCGGTGGGCGGGAAAGTCCGAAAAGGATCGCTCAGGAGGTCCTGGCACCCGCTTGACGTGCGTGTTTTGCCGTGCTTTTACCGTACAGGGTGAGGGT
>NZ_FMBW01000059.1 GCF_900091725.1 Streptomyces sp. DvalAA-43 | reverse complement strand
CGCGGGCGTGACAGGATTGGCCGCCGTTGTCGTGGGTTGCTGCGGGCCCGTGGTTCCCCTCTGCGTCCGACGTCGGTCACCGAGCAGCGGTGCGTCGCTCTGGAGCCGGGCCGTCGACGGGAGCGACGGAAGCGGTGTGCCGATACCGCCCCGGGCACGAGCCTGCGAGCCGGCCCTGTCGGACTGCGGCGTCTGCGGAGACCGGACTCCCGGAGGCCGGGATTCCGTGGACTGGGATCCCGTGGACCGGGCCTCAGGTACCGAAGGCCGGCGTACCGAAGCCTGGTCCGCTGACGGCCGGCGCCCTGATGGCCGGCGCACCGACGGCTGCGGTGTCTCCCGTGATGGTGTGGTCGTCACCGCAGGGTTCGTCGCATCGGATGCCTGGCGCTGGATCACGGGCATGACCGCCGGCTGAGGCCCTTCCGGAGCGGACGGGACGACCTCGCTCCCCGTTGCCGGGACGGAAGGCACGGCTCCGGCGGGCAGTTCACTCAAGGGCCGGCCCAGGGCAGGTCGCACCGCTGGAGCGCCGGGTCGGTTGGTGGCGCGGTCCGCCGGTGGTGTGGTGCCCGGCGGGATGGCGGGGGCAGCCTCGCCGGAACCGTCCGGCCGCACGGGTGCAGCCTGCGGCGACGCGTCCCGCTGCACCGTCGTGGTGGCGGCGACGGTGGCGGCCGGTGCGGAGACCGTGGCCGGCAGGATCCCGTCGATGCGCCGCAGTGCCATCGCCGGGCGCCGGGCGATGATCAGGGGTGGGGCGGTCCGCCGCGGACGTACGGCGGCGGGCCGGGCCCGCTGGAGCGAGACCGGTTCTGGTGCGGTATCCGCCTGTTCCTGCGAGGCCGACGCGTAAGCCGGACCCGGGCCCGGAGCCGTAACCGACGCCGCGCTCCCCGAGGAAGCGGAACGGGAAGAAGCGGAACGCGAGGACGAAGAGCGGGACGAGGTCGTCGTCGTACCGCTCGACCGCTGGACGGTGGCAGAGCCCGGCCGCCCGCCGGTCCTGCCCCTTCCGGCCGCGTTGCCCGCCGTGGCCGCTGTCGGGCCCACCGCAGGTTCCGCTTCCTCCTCCGCCCCGGTCCGGGCGGCACGCAGCAGCAGCGGACCGCCGGGCGACTCGGAGCGCGCGCTGCCCGGACGGGTGACGCCATGGATGAGGCCCACCGGCGCGGACGGCAGTACGGCATGGCCGAGTTCGCTCCCGAACGCGAGGTTCTGCCACGAGGCGAGGCCGTCCCTGAACCGCAGGCCGTCGCTCACCCCGATCGAGGAGCGGGCGACGGTCACCGCCGGGGGTGCGACCTGCCGCCAGCCACCGTCCCAGTCGCCACCCGGCCGATCGGCGCCGCTGTCGCCCCGATCGGCCTCCGGTTCCGGAGCGTGCCCGGTCCCGCCCTGCGGAGGCGTTCCGGGCCGCTGCCGGTCCCCTCGGCGGAACCAGTCTCCGAACCCCACACGATCACCCGCCTTCGTTGACGCGGGTGTTGATCCGCGCTATCTCCCGCACCCACTCCTGACGCTCGGCGTGGGTGAGGTCGAGAATGTCCTCTCGCTGCCAATGGAAGTGGTAGGCGACGTACGCGATCTCCTCCCGCAACCGGGGAAGCGCGTACGTCACGATTCCCCCAGGCGCCCACCCGAGAGGTCCACCTCGAACGCCCCGTGGCACAGCGGGCAGGTCACCGCGGCGTGCGTGTGGCCCTCGCTGTTGATCCGGCGGTAGAAGTCCTGGAGGAACGCCACGTCCGTGGCGTACATCCGCTCGACGACCCCGGCGTGCACATCGGTGATGGTGCCGAGCTGGGTGATCACCTGGCTCAGCAGCACCACACTCAGGTACGCCGGGTTCTCCTTCACCCGCAGGTCGATCTGCGGGCGCAGCTCGTCCCGTGCCGTCGCGAGCCGCATCGAGCCGCGCCGGTGGACCTGGCCCGCGTCGTCGACGTAACCGCGCGGGAGCTCGAACTCGAACTCCGTGCGCAGGTCCGGCTGGTCACGGTCGCGGGCCGGGGGCGGCGCGGGGGCGGGCTCCTGTGCGGCGGGCGGGGTGGCTGCGAGGGTGTCGAGGACTTCGTCGAGCCCGCCCGACGTAACGGTCCTGCGCCTCATTCGACCACGATCTCCTCGAAGGTGATGGTGACCGACTCGGTGGCGGCGCTGGACTCGCCGGCCTTCAGCGAGGGCCCCTCCCACTTGCTGGCCCAGCCCTGCATCAGCTGGATGCGCCGGACCGTCTCACCCTTCGAGTCCTTGATCTCGATGGTCAGGTTCTGGCGCGCGGTGTCGACGGCCCCGTTGTTGAGCGTCTCCTTGATCCATTTGGTGAACTCACTGCTCTTGTCGAGTCCGCGGGTGATCGTCACCTCGCCCGCCTGACGTGCGCCGGGCTGTTTGCGGATGATCTGCTTGCCCTCGGCCGTCACTTGACGGACCTCGACAACTTCCTCCTCGACGGTCAGGCCGCTGATCTCTTGGATCGACTCGACGAGATAGCCGCCGAGCTGCACGCCGAAGACGTGGGTGGAAAGAGCATCGCCCTCTGCCATGACTCTGTGTCACCTGTTCTGTTTGCGGACCCTGCTGGGTCACTCGTTGACGAGGCTGGTGCTGTCGGAGAACTGCGCGAGACGGAAGACCACGAACTCCGCGGGCTTCACCGGGGCCACGCCGATCTCGCAGACGACCTGGCCGAGGTCGATCGACTCCTGCGGATTGTTGTCGCGGTCGCACTTCACGTAGAACGCCTCCTCGGCCGTGCGGCCGAAGAGGGCGCCCCGGCGCCACTCCTCGGTGAGGAAGGCGGTGACGTTGCGCCGGATGCTCGACCACAGGCGGTCGTCGTTCGGCTCGAACACCACCCACTGGGTGCCCAGGAGGATCGACTCCTCCAGGTAGTTGAAGAGGCGGCGTACGTTGAGGTAGCGCCAGGCCGGGTCGGACGAGAGGGTACGGGCGCCCCAGATCCGGATGCCACGCCCGGGGAAGGCGCGTACGCAGTTGACACCGATCGGGTTGAGCAGGTCCTGCTCGCCCTTGCTGAGGCGGATCTCCAGGTCCAGCGCACCGCGGATGACCTCGTTGGCGGGGGCCTTGTGGACGCCGCGCTCGCCGTCGCTGCGCGCCCAGACGCCGGCGACGTGACCGCTCGGCGGCACCAGGGAGTTCTGGCCGGTCGCCGGGTCGAAGACCTTGAGCCACGGGTAGTACACGGTGGCGTAGCGCGAGTCGTAACCGGCGTCGTCGTTGCGCCAGGTACGGACGCGCTGGGCGTTCATGCCCGGCGGGGTGTCCAGGACGGCGACCCGGTCGCCCATCTGCTCGCAGTGCGAAATCACCGCCAGCTGGACGGCCTTGACGCCGTCGGCGTCGATGTCCCCGCGCTGGTAGGCGCTCATCAGGTCCGGGACGGCGACCATGGTGATCTCGTCGATCGCCTCAAGACCCGCGAACCCGGTACGGGCGGCGGCGTCGCCGACGTACTCGGCCGGGTCGAGCCGGGCGACCCCGGCTCCGGGGGCGGCCGCGCCCGACGCGAGCGGGAGGGTCTGGTTCTCGGGGCGGGTCGGGGTCGCGCCGGGCTGCTCGATGACCTGGATCAGTTTGGACTGGCGGGTCTGGGCGACCAGGTAACCCTTGACGTTCTTGCGGGTGGAGACGTCGTAGGTCTCCACCACCTTGCCGGCCTGCCGCACCAGCAGCCGGAACCGATCCTCCGGCGGGTTCTCACCCTCGGCGTCGGCGACCTCCACGGAGAGGTCCCCGCTCGTACCGGGCCGTGCGGAGACCAGGAAACCGCCGATGGCTGCGGGCGGTGCCGCTTCGGCGGCGGAGCCCTGACCCGAGTCCTGCGCGGGGCCACCGATCCGCACGATGTAGGCCGCGCCGCCACCGTTGGCGAAGTAGCCGTAGACCGCGGGCGTCAGGTACGTGTCGGCGGTGAAGGTGCCGAAGGTCTGGACGTACTGGTCCCAGTTGGTCACCAGCGTCGGCTGGTGGAAGGGACCGGTCTCCGCGAAACCGACGAAGGCTGCGACCGCGGTGCCGACTCCCTCGATGGGCCGCGCTCCGGACTGCACCTCCTCCACGTATACACCGGGGGTGAGGTACGACGGCATGCTCGCTCCTTCGCGTGGTCATTCGTTCGCCGTCGAGTCTTCCTCGGCGGCTCCGGCGGACAGTAGGTCTCAAAGTCCTGGACACGGGGCAAGGGTGCTGCCTTCCCGGGCACCCGTGGGACGGGAATCCCTTCCCCTTGCGGACCCGGTCGCGGCGGCCGCCGCATCTCCCGTTCCCGCTCGTGTGACAGCAAGGTGTACTTCGGATTTCCGGAAGACGTCCTCCGGCTGGGGAACAGACAAGAACCAGCCAGAATTCGCGGGCCCCGGTCATCCACTCGGGACCCGGCGACCGAATCCGATCCTTGACCAGGCCAAGTGTCCTTCCGGAGGGCTCCGAGAGGGCTGTGGCCGGAAACTTCTCAGCAAGTGCGTACATCGCGGAACCCGGACGGCCCGCATGGCCTCTAATGTGCACAGGAGAAGGAAACTGCCAAAGATCGGCAAGCCGGGTTTCCCTCGGTCGGGATTTCTGCTGTTCTCGTCCCTCATGGGGGAAGCAGGAGGCCGGGCGCCTTGTTCCTATGGTGCGAGATCGCTCAGCACACCGCTGACATTGAGCACCTGATGGCATTCGGAGGCCTGGGTTCCGGTCGCCGGCGTGCCAGGTTTGGCGCAGGTCACGGACGCGGTGACCGTGTCGTTCTCCTGGATCTCGATGGGGGTGACCCAGTGGTAGTCCTGGTTGCGGAAGGTTTCCAGAGCGATGGTGGTGATCTTCCGTTTCCCGAAGGAGATGGTCAGCACTCCCTCGTCGCCCTGGAAGTTCGCCACCACGATGTCCGTGATTCCGAACACCTTCCCCTGGGGAACCCGGTAGATCCCCTTCTTCTGGGCCCCGGAACCGGTCTGCACATCGATCGTCGCCGAGCTCTGCTCGGTACCGCCCGTTCCGCCGCCCGAGCCCGAACCGGAACCTCCCGAGCCGGAGCCTCCGGACCCGTTCGGCTTGCCCTGCCCCTTGCCGTCTCCCTGACCACCTGGGTCTCCCGTGCCGCCCCCTGTTGCCGAACCCTGTCGGTCACCGGGAGGCGTCTTCTCCTGCGCGGCCTCGTGCGCCGCCTGCTTCGCGGTGCTCCGTACCGCGGGCCGGACCAGCGCGAACCACGCGAGCAGCAGCGCCAGCAGCGCGGCCAGGACGATCAGCAACCACCTGGGCAGCACCGGCAGTTGGGCGAACTCACCGGGCAGCGTCTCGGACCGCCCGGCCTGCTCGACGTCGGTGTCCCGTTCGGCGCCCTCGGTGGCCTCGGCCTCGAACGGCCAGGTGACCGGTTTGCCGAACCAGATGAGCTTCCGGGCCCGGATCCGCAACCCCACCTCGGCGGACTCGCCGGGTTCCAGGCGCCGTTGGCCCGGGGTGAAGGCCAAACGGAGTTCCTCACCCGCCTGTTTGCCGGCGAAGGAGACATCGACCGCGGTGTTCCCCCGGTTCTGCACCGAGGTACGGAACCGGGCGCCCAGCCAGCCGGAACGCCGTCGCGGGTCGAGCTCGGCCCGGAGCTCATGAAAGGGCGCGACGACCACCGTGGCCTCGGGAACCGCCACCGACTCGGGGTGCTCCGTGGGCAGAACACGGACACCCAGAGGTATCTCACCAGCCCGGACCTCGTGGGACCGGGGCGGCGCCAGCCGTACGGTCACCACCTCGGAGGTGCCCGGGTAGAGGGACACCCGCGCCGGCTCGACGGTGCTCCAAGCGGCGCAGTCGCCGACCACTTCGAGGGTGTACGCCTCGACGATGTCGCCGTCATTGCGCACGGTCAGTGTCGTCGTCGCTTCGGCGCCGGGCGACACCGTCACCGTAGGCGTTTCGAGTTCGGCAGATGTGGTCACGATGCGACGTTAGGCCACCCCCGTGGCTCCGCAGCAGAGACGCGAGGGCAACGAACGGGCAGGGGTGGTGCCCTGAGGGCACAACACCACGATGTCCCGGCGACCCTCCCCCGGGCCCGTTCACCCTGCCGGAGACCGGCGCCGGCGAGTGCGGCAACAGGCGTATCGGACGAAAGCATCTGAGGAAGACAGGCACGCAATCGAATGACAACAGCAGAAACGATGAACAGGGCGGCTGACCGCGGCCAGTACCGCCGGCCCGCCGCATCGGAGCGCTCCGCCGGGGGCAGCGCCAAGGAGGCCCCCAAGGGCAGGGTCTCCGTCGCTGTGTACGCGGAGGACCTGATCCTGCGGACCGGGGTGGTCCACCAGATACGCCCCCGGCCCGAGATAGAGCTGATGGACGAGGCCGAGGCGGACCGGGCCCAGGTCTCGTTAGTCGTGGTGGACATGGTGGACGAGCGCACCATCCAGCTCCTGCAGCGTCTCCAGCGCAACACCTCGACCCGCACCGGACTCGTCGTCGGATTCTTTGAATCGGGCGCGCTCCAGACCATGATCGAGTGCGGGGTCGCCGCCGTGCTGAGGCGCGGGGAGGCCGACCAGGACAGCCTCGTCCACCTGGTCACGGCGATGGCGAACGGCGAAGGGGTCCTGCCGGGCGACCTGCTCGGAAAGCTCCTCGACCACGTCAGCAGCCTCCAGCGCACGGTCCTCGATCCCCGGGGGCTCTCGCTCTCCACCCTCACGACCCGGGAGGCGGAAATGATCAGGCTGGTGTCGGAGGGCTACGGCACCGCGGAGATCGCGCAGAAGACCTCGTACTCCGAACGCACCGTCAAGAACGTCCTGCACGAGGTGGTGACCCGGCTGGAACTGCGCAATCGGGCCCACGCCGTCGGCTACACCATGCGGCACGGACTCATCTGAGTCCCGCCTCGGGCCCCCGCGCGGACGGCCGTTCGGACGTGACGGCGAGGGGGCCCGTCGGTGTTCCTGGCCGGAGCGGCCGGGCGGGGTGGCCGGGTGGGCGCCGCAAAGGGCAACGGCCGCTTCCCCCGGTCCGGGTACTACGGACCTGTCGCTGCCCCTTCGCAGGCATGATGCTTGTCCTGGAGAGTCATCCAACAGGACTGTGAGGTGGGCCGTGACCGGCACTGCTGGCCCTGCCCGGCATACCAGGCTGGGCCGACTGGTGGGCGCTGTGATGCTGTTGGCCCCGCTGCTGGTGGCGGGCTCCGCTTCCGCCCCTCAGGGTGCGCCACGGCTGGCCGCGGCCGCGGACGAGGCCCCGGTCGACGCCGGGCGCATCACCTACGCCGGGACCGAGCACCGCAGCATCGGCAGGGTGACCAGTACGACCAACTCCGACCCGCTGTTCGGGGACGGGCCGGCCCACTACGACCAGGACCCTTTCGTACGCGGCGATGTGATGGTCTTCACCAGCCTGCGCGACAGCGTCCGCCCGCAGGTGTACGTGCGCGAGGCGGACGGAGCGGTACGCAAGCTCACCAGCGACCGGGACGCCGCGCACCCGGAACTCTCCCCCGACGGACGGACCGTGGCGTTCGACTCCGCGGAACGTGACGCGGACGGCACGGTCCAGCGCGAGCTGTGGATCGTCGGCGTGGACGGCACCGGTCTGCGGCGGCTGACCGACACCCCCAACAACGAGACCTCCCCGACCTTCTCCCCGGACGGCACCCACCTCGCGTACTCCTGCGACTCCGGTTACGAGGGCGCCGGGCTCATCTACGAGCGGCGGGTGGACGGCGGCTCGGCGGTGGTGGTCAGCGAGAACCAGGGCGCTGAGGGCGGCAGCGCGACCGAGCCGGCGTGGAACCCGGTGGACGACGACGCCCACCGCGCCCAGGTCGCGTACACCCTCACCAGGGAGACCGACGATCCGAGACTGTGGGTGACCGAGGGCCGCCCCGGCACCAACCGCCAGCTGCTGGGCGGCGGACAGGCGACCTGGCGCACCCGCTCGGCCGCGTGGCTGCCGGACGGAGAGAGCCTGCTCTTCCTCGGCCGCGACTGCACCTGCCAGTACGAACGTGTCTACCGGGCAACCGCCTTCGCCACGGCCGCGCCGACCACCGAGCTGGACGAGAGCCGCAAGCTCGAATCGCCCACCTGGACCGGCCCACTGGACACCGGGACCGTCATCGTCTCGCGGCAGACGTCGCGCAGGCCGAACAACGACAACGAGGACAAGACGGTTGTCGCGACGCTCCAGGACGTCCGGCAGGACGGCTCGGACCCGCGCGACCTCGGGATCCCCGTCCTGTGGGAGGACCCGGACGCCACCGGCAACGCGGACCTGCTGTTCAACCCGGGGAAGGACTACGACCCGTGGACCGAGCGGCAGAGCTACACCCCGGACGGCCGGCGCATCGTCGTGACCCGCTTCGAGGGCGAGAAGGGCTCGCGCTCCGAACGGATCTGGCTGGCCGACGCCGACGGCGGCAACGCGGCCGCGATGCGGCTCGCCGGACACAACCCCGGTGACTGGGACACCGACCCGGCGTTCTCCCCCGACGGCACCAAGCTGGCGTTCACCAGGACCTCGCCCGGCGGGGTCGGCGAGAACGCGGGGCAGAGCAGCGTCCTCGTCGCGGACGTCGCGACGGGCGCGATCATCGGCAAGGTCGTGCCGCCGGCCGGGCAGCTGACGGGGCAGGACGCACAGCCCGCCTGGTCGCCCGACGGCACCACCCTCGCCTTCACCCGCAACCATGTGATCCGGGGCCTGGGCGGCATCAAGCACATCTGGACCGCGCCGGTGAACGCGCTCGACCAACAGCGCGACCTCAGCGCCACGATCTGCCCCGGTGAGTGCAAGAAGATCGACGACAGTCCCGCCTTCTCCCCCGACGGCACCAGCATCGCCTTCAACCGCAAGGACGGCGGCAACGACCAGAACAGCGGCCGCGGCGGCATCCTGATCACCTCGCTCAGCGGCGACGAGTGCCGGGTGGCACTCCCGGCCGTCCAGGGCGGCAACCCCGACGCCTGCCGCCAGGAACTGCCGGACACCCCGCCGAACGGCCCCTTCCAGCCCCGTGACGTGGCCTGGTCACCGGATGGCGGGCGGCTGGTGCTGAGCTCGCGCCGTCAGGCCGAATCCGCCTCCCAGGAGCAGCTGTCCATGCTGGACCTCGCCTCCGGCACCCTGACGCCGTTCGGCGAGCGGCTGGCCGGGCGGCAGAAGGAGCCCGCCTTCCAGCAGTCGGTCGACCTGTCCCTGACCGCACCGCCCACCGGGCCCGAGGTGAAGGTCGGTGACTCCGTATCGGTGACGGTCACCGTCACCGACAAGGGTCCCGCGCCCTCGCCCGGCACCACGTTGACCGTCGACGCCCCGCCCGGCGCGCGCCTGGAGGAGCTCACCACCCCGACCGGGTCCTGTGCCGCCGATTCGCCCCAGTGCGACCTGGGTGTGCTCCGGCCGGGGACCAGCGTGGAGGTCACCGCCCGGTTCACCGGGGTGACGGCCGGGGACCAGCAGATCGGCTGGTCGGTCGACGGAGCCGTGGTGGACCCGAACCCCACGGACAACGCCGGCGGCACGACCGTCCCGGTCAAGGACGCGCCTCCCACACCGACGCCCACCCCGTCTCCTTCGACCTCGCGGCCCAGGCCCCCGGCCCCCGAGCCGCCCGCGCCGAAGGCCGGACCGGGCGTCACGGTGCGCGCACAGCCCAGTCCCGGCTACGTCGGCGGCCGGGTGGTGGTGACGTACACCGTGCGCAACGGCCGGAACGCGCTCGCCACCGGTCTGCGGCTGAAGCTCGGACTGCCCGCGCGGATCCCGGCGGGTCCGCTTCCGGCGGGCTGCGCCGCCGGGGCGTGCGCACTGCCCGACCTGGCACCCGGCGCCTCCACGGTCGTCCGGGTCGTGCTCAAGCCGGACCGGGCGCTGACGACGAGCATCACCGGAAGGCTGACCACCACCGGCACGGACGCCAACCCCCGTGACAACGTGTCCAGGAAGCCGCTGCGCATCCTCCAGCCCCGCATCGTCGCGGTGCCCGCCGTCGGCAAGCCGGGGTTCGTCACCTCCGTGCGGGGCAAGGACTTCCCGCCCGGAGCACCGGTGAAGCTGAGCTGGAAGCCCGGGATCACGGCGGCCGCGCCGCCCGCCTTCCCGCGCCGGGACCGCACGTTCATCGCGCAGTTGCTGATCCTGGCGAAGGACCAGACGGGGCCGCGCACGATCACGGCCCGTGGGCCGGGGTTCAGCCCGGTCACCACGTCCTTCCTGGTGGTCGGCGGGACCATCGTCCCGCCGGACGAGGTGGGGCGCCGATGATCCACGAAGTGGACGAGGGGCTGCGGCTGTTGCTGGTCGACGCCGGCCTCCAGGAGAGTGGTGTGGACCTGGTCTTCGACGCACCGACGAAGGACTGGTCCGCCCGGCGCAACGCCCCCACGATCAGCGTCTTCCTCCACCGGATCCGCGAGGACGCGACCCGCCGCCGTACCGGCGCGGCCGAGGAGCACGACGACCAGGGCCTGGTCATCGGCTGGCGGACCCCGCCGCGCTGGTTCGAGCTGACCTATCTGGTGACGGCCTGGACCAATCGTCCGCAGGACGAACACCGGCTGCTCGCCGAGGTGTTGCGCTGTCTCGTACGGTCGGACGTGCTGCCCGCCCGCATGCACACGGGCAGCCTCGCCGAGCTGGGGCTGGCCGTGGAGATCGAGGCGGCGGGTCCGGGTACCGACGGGCCGTCCGCCTCGGATGTGTGGTCCGCGCTCGGCGGTGAGCTCAAGGCCGCGATCGATCTGCGGGTGTGGGCTCCGCTGGCCGGTGAGCGGACGGCCGCCGGTCCGCCGGTCACCGAGGGTCTGGTGGTGAGGAGCGCGTCGGCACGGGACGGCGAGGGTGCGGAACCGGGACGCCGGCTCCGCTACGACGGGGCGTCCGACCCCGGCGCACAGGGCTTCGCGGCGGAACGGGAACGGCAGTTGCCACCCGGCCGGCGCAGGCGCGGAGGCGCGGCTCGATGACCACGGCACAGGGCACCCGTGTCCTCGGTGAACCGGTCGACGCCCCGACGGCGGACATCGACGACCTCTGGGAGCAGCTGATCCACGTGGAGCGGCGGGTGCGGAGCGCCGTGGCGGTCCGGCGGGCCGCCGATCCGCATCCGGACGATCCGTACCGGGGGCAGTACCTCACCCCCGAGGCGGCGGAGCGGATCGTGGAGTCCCGCGACGCGTTCGCGCCCGTACCGGCGTACGGCTCCGGGCCTTCGCCGCAGTCCCCGCCCGGGAGCCGGATCCGGCGGCTCGCCGAGGACTTCGGCCTGGTGCCGCTGGACGTCGACCTCCTGCTGGTCGCGATGGCCCCGGACATCGACCACCGGTTCGAGCGGCTCTACGGCTATCTCAACGACGACCTGACTCGGCGCAGGCCCACCATCGGTCTGGCGCTCGACCTCTGCGGACTGCCCGCCGCGAGCACCGGGCGCTTCCGCTTCTCGCCGTCCGCCCCGCTGGTCGCGGGCGGGCTGCTGGAGGTCCTGGAGACCGAACGCCCGCTGCTCTCACGGGTGTTGCGCGTACCGGACCGGATCACCGCCCATCTGCTCGGTGACGACGAGATCGACGGCAGACTGCGCGGTCTCGTCCGGGCGGTCGGACCCGGTGCGGAGCCGGACACCGGCCCGGAGGTCGCGCGCGTCGCGGCGGCGCTGGGCACGGGCAGCGGCCTGGTGCATCTGCTCGACCGGGGAGGCGATCCCGGCAGGCTGGCGGTCGAGGCGCTGCTCGCCGCCGGACGCCGTCCGCTGGTGGTCGACATCGCGGCCCTGGCCGCCCTACCCGAACCGGCGGAGGCCGTACGCACCCTGGCGGCCGAGGCCCGGCTGAGCGGCGGCGGGGTCGTCCTCGGGCCGCTGGAGGCGCTCGCGCCCGAGCGGCCCGAGCGCGCCCGGCTGCTCGGCGGCCTCTGCGCGGCGGTCGCCGGTGCTCCGCTGGCCGCGTACGGGAAGAAGAACTGGGATCCGCTGTGGACCGGGGAGAGCCCGGTGCCGATCCAGGTCCTGTCCCCCGGTCCCGGGGGCGTGGCGCGGACGTGGCGGCGGGCGCTCGCCGAGGCCGCCGCGGCGGTCGGGGTGTCCGCCGGGAGCCCGTCGGCCGACGAGGAACTGATCGAGGCCACCGCCTCCTACCGGCTCGACTCCGAACAGGTGCGCAAGGCGTCCGTCGTCGCCTCCCGGCTGGCCGTCCTGGCGGAGCGTTCGGTGGACGTGCACGACCTGCGTACGGCGGTCCGGGCGCAGAACGGCGCGGGGCTCGAACGGCTCGCCCGCCGCATCGAGCCGGCGGTCGGCTGGGACGATCTCGTGCTGCCCGCCGCGACCCGTCGGGAGTTGTCCGAACTGGCCCTGCGCGCCCGCCACCGTGAGCAGGTGCTCGGGCAGTGGCGGATGCGGCCGGGGGGCGGCCGGGGGCGCGGGATCATCGCGTTGTTCGCGGGTGAGTCCGGCACCGGCAAGACCATGTCCGCCGAGGTGGTGGCGTCGGAGCTGGGCATGGAGCTCTACGTCGTGGATCTGTCCACCGTGGTCGACAAGTACATCGGTGAGACCGAGAAGAACCTCGAAAGGATCTTCGTCGAGGCGTCCGACGTCAATGGCATCCTGCTGTTCGACGAGGCGGACGCCATCTTCGGGAAACGCTCCCAGGTGAAGGACGCGCACGACCGTCACGCCAATGTGGAGTCGGCCTATCTGCTCCAGCGGATGGAGTCCTTCGACGGGATCGCGGTGCTCACCACCAATCTGCGGGGCAATCTCGACGAGGCGTTCACCCGGCGTCTCGATGTGATCGCGGAGTTCCCCATGCCGGACGCCCAGCAGCGGCTGGCCCTGTGGGACCGCTGTCTGGGGGCCGCGGTCCCCCGCGAAGCCGGGCTCGACCTGGAGTTCTGCGCGCGACGCTTCGAGCTGGCGGGAGGGTCGATCCGCGCCTGCGCGGTGACCGCCGCCTATCTGGCGGCGGAGTCGGGGAGACCGCTCGGCATGGAGCAGATCGTCTCGGCGGTGCTCCAGGAGTACCGCAAGCTCGGCCGGCTGGTCCGGGAGAGCGAGTTCGGCTCCTGGCTGGACCGTGCGCAGGGGCCGCGGGACAGCTTTTAGGCGGAGGGGCCGCGGCGAGAAGGGGTGCCGGGGATCGTCAGCGTCCCGGGGCCGACGTTCCGGGTGCCCGGCGTACCGGATGCTTGCTGAGGATGGAGACCCGGTTGAAGGCGTTGATCGTGATCGCCACCCATATCACCGCGGAGATCTCGTCGTCGCCGAACACCTCGCGGGCCGCGTCGTAGGCGGTCTCCTGTGCGGCCGCGTCGGCGGGATCGGTGGTCGCCTCCGCCAGGGCGAGCGCCGCGCGTTCCCGGGGCGTGAACACCTCCGTGTCCCGCCAGGCCGCCAGTACCCCGAGGCGCTGCGTGGACTCACCGGCACGGAGCGCCGCCCGGGTGTGCACGTCGAGGCAGTAGGCGCAGCCGTTGAGCTGCGAGACCCGGAGGTTGATCAGCTCCACCAGCACCCGGTCCAGGCCCGCGTCGGCGGCGGTCGCGCGGACGGCCTCGGAGGTCTGGATCAGGGCGTGGTACGGCTTCGGGGACTGCTTGTCGACAAAGACCCGTCGCCCCCGCGGGGTTGTCGTCGTGTCGCTCACTCCGGTCTCCTTCTGACGGTGCCGGCCCGCTTGGCGTTGCCGTGCACTTCGGACGGTGGTGCCCTAGGATCCAAGCATGATAGTTGAATATCCAACAAGAATTGCGTCGGAGGGTGTCGAGCAGTGAGCAACGCCGAGACGGAACCGGGCGAGGTCCGCCGCGCGGCCCCGGTGGACGACGGGCAGGGCAACGGGACGGCACGGGTGGAGGTGCTCTCCGCGCGCGACGTCCCGCTGGGCGGCCCCCGGGCGATGACCGTGCGGCGCACCCTGCCGCAGCGGAGCCGCACCCTGATCGGCGCCTGGTGCTTCGCCGACCACTACGGCCCCGACGATGTCGCCGAGACGGGCGGCATGGATGTCGCGCCCCACCCCCACACCGGGCTGCAGACCGTGTCCTGGCTCTTCAGCGGGGAGATCGAGCACCGCGACAGCCTGGGCAGCCACGCGTTCGTGCGCCCCGGCGAGCTCAACCTCATGACCGGCGGGCACGGCATCAGCCATACGGAGGTCTCGACCCCGGGGACCACGATCCTGCACGGCGCCCAGCTGTGGGTGGCTCTCCCCGAGGAACACCGGCACACGGAGCGCGCCTTCCAGCACTACGTCCCCGCCCCCGTCCACCTGGACGGGGGTGAGGCCAGGGTCTTCCTGGGTACGCTCGCCGGCGACACGTCCCCGGTACGGACCTTCAGCCCCCTGCTCGGCGCCGAGCTCCTCCTCGCCCCGCACACGAGCGTCACCCTCGCCGTGGACACCGCCTTCGAGCACGGCGTCCTCGTCGACCAGGGCACCATCCGTCTGGGCGACACCCCCGTACTCCGGGCGGAGCTGGGATATGTCGGCCCCGGCCCCGACACCCTGACACTCACCAGCACCTCCGACGACATGGCACGGCTGCTGCTGCTCGGCGGCACGCCGTTCGAGGAGGAGATCGTCATGTGGTGGAACTTCATCGGCCGCAGCCACGAGGACATCGCCAGGGCGCGCGAGGACTGGGAGCGCGCCTCCGAACGCTTCGGCACCGTCCTCGGATACGCCGGCGACCGCCTCCCGGCACCCGCCTTGCCGAACGCCGTCATCCAGCCGCGCGGGAACCCGTCGCGCCCCTGAACCGCCCGCCCCCACAACCCGTAGAAGGATTCGGAACACCATGACTCAGAACGCCGCCGCTCCCGTCGTGGAGCGCATCGACGCACGGCACCGCTACGTGATCCGGGTGGACGGCGCGACCGCGGGCTTCACCGTCTACCGCGACCTGGACGGACAGCGGGTCTTCTACCACACGGAGGTCGACGACGCCTACGCCGGACAGGGCCTGGCCTCGATCCTCGTGACGGAAGCTCTCAACGACGTACGCGGCAGCGGCCGACGCATCGTTCCCGTCTGCCCCTACGTGGCCAAGTACCTCAAGAAGCACGACGAGTTCGCCGACATCACCGACCCCGTGACTCCCGAGATCCTCCAGTGGCTCAAGGACGGACGGCCGTAGGCGGCCGGAAGGACGCACCCGACGCGGGCCCGGACCGGTTCGGCGACGACACCCGCACCGAGCACCTCCCCGAACCGGTCCGCGACGCCCAGGGGGCTCGCCGTCGGCTTGCCCGCACCATATTGCTTCACGTTACACACAGATGCATAATGCCGTTATGGATGGGCCGGTCATGGACACCGGGACCCCGGCCGAACGCCAGATCATCGCCGTGGAGCGGATGGCCCGCCACGTGCGTCAGCTCTTCTCGACGCTTTGGAGAGAACCGCGCATGAGTACACAGCACGGACAGGCCGCCAGCCCTTTCAAACAGCCCAAGGCCGTCTGGGCCGTGGCGTTCGCCTGTGTGATCTCGTTCATGGGCATCGGCCTGGTCGACCCGATCCTCCCCGCCCTGGCCGAGAACCTGCACGCCTCCCCCAGCCAGGTCTCCCTGCTCTTCAGCAGCTACCTGATCGTGACCGCGGTCGCCATGCTGGTCGTCGGCTGGATATCCAGCCACCTCGGCGCCAAGCGCACTCTCGTCATCGGCCTGGCGGTCATCGTGGTCTTCGCCGCCCTCGCCGGCACCGCCGGCTCCGTCAACGGCATCGTCGGCTTCCGCGCCGGCTGGGGCCTGGGCAACGCGATGTTCATCGCCACCTCCCTCGCCGTCATCGTCGCCTCCGCGAGCGGCGGATTCGGCGGCGCGATCATCCTCTACGAGGCCGCGCTCGGTCTCGGGATAGCCGTCGGACCGCTGCTGGGCGGCGAGTTGGGCGGCATCAGCTGGCGCGGCCCGTTCTTCGGCGTCGCCGTGCTGATGGCCATCGCCCTGGTCGCGACGCTCGCCTTCGTGCCCTCGCTGCCCAAGCCCCCGCGCCCCACCTCGCCGATCGCACCGCTCAGGGCCCTGCGCCACCGCGGGCTGCTGACCATGGGCATCATGGCCCTGCTGTACAACTGGGGCTTCTTCACCATGCTCGGCTACGCCCCGTACCCCATGAAGCTGAGCGCGCACGAACTCGGCCTGGTCTTCACCGCCTGGGGCCTGCTGGTGGCCGCCTTCAGCGTCTTCTTCGCCCCGCGCCTCCAGGCCCGGTACGGCACCGCCCCCGTCCTGTACGCCAACCTGCTCGGTCTCGGCATCGTGATGGCCGTCATCGCGGCCGGTGTCGGCGACCCGACGGTCGTCATCGTGGCCGTCATCGTCAGCGGCGCCTTCATCGGCATCAACAACACGCTGACCACCCAGGCCGTCATGCTCGTCTCCCCCGTCGAGCGCCCCGTGGCCTCCTCGTCCTACGGATTCCTGCGGTTCATCGGCGGCGGTCTGGCCCCCTTCGTCGCGGGCAAGCTCGCCGACGCCACGGATCTGAGCGTCCCCTTCTACCTGGGCGCCGCCACCTTCCTCCTGGCCATCCCCGTCCTGGCCACCGGCCACGGCCTGCTGCGGAAGGCCGAGGAGCAGCCGGCCGGCAGCGAGCCCGCCACCCCGTCGCCCGCCCCCGTCGCCGCCACCGGGGCCGAGGCCGGGGGCAGCCTGGCAGAGCTGCGCGACACCCCGGCCTGAACCACTGCCGCCGCCGTCGAGCAGGGCCCTGACCTGGTGCGACGCCCACGCGTACCGACCGGCTGCCGTCCTGCTCCAGGTCGGCGGCTGGCTAGCATGTGCGGTATGCGTAAGCGGGCTGCTGTCGACCCACCGGTCTCCGATGTGCCACCGGAGGACCTGATGACCGCCGTGGAGCAGTTGGTCCGTTACGTGCGTCAGAGCGCCACCGCGGGCGGACTGGGTGCCACGGCCTCCTCCGCGCTGGGGCGTCTGGGCCGGGAGGGTCCCCAGCGGCTGACCGCTCTGGCCCGAGCCGAGGGCGCCTCCCAGCCGAGCATGACGCAGCTCGTGACCCGGATGGAACGCGCGGGACTGGTGCGGCGGATCGCCGATCGCCGCGACGGCAGGGTGGTGCTGGTGGAGGCCACCGACACCGGCCTGGAGGTCTTCCGGCAGCGGCGCACCGAGCGCGCCCGAGCCCTCCAGCACCTCGTCGACGAACTGACCGAACCGGAACAGCACGCGGTGCGGGTCGCCCTCCCGGCCCTGGCCCGAGCGATCCAGGACCGCCCGCCGAGCCCCTGAGCCCTCCTCCCGGCGGCCCTGCCGGGCCGGTCGCGGGAGCCGCCGGTCAGGTCGTGATGGGCTTGGTGCGGGAGCAGTTGGTGAAGTCCTTCCACGGACGCGTGCCGTCCGGCCCCGGTGCGCTCGCGTAGGTCGGGTTGCCGGTCAGGGACTGCCGGCGGTGCTCATGGGTGATGTCGATGCCGAAGAGCTTGAAGCCGAGGCTGAACTGCCCTGCGGAGAGCCCGAATCCGATGCCGAGCGAGGCGTTCCACCAGTCGGTGTTGACCTTGTAGTCCAGCCGCTGCAACTGCCCCTTGTCGTGCAGCAGGCGGCGGAACGCGGACGCGCCCTCCGTGAGCGGCTCGGCCATGGAGGAGGGTGACGGCATCGCCTCGTCGGCCGGGTTGCTGCCGCGCCCGCGCAGCCAGTCCTCGGCCGCTGCGCTGTCCTTCTCATCGGCGAGATCCAGCTCGGCGGCCTCGGTGTGCAGTTCCGACTCCGTCTCGCCGCCGCCCCCGCCCACGTCGATGGTCACCGGGCCCGCGTTGGCGCCCCCGCTGACGGAGACGCCTTCGTTGCCGCCGCTCTCCTGGCTCGTGGTGATCTTCATCTTCTGCGGATGGTGCGCCTCACCCGCCTTCTCCTCGCGGTCGTACGCCTCCGCGTCGTAGGTGACGGCCACCTGCTGCATCCGCGACCCGCTCGCCTGGCCGCCCGGACCGACGGAGCCGTTGAGCGAGAAGGTGTAGACGAAGGTGATCTTTCCCGAGTCCGGGCCGGTCTTGTGACGCATGACGACCACGTCCTTGCTGAGCGCCCCCGACACGCCCTCGGCGGAGACATTGCCGACACTCTTGGTCTCCGGCACGTCCTTGATGATGCTGTTGGACTGCGCGTTCTTGATGAGCTTGTCGAGGGCCTCGCCCTTGACCCCCGGATTGTTCTTCGTCACCTCGTCGGCGATGGTCTTCCGCAGAGCCGCGACCTCCTTGTCGTTCTTGGCGTACTTGCCGCCGAAGCTGACGCTGCCGGATGCCTCGGTGGTGGTCCTGGTGATGTCGACGTCCGGAGCGCGCTCCGGATCCACGTCGGGCTTGTCCTTGTCGGCGTGGTAGCTGCAGATCATGCCCAGTTCGGAGGCGCGCGGGCCGGTCTTGTTCCGGCACTTCTCCGCCTTCTTGAGGTATTCGGAGAACTTCTTCGCCTCTTCGAGGTTGGCCGCGAGGTCGGCATCGGGGTCATCCGTCTTGTGCGTGTTGAACATCCACTGGCCGCCGCTGCCGCTGCCGCGTATGTAACTGCCGCTGAGCGAGGCGCCGCCGCCCCACTTCTTCAGACCGGGGATGCTCGCGCCGATCGAGGCCGAGACACCACCGCCGGTGGTGCTCATCCGCTCCAGGGTGACCGAGCCGTCGGACCACTGGGAGAGTTTGACCTGCTCCGAATGGCTGATCTTGATGAAGAGGATCTGGACGACCACGGTGTCCTTCGTGTCGTCCACGGCCAGCAGACACCGTGCGGGCTGGAACGGGTCCTTCTCGTCCGGGTCGTCCGGTGCGGGCGACTGCGCGGGGATCAACCCCTCTCCGGGGTCGTCCGAATCCCCGTCCCCCGCGTCGGAGCCTGGCTGCTCCGGAGGGCCCTGCCCCTGTCCGGCAACGTTGTCAGAGGCGCAGGAACCGCCGCCTCCGGCGACCTGCATCAGCCGGCACAGGGCCGTTTCGAACCCCGTGTTCAGTCCGGCCGACACACTCACGGTCACGATCGCGCCGATCAGCAGCGTCACCGCGGTGATGAGGCCGAGATACTCGATCCCGGTCTGCCCACGGTCGGCCCTCTTTCCGCTACCGCCCCTTGCCCACACGTCTGTTACCCCCCGCGCCTCGCGCTCGGCCCCCGTCTGCCCCGGCAGCGTAGATGCGGAACTCGTAGTTCCGAGAGGGCCGACGGACCCAGACGCGGGCCCACCACTCCTGGGCCCGCCCGCTCGCGGACGACGGATCAATTGCCTTGGGGCGCGATCTTGGTCTGTGGCAGAGTGCTCCGTCGTGACAGAGAACGACACCATCCGGATAACCCCCCTCTCCGAGCGTCCATCGTTGGTTCCGCGCGTCTACGAGATCAACGATTCCTGGCCCGTGTTCACCCCCCATGACCCGGTCGCGGGCGCCTTGCTGGGCCGGGTTCCGGCGGAGTTCCCGCAGTACTGCGTGGTGGCGACGGACGGCGACCGGGTCGTCGCGCGCGGACTCGGTGTGCCGTTCGACGCCGGGACCGACGGACGCGAGGAGATGCCCGACCAGGGCTGGGACCGGGTGCTGGTGTGGGCGTTCCATGACCGCCAGTACGGGCACGCCCCGACAGCGGCCAGCGCGCTGGAGATCTCGCTGGACGTCGACTATCTCGGCCGGGGCCTGTCCTACCGCATGCTGGCCGCACTGCGGCAGGCCGCCGCCCGGCAGGGGCACGACGCCCTGTTGGCACCGGTGCGTCCGACGGCCAAGCATCTGGACCCACGCGTCCCCATGGCCGAATACCTCCGCCGGCGCCGGGAGGACGGCCTGCCGACCGACCCATGGGTACGGGTGCACGTCAGGGCGGGCGGCACCATCGAGAAGGTCGCTCCCGCCTCGATGACGGTCAGCGGTTCACTGGCCCAGTGGCGGCAGTGGACCGGCCTGCCGTTCGACCGCGACGGATACGTCGACGTGCCCGGCGCCCTGGCTCCGGTGCACTGCGACACCGTGCACGATCACGCCGTCTACGTCGAGCCCAACGTCTGGATCCGGCACGGCGTGGAGCCGCACACCGCTTGAGAACGCTGCCCGCTCAGGTGCCCCCGCTCAAGCGTGCTGCCCGCTACGACAGCGTGTCGGCCACGACCGACGCCGCCCGTGCGATGAGTGCGTTGTCGTACGCGTCGTCCTCCTTGTGCCGGTTCGTCAGGATCGCCACGACGATCGGGGCGGCGTCGGGGCGCCACACCACGGCGATGTCGTTGCGGGTGCCGTAGGTGCCGCCGGCTCCGGTCTTGTCGCCGATCACCCAGTTCTTGGGCATGCCGGCCCTGATCAGCTCGTCCCCGGTGGCGTTGGCCCGCAGCCACTTCGTCAGCTGTGCGCGTTCGTCCTTGCCGAGCACGTCCCCGAGGACGAACGCGCGCAGGTCGCCCGCGAGCGCCCGTGGTGTGCTGGTGTCGGCCATGGCTCCCGGCGACCACTGGTTGAGTTCCGGTTCCTGGTGTTCCATCCGGGTGACGTCGTCACCGATCCCGGCGAGCACGGCGTCCAGGCCCCGGGGGCCGCCCAGTCGGTCGAGGAGCAGATTGGCCGCGGTGTTGTCGCTGAAGCGGACGGCGGCGTCGCACAGGGCGCCCAGGTTCATCCCCGTCCCGACGTGCTTCTCGCTCACCGGGGAATTGCTGACCAGATCGTCCCGGGAGTACGTGACCACCTCGTCCAGCCCGTCCACGGAGTCCTTGCGCAGCACCGCACCGGCGGCGAATGCCTTGAACGTGGAGGCGAAGGCGAATCGCGCACGGTCGTTGTAGGCGACCTCGCGGCCGGTGCCGGTGTCGACGGCGTAGACGCCCAGCCGCGCGCCGAATGAGCGCTCAAGTTCCTTGAACTGTCCGTCGAACGGCTTCACGCCCTCGGTCGGCCCCGTCGACCCGCCGGATGCGGAGGACGCCACCGGCGAGGAGGGGGACGACGAGGGGCGGGGATCCGCTTCGCCGCACGCCGAAAGCGGTACGAGGGCGAGCGCGGCCAGCGCACCGAGAAGGGCGCGGCGGGCGGGGCTGTGCTGCTGCATGGTGTCCGGACCTCCAGGGCCCCGCGGACGGGGCACGTGCATAGGGGATGGGACGCAGGCCGCCGTGCCGGGGCCTGGGTCATGAGTGCCGGAACCACCTTCACCGTCCCCCTGCCATGCGGTCCAATACGCCCACGCGTGGTTTCATGCCGATCCGGCATGACGTTAGGGTTCGGGCTGTGGATCTGGTCGGAGCGTGTCGGGCATTCGTCAGCGTCAGCGAGCACGGTGGTTTCACCGTCGGGGCTGCCGCGGCCCGGATGTCCCAGCCGGTGGCGAGCCGTCGCGTCGCCGCCCTGGAGGAACATCTCGGTGAACCGCTCTTCGAGCGCATGTCGCGGCGTGCCATCCTCACGCCTTTCGGCCGGGACATGCTTCCGGCGGCCAGACAGCTCGTACAGGCGGCCGATGTGCTGCTGCACGAAGCGGAGGCCGCCAAGTGCAAGCCCTGGCGGCTCGCGGTGCCCGGCCTCTGCCCGACGGCCTCGCTCGCCCGCCTGATCGCGGAGGCACGGGAGCACGGCATCACGCTCGACCTCCGAATCGCCGGGCCCGCGCAGCGACGGGAGCTCATCCACTCACAGTTGGTGCGGGCGGCGCTGCTCGCGGTGCCCGGGGACGAGGCGACGTGGTCCGTGCCGCTCGGGCTCGCCGGTGCCCGGGATCCCGGCGCGAGGCGCATCTACATCGAGACGTTGCGGGTCGGCCGGGCGTCACCGGGTCCGGCCCGTCGTATCTGGATCCAGCCGGAGGACGACGTACCGCACATCCGTGACCCATTGACCCGGCTGCGGGACGCGGTCGGCCTGCGGCCCGCGCAGCTCACTGCCGCAACGGGTCTGACGGCTGCCGCGGCGGAAGTGCTGTGTACAGGAGATCTGCTGCTGTGCTCCCCCGCGCAGGCCGAGGAACTCGGGCTGCACTGGCGGCCCGTCGGCGAGATCACCCTGGGCCGGGGCTTCGCGCTGATCGCCTCCGCGGGCGGCAATCCCCAGCACATCGAGGCACGGCTGGGCGAGGCCATCGGCCGCTGCCTGGGCGCGGTCACCGGGGCGGGCAGTGCGGGAGTGACGGCGGCATGAGCACCGAGGCGCTCCTGAGCGACATGCGCCGGCAGCTGCACGAGGGCGGACTCCATGGCTGTCTGCTGGTGCGGGATCTCCAGACCGGCGACGAAGTGGGAATCGCCCCGGACACCCAGCTGCCTGCCGCGTCCCTGGTCAAGGTTCCGCTCGCGCTGGCGACGGCGGAGCGCATCCGGCGCGGCGAACTCGACGGAGCGACGATGCTCGACGTCCTCCCCGGGCGCACCGGAACCCCCGGTCCCACCGGGCTGAGCCGGTTCCGTCACCCCGCCCGGGTCGCGATCGACGACCTGCTCTATCTGAGCACCTGTCTGAGCGATGGCGTGGCCGCCGACGTACTGTTCGGTCTCACCCCGCCCGCCCAGGTCACCGGCATGCTCCATGAGTTCGGTCTCCGCGGCATCACCGTCCGGCACGGTCTCGACGAACTCACCGACACCCCTCTGGAACGCTTCGACGCCTCCCAGGCCCATCTCGCCCTGGCCCTCGCCATCGACGCCGGTACCAGCGGTCGCGGACATCGGGTTCCCCAGCTCGACACCACCCGTGCCAGCAGCGGCAGCGCACGCGCCTACGTCGAGCTCCTTGAGGCCCTGTGGACGCCGTCGGCGATCCACCCCGACGTGGCGGAGCACGTACGTGGCCTGATGGCTCACAACCTCATCCGGCACCGGCTCGCCCCCGACTTCAGCTCCGACGCCACCACGTGGTCCTCCAAGACCGGCACCCTGCTCAATCTCCGCCACGAGATCGGTGTCGTCGAGCACTCCGACGGCCAGGCCTTCGCCATCGCCGTCCTGACCGAATCACGCGTCCCGGCCAGTGTTCAGCCAGGTGCCGACGCCCTCATGGCACAGGTGGCCCGCACCCTGCGTGATCACCTCCGGCAGCTCTAGGAGGCGGACGCGGCTGCGGGGGACGCCACTGCCGACGGCTCGATCCGCTTCGGCGAGTGCGGTGCGTCAGGCGTGGAAGCCGTTGCAGACGATGGATGTGTACTTCGTGGGCCCGCCTTCGACGTGGTACAGCACCACGGTCCAGTCGCCCCTGTCGTCCCCCACCGGGAGCGCGTCGAAGGTGCGTTCGCCGAAGTGGGCACGGAAGTCCTCGGGGTACTTGAACGTGAGGGTGCCGCCGGTGGACCAACGGGAGTAGAGGTCGACGGGCTTGCTGGTGAAGCCGATGCCCTTGCTGACGGACCGAAGGGGCCGTCCGGTGGCACGGTCCGTCTCGTGCGGGGGCCGCACTCCCACGGATATGTGGTACGGCGCGGGTCTCTTCCCCTCACCGGCGTCCTTGGGGCGCAGTTGCAGCGAGGCTGTGTCGGAACCCGTGGTGTGGGAGACGGCGGACTGCAGCCCCGTCGGCGGTGAGGAGTCGGCGAGGCTGGACAGATCGCAGGAGCCCATGCCCTGGGCTGCCTGTTCCGGCTCGTCGGAGAGGGTCCAGCGGTCCTGCGAGACACGGTCGTTCACGATGTGGTCCGGCGGACGGGCGGCCGGGCCCTTGGTGGCGGGTCGCGACGCGTCCGACTGCGGCGCGTCCGGCCGCCCGGACGTGGTGGTCTCCGTCGTGGGGGCGCCGCCGGTGTCCTTCCGGTCGGACGGGCCGGATTCCGGGAGCAGCCAGACCGTCAGCGGCACCGCGAGCGCCACCGCGCAGACGGCGAGCCAGCCCCTGCCCCGCGACGACCGGCCGGGTCGGTGCCGCGGATCCGGTTGGTCGTCGGGTGCGGTGTCCGGTGGCCCCGTGGGTACGGCGTCCTCGACCCGCTCCGCCCTGTCGACGGCCTGGTCCCGGGGTGTCGGCCGGGTCCGGTCCTCGCTCTCCGGCGCCCGGACGGTCCCCGTCTCCGGCTCCAGGTGCGGGCCGGACGCCATGGGCGGCGTCTTCGCGGACCCGTACCCGGATTCGGGGACGGCTCCGGCGGCGCGTACCAGCATCCGGTAGTGGGCGTCCGACGCCAGTGGCGAGTCCACCGCGCACCGGGCGATCACGGCGCCCGGATCCGGCCGGTGCGCCGGGTCCTTGGCGACGCACTGACGGATGAGTTCGGCCAGCGCGGGCCGTACCCCTGCCAGGTCGATGTCCTCGTGCACGGTCCGGTAACTCACCGCCGCCGGTTCGCCCGTGCCGTACGGGGGCCGGCCCGTCGCCGTGTACGCGAGGGTCGCGCCCAGCGCGAAGACGTCGGCCGCCGGGCCCACCTCGTTGCGCAGGAGGACCTCGGGGGCCGTGTAGCCGGGCGTCCCCGACACCATTCCGTCCCGGGTGAGGATCGTCTGCTCAAGCCCTCGCGCGATCCCGAAGTCGATCAGTTGCGGGCCCTGCGGGGAAAGGATCACGTTGTGCGGCTTCAGGTCCCGGTGCGTGACGCCATGGGCATGGACCGCGGCCAGTCCCTCGGCGAGCGCGGCGAGCAGCCCGAGGGCGCTGTCCGGCGGGAAGGGGCCGCCCGCTCCGACGGCGCCGCGCAGCGTGGGCCCTGCCACGTACTCGGTGGCCAGCCAGTAGGGGGGCGCGTCGAGCGAGGCCTCGATCAACTGCGCGGTGTAGGCGCTGCGTACGGCCTCGACGGTCGCGGTCTCCCGCCGGAAGCGGGCCAGGGCCTCGGGGTGGTCGCTGATCTCGTCGCGGATGACCTTGACGGCCACCAGCCGTCCGCCGGGTGACCTGCCGAGATACACCTGCCCCATGCCGCCCGCGCCGAGGCGGGCGAGAAGGTGATAAGCGCCCATGCGCACGGGGTCCTGAGGTCTCAGTGCATCCACGGCACGACTGTGCCATATGCGCATACGGGGGGGGAGCAACGGTGCACAACTCGTGACCGGATCGATGGGCGTCAACGTGCGGGATACACAACGCCGTTGAGGGGGTGAGGACTTCCGCGCCGGGACGGGACCGGACGCCTCGCCGCCGTCCCCGTACTCGCGCCGAGAGGCCGGCCGCCCGGCCTCGGTCCTGTACTCATGAGCACGGGGTCCGTCGGGTTCGGATCCGCCCGTCGGACGGCCCGTGCGGTGGCGCTTGCGGACGCTCAAGCACATCCGTG
>NZ_FMBW01000001.1 GCF_900091725.1 Streptomyces sp. DvalAA-43 | reverse complement strand
CCCTCATTGCCGGTGAGGATGTGTCCCTCGAACTCTGCGGGGACGCGCCTCGGTGCGTAGCCGACCTGCATCAGGCCGGTGAAGACGCCGGTGTCGCTGCCGCGCAGCGCGGCCGGATCGATACCCGCCCGCTCCACCGCCTCCCACGCGTTCTCCAGCAACAACCGCTGCTGCGGATCCATCGCGGCCGCCTCCACCGGACTGATCCCGAAGAACGCCGCATCGAACCGGTCCGCCTCATGCAGGAACCCACCACCCGACGCATACACCTTCCCCGTCGCCCCCGGATCCGGATCCGGGTCGTACAACTCCTCCAGATCCCAACCCCGACCCGTCGGAAAACCGGACACCGCATCCCGGCCCTCCCGCACCAACTCCCACAAATCCTCCGGAGAACCCACACCCCCCGGGAACCGACACGCCATACCGACCACCGCGATCGGCTCGGTGTCGGAGAGTGCCTCGGGTCCGGGCTTCGCTCCTTCCCGGGCGGCGCCCCCGGCCTCCACGCGCAGTCGCTCCGCGAGCAGGGCGGCCGTCGGGTGGTTGAAGATCAGAGTGGGGGAAAGGGACAGCCCGGTCGCCGCGCTCAACCGCTCCAGGAACTGGACCGCGCCGACGGAATCGAATCCCTGGTCCTTGAACGTCCGGGCGATGTCAACGGTCTGCGCGCTCGTATGGCCGAGCACGGTCGCCGCCTCCGCCCGTACGAGTGCCAGCAGTTCCTCCTGGCTCATCGCCCGGACCCGGCGGCCGTACTCGTCCCCGTCCTTCCCGTCCTTCTCCGGCAGCGTCCCCGGACCGTCGCTCGGGCCGGGGACGGCCGGTGTTCCGAGGGCGGGCCGTATGTGCTCCTTGCGCCAGTTCGACAGGGAGGGCAGCACATCCCGCAGTGCGGGGTGCTGCTCCGGGCCCATCCCGAGAGTGTCGGCCAGCGCGGCGACGTCCGCGCTCTCCACCGCTTCCCAGAAAGGCAGTTCGGCGGGCGCCTCGCTGCCGGTGGCCAGCCAGTGCCGCCGGCGCTGGAAGCGGTACGTGGGCAGGGCGACCCGGCGCGTCGTCCGGTCCGCGAACGCCGCACGCCAGTCCACCTCCACACCGTGCACATGGAGGTGGGCCAACGAGGTCAGCAGCCTGCGCCGGCCGCCCTCGCCGCGCCGCAGTGTGCCGACGACCGTGGTACGCATCGGCTGCACCGCCGCGGCCGACTGGGCGGCGTCCAGGTCGGCCAGGGTCTGCTGGAGTGCCGGGGTCAGTACGGAATGCGGGCTGACCTCGACGAACGTGTGGTGGCCCTGACCGACGAGTGCCCGGGTCGCCGTCTCCAGCTGTACGGGCCGGCGCAGGTTCTCGTACCAGTACTCGGCGGTCAGCTCCGCCGTGTCCAGCGCGGTGCCGGTCACCGTCGAGTAGAACGCGAGGTCGGCGGCGCGCGGTGCGATGCCGGCGAAGTCCGTCAGGAGTCTGTCGCGGAGGACTGCGACGTCGCGGGAGTGCGAGGCGTAGTCGACCGGGATCATCCGTGCCCAGACGCCCTCGGCCTCGTAGGCAGCCACCAGTTCCTCGACACCCTCTGCCGTACCCGAAACCACCGTGGAGAAGGGGCCGTTGACGGCTGCGACCTCGACGCGTGGAACCTCGGTACCGGGCGCGGACGGTCCGTCCGCCAGACGAGCGCGCACCTGCTCGACCGGGAGCGAGACCGTGGCCATCGCGCCGGTGCCGGACAGCAGGCCCAGGGCCTTGCTCCGCAGGGCGACCAGCTTCGCCGCGTCGTCCAGGGTCAGCGCACCGGCGACGTACGCGGCTGCGATCTCCCCCTGGGAGTGCCCCACCACCGCATCGGGGCTGACGCCGAACGACCGCCACACCTCGGCCAGCGCGACCGCGACGGCCCACAGCGTGGGCTGCACGACATCGACGCGGTCGAGCGGCGGGGCCTCCGGGGCCTCGGTCAGCACATCGAGCAGCGACCAGTCGACGAACGGTGCCAGCGCGCGTTCGCACCGGCCGATCCGGGCGCGGAAGACGGGAGAGGAGGCCAGGAGCTCCTGTGCCATGCCGGGCCACTGCGACCCCTGCCCGGGGAAGACGAACACGATCCTGCCCGGGTCGCGGACCGTGCCCTGGACGAGCGCATCGTCGGTGGTGTCCGCGGCGACGGCGGCCAGCGCGCGGTCGCACTCCGCGGGGTCTGCGGCGATCACCACGGCGCGGTGTTCCCACCCGGCGCGCGTGGTGGCGAGCGACTGCGCGATGTCGGTGGGGAGCAGGCCGGAGGAAGCGGTGAACTCCCGGAGCCGTTCCGCCTGTGCGCGCAGGGCCGGAGCGGTACGCCCGGAAAGGACCCAGGGCACGGGGCCGTCGGCCGGTCCTTCCGCACCCGTGGCCCGGTCCGGGGCCACTTCTCCCCCGGCGGCGGGCACCGGCGCCTCCGCCACCACCACATGGCAGTTGGTGCCGCCCATGCCGAAGGAACTCACCCCGGCGATCAGCGGCCCTTCGGGGGCCGTCCATGTCTCGCAGTCCGTCAGCACCCGCATGTTCCACTCGTCCAGCGGGATATCGGGGTGCGGCGTCGCGAAGTTCAGGCTCGGTACGAGTCGGCGGTGCTGGATGCACAGCGCCGTCTTCACCAGGCCGACCACTCCCGCGGCCGCTTCGAGATGCCCGACGTTCGTCTTCACCGACCCGACCAGAAGCGGGTGTCCGGGGGTCCGCGCACCGCCGATGACCGCGCCCAGGGCCGCCGCCTCGACCGGGTCGCCGACCTTGGTGCCAGTGCCGTGCAGTTCCACGTACTGCACCTGGTCCGGCTCGATACCGGCGCGCTGCTGGGCGAGCCGCAGCACTTCTTCCTGCCCGGACCGGCTGGGGACCATGAGGCCGTCGCCACCGCCGTCGTTGTTCACGGCGCTGCCCCGTACGACGCAGTACACCCGGTCGCCGTCCCTCAGGGCATGCGAAAGCGGTTTGAGTACGACGACCGCTCCTCCTTCGCCGCGTACGTACCCGTTCGCCCGCGCGTCGAAGGTGTGGCACCGGCCATCGGGAGAGAGAGCACCGAGCCCGGCCATCCCGAAGGCGGGCTCGGGTACGAGGTTCAGGTGCACGCCGCCGGCGAGGGCCAGCGTCGATTCGCCGCTGCGCAGGCTCTCGCAGGCCATGTGGACGGTGGCCAGCGACGATGCCTGGCCCGCATCGACGGTCAGGCTCGGTCCGCGCAGTCCGAGTACATAGGAGATCCGGTTGGCGATGATGCCCCGCTGGTTCCCCGGAACGGCGTACGGAGTCCTGGCCGCCGATCCCGAACGGTCCAGCAGCAGCGCGTAGTCGTGGGACGCGGCCCCGATGAACACTCCGGTCGTACCGTCGCGCCCCTGACCGGACACGATCCCGGCGTCCTCCAGCGCCTCCCAGCTCAGCTCCAGGGCGAGTCGCTGCTGCGGATCCATCGCGGCCGCCTCTTTCGGCGAGATGCCGAAGAACTCCGCGTCGAACCCTTCGACGTTCTCCAGGAAGCCTCCGAGCCGCGCGCTGCGGAGCTGGGTCCCGGTCCATCCGCCGGACGCCCCCGGGGAGTCGGAGTCGGGGTACCCGCGCGACGCGGGAACCTCACCGATCGCGCTCCTGCCCTGGGACAGCAGGTGCCAGAATTCGCCCGGGTCCACGGCCTGCGGCAGTCGACACGACAGTCCGACCACTGCGATATGGTCTTCCGAAGCCAGGCGTCGGTCAGAAGCGGAATCAGAAGCGGAATCGGAATTCTGTGGGCGCAATTCAGTCACGCCGCGCGGCTCAGTCACTAGGTCCCTTTTTCGGCCTGGCGATCCAGCGGGGGCAGCATGTCAGTGGCCCACCGGATACCGGATATGGAATGTCGGATGTCGCTACAGCACGGTCCTCTGGTGGTACGCGGTGCGAGCGAGTGCACGACGGGATCTACTGCGCTGTAGGTGCCCCCGTGCACCCGTACCTACTGATGGTTCCTCGGCACTTGCCCTGAGGCCGAGAAAGCCGCGCCAGGAAGGCGAATACGCCGACCGGACCGAAAGGTCCAGTTCGTGCGACATATGCAGACCGTGACGTGAGTGACACTGCCATGCCGCCCCAGCACAAAGCACGGGTTGACAAACCGCCAGGGATGATTTCCAGCCACTTGGACGGGTGACCGCAACGGTCACACCAAGAGGTTCATTACCTGGATAATTTCCGTAGTTCCGCACAAGGACGCCGTGCCACGATGCCCGGTTCTCTCTAGATTCCCCCTCTTCGGCGCCCGGCTGACGCTTCCGGATCTTGACCAAAAAAGATGCATGGGATTCGCTCAGCGCAAAGAGAAGGTGAAGTGGTAAGCGGCTTGACGGCGAAGAGGGGGAACGTCCGGTAATCTACGTGAACTGCTGTATCCTGCACCGACGCCCCGCGATGTCGATTTTAGAAGAACAGCAAATGCGGGGCGAGCAGAGATGTGAGCACGAAAGAGCCTCGGGGAGTAACGGGATGATGAGTGAAGCAGGCAAAGTGAAACGCCGACGATTCGTCCTCATGGCCGCCGTGGCTGCATTGCTGATGCTCGCAGATCTGATCACCAAGCAGATCGCTTTGGCGAACTATTCTCCGGCAGAGCCGGTGAGTTCTCTGGGCGGGTTCCTGAAGTTCACGCTCATCTATAATTCAGGGGCGGCGTTCTCCCTCGGCGAGGGCTCGACCTGGCTGTTCTCCACAGCGAAACTGGTCGTCATCATCGGGATGCTCTGGATCTCCCGCCGTATCCGCATTCCCGCCTGGGAAGTGATCTTCGGCCTCCTGGTCGGCGGTGCAGCAGGAAATCTGGTGGACCGCATTTTCCGTCCGCCGTCCCCTTTCCAGGGTGAAGTCGTCGACTGGATCCAGCTCCCGCACTGGCCCGTGTTCAACATCGCCGACATGGGAGTGGTCTGCGGCGGTGTGCTGACCGTCTGGATGGTCTTCCGCGGCATCAACCTGGACGGCTCCATCGAGCCCGAGGCACGCCAGGGCAAGAAGGACAAGAAGGCGCTCCAGGACGAGGGCACGGAAGCCTGACCCGCGCCGCTCGCGACTCATCGCCCCGGACGGCCGGGCCGTCCGGGCCGTCCGACGCCACGAGAGCGTCCCAGCAGCATTCCGAGGAGCGTCTCAGGCGCGCCTCCAGCCGAGATGACGAAGCTTCGACTTCTTGAGCCGATCCTTAGGATCGTTCCTGACGAAGTATCGAAGGCCCTCCGCGCGCGTACACCGACGCTCTCCCCGGCCATTCCCGGGCCGGGCAGCGCTGTGACTCATGGACGTCGGGCTGCGGTCCGTTGCCGTCAGACCGCCCGAGGCCGCTGAAGTCCCTGGAGGAGAAGCGCGATCAGGCGCCGGGGATCGTAGCGGGGGTCGTTGTCGTACCCGACGCAGAGGTTGCCGATACCGCGCATCAGCTCGTAGGGCTCCGTACCGGGCCTGATGTCACCGGCCTCGACCGCGGCGTCGAGAAGTTGGGCGCAGACGGGCAGCAGACGGTCGAGGAAATAGGCGTGCAGCGCGGCGAAGCGGTCGCTGTCGGACTGCAGGGCGTCGGCGAGTCCGTGCTTGGTGACCAGGAAGTCGACGAAGAGGTCGATCCACTGGCGCAGCGCGTCGAACGGGGAGTCGGCGCCGGCCAGCAGGCTGGGGCCGGCCTCGACGCATGCCTCGATCTGGTGCTGGTAGACGGCGGTCACGAGATCCGCCCGGGTCGGGAAGTGGCGGTAGATCGTGGCCATCCCGACACCCGCCTCGGCCGCGATCCGGCGGATCGGCGCATCGACGCCTGAGGTGACGAACACCTCGGCGGCAGCAGTGAGCACCGTCTGACGGTTGCGCTGGGCGTCGGCCCGCTTGCCTCGGGATGACGACTCTCCCGCAGGGCCCTCGGTGGCCATCACGTCTTCCTCCACACCGATTGACAAAACGGATCAGCGCTCCGAATACTAAATGGAGCAGCGTTCCGTTTCAGCTTAGCCGAACCGGGACGCCTCTGTCCGCCGTGTCCGTCGCTGGTCCCAGGAGACCGACGAGCGGCCGGCGCCATCGAAGGGAACCCACATCGTGAGCACCGCCACCATCACCGCCACCGACGCCTTGGGCGCGCCCGCCCCGGTCCTGTCCTTCAGCCCCGTCGTGCTCTCCGTACCCGGACGTCCCGTGGAGCTCCAGGTACGTGTCTCGGCGCCCGCGACCGGGACCGCCCTTCCCGTCATCCTGCTCTCCCACGGCCACGGTCCCTCGTACCACCTCTCCTCGCTCAACGGCTACGCGCCGCTGGCCGACTTCTGGGCCGCCCATGGATTCGTCGTCGTCCAGCCCACTCACCTCACCTCCAGGACACTGAGCCACCTGGTCGCCGATGTCCCCGGCTCCCCCGACTTCTGGCGCTCCCGTGCCGAGGACATGACCCACGTCCTCGACCGGCTCGACGTGATCGAGAGCACCGTGCCGCAGCTCGCCGGGCGGATCGACCGTGCCAAGGTCGCCCTCGCCGGACACTCGCTCGGCGGCTTCACCGCCGCCCTCCTGCTGGGCGCCGGGCTCACCGACCCCGACACCGGGAACGTGGTGCACCTCGTCGAGCCCCGGATCAAGGCGGGCGTACTGCTCGCCGCGCCCGGCAGGGGCGGCGAGGTCTTCAACGGGCCCATGGCCGAACAGTGGCCGATCGTCGGAGGCGTCGACTTCTCCACCATGACCGCACCCGCGCTGGTCGTCGCAGGCGACAAGGACGACTCCCGGCACTTCACCGACATGGGGCCACAGTGGCACGCCGACCCCTACACCCTCGCCCCCGGCCCCAAGACCCTGCTCACCCTGTTCGACGCGGAGCACGGTCTCGGCGGGATCGCCGGATACGACGCCGCCGAGACCACCGACGAGAACCCCGAACGGGTCGCCGCCCTGGCCCGGCTCACCGCGGCCTACCTCCGCACCCAGCTCCACCCCGGTGCCCCCGCCTGGCAGATCATGCGCGAGACGCTGACGACCGGCCCCGGTGCGATGGGCCGCGTCGAATCCAAGTAGGTTCCGGCGCCTCGCCGCCCGTTCAGCTCAGGTGCTGGGGGCCGCTATCACTGCGCCGGGTCCGCGCTGGGAGCGGGGAGTCTTGTCACCCACGCGCTTGGGTTCGATGGTGCGGGGATCGACGGCTTCACCCGGGGCGCCTTGCTGGTAGGGCCCGTCGGGGTTGGCGTCGCGGTCGTGCGGGAGGAGGAAGAAGACGCGGCGGAGCTGGAGGCCGCTGTCGGGGTCGGCCTCGGCGTGGGCGTCGAGTTCGGTGTAGCCGACCATGCGTCCGTCACGTTCATAGCGTGGCTTGCCCCGGCGGCGAGCGGTCTTGTCGAGCGCCTGGCGTACGTAGTCGAGGTCGTCGGGGTTCTCCAGCCACACCACGGCGTTCTCGTGGCGGAGGTCGCTCTCGTTCAGCAGCGAGCTCATGGCCGCAGCCCCTTTTCGTCGTCGACGGCCGATTGCGGGCCGGGGTGGATGTGGTGAGCACGATCCCGGGTGGGGGCACCGTGTCCATGGTAGGCCGGGTTGGCGGGTCTGTGTCGGGCACTCCGGTCAGGCATGGCCGACCGGGGGCTCGTCATCGGTCAGAAGGCCGAGGCCCGGGTAGTACTTCTTGCCACTGGACTTCATCATGTCGGCGGGCGAGGCGAGGGAGAGTTCCTGCCGCACACGGGTGGCGAAGGCGCGGGCGGTGGCGGGACGGATGCCCTCACCGGCGCTGCACCAACTGCTGTAGGTGGTGTACAACAGGCCCTGCTCGACCCGGAGGTCCCCGTTGTCGGTGGTGCAGCATTCGGCGAGGAAGCGGCCGATGTGGTCCTCGGTGGTGGCGTAGGCCTCGGTGGCGATGCGTACGGTCGCGGGTCCGGCGAGCGGGTCACGGGTGTCGAGGTAGAGCTGGGCGCCCTCGATGAGCCACTGCAGAATGCCGGGGCCTTCGCTCTGGACGAGTTCCTTGGCCAGGTTGTCGATCTTACGAGCGGCGGGGACGACGCGTTCAAAGGGGATCAGGCGGATCCGGCGCCAGAAGGCGTGGCCACCCGTGCCGACTTCAGGGCGGTGGTTGCCGAGCAGCCAGAGCTTGTGGGTGGGGTTGAAGCTGAAGAAGTCCTGGCGCATGCGGCGGGCCATGATGCGGTCGCCGCCGGTCAGGAGCTTGACCCGGGACTCGTCGAACTTGTCGTTGGGCTTCAGCTCGGAGCACACGACGATGCGCCGCCCGTGGAGTTCGGTGAGCTCGGTGGAGTGCTCGGAGAACTTGCCCTTCTCCATGAGGAAACCGGGCGGGGCGGCCTGGGCGTAGTCGCCGAGGATCTGCGTCATGACGTCGAGCAGCACGGACTTGCCGTTGGCGCCGGTGCCGTAGAGGAAGGGCAGCACCTGCGCGCCGACGTCGCCGGTGACGGAGTAGCCGAGGAGCAGGTGGAGGAAGTGAATGGTCTCCGCACCCTTGGCATCGTCGCCGAAGGTGTCGTGGAGGAAGCGGTGCCAGCGGGGGGTGGGCATCGTCTCGGGGGCGACGCTGGTGGCCCGGGAATGCATGTCGGCTTCGGGGTCGGGCTTGTGGAGGTGGCCTGTGTGGAGGTCGACGACACCGGCCGGGGTGCACAGGGCGTACGGATCGCCGTCCAGGACATCGGGATCCAGAGCGAGTGCCGGGGATGCCTTGGCCTGGGTGAGCATGGCCTTGATGCCCGGCGTCGACATGGAGCGCCGACGGTGGGAGGCGAGCTCGCGATCACTGAACTGGCCGGTCGGATCGGTGGCGGGCATCTGCTCGGCCAGGTCCCCCGCCGCCCATACCGCGGCCTTCTCTCCCCCGGTGCGCTTCCAGCGGTACTGGTCCCAGTGGTACCAGCCGAGGCCTTCGACATGGCGGAACTGATCGCCGAACATCACTGCGAACAGCTTGGCGTTGCCGCGGTCCGTGAGCAGTCCGGGGAGCTGGCCCGACGGGATCGACGGCTCGTGGACGACCGCGGTGGCGGCTCTCTGCTGAGCGGGCAGACCGGGGTGTTCCGCCTGGCCTTCGAGATCGAGCATCTGCTGCGCTGCGGCAGTGGCGTCGAAGCGCGGGCTGTCGGCGCTGCTCATGGGCGTCCTTTGAAGTGGAGCGGCCGGCTCGCGCCGGCGGACAGGGCAGAGGTGATGACGGCAAGGCTGTGGCGGTTGCGATGCGGCCGAGCGGCGTCGGCGGCCTCGGTGAGCAGCTCGCGTGCCCGGCTCTCGGTGAGATGGCCGGAGGCGATCAGGCCACCGGCCGTGTAGGCGGCACGGTTGAGCTTCTCGGTGAAGGCGGTGCCTTCAGGGGCGGTGGCGCAGTCCTTCACCTGGTCGAGCAGCGGTTCCAGGAGTCGGTGGGCCCGTTGCCGGGCCGGACGCGGGGAGCCGGGGCGCGGGGGTGGCACCGGGGCGGGGCGGGGGTCGACCGGGTGGCCCGTGCGCTGGAGTTCACCGGCGAGCCAGTCGGGCAGGACGGCGGGGAGCCGGGCCGGGCCGACCGGGGTGTACGTACCGGCGGGAGTGCGGGTGGCGGGGGTCACGATGTAGCCGCCGGTCGACCGGACATCGACTTGCCAGGCGAGGGCGACCTTCGGGCTGGAGCCCACCGAGGAGCGGTAGCGCGGGCCTTCGGGGGGTGTCCGGTACCAGACGTGCAATCCGCCCGACGGGGTCCGTACGCGCAGGGTCGAGTCGTCGTCCGCGGGACTGGGCCGGCCCCGGAGGGCTGCCAACAGAGCCAGGGTGTCGAACCCGGAGGCGAGACCTGCCAGGTCGACGCTCCCATGGATCGGGATGCCGGGCAGGAGCCGGTTCCGGTCGGGGACTTCGGCGCAGTGCGCATCGATATCGAGGACTACAAGGCCCGCCGGTCCGCAGGAGACCCCGACCCCGAGCGTGGGGTACCTGCCCCACCAGGCGTCCAGGAGAGCGGGGTTCGTGGTCGCTGCGTGAAAGCCGTGACACCACCGGCCCTCGGAAGGGCACGGACAGTCCTGAGGGCTGTGGGGCTCCTCGCGGCACGTCGCGCAGTTGGCGGCCGGGGTCTTACGACCCGGGGCCAGTGGGTGCACCGGCCAGCCGTTTCCGGCGCACCAGCGGGCAACGTCGTAGGGACTGGCGGTTCCCATGGAGCGGGGAACGCTGGTCTCGCTGTGACGCGGCACGCTGATCGTCCTTGCCGAGGGGCTGAGAGACTGCTCAGTCCCTGCGGTAAAAGACCAGGTCACAGCGTTGCTACCGCCAGACGAGGGACCGAAGGGACTGAGTTTTCCAATGAGGTCAGAGCCTACATCAGCGCTCTGGGCGTGAGTGAAGCCGTTTCCCGACTTCGGTCCCTTCAGTCCCTTTCGCTGCCTGGGGGGTTGGGGCGTCCACCTTCTTGGGACGAGCAGCTGATCCGGTCGGACAGCCGGGCGTGTCGAGCCCTGGAGGGACCGGGCGGGAGGGACTGAAGGACTGGGGCTACTTCGGTCCCTGTTCAGTCCCTCAGGTAAAAGTGCAGGTCAGAGGGTATTTCAGGCCTGACCGAGGGACTGAAGGGACTCAAAGTTCCAGTTATGAGCTGCTCATGCGTAGAAGGCCTCTGTACTTGCGCGCACGCATACACGCGCACCCGTAATAGAAGGAACTGGGTTTTTGAGTCCCTTCAGTCCCTCCAGTCCCCTGTTCAGGCCGTATACAAGCCTCTGACCTGCACTTTTGTCGAGGGACTGAACGAAGGGACTGAAGCACAGGGACTGAAGCAGGACGTTGAGTCCCCTGGATCCGGCTGAGCTGCCCGTTTTTGCCCGGGCTTCCTGGTGATTCGCCTTCCTCCGACTGGTTCGCCTTCCCCCCGACCGGACAGCGGTCTGCCCCGCTCCCCCACCATCGGCAGGAGAACGGGGCAAGGACGCAGGAGGCCCGCAGGGGTGTGGAGACCGCCTCAGGCCTGCTTGTCGGAGAGCGCAGTCTCCTCCAGTTCGCCGAGCCTCAGCAGCATCGACTGACGCTGCTCAGGCGTCATCTTCCGAAACACCAGCTCGGCAACGGCCGGGCCGTCGTGCCACGGCATCTTGATCGGCGGCCGTTGGGGAACCGAGGAGTCCGTCGCCCTGGGAACGAAGGGAGACAGGGCCTCACTGGCAGCGTGAGGCTGTACTCGCGGTTCAGGGAGCGGAGCCTCAGCTACACCGAGCCCCTGGGGCGCCGGGGAGACCGGGGGCATCTGGATTGCCTGGGGCTGAGGGGCTGGCGGTGCCGCGCGAGGAGCGGGTTGGACGCCTTCTGGTGGTGTGGGCGTCTCCCCATCCCTGGCCCGGTCCTCAACAAGAGGCGCTGCCACGGATTCCTCCGGCTGGCTCGGCACGTTCTTTACCGCGGTAAAGAACGTGCCGGTGGCTGCGGGGGGTGTCGGCGCTTGTTCCGTGGATCGGCGAACCCTGGGGCGCTCCTTCTCCTCCTCGCGTTCCAGCGCGCGGTCCTGCCAGGCCCGCAGCTGTTCGTCATGAGGAAGCTTCACCAGGGTGCGCGTCTCACGTACCGGGAGATCCCCGCTGCTCACCAGCGCTTGGAGTTCAGGGGCCAGGTTGAGCAGGTACATCTGCTGGGTCACCCAGCCACCGGACTTGCCGTAGTGCTCCGCGACCTTGGTCTTGCCGCCGAGCTCCTCGACCATCGTCTGAATGCCGAGTGCACGCTCTATCGGATCGAGGTCCTCACGGTCGTTGTTCTCGGAGAGGACAGCGTCCAGGAAGTCCGCCCGTGACTTGGCCACATCGTCATCGACAACAACTTCAAGGGTGCCGATACCAGCGGCCAGAGAGGCCCGATAGCGTCGCTCGCCGTTGGCAATGACATAGCGGGCCGTGCCGACACTGTCCCCCTCGCCCTCCCACAGCCGGAGATAGGCCTCGCGTGTGACGGCGACGGCCGGCTGTAGCTGCTTCTTCTTCAGCTTCAGCCCGAAGTCGAGGAGGTCGCTGTCGGAGCCGAAGTTCCGGCGCGGGTTGAAACGGGTCGGAACGAGTTGGTCCAGAGGGATCGTGCTCAGGCGACTGTCGGAAGCCCCGACGGTGACGGCTCCCGTCGCGGCGGCCACGGCTTGCCGCCGCGCACTGACGCCCTGGGCACCGCCGAAGCGGCCGGTGCCGAGCTGGCCGGCCTTACTCATGAGACCTCCCGTGCGAGCGCCCGCATGGCCACTGCCTGCTGGCTTCGGGGCGCGTACGCGAGCAGTGGCCGTTTCACGCGGACGGCTTCCTTCTGCTCCTTCAGATCTCCGATGAGACCGACGACTCGCGGATCCTTTATGTCGACCCAGCCCTGGAGGGAGGACGTTGCGATGTAGCCGCGCCGTGAGTCGTAGAGGTTGACGACAATGCCGAGATAGTCGATCTCGACGGCGAGGTCGCTGCGGAGGTCTTCGAACTGGGCGGTGAGGAGTTCGTACGCGTCGGCGCTGCTGTCTTCGGCCTGGACCACGACCAGGGCGCCGGACTGGCCGGGTGCCTCGCCGTTGCGGCGCCGTCCGTAGTAGGCGGCCGCGTCCATGCTGAGGCCGAGGCTGGGCGGGCAGTCGACCAGGATGACGTCGTAGTCGGCCTCAAGAGGTGCGAGCGCGCGCTCCAGGGCGGCTTCGCGGGCCCGGACCGCGGAGAGACGGACGTCCAGGAGGAAGGCGTCGCTGCACGCGGGCAGCAGGTGGAGGCGTTCCCCGAAGACCTCTTCGTCGATGGAGACGACGAGGTCGCGCAGTTCGCCCTTCGGGTCGCCTGCCATGTGGTTGGTGAGGCTGTCGCCGCCCATGGGCAGGGGCGTGGCGCCAAGCTGATTGGTGAGGTGGCACTGAGGGTCGAAGTCGACGAGCAGAACCCGCAGTCCGAGGCCGGGCAGGTTCTCTACGTCGAGAGGTCCTTCCTCACCGGCCGCGGCCGCGAGCTGCTTGGCAATGCGTACCGGGTGCAGGGCATTGGGGTTCTCTGCGAGGGCTTCGCCGGTTCCGGCCGTGATCGCGGTCTTGCCGACGCCGCCCTTCTGGTTGCAGACGATGATGCGCCGGGTGATGGCGGGACGCTCGATATCCGGTGCCTGGTGAGTGTCGAGCCACAGCTGTACCGACTGGGCGAGCCCCTGGATGAGGGAGACTCCGCGGTCGGTGGCAGCCTGCCGGAAGGTGTCCCACTGGCCGTCAGGCAGGAAGGTCGCGAAGGAATCCGCGCCTCTGGTGTCAATGGTCTTGAGGCTGGCTGCCAGGTCACACCATGCGGCGATGCCCTGCTCGACTGCGGCCTGAATCTCGATGCCGTGCTGGGCGGCCCTGACCTTGAGGTTCTGCCGGAGCCATCCCGGCAGCTTGGAGACGACCTTCTCGCGGTCGTTGGCTGGAGAACTCATGAGAGACACCTTACTAACGTTCAAGGCCCACATAGCCATTGGTGCGTTAGTAGCGTCTACTGCGTGTCGTGCGGGGCGGCTTTACCGCGGTAAAGCCGCCCCGTGTTCAGCCTCCTGGCCGTTGTCCTGGCCGTCCTCACTCCGCAGGTCGGCCAGGAACCGTGGAGACCACCTCATTCACTCCTACACTCCTACTCAGCCCCGTTCGGCACGCACTCTTCTCTGCGTGCCGTTCCGTCATGTGCTCTCCCCGGAGGGCCACTTCTTTACCGCGGTAAAGCCCGCAGCGGCACGGGGCGGCAGCCGGATTCTCGGCTTATCTGGTCAGATGAGCGTCGCTCGTGCTGCTCGTCTCGGTTGATGCGGTTCGGTTCAGGCGTTTCGCTCCATCTGGTCGGTGTGGCTCCCGCCAACTCTCTCTGACGGCCGCAGCGGAGGCGCTGGGACCATGTGAGGGTCCTACTGCGACGGGCGCGACCAGGCACGGACGGCCAGCTTGCCGGTGGTGCCGAGATCGAGGTGGGGCGTCACGGTCACCGGATCGGCGCCCCGTTCGGCCCGTACCCTGACGTACGGGACGTCGACGGCGGCGCCGGACTCGGTGGTGTTGCGCCACATGAGGCCCGAAAGGGCTCTCTCCCCCGGCTTCAGGACCAGCGGGCGGGCCGGCTCATCAAATCCGGTACCGGTGCTGATGCCGCCGCTTCCATGCACGATCCGGACGCCTTGGATGGGTGACAGATCCTCATCCAGCAGTTCCAGGATCGGATAGCCGTCAAGTGAGTAGTCGCGCTTCCCACAGTTCTCCAGGTGCAGGCCCACCACGCGCAGCCCCATCGCGGCATCGCCGTCATCGGTGGTGAGGCGGATGCCGGAGGGCGGACACTCACCGGACGCGGGCGGTGCCTCGACGGCGGGCACTTTGGTCACCCGGGAGACCTTGACGCGGGTCACCGGGGACGCACCGGGGGCCAGCACCCCCAGCCGGACCGTGCCGCGTTCGGTCGTACCGGGATCGACCGAGCGCACGGTCTCGTGGCTGTTGCCCATGACCTCGCCGGTGTCCGTGGTGAAGTCGAACAGGATCGTGTACGTCAGCGCCTCGGTGCCGTTGTTGGTGACTTCGTAGGCGGCCGAGATCCCGGAGTCCCCGGTGGGGAGGGAGTCGGCGTGGACGGAGAACCCATCGGAGTTGGGGGTGGGCGTGGCGGAGGGAATGGTCACCGAAGTGATCCGGACGCCGTCCACGGGTGGGGTGGTAGCAGCGGTCCCGGACGCGGAGGTGGCTGCGCCGGGAGTGCCCGCCTGTTCGGATCCGCACGCCGTGAGCAGCAGGAGTGCGGCGAGGGCCGGAAGAAGAGAAGTGACTTTGCGCATCAGGTCACCCCATCAGGGGGGTGAGTGCCGAGCTGTGGTGCAGGCCACATCACCGGTCACAGGCGTGTCACGGGAAGAAGGGACATCGGACGACGCCCTGGGCTATGTACCGAACGGCGTTTCCTGGGACATCCGGTGGGGCGAGCCGGCGCCCGCCGGAGGGGGACCCGGTTGCGCAGACCCGCCCCGCACGGAGGAGGATGCGGGGCGGGAGCGGATTTGAATGCGTTCAGAAATGAAGGATCCGGGGCAGACGCGTGAGGGACAGGTTCGGCGCGGTGCTGACGGCATCGATGTCGATGCTGTTCGTGGAGGCAGTGATCGGGACGATCGCGCTCTTCGTGTGGGGGCAGACCCAGGAGAGCCCGGTGCTTCCCTACAACGGAATGGGGATCTTCCTCCTGATCGTGGCGGTGCCGCTTGTGGCCGCGGTCGGAGCTGTCTCCTGCGCCCTGCTGACGGTCGGCGTCGTGATGCCGCTCCTGGCCGTGGCCGGATGGCTCGGCCGCAGGCTCTCGGGGCGCGCGACCCGCGTCGAGACGTTCGACTTCGACTCCGCGGTACACAAGTGCACCGGCACCGGAACCTGGAGGTACGGCCAGGGTGCCGGACCGTGGTCCCAGGAAGTGGACGTGTCCATCGACGACTGCTCCATGGACACCTGGCACGTGTTCGGGACCCCCGAGCATCCGAAGCTCTTCGTCTACGTCGGCGACCCCGACTCCTGGGACCTCTACCTCCTGCAACCCCGCGGCTAGGCCGCAGGCCCCGACACCGCCCCGCTGCAACGCCGGCCTGGCCGGCTGTTCCTTGCCGTGAACGGTGCGAGGCACGTCTGCTGCTCGTGCTGCTGCTCCCTGGCCGGATGCAGCACGGGCCGCTCGCCGGCACAGCTCAGCATGTGCACGAATCAGGCAACTGCTCGTGCAGCGTGCCGACTCGGACGGTCTGGGCGCCGCAGGTCACAGCCCCACCCGCAGACCAGGTCATTTGAGACGGGACACGAGGCGTGCGCAGCGAGACCGGCGCGTCTGCCCACTGTTCCTGCCTGCCGAGATGGTGCAGGGTTGTTGTCATGCTTGCCGATCACCAAGAGTACGAAGTGGTCATCACGGCCGTGGCTCCGGTGGGAAGTGCCGTCCACGCGGACGGATACGAAGGTTTCATCGACCAGATCAAACACCCCTCATGGTGGTCGGACACTCCCCCCGCCGCGGTCGGCGACCGGATACATGCGGTGGTACTGGACGCCACCAGGACCCCGCCACGGTTCAGCGCCCTTCCGAGCGACATACAGACGGCCCGAAGCCTGCGCCGTACCGAACCGCTGGTACCCCTCTGCCCGTCAGCTGGTGGCGAGGAGTTCGAGCGTATCGATCACGCGGTTCGAGAAGCCCCACTCGTTGTCGTACCAGGCGACCACCTTGATGTGGCGTCCGTCGACGCGGGTGAGGGCCGAGTCGAAGATCGACGAGGCCGGATTGCCCGTGATGTCGGATGACACGAGCGGGTCGTCCGAGTACTCGAGTACGCCCGCGAGCGGCCCCAGCGCCGCAGCGCGGTACGCCGCGAGCACGTCCTCGCGCGTGACATCGCGAGCGACAGTCGTATTGAGCTCGACGATCGATCCCACCGGAACCGGCACGCGGATCGAGTCGCCCGACAGCTTGCCGTCGAGGTTCGGCAGTACGAGGCCGATCGCCTTGGCGGCGCCTGTCGTGGTCGGCACGATGTTGACAGCGGCCGCGCGGGCCCGGCGGGCGTCGCGGTGCGGACCGTCCTGAAGGTTCTGCTCCTGTGTGTAGGCGTGCACCGTCGTCATGAAGCCGTGCTCGATGCCTGCGAGGTCGTCGAGCACCGCGGCCAGCGGCGCAAGCGCGTTGGTCGTGCAGGAGGCGTTCGAGACGATCGTGTGAGCGGCCGGGTCGTACGCGTCGGTGTTGACCCCGAACGCGAGGGTGACATCGGCGCCGTCCGCCGGCGCGCTGATGAGTACCCTCTTCGCGCCCGCGTCGATGTGAGCGCGGGCGGCCGTGGCCGACGTGAAGCGACCGGTCGCCTCGAGCACGATGTCGACACCGAGCCCGGCCCACGGCAGCTGTGCCGGTTCGCGCTCGGCGAGCACAGTGATGCGACGGCCGTCGACAGTGAGGGCGTTCCCGTCGACAGTAACCGGGCGACCGAGCCGGCCCGCCGTCGTGTCATAGGCGAGCAGCCGCGCGAGGGTGGCGGGCTCCGTGAGGTCGTTGACGGCGACGATCTCCAGGTCGCTGTCGCGTTCGAGCAGCGCGCGCAGCACATTGCGTCCGATGCGGCCGAATCCATTGATGGCGATGCGAGTCATGAGTGGTGTCCCTTCGGGTTCGCCATCAGGTTCTCGCGCAGCATCCGCTGGTGACAGCGGCGTGATTGCCACGGTCCGAAAGGATCACGCCACGTGGTGGTGACGGGCTACTGCCCCTGGGTGAAGGTGCGCCGGTACTCGCTCGGCGTGGTGTCGAGGATGCGCTGGAAGTGCAGCCGCAGATTTGCACCAGTGCCGAGACCGACATCGGCGGCGATCTGCTCGATGCTTCGCTGCGAACGTTCGAGCAGCTCACGGGCCACGTCGATGCGGGCTCGCATGACCCACTGCATCGGCGTGTACCCCGTGTCTTCGACGAAGCGCCGCGAGAACGTGCGCGGCGACACCGCCGCATGCCGCGCGAGCACTTCAAGAGTGAGGGGCTCGCCGAGCCGGTGCAGCGCCCACTCGCGGGTGGCGGCGAACCGCTCCCCGAGCGGCTCGGGCACACTGCGCGGCACGTACTGCGCCTGGCCGCCGCTGCGGTAGGGGGCCGCCACCAGGCGCCGCGCCGCGTGGTTCGACGCGGACACCCCCAGATCGCCGCGCAGGATGTGCAGGCACAGGTCGATACCCGACGCCGCGCCGGCCGACGTCAGTACGCTGCCCTCGTCCACGAACAGAACGTTCGCGTCGACCTGGACAAGTGGACGCTTTGCCGCGAGTGCCTGCGTGTAATGCCAGTGCGTCGTGGCGCGCTTGCCGTCGAGCAGGCCCGTGGCAGCGAGCGCGAAGGCGCCCGTGGAGATGGCGGCGAGCCGCGCACCCCGATGGTGGGCGGCGATCAGCGCATCGACGACGGCCTGCGGCGGATCGTCGCGGTCCGGGTGCCGATAGCCGGGAACGAAGACGATGTCGGCCCACTCAAGTGCCTCGATGCCATGGGCGACGTAGTACGACAGGCCGTCGCCGCCGGCCACGGGACCGGGCGCCGCGCCGCACACCCGCACCTCGTAAGGCATGCTCGCGCGAGTCGTGAACACCTGCGCAGGAATACCGACATCGAGAGGCTTCGCACCGTCGAGGACGAGAACGGCGACGCGAAACAGAGGTGAGGCTGGCACGGGGAAGAGGGTACGTGGGGGACGGGCCGCCTCGCCGAGGGCGCACTGAAGGCCCACTTCCATGGAGCGCGTCCACGCGCATTCGTACAGTCCACGATGCACCTTGCGTACCCATCAGCCACGTGTGCTCGCAGGTCCCTCCTCATGGATGGATTGCTGTGCAGTCGCGCCTATCGCAGGTTGCGCCTGTTCACCTTGGCGCTCGTACACCCATGGAACAACTCACTTATCGCTGGACGGTCGTTCCCAACGACTGACTCACCTTCCCTCTCCCGTACGTACATCTCCAAGGACGCGCTCCCGTTCTCACCCTCCGGCCTGTCCATGCGTGTAGGTTTCTTTGTAGGTACGTCAGTAGCTTGGTCGGTAGCTATGTGTGTAGGTGTGTAGGCATGTTGATAGGTAAGCAGGTATGCGTTCATGCATCTCTGTAGGCATCCTGGCGTGTATGTCTACAAAGACGCATACGCTCATCTTCCTCGCATCGCGTCTCGGTCTTCGTGCGTGCTCACACGCACACACACTCGTCTCAACGCCTCTGCTTCTGCCTGCGCGATGCTCTCCACGTCATTCCGTGTCGTTGTATCCGAGTTACGACGTATTCGAGTGACGACGGACCCTCGTCGCGGCTCTCGCATCCTGCCGCCCATTCCCCTTGCGGTCGATGTTGTCACCCTCCTCGGTTTCCACGCGCCAAAGCCCCGTACTTCACGCGAAAGCTCCTGCCCCCGCGTCCCATCAGGCGCGTACTCCCATGACGTTCCGCATGTTCATCCCTGGCACGAACGTCCTACCGCTGCTCCGTCGAGCCGTCGCTCCATCCATGACGTACTCGTGCGACACACCTGAACCTCGCCTCACTCACGCTTTTCCCCTACGCCTTGGTGCTATCGTGCCTGCGTGTCACGACGCGACACGCAGGCACGGCGGCAGGAACACGATGCACTCTGGAGATGCCCGAATTTCTCAGCAAAGTCCTTATGCCGTGCACCCATTGGCCTCAACTACCGCCCCCATACCGCTAGCCCACGTGATGCGACGCGACAGTGACGCCCAGGACGTGGTCCCTTACCCCCTCGCCCAGTTCGGGAGGCACCCGCGATGACCAGCACGTTTGAGAGCGCCACCGATGTCGTCGGTGGCACAGAGAGTCCCGCACCGACGGTGATCGCGATCGCTACGCAGAAGGGCGGAGTCGGCAAGACCACCACGACGGTCAACCTCGGCGCCCGGCTGGCGATGGCCGGCTACAACGTCCTCATCGTCGACCTTGAGCCGCAGGCCCAGGCCGGCACGGCCCTGGGTGTCACGCTCGGCGGCCAGGAGGACGAGCAGGCGGCCGAGGCCGAGCTGCGGAGGTCCCTCGGGTACATCCTGCAGATGGCCCTGCAGAGTTTCCCCCGGGCTCACCTCCAGGAGGCCATGTTCGACCGCACCGATGAAGTCCTGGAGGGCTTCGACGGACACGGTCGCCTCTGCCTGCTGGCCTCGGAGGAGGCCTCCATGTCGGCCGCTCAGAACGCGTTCGTCACCAAGCCCTACAAGCAGACGGCCACGCTCCGCCATCTGCTCCTGGCCGAAGCCCGGGGCTTCGACTTCGTTCTCATCGACACCCCTCCGGCCGTCTCCCACCTCAACGCGGTCGCCCTGGCGGCGGCCGACTACGTGGTGACGATCTGCATTCCGGAGTACCAGTCCATCAAGGGCGCGCTCGTACTCAGCGCCGCGACGCACGCCGTCGAGACCAACACCGGGGGGGAGTGCAAGCCGCAGCTCCTCGGCGCGCTCCTGAACCGCTCCAACCCGGAATCGAAGTGGACCAACCAGGACGTCGACATCCGGAACGGGATGGTCGGCGACGGGATCAGCGCTGAACCGGGCCGGGGCCTGTTCCCCTTCTTCACCGACGTGCGCAAGGACACCCGCATCTCGGAGTCCTACATCTACGGCAAGCCCGCCGTGGTCCGGTTCCCGAACCACGCATGCGGCAAGCAGTACACGGCCGTGGTGGAAGAGATCCTGGACCGCATCGACCTGCCTCGCGAGAAGTGGACGATCGCCGACCCGATCCTGCTTGAGGAGAGCGCAGATGCCTGAGCCCCAGGGTCCAGAGACGGACGGCCCGGCCAAGAAGACCGTCAAGAAGCCGGTCAAGAAGGCCGCCAAGAGGGCGGCTCTCAGGCCCAGGCCCCCTGGCTCCATCCTCAACAACCCTGCCCTCGCCGGCGCCCAGACCGTCGTCGCGAGGTCGGTGCTCGGGCAGGGAGGATCGGGTACCGAGGCTCCCGCCCCCTTCCCTCAGGCGTCGACCGAGGTTTCACCGGTCCTGCCGCCGCGTCCGCAGACGCCGAACGTGGTACCGGCACCGAGCCGGTCGGCCGAAGGGCAGGACCGCAAGGAGCCCGCGGCGGGGGAGACGTACCCGTCGACTCCTCGCACCGAGTCGACTCCCCGCACCGAGGTGCCCGCGCCTCCCGCCGATCGCCCGGGCGGCGGTTCGGAGCCGGAGCCCGGGGCGACGACTCCGGAGGACGCGGATGTCGCGGTTGTCGCGGTTGTCGCAGGAATCTCCGAGGCCGACCCCGAGCCCCCGGAGGCAGCCGACGTTCCTCCGCCGAGCCACAAGCACACGGAACCACGGTCCAGCGCTGCTGCCTCGACGCCCGACGAACCCGCCCCTGAACATCCCGTCGCGGCCGAGAGCAGCACGCACACGGCTGGTGCACGAAAGAAGCGTGCCGCTTCGCCCCGCGGGGGAGCGAAGCTCGGCCCCGCCCACGAAGCCATTTTCAGATCCTGGCGAAACAGCCGCGTGGACCTCAAAATGGGCAGACAGTCCTGGCAGACACATGCGTTCAGGTTCGCGCCGGATCTCGTGGCAGTCCTGAGCCGACGAGTCGCCCAGGACTCCACGTCGGCGGGGAAGGCACTCACGGCCGCTCAGTACGTCGATGCCGCGATGACCCTCTACCTTCCCCGGACCATTCCGAGTCAGCTGGAGCTGGCGGAGGAGTTCCTGCTCTCGCGCGACTCCGACGTCGGCACGGGCAAGCAGGCGAGTCACCGAGTGAGCGCCGAGGTGTACGCGATCGCCTCGCCGCTGGCGAACGAACTGCGGATCGCCGGTCACCCCAGGCTCGCGGTCCATGTCTACTCGGGCGTACTCGACCGATTCCTGCGGGACCTCGAAGAGGAAGGCCCGCTGGGCCCCACGACGTAGTCGCGGCCACGGCCGCAGGACATGGCGAAGCGCCAACCCCCGCCGGGGGTTGGCGCTTCGCCATGTCCTGCACCTGTTCCGGCCGTCCGCAGCCCTGCCGAGACTTGATCTATAGGTTTCTCGGTAGGCAGATCAGTAGGCATGTCAGTAGGTGAATCTGTAGGCACATCAGTAGCTAGTCCGATAGGTACGTAGTCATGTCTGTAGTGATCGCCGTAGGCATGTGCATAGGCATGTAGATAGTCATTGACGCGTCCTCGTATGTACGTATCTTCACGTCGTTGCCTGCGTCATCTATTTGACGCGACGTGACACGAAGTTAGGCTAGTTGAAGCGGACAAATATCGTTGAATCCCGAGATGGTGGGGGAGCGGTGGCGAAAAATGTGCCACGACGTGACATGGAAAATCGGTCCGGATACGCTACGGTGATCGACAGTCACAAGCACACTCACGCGCTGGAGACGTCATGTCCGCCTACGTGCAGCCCGCTGCTCTCGCGAATAGCGCCAAGCTCAACCGTTCCTGGGTCACCAAGGCCGCAGCACTTGGCCTGGTCAATCCCAGCACGCTCGACGGCGAAGATCTGATCGTCGTACGCGTGTTCGCCTTCGTGGATCAACTCGTGTGGCCGGGGAAGAGCAGGTCCAGGAGCGAGGCGCGTGTGATGGAACCGTGGCAGTCGCTGGCGGTCAACGCCGCACGCGCAGCCGCACGGGATCCGGCCACGCGGCTGGACTCGATCCTCTGGGTGGCGCCGGACGGGGTGGAGGTCACCCATGAGCCAGGAGCGCACTCGGCCTTCGTGCTCGGTCGCCCACGCTCGATGTTCGTGGCAGTGCCCCTCGGCGAGTGGATCGCCGAACTCCCGCCGAACCTTGAGACCCTCTTCCACTGGCCGCGCCAGATCATGGAATCGTCAGTCGCCGTGGACGACTCCACCACGGTCTTCCTGCGGGCCTTCAGCACCGTTCCGAGACTCGTCACGGTGTTCGCGTCCACCGTCGCTCCGCTGCAAGAAGCCGCGTACGCGAAGGTCGTCAAGCATGTCGCCGCCCAGCACCCGGGGTTGACCATCCGTCTCATCGAGTGGCTCAGCCCGAACACGCGATCCCAGTGGGCCGAACTCTATGAGCTTCCCGGCGGAGGCCTCGTCCGGCGTCCGCTCGACCGCTCGACTCTCCTCGACGAATTCGGGCCTCAGCTCAAGCGCCTCAACCCAGGCACAGCATGAGCCTCGGCCTCAGCCGCACAGCTTCAGAAGACCCACGTACGTAAGCGCGGCAGTGTGGGGTGCCCGGCTCTGCCGGCCCTCAACTGCCCTTTGACCCGACTCCCTTCGTCGGCGCCCCTCCGGCAAGAACGGCGCCGACGAAGAACCTGAGGAAAACAGATCGGCCCGGGATCTGCGGTCCCGGGCCGATGCTCCGCCGAAGAGGTGAGCACGACTCAAACACCTGGCTGAATCGCGTCGCACGCCCGGCTGTCCTGCTGTAGCCCAGCTGCACCGGGTGGCGATGAGCAACTCCCTCAATCCCCTCGACAGGAGCAGATCATAGCTACCCATCCGAGGGCTGGATCAGTCGCGTCCGAAGACGATCAGGCGCGACGCCCCCTGGCCCCTCTCCCACAGGTGCCTTCACGGGCAGGTGCTTCCCGCCGGAATTCACGCGCGGGGGGCGCCTCGGCCCCGTACGCAGCGGATGTCTCGGGTCACGGCCAGGTGAATGAGCCCCTCGCACTGTCCCCTGCGATGCATACGGTGCTGGCATCGGCCGTTCACTCCTTGATCAAGGACCCTCGGTTGACCGGGCGGAGCGATCTCGTCAGATTGGCCGCGGTGGTGCTGCTGGCGAAGGCACCGTCCGGGTCCGCCGTGGTCGACATGTCCTCCCGGGACATGGGCGGCTGGCTGGGCTGTTCGCTCTCCCATGTCGGGCACACCGCGGTTCCCGGGCTGAAGGCGACCGACGCCGTGCTGTGCCGGCCGAATCGGACCGATGAGGGACGGACGGAAGGGCTACGTCTGGAGCTGCTGCCGCTCCGGGAAGCGCGGTCAGCGGCTGACGGCCGACCACTGGCCACGCTGACCAAGCGGGAGTTGGCGACGCTGCTGCGGTTCTGCGAGGCGGTGACGTGCCCAGGGTGGTCGCCTTCCGGCAAGGCGGAGACGCCGGCGGGCTTCATGGCACACCGCCGGGGGAGAGGCGCACCCACGGACCGTTTGGCCATGGTGCTGCTCTCACTGGAGGCCCGTACGGACGGCCGGGTGCGGATGGCACCGGGCCGGGTCCCCCAGGGCTTCCGGCGGGCCGATGCAACGGTTGCCCGCCTGCTCAACTGCCCGATCGACGCTGCGGCGATGGTCGTGGACCGTCTCGTCGCTGCCGGTCACGTGGAGCTGGAAGACACAAGGCGGCCTGGTGGCGAACGGCTACGGGTACCGGCCGTGGCGGCCGCACATGCGCGGGTTCGTCAATCGGCGGCGCTGGAGGCCGTCGTCTCGGACTCACCGGTGGCCGAGGCCGAGACGGCAGACCAAGGACCGTGCTCCCGATGCGCCGAAGCCGAAGCCGAAGCCGAAGCCGAGAACGAAACAGAAACAGAATCCGAAGCGGCGGGGATGGCGCTGTCCGGGGACGGCTGGGCGCAGGAGAGTCTGGAGGATGTGCTCCTGACGGCCGATGCTTGTGCATTCGGGGATCAGACGACCGAACGCCCCGTGAATCCGCAGGTCAGCAGAGCTTCCGAGAAGCAGCTGGACAAGGCCGTTGGTGCAGACCTCCACACAGCCCACGCACCTGTGGTTGCTCTCTCGGGGTTTGCTGCCGGTGATCGTAAAGTCCTTTCCGGCTCTGCCGTCGAGGGTCAGGGCCGTCGGCGGGGACGCGCGTACGCGGGCGAGGATTCCGCCGGGGCCGACTCGCTCTGGCCGCGCACAGGCCGGACGGAGACGGGGGCCGACCCGCTTCGCGGGGACAAGCCGGAGAAGCTCCCGGCCCGATCGACCGGAACCAACGGCGCGCGTCTCCTGCGGACGGCGGCGGTACCGCAGGACCTTGCCGAAGCGCTGGCACCCGTAGCCCACCTGTGGACCGGTCTCACCCGGCTCTCGACGGTCAAGTGGCTCGCCAAGGCCGTACGCGCCGAGCTTCTTCGCCTGAGCGGGATCGTCGGTCCCGAGCTCGCTCTCCGGGCCCTCGCCGCACGGCTGACCCGGCGCCTCGACAGACAGGGACCCCATGCGGTCAGGCAACTCGTCGGCTGGCTGTTGCACCGAGGCCTTCCTCAGCGATCCGGCTGCTGGTCGTTCCTGTGCGACGACGGCCACCGGATGGATACCGGGGACCTCTGCGAAAGCTGTGCCTGCCTGATCGACGACCGCCGGTCGATGCGCCGCTCGATCGCCGCCACCGTCGACGTGGAGCTCGGCACGGCGTCCCCTCGGCTGCGCGTCGCCGAAGTCGAACGGCGGCTGAGGGAGGCTCATCACGCGAAGGCGGCCGCCGGCCAGGCCCTTCGCCGCGAGCGCGACACGCAGAACCAGCCCCAGGACCAAAAGCAGGCCCAGGACCTGCGGCGTGCGGCCGCGCAGAGGCGTCGGCAGGAACTGGCGGCGGCGGAGGCCGCGCACGCGGCGATGGCGTGCCGGGAGTGCGGCCTGCCCGACGCGGCGGGGGAGTGCCCGGTGTGCGCGTTCCGCAAGCGGACGGACGACCTGATCGGCCAGGCCGTGGACCTCGTGGTCGCACTGCGGGTGGACTCGCTGGATCTCCGAGCCGTGGCGGAGATGACGTCACAGGTCGAGCAGGACACCCGGACCGTCATCGCGCACGCGCATGCGCGTGCGCAGACCTCCGACTCCTCCGCCGACCCGGGAGTGCGGGCTCACGAGGTGCAACAGCTGGCCGCGAAGCTGCTGCACCAGCGCCAATGTCAGGCACTTCAGCGATTGGCCGAAAGCGAACCGGCGAGTGCGGCAGCGGATCGGGCGTACCAGGCTGTGTTGGGGAGAACCCACTGGCACGCCACGGCCGGAAAACGGCGGGAAGCCGCCGAGAAGGCTGCGGTGAGTGCGCGTCACCGCGTGGCCCGGGAGTTGCTGAAGGAGTTCCTGGCGGACCTCGCCCTGGCTCGGGCGAACCTGGCCGGTCCACCCAAACGCGTGCCCTGGCGAGAGCGGTTGGCGGAGTTGGCCCGCTGATAGAGCCGATGTGCGGTCGGCGGAGTCCGGCTGGGGTTTCACCCTCCGCGAACCGTCCAAGCCGACGGCCACCCGGCCCGTCATGGACGAATACCAGCCAATGCATCGAGGCGTCCATCGACGGACCAGGTCGCTCCGGTCGCCGCCGCTCTTCCATGACTGCCGTGTGACCTGCGATTCTCCGCGCTTCGGGAGGGCAGAGACCGAGGAACTCCGCCCGTCGGCCGAGTGCGCCAGCGACTGACCGGGCGCTGAGTCGCTTCGGTCGCAAGGGATGAACACACAGGTCAGGCGGGTAGCCGTCGGGGATCAGCGACTGAAGCGACTCAAGGTTCAGATATATGGAGACATTCATGCGCGTGAGCGTGCGTGTGTGCGTCATATACAGAGAGCGTGAGTCGCTTCAGTCGCTGATCTGTGTTGCGCGCGCCTCTGACCTGTTGTTCCGTATCTCTGTAGGCGAGCGACTGAGCGACCGTCCCCCACCGGGCGGTCAGTCGCCGGGTCGGTGGGGCACCTCCTGGATGCGCACATCTGTTCTGCCTCATGTGTCTCTCCTCTCCCACGGGTTTCGCTAATCTGATGTTGGGATTTGAGTCGCTTCAGTCGCTCATGGGGGAAGTGAATGGCAGCTGAGCTGCAGGTTTTGCGCAGCGACCCACAGCAGTTCGCGAGAACTGCACCGGTCGCTGCGCAGCCTCTGACAACTGCCTCGTGGTGTGCGCGCCAGGGGTGGCCGGTTCATCCTCTTGCTCCGGGGCGTAAAACGCCTGTGGGCAATTGCGATGTGTGCCGCGTCCCGGGCCATGCCCGAGGGGGGTGCGACTGTATTCGTGCGGGCCGCTGGTGCCATGGCTTTCATGCGGCCACGCTTGATTTCGACCGGATCCGGCAGTGGTGGGGTTCCCGTCCCGATCTCGGGGTGGGCGTCGCCACCGGACCGGCCGGCCTCGTCGTCATCGATGTCGATGCGCATGCGTGTGAACTCCCCGACCGGGACCGGCTGTTGCCCGGTGTCCGGATTTCTCCGGGGATCGATCTGACCGGGCTGGCCAACGGCTTCCACACACTGGGTGTGCTGGCCGCCCTGCGCGGCGCGGTCAGCCCGGCGGAGGACGAGTCGACGCTGCGGGTCCGCACCCCGTCCGGGGGCCTGCACGTGTGGTACCGCAACGACGGCGGGCACCGCTGGCAGTGCTCCTCGGGGTCGGGCAGTGGCCGTGCCCTCGCCTGGCAGGTCGACGTCCGGGCGCATGGCGGGTACATCGTGGCGCCCGGGACCGTGACCTCTGCGGGGACCTACCGTCGCGTGGGACCCACGCGGATGCCCGCCCCGCTGCCTGTCTGGCTCGCCAAGGAACTGGAGCGCACCGGACACCTCCCGCCCGCCTCCGTGCCGGGCCCCCGCCCCGTGCCGCCCCGAGCCCGGCAGGCGGTCCTCGCAGCGCGGGGCGGAGGAGGCACCACGGGGGACCGGGTGCTGACCGGAGTGCTCGCCGAGGTCGCCGCGTGCGGGGCCGTACCCGAAGGCGCCGCGTTCTCCGAGAAGTTGAACCGGGCCGCGTACACCGCCGGAGGTCTCGTCGCGGCGGGCCACATCACCGAGGCCGAAGCCGTACGGGTGTTGCGGGATGCGGCCGAGCAGGCCCGCCCGGGGCAGCGGAGCCGGTGCCTGGCCATCATCCGGGGCGGGCTGAGCGCGGGGCTGGCACGCCCGCTGTCGCTCGGGGGGCGTGCGTGAGTGTGGACGAGGACAACGCACTCTCCGCCTTCGACGTCGAGGCCGTGGCCGCGCAGATCCTCGCGCATCCCGTCCCGGCACCCCGGCAGAGCGACGAGTTCGCGCGGTACATGGCCGCTTCCGCTCCGGCGGGTCCTGGCGAGGCGACACCGGGGAACGGCGAGGCGACGGCGGCCGGGCTGCTGCCCGACACGCTCACCGACCGCGGCAACGCCAAGTTGTTCGTCAAGCTCTACCGCAACGACTACCGGCACGTTCCCGGAATCGGCTGGTACCGGTGGGACGGCACCCGGTGGCAGATCGACGAGGACGACACCGTGATGTGGTCGGCAGGCGATCTGGCCGAGTCCATCGCCACCACCGATCCACGCGGCGTCTACACCCCCGCCGCATTGCAGCAGCACCGCCGCCGCGCGCTGAGCACCAGCGGGATGAACGCGATGCTGACCCAGGCGAAGTCCGCCCCGGGCATGGTGCTCAACGCGTCGCGGCTGGACGCGGATCCGTACGCGCTGTGCACCCCTGCGGGCGTCGTCGACCTGCGCACCGGCCACATCCGTCCCGCCGAGCCCACGAGGGACTTCCACTCCCGTTCCACCTCGGCCTCGCCGGAGCCGATGCCCACACCGCGCTGGAACCGCTTCCTGACCGACACCTTCGGTGAGGGGACGGACGGTGCGGAGATGATCGACTTCCTCCAACTGCTGCTGGGTTACTCCGTCACCGGGGACGTCGGCGCCCAGGTCATGCCGTTCCTGTTCGGCTCCGGGAAGAACGGCAAGTCCGTCCTGCTGGACGTCCTCATGAAGCTGCTCGGGGACTACGCCGACGCGGCGCCTCCCGGGTTCCTGATGTCACGTCCGTACGAGGGCCACCCCACCGATCTGGCCGAACTGCACGGCCGGCGTGTGATCGTGTGCAGCGAGGTCAAGCCGGGGGACCGTTTCGACGAGGCCCGGGTCAAGCTGCTCACCGGCGGCGACCGGATCAAGGCGCGCCGGATGCGGCAGGACTTCTTCAGCTTCGAGCCGACGCACAAGATGTGGCTGCTCGGCAACCACCGGCCCGAGGTGGGTACGGGCGGCTTCGCGTTCTGGCGGCGGATGCGGCTGATCCCGTTCGAGCGGGTGGTCTCCGACGACCGCAAGATCGACAACCTGGCGGACATCCTCGTCACCCAGGAAGGTCCCGGCATCCTCAACTGGCTGATCGAAGGCGCCCGTCGCTACCTCGGGGGCGACAAGGACCTCTCCGGTCCCGAGCGGGTACGCATCGCGACCACGGCGTACGCCGAGACAGAGGACCATACCGGGCGTTTCGTCCATGAGGCCTGCCGAATCGAGGCCGATCTGCGGGCCGAACAGGCGCAGCTCTACGCGGCCTATAGGGGCTGGTGCCAGAATGAGGGCGTATCAGCGATCTCATCCCGGGCCTTCGCGGCACGTGTCCGCGAGCTGGTGGGACTGGCGTCGCCGAAGGGAATGATCCTTTCCAACCAGCGCAAGTACTACCCGGGCATCGGCCTGCTCGTGGACCAGGAGACAGTATGAGCGCCCTCATCGCAGAGGACGAGATCGTCGACGAGATGGACCTCGTCTGGCTTGAGGACACCAGTCGGCTCGACTATGTCCGCCAGAGCCTGGACAGGTTGCCGACGCGACGGGGAAGACCCGCGTACCACCGTGACGGCCGGATGGTCGGGTACGCCCTGCTGGGGCCGAAGGCCAAGCCGTCCCGGTCCTCCGGCACGTTCAGGCGACGGGTGTTCTGGCTGCTTCCGCACGACCGGGACACCGAGCCGGAGGGGCTGTACGCGAGGGGGGCGCCAGCGGAGGCCGTGGACGTACGGACCCTGGCGCCGGGCAGCAAGGGGCACAAGACCGAGCGCTCGGAAGGCGGACCGATGTCGTCCGCGACGCGGGAGCTCCAGCCGTGACCTCGGTCCCCACCTGCGCCGCCGCCCCGGCCCGAGCACTGGTTCCGCTTCCGGTGCCGGGTCCGTACCTTCCGGTCCGGTAGCCGTCCCGTACCTCTGGGCAGATGGATGGGGAAACAGTCTGTCCGGTATATTTCCATCAGCGGATGGGCCGCAGCCAGGGGAGGCGTCGCTGTGCAGGGGGAACGTCCGATACGGGCGCGGGTAGTGGTGGTCGGTGGAGGCCCGGTCGGCATGCTCATCGCCGCCGAACTGGCCGGGTACGGAGTCGACACCGTGCTCCTGGAATCCCGGGCCGATGTGTCCGAGCAGCCCAAGGCGACCACGCTGCACGCCCGCGCGGTGCAGACCCTGGCCCGCCGGGGCCACCTGCCGGGGCCGGGCTATCCGTACACCGGAGGCGCGGCGGAGAGCCCGTTCCACTTCGCGGGCCTGCCCGGACTCACCATCACGACTCCCGCACGCGAACCCGAACCGATCCTCAAGTGCCCCCAGGCGGAGCTGGAGCGGCACTTCGAGGCGCGGGCGCGGGCCGCCGGGGCACGGATCCTGCGCGAGCACCAGGTGACCGGGGTCGTCCAGGACGACGACGGGGTACGGGTCACGGCCGACGGGCCGCAGGGACCCGTGGTCTGCTCGGCCGAGTACGCGGTGGGCGCGGACGGCGCCCGCAGCACGGTCCGGGACCAGGCGGGCATCGCCTCCGAGACCCACCCGGCGACGGTGTCCGCGCTCATGGGAGCCGTCACGCTCGCCCGGCCGGACGAGCTCCCCAAGGGCTGGCACCGCACCGAGCGCGGCTGGATCGTGGCCAAGCTCGACGCGGAGGGCCGGACACACATCCGCACGCTGAACTGCGACGGCGCCCACCCGAACCGGCAACTGCCGCCCACGCTGGACGAATTGCGTGCGGAGGTGTCCCGGATCGCCGGACGGGACATCGAGATGGACGAGCCGCACTGGCTCAGCAGGTTCAGCGACTTCGCGCGGCTGGCCGGGGCCTTCCGAGCCGGGCGGGTCTTCCTGGTGGGTGACGCGGCGCATGTGCACTTCCCGATCGGCGGGCAGGGCCTCAGCACCGGAGTGCTCGACGCCCTCAACCTGGGCTGGAAGCTGGCGCTCGCGGTGCACGGATCGGCGGACGCGGGGCTGCTCGGCACCTACGACCCGGAGCGCCGCCCCGTCGCCCGGCGTGTCATCGACCAGACCCAGGCCCAACTCGCCCTGATGCGCCCGGGGCCCGAACTGGACGCGCTGCGCAGGGTGTTCACCGGGGTGCTGTCGGCCGACCGTGAGAACGGCTACCTCGGCGGCCTGATCAGCGCCCAGGACACGGTGCTCCCGGACCACGCCGAAGGGGACGGCCGGGGGACGGGAACGTTTCTCCGCAACGCGGTGCTCACCACGGCGACCGGCGAGACCGATGTGATCGGGCTGCTGCGCGACGGCAGGCCGCTGCTCCTGCTCCTCGGCGAGGAGAGCGACGGCCACGAGAAGCGCAGCGGCTACGCGGAAGCGGCGCGGGAATGGGAAGGGAGCCTGCATGTGGTCCGTGCCCGGCCCACTCCCGAGGTTCCGCACGACGCACTGCTGGTGCGACCCGACGGCTACCTGGCCTGGGTGCCGGGGGACGGCCGTGATCTGACGGAGGCGCTGTCGGCATACCTCGTCAAGGGCTTCGTAGGCAAGGGCGTCGGGCCCGAGGGCGGCGCCGCCGTGGGGCAACCTTGACGGTGCCCCACAGCGGCGTCCGGAGCTCAGCCGGTGGCTTCGACGAGGTCCCGCATCTCGGCCGCCTTCACGGCCTCGGCGTAGACCGTGGCCCCACGGCTCTCGGAGAGGTCGAGCGAGGCGAGGATGGACGGGACCACCGCGCTGGGCAGCACATGACGCATCAGGGCGGAGACCCGCTTGACGAGGTCGCGGTACTCGCAGACGGCCTGCGACATGGACTGGATGCCGGCGAACGATCCCACGATGACGTCGGCCGTCTCGGACGGCGTGATGTGGGGCAGCAACTCGCCCTGGGCATGCGCCTGCTGGAGCAGTTCGTGACCGACCTCGCCCCAGCGCAGGAAGGGACCGCTGCGGTCGAGGCTCTGCGCCAGCTGGTCCATAGTCAGCCGTACACCGGCGCGCACCATCGGGTCGGTCTGCAGCTGGTGGGCCTGAAGCATCACGACGTCCACGATCTCCTGGATCTTGGAGGCGCGGTGCGGAACGATGATCCGCTGGTCCTGCTCCGCGAGGACGCCCTGAGCCAGGTCTTCCTTTGAATGGAAGTGGAAGTACAGGGCCCCCTTGGTGACTCCCGCTTCGGAGAGTATCTGGGAGATCGTGGCCGCTTGGTACCCGTGCTCCTCGAAGATCTTGGCTGCCGCCGAAAGGATCGTCTGACGGGTACGGATGGCTCGTAGCTGCTCAGCCACTCTGCCTCCTCCCTCCTCGGGATGGTCGAACGTCGGGAGGCCGGTAAAGAAACCGTCCAGTTCGTATCTTACAGGCCGCTTCCTCGCCCCTACCGGCCGGGGAAATGTCGGACGAGAGAAGGAAGTTCATGATTCTTGTCACCGGTGCCACCGGGACCATCGGGCGGGAAGTGGTCCGCGGACTCCCGGCCGACCTGGCCGTTCGTATCATGGCCAGGGATCCGGCGCGGGTCCGGGGGGCGGGTCCGGCGGCCGAGATCGTGGCCGGGGATTTCACGGATCCGGCCTCGCTGGCGGGTGTTCTGCAGGGGATTCGCACCGTTTTCCTGGTGACCAACCCCGATGGGGACGACGACTCGGGCTTCCTCCGGAGTGCCCGGTCGGCGGGGGTGCGGCATGTGGTGAAACTGTCCGCGGCCGCGGTCGCGGACAGCCGGGCCGAGGACCTGATCACCCGGTGGCAGCGCCGCAACGAGGACCTGCTGCGGGAATCCGGCATGCAGTGGACTCTGCTGCGTCCGCGCGCGTTCATGTCCAACACGCTCTCCTGGGCGCGCTCCATCCGCTCGGACGACGTGGTGCGGGCCCTGTACGGGACCTCGGCCAACGCCTGCGTCAATCCGCGTGACGTGGCGGAGGTCGCGGTACGCGCCCTCACCGATGACGGCCATGCGGGCAGGATCCACACGCTGACCGGGCCGGAGGCGATCACCGCGGTCCAGCAGACGGCCCTGCTCGCCGAACTGCTGCGCCGCCCGCTCCGTTTCGAGGAACTGGAGCCGGCGCAGGCCCGTGCCGCACTGGGCGCGCGCTATCCCGCGAACATCGTCGAGGCACTGCTGGAGAGCGCGGAGCGCGGCCGTGAGGGCTCCAAGGCGGAGGTGGACGGCACGGTTGCCGCTCTGCTCGGCAGGCCTGCCGGAACCTTCCGCGGATGGGCGAGCGATCACCTGGGCGCCTTCGGGTGAGTGCCTTCCGGCACCGGTGTGGGCCGGGGTGCGGCGGCTGCCCGGTGGGGGCAGCCGCCGCCCGTCAGGGGTAAGCCGGTGTTCGGCATGTCAGCCGCCGTTCGTCAGCGGCGGCATGCCGTGCGACCCGGCCGTCACCGTGGCGCCGAAGACGGGCTCACCGTCCTGATGGGCGGTCACCAGGACGCTCTGCTCGTCCCCGGTGCCCGTGCCGGGCAGCAGGGACGCCTCGATCACGCACGGGGTGTCCAGCTCGACGTACCGCTTGAACTCGTTGGCGACGCCGAGCGGGAGGTAGGAGGACCGGCCGAGGGCCGCTGCCGTGGCCTGACGGGCGGCTTCGATCAGTACCATGCCCGGCACGTGGTCGACCGCGTGCTCGAACAGCACGGGGTGGCGTGTGTCCACCCGCAGCTGCCAGCGGTTCGGTTCGTTCGTGGGGGAGAGCACGACGTCCATGGGTGACATGCGCCCGACGCTCTGCGGGGCCGCCGGGCTGATCAGCGGCAGCTGGTACCGGTTGCCGCCGGGCAGGTGCTCGCCGCGCACCCGGCGGTAGACCGCCGGGGCCATGCAGGAGTAGGAGCCGCCCCCGGTCGCGACGACGTTCCCGTCGCGGTGGAAGACGGCCTCGAAGCGCAGTCCCGAAAGGTTTCTGCCACGCCGGTTGATCTCCGTGCATTCGACATCGATGCTGAGCGCGGCGGGCTCGTACCCCATCCGCAGGTGCTCCGGGCATACGGTGATGTCGAGGTCCCAGACGAGGAACTGGTGGCCGAAGGGCACCCCGAACTCCGCGTGTCCCAGCAGGATGCCGATCTGACGGATGGTCTCGCAGCCCATGAGCGGATCGTGGTAGCCGTCCGCGACCGGGACGAAGAAGCTGTGGCCGCGTGGCCATTGGGCGGATATGACGAAATGGGTGTCGTCCACCCGCTCCCAGTCGGTGAGCAGGACCTCCGCGACGGCGGAGCGGTGTACGAGCTCCTTGGGCACGGTGGTGGTCAGAGTGGTGGGGTAGAACCCACCGGGTTTGATCGTGGAGGCTCTGGTGCCTCTTGTCATTTCTCTGTCGAACACTGGTGGTTCGACCTGAAACGTGCGCGCAGACATTGGCTCCCCTGGGCTGGCGCGAGAGATGTGTTCAGGAATGGGCTATTCCTGGGCCCGAAAATACATACCAACCGGTTTAATTTCTAGTGCCTCTGGATCCTTGTCGCCCCAAAACGGCGGAGGGGTTCATTCCGCTCTGTCTGTTCCTGGAAATGAGCCCGGTTCGGCGTGTTCTGGTGCCGAGCCGGCGTCCGATTCTGGTCCGACATGGTCCGAGAGTGACACAAGTTGTCCTTGGGTGGGTGACTCGCGGTGTGCTCGCTGCGTTCTGGCGGGTGGACCGGAAAACAATGCCGTTCGGCGAAGGGGTCGGAGACCGCCTTAGAAACCGCACGTACGGTTTGTTATAGTCACCGTCTGTCCTTCGATAATCACGGCAACCCCTGGCAGTGACGGAGCAGTTGATGGTCAAGCAGGAGCGTGCGGCGCGTACGCGTGAAACCCTGATCCGGTCCGCGGCCGAGATCTTCGACCGGGACGGTTTCTCGACGGCCTCGCTCACCGCGATCAGTTCGCGGGCGGGGGTGAGCAACGGGGCGCTGCACTTTCACTTCTCCACCAAGGCCGTCCTGGTGGACGTCGTCGAGGAGACGGCGCTGACCAGGCTGCTGGCCGTGACGAACGGCGCCCCGCCGCTCGGGACGAGCCGTGTCCAACTCCTCGTCGACGTCACCCATGCGCTCGCCGACGCGCTGCACGACGACGTGGTGCTGCGGGTCGGCTTCGCGCTGGGTGGCGAGACGTCCCGCCCGCCCCGGACGGACCTGCGGCAGCGCTGGCGGTGCTGGGTCGAGGAGACGCTGCGGCAGGCCGAGGCCGAGGGCGAACTGCGCCGGGGTACGGCGGTCCAGGACGCGGCGACCGCCGTGGTGGCCGCGACCGTGGGTTTCGAGGTGCTCGGGGTCCGGGACCCGACGTGGCTCGCGGCCTCGACGGTCACTCGGTTCTGGCGGCTGCTGCTGCCGACGCTCGTGGCGGCGCGCCTCACCATGGTCGAGGCCGGGGGGACCCGGCAGCCGTCTCCGGCGGCATGACGGAGCCCCGGCCCCGCTCCTACTGAGCGGCGGCGGCCGCGGGGTGCCCGCTCTTCTTGCGTGCGCGGTAGGCGGCCGCCTTGATCTTGTTGCCGCAGGACTCCATGCCGCACCATTGCCGCCGCATGCCCCGGGAGCGGTCGATGTAGACGCGGGTGCACTCGGGGTTGCCGCACTCCTTGAGCAGGGGTACGTCCGGCCCGCTCAGCAGCTCGACCGCCTGGCGCGCCACGGTGGACAGGGCTTCGTCCGGCGTCGCCCGCGTCCAGCGCCCCGACCTGGTGAGCTGGGGTGCCGCGGGCGGCCTGCGCGCCGCGCCGTTCAGCACCTCCAGCGCCTCGTCGGCGTACTCCTCACCGAGCCGACGGGCCGTGACCAGTCGGTAGATGGCCTCCCGTACGGCCTTCGCGCGGTCGACGTCGGCCTGGTCGCCGGGGAAGACCGCGTCGACGATGCCGGATTCCAGGTACCACGCCCGCAGCCGCTCCGGCGTCACGAACATGTCGAACCGCACCGAGCGACGTGCCCGGAGCGTCGCGGCGAAGTCGAGCGCCGGGTTGCCGCATACGAAGACATGGTCCAGATTCACATCACCATTCTGGCAGGTGACTATCGGGTCAGCAAGGTTCGCCCGTGTGCCCCCGGCTCAAGTGCAGCCGGATCTCGCGGCCCTGCCAGCGTCTGCGCAGCCAGCGGTCGTGGCTGGCCAGGACGATCGCGCCGGGCCCGGTGCCCAGCGCCGCCTCCAGTTCGTCGCACAGCCGTGGGGAGAGGTGGTTCGTGGGCTCGTCGAGCAGCAGCAGTTCGGGCGGACGCGCCACCAGGAGCGCCAGCGCGAGCCGACGGCGCTGACCGACCGACAGCCGGCCGACCGGCTTGTCCAGATCCGCCTCGTGCAGGAGACCCAGCGAGCCCAGCGGGACCGCCTCCGCCCGTTCGGCGCCGAGCGCGTGCGCGTAGGTCTCCCGCCCGGTCCGGTCGGGCCGGGCGAACACGGTGTCCTGGGCGAGCAGGCCCACCGTCAGCCCCGGCCGCCGCCGTACGTCGCCCTCGGCCGCGAGCCGCCCGGCGAGCACGGACAGCAGTGTCGACTTGCCCGCGCCATTGCCTCCGGTGACGAGGAGACGCTCGGTCACCGGCACGTCCAGGTGCGCGACGGTCAGCCGGCCCGGCACCCGTACCTCGCGCAGCGAGACGAGCGCGTCCTTCGCCGGCTCTCCGCCGGGCGCGGTGACGGCGAGCGCGGTGCCGTGGAAACGCAGCGGCTGCGGCGGCCGGCCGACCCGGCTGCGCTCCAGCCCGTCCAGCCTGCGGGTGGCGTTGCGCACCCGCCGGGAGATCTGGCTCTGCACCCGGCCGCCCCGGTGGCCGTACCCCATCTTCTCGTTGTCCCGCGGCCCCCGGTCGGGCGCCACGCGGTGCGCGGTCACACCGGCCGATCGACGCAGTGCCGCCAGCTCCTCCTGCTCCTCGGCGTACCGCCGTTCCCAGCGTTCCCGCTCGGCACGCTTCTCGGCCAGGTAGGCGCTGTAGTCGCCGCCGTAGCGGACCGGACCGTCCACGGCCGGGTCGAGATCGATCAGATCCGTGCACACGGCGTCGAGAAAGGCCCGGTCGTGGCTGGCCATCACGACGGCCCCGGGCAGGCCGCGCACCTGCTCCTCCAGGAAGGCGGCGGCGCTGTCGTCGAGGTGGTTGGTCGGCTCGTCCAGCAGCAGGGCCGAGGGGCGCCGGACCAGCAGGGCGGCCAGCGCCAGGCGACCGCGCTGCCCGCCGGAGAGGGAGCCGAGCTCCCGGTCGTGCCGGAACGCGCCGAGGCCGAGCCCGTCGAGGACGATCGCGGCACGCCGGTCCGCGTCCCAGACCTCCCGCTCCTGGGCCTCTTCGAGCCGTCGGCCGTATGTGTCGAGCAGCTCGGCGTAACCGGGGGAGTCCTGCGGGAAGTGGGCGAGCCGCTCGGTGAGGCGTTCGAGCTCGGCCAGGTCGTCGCGGGCCTCGCGCAGCGCCTCGTCCAGCACGTCGGCGATCGTCGACGCGCCGTCGAACGGCAGCTCCTGGTGCAGGAAGCCCAGATCGGCCGGGCGCGTGACGGTCCCGGCATCGGGTTGGTCCACTCCGGCGAGCAGCCGCAGCAGCGTCGACTTGCCGACGCCGTTCTCCCCGATCAGCCCGATGCGGTGGCCGGGGGAGGCGGTGAGGGAGACGCCGTCGAGGATCCGCTCGGTCCCCAGGGTGCGGACGACGTCGTGGGCGAGCAGGGCGGGTCGAGACATGGTGGTCCACCTGATGTGATCGGTGTGCGGCCCGCCGGGTGGTGACCACCTCGGGCGCGGGCCCGGTCGGCACATCGGCGGCTCACACCTCCGGCGCCCCCGTCTCCGTCAGCCCGCCGTCGGCCAGCCGCAGCCACCGGTCCACGCCGATCCGGGCGAGAAAACGCTCGTCGTGGCTGACCACCACGAATGCTCCCCGGTACGAGCCCAGCGCGCTCTCCAGCTGGCCCGTGCCGACCAGGTCGAGGTTGTTCGTCGGCTCGTCCAGGAGCAGCAGCTGCGGAGCCGGTTCGGCGCACAGCACACAGGCCAGGGTGGCGCGCAGCCGCTCGCCGCCGGACAGCACCCCGACGGGGAGATGGGCCCGGGGGCCCCGGAAGAGGAAGCGGGCGAGCAGGTTCATCCGCTCCGCCTCCGGCCGGTGCGGCGCGAACGCGGTGAGGTTCTCGGCGACGGTACGGTCCGTGTCCAGCAGGTCCAGCCGTTGCGAGAGGTAGGCGATCCGGCCGTCGGCCCGCTTGATCTGCCCGCCGTCCAGGCCGAGTCCGCCGTTGAGCAGCCGCAGGAGTGTGGTCTTGCCGGAACCGTTGGGGCCGGTCAGCGCGATGCGTTCGGGGCCCCGGACGGTGAGGTCGACGCCGGGTTCGGCGAACAGGGCCCGGCCGCCGTGGCGGACCTGTAGGCGTTCGCCGAGAACGAGTGTGCGCCCGGCGGGCACATCGGTGTCGGGCAGGTCCAGGGTGAGGCGCTGATCGTCGCGCAGGGCGCGCCCCGCCTCGTCCAGCCGGGCCCTGGCCTCGCCGACGCGGGAGGCGTGCAGCTGCCCCGACCGGCCCGCGGACTCCTGGGCGCCCCGCTTCATGTTCCCGGCGAAGATGCGCGGCAGGCCCGCGCTCTTGAGGTTGCGGGCGGCATTGCTCGCGCGGCGCTCGGCGCGTTCGCGGGCCTGCTGCATCTCCCGCTTCTCCCGCTTCAACTCCTGCTCGGCGTTGCGGATGTTCTTCTCGGCGACCTCTTGTTCGGCCTGCACGGCCTCTTCGTACGCGGTGAAGTTGCCTCCGTGGAAACGCAGTTCGCCGCGTTCGAGTTCGGCGATGCGCTCCATGCGGTCGAGCAGCGCCCGGTCGTGGCTGACCAGCAGGAGGCAGCCGCCGAAGTCCTCCAGTACGTCGTAGAGCTTGTGCCGGGCGTCGAGGTCGAGGTTGTTGGTGGGTTCGTCGAGGAGCAGTACGTCGGGCCGCTTCAGCAGCTGGGCCGCCAGGCCGAGCGAGACGATCTGGCCGCCGCTGAGCGTGCTCAGGCTCCGGTCGAGGGTGAGGTCGACGAGGCCGAGCCGGTCCAGCTGGGCCCGGGTGCGTTCCTCGATGTCCCAGTCGTCCCCGATGGCCGTGAAGTGCTCCTCGCTCACGTCGCCGGACTCCACGGCGTCCAGGGCCCGGACCACCGCGTCGATGCCCAGGACCTCGGCCACCGTGAGATCACCGGTCAGGGGGAGGTCCTGCGGGAGATGGCCGAGGGTGCCGCTCACGGACACGGACCCGGTGCCGGGCCGCAGCTCGCCGGCGATCAGCTTGAGCAGGGTGCTCTTGCCGGAGCCGTTGGGCGCGACCAGGCCCGTCCGGCCGCCGCCCAGGGCGAAGGACAGATTCTCGAAGACCGGGGTGTCGTCGGGCCAGGCGAAGGACAGCTGGGAACAGATGACGGAGGCGTCGGACATGGGGAGACCTCGAATGCGATACGGGCAGGCAGAGACTGGTGCCCGGGACATGGAAGAAGGGGACGACTGAACGGCCACGACGGCGATGCTCCTGGGCATCGGCCGGTGGCCTGACAGGTCGGGGTCTCACCCCGAGATGTCGTCGTCACCCACCATGTCTGGTCTCCTCGAACGCGGGATCGGCTCGCTGAACGCCGGATCGGCACGCTGCGCGATCGGTGTTCTCGCGAGCCTAACAGCCCCCGGGATCCTACAGACCGAGGTCGGCGGCCAGGCAGGAGTAGGACATCCACGAGCCCTCCGGGTCGTAGGTGTCCCTTGCGGGCTCCCGCGGCGAGGCGGGCTTCAGCTCGACCATGTCCCGGTAGGGGACGCGCTCGGGCAGCTTCCCGAACCGCTCGTGCCGGGCCGCCGCGGCGCTGTCCGTGGTGTTCTCGCTGCTCGCCGCGTTCGCGGTGCTCACGCTGTTCGCCGTGTGCTCGGCGCCCACTGCGTCTGCGGTGTTCCTGGTGCCCGTGGTGTTCACGGTCGACCTCCGCTCGATCGGTCATCGCTTGCGGATCGCGCCGGAGCGCTGGGCTGCTATGAGCGTCACACCCTTGGCATCACCTGTCAAGCCGGTGACGTTGCTTGTGCGGCGTCGGGCGGGACGCGTCGTGCGTTCCGTCAGAGGCGGTCGGCGTCGACGACGGCTCGGGCGAAGGCGGTGGGCGCCTCCTGCGGCAGGTTGTGGCCGATGTCCTTCAGGGTGCGGTGGACGTAGGCGCCCGCGAACCTGTCGCGGTACGACGATCCGTCGCCCGGCGCGGTGAAGGGGTCGCGCTCGGCGTCGAGGGTGATGGTGGGCACCTCGATGACCGGCCGTGCGGCGAGCAGCCGCTCGTAACGGTCGTAACGCCGCTCGCCGTCGGCGAGGCTCAGCCGCCAGCGGTAGTTGTGGATCACGATGTCGGCGTAGTCGGGGTTCGTGAAGGAGGCGGCCGTGCGCTCGAAGGTGGCGTCGTCGAAGTCCCAGGTCGGGGAGACGGTGTCCCAGACCAGCCTGTTCAGGTCGTGCCGCTTGGCCGGGTCCTCCATGGCCCGTCGGCCCCGCTCCGTGGTGAAGTAGTACTGGTACCACCAGGCGTGCTCGGCCGCGGGCGACAGCGGTTCCAGGTTGGCCGCGAGGTTCGTGACGAGGTAACCGCCCACCGACACCAGGGCCTTGCAGCGCTCCGGCCAGAGCGCCGCGATGATGTCGGCGGTTCGCGCGCCCCAGTCGAATCCGGCGAGTACCGCCCTTTCGATCTTGAGGGCATCCATCAGGGCGATGATGTCGAGGGCGACCGCCGACTGCTGGGCGTTGCGGAAGGTGCGGGCCGAGCGGAAGCGCGTCGTGCCGTGGCCGCGGAGGTGGGGGACGATCACGCGGTAGCCCTGGGCCGCCAGCAGCGGAGCGACGTCGACGAAGCTGTGGATGTCGTAGGGCCAGCCGTGCAGACAGATGACCACGGGGCCGTGGGCGGGGCCCGCCTCTGCGTAACCGACGTCCAACAGGCCGGCCCTGACCTGCTCCAGGGAGGCGACGGGCGTGTGTGCGGCCGGTGTCCCGGTCCTGCTTCGCGCGGGGGCGGCGGACGCGGTCGAGGGGGCCGCCAGGCCCGTCAGGGAGGCGGCGGCCGTGCCGGTGCCCAGGCCCAGTGCCTTGTTGAACGTACGCCTGTTGACCATGTGAAGCCCTCCGTGTGTGTCGATGTGCGCGGCGGTGCGCGGATCGATGTACGGGTCGGTGGACAGAGCGATGTATGGGTCGATGTACGGACTGATGGACGGGTCCGACTGCGCACGACTGTCCCATGCGATGCGTCACCGGTCAAACAGGTGACGTCAGTGATTCATGCATATAGTGTCCGGCTCGTGCCTTTGGCGAACTCGATGGAGGAGAACCGGACATGACGGCCCCGTACCCGCCGATCGACCCCTACGACCACGGCATGCTCGATACCGGCGACGGAAACCTCATCTACTGGGAGACCTGCGGAAACCCCGAAGGCAAGCCCGCTCTCGTCGTCCACGGCGGCCCCGGTTCGGGCTGCTCGACGGGCCCGCGCAAGTCCTTCGACCCGGAGCGCTACCGGATCATCCTCTTCGACCAGCGCGGCTGCGGCCGGAGCACACCCCACGCCGCCGACCCCACCACCGACATGGCGCTCAACACCACCGAGCATCTGATCGCCGACATGGAGCTGCTGCGCGAACACCTCGGCGTCGACCGGTGGTTGCTGTTCGGCGGCTCCTGGGGCTCCACACTCAGCCTCGCCTACGCCGAGCGGCACCCGGAGCGGGTGTCGGAGATCGTGCTCGCCTCGGTCACCAGCACCCGTCGCCACGAGATCGACTGGCTCTACCGGGGCTCGGGCCGGTTCTTCCCGGAGGCGTGGCAGCGGTTCCGGGACGGTGTTCCCGAGGCGGACCGGGACGGCGACCTCCTCGCGGCGTACGCGCGCCTCATGGAACACCCAGACCCGGATGTACGGTCCAAGGCCGCGACCGACTGGTGTGCCTGGGAGGACGCGGTCCTCTCAGCCGAGCCGAACGGCGTGCCCCACCCGTACGGCGGCAGGCCGCCCCGGGCCATGCTGGCGCTGGTACGGATCTGCTCGCACTACTTCTCCCACGCGGCCTGGCTGGAGGAGGGGCAGCTGATCCGTGACGCGGGACGCCTGGCGGGCATCCCCGGTGTCCTGATCCACGGCCGCCTCGACATCAGCGGACCGCTCGACACGGCCTGGGAACTCGCCCATGCCTGGCCCGGCGCGGAACTCGTGGTCATCGAGGACGCGGGACACAAGGGGAGCGCCGCCATGAGCGAGGCGGTGTACGCGGCGTTCGACCGCTTCGCGGAGCGGTAGGCCCCCGGGGCCCTGCCCGCAGCTCGACCGCCGCCGGGTACCCGCCGGTGATGACCTGCCCGTCGAGTGGGACGACGTACCGCCTCATGGGGGCCACCGGAACAGGGAACAGCCGGCCCCGGTCGGGGCCGGCTGCTATCGGCGGCGCGTCAGGAGCGGCAGGTCACCTTCATCTGGGCGGCGGCGTGGTGCGCCTTCTCCCACCCCTTGGACCAGTCGTCGCCCCGGTCGAGCAGCTTGACCCCGATCGTGGAGCCCTTCATGGGGAAGGTGCCCGCGTCGACCCACTGACCGCGGTGGGCGGTCTGGTTGAGCGTGAAGCTGCTGTACATGGACGAGGCGTCGTTGGCGTTCACCAGCACGTGGTACTTCGTGGGGTGGCCGCCCACGTACTGCACGGAGCCGTTGTTCGGGACGTATACGGAGATCTGGCAGGTACGGGCCCGGCTACCGGGCTTCCACCACCACTTGACGCGGTTCTGCATGTCGGTCGTGGTGCTGCCGGACATCGGGATGGAGGCGTAGCTCCCGTTGCAGCCGTTGCCCGTCCAGCCGCCGGACGACGGGGTGTACCAGCCGGCGCTGCCGTCGGTGAAGAAGTGGTCCTGCTGGTAGCCGCCGCCCGCCGGGGTGGGGCAGCCGCGACCGGCCACGCCCGTGTAGACCACGTTCGACTGCGGGGTGGTCTTCGCGGGGGTGCCGCCCCCGGTTCCGGTCGATGTGCTGCCGGTTCCGGTCTTGGTGGTGGTGTTCTTCCGGTTGGTGGTCGTGTTCCCGGTCGTGGTCTTCTTGCCGTCGGTGGACTTCTGATCCGGGTCGTCGTTGGTCCCGGTGTCGCCGCCTCCTCCGGTGCTGCCGCCCGCGGTGCCCCCGCCCTCGTTGAGTGGCTGGGACCCGTCGGGGCCGTCGGCCGAGGGGCCGCCGCCCTTGCCGTCCTCGCCGCGGGGCGGCTGCTTGCCGGAGCCCGTACGGGGCGAGGGGGCGGCGGACGCGAACACGCCGGGCATGTCGCCCTTGCCGGAGCCGAGCACCGTGCCGGGGGCCTCGCCGTTGCCGGCGTTGCGCCGGCCGTCGTCGCCGCCGCCGGTGTGGACCAGGAACGGGACGGTCACCAGCAGCACGCCCGCGATGGCCGCACCCGCGAGGAGCGCCTTGTTCGGGCGGCCCACCTTCTCGGGGGCGTCGGCCGTGGTGGTCGCCGTGCCCGTGGCTATGGAGGCGGCTTCCTCTTCGGCGGTGGCGGTGGCGGTGGTTGTTGCGGTGGCGCCCTCGCCTTCGGCGGTGGCGGGGGTGGTCGCGGCTTCGCCCTCGGCCTTGGCCTCGGCCGTCGCCGGGGAACTCGGTCCCTGGCCCTCTGCTTCTGCCGCCTGCTTCTCGTTCTTCTTCTCGGCGGACTCCTCCGAAGGCGTGGACGGCTTGGCCTCGCCCGTCGTGCCGCCGACCTTCGTGGAAGCGGTGGAAGCGGTGGAAGCGGCGGGGGTGGCGGGAGCGGTCCGGGTCGAGGTCCCGCCGGTGGCCTCCGCGGTGGCGTGGACCTCCGACTCGGAGGTGGCCTCTGTCTCTTCGTTCTTGGACGTGGTCATGGAGTCCTCTGGATGACGGAACTGGTGGGGACGGTGAGGCGTGAACCGGTGGAACTGGTCGCCAGGGTGGAACCGGTGGGACGGAGCACGTCGATCACCTGACGTGCGTTCAGCGAGATACGTGCGGGGCCTGCCGGATTGACCGACAGACGGTCTTCGTCGGGCGCGAGGCCCCGTACCAGGTCGGCGACGGAGACCCGGTCGTGCGCCAGCGCGCCCTCGAACGGCTGGTGGGGTACGGCGGTGAAGACCGGCACCGCGGGCGCGCCGTCCGCCCCGATGACGCTCAACGGGCCGCCGTCCGGCCCCCGGAGCACCATGACCTCTGCCCCGGCCAACGCCTCCACGGCATCGTCCAGGGATCCGTATCCGGTGACGGCCAACTGTACGGCGGCGTCGACGGGATCGGTGGGTTCGGGCCAGCCCAGTGCGAGTGGGGACGGCCTGTAGTCGTCGTTGGCCTGCCACTCCACGACATCGCCGTCGAGCCCGGAACGCCATTCCCCGGCCACGGCCCAGGGCGGAGGCGGGGCGGCGTCGGTCCACGCGGGGTCGACGACACCGATCCAGTGGTCCGGCGCCTCGCGCGCGGCCTCCCGAATGTGGTCGGGCACGGGGGGCAGCGTCCGGTCGCCCGCCTCGTCGGTGTTCTGCATCTCTGTCCCTGTGCCTCGGTTCGTGTCCGTCATGGCGTCGTGTCGGACGTCCACGTCGCGGGTTCCTAGTCCTCGTGTCTGAGGATTGCTGCGTACCGTTCGTTCCTGCGCAGGTACGTCACCGCATCCTGAGACGCGTACTGGTTGCGCGCCAGTACCCGCAGTATCTGATCGTCGGTCAGGCCCAATTCGCCCAGGGTCGCGGATCTCCCGAGCAGCGCCAGTTCTGCCATCGCGCCGTCGATCCCAGTGACCTGGCTCAGCTGTGCACTGTGCACTCGGAAGTTACGCACGCCGTGAGTATCGAGGACCCAGCCCAGGAACTCGGGTGAGGTGGGGAGGGGAACCGACGGGTTGTTGTGGCCCGCAGGCGGGGGAGGAGCCGGGGCCATGGGCTGGTCGGGCTCGTTCGGCTCGTCGGGCCCATCCGGCACCTCTGGCTGCTCCTGCTCCCGCTCCTGCTCCTGCTCCTGCTCCTGGTTTTCTTCCTGTTCCTGTTCCCGTGTCTGTTCTTGCTCTTCTTCCCACCTTTGTTCTCGTGCTTGGTTGCGTGCTTGTTTTTGTTTTTGTTTCCGTGCTTCTGCTCGTTTGTGTTTGCGTGCTTGTTTCTGTGCGTGCTCCTGGTTTTGTTCCTTTTCTCTTTCCTGTTCTTGTTTCCTTCTCCGCTTCTCCGCCTTCTTTTGCTTCTCGTTCTGCTTCCGTGCTTGCTCTCGCGCCTGTTCCCGCTTCTGCTTCTCCTGCTTCTGCGCCCGCTTGCGCTCGGTGTCGTTGTGCTGGCCGTCGCGCGTGGAGGAGCTCGACTCCGGCTCGTCTCTGTCGCTCCGGTCGTCTTCCTCCAGGATCGTTTCCTGGTCCTGGTCTTGTTCCCGGTCCTGTTCCCGGTCCTGGTTCAGGTCCTGTGTCTGCTCCGCTTCTGCTTCCTGCTCCTGGTTTTCTTCCTGCTCGTGTTCCCGTGTCTGTTCTTGCTCTTCTTCCCACCTTTGTTCTCGTGCTTGGTTGCGTGCTTGTTTTTGTTTTTGTTTCCGTGCTTCTGCTCGTTTGTGTTTGCGTGCTTGTTTCTGTGCGTGCTCCTGGTTTTGTTCCTTTTCTCTTTCCTGTTCTTGTTTCCTTCTCCGCTTCTCCGCCTTTTCTTGCTCTTCCTTCTGCTTCCGTGCTTGCTCTCGCGCCTGTTCCCGCTCCTGCTTTTCCTTCTGTGCCCGCTTGCGTTCCGCTTCCTGTTCGGCTTCGCGCTTGCGCCTTGCCTCTCGTTCGGCTTGGCGTTCGGCTTCGCGCTTGCGTATGGCTTCGCGTTCGGCTTGGCGTTCCGCTTCTCGTTCGGCTTGGCGTTCGGCTTCGCGCTTGCGTATGGCTTCGCGTTCGGCTTCGCGTTCCGCTTCGCGCCTGTGCCTCGCCTCTCGTTCCGCTTCGCGGTCCTGATCCTGGTTCTGGTTTTGGTCCTGCTCCTGGACCTGGACCTGGTCCTGCACCTGGGGCCTGGGCGCCAATGCCGCCTGGTAGTGGCGGTCCTTGAGGTACAGCACTACGTGGCCGGTGGACGGAGTGGTGGACGGCGGGGCGAATTCCTGGAACGTGCCGTCGTCCCGGACCACGGTCACCGTGACGTCGAAGGTCCTGGCGGCGAGCGCGGGCAGCAGGTCCGCGGCTCCGTGGTCCCAGCCGGTGTCGTTGGGCGAGTCGCCGGCGCGCCGTAGTTGGGTGAGCGCCAGGGCTCTGCGCTCGTTGGTCCTCAGCTCGCCGTACAAGGGCAAGGTGCGGGCGGCATCCGCGAACTCGCGGGCCTCGGGGGAGCCTTCGGCGTACGTGGGGCCGCCGTCGGCCAGTTCCTGAGGGGTGAACGTGTCGAGGAGATCCGGCGTCGTGAAGTCCAGCAGGTCGCCCGAGTCGTCCGTCAGGGTCCCCGTCATCCGGTCGAGCAGGGTGGTGAGGGGCGTATCGGTGTCGGCCGGGTCACCGGTCGGGCCCGGCAATGGGGTGCCCGTGTGCCGGAGGCCCGCCGTCAGCGCGTGGAAGAAGGCGTCGCCGTCCTCGGGCACGTCCCGCAGTGTGTAGGTGTCACCGGACGGGGAGACGATCGTCTTCGGGTCACCGGCGGTGTCCGTCCCCGTGGCCGGGGTGAACGCCGTGCCCGTGTACTTGGGAACAACCGCCTTCGCCTTGGCGGGGGCCGTGAAGGTCACCGGGGGCGGCGGGGGGCCGTCGGGGCGGGGGCTCTGGTGGTACCAGCGGGTGAGCCGGTCCGCCGCCGCACGTACCCGGCGGAACTCCCGCATCGCATCATGAGCACTGGTCCTCTTCGTTTCGAGCTCATCCAGCTGGCTGAGATCGGGCGCATTGGTTCCCACCGATTCGGTGAGGCTGCGCCTGAGCTTCCAGTACGCCTTGTCCGCGTCCACCCACGCCTTGCTCGCCGCCGCCACCGCGGTCCAGGCACCGGTCACCTCGGTCGGGAAGGTCGTGTCGTCGATCAGCCCCAGCTCGCGGGCCACGTCCTCCCGTACCCAGGTCAGGACATTGGTCTGGTACTCAACCGCTTGGGACGTGCTTCCGGGCCCGAACATGCCCGCGACCTTGCCCCGGGCGATCGTCGCCTCGCCGAGCCAGTCCGTGGGGATCGAGAACAGGATCGCCCGGCCGGTCTTGGGCTTGATGTTCTTCTGGGTTCCGTCGGCCGAGGTGGCCTTGAGGGTCTCCGTCTCGCCGGTGTTCCCCCCGCTGCCCGCCGGAGAGGGGGCGATGGAGCCCACCGACGGTGCGGCCGTGCCGATGGTGGCATTGATGGTCGTGCTCTGCGCGCCGGTCTCCGCGCTCGTGGTGTCCGCGCTCGTGGTCTGCCGCTCGGGGCTCTCCATCGTGGCCTCCGCGGCCACGCTCAGCAGTACCGCTTCCCCCAGCCGGGGCTTGGAGAACAACCGGTAGCTGCCCTGGGTGTCCATGACGAGGGCGTCATCGTGCAGCGCGGCGGCCAGATAGCCGCTGTCCGTCGCGGTGTTGGCGAAGAAGGCCGCCGTCTGTGTGCTCGACAGCCCGTCGGAGAGAGCCTGCCCCGAGGCCCCGCCCTGGGGTGCGGGACCACTCTTCCGGGCTGCTGCCACGACCTGCGTCAACGCCTGGCCGGTGAGGCGGGTGTTATTGGCGGAACGCGGCAGGTGCGGGAGCTTGGCGTTGTAGGCCTTGGCCATGGCGAGCTGGGCGGCGTTCAGCGCCGTATCGGCCTGGGTGATCCGACGCGGCATGAATCCGTTGGCCGGCATGGTGAACGCCTGGGGCACGCCCTGTTGCCGCCACGCGGTGATCTCCGCGTCCGTGAGCTGTCCGGGACGCCGGACCGTGACCGTGGGGGGCGGGCTCACACGCTGCGCCGGACTGACAACGGTATTCCGCTGGGGCCGTGTTTCCTGGATCTCCTGGATCTCGGAAATCTGCTGCGAGGCCGATGCGGAGGCCTGGTTCTCGGCCGGGGCGTCATCGATGTCCGGCACGGCCAGGCTCAGCGGCAGCTGCTCCCGCAGGGTGCCGACCGAGGAGTTCCCCGATGAGAGCTCCGTTCCGTCGGAGTTCACCAGGACCATGCGGAGCTCGTACTGGACGAGGAAGTCGGCGTGGGGCTCGTTGGGGTAGAACGTGTAGTTCTTCAGGCGGGCCGTCGACGTGGTGGCGGCTCTCTGCTGGGTGGCGGAGATGGACTCGGAGAGTGCCGGGCCCGCGTTGGGAACCTTCGGGTTCCCGGTCCGTAGCGCTTCGGTGATCGAGAAACCCGCCGCCCGCGAACGGGCCTTGCTGATGGCCACGTCGACGGTCTCGGTCATGCCGAGGGTCTCCTGGAACGTGACGCTGTGGTCGATCCCGTCGAATTCCGTTTCCGTCTGGATGAGTTCGATGCGCACCGTGGCCCGCTGCGAGCCGATGTGCACCTCGCCGAGGCTGCTCCAGGCGGTGCGGGTCACCGCGGTGACGCCACCCCCGGTGGCGGACATCTGCTGCCGCAGGGCGAGCAGCGCACGCGGCGTCACCATGTCGAGGATGTGGTCCCGTCCGGCGTCGTCCACCCCCCTCGACTTGAGGAGCTTGGCGAAGTCCTGCGCTGCCTTGGCGGAGTCCAGGGAGTTGACCGGGAACGAACCGAACGGCGTGTCCCTCAGCCAGGGCGCCGGGGACCAGGAGTCCTCCTGGTAGCGAGGCGCCGGGGGAAGCGTGGCGCCGACCAGGCCGATTCGGTGCGCGGTCTTCTCCGGCACATGGCCGAGCCAGCCGCCCGGCAGGGACAGCTGGAATCCCGCGAAGTGCGACTGCAGCGCCGGCAGCACGACGCGCAACGGACCGGCCAGCCCGTTGGCACGGGTCGAGAACCCGACCTCATGCTTGATATCGGCGCTGACCAGGTACTTCGGGCTCTCGTCGTCCCGGTCGTTGTCCACCGCCACCGTGTTCGTCACCGTCGCCGTCCGGCCGTCGCTCCACGTCCCGTTCAGGACCAGGCCGTACGTGCCGACGGGGGAGGGCCGGCCGTCGTGGCTGCGCGCGTAGGCGAACCCGAGGTTCAGCTTGGCCACCGTGACCGAGGTCGTCGCGTGGTTGACCTGGGTCTCGGCACCGAGCGTCTGCTCCGTCTCCACCGAGACGGGCTTCGACTGCACGAGCGCGTTCTGCAAGCTGACCCGGTGGGTGAGCCGGCCCATCCGGTTGACGTACGGGCCGGCGCCGAACAACTCGACCATGCGCATGCCGGAGTTGCTGATCGACTGGTCCAGGAACGAGGCGATGACCTGCGGCTGGAACTGGCGCATCACCGCGTCGTGCGGCGTGGACCCGTACAGAGTGAACTGCCAGGCGTCGCCGGAGCCCTGCTGGAGGGTCGTCTGGACCCGCTGGGTCAGTTCGGAGCTGCCGGCGACGCCGATGACCTGGTGCGGCAGGTTCCCGAACGGATGCTGCGACTTCGGAGGCGTCGTGAGCTCCATGCCGTCCGCGGGCCCGTCCGTGGCGCGGCCCTTGCCCTTGGTGTCCGAGGTCGTCGGCTCCGGTGAGCCGTCCAGCAGGGCCTGAACCTCCCGGGTGGTCAGTGGCGATACGGCGAGGGCGGTGGTCGACGGCTTCGGCGGGCTCGTCGGGATGTGCTCGTCGGGCACGTTGAGCAGGATCCGCCCGGTCATCGCCGGCCGGGTCGCCGCGCCGCCGATCAGATCGACCTCCGTGTTGCGCCCGACGGAATATCCCGTGCCGAGCACACCGAGGACCCGCAGCGGCTGGCGGAAGCGCCAGAACCCGCCGCTGGTGACGCTCACGTCCAGCTGGTAACTGAACACATGGGACGGCCCCGACGTGGCGTGCAGGGGCTCGTAGGCGACCGTGGCGCCGGAACCGGTCTTGCGGTTCTTCTGCCAGGCGTACCGGCCCGCAGGGGAGATCACGCCGCTGTTGAGCGGCTGCCCGAAGGCGTCGGCGGCGTTCTGACGTGCCGAGACTCCGACGTCGATGCCGAACTCCCTGGTGTGGGACACCGTGCCCGAACTGTCCAGCCGCTGATTCGCGTGCGTACTGCTCCGCAGGATCAGTTCGTTGCGGGTGCCCTCGTAGCGGCGTCCGGTCAGGGCGCCCTTGACCAGGATCGTCCGGTACTTCCGCTTGGTGCCCGTGGTGTCGACGAGCCGGATGCGTACGCCGTCGGAGACGAACGATTCCAGCTGTCCCGCCATGCTGTGATGGCTGAGGGCGTCCATGAGGGTGATCGTGTTCAGCAGAGCCGCGCTGAAGTGGTTGTTGCCCCGCCACCCCTTCGTCTTGTCCGTGGGCCCCGTGAAGTCCGCGAGGGGGGCGACGATGCCGGGGTGCCGCTCGGCGACGGCCGCGATCACGTTGTCCGTCAGTTCCGTGAGGAACGCATTGGCGGGCGGGGACGTGGGCGGCGGGGTGGTGGGCGGGGTCGTGGACGAACCGGCCGCATTGTCGGTGGTGTTCGGGGATGTACTCGGGGGCGCGCTGGGGCCGTCGCCGGGGAGGAATGCCTCCACCCGGGCCATGCCGAGCAGGGTCGGATGGTTCTCGGGCAGGTAGACCGGAGCCGTCGGTTCGCCCGGCTGCGTGGTCGCGGGCGCGGTGACGGCGTTGCTGGCGTTCGCGGCAGCGGTGACCTCGTTGCTCCCCCCGGCCGCGGGAGAACTCTCGGGAGCGGGGTGTGTGGTTCGGGAGGTTGGCGCGGTTCGGGTACGCAGCGTCGATCCGTCGTCCCAGCCGGCCAGGCGGCGTGCCTCCGCACGGGTCATCCGGTCGACCGCCCAGATGGTGTGCGGGGTGGCATGTTCTTGTCCGGTTTTGCGGACGTGGACCGTCTTCTGCACCAGATAGAGCTCGGTGCGGACCTTCTTGGCACGCCCCACCGTCTTGCGACTGCCCGCGCCGCCGAAGCCGGTGGTCCGGGTGGAGCGGTTGCCGCCCTGGGCGAAGAAGGCCGCCTGTACGCGTGGCTGTGCCGCGCTCGTCGCGTATTGGGCGAAGGAGAAGCTGGGACCCACGGTGATCTGGACGTCCTGGCTGTATGCCGTCGACGTACTCCGGTCGTTCTTGATGACCCGCTGAATGGCGTCCCGCATCTCCACCGCGCTCGTCCCCGAGATACGGGTGGCCCTTCCGGGCACGACCTTGTCCACGACCAGCAGACCGGCGGGTGTGCCGGATTCCGTGAACAGGGGCTGACTGGTGACCGGCCCGTGCGCCATCCGGTCCGCGAGCCGGATGAAGTTCTCCGAGCTGAGGAACCGGGTGATCTCGGCGTGCATCGTCGAGCCGACCACCGCTCCGGTCTCGCCGACCGCCCACGCGTGGATGTCCGACACCGGCCCGACTCCCTCGGTGTGCACCATGCGGTAGTCGCTGTGCTCGCCGAGCGCCATCACTTCCGGTGCGTGCTCCGCCGTGGGAATGACGGTCAGGTTGTCCGGGAGGCGGAGCAGCAGGCCGTCCTTCACACCGAACGTGAGCGGCGCGGGCTGCCCCGCCTCCTGGTGGGTGTCCGGCATGCCGAGCCGCCTGGCGATCCGGTTCACGGCGGTGGGCTTCTTGGGCGCCGGGTCCGTCAGCTCGACCGTGTACATCACATCGCCCAGGTAGAGATGTGATTCGTCGCCGTGACGACTCTCCACCTGGCTCAGGGTCTGGTCCTGGAGGTTGAAGTCGACGGACTTCGTGAAGCCCAGGGTGAGGCCCACGCGTCCGAACGGCTTGATGGGACCGCTGGGCGGCCCCAGAGGAACCGAGAGGCCGAACTGCCGTGCGGAGCTGACCGTCTGGGACTTTCCGGAGGTGATCTGGGAGCGATGGATCTGGTCCACCTTCACCGGGTCGAGCGTGATCGGATCGCCGGTCGCGTTGGTGAGCATCGACCAGGGAGCCTGCGGCCGTTGGGAGACCCGCAGTTGGCGGATGCGTCCCGAGGTGTCCTTGAACGGGGCCGAGACCCAGCCGTCCCCGTGGAACACATGGGGTGACGTCCTGAGTGCCTGTTCCAGTTCGGCGAGGGGGTTGTTCTCGGCACGGGCGGCGTTCCGGGCGGGAACGGGCAACGCCGACGAGTCGATGTGCGCCAGTATGTTCTCGACGCCGCGTTGGGTCACTTCGCTCTGACCGTAGGTGAAGGCCGAATCGCCGTTCTCGCCGTCTCCTGTGATGTACGCGGGCAGTCGCAGGTCGCCGGGGAACTGCTGGATCGCGCCCGCAGCCGGAGCCGGCGTCATGGCGGTGTCGACGGTGGCCGGGCGCTGGGTGTCGAGCTGCGCCGCCACGAGCTGGACCACCGCTTCGGTCTCCACGGCGTCCGTGGTGTTCGTGGCGTCTGTGGTGTTCGTAGTGTTCGTGGTGTTCGTAGTGTTCGCGGTGTTTGTAGTGTTCGCGGTGTTCGTGATGCCTGCGGTGGATGTCGATGGCTGTGCCTGGGACGACTCGCCCGCTTCCTGCGTGACGTCTCGGGAGGGGGACCGGGCGTCGTCCTGATGCGCACCGGCATCCGGCCCGACCCCGCTCCCGCCGGACGCTGTGCCTACCCGGCTGAACAGATCCGCGTACCGCTCCAGGCCGGGCCGGTCGGTCCCCGACAGCTCATCGGTGATCCGGCGCAGCAGATCGGGCGTCATCCGTCCGTCGCGGTACGGTGCCCAGACGGAGTCGTCCCCGCCGAAGCGCTCGTTGTCCAGTGAACCGAGTGCGGCCAGCAGATCGTGGTGGCCGGGGGACTGCTCGATCTGTGGGCCGAAGGTGCCGCGCAGAGTGCGGACGAGTTGGAGCGTACGTGTGGTGGCCCACGGCCCCGGGGTGTCCTCGGAGACCGGGGAGCCGGTGGCGGTCGAGGAGCCTGCGGTGTCCGGAGTGCCCTCGGTGTCCGCCGGGGGGTGCAGACCCGCCGCGCGTGCGAGCACGGTGAGCTCGGCCCCGGACGGCTCGGGGGCGTACGACACCCACTGGCCGGGATTCTCCGCACTGTCACGGAAGAGCACCGGGCGTATCTGCTGCGCGGAGTCGATCGCCGTACCCGCGGTCGTGGTGGGTGCGTACACCGTCCGGCCCGTCAGGTTGGCCACGTGCTGGGCGACGGAGAGTCCGCCGTGCGTGGGCGCGGCGCCGGTGGCGCAGGCGTACAGCACGATGGGGCGGTCCTTCGGACCGAGGTCGGCGGAGTGTTCCAGATAGCGGCCGAGCTCCCGGCCGCTGATCACGATCTCGGTGCCGTCGTTCTTCGTCAGCTTCACCCGGGTGGGGGTGCCGTGTGCCGCGAAGAAGGACACCTTCTGGTCGTGCCAGGGCAGTTGGCGAGGCTTGCGGTAGAGGGACTGTTCGCTGTGGTGGTGGTCCTGGTACGTCGGTGAGGTGACGACCGTGCTGAAACGCTGGCCCCGCTGCGACCAGTCGGACGGGCTGTACGAGGCGAGGAACGACGAGTCGGACGAGTTGTCCGTGATCGTGTGCCGGACGATGTCGTCCGAGTCGGTCGTGGGGTCGTCGGTCGAGCGGGCGGATCTGAGAACGAGCCGGGGAGGCGTCCCGGAGGAACCGGCGGCGACGGGCGGATGCGCGTTCGTGATCGGTGCGTCGTTCTGGGCCGTCTCGGTTTCGGCGTCGTTGACCGGTTCCGGCCTCGGTTCCGGCGTTCGCTCCTGCTCCTTCTTCTTCGGTTCCGGTTCCGTCTCCGGCTTGCGTACGGGGCCGGTGGCCGACGTGAACGCGGGTGCCGGCTCTACTTCGGGGGCGAGGTCCGATGCGGGTACGGGCGTGGGTTCCCGGCTCTCGGTCCTCGTTCGACCGTCGTCGGTGGGGAGCGTCGAACGGCTGGAGGTCGGCGGGCGGTTCGCCGGGTCGGGGCGGCTGGACACGGCAACGGGGGGTGTCGTCGGTCGGCGGTCGACCGGGGCGTGGGACTCGTAGGATTCCTCGACGGTCTCCAGATCGGTGACCTCGGTGACGGAATCGGCGTCCGGCCTGCTGTACCGGTAGCGACGTGAGGTGTCCCGGGCGGAGGGGCCGAGTACGACCGCCTGGTCGGCCCCCATGAAGTTCAGGAACCGGGTCGCCGCGTCACCGTCGTGGTCGAGCCGGTCGCCCGCCGCGACCAGGACGAGCCCTTGAGCCCCCGACTCGCCGGATGCCCGGCGGTCGGCCGTCGGGATGTCGGGGTCGAACGTCCGCGATTCCCAGGTGACACGCGCGCTGAGCTCGTCGCTCAGCAGTGGCTCAAGCTTCTTCCGGACGTCGGCGGGGACGATCGCGGTGATGGGTCCCTTGTAGCCCAGTCCATCGAGAGACCCCATCAGCAGCGTGGCGGCGGCCTGATGGTCGATGTCGGCCGCGCCGTCGACGAAGATCGTGACGCCGCCCTTGTTGTCGGTCAGCTGCTTCGACAGCTCTCGGCGGAGGGCGGTCTCCTGCGGCGGCGGGGTGGCTCCCGGGCGGTGGTTCGCCATGTCGGTGGGGGGAGTGGCCTGCGGTGTGGCGGGGGATTCCGGGGCGGACGGCAACTGCCCGGTGTCGGAGGAGCCGTCCTCCGTGAGCAATCCAGTGCTGGGTTCGGTGTCGTCGTCGGGGCTGCGCGAGTCGTTCGACCCGTTCGACCCGTTCGACCCGTTCGACTCGCCCGTTTCGTCGGCCTTCGTCTCCGCAGTCGTGTCCGTGTTCGTGTCCGCGCCCGTGTCTGTGTCCGTCTGCGGGGGCGTGGCCTCGGAATCCTGCTGCGTCTGCTGCGTCTGCGGTGTCCGCTCGTCCCGCGAGGGTGCGGCGTCGTCGTTCTGCTGCTGGTCACCGCGTGAGGTGTCGTGGGTGTCGCCGCTGGGAGCCGTGTGGACCTGGTCGTCCTTGCTGGAGGTGTTGACGGACTCCTTGGTGGGCGGCCCGTCGGAGTCCGACGGGTTCGTCGAACCCGAGGGCGGCGTCTTGGACGTCGGCCCCGTGTGCCCGTTCTCCCCCGGCTGGTCGGTCTGCTCGTTCTGCCCGGTCTCCTCCGTATGTCCCGGCTGGTCGGTCGATTCCGTCCGGCCCGGGGCATCGGTGTCGTTCGTCGGGTTGCTGCCCTTCCTGCTTCCCGAGCCTCCGCCGGCGCCCGTTCCCGACCCGCTTCCGGTGCCTGCTCCCGGACTCGTCGCGGTCGTGTTCCCGGTGCTCGTCCCCGTACCGGAGTCCGTCCCGCCCCCGGAGTCCGACCCCGTGCCGTTCCCGTCGTTCCGGCTCGACGTCGGTATGTTCTTGAAGTTGTTCTGCACCCAGTTTCCGGGCTTGGCCGCGCCGCTGCTGAGCACCGACTCGGCCTTGCCGCTGATTCCGGAACCGAGGAAGGTGTCCCAGCTCGTCGACCACTTCCCCGTCATGAGGCCACCGGCCACGATCTCCGCGACGGCTTCCGAACCACCCGAGACCAGGAAGTCCTTCGTGTCCTTCACCCCGGTCTTGACCAGGTTCTTCACGGAGAACTTCGGCGGAGGAACCTTGCCGGTCACGTCCTTGGTGAGGTTCTTGGTCGGATTCGGGCCCTTGAAGTTCTTCAGGAACTTGCCCATGCCGGACGAGAACACGCCGTGGAACAGGCCCGCGAACGCGCCGAAGACACCGTCCTGGGCGATGGCCTTCCAGTCGAACCCCTTCGGCCGGCGCCCGTCGGGCCCCGCCGCCATCATGGCGAGGCGGACCGCGAAGTTCATGAACGCCTCTTCGAACGCCTCGCTCAGGCTCGGCATCAGATGCGTACGCTTCAGCAGCGTGTCCAGGGCGGTGAGCACCACCACCCGGCTGCGGCCCTTCGCCACCGCGGCGTCGCTCGCCGTGGTCCCCGCGGTGAAGAACGACATGACGAAGATGACCAGCAGCTCGATCATCAGCCGGATCAGCTCGGCGATGATCTGCCACTTGGACTCGGTGATGTTCATCGACGTCTCGGTGCGCCCGTCACCGATGGTCTTCAGCTGGTCGGAGAACTCCCGGAGATGGTTGGTACCCCCGTTGTCGATGAAGAGCCTCATCGACTGCAGGTAGTTCGCGCCCACCTGCGGCGGCAGCGACCTGCTGATCCCGACGACCGACCCCTCGATCTCACTGGACAGGTCCGTGAGGCGACCGGAGAGCCGGTGGTACGGCCTGCGGCTGGCGTACGCCAGATCCTCGTCCGCCTGCAACAGTCGTTCACCGATGAGGACGAACAGCAGGTTGTTCAGCTCGGGCGTCGCCTTGATGGACATGGGGCCGTGCTCTCTGCCGTCAGCGCTTGCCGCTGTTGTTGGTTCTGATCCGGTGATCCTGGATGGAGTCCAGGATGTTGCTCTGGTTGGAGAGGATCGAGGTCAGGTTGACCGACGTTCCGTGGGAGATCCCGCTCACCGCTTCGGACAGCGCGATCGAGGTGTCGGTGCAGCTCTCCCGCTCCTTCTGCTCCTGGGGGATGACCTCCAGGGCGAAGCTGTCGTCCTGGCCCGGCCAGTCGCGCGTCGCACGGACGTCGGCGACGAAGTCGTCCACCATCGACCCGAACGACGAGCTGATCGAGAACATCTGGCGCAGTCCGGCCTGGATACGGGCCGGCTCGGCGAAATACTCGTCGCTCATGGGGTGTTCAGCGCTCCTCGTCCTCGTCTATCTCGTCACGCAGGCGGTGCCCCGAGCCCTGCCGGGCCAGGTCGTCCGGATCCTGGAGTACCTCCGGGCCGAAGATCTTCGCCCAGTCGACGTCCACGCCGGTGAGTTCGGGCACGGCGGTGCTCGGCCGGGTGAACGGCTCGAAGGTCTGCATCACATGCCGGGCCATCTCCATGCGCGCACGCCCGAACGCCTCCAGCACGGACCCGGACAGCTCACCGGGCGACATGGTCCGGTACTTCTCCGCCAGGAACCGCAGGGCGGTCAGCTCGCCCTGGGGACCCACGGTGACCTCCACCGACCGGTCGGCCGACCGGATGGTGCGGGTGGCCTGCCGCAGTTCGGCCTCGGCCTTCGCCACGCCCTTCTCGGTGGCCTCCAGCTCCGCCATCGCCGTGGCGAGCCGGGCCTCCACGGACCGGGCGTACGGCGATGTCTCGCCGCGCCCCGAATTCTCCGACGACTCGTTCACCGCGCCGCTCACCGTCCGACCACCGTGGGTGTGCCGCCCTCTTCCGCGCCCCACACGTCCTCGTCCTCGGCCACCCAGTGCACCCGGTCGCGCTCACCGCTGCTGCCGGTCGCCTGCCCGCCCTGGGTGGCGCCCGCGACGCCGCCGGCTGCGGCTGTGGAGCTGGTGGCAGTGCGGGTCCTGCGGGCGCTGCGCTCCTCCTCGGCACCGCGTCGGCCACTGGTACGGGACGATCCGCCCCGGGCGCCGGTGCCGTTCTCCGCCAGGACGTTGCGGACGCGTTCGCCCGACGAACCGCCGGCCTGCCCGCCACCCCCCATGCCGCCGCCCATCCCGCCCATGCCCATCCCGCCCATGCCCATCCCGCCCATGCCCATGCCACCCATGCCCATGCCGCCCATGCTGCCCGCGGGGTTGAGCGGGGTGGAGCCGTCCTGGTCGGATCCCGTGCCCGTGCCCGGCCCCGTGCCCAGCTCGGTGGTGGGAGGCGGGGCTGCCGCGGTGCCGGGCGGTGCCCCGAGCGTTCCGCCCGGGTGGAAGGTGTTGTCGTACTCCTCGTAGTCGCTTCCGCCGGACCGGTGCCGACCGCCACCGGAGGACGAGGAGTTGTTCAGCGAGTGGGAGTTCCCGCCGAGGGAATTGAGATCGTGATGGAGATCCCGGTTGAGGTCGCGCAGGCTCCTGTCGAGATCGCGATTCAGATCCCGGGTCAGATCATGATTCAGGTTGTGGTTGAGGTCCTGGTGGGTCGGCGGCGGGGTGAAGTGGGTCTTGGGGTTGGGGGGCCACTGGAATTCGTTCTTGGGGTTGAGATCGCTGACCGTCTCCTTGCCGTTCTTGTCGATGTTGGTGACCTTGCCGGTCTCCGGATCGACGATCTGCTTGCTGCCGTCCTTGTGCGTGGTGGTGAGCGTGCCGTCCTTGTTCAGCTTGGTGACACTGCCGTCCGGGTTGGTCACGCTCTGGCCCGGGTTGAGGTCGTGGACCGTGGGCTTGCCGTCCTTCGGAGTGACGGTGTACTTCCCGGTCTTCGGGTCGTACGTCGCCCTGTCACCGTTGGGGAACGTCATGACCGGGTTGCGGTCCTTGTTGAGCTGGACGGTGGTGCCGTCGGGCGCGGTGACCGAAGGGTTGGGGGTGTTGGGTCCGGGGAACAGCGGGTTCAACGGGCCCGTATGCGTCGTGTCGCCGTTGCCCGGAGTCTTGTCCCCGTTGCCGGGATTGAGGTCGTTGACCAGGTCCTTGCCGGTCTTGTCGTCGAGACCGGGGCCCCCACCGGGGTTGAGGTCCGTCGTCCGGGGATTGTTGAGCAGGTCCTTCAGTCCGTCCGGCCCGCCACCGAAGTCGTTGAGGGACTTGCTGACGTTGTTCCCCATGTCATTGATGCCCTTGTTGAGGTCATCCAGGGCCGAGTTGAGATCCCTGTTGTTCTTGTCCGTCTCCTCCTTGGCCTTGTCGGTCTTCTCCTTGGTGTAGAACTCCGTCAGCGACCCGGTGTTCTTGGTGGTGAGCGGCGTCTGGAACGGTGTGGTGGCGTCGATCCAGGCATTGTTGAGGTCGGACAGCACCTTCTGCGCCGTGCCGTTCAGGCCGAGCTGGAGCCCCTCGATGTCCGGGTGCGGCGTATCGATGAACTCGTTCCACTGCCGTACGGCCTCCTCGCCCACCTTGGCCCAGTTCTGGATGTCGGTGAGGTCGCCGTAGCCCGGGTGGGCTTCCTGGAAACCCTCCTTGGTGGAGTACGTCGTGGTGGAGTTGGGGTTGACGGCGTTGCCCTGGATGGTCGTCGACGTGATGAACGGGATGTTGTGCTCCGTCAACCAGGTCAGGATGTCGTTCAGGACCTTGATCAGGAAGTAGTGCGGGTCGTGCTCGTTGCGCCCCATCCACGCGTTCCACGCCGTCTGCAGGGACGTCCCCTGGGTCAGCAGCGTCTGCTGTGCGGCCATCAGCTGTTTGGAGTGATTGGACTTCGGAGTGAACGCGGGGTCCCCGACGGCGTCGAACGTGCCGCCCGCGCCCAGCTGCTGCTTGTAGTTGTCGTAGTTTCCATTGAGCTGATGGACCAGCTGCCAGAAGATTCCCGCCGCCTGGCCCTTCCAGGAGGACTGCTCGCTTCCCAGCGACTTCTCCCACCCCGCGAGGACCTCCGTCTGGTCCACGAAGAACTGGGCGGCCCGGTCGAAGGCCTGGGCGGTGTGCTGGAAGGAATTGAGATCCACCACATTGGCGTCCGGGACCGAGGCGCCGTTGAAGGAGGCCCCCTGCGTGGTCTTCGCGCCTATCAGAGCAGCCAGGGCCGCCCCCGGCCCTCCCATGTACTGGCCCAGGGGGCCGATGTCGAAGTCGTCGCCGTACGCACCCTTGTACTTGCCGCCGGACAGGGACTCATTGGCCTCCAGCCCCCGGCTGCGCCCGTTCTCCGACATGAAGGAGCCGATGAAGACCAGCCGGGCGTGGTACATCGACACCCGGCCGTCCTTGTTGCTGTAGAAGTACAGGTCGTAGTCCTGGCCCGAACTCTTCAGCGACCCCTGCTTCGCCGCGTCCACCACCGACTGGACACCGATCTTGTCCAGGCTCATCCGGAAGAGCGGGCTCTTCTCCTTGCTGCTCAGGCCGGTGAACAGGCCCTTCCGGCTGGGCATCGGATAGCCGGTGAGCTTGGTGACGGCCTGCCCCCAGTAGTCGTCGGCGTCGTAGTTCTGTGAAGTCGGGGTCGACATGCGGAACGCTCCGGGGGCGAGGAAGAGGTGCGGGGCGGGGCGGACGGAGAGGAGTCTGTACGGAGACGGGTCGGCCCGGACCGCCGGGGGCGGTCCGGGCAGATCGCCGGAGAGGGACCGCCCCCCGTGGGGGGCGGCCGGGGCCAGAGGCTGCCGGAGTTCGCCCGACTGCCTCTCAGGTGGTCGTGGTGGTCGGGCTCAGGTCCTTGTCCACGTCCGAGAAGATGTCGAGCAGCGCGGCACCGTCGATCGATTCGAGGCTCTTGCCCTGGGTGCTGAGCAGTTTCTCGATGGTCGTCAGCAGGTCGCTCTTGATGTGCTTGAAGAGCGTCTGCTGACTCTCGAAGATCGCGTCGACCGAACCCGCCGCCGTCTTGACCGCCTTCACCAGGGACTGGCCGTGCACACTGTCGTCCGTCCCCAGCAGTCCGATGGCCAGCGCCGGGTCCTGCTGGAGCGTGGTGGGCGAGGTGCGCCCGTCGAGGATGCTCTTGAGCGCCTTGAGGCCGTTGGGGTCGTCCAGGCGGATCTTGTCCAGCGCCGTCTGGAATTCCGTGACGTCGTTCTCGGCGAACGACTTGAGGCTCTTGCCGTCGAGGTGGGTCAGATCGGCCATCGGGTGCCCTCGCTCAGCGGCCGATGGCGATCTCGGACCACATCTGTGACAGCGAGTTCTCGCTGTACTTGTAGTTGCCCGAGATGTCGTTCAGCAGGGCCGCGTGCGAGTTGAGCAGCGTCTCCATGTTCTTCACCGCCTGGTCCCAGGCGGCCTGCTTCTGACGGTAGGTGTCGGCGTCGGAGCCGTACCACGTCTTGCGCAGCTCGGCGAGCTCCGCCTCCAGGGACGAGAGGGTCCGGGCGATCGCCTGGGTCTGGCGGACCATGTCGTCGCCGGCGTTGTTCATGTGGCCGTAATCGACCAGGATGTAACCGTCTGTCAGGTTGTCGGGCATCGGGAGACCTCGCTTCACTGCCTGGGAACGATGCCCCGCCGCGGTGGCGGCGAGGGGTGCCGGACGGCCGGCGGGATGGACGGCGGGGCGACGCCGTCCGGGGCGGCCCTACGCCATGAGGTCGTCGAACGCCTTCTGCGAGGCGCTGTACGCCTGGTTGATCGCGTCGTTGGACGATCCCTGCGTCTTGCCGTGCTCCACCAGGCTCGTGTTGAGCTTGTCGACCATGTCCTCCAGGTTACGGAGGATGATGTTGACCTGGTCGTCCCACTGCTTCAGCAGGGCGCCGTACTGGCCGCCGTCGCTGCCCTGGTAGCCCTTGCTCAGGTTGTTGCGGGTGTTGTCGACGTCCTGGCGGGACTTGAGGATTCCGCTGTAGGCGGCCTCAAGGGCCTGAATGCCGTTCCGGGTCGAGCTCTCGCTCGACTGCTGGAGGTTGCCGCCCGGTCCCGCCTGAGCGCCTGCGTCTGCCACGGTGTCTCCCATGCTCAACTGCTGGATGGCCGTGATCCTATGATCAGATCGACGGTGTCCTCAATGACCCGTGGCGGCATCTGAGCTTTTCCTGAGGATTACTCAACTTCCTTTACCGGAAGGCAATGTTCTGTTGCCTTGATGGCCCTCCGCTTTTTCCTCTCCTCGCGGGCACGAGGGCGCCGTCGTGCCCACGCCGCGTCCCGCCGCGGCCGCCTCCGGGCTCAGGTCGGGGCCGGACGGCAGCATGGCCAGGATCGGCGACGGAAGCGCCTGGGCGGCCGCGCCGTCGTACCCCAGCGCCTTCTGCGCCGCCTGGGACAGAAGCCGGTACTTCACCCCGTTGTCGGCGACGAAATAGGTGGTGGAGCCGACATCGGTACCACCCGCGCCGAGCGCCTTGACCAGTGCGCCGTGCCCTGGGCGCACCGTCGTCGCGTCGACCGGCAGACAGGCCGCGGCGATGTTCTCCGGCGAGGCGGCGGAGGCCGGCGGGAGCGCGGTGAGCGGAACCAGCGCACCGGTCACCCGGGTACCGTCCCCGCGGTCCGGCCGCACCCGGGCACAGGCGGCCCAGCCCGCCGGTACGGGTTCGGCGCGCGGCGGCTTCGCGGGCAGGACGGCCGGAACCGGCTCGCTGCCGTCCGTGCCGGGCGCCAGTCGGGCCTTCACCTCGGCCGCACCGACCACCGCCGCGACGGGCGCCGCACCCCCGTACGCCGCGTCACGGGTGGCCGCGTCACCGAGCGCCAGCGCCGCCCCGGTCTCCGTCAACGGGACCAGGCCCTCCTTGCGCAGCAGGTAGTACTGGCGCGCCGCCCCCGGCGTGCGGGACTGGAACACCTGCCCCAGCTTCGACGGCCGTCCGCCCAACGACGGTCCCGCGCCACCACGGCCGGGCACGGCGGGCGGCACCAGATCCGGGCCCTGCACCAACGCGTCCAGGAACGCGGCGGACACCGGCCGGGGCGTCACCGACCCGTACCCCAGCGACACCGCGGCGTTCCCGCCCCGGTCCAGCCGCAGCCGGCTGCCCTGCCAGACCAGGTACCGCGTCCGGTCCGGCCCCGACACCACCAGGGCCTGCCCGGCGCCCAGCCCGCGCCCCTCGACCGGCGCACCGGCCACCAGCGCGGTGAACGCGCCCGTCGGGTTCCGGGAGCCACCGGAGTCCTCCGTACCGGCCTCCGACGCCAGCACCGAGCACACCTGCCACGGGTCGCTCTCCAGGTCCTCCGGGCCCGGGACGGAGTCCGGCGCGCCCGGTATCCCGACGGGGGCGCCGACCGGAGTGCCCTTCAGCGACGCCGTACCCACGTCCTCGGACTTCAGCTTCCCCTCGCCGACCAGCAGCGCGGAGGCGTAGTTGCGCACCGGGCGCAGCCGGCCCGCCACGTACACGTAACGGGCCCCCGTGTCCCGGTTGACCACCAGGGTTCCCGAGGCCCGCCACGCGTCGTTGCCGCCCGGGGACATGAAGCCGTACACCAGTGAGCCGGCGGCCACCAGCGCGGTGATCACCACACCGATCAGCACGCCGCGGGTCGTCCGCCCCAGTGGGCTCTCCGGGGCGTCCGGGTCGGCGAGCAGCATCCCCGAGGTCAGCCGGCCCATCACGAAGGTGTGCGCCTGGACTTGGTCACGCTTGGACTGCATGTCGCATACCTTCCGGGTCAGCCGTTGATCGCCCGGAGCGCGGCGAAGACGCCGAGCACCCAGAGCGCGAGCGGCAGCAGACTGATCGCCAGTGCCGAGTGCAGCAGTTCGGCCGCGCGGCCCCAGTACGGCACCAGACGGCGCCCCGGCACCGTCCAGGACACGATGGCCAGCAACGCGGTGCACGCCACGAGCCCCGCCACCAGCAGTGGCCGCTCGGCGGGGGCCAGCGTCGCCGCCAGCGCCAGGACCAGCAGCGCCGCTCCCCACACACCGGGCAGCAGCAGCGCGAGGCGCTGCGGAACGTTGACCATGCCGCGCCCGTGCAGCAGCAGAAGCAGCGAGAGCACCGAGGCGGTGAGCGTCTCCGGCAGGTTCGGGTGGTCGGCCAGGACCAGGAGACTGGCCGCGCAGACGGTGCCCGCGGCCCCGTACAGCGCGGTCATCCAGCCGCTCGCCAGCTCGGTGCGGGTCGTCACGTCGCCACCCGCGTAGGGCTCGATGCCCTCCTGCAACTGCTGCGAGTTGGTCGGCAGCGAGGGCATCCGCATGCCCGCGAGCTTGAATGCCAGGGCCGGGACGAAACCGCCCAGCATCACGGCCAGCGCGGCGAGCACCGTCGCCGCGCCGTCCATCGTCAGACCGGCGGGCCCGGCGAGCGCCCCGCCCAGCGCGACGGCACACCAGAACACCGCCGTCGCCAGGAAGAACGGCACGGACACGGCCGCGAGGGCGAGCCCCAGCACGGCACCACCCGCCCCGGCGGCCCCCGCCGCCAGCAGCCGGGCACCCAGCACCTGGTGCATGTCCGGGCCGCTCAGGTCGCCGCCCGGCAGCAGCCAGCCGGCCAGGGACAGATAGGGGCTCGCCATCGAGCCGAGGACCGCGGCGGCGGCCGCGTCGCCCACCGCACGGCTCGCCGAAGCGGCCCCGGCGAGCAACAGCGCGCCCACCGCGCCCGCTCCGACGGCGCGCACGCCGACCGGCCCGCCGGGCCAGGCCAGCAGCGCCAGTCCGGCCAGCAGGGTCAGGACGCACAGCACGCGCAGCAACCGCCTGCTGGAGTCGGCGGTCCAGCCGTGCAGCCTGTCGCGCACCACACTGGCGATGCCGTCGACCAGGTCGTCCAGCCGTACTTCGGGCAGGGCGTCGGTGTGCGGGCGCAGGTAGAGGACCTCGCCGTCCTTGAGGTCGAGGGCCTCCAGGGATCCTTCGTCGTCCAGGACCGGGCCGCCCAGCCGTTGCAGCACCCAGCCGCTGTGGTCGAGGCCGTTCTCCTCCAGCTCCTCACCCGCGTAACGCAGCACGGTGGGAAGGAGATCGGCCACCGGCACATCGGCGGGCACCGCAAGGTCGATGGTCTTTTCGGGGGCACGTATGGTGAGGCGGCACAGGCCCGCCACGGAGCTGTCGGTCAAGGTCAGGGCTCGCGTTCTCGTGGGGACGTGTCGGATGCGACATGGACGCGCTTGGCGAATCGGATGCAGACTACTGATCATCATCCGGAACGTCGTCAACGGACCTCTTCCGAGTCTCTGTTGGTCCACAAGTGCCCGGGTTGTGCACATGTCGGCACCCCTGTCGCACCCATGCCGGCCCGGTCCACCCCCCGTCACGGCGGTCGGTCCCTGCCGTCCGCGGCTGCCGTCGCCGTCGTCGAAGGAGTCTGTTCGTTGAGTGTGGTCCTCTTCCGCCGCCCAGCCCGCCGTCGCGGCCCCGACATGCCCGAAGGTGAGCTGATCCTCCAGGAGCCACCGACCCTGCCGGAGACGGTTCCCGACTCCTCGGCGATCTGGACCTATCTGCCGATGGCCATGATGTCGGTGTCCATGATGCTGATGTTCATGCGTCCGGGCGGCGGCAGCAGCGTCTTCACCTACCTGGCGCTCGGCATGATGGTCACCGCCTCGGCCGCCATGCTCATCGGCCAGATGATGCGCAAGGGCGGCGAGCGCAAGCAGCGGCTGCGCGGAGAGCGCCGCGACTACCTGCGCTACCTCTCCCAGATCCGGCGCAGCGTCCACGAGGCGGTCAGCGACCAGCAGGAGGCCCTCGCCTGGCGGCACCCCGAACCCAAGGTGCTGCGCACCATGGTGCGCTCCACCCGGCTCTGGGAACGCCGCGTCACCGACGACGACTTCGCCGAGATACGGATAGCCGTCGGCGATCAGCAGCTCGCGCTGCGCCTCAGCCCGACGGCGACCAAGCCGGTCGAGGACCTCGAACCGCTCTGCGCCCACGCGCTGCGCCGGTTCATCAAGGCGTACGGGGTCGTTCCCGAGCAGCCCACCGGGCTCTACCTGCGCTCCTGGACCAGGATCCTGTTCCGCGGCGACGACCGGGCCGTACGGGACTCCGTCCGCGCGATCCTGTCCCAGCTCGCCTTCTTCCACCCGCCGGAGGAACTCTGGATCGCCCTGTGCGTCGCCGACGAACGGCGCGCCGCGTGGGAGTGGGTGAAGTGGCTCCCGCACAGCCAGCACGCCCAGGAACAGGACGGCGCGGGCCCCTCCCGTCTGGTCGCCTCCACCTTCCGTGACCTGGAAGCACTGCTCGGCGCCGAATTCTCCGAGCGGCCCCCCTTCGACCCCGAGGCCGTGCCCGGCCGCGACGAACCGTTCACCGTGATCGTCGTCGACGGCACCACCGTGCCCGCCGGCCACCGCCTGGACGGCCCCGGCCTGCGCAATGCCGTCGTGCTCGACCTGTCCGGCGCCCTCAGCTGGCGTCCCGGCCGCACCACCCTGCGCCTCGACGTCCAGCCCGACAGCCTCAACCTCGTCCGCACCGACCGCAGCCGCAAGGAGCAGACCACCCTCCTCGGCCGCCCCGACGCCATGGGCCCCGGCGCCGCCGAGGCACTGGCCCGGCTGCTCGCCCCGTACCGGATGAGCCTGTCCTCGGACGCCGCCCAGCCGCTGGACACCGACGTCGAACTCACCACCCTGCTCGGCATCCCGGACCTGTACCGGCACGACCCGGCCACCCTCTGGGAACGCTCCACCGGCGCGGCCCGGCTGCGCGTACCGGTCGCGGTCGGGGCCGACGGAATCCCCGTGGAACTGGACATCAAGGAGTCCGCGCAGGGCGGCATGGGCCCGCACGGCATGCTGATCGGCGCCACCGGATCCGGCAAGAGCGAGCTGCTGCGCACCCTGGTGCTCGGCCTCGCCCTCACGAACTCCTCGGAAACACTCAACTTCATCCTGGTGGACTTCAAGGGCGGCGCCACCTTCCTCGGCCTCGACGAACTCCCGCACACCTCCGCGGTGATCACCAACCTGGCCGACGAGGTCGCTCTCGTGGAGCGCATGCAGGACGCCCTGCACGGTGAACTCGTGCGCCGCCAGGAACTGCTGCGCAGCGCCGGGAACCACACCTCCGCGCTGGAGTACGAGAAGGCACGGGCGGCCGGCGCCGACCTCGAACCGCTGCCCAGCCTCTTCGTCGTCGTCGACGAGTTCAGTGAACTCCTCTCCGCGCACCGTGAATTCATGGACCTCTTCGTGATGATCGGCCGCCTCGGCCGTTCACTCGGTGTCCATCTGCTGCTCGCCTCCCAGCGCCTGGACGAGGGGCGCATGCACCAGCTGGAGAGCCACCTCTCCTACCGGGTGGGGCTGCGCACCTTCTCCGCCATGGAGTCACGCGGTGTGCTCGGCGTCCCCGACGCCTACCAACTGCCCTCCCAGCCCGGCAGCGGCTTCCTCAAGAGCGGCGTCGACGCGCTGACCCGGTTCCGGGCGGCGTACGTGTCCGGCCCGTACCGCAAGCGCCGCGGCGCCGCGGTCCAGGCCAGGGTCGCCAGCCAGGTGATGCCCTGGACGACCGACTGGGTCGTCCCCCGGGCCCCCGCCCGCACCTCCGAACCCGAGCCCGTCGCGGCGGCCGACGAGGCGGACACCGGCGACACACTGCTCTCCGTCGCCCTGGACCGGCTGCGCGGCTCCGGACCCGCCGCCCACGAGGTGTGGCTGCCGCCGCTGGACCTGCCGCCCGCCCTCGATGTGCTGCTCCCCCTGCTGGAGCCCGATCCGGACCGCGGCCTCACCCCGGTCGGGACCTCGGGGCCGGGCCGGCTCAAGGTGCCCCTCGGGCTGGTGGACATGCCGTTCGAGCAGCGCCGCGACCCGCTGATGGTGGATCTCTCCGCCTCGGGCGGCCACGTCGCCGTCGCGGGCGGTTCGCAGAGCGGCAAGTCGACCATCGTACGGACCCTGATCAGCGCACTCGCCCTCACCCACACCCCGCGCGAAGTGCAGTTCTACTGCCTGGACTTCGGCGGCGGCGCGCTCTCCGCACTGTCCCGGCTGCCGCACGTCGGCGGTGTCGCGGGACGGCTCGACACCGAACGGATCAGCCGTACGGTGGCCGAGGTCACCGCCGTGCTCAACGAGCGCGAGCAGTTCTTCCAGGACAGCGGCGTCGACTCGATGGCCTCCTACCGGCGCCGCCGCGCCGCCGGGGAGTTCCCCGACGAACCCCACGGAGACGTCTTCCTCGTCGTCGACGGCTGGGCCACGGTCAAGCAGGACTTCGACACACTGATCCCCACCTTCCACCAGATCGCCTCCCGCGGCCTCAACTACGGCGTCCACCTCGTCGTCACCACCGCCCGCTGGATCGAGCTCCCCGCCCAGGTCCGCGACCAGTCGCTGACCCGCATCGAGCTCAAGCTCGGCGACCCGATGGACTCGATGATCGACATCCGCAAGGCCGCCACCGTGCCGCGCGGCGCCGGGCGCGGACTGACCGTGGAGGGCAAGCTCCACTTCCTGACCGCGCTGCCCCGCATCGACGGGAGCGACGACGCGGACGACCTCGCCGAGGGCGTCGCCGACATGGTCGCCCGGATCGCCGAACACTGGCAGGGACCGCCGGCCCCGCCGGTCCGGATGCTCCCGCACCGCCTCCCGGCCGGTGAACTCCCCGCGCCGGAGCGCACCGAGGGACTGCGCGTCCCGATCGGCCTGGACGAGGAGACCCTCTCGCCCGTCTGGCACGACTTCGGCCGCACCCCGCACCTGATCGGCATCGGCGACAGCGAGAGCGGCAAGACCAACCTGCTGCGCCTGCTGGTCCGCTCCATCACCGCGAAGTACACCGCGGCCGAGGCCCGCATCCTGGTGGTGGACTACCGCCGCGAACTGGTCGACGCCGTCCCCGAGGAGTACCGCCTCGGACATGTCGTCGCGATCGACTCGCTGCGCGAACTGGTCGGCGGCGCGGCCCGCGCCATCAAGACCCGCCTCCCCGGCCCGGACATCGCACCGTCCCGGATGCGGCAGTGCGACTGGTGGACGGGCCCCCGGCTGTTCGTCCTGGTCGACGACTACGACATGGTCAGCGGCACCGGCTCCTACGACCACCCCTTCGCCCCGCTCCTGGACCACCTCGCGCTCGGTTACGAGGTCGGCCTGCACGTGGTGGCGGTACGGTCGGCCACCGGTGCCGGACGCGGCCTCAACGACCAGTTGCTGCGCCGCCTGGACGAGGTCAACACGCCCGGCATGCTGCTGTCCTGCCCGCCCTCGGAGGGTTATGTGTTCGGCAATGTGAAGCCGCGCAACCTGCCGCCGGGCCGGGCCCAGTACATCGTCCGGCGCAAGGCCACCCTCGTGCAGACCGCACTGGCCCGGGAGGACGAGGCGCCGCCCGTGAACTGAGGGACGTGCGAAGGGCCCCGGGAATCCGCAGTGGAATCCCGGGGCCCTTCGCCGTTTTCCGTCACCACGCTCAGTGACCCGGCGTACTCGCCGCCCGGCGGCGGTCCGCGGGCCGCCAGCCGCGCGACCGGCCACGGGGCGCGATCAGCGCCGCCCACGCGACCAGCAGCGCGAGGGAGCCGCCCGCCACCGCGATCCACAACGCCCGGCGGGTGGCGCCCTCGCTGCCGTTGCCCGGGGGCAGCACCAGGGAATCGTCCCGCGCCGCCCGCGGGTGCGCCGCCGGATCCTGTACGGAGGTGACGGCGGCGTACGGGTCCAGCCCCGGCACGTCCGCCGGGTAGGCGGTACGGATCAGCCGCCGCGCCGTTTCGGCGGCCGACAGCTCCGGGTGCGCGGACCGCACCAGCGCGGCCGCGCCCGCCGCGTACCCGGCGGCGAACGAGGCCCCCGAACCGATGAAGTGGCCCGTCCCGCGCGGTGCGATGCCCACGACCCCGTCGCCCGGGGCGGCGAGGTCCGCGCCGTGCGTGGTGGGGGCGCCGGCCGGTCGGGTGCCCCGGGAGTCCACGTCGACGACGGAGAGGACGCCGGGCGCCGACGCGGGCCAGTAGTCACGCGGCGGCTCGGGCTCCCCGCCCGCGGAGACACGCACCGGGTCCGGGGTCGCGGCGGCCACGATCAGCGCGTCGTGGGAGGCCGCGTACGTCACGGCCGAGTCCAGCCCGGCCGAGGAGGCGGCCAGCGCGGGGGAGACCTGGATGACCTTCGCCCCCGCGTCGGTGGCCGCCCGGATCCCGTCGGCGACCGAGGCCGCGGTCGCCGCGCCCCGCTCGTCCGTGCCGCGGACCGCGACGATCCGCGACTCCTGGGCGACCCCCGCGACGCGCACCTTGTCGGCGCGGGCCGCCGCGATCAGCCCGGCGACGAACGTGCCGTGGCCGACACAGTCCGTCCCGGCGCCACCGACCGCCGAGACCCGGCCCGCGAGCGCCGGGGCCCGGTCCGAGACCCCGGTGTCCACCACCGCGACCTTCACCCCCTTGCCCGCACCGAACTCCCAGGTGCGGGCGAGCTGGAGGTTCTGCTGCTCCCACGGCACCGCCGTGGCCCGCGCCGCCGACCCGCCGGTGCACGGATCACCGGCTTCGAGACGCACCGGCACCACCGGCAGCTTGACCTTCTCGCCGTCGGCCGCGGCGGGACCGGCGAGCGGCAGGACCAGGGCCGTGGCGAGGACGGCCGCGGCCGGAACACGTCCGGTGCGGCGGTACGGGCCCGGGTGTCCGGGCCGGGCGGTCATCATTCGGGCACCGCCTGCGGACGGATGACATCCTCCGGGAGCAGCAGCCGCAGATCGTCCAGACCGGGCGCCGCCATGGCGCTCACCCGGCCCGCCTGGCGCGTCATCATGCCCTCCAGCACCTGCCGGGCCAGCCGCGCGTTGCCGAACGAACGGTCCCTGGGCAGTGCGTCGAAGTACTCCCGCATGACCGCGCCCGCCCCCGGACCGCACTCGTACCCGGAGGTGGCCGCGTGCTGGCGCACGATGGTGACCAGCTCGTCCGAGGAGTAGTCGGCGAACTCCACCCGCCTGGAGAAGCGGGAGGAGAGACCGGGGTTGGACGCCAGGAAGCGCTCCATCTCACCGGTGTAGCCGGCGACGATCACCACCACCTCGTCACGGTGGTCCTCCATCAGCTTCAGCAGGGTGTCCACCGCCTCGCGCCCGAAGTCACTGCTGCCCGAGGACCCTTCCGGCGTCAGCGTGTACGCCTCGTCGACGAACAGCACCCCGCCCCTGGCCCGGTCGAACACCTCCCGGGTGAGCTGGGCGGTGTGTCCGACGTACCGGCCGACCAGGTCGGCCCGCGCCACCTCGATGAGCTGGCCGCGAGGCAGCACACCGAGCGACTTCAGCAGCTCGCCGTAGAGCCGGGCGACCGTGGTCTTGCCGGTGCCGGGCGGTCCGGTGAAGACCAGATGGTGGCTGATCCGCGGCGCGGGCAGCCCGGCCGCCTCCCGCTTCTTCGCGGTGGCCAGCAGATTGACCAGGTCGGTGACGTCACGCTTGACGGCGGCCAGGCCCACCATGTCCCCGAGCCGGGTCAGCGGGTCGCTCTCCGACCCGTCGGCCGCCTTGCCGGAGGCCGCGGCGGCGGCCTCCTCGCCGACGTCCTCGGGGAGCAGCCGGGTGAGGTCCTGCTCGTTGGCGTCGGGGAGGGTGGCCAGCCGGTAGGCCTGACGGTCCACCATCTCCTCGAACACCTGCCGGGCGGCGCGGCCGTTGCCGAAGCCGGCGTCCCTGGGCATCCGCTCGAAGTGCGTGGCGAGCGCGGTGAGCGTCGACTCGTCGAGCTCGTAGCGGTGATGGGCGCACATGCTCTCGATGATCGCGACCAGCTCGGGGACCGCGTAGTTCTCGAACTCGACCGTGCGGGAGAAACGGGAGGCGAGACCCGGGTTGGAGCCCAGGAAGTCGCGCATCTCGTCGGCGTACCCGGCGGCGACCACGACGATGTCGTCCCGGTGGTCCTCCATCAGCTTCAGAAGCGTGTCGACGGCCTCGCGGCCGAAGTCGGCGCCCGAGCCCCGCCCGTCGGAGAGCAGGCTGTACGCCTCGTCGATGAACAGCACCCCGCCCAGCGCCCGCTTGAACGTCTCGGTGGTCTTGATGGCGGTGCCACCGACGATCTGCGCCACCAGGTCCGCGCGCGAGACCTCCACCAGGTGGCCGGAGGGCAGTGCGCCCAGTTCGGCGAGGATCGCCCCGTAGAGCCGGGCGACCGTGGTCTTGCCGGTGCCGGGCGGCCCGGAGAAGACCAGGTGCCGGCTCATCGGCGGGGCCGGCAGGCCGAGGCGGGCGCGTCGTTGGGCGAGCTGGATCAGGTTGACCAGCGTCCGTACCTGGTGCTTGACGTTGTCCAGGCCGATCAGCGCGTCGAGTTCGGCGAGCGGGCCGTCCTCGCGGGCCGCTCCGGCACCGCCCCCGGTGGCGCCCGTACCGGCCGGGTCGGTGCCCTCGGCCTCGCCGAGCCCCCAGGCGTCCCGCTTGCCGTTGCCCGTACTGGTCAGTTGCTCGACCGCCAGCCGGTCGCCCGCCTGGGCCTGCATCAGACCGCTGCCCTCGTTGTCCCGTGCGGTGCAGTTGACCACCGACACGGCGGCCGTGGTCTCCACCCGGAAGCCGTCCCGGCCGGAGCCGCTGACCTCGCAGGCGGTGAAGGCGCCCCGGCCGCCCTGGGCCAGCAGCACGCCGTGTTCGGTGGCGGCGGTGATCCGCAGCCGGGTCGCGGTCAGTTCGCCGCCGTCCTCCACCAGGACACCGGAGTCGGTGGCCTCCTGGACGTCGCAGTCCCGGATGGTGACGCTGCCGCCCGTGGCCACGGACATCCCGTGCGTGGCACCGCGCACGGCGCCCCCGCCGACGTAGACGTTGCCGTTGTCGGCGACCCTGATGCCGTCCTCGCCGGGGCGGTCGATCTCGCAGTCCTCCAGGCGGCCCCGGCCGTCCTTGACGACCTCCACGCCGTTCCCCTTGGCGTCGCCGATCCTGGCCCTGCGCACCAGCGGGTTGGCACCGCTGCGGATGCGCAGGCCCGCGCCGCCCGCGTCGAGGACTTCGAGCCGGTCCAGTTCGGCGACCGACTCCTCCTCCAGCAGCACACCCGTCCGCACGCTGTCCCGCACGGTCAGCCCGATCAGCACCGGGGACGCCGAACCCCGCACATGCAGCGCGGCCTCCTCGGCCGAATCCAGCCAGCAGTCCTCGAAGGTGCCCCTGGCCCGGTCCGAGACGAGCAGCCCGGGGCCCTTCGTACGGGCGGTACGGCACCGGCGCAGCAGCGGATCGGTGCCGTCGGACAGGACGATGCCCGGTCCGCTCGTGCCGGTCACCCGGAGGTCCTCCAGCACCGTGCGGGCCGACGAGGAGAGATGGATGCCGACACTGGTGTCGTGGACCACGGTCCGCAGGATCTGCGTGGTGCTCTGCTCCTCCAGCGCGATGGACGGCTTGTCGGTGGAGGAGATGTCGCACTCCTCCACGGAGCCCTGCCCCTCGCCGTTGGCGAGCACCCCGTTGGCGCGGGCGTCCCGGATGGTGCAGCCCCGCAGCGTGATCCGGCCGCGCTCGCCGATCACCACACCGGAGGTGCCCAGGTGCTCGACGGTGCAGGACTCGGCGGAGCTCTCCACCGCCGAGGTCACCACCAGGCCCGCGCCGCGCGGATTGCTCACCCGGCAGTCCCGCAGGGCCACCGAACCGGAGCCGCGGGCCAGCAGCGCGGTCCATGACGCGCCGGTGATGTCGCAGCCGTCCATCGCGATCTGGCCGCGCGAGGCGTCCACCACCGGCAGTTCCTCGTCGCGGCCGCGCAGCACGAGGTCGGTGAGCATCACGGCCTCCGCCTGGAGCACCACGGCGCTGCCGTGCGGCGGGCATATCTCGACGCTGCCGCGCGACTGCTCGGCGACGACGGTGACGGGGACGGTGATGACCAGACTCTCGGCGTAGGTGCCGGAACGGACACTGATCACGGCGCCGTTGCGCGCTCTGGCCAGCGCTTCCCCGATCGTTCGAAAGCTGTCGGGCCGCTCGGGACAGACCGTTAGAACCTGGCGTGACAAGCGGAATCCTCCTCCTTGGGGCCACACCGCGATCCTGGGAACACATTGTCGGAGCGGGTGCGGCACCATCATGCCGGAGTGAGCGGCGGGACCTTCGGCCGGAGCGGGAACGCAGCGTGAACCACGGTCCGTTGCCCTCTGCACGGATCACCGCATCACGGATGAAACGGGACGGAAGACTGCTCGGCCCGGCTCTCGGGGACGACGCCCGAACCCGCCGACGCCTGAACCCGCGACGCCCAGGACCGCCCGGTCGCCGTCATGGAGGCGGCGCCCCGCTCTTCCGGTTAGACGCACGCGTATGGAGTTGAGCGTTGTGGCTATGGTTCGTCTCACCGGGCCGCAGTTGACTGAGGGACATGACGAACACACAGAACATCCAGCGGAACGACCGGCGGACCGGAACGAGGACGACCCTGGTGATCGGCGGCACCGGAAAGACCGGGCGCCGGGTGGCGGAGCGGCTCACCGCGCAGGGGCTGCCGGTGCGGGTCGGGTCCCGCAGCGGCGAACCGCCCTTCATGTGGGAGGACCCGGACACCTGGGAGGCGGCGATCGAGGGCGTCGGAGCCGTCTACGTCACCTACTACCCCGACCTCGGGTTCCCGGGCGCCGCCGAAGCCGTCGGGGCCTTCTCCGAGCTCGCCGTGAAGAAGGGCGCGCGCCGTCTGGTGCTGCTCTCCGGACGCGGTGAGCAGGGCGCGGTCGTCAGCGAGAACAGGCTCAAGGAGTCGGGCGCCGACTGGACCGTCGTACGGGCCAGCTGGTTCAACCAGAACTTCGACGAGAGCTTCTTCCTGGAGCCCGTCCTCTCCGGCGAACTCGTGCTGCCGACGGCCGACGCCGTGGAGCCGTTCGTGGACGCAGACGACATCGCGGACGTCGTCGTCGCGGCCCTCACCGACGACAGGCACATCGGCAGGACCTACGAGCTGTCCGGGCCCCGGTCGCTCAGCTTCCGGGAGGTGGCCGCCGAGCTGTCGAAGGCCACCGGCCGGGAGATCGCATACGTTCCGATCACCCTCGACGACTACCGGGGGTTCCTGCGGGAGAACGGGCTGCCGGTCGAGTTCGCCGAGCTGTTCGGCCTGATCCTCGACGGGCGCAACGCCCGTGTCGTCAACGGTGTGGAGGAGGTCCTCGGCCGCAAGCCGCGCGACTTCTCCGACTACGCGAAGGACGCCGCCGCCACCGGCGTCTGGAACGTCTGACAGCGCCCGGCGGCGCCGGGCAACCAGCATGCGGGGGAGTCCGAGGGAGTCCGAGGGAGTCCCGGGGGCGTCCGGGGGGCGTCCGAGAGTGTCTGTCTGACAGTGTCTGGTGCGGATGCGAGCCGGCGTCCGCGCTCCCAAACCGAACGGGGACCCTCACATGGACGTGCTCACCGGGCTCCTGGACGGGCCCAAGGCGCGCGGCGCCTTCCTGCTCAAGTCCGTCTTCAACCCGCCCTGGTCGCTCCGCGTCGAGGACCGCGCCCCGATCTCCCTGGCCACCATGGTCCACGGCGACGCCTGGGTGATGCCCGACGGCGGCGTCCCGGTCCGCATCGGCCCCGGCGACGTGGCCGTGCTGCGCGGCCCCGACCCCTACACGGTCGCCGACGCGCGGGACACCCCCGTCCAGGTCACCGTGGGCCCGGACCAGCGCTGCAGCACCGGCGGCGGCGAGGACGTCACCGACAGCATGGCCCTGGGGGTGCGCACCTGGGGGGACCCGATCGGCCAGGGCTCGTCCGTCATGCTCAGCGGCACCTACCAGGCGCCCGGCGAGATCGGCCGCCGTCTGCTGGGTGCCCTGCCCGCCCTCCTGGTGCGGCCCGCCGCCCTCGACGACAGCCCGCTCGTACCCCTGCTGGCCGAGGAGATCGACCGCGACGAGCCGGGTCAGGAACTGGTCCTCGACCGCCTTCTCGACCTGCTCTTCGTCAGTGTGCTGCGCACCTGGCTCGCCGAGCCGGACGCCGGTGCGCCGGCCTGGTACCGCGCCCGGTCCGACTCCACGGTCGGGCCCGCACTGCGCCTTCTGCACGAACATCCGGCCCAGGGGTGGACGGTGGAGTCGCTGGCCCGCAAGGTCGGTGTCTCCCGGGCGGGCCTGGCCCGCCGCTTCGCCGAGGTCGTGGGGGAGCCACCGATGACCTATCTGGCCGGCCTGCGCATCGCCCTGGCCGCCGACCTGCTGCGCGAACCGGACGCCACGGTGGCCACGGTGGCGCACCAGGTCGGCTACAGCAGTGCGTTCGCGCTGAGTTCGGCCTTCAAGAGGGTGCGGGGCGTCAGCCCGCAGGAGTACCGCAGGAGCGGTGCCTCGCGGATCGTCCTGCCCGAGCCGACACCGTCCCGGACGGTGGTGCTGGGCGGCTGACGGTCCGGGCCGTTCGCGTCATGTCCGGTCGGACGGCCGGGCGTTGCGGCCACCCCTGTTCTCCGTGCGCGCGCCCCGCGCGAACGACCGAATTCCACAGTGAGGACGCTCCGATGACCATGGATTCCCCGCACCTGCCACGCGCGCTGCACGCGCCGTCGCCCCGGCCGGGCGGAGTCGTGGGCATTCTGCTGGTGATGTCCGTGATCGCCGTCGGTCTGATGGCCGGTCTGTTCTTCGCCTTCGACGTGTCGGTCATGCCCGGCCTGGCCCGTACCGGCGACCGGGTGTACGCGGAGGCCATGCAGAACTTCAACCAGGTGATGGACGGCAGCGGCCTGTTCGCGCTGATCTTTCTCGGCGCGCTCGCCGTGACGGTGGCCGTCGCCGTCGTCGAGTACCGAGGGGGACGCCGCACGGTCGCCCTGTGGGCGGGGGTCGCCGCCGCGCTCTACGCGGTGGCGCTGCTGGTCACGTTCTTCGTCAACATCCCGCTGAACAACGAGCTCGCCGCGATCGGTGACCCGGCGAAGGCCGGGGACCTGTCGGTCGTCGACAGGTTCAAGGGGCTCTGGGAGACGACCAACATCATGCGGACCCTGCTGTGCACCGCCGCCCTGGGCTGCCTGGCGCACTGCCTGAAACTGTACGGCCGCAGCACGCCGGCGACCTGACCCGGGGACGGGAGACGCCGGGGGACGCCAGGGGGACGTCACGGGGTGTCCGCGCCTGATGCCTGCACCGCACACACGAGAGCCCCCACCGGTGCGCGGTGCGGGGCTCTCGGTCCGGGCGGTGCCACGGTCGCTACGAGTCCGTGGAGTCGAGGGCTATGGCCCCGGCGGGGCAGAGGCCGACGGCCAGCCGGGCGGCGGCCCGGTGCTCGGGGGCCGGCGTGGGGTGCAGAAGCACCACCAGGCCTTCCTCGTCGTCCTGGTCGAAGACCTCGGGGGCGGTCAGGGCGCACATACCGGCGCCGGCGCAGCGGTCACGGTCGACGTCGAGACGCAGCGGATCCTGTGGGTCGCTCATGGGGCTACTCCTTGTCCCAGGTGACGGGCAGACTGATCACACCGTAGATGTTGGAGCGGTCGCGCATGGGCACTTCTCGCGGCGGCACCGCGAGGCGCAGGGTGGGGAAGCGGGCGAAGAGCGCCGGGAGGGCGACGGTCATCTCGACCCGGGCGAGCTGCTGGCCCAGGCACTGGTGGGCGCCGTGGCCGAAGGCCAGATGCCCGGTGGCCCGGCGGTGGATGTCGAGCCGGTCGGGCTCGGGGAACCTGTGCGGGTCACGGTTGGCGGCCTGTACGGACACGGTCACCGTCTCACCCGCCCTGATGAGTTCGCCCTCCACCTCGACGTCCTCCAGCGCCGAACGCAACAGCGGGTCGGCCACGCTGAGGTAGCGCAGCAGCTCCTCCACGGTCTGCCCGGCGAGGCCCGGATCGGCGCGCAGGGCGTCGAGCTGGTCGGGGTTGCTGAACAGGGCGAAGGCACCGAGGCCGAGCATGTTCATGGTGGTGTCGAGCCCGGCGGCGAGGAGCAGCCCGCCGATTCCGGCCAGCTCCTCGTCGGTGAGGTCGGCGGAGGTCAGATCGCTGAGCAGGTCGTCGGTGGGCTCGGCGCGCTTGGCGAGGACCAGCTCTTCCAGGTACTGGAGCAGCGCCGTGTATGCCTCGCCCTTCGGCCCCTCACCCACCGTCTGGTCGAAGAGGATCGCCACGTGGCTCTGGAACCGGTCCCGCTCGGCGTACGGCACACCGAGCAGCTCGCAGATCATGAGCGCGGGCACGGGCCGGGCGAATGCCTCCACCAGGTCGACCGTGGGCCCGGCCTGCTCCATGGCGTCCAGGCACTCGGAGGTCAACTGCTCGGCACGCTCGGTGAGTCGGCGCATCCTGCGGACGGTGAACCTGCCCGTGAGCAGGCGCCGGTAGCGGGTGTGCTCGGGGGCGTCGAGGCCGATGATGTCGCCGACCGGCGCCGGAGGCAGCTCCCCCGACATGCCCGCCATCGGCACCGGCAGGTGCAGGAGTTCGTAGCGTGAGCTGAAACGCGGGTCGGCCAGGACCGCACGGGCCGCGGCATGGCCGGTGACCAGCCGGCCCACGTGCCCGTCGGCGTAGCGCAGGCGGCGCATCGGTGTGTCGCTCAGGGCGGTGAGCCCGGCGGGCGGGTCGAAGGGGCAGCCGGTGCGCCGGTCGGTGGGCAGGGTGGGCGGTGCGTCGGTGGTGGTGCCGTCAGCGGTGGTGGCTGCGGCCGTCGGGTCGTACGACATGGGGGCCTTCCGTGACCGTGGTGACAGTGGGGCGGGGTGCAGCGGGTAAGAATCGGTGAAGTGGCGCGGCAGGGCCGGGAGTTACTACTTGGCGCCCGGCCCTGGAGGTGCGGATACCACTTGGTGCCTGGCCTTGAGGAGCGGGAGCTACCCCTTGGCGCCGGCCTTGAAGGTGCGGCGTGCCCATACGTAGCCGACCAGGGCGAGCCCCACGCACCAGGCGAGGGCGATGACCGCGCTGGAGCCGATCTCGGTGCCGAGCCACAGACCGCGCAGGGTCTCGATGATCGGGGTGAAGGGCTGGTACTCGGCGAACCAGCGCAGGCCGGTGGGCATGGAGTCCGTCGGCACGATGGCGCTGCCGAGGAACGGCAGGAACGTCAGCGGCATCGGGATGTTGCTGGCGCTCTCCACGGTCTTGGCGACCAGACCGATGCCCGCGCAGACCCAGGTGAGCGCGAAGGTGAGCAGGGCGAGCAGGCCCACGGCGGCGAGCCACTCGACGGGCGTCGCGTTGGGGCGGAAACCCATCAGGAGGGCGACGCCGATGACGAGCGCGATGCTGGTCATGGTCTGGATGACGCTGCCCACGACATGGCCGGTGAGGAACGAGGCCTGGGAGATCGGCATCGTACGGAAGCGGTTGACGATGCCCTCGGTCTTGTCGACGCACACGCTGATCGCGGTGGTCAGGGCGCCGGAGGTGGCGGCCATCAGGATGATGCCGGGTGCCAGGTAGTCGATGTATTCGCCGCTGCCGGTGGGCAGTTGGCTGATGCCGGTGCCCAGGGCGGTGCCGAAGGCGTAGTTGAACAGCAGCAGCATCATGAGGGGCATGATGACGACGGTGAGCGTCAGGGACGGGTAGCGCAGGGCCTTCTTGAGGTTGCGCCGCAGCATCGTCCTGGAGTCCCTGGCGGCAAAGGACATGGTGGCCATCAGATGTTCTCCTTGGACGATGCGGCGGTGTCGGCGGTGTCGGTGGTGTCGGCGGTTCCGGCGGGGCGGGGCTGACCGGTGAGGGTCAGGAAGACGTCGTCGAGGTCGGGGGTGTGCACGGTGAGCGACTCGGCCCGGACGTCGGTGGTCTCCAGGGTGTCGAGGACGGCCCGCAGGTTGGGGAGGGAACCGTCGCTGGGGATCCGCAGGGTGAGGGATTCCTCGTCGCGCGCGGCGATGCCGAAGATGTTCGCGGCGGCGTCCAGATTCCGGGTGTCGGCGAACCGCACCCGGATGTGGCCGCCGGGGATGCGCTGCTTCAGCTCGTCGGCGGTGCCCTCGGCGATCAGCCTGCCGTGGTCCAGTACGGCTATGCGGTCGGCGAGCTGGTCGGCCTCGTCGAGGTACTGGGTGGTCAGGAAGATGGTCACGCCGTCGTCGGCGACGAGGCCCCGGATGATGTCCCACATGGTGCGCCGGCTGCGCGGGTCGAGTCCGGTGGTGGGCTCGTCGAGGAAGATGACCCGCGGATCGCCGATCAGGGTCATCGCCAGGTCCAGCTTGCGCCGCATGCCACCGGAGAACGTGGCGGTGGTCTTGCCCGCCACCTCGGAGAGCTCGAAGCGGCGCAGCAGTTCGGCGGCCCGCCGTTTGCCCTCGCGCCGGTCGAGGTGGTGCAGATCCGCCATGAGGAGCAGGTTCTCCTCGGCGGTCAGCAGGGCGTCGACGGCCGAGAACTGGCCGGTGACGCCGATCGAGGAGCGCACCGCGTCGGCGGCCCGGGTCAGATCGTGGCCCGCGACCCGGGCCTCGCCCGCGTCGGCGGCGATGAGCGTGGAGAGGATCTCCACCGTGGTGGTCTTGCCGGCGCCGTTGGGCCCGAGCAGGGCGAAGACGGTGCCTTCGGCGATGTCCAGGTCGATGCCGTCGAGCACGAGCTTGTCGCCGTAGGACTTGCGCAGTCCGGTGGCGGTGATCGCCGACGCCGTCGCGTTCGCGGTGACCGGCGTGGATGTCCCGGCAGCAGTCATGCCGTTTTCCTTTCGGGGCTGGGGAGTTCCGGGGTTGGGGATTCGGGTGTACGCGGGGTCAGGCACGGCGGATGACGATGTCGCCGACCGAGGTCCGGGCGTGCACCTCGGCGGTCTCGTCGGAGTCCGCGGGGCCGGCGGAGGAGTCGAGCGAACTGCGTACCGTGCCGTACTTGGCGTTCAGGTCGAGCCAGGCCGCGGTGCCCTGGTGGATGCCCACTTCGAGGTCGCCGACGGAGGTGCGCAGGGTGATGCGGCCACGGGTCACGTCGCCGACGTGGATGCGGCCGTTGGAGGACATCGCGTCGACCCCGGCGTGGGCGACGCCGATCTCGATCCGGCCGTTGGCGGACTTGGCGGTGACGCTGCCGTGTGCGATGCCCACGGAGAGGTCGCCGTTGGCCGCGTTGGTCTTCAGGTCTCCGGTGACCTCGCCGATCTCGGTCGCGCCGTTGCCGTTCTTGACGGTCGCCGCACCGGAGACCGTGCCGATGTCGATCCGGCCCGCGCCGACGGCCTCGACGTCCCCGGTCGAGCGGGTCAGGCGGATGTCGCCGTGGTCGGTCCTGAGGTCGGCGCCCGCCGCCTCGTCCACCTGGAGGTCGCCGAGCGAGGTCTTGAGCGTGACCTCCCCGAGGGGTCCTTCGCAGAGGAAGTTGCCCATGGCCGAGGTGCCCCGGACATCCGATCCCGCGGGCAGTTCGACGCTCACCTCGATGGCGCCCGGCTTGCCGAACAGGGACCGCTTCTTGGGGGTCCTGACCGTGAGCCGGCCGCCCGAGCAGGTGACCTGGGTCTGCTGTACGGCACGTACGTCGTTGTCGTCGGAACCGTTGCGCGGCAGCACCTCCACGACCGTGTCGGTGCGCTTGCCCGCGGTGATGCGGGCGGTGCCGACCTCCAGCTCGAAGGTGGCGGAGATCGGTTCGGGGGTGTCGAAAGAAGGCATGGCTGTCCCGTTCTCTTGGCTCGGGTGGGTGATCCCGCTGGTGAGGCGGGTGATGAATGACGTCGGCCGGATCGGGGATCCGCCGGTGAAAGAGGTGTGGTCCGGGCAGGACCTGCTACGGCTACGTGCTAGCGGACCCAGCCGGTGAAGCCCCGGCCGCCCGAGTCCTTGCCGCGGCCCGGCGGGTTCACGCGCTCCCCGCCGTCAAGGGCGTTGGACACGGCCCGCACCAGCCAGGCGTTGACCGACAGGCCCTCCGCCGCCGCGGCGTTCTCGGCGCGGCCCTTGAGGTGCGCGGGGAGGCGGAAGTTGATTCGTGCCATCGCGCCGTCGTCGGAGTCCGCGAGCGGCGGTGGCGGCGCGGCCGCGGTGGCGGGAGCCGCGACCGGGGCCTGCGTCTCCTGGAACGGCTCGGGTGCGGGCGCCGGCGTCACCACGAACTCGGGGTCGAGCCCGCGCAGCCGCACATCGACCGAACCGGGCGCCAGCTCCCGGGTGACCTCGCCCATGGCGGCGGACAGAGCGTTGAGCAGGGTGAGCCGGGTGGCGGATTCCAAGGGGGCGGTGAGCCGCTCGGCCAGGGCGCGGGCTTCGTCACCGCCGGCGTCCGCTGCGACGGCGAGTTCGTGTCGGAGGTTGTCGACGTAGGGCGTGAGGTCCATGACGCCATGATGGCACATTAATGGCGCCATGGCGAGCCATCTTGGCTCCATCGTGGCGCATGCGTCTCTGACCTGGGGTTTCTTTGGCGTTGTGGAGTGGCTTGGTGCCGTTCGGGTGGGGGTCTGGCTCGCAGTGGTGCCATGGTGTCGTCACGGTGGCGCCATGGCGCCACGGTGGTGGTGCCAGATGGGGCGGACGTGGTGTCCGAGCCGTTCGGCCTTGCTCCGGGAACGCGGCGACGGCGGCGGTTTCCCCGCCGCCGCCCGCCTTCGCCGCCGTCGCTGCCCACGCCGGGCTCACCCGGAATGCCCGCATACCCCTCGTGCGCGACCTCCTCGGCCCCGTGCCCGGCCGACTTGGCGGAGGCCCGCACCCGGCGCACCAGATCGGCCGGCAGGTCCGCCGACGAGCCCGCCCACGCGGTCAGGAACGTTTCGAGGGCGGCGTGCGCGGCGGACGGCTCCAGCGTCTCGGCGAGGAACCGCTGATGAGCCCCGAACTCCTTGGCGGGCATGGCCCCGCCCGTCGCGAACGGCAGTGCGTTGGCCCGGCGGTACCCGGGGTCCACCGGTAGTCCGTGCTCGGCCTCGGCGGCCCATGCCGCCGCGTAGGCCCGGCCGCCGGGCCGGCTCCCGCAGCCGATCGACCGGTGGCCCACGGTGTCCCAGAACCACGGGAGGTGCGCCGGCGGAAGCTGTCGGGCCCGCACCGCCATCGTGTCGAGGAACCGGCGGGCTTGGACCGGGAACGGCCGAGCTCGGTACGCATGTCCTCGATCAGCTCGCGCGCGGTCCCGGCCGCGTCCGGGTCGTGGACGGCGACCCAGTCCGCGTAGGTGCGCGATCCGTGCGGACCTGAGGCGGGCACCAGTGATTCCAGCGAGACGATCATGCCTCGGATGGTGGCACACGCCTCTGACGGTGCCCGTCCGGCCGCCGGGACGGCCGTCCGTCCGTCAGCCGCCCCCGTGCGACGCCCACTTGGTGTCACCGCAGGAGGTGCGGAACGGAACACCGGGTTCCCTGTCAGATCGCCCGTGGGCCGTACGGACGCTCCGTCTCAGATCGCCCGTGGACCGTACAGACGCTCCGCCCGCGCGGCATGCCGTCCTCGGCCCTCGCGCCACCGCACCCCGGCGTACACGGCGGGCAGCAGCACGATCCAGACCACCATCAGGACGAGCCACCCCCGGCCCTCATGACCCCGGCCCGACGAGGCGAAGGCGCCCGCCACACCCGCCGGAATCGCTGCGAGGGCCGCCCACAGCGCGCACATGCCGAAGAACCAGATGCCGCGGGGCGATCCGTACGTGGCCACCTCCCGGGCGCGGGCGAGCAGTACGACTCCCAGGTAGAGGAGGTAGCTGCCGGACACCAGGCAGACCGCGGCCAGCCCCGTCTGCCATTCGGGATCGCTCTCGGGGCTGTCGGTGGAGTGCTGCCGCAGGCCGTCGCGGTCGAGGGCGGTGGCGTAGTCGCGCCACAGGGTGACGGTGACCTCGTCCCCCGGCCTCAGCCGCTCGAACAGCGGCTCGTCCGACCCCATTTCCATCTCGCGCGGGACGTCGGGAGGGCCGTCGAGCCGCACCTCGTACGTCGGGTTCCTGCCGCCGGTCCGCTCCGTGCCGCGGACCGTGGCGGTCTCCGACCGGAGGCAGTCGGTCCGCGCCGTCCGCTCCGTGCACGGCTCGGCCGAGCGGAAGTTCTGGACCGTACCGACGCTCTCGGGTACCGACGCCGCGAAGCCGCCCGCCGCGACCAGCAGGACCAGGGTGCCGAGCAGCGCTCCGGCCCCCCACACCCGGCACCATCGTGCCCGACGGCGGACGGCGGCGGCCCCGCCCGCCCGCCTTCGCGGGGACCGGGCGGGGGAAGGTGCCAGGCGCTTCCCTTTTGGGCGCCCACGTGGCGGTATCGCGGAATTCATCCCACAAGACTATGAGCCGGGCATACGTGAGCCGCAGGCGCACCCGCCCGCCGCGGACGCGTGCTCGGCGGACGACACGGGTCACCGGGCCCGGTGGGGCGGCGGACGGTCCGGAACCCCGGGCATCACGTCGATCCGCCACGGCACCGGAAACCCCGCAGGGCGGGCCCGCCGTCGCACCCTCAGCCCGCGCCGACGCCCCGCTCCAGGGCGTCGAAGAGCCGATCGGCGAGCGCGCGCAGGTCGCCGTGGACGGCCTCCGCCGTCTCGCCCGCGGACGTGCGCCGTGCCGCTTCCCGGAAGAGGGTGTCGCGGATGGTCTGGACCGTCGCCGCCGTGTAGCGGGTCTCCGGGTCGTACGGGGGGCGGCCCGCGGCCAGGGCCAGGGTCTCGGCCAGCGCGGTGGTCGCCTCCTCGTTCATCTCGCGCCAGCGGGAGCTCAGCGCCGGGCTGTCCAGCACCACTTGCAGGAAGCGGCCCATGCCGTCGACCAGGCCGCTCAGCGGATGCCGTTCGTCGATGAGCCGCAGGCTCATACGGCGCAGGGCGGCCAGCGGCGGCTCGTCCTGTTCGCGGTCGCGGACCGCCGCGGTGAGCAGCTCGGTGATCTCCGGGCCGCGGTCCAGGAAGAGATTCTCCTTGCGCGGGAAATGGTTGAAGACCGTCATCGTCGACACATCGGCGGTCTCGGCGATCTCGGCCACCGTGACGCCCTCGAAGCCGCGTTCCAGGAAGAGCCTCGTCGCGACGCCCGAGATGTGGTTCCGCAGTTCCCGCTTCTTGCGTTCCCGTCGTCCTGGTGGAGGTGTTTCGGTCTGTCCGTCTGCCATGAGCCCACAGTAGGAGAAAGATGGATTCTACTCAAAAGTTGTAGTCACTAAAAGTTTTGTCGCATACTCCTTTCCATGACAACTCATCGCACCTGCAAGGAGTTCGACGCCGACGTACTGATCGCGGGGGCGGGGCCGACCGGCCTGATGCTCGCCCACGAGCTGAGCATCGTCGGGGTCTCCTGCGTGGTCGTGGAGCGCCATACGGAGATCGACCCGACGGTCAAGGCCGGGGCGATCGGACCGCTCGCCTCGGAGGCGCTGCGCCGCAGGGGACTGGGCCCCGCCCTGGAGAGGGCCTCGCTGCAGGCTCTGGCCCAGGTGCTCGGCAACTTCCGTACCAAGGCGCCCGAACTCGACGCGAGGATGCGGGCCCTGGAGGAGACCGGCGCCTCACCCGCCGAGGTCGCCGCGGTGATGAACAAGGAGTCGCCCGTCGGCGGCAAGGGGCACTTCGCCGGTATCTGGCGCATCGACGCGTCCAAGCGCGAGGAGAGCGAGCGGGCCACGACGCTGATCGGGCAGCAGGCGCTGGAAGCCCTCCTGGGGGAAGCGCTGGAAGGCGCCCCGGAGGTCCGGATCGCCCGCGGCCGCACCGTCACCGGGGTCGTCCAGGACGCCGAGGGCGTCGATGTCGAGACCGACGGGCCCGGAGGACCGGGGACACTGCGGGGACGCTGGCTGGTGGGCTGCGACGGCGGGCGCAGCCTCGTGCGCAAGCTCAGCGGCTTCGCGTTCCCCGGCACGGAACCGACCATGACGGGACATCAGGTGGTCGCCGAGTACGCCGACTCCGATGCGCTGCTCCCGCACGGCTGGCGCCGCACCGGGAACGGCATGATGGCCTACGGGCCGACACCCGGTCGGCTCTTCCTGGCGCGGTTCGACGGGCCGCCCGCCGACCGCGACGCACCGGTCACCCTCGACGAGGTCCAGGCGGCCGCGCGCCATGTCACGGGTACGGACGTCGTGGTCACGGCCGTGAGCTCGGCCACGCGTTTCACCGACCACGCCCGCCAGGCGACCGCGTACCGCAGCGGCCGCGTGCTCTTGGCGGGAGACGCGGCACATGTGCATTCGCCGTTCGGCGGGCAGGGCCTCAACCTCGGACTGATGGACGCGGTCAACCTGGGCTGGAAGCTGGCGTCCGTCATCGCCGACCGCGCCCCCGACGGGCTGCTCGACACGTACACCACCGAGCGCCACCCCGTCGGCGCCCGCGTCCTGGCCAACACCCGTGCCCAGGTGGCCCTGATGCGGCCGGGCCCGCACGTGGGCGCCCTGCGCGACCTCGTGGGAGAACTGCTGGACGAGGTGGACGAGGCCAACGCGTTCTTCGGGCGCATGCTGGGCGGCCTCGACACGCGGCACGAGATGCCGTACGCGACCGGCGTCCCGGAGGAAGCGATGCCGCTGCTGGGGCGCCCGGTCCCGGACCTCCGTCTCGCCGACGGCTCCTCGCTGTCGGACCGCATGACGACCGGCCGCGGGATCCTCCTCGCGCCCGATGCGGGGCCGGCCGCCGCCTGGGCGCACCGGGTCGACCTGGTGACGGCGGGCCCGGCGGCACAGGAGGCGCACCGTGGCATCGCGGCCCTGCTGGTACGCCCGGACGGCATCGTCGCCTGGTCCGCCGGGGCGGTCGGCGAACCGGACCACACGCTCCTGGAGAAGGCGCTGACCACCTGGTTCGGCGCGGGCCGCTGACCGGCTGAGCAGGGCCGGGGACGGGCGGCGGAGCGATCAGCCACCGCCGTCGGTCCTGGCCCCGGCCCTGTTTCAGGCGGTCCTGGCGGGTCCCCCGGCCGGGCCCGCGTGGGCGGCGGTGCCAGGAGCCCCGCCGCCCCGGCACCGCTTCAGGGGCGTGCCGAGGGTGCGGGAGGGCGTCAGGACTCCCCGCGCTCGACCGGGCCGATGAGGGTACCGGCGGCCACGGTCAGCTTGCCGTCGGCGAAGGACGTGCCGGGGATCTCGCCGTCCGGGGCCCGCAGCGTGAACGACGCCTCCTGCGCGGCGATGCCGTGGGCGTTGTTGGGGACCTGGATGTCGAAGTGGACCGGGTGTCCCGGACCGAAGGTCACCACGGTCGTCTGGTCGCCGTAGCGGCCGGGGGTGATCCCGACGTCCGAACCGTGGTTCGAGAACCGCACGTCGATCGGCGAACCGGCCAGCTTGCACGACTCGTACCCGCGCGGAGCCGTCAGCGTCACGCGGTAGTGGCTGTGCCCGCTGCTGGCGGGCCCCTCGGTGATCTTCGCGAGGTGGTTGGCGGGTCGGCAGGCCGAGGGGGCGGAGCCGCCGGCCGCCGCGGGCGAAGCCTGTGCGGCACCCGCACCGACGACCCCCGTGATCAGCGCGGTGGTGGCTACGGCGACGGCGAACTTTCGGGTCATGCGCATCCTGAACACTCCTTGTTCCGCTCAAAGGTTCTGCTCAATGGTTCTGCGGGTGCTTCCCACCGCCGCGGCGGCGCCCCTGGAGGCGCGCCGCCGCGGCGACGTACCTCAGAGGACCGTTACGTGGAAGACCGGCGAGGCCGTGGTGCCGCTGACCATGCGCAGGTCGTTCTTGCCCTTCAGCCCGAGCTCGACGCCGAGCGAGTACGAGCCGTCCCGCAGGGTGTTCGTGGAGGCGGGCAGGCTGACCCACTTGTCGTGCTGCTTCTGCTGGAGGGTCACCTTGCTGCCCGCCTTGAGACCGGTGGTCCGGCCCGTGACGCGGAACAGCTGCCAGGCACGGACGGAGGACACCGACGCCTTGGCCGTGATGCTTGCCTTGACGGGTACGGCCTGCTGTGCGACGGCCGGGGACGCGGTGTGCGCGGCCGGGGTGGCCGCCATCGCGGTGCCCGTGAGAGCGAGGGAGGCCGCGCCGAGGACACCGACGACGGCCATGCGCAGGGAGCGCCGATTCGAGATCATCACAGATCTGCCCCTTTCGATCGTGAGAACAACCTTTCGCACCAAAGGACACCTACATGTCGATTGGTGCACTCACTGGGAACGACGACACAACGGACGCCGACGTTCATCGGGGCTTTGTCACTGTCTTGCAACAGCCGTGCGGGGCCGGGGAGATGGGGTCCGAACGGACGTGCGGCGAACCGGTCGCGCATCCTCGAATGCGCAGGCCGAGGTCCGGTTGTCCGGGGAGGTCCGGCTGTCCGGAGGCTCCGGCTATCCGGGGACTTCCGTGCGCTCCCACCATTCGTAGACGGGCAGCTTCCCCTCGGCCGTTTCCTGGTGGCGTGCCGTGGCCCTGAAATGTTCGTACCCGCCACGGAACGGGACCTTGATGTCGGGCCCGGGTTCGGTGAGGGGGACGATCCGGTCGGGGAGATCGCCGGGGCCGCCTTCGAGGACTGCTCTGGATGCGTCGGTCATGGCGAGAGTTTCTCCGGGCGGTGGCCCGGCTCCTCCATGACGCGCCGAAGGGTTCACCACCGCCCGCCACGCCCCACTCCGACGGCGTGCATGGTAACTTTCCAACAAGTTGAACAGTATCTCTCCGGGAGGCGGACGGGTGTTGCAGATCCAGATCGGCCCCGAGCGCGCGGCACACCCGGACGACCGTCTGATGCGGACCACCCTGGGGTGGCGCCGGGGCATGAGCGAGGACGAGGCGTGGGAAGCCGGCCGGGGCATCTGGAAGTTCAACGCCGACCGGGCCCTGTCGCAGGACGAGGTGCAGATCATCAACACCGAAGGCACGGTCCTCGCGGTCGCGAGGATCATCGGGATCTCCAAGCACGGTGACCGTTACGCTCTCGAAGGCGAACTCCTTCGTGACGACCCGCGCGTCGGCCGTTTGACCAGCAGCCCGCATCTGTCCCGTAACCCCGTCACGTACATCTGACGGGCCCCATGACCCTCCATGACACCGCCATCGCCGCGAAGGGAGCGCTCCGGTGAGTGACTTCGACGCCATCGACGCGCTGCTCGCGGCCGTCGGCCCGCAGGCCGAGCTTCCGCCGCCGGACGTCCGCCGGGAGCTGAGGGAGCGGGCCAGGCTCTCCAAGGCGCAGGTGGCCCGCACGCTCGGCGTGAGCCCCAGCACGGTCGGCGGGTGGGAGAACGGCCGCGACCCGGCGGACGAGATCCGCACGAAGTACGCGTATCTGCTGGACGGACTGGCCGCCAAGTTCACCAGCGAGCCGGAGCAGGAAGCGGAGCCCGAGGAGGCTGCGGAGCCCGAGGAGCCCATCGGGCCCGATGGCTCCCCGCCGTCGCCGGTTTCCGGGGAGTACGAGGCCGGGGACGACGTGGAGTCGCTCACCGCCCCCGAGCCGTGCGTGTTGTGCGGATCACCGGCCCGTCACCGGGTGGCGGGCTTCGCCCAGCACCTGGACCCGGCCGACTGCCGACCCGCCACCGCTGCCACTACCGACGCTGACACCGGCACGCAGCCCACCGGCACGGGCACGCAGCCCACCGCCCCCTCATCCGACCCCCGGGCTCCCAAGTCCCCGACCCCCCGGCCCCGGCCCTCCCGGGGCCCGGCCAAGCGCGCGTTCCAGGAGCACTCCGGGCCGGGCGACCTGATCGGCCGGACGGTCCGGGCGGCCCTCGCCGAGCACCAGGGCGATGTCGACGCGTCCCTCGCGGCGCTGCTGAAGCGGGCGATCCCGGACGCGATGCGGCTGCTGGACGAGACCCGCAAGGGAGCGCGGTACGACATCGTCGCGCACCCGTGGATCCCGGACATCCTGCGCAAGCAGACCTCCAAGGGCGCGGACCGGATCTGGGAGGCGCGTCCGAAGTGGACCCGTCACGAACTGCCGCCCGGCCGCCACGAGGTGACCGCACTCGACATCAACGGTGCCTACCTCTCCGCCCTGAAGACCCACCTCCCGCTCGGCCAGCTGGAACACACCACCGGCTTCGCCCACGACCGCCGCCGCGCCGGTGTCCACCTGATCACCCCGCCCCAGTGGGAACACGGGGCGGTGCTGCCCAACCCGATCGGCAACCGGGACGAGCCCGGCCCGCTCTGGGTCACCGAACCGACCCTGCGCCTCCTGCTGCGTCTCTCCGGCCCGAAGCACGCCCTGTGCGCACCCCCGGAGATCCATGAGTCCTACACGTCCGGTGCGACGGAGAACCTGCTGGAGAAGTTCCGGGTCGCCCTCAAGGACGCCCGGGACACGGCGATCGCCGAGGACGACGAGGTGACGCTGGAGTATGTGAAGGCGATGTACTCGAAGTTCGTCTCCACGATGGGGGAGTCGAACTACAACCGGGAGCTCTACCGCCCGGACTGGATGCACATCATCCGCAGCCAGGCGTTCGCCAACCTCTGGATGAAAGCCCTCAAGGCCCACGACGAGGGCCTCACCGTCGTACGTGCGATGGGAACCGACGAGCTCCACGTCATCGGCGACTGGCACCGTGTCTTTCCCGAGGGCCGCGGCGTGACCGAGGTCAAGACGAAGGACACCTACACTGCGGGCAGCGAGGAAACCGGGCACAGCGGCGACACCGAGGACATGGCGGGGGAGGACGAGTAGATGCCCGAGAGGACCCTCGACTTCGGGAAGTTCGGCGCCCGGGGTATCAAGGGCAGCGACGCCGTCGCACGCAAGCTCGACGAGTTGTCGGGCGGCATCGTCACCCCGGTGACCGTGAAGCGTGGTCTGATGGCGCGCCTGCACTACCTGACCAGGACGGAACACAGCCGCAGGGCGGCCAGGGACGCCGGGCTGACGGTGACCGACCGTACGCTGAAGGCATGGCTGGACGAGAAGCGCCGGCCGTCCCACGCCAACCTGGCACGCATCGACGCCGCCTACCGCCAGGTGCGCCGCCACAACGTCGCCCGCCATCTCCTGCGCCGCCTGAACGCCGACGGCGGGACGCGGGTGGAGATCCATCCGCTGAACCAGTCGCAGGTGCCGCGCCCGCTCCAGCGGATGGTGGAGTACCGCACGATGAACGTCCGCCGCTGGGACCGCATCGTCGACGCCTGGGAATCCGGCGACCAGCAGGGGCTGGACGACGCCTGGGGGGACACGATCGTCGACCTGGGCTCGCAGTGGGGCCAGTACGAGTACGTCACCAACATCGGCTTCGCCGCGTAGAACTGTTGCCGGTTCTCAAGAACCGCGCCTCCTTCTCAGCGCCACCTGCTCACCGCTCGCCGAGCATGGACACGGGCGGCCGCAGGGTGCCTTCCGACTCCTCGACGAGCCGGGCCGCCGCCAGCAGCCTGTCCTCCCGGTGGTGCGGGGCGACGAGCTGGACGGAGCACGGCAGGCCGTCGGGGGCGAGGCCGGCGGGGACGGTGATCGCGGGGTGCCCGGTGTCATTGAAGATCGAAGTGAAGGCGATCGGCAGGGTGCCCTCCCGGATCGCCCTGAGCGTGTCGGGCCCCTCGGCGGGCCAGGCGGTGGTCGGCACGGTCGGCAGGAGCAGCAGGTCGTACCGTTCGAAGAGCTCCAGGAGACGGAGGCCGACCTGCTGGCCGCCGCGCGCCGTCTCCTCGACCGCGACGGGGTCCTCGCCGGCATCAATCTTCGGGAGGTCGCGGCCGAGGCGGGCGTCAACCACGGCCAGATCTACCAGTACTTCGGCTCCAGGCAGTCCTTGCTCCGGGCCGCCGCCGCCGACTTGGTGGAGCGTCGGGCGGCGGAGAACGACGGTCACTGGGAGCTGCCGTTCCGCGAGCGTCGGCAGGCCATGTTCCGCTACCGAGTCGAGGAACCCGAACTGGTGCGGCTGGAAACCCTGTTGGCCCTTGACGGCGACGACGGATTCAGCCCGCTGCCGCGCTTCGAGCGGACCCGCCAGAGCCTGGAGCGGGACCTGGACAACGGCGCACTCCCCGAGGGCGCCGACGCGGTGGCCGCGCACGTGATGACGGCGGCGGCGCAGATGGGGTACGCGATCTTCCGCGAGGCATATGCCCGGGACACGGGCATCCCCCTGCCCGAGCTCGACGAGCGGGCGGCCCAGGCGTACGCCCGCATGGTCGCGGGACTCACGCTCGCCTCGACCGGGGAAACCCCCGTCGAGGAGACACGGGCGGAAAGGCCGTCTGTCGAGGAGCCGCCCACCGGAGACTGATCGGTCGGCCCCGGCACTCGGACCCGGGACAGTCCCCGGGCGGGCCCCTCGGCGTCACGCGGCACCCGGAGTCCCGGCAGGGGCAGGACGGCGTCACGCCTCGCCGACCGAAGCGCCTGACGAGCCGTACTCCCGTTGCGACCTCCGCACCGAGAACCGTGGGAGAAGGCACGCGCCTGAGACCGACCAACGGTCCAACGCGCTGGGACACGTGCGAACCGGCTCGTCGAGCGAGCATCAGCTGACGCTGCCGACGAGAACCTGCACGCGACCGCTCCGCCGCCGAGGAGAGAGCCGGGCGGAGTGGTCGCGTTCGCCCTGGTCAGCCCACGGGGACCAGGGTGAGGTAGGCCATGCCGAGCACTCCGCGGTAGCCCCGCAGCCAGCTCGACCGGTGCCGGTCGACGCGCTCGCGCGTCTCCTGCGCCAGCGGGTGATCCGGGTGAGCGGCCAGCCACTCCTCCGCGTCGGCCTGATAGCCGGACTCGAAGTCCTCCCACTCGTCGCCGTCGGCCGTCTCGATCCAGACCGGCCGGAACCCGGCGGACACCGCGACATCCACGAGTCCGCCCAGGTCATGGAACTCGTCGGCACGGGCGTCCGGCCACATCGCGGCCAGTTCGGCGGAGGTGGGGGAGCGCTGCCAGAAGCCCTCGGCGAGGAGAACACGCCCTCCGGGCGCGACGATCCGGCGCAGCGCACGCAGGGCGCCGGCACTGTGCTCGGGCGGTTCCGCGTCGCTGAGGGCGTGACTGGCCCCGAGACACAGGACGAGGTCGGCGGACCCGTGCGGCGCCCCCTCGGCGGACCCCTCGACGAACTCCACGCGTCCGGCCAGCCCACGGGCCTCGGCATTCGCGCGCCCCCGGGCGATGTCCTCGCCGTTGAGATCGATCCCGGTCCCCGTCGCCCCCGGCACCGCGTCGAGGACGCGGAGCATCAGCTCCCCCCAGCCGCAACCGATGTCCAGAACCCGTGCCGGGACGGCCCGGCCGAGTCGGTCGACGATCCGCGCGGCCCGCGCCTCGGAAAGGGGGCCGTGGAAGGTGAGCTGGGTCAGACGGGGCGGAAGATCGGCTTCGGTCATACGACGCACGCTAACGCCGACGGCCCAGCCACGGACACCGAGTTTCGGTCCGGCCGCGCCGGACAGCATCGGACCGTACCGACACGTTCACCCCGTGAGGCCTCTGCGGACGGCCCCGGCCCTCGCCCGGCGGCGGTACCTTCGGAACGAACACACCCCGAGGCTGCGAACGACCCATGAGGAGCCGGGACATGCCCGGTCGCCCGAGCGCGCGTCGACGTCGTAGGCCCGTGACCGGCCTGTCATCGCGTGCTGCCTTCGACATGCGGCACAGCGAGCCTTCCCCCACCCGAACCGTCGGCGTATCCGACGCGCGCCGGGTGGCGGGCCCTGTCCTGGCCTCATCCACAGGCATCAGCCGTGGATCGAGGTTTAGTCTCATGGCAGTTGATGTTCCTCGGCTTCGGAAGGAAGACCTATGGCAGCCGTGCACGTGACCGTGTGGGATGACCGCGATGGGGTCGGAGGAGGCCGGGCCACGACAGCTTCGGGGGCCCCGGTGACCCCGGCGGCCGCTGCTGCGCCCGCCCTCTTCATCCACAACATCTTCGCCTGGGGCAGCGATTCCATGTACGGGTTTGCCGGGCAGCGGCCCCTCGCGGACAGCCGGCGGCTCCTCATGATGGATCGCCGGGGCTACGGCGACAGCCCGGACACCGCGCGCAGCGACTTCGACGTCGACGCCGAGGACATCGTGGAGGTGCTCGGCGAAGGGGCCTCCGCCGTGGGGCCCGGCGGCGCCCACCTCGTGGGGCACGGGAACGGCGCCGTCGCCGCGCTCATCGCCGCCACGCGCCGACCCGACCTCGTCCGCTCCCTTGCCCTCATCCAGCCCTCCGCCTTCACCGCCGCCGCGCACCATCCAGTCGTCGCCGACCTCCTCGACCGGGTGCGCGACGGTGCCCCGGGCATCCCGGACGGCGTCACGCCGGAGCAGTATCTACGTGCGTCCACCGAGGGGTTGGGGATGACCATGCCCGAGCCAACGTCGCGCCGGCTCCGTGCCGTTGCCACATCCATGAGGGAGCGGCCCATCTGGGAGGCGGAGATCCCACTGGAGGTGGTCCGGGGTGCCGCCCTGCCGATTCTGGTGATCTGCGGAACCTGGGAGAGCGCGCCGGCCATGTACCGCGAGCACGTGGGGCTGCCTCTCATGGCCGTGGCCGAGTCCCTCGCGGACTCCCTCGGGGGCCGCCTCCTGCGGGTGCCCGGTTACTACCCGCACACCCAGGAGCCCGCCGCCGTCAACGCCGCCCTGCGGGAGTTCTGGGGCTGACCCGGTTCCGCACCGGCTGCCGGCCCCGCACTTGCGTGATCGGATTCGGGTCGTCGAACGCAGCCGGGACCGCCGTCGGCGTATGGGAAACCCGCATCTCGGAAGTGCCGTGCCGACTGCGTGTGCCGGAAGCGTGAAGAACTCCCGTCACCGCCGGTCACAAGGCACTCCTCTACTTTCCCGAACGTCATCCACGGGCATTGGTCGGTGGATCGCGGCTTGGGCAACCCGAGGGGTCCATGTGCCGTCCGCTTCCTCTTCCTCTGCTCCTCCTTCCTCCGCGTCCGATTCCGGGTGCCCTGCCCCGTCAGGCCTGTGGCGGGACGGTGACTTCCGTCGGCTCTGGGTGGGCCAGACGGCCTCCCAACTCGGCGAACACGCAGGCCTGGTGATCCTTCCGCTGATCGCCGTACTGGCCCTCGACGCCGACGCCGACGCCGGCCGACTCGGTGTCCTGTGTGCGGTGGGGCAGACGCCGGTGCTGCTCGTGGTCGCCTTCGCCGTCGGGACCCTGTCCGTGTTCTTCGACGTGGCCTACCAGACCTCTCTCGTACGGCTGGCGGGACGCGATCAGCTGGTACGCGGCAACAGCGCGCTCGAAGACAGCCGGTGCTCGTGTCCGCGGCGGTGCTCGGCGACGGCGTGATGCTGTGCCTGCCCGTACCGCACGGTCCGACCGCGGTGACGGTCCCCTCGCTCATGGCGGTCAACTTCGTCTTCGGGGCCTTCGGCCAACTGGTGAACGTCACGGTCATGGCCGTCCGGCAGGCCGTCACCCCGGACGGGACGCAGGGCCGGGTGGCCGCGAGGATCAACTTCGCCGGGATGGGACTGGCCCCGGTCGGCTCGCTGCTCGGCGGCTTCCTCGCACAGGAGCGGGCGCTGCGCACCGCCCTCCTGGTGACGGCCTGGGCATGACGCTGTCCCCCGCCCTGATGGCGCTCTCCCCGCCGGCCCGCCTGGTACGGGTACTTCCCACTCCGCAGGACGCACCGCCCCACCTGCCGGAGCCCCGCACCCGACACCGTTCATGACATCGCAGCGCCCCGGCACGGGGGAGTGACCGGGGCGCTGCTGTCCGTGTGCCGGCGGTGGTACGCGTGCGGGGCTTCGGGTCTTCCCCGTGTGACGTGGCCGGCGCGACCGCGCTGCCGGGTACGGCAGTTGGTCTGCCCATAGCTTCGGCCTCACCGCTGTTGTTCCACTGACGTCCGGCTGATGTGCCGCTGACGTCCTCTCCACCGCCCCCTGCTGACGCCCTCTCCGTGGGCGCTCGGTTACGCCCCGGTCAGGGCACCAGGACCAGTCGGCCGCGGATTCCTCCCCCGGCCGGCCGGCGGTGGGCCCGCGCCGCTTCGTGGAGGGGAAAGGTGTCGGCCACCCGCGTGGTGAGCCGCCCGGCACCGGCCCCCGACCGGCCCCTGACTGCGGGCCCCGCCGGAGCCGTCCGGGCATCCGCGACCGTGGCTCACCCCGCTGCCGGGCGCAGCTCGCGGATGATGCGGGTCAGGTCGGCCGGGGCGGCCGCGAGGCGGACCGGGCTGCCCGCGTCGTCGAGTTCGGCGATGTGCCAGCCGCCGGGGACGGTGTCGCCGTCGCTGCCCCGGAGCCGCCGTACGCCCTTGACGGTGAGCCGCTCCACCGGGATCGGCTTCGCCGCGAAGCGGCCGGGGCCGGAGTGCGGGGTCACCGCGGGCGGGCCGTCGCCGAGGACGATGTGGGTGCCGAAGAAGTGCGGGTTGTAGTCGGTCTGTTCCAGGAAACGGGCAGCCACGAACACCTCGTCCGCCGCCCCCGCCTTCCCAGGCTTCCCGGTGGACTCCGCCGCTCGGGGCGTACGCACCCGGGTGGCCCGCCAGGCCAGGACGGACAGACCCAGCGTGGCCGCCGAGCCCGCCGCCGCCCAGGCGATCGTCGCCGGAGAGGTGAAGGGGTCCGTGGGGTGGCGGTAGCAGAGCGGCAGCAGCCACAGGGCCGTACCGACGAGGACGCCCACGAACGGAAGCGCCGACGGGAGCACCTCGTCGTCCGGCAGCCGCCGCCCGCGCAGGCGCAGCAGCACCCGGGCAGCGGGGTAGCCCGCGGTCAGGGCCAGCGCGGCCGCGAGGACGGCCATCTCCCCGGCGGCGGAGACATGCTCGCGCCACACGTGGTGCGCTCCGGCGACCTTCATCACCCGGTCGCGCCAGAACGTCACCTCCACGCTGTCGCCCGGCCCGAAACCCTGCGCGCCCTCGCGCGAGACCGCGAGCCGCTCCAGCGGGCGGCCGTCGGCGAAGTACAGCCAACTGGACTGCTTGGGCCTGCGGACCGCTGCCTTCGCGATCACGGCGGGCACGGTGGTCAGACAGTCGCGGCGCTCCGTGGTGCCCGTACCGGCGCCGGCTCCGGCGGCGCACGGGACGGCCGACTGCCACGCGCGTGCGTAGGAGGTGGAGTCCGGCACGGCCCACGCGGCCGCCCCCGCACCGGCCAGCAGCAGCGCGCACAGGATCAGCGCCCAGGACACGGAGCGCCCGGCGGTGCGGCGCGAGATGACGGGGATGTGGCTCGAATCCGGGGCTCCGTGACGGACGTGCAGCGCGTGGAGCGCGTCCACCTTTGCGTCGAACTCCGCACGGTCGTCCGGCAACCCGCACTGCGGCAGCGGCAGGAGCCGTCTGCGCCCGTTGCGCAGCACCAGGCCGACCCGCCGGACCTCCGGTATCCGGTGGCTGCTCTCGTGCTTCAGCAGGATCCGCAGGCCGGTGATGTCGCCCCACGGGACACTCCGGCGGCGCAGCAGCGTTCGGCTGTGTACGCCGTACGCGTCGGCGCTCACCCGGGTGGTGACCATGCCGAGCGCCAGGACGCCCAACAGGGCGAGCAGTACGCCGATGCTCAGCCACGCGTCCAGGAACGTGCCGCGGTACGCCCCGCGCACCGCGGCCAGGGACGCTCCGGCGGCACCGAGCCCGACCAGGAACCACCAGGGGAGTCTTCGACGGGGGCGGCAGATCACTTCCCGGACATCGTTCATGCGCATAACCTTGCCACCGGCCGGGCCGCGCCTTCTTGTGGGTTCTCCGGCAATGCTGTGGGCCGCCACACTGCCGATGTCGCGCCTACTCCCTCCGGGCCCCTGCCACGACGCCGTTACCCTCCCGGGTTGCCGACCCCATGCGTTGGAAGGCGGTGGGTGTCGTCCGACGGCGGAGGAACTCCTTGATGTCCCGAGCACACTCGGCAGGGCTCGAACCGCCGGTGTCGCACTCGACGTCGTAGCTGCCGTGGGCATGGGCCCGGTCGAACTGGCGGGCCGCCAGCCCCGCCGGGCGATCACCGCGCGTCCGCTCCCGGCGCTCCAGCTCCGGCAGCGGGCAGCGCACACCGACGAGGACGACGTCCGCGGGCGGAAACAGGGCCAGGCAGTCCTGGAGGCGCCAGGGCTCGCTCAGAATGTGGTCCACGACGACGGTGTTGCCCGCGGCGGCCATGCCCGCGACCGCGCGGTGATACCCCATCCAGGTGCGCCTGAGCACGATGTCCAGCTGGTCCGGTGCGAGCTCGGGACCCGACCGCATGGCGTGGAACGCGTCCACGGGCATGTGGAAGGACGGCTCGTCGAGGAGGGCGACCAGCTCCCTGGCAACGCTCGACTTGCCTGAACTGGACGTGCCGTTGAGGAAGATGATCAGCCCGCCGGCGGGGCCGCGATGGCGTTCACCTCCATGACCGGTGTCATCTCCGCGTCCGTGGGCGGCCGGATCCGAGGGGGATATGTCCATGGCCACAGAGTAGGACCGGGGAGGGGTTCACGGGGTGGTGGCCTCCCGACTCGTGGTCCACCGGCTGGTGACCTCCCGGCCCTCGATGATGGGCGTCAGACCGTCGAGGAGCGCCGTGAGACCGAACTCGAACAGGGCGTCGAGACGCAGGTCGTAGCCGTCGCCGAAGGCTCCGACGATCCGGGTGAAGGCGGGGAAGCGGCCGGACTCCGCCAGCCACTGGAGGGTGGGGGCGCGGCTGTCCATCCACTCGTCGTCCGACTGGCCCGTGGCCGCCTCGGCCTGTGCCTCCCGCTCCAGGTGCACCGCCAGGCCGTGGGAGTGGCTGTAGATCAGTACGTGGATGTCGAACAGCCGGGTGGGGTCGAGGCCGTGGCCTTCGAGGGCGCTCAGTACCCATTCGCCGTGGACCATGAGGTTGGGCAGGGGCAACGGGCGGGATATGGGGCCGAGTTGGGCCAGCCATGGGTGCCTGCGGTACAGGGTCCAGAGGGTCCGGGCCCCCAGCTCGACCCGTGGGCGCCAGCCCTCGGGCGCGTCGGCGGGATAGGACTCCTCGCCGTAGGCCGTGTCGGCCATGAGCAGGACGAGGTCGTCCTTGCCGGTGACGTACCGGTAGAGCGACATGGCGGCCACGCCGAGACGGGCCGCGACGCCGCGCATGGAGAGGGCCGACAGCCCTTCGGCGTCCGCGATGTCCATGCCCGTACGGACGATCCGTTCGAGGGTCAACTCCTGCTCGGAGGCGGAGGCGGAGGCGGGGGCTCCGGCTGAGGAGGAGGCAGAGGAGGGGGAAGCCGGGGATGCGGCCGGCGGAGCGGTTCCGGCCACGACCGTGCCGGTCCGGGGCCGGGTCTCGACGAGTCCCTCAAGGCGCAGCGTGGTCAGGGCCTTGGTGGCGGTGGCGAGCGCGACGCCCCACTCCCGGGCGATCTGACGGGTCGAGGGAACGCGGTCCCCGGCCACGAGTTCGCCATCGGCGATGCGGCGGCGGATCGCGGCGACGATGCGCAGATAGGGCGGTTCGGCGGGTGTTGCTGTGGGCTTCGTCACGTCCTGCGGCCTTTCCGTTCTGTACTAGTGCAGAGAGGAGCGGTGAGAATGCCGCCCTGATGTCAACTGTCCTAGTACAGCAGGAGGGTTAGGTCAGTTGAAGAGGGTGTGCGTACGCCGTACGTTCAGTTTGCGTACAGCGTATCGAAGGAGTTTCCCATGCAGACCGTTCTCATCTCCGGCGGCGGAATCGCCGGGACCGTGCTCGCCCACTGGCTGCACCGCCGCGGCTTCGCGCCCACCGTCGTCGAACGCGCCCCGCGCCCGCGCCCCGGAGGGCAGGCCGTGGACATACGCGGTGTCGCTCTCGATGTCGTCGGGCGGATGGGCCTGCTGGAGCGGGCGCGGAAGGTGCGTACCCGGATGCGCGGCATGTCGGTCCTCGACCCCGAGGGGCACGAGATCGACCGCTCCACCGAGTCGACCTTCAGCAGTGGCCGGCTCGACAGCGACGACATCGAACTGCTCCGCGAGGACCTGGTGCGGATGGTGCACGAGCACACGCGCGAGGATGCCGAGTACCTCTTCGGGGACAGCGTCACCGCGCTCCGGGAGGACGGTGACGGTGTGCGCGTCGACTTCGTCCACGGGGCGTCCCGCACCTTCGACCTGGTGATCGGCGCCGACGGCCTGCACTCGGCCGTACGGCGCCTGGTGTTCGGCCCCGAGGAGCGTTTCGCCCGTCACCTGGGGAGCTACCTCTCGGTGTTCAGCGCGGACAACTTCCTCGGGCTCGACGACTGGCAGGTGTGGCTGCGGGACGGCGAGGTGGGCTTCGGCGTCATGCCCGTACGCGACAGTACGGAGCTGAGGATCGCCTTCGGTTTCGAGTCCGGCCCCCTCGCCCGCGAACCGCGCGACAGCGCCACCCTGCGGCAACTCGTCGTCGACAAGCTGGCATCCCTGCGCTGGGAGGGGGCCCGCCTGGCCAAGGCCGCCGCGGAGGCACCCGACTTCTACTGCGACGCCATGGCCCAGATCCGGATGGACCGCTGGTCCCACGGCAGGGTGGCCCTGCTCGGGGACGCCGGGTACTGCCCCTCCCCGCTCACGGGACAGGGCACCAGCCTGGCCCTCGTGGGCGCCCATGTGCTGGCCGACTGCCTCGCCCGGACACCCGGCGACCACCGCGCCGCGTTCTCCCGCTACGAGTGGCGGATGCGCCCCTTCGTCACGCTCAACCAGGACCTGATCACCGAGAACCCTGGCGGGCCCGCCGCCGAGGCGTCGATCACGCGCGCCAAGAACGCACTCTCACTGGACGACTGATTCGTATTCCCCCGCATGCGGAGCGGGGGATCCGGGGTGAATCGCTCGATGGGTTCCTCGCCGTCCGGAGCGGGGCGACGGCTCCGTCGTGCGCCATGCGCGTCAGTCCGTACGCGGCAGGGTGTCCTGGTTCCTCCGGCCGGGCCCGCCCGGCGACGCGCCGGAGCCGGACCGGAAGCGGAGCCGGTACTCCGTCGGTGTCGTGTCGAGCTGTCGGCGGAACGCCCGGATGAGGGTGTCGGTCGTGCCGAAACCGCAGGTGGAAGCGGTGCGTTCGAGCGTGGCATCGGTGGATTCGAGTTGGCTGCGGGCCCTTTCGACGCGGACCGATTCGACGTAGGCGCTCGGGGTCATGCCGAGTTCGGCCTTGAAGATCCGGGTGAGCTGCCGCTCGCCGACGTGGGCGTACGCGGCGAGGTCCGCGACGGTGAGCCGTTCGCCGATGTTGTCCATGATGTGGTGGCGCAGGTCCTCGATGCGCCGTGTCGTGGAGACGGGTTCCAGGGGCACGCTGAACTGGCTCTGCCCGCTCGGCCGCTTCAGGTACATCACGAGCTGCCGGGCGACGCGCAGCGCGACGGTCTCGCCGAAGTCGTCCGCGACGAGGGCGAGCGACAGGTCGAGACAGGCGCTGATCCCCGCGCCGGTCCACACGTCGCCCTCGCGGATGAAGATCGGGTCGGCGTCGACCTCGACCGCGGGGTGGTCGGCGGCGAGTTGCTGCGCGGTCGACCAGTGGGTGGTGGCGCGCTTGCCGTCCAGCAGTCCGGCGGCGGCGAGGATGTGCGCCCCGACGCAGACGGACGTGACCCTGCGGGTCCCGGCGGCGAGCGTCTTCACCCAGCCGACCACGGTGGGGTCGGTGAGGGCGCGTACGCGGCGGTTGCCGTCGACCTCGACCGAGCCGGGCACCAGCAGGGTGTCGATGCTCCGCGTGGACACGTCGTGGAAGGTGGTGTCGGGGAGGATGCGCACGCCGGCGGATGTGGTGACGGGGTCCATGGTCCGGGCGGCGAGGACGACGGTGTAGCCCGCCGCGTCGTCCGTCTCGCGCCGCAGGAGGGCGAACACCTCCGGTGGTCCGGTGACGTCGAGCAGGTCGACGCCGTCGAAGAGGACGATGACGACGAGTCGTTCGACGGTGCTGCTCATGGGCGGTCTCCGTCCGGTCGTTCGACGGTGCTCATGGGGGTCTCCGTCAGGTCGGCCATAGCGATGTCGGTATCTGCATGTTAGATGGCATTGCCGACATGCTGCGGTCGGTCGTAGCGTTCACAACACCCGGTATCTGCTCCGGCACAACACCCGGCACAACACCCAGCGCTACTCCGGCACAACACCTGAGGCGGTACACCCATGGCCACGACGACCCTGCGCGCACTCAACGGCTGCGACGAGACGCCCGCGTCGCTCGCCGATGCGACCCTGATCCTGGTCGACTACCAGAACACCTACGTCGGCGGCGTGATGGAACTGGAGGGCTGGCGGGCCGCGCTGGACTCCGCCGCCGCGCTCCTGGGCAGGGCCCGGGAGGCGGGCACGAAGGTCATCCATGTCATCAACGACGGCGGCGAAGGCACCCCGTACGACATCCGCGCGGAGATCGGCCGGATCCACCCGAGCGTGGCGCCGGTCGAGGGCGAGCCCGTCGTCGTCAAGAAGGCCCCGAACGCGTTCGTCGACACCGACCTGGGCGAGCACGTCGATGCCGCCGGGAACGAGAACGTCATCGTCGCGGGGTTCATGACGCACATGTGCGTGACGTTCACCGTGGAGGGCGCGTTCCTGCGTGGCAACCGGCCCACGGTGGTCGCCGATGCCTGCGCGACGCGGCCCCTGCGGTCGGTGGGCACCGAACTGACCGCCGACCAGATCCACCACAGCGCGCTCGCCACCATCGCCGACCTCTACGGGGTGGTCGTCGAGTCCGGGAAGTCCCTGGCCTGAGGACCGCGGCGACCGGACGGCCCGCGATCAGGCCAGTGCCGCGGCCAGCATGTCGAGATGGTCCGCCACCGGTCCGAGCGTGATCAGACCGCTGCCCGCACCGCCCTGTTCGGCCGCGGCGGGCGCCAGCTCCGTCCGGGCCCGCGCCATCACGGCCCGGTCGCCGACCGCGACGCCGGCCCGTGCGACGAGGCACCACATGGCCTCGGACATCAGGTCGCGCGGCGGCGGCCCGATGGCACGCAGAGCCGCACCGGCCTCCTCGTCACGTCCCTCGCCCACCAGGAGCACCGGACGCACCCAGGACTCGTACGGTCCCCAGTCGGCCTCGCGGTCCACGGCGACCGGCTCCCCGTGCCGCAGGCGCACACTCAGCAGCGCCAACGGCAACAGGCCCTTCCGCAACCCGGGCATGCCCGCCCCGCGCAGACACCCCGCGGCCTCCTCGTAGGCGGCCAGGGCGGCGCCCGGCGGTCCGGTCATGGCGACCCGCAGCGCCCGGTACCAGGTGGTGAAGACGGACACCAGCGGCAGATCGTGGCGGGCGGCCAGCGCGTCGGCCGCCGCCGCATGCCGGTCGGCACCGGCCAGGTCGGACAGCGCGGACCGTGCCTGGACGCGGACGAGGTGGCCGAGGACCTCGTACCTCACCAGCTGGTGGCGCTCCGAGAGCGCCACCAGCTCCGCTCCGATCGCGTCCCGGCGGGCGGCCAGTCCGGCCCGCCGGAACGTCTGCATGAAGGTGCCGTTCAGGGCGAAGGCGAGCAGCGAGGCGTCGTCGAGCCGTTGGGCGATCTCCTCCGCCTGCCGGGCCGCCCGCAGGGACCGTGCCGCCACCCCGGACACCGGTCCGTCCGCGGGCAGGCTGCCCCGCGACTCCACGGCGATGGTCGCCAGCAGCCGGCAGCGCGAGGCGTCATGGCCCCCAGACGGAAGCAGCCGAAGGGTCCGCTCCGCCGCTCCCACCAGCCACCGGGCCTGCTCGGGGTCGTCCGAGCGCGTCCAGATCGCCGGTACGTCGTACACCCCGATGACCCGCGCCGTCAGTTCGGGATCACCGAGCTGCTCCGCGGCGGCCACGGCCGCGACCCGGTGCTGCCGCGCCGACTCCAGCCCGCCCCCGCCGGTGACCGCGAGGTCCCGCATGAGACCGGCCGTCGACTCCAGCCGGGTCCGGGCCCGGGAGGCCAGAGAACCCTCGTACGCGGCGGCCGCCCTGGCCCACACCTGGTCCACCGTGGACCCGGTGTCGGGGTCCAGATGGTCCGCGTGCCGCAGTATGTCCTCCTCCAGCCGCCGCAACCGCGGGCCGGGGTCCACGCCCAGGTGCTCGCGCAGCATGGCGCGGGCCCGCCGCAGGACCGACAGCGCGTCGGCCTGCCGGGCGGAGCGGTACAGGGCCAGCGCGAGCAGCCGCCACGCCTCCTCCCGCCACGGATGCGCGGCCACATGCGCGTCCAGATCGGGTACGGCCCCGGCCGCGTCCCCCAGGGCGATACGGGCCTCGGCCCGGCGTTCGACGGCGTGCAGGCGCAGTTCGGTCAGCCGGGAGCGCTCCGCGCGCAGCCAGTGTTCGTCGCCGAAGTCCGCGAAGGCGGGGCCGCGCCACCAGCCCAGCGCCTCGGCGAGCCGCTCCGCCACCTTGGCGGGCCCGGCCCTGCCCAGGGCATCCATCACCTGCTCGAACCGCCATGCGTCGACGTCGTCCTTCGGAACCCGCAGGGCGTATCCGGGCCCCTCCGTGACCAGTAGCCGCGGCGGGGTCCTGGGCGGCCGCTCCGGCTCGATGGCCCGCCGCAGTCCGCCGACGAAGGTGCGCACAGTGCCCACGGCATCGCCCGGGGGCTCGTCCCACAGGTCGGCCACCAGCTGGTTCACCGGCACGACCCGCCGGTGGGCGACGACCAGCCGGGCCAGGACCGCGCGGTGCCTCGGCCCCTTGAGGGGAAGCGGGTCCCCGGCCCCGTTCCAGGCGACCACCGCCCCCAGCACCCCGAATTCCACACGCACCCTCGTCGCCCCTTCGTACCCTCGCCCGCGGAACCGCCCGGCCCACAGGCGTTCATCCCCTGCTGATCGAAGCCTCGCAGACTGAGGACACCGCCGGCCGGTCCCGTGCCGCAGCGGCCCGTACGGAGCCGCGGCGATCCGTACGGAGATGTTCACCGGACAGAGGAGAAGCGCCATGGCACACACCATCCAGGGATTCGATCACCGGCGGATCCAGGTGGACGACGGGGTCGAGCTCACGGTCGCCGTGGGCGGTACCGGATCGCCGGTCGTCCTGCTGCACGGCTTTCCGCAGACCCATCTGATGTGGCGGCACGTCGCCGCCGATCTCGCGGCCGACCACACGGTCATCTGCCCCGACCTGCGCGGTTACGGCGACAGTGACAAGCCCCGGGAAGAGGGCCCGGACACGTACTCCAAGCGGACCATGGCCAACGACGTCGTCGCGCTCGCGCGGAGCCTGGGACACGAGCGCTTCGCTCTCGCGGGACACGACCGGGGCGCCCTCGTGGCCTTTCGCGCCGGGCTCGACCACCCGGCCGCCGTCAGCCACCTGGCCTGCCTGGACGTCCTGCCGACCCTGGACATGTGGAAGGCGTTGCACGGCAGGTCGGCCGCGGTCGGCTTCCATCTGTACCTGATGGCCCAGCCGCCCGGTCTGCCGGAGAAGATGATCGGGGCGAGCGCCGACGCGTTCTTCTCCCACTTCCTCGACATCTGGGCCAAGAACCCCGACGCCGTGCCGGCCGACACCCGCGAGGTCTACCTGGACGCCTCCCGGAACGCCGTGCCGTCCATCGTCGCGGACTACCGTGCCTCCGCCGGGATCGACGTGGAGCACGACAGGGCCGACCGCGCGGACGGCAGGCAGCTCACGATGCCGGTCTCGGTCCTCCAGCAGGACTGGGGCGCGGCCCTCGGCTACGAGGCCGCCGCACTGTGGGGTGCCTGGGCCACGGACCTGGAGCACTCCACCGTCTCCTGCGGTCACTTCATGGCCGAGGAGGCTCCGGCCGACATCGCGAGGGCGTTGCGGGACCTGATGGCCCGTTGAGCGGGCGGCTGCGGTGGAGGCGTGCGGCGGACCATACGGAGAACGGGGCACGGTCCGGTCCCGACGGTGAGGTCTCAGTCGTCGTGGTAGGCGGCGATCGCGGACCGGACGAACGAGCGGATCAGCGGATTCCTGTCGCCCTCGTTCCACGCCACGACCACGCGGCTCGGCTCCATGCCGATCAGCGGTACCACGGTGAGCCCCGCCCCCGGCTCGTGGTTCAGCAGGGTCATGCCGACCGTGCCGTTCCAGAGAACGGCCTGCCGGCACTCCTGGACGGCACGCACCACCGGGCCCTCGCGAGGTTCCCCGCCGTTCCAGTACGACTGCCAGATGGCGTCGGTGCCCTCCGGGAACAGGAACCAGCGGCGACCGGCCAGGTCGGCCGGCTTCAGACTGCCGCGGCGGGCCAGCGGATCGTCGTCACGCAGCAGCGCTCCCACCGGGTCGGCGCGCAGTACGCGCACGGTCAGACCGGTCTCGTCGAACGGGCCGCGGGTCAGGGCGACGTCGACCAGTCCAGCGCGCAGCCCGCAGGTGGGATCGGTCAGGCCGGCCTCGCGGACGCGGACCTCGACGCGTGGGTGCAGCCGGTGGTGGGCGTCGGCCAGCCGGGATGCGCCCGGGTCGGTGCTGTCGCCCAGGACGCCGACGGTGAGGGTCGCGGCGCCGGCCGCCGCGGCCACGCGTACGCGTACCCGGTCGGCCCGGTCGAGCAGGGCACGCGCCTCGACGAGCAGCACCGCCCCCACCGGAGTCAGCGCGACACCGGTGGACGACCGGTCGAACAGTACGGCGCCGACCTCGGTCTCCAGCCGCTTGACCGCCCGGCTCAGCGGCGGCTGGCTGATGTGCAGCCGGGCGGCGGCCCGGCCGAAGTGGAGCTCCTCGGCGACCGCGACGAAGTAGCGCAGTGTGCGTAGCTCCATGGTGTGACGATACCCGTGCGGTATCGACATCACGGAATGGGTCTTGGACTTCGGGGCGGCCCCGGCAGTGGAATCGACACATGACCGACGAACCGAGGACCAGCGAGCCGAGAACGAGCGAACCGAGGACCAGCGAACCCAATACCAGTGAGCGGATGGCCGACCCCGCCGTATCGGTGGTCGGTCCGGGCGACGGCGAGACGATCCTCCTGGGCAGCACGCGCATGCGTGTCCTGGAAGACGGCAGCAACACCGGGCACCGTCTCGGCCTCGCCGAGTCCGTCCTCGCGCCGCACACGCCCGGACCGCCCCAGCACCGCCACGCCCAGCACGACGAGGGCTTCTACGTCATCTCCGGCACGGTGCGGTTCACGGTCGGCGACAAGGACTACGACGCGACCGCGGGCACGCTCGTGATGGTCCCGCCCGGAGCCCCGCACACCTTCGCCAACACGACCGACCGGCCGGCCGTCATGCTGAGCACCTTCACGCCGGACCTGTACGTGCAGTACTTCCGGGACCTGGAGGAGATGTTCGCCGGCGGCCGGGCGCCGGCCCCACAGGAGAGCATCCAGGTGATGAGCCGTTACGCCACCGAGCCCGCCACCGACTTCGCCCCGAGACGGGACTGACAACGCCGACGACGCCGCCCGCCCGGCCGACCGCCACCCGATGTCGGCCGGCTGTCGGCGCCATGTCGGCGTACCCGTGCAAGCTGATGCGCATGACCGAGCTACGCGCATCATCCGACGACCTCCGCCCCCTCACCGCTCTCGACGACGGATCCGGGCCGAACCTGCTGGTGGTCCACCCGGGCGGTGGGGACGCGACGACATGGAACGGCGTCACCCGCCACCTGACCGACGACTACCGCGTCGTCAGGATCCACCGAAGGATCTACGCCCCCGGAGCGGACCTCGCACTACCCCACTCGATGGCCGTCGAGGCAGCCGACATCGTCGCCGTCGCGGGACTCCTCGACGCGCCGGTGCTTCTCGTGGGGCATTCCTCGGGCGCCGTCGCCGCGCTGGAAGCAGCGCTGCTCGCCCCGGCGGCGTTCGCCGGACTTTTCCTCTACGAACCTCCCCTGCCCACTCGGGAGTTGATCGCCGGGGCGGCGGGAGCACATGCGCGTGCCGCTCTCGACGCGGGCGACCCGGTCGAGGCGATGCGGATCCATATGCGCGACACCGTCCGCATGCCTGCGGAAACGGTCGATGCGATGTTCGCCGACCAGCACGTGCGAGCGGCGTCCGCCGCCTACGCGCCGGCCCAGATCGCGGACGACGAGGCAATCGACGCACTCGGCGTCGGTACCGACCGCTTCGCGAACCTCGCGACGCCGACGGACCTGATCGAGGGCGACCAAAGCCCCGCCCACCTGCGCGAGCGCCTGGCCGATCTGGCGGCAACGCTGCCGAACGCGCGGACCGTCACGCTCGCCGGCCAGGGACACATCGCCCACCTCACCGCGCCCGACACACTGGCCAACGCCATCCGGGACATGGCGGAACAGGTACTTCGCGTATGAGTCCCCGTCCGGGACCCGCCGTTACACGCTGTCGGGCGGGATGGGTGTGGCCTGGTGGTAGTACATCTGCCACGTCGTGGCCGCACCCTGCTTGCGCCAGAGCGAACTCCGCCGTGCCCGGTCTCCAGCCATCGTGGTCTCGTAGGTGAGGTGCACCAGCCCGGGTGCCAGCAGGACACCGGTGATCTCTGCGGGCTCGTAGCGCGGACCGCCTTCTGTCGCGCCGTCCATCTCGGGCAGCGCGGCAAGCATCTCGTCGTACGTCCACCGCCGCCCCGAAGCGCCGACTTCTGCGAAGTCCGGGTCCAGTAGCTGTCGGGCAAGCGAGCGCGACCTACGCACGCCGGGGTCCATGAGGCTCAGCTCGCCTGCGATCGCTTCGCGTACCTCATCCGTCTCTCGGCTCATGCAGGTATCTTCGCCCAGGTGACCAAGCCCCTCGCAACCGAGTTACCACGCGCAGAGCACAACAGGGGCTTGGACTCCCTGCGTCAGGCCGTCGGGCTGTCGGGCCGTCAGACCCAGAGCTGATAGACGCCGTCGTTGCACACATGCATGTAGACGGAGCTTCCGTCACTGTCGAGGCATTCGCCCGTCTGCCGGTTCCGCAGCTTCCAGCCGTTGCCCGTGTTGATCTCGTCCCAGCGCTGGTAGTTGTTGCCGCTGCAGGACTCCATGTAGACGTCGTGGTCGGTGTAGGCCGTCATGCAGTAAGCCGGATCTGACTTGTCCTGCTCCAGCCAGCTCCCGTCGCTCATCTGGACGTCGTGCCAGAAGGCGGTGGTGGTGCTGCCGCAGCTGTCGACTCCGACGTTGTCGGGCGTCCCGGCCCAGTTGTAGTGCACCTCAAGACACTTGTTGTCCGGCTTGTGGGTCCAGTGGACGTCCGAGTCGGCGTGGGCCGCCGCGCTCGTGGCCAGTACGAGGAGCGGGGCGAGCGCCACCGTTCCGACCGCCTGAGCCACCCGCTTGATACGCATGAGAGTCCCCCTTTTTTGGAATGCCGGAGAAAAGAAATCAGGCCGGGCCGGTGGGAAGGGAAGGCCGGTACTGGGGCCCGTGAGTCGTTGGCCGTATGCGACGAAACGATGCCCGGTGCCCTCGTCTGCCCTCCCAGTGGGAGGGCAGACGACCCGGCCCCCGTTCGGACTGCGTGAGGGAGCCTATGCGTCACCGGACGGCGGCCGTGTGCATCGCGTGCAGTCCTTTTTGACGATGCGTGCAGCCGCAGGGCCTGGACGGACCCGGAGTGAGGGTTCAGGGAGCGGGGCCGTCCGCCGGGCGACGGTGGCGCGATCTTGCTCGATCCAGCAGACTGCACACCGCCGGAGGCCGAGGCCCCCGGCGGCAGGCAGCGGGCACGGGGGAGCTTCGACGGTGTGGCAGAGAATGACTGCGGCGGAAGTGCCGCCTCACAACAGGTTCGATTGGTTCGCGGAGGTGGTGTCCCATGTGCTGCTGCCGACGGCGTTCCGTGCGGAGGACACCGGCGGCTTCTACGCGCAGGGCGGGCTGCTGGACCTCGGTGCCGCCCAGATGGCCAGGTTCACCTACGCCCCGCTGCGCTCGCGGCGGACCCCGGCGTTGATCCGCAAAGGGGACCCGGAGCAGTACCAACTCGGGCTGGTGACCAGCGGATCCGCCTGGTTCGCGCAGCAGGGCGGGGAGGCGGAGGCGGGTGCCGGGGACATGGTGCTGTGGGACACCTCCCGCCCGTACGAGTCCGGCTCGGGGATGGACGGCCGCAGCGTCGAGGTGTTCGTCCTGCAGATCCCCAAGGCCCGGATGCCCTTGCCCTCGCAGCAGGTCGACAAGCTCCTCGGGCGGCGCGTTCGAGGTGGCGCGGGCATAGCCGCGATCCTGGCCGGGTTCCTGGTGGACCTCGCCGAGAAGGGCCCCGACTGTTCGCCCCACGAGCTGGGCGGGCTGGGGGAGATGGCCGTGGACCTGGCCACCTCGTGTCTGGCGGGACAACTCGGCTCCACGGTGGAGCAGTCCGCCGAGCTACGGGCCCACACTCTGCTCCGCCGGGTCAACGCCTTCATCGAGCACCACCTCGGGGACCCCGACCTGACGCCGCGCGTCATCGCCGACCATCACCACCTCTCACTGCGGAGCCTGCACGCCCTCTTCCACGACGAACCCGAGGGCGTCGCCGCGACGATTCGCCGGCGTCGGCTCGAACGCTGCCGTGCGGATCTCGCCCGCCCCGATCTGCGGCAGCAGCTCATCCAGACCATCGCCGCCCGCTGGGGCTTCACCAGCACGACGGCCTTCAGCCGCACCTTCCGCACCGCATACGACATCACCCCCCGCGACTACCGCGCCGACGCCCTGACACGTGCCGATGATTCCCGGGACGCAGTGCCCGGCTGATCGCCCGTCGGCCCGTCGGCCCGTCGGCCCGGAGAAGGGGGAGCGGTGGCTCCGTTCGGCCTGCGGCCGGTGGCGCCGTATGGGCCTGGCCGTACGGGTGGGTGGGGCCAGACCCACTCCGGTGCCGATCCGGCCGGAACCGGGCCCCGGCTGGTGCAGAGTGAGCAGATCAGGCCGGACCGGCCGGATCGGTGCGCGGTGCAGGACTCCCGCGTGCCGCGGCCGGTGCCATGGAGTGGGGAGGAAGGGCAATGCGGCAGCTGGTGTCGTGGGTGGCGGGCGCCTGCGTGGGGTTCGTACGGGCGTGTGTCGTGATGGTCGTCAGCATGCTGGTCCCGGCGGTGTGGGCCGCCGCGGTGGTGCTGGGGATCCGTTGGGGCGCGGCGAACCCGTGGTCGTGGACGGCGCCGTTCGTGCTGGTGTGCGTGGGCACGCTCGCCCTGTCCCGGCCGGTCTGCCGGGCGGTCCGCTTTCTCGTCGCACGGTGGACCGCCACCGTCATCCCCGCCGGATACCGGCAGGCCGGACCGGTGACGCGGATGTCCACCGGGTACTGGTGGAACGGCTTCGGCTACGAACGCACCAGCCGCGACGCCCTCATGGACCAGAGGTGGCGGATCCGGTGGAAGGACCCGGCCAACTGGCGCGACCTGCGCTTCACGGCCATCGCCCCGTTCACCGCGGGCGTGGTCGCGTCCCTCCCGCCGGCCGGGCTGGCCGTGGCGGTCCTCGGGCTCGGGGAGCCGGGGCCCGTCGCACGCGCCGTCGGGGTGCTCGGCCTGGTCGTGGCCGTCGGCGGAGCCCGGTACGCCTGGCGGGCCGTCGAGCCGGTGGCCGTCCGCTTTCTGCGCGCGTCGCCCGCGATGGTGCTCGCGGAACGGGTGGAGGAGCTGACGGCCCAGCGCGCGGACACGACGGTCGCGCAGGCCGCCGAGATCCGCCGGATCGAGCGGGACCTCCACGACGGGGCGCAGGCCCGCCTGGTCGTGCTCGGCCTCTCCCTGGCGACGGCGGAGAAACTGATGGAAACCGACCCCGAGCGGGCCAGGGCCCTGATGCGGGAAGCACGGGCCGGTGCCGCCACCTCACTGACCGAACTCCGCGACCTGGTCAGGGGAATCAATCCGCCGGTGCTGAACGACCGGGGGCTCGTCGAAGCCGTGCGCGCCTTCGCCCTGGACAGCCCGCTCGAAACGGCCGTCACCACCGACCTCCGGCTGCGCCTGGACCCGCCGGTCGAGTCCGCCGTCTACTTCGGGATCGTCGAACTGACGACCAACGCGGTCAAGCACGCCCGCGCGACCCGGGCGCGGATCACCCTGACCCGTGACGACACCGGCCTCGTCGTCGACGTCGAGGACGACGGCCGGGGCGGAGCCGGAGTGGGCGCCGACGGGGGACTCGCGGGGCTGCGCCGTCGCCTCGCGGCCTTCGACGGCACCCTGGAGATCACCAGCCCGGCGGGCGGCCCGACCCACGCGAGGATAGTGGTGCCATGCGAATCGTTGTAGCCGAAGACCTCTACCTCCTGCGCGACGGCATGGTCCGCCTCATCGAGGCGTACGGACACCAGGTGGTGGCCACGGCGACCACCGGGCCCGAGACACTCGACGCCTTGCTGAAGTGGCGTCCGGACGTGGCCGTCGTCGATGTCCGCATGCCGCCGACCCAGTCGGACGAGGGACTGCGGGCGGCCCTGGCCGCGCGCGGCGAACTCCCCGGACTGCCGGTTCTGATCCTCTCCCAGTACGTCGAACAGCTCTACGCCCGCGAGCTGTTGGCGGACGGCGCCGGTGGCATCGGCTATTTCCTCAAGGAGAGCGTCTTCGACGCCGACCAGTTCATCGACGCCCTGGAACGCGTCGCGGGCGGTGGGACCGCCATGGACCCGGCCGTCATCGCCAAACTGCTGTCCAGCGGCTCCTCGAACCGGCGGCTGGAACAGCTCACCGAACGCGAACACTCGGTGCTCGGTCTCATGGCCGAGGGAATGTCCAACCAGGCCATCGGGCGGCGGCTCTTCCTCAGCGAAAGCGCCATCAGCAAGTACACCACCTCCATGTTCGGCAAACTGGGCATCACCGATGACGACGACAACAACCGCCGCGTACTCGCCGTCCTCACCTACCTGAACAACCCCTGACCGGCCGACGGGCGGGACGGACTCCGGGCCCGAAATGCCTGACGGTATGCCATATCCGCCAGGTGTCGCTGTACTGGATGTGCAGGCGGGCGGGTATGTTCCGACGGGTCCGTGCCCGTGTCCACGGGCCGGGGCTCAGCTCGACACAGAAGTGCCCGGCGTCCGGGTAGCGGTACACAGAGGACGGGCCTCGTCGACCAGGCTCCGCAGCGCGGTGCCGTGCTCGCGGAACGCGGTGGAACTGCCCACGACGAAGAGGGCGTGCGCGGCGATGTCGAAACCGAGGTGGTCGCGGTACGTCCGGTACTCCCGCCGCTGGTGGTCGATGGCGGCCTCGTCGGGAAAGTCATGGTCCGGGGTGGCCGCGGTGTGGGGTTCGCCGCTGCCGAGCCGTGCCCGGACCTGCCTCCACGACGCGGTCCGGAACTGCAGGCTGTGGTGGACCAGGACCAGGTCCAGCGAGACCGGTTCGCCGTCGCTGACGACGCCGTCGGGGGCCGGGTTGGCGCGGATCGGCAGGTGGACGAGCGACCGGGCGGACCGGGCGGCCAGTGCCCACATGGCGGCGAGCTGGGCGGCGCCGTCCCGGTCCGCGTACATCGACAGCCAATGGTGATCGTCACGCAGCGCCAACCGTGCCGCGACCGGGGCGGGCCGGACCACCCGGAACCCGCTGCCGCCCAGCCGCACCCTGTGTATGCGGACCCGCTGCCTCACTCGCTTCCCCGGACCCGTTGCCTCGCGCACCCCGGCCGAGTCCAGGACCCGGCCGCGCAGGGTCCGTCGGCAGGCTGTGGGGCCTGCCGACGACATGTCCGGCCGGGGCGGAACAGGGTGGCTCCCGACGGTTTCCCTGTGACGGGAGCTTCACGGCCATGTCCCGACTGTGTGCCATCCGGCGTTCGGCCGAAAATCGATGGCTAGCCTGACGGCGCTCAAGGTGTCCCTGGGGGACGTCGCAACAGTCGGACGGAAGAGGGAACGGACATGGGCGGTCGTGACGGGCACACGGTGTCGCGCAGGCGGATACTCGGGCTGGCCGGTGCCGGGCTGGGGGCGGCCGTGGTCGGGACCGGGGTCGCGGGGTGCGGTCCCGGGGAGGAGCCGGCCGCACCGGGCGGCAGCGCGAAGCCCGGCGGGGACAGGAAAGGCGGCGGGGACAGCAAGGGCGGCGGCTTCACCACTCCACCGCCGGGCACCGCACCCGAGCCGCTGTGGAAGGCGGCCGCCGCGAACACCGGCCTGGCCGGCATCGACGCGCTCGCGGTGATCGGGGGAGTGGCCCTGGTGTCGGGCGATCCGCTGGTGGGACGGTCCATGGCCACCGGCAAGGAGAAGTGGTCGCGGCGCGGCGTCACCACACCCGGCGCCGAACTCATCGTCGGCGGCGGCACGCTCTACCTCGCCAGTGCCGAGTACGACGGTGACGTGGTGGGTCTGGATCCGGCCACCGGCAAGGAGACCTGGCGCAGCCGCCTGGGCAAGAAGTATCAGCAGCCGCGCCCGATCGCGGCCGACGACCGCCATGTGTACGTCATCGCCGGCATCCTGGAGAAGGACTTCACGACGCCGAACAATGTGATCGCCGCCATCGACACCACGTCCGGCAGGATCGCCTGGCGTGAACAACGCGACGCGGGTACCGAGGAGTTCGGCATCACCGCTGCGGCCGTCGACGGGCGCCTGGTCTACACGGACTACCGGGAGAACGTGACCGTCCGCGACACGGCGACCGGACGGCAGGTGTGGACGAAGAAGATCAGCCGGTCCAACAACCGGCGCTTCGCCGTCCACGAGGGCCTGGTGATCGTGGCGGACGGCCGGCGGCTGCGCGCGTTCGACCTGGCCGGGGGCGAGGACCGCTGGTCGCTGCGGACGGAGGAGTTCAGCTCGTTCAACGACCCGCAGGTCCTGGACGGGGTGCTCTACGCCTCCGACAGCGTGCGCGGCATGTGGGCCGTGGACCCCCGTACGGGCAAGCGGATCTGGCACAACGGGGAACTGCTGGACTCGGCGACGCAGGCGTGGCAGTTCGCCAAGGTGAACGGCACCCTGTACGGCGCGACCGAGTTCGACGAGGACGGCGGCGTGCACGCCTTCGACGCGGCGACCGGGAAGCTGCGCTGGACGTACAACGACAAGAGCGGCGACATCCAGCAGTGGTACGTGGCGGCGGCGGCCGACCGGCTGGCCGTGATGCACGGGAAGCGGCTCTACGCGCTCCCCGCCGTGTGATCCGGACACCCCGGCCGCACGGAGGCTGCCCCTCACCGTCCCGCGCGGGACGGTGAGGGGCAGTCGGGGCTTCCTACTTCCGACCGGACGGCGTCCGGCAGGTCAGGTCCTCGGCCGGGAGCCTGCCCGTGGTCAGATAGGCCGTGGCGCTCTTGTCCGCACAGGATCCGTCGAGGCCGTAGACACCGTGCCCCTCGCCCCCGGCGACGGTGACCATCCGGGAGCCGCGCAGCGCCCGGTGCATGCCCCGGGCGCCGGGCAGGGGCGTCTGGGGGTCCCACTGGTTCTGCAGGATCAGCACGTCGGCCTTGTTGTTCACCGTTGTCGCGGGCTCGCTGCCCTGCTTCCAGAAGGCACACGGCTTGATGTTGGACGCGAAGTCGCCGTACAGCGGATAGCGGGCCTTGTCGCGGATCGCGTCGTAGCGGTACTGCTCGGGGTCCTGCGGCCATGTACGGGAGTCGGCGCACAGGACGGCCCAGGCGCTCGCGGCGTTGTTGTCCGGCGGGACGTCATGGGCGGACGCCGTTGCGACGGGATCCGGGGTCGCCTCGGTCGTGACGGCCGGGGCGGCCTTCCCGCCCTCGGCCGCCCGCTTCAGCTCGGCGACCCGCTCGGCGGCGCTCTGGACGTGGGGGAACATGCCGCGCAGCTCGGAGCGGATGTCGGCACCGCTCAGCCGGCTCCCGCCGGAGTCGACGGGGACGCGGTCGGCTCGGGCGACCAGCTTCCAGAAGGTCTCGCGGACCTCGGCCGGGGCGGCGCCCAGGTGGTACGTCGTGTGCCGGCGGGCGGTCCATTCGGTCCAGCGTGTGAAGGCGTGCTCGGCCCCCTCCGCCATCCCCTGGAACATGCCCCGCCAGACCCACGCGGGGTCGGTCGCGCTGTCCAGCACGAACCGGTCGGCCCGCCGGGGGAACATCTGCGTGTAGACGGCGCCGAGGTAGGTGCCGTAGGAGTAGCCCAGGTAGGAGATCTTCCGCTCGCCCAGCACGGCACGGATGACGTCCATGTCGCGGGCGGTGTTGCGGGTGGTGAGGTGCCGCAGCGTGTCGCCCATCCTGGCCTGGCACTTGTCGGCCACCGTACGTGCCCACGCCACGTCCTTCGCGAAGGTCGCGGCCTTGTACGGGCGTTCGTCGTTCTGCTCGTCGTCGGTCAGACCGCAGCCGGCGGGAGAGCTCTGTCCGATGCCCCTCGGGTCGAACCCGATGAGGTCGTACCGTCCCTTCACCTCCTGGGGAAGGGACAGATTCGGGTTCACGGGCAGGCTCAGGCCCGGCCCGCCGGGGCCGCCGGGGTTGAGCAGCAGCACGCCGCGCCGCTTCTCCGGGTCGCTCGCCCGCAGCCGGGACACCGCGATGTCGATCTTCCTGCCACCGGGATCGCTGTAGTCCAGCGGCACCCTGAGCGTCGCGCACTGAAAGGAGGCCGGGCTCTCGGCGTCGCAGCGCTGCCATCGGAGGGTCTGCTGGGTGTACTGCCGCAGCGGGTCCTTGGCCTCGGTGGCCGAGGAGGCGGAGAAGGCCGGTACGGGTGTGAGCGCCGACAGGAGAGTCGCCGCGGCACCGGCAGTCAGAAGGGATGCTATGTGTTTGTTTCGCACAGTGTCGCCCGTCCTTGCTGGAGAGAGGTGTTCGGTCCATCTGGCCTTGTGTGCACGGGAGTTGGTTGCTTCCGTCGCCTGGGTGTCCGCGCATGACGGCATGGCCGGGGCGCCGGGACCGGGAGCGCGCCGCCGGCTGCCGGTTGGTCCCGGTCAGTCCCCGCTGAGTTGCTGGTGAACGCACTGCCGGTACTGCTGGAAGCTGTCGGGCCGGTAGCACTTCTGCGTGTGGTCGGCGTACCAGGCCAGGAGGACGGCGACCAGGACGGACACCACGATCGCGAGGAACGACGTCAGCAGGCCGGTGACGGACATGCCCCGGCCGACGCCGGTACGCCTGGCCTTGATCAGGGCGACGACGCCCAGGACCAGGCCGATGACGCCGAGCGGGCCGCCGACGAAGACGATCGAGGTGATCAGGCTGATGATGCCGAGCACCATGGCAGCCACGGCTGTGCCATTCCTGCTGTTCCTGCTGTTCCTGGCGACCGGAGGCCGCAGGCCGGAGCCGGGACCTGGCCCGTTCGATACGGCCTCGGTCGGCGTCGCCGTGTGATGCGGCGACGTCTTCGTCCCTTGCGTGTTCATCATCAGTCCTCCCGTGAACTGGGCAGGACACGATCTTGGTGCGCGGGGTCCCTGCCGCACATCGCGGAAAGGCGGGAAAACGGCCTCCCTCGATCGGGGGAGGCCGCTGGGGAACGATCCGGTCATACTGGCCGCATCATGTTCAGGGGAATCCGGCCGCTGCTGCGCGGCTCCACGTATGCGGGTGCGCTGTTCGCCTATGGCGGCGCCTTCGCGAGCATCCCACTGCTGGTCCTCGCGCTGCTGCCGGTGGCGGAGTGGCGATCCGCCCCCTACGGGGTGCGGGTCGCTCTGGCCCTCGTGGTCTGGGCGGCACTGATCGGCGTGGTCGGGCTGGCCCGCACCACGCGGCGGGTGCTGATCGTGTGCGCCCGCCGCCTGCTGGGCGTTCCCTTGCCGGATCCGGTCGCCGTACGCCGGTCCACGAGCACTCCCGATGCCGGAGCGGCTCCCGCCGGGTCGGCCCCCGTCGCGCCGGCCTCCGCAGTGTCGTCCGCAGCCGACCGCCGGCGGACCTCGGTCTGGCTGCTGCTCCATGTGGCACTGGGGTGGGCCGGTGCCCTGGCGAGCGGTTTGCTGTTCCTCGCGGCCCTGATCCTGCCGGGGAAGTGGCTCGGCGCCGAGGCGGGGTTGAGCCTGTTCGGCTGGACGGTGCGGGCCACGGGCGGCTGGGGCAGCTGGGTGGCGGCCCTCGGCTGCCTGCTGCTGGCGGCGATCGTGTGCGTGGCGGTGACGTACGCCCTGCGGTGGCTGGCGCCGAGGCTGTTGGGGCCGTCGTCGGCCGAGCGGCTCGCACTGGCGGCCGAACGGGAGCTGCTGCTGGCCGAACGCAACCGGCTGGCCCACGAGTTGCACGACTCGATCGGGCACACGCTGACGGCGACCACGATCCAGGCGGCGGTGGCGGGCGAGGTGCTCTCCGCCGACCCGGTGGCCGCGCGGGCCGCCCTGCGCAGCATCGAGGAGTCGGCACGGGCCGCGCTGGAGGACCTGGACTACGTGCTGGGCGTGCTGCGCGAGGAGAAGACGGGGACGGCGCCGACCCGCACCCTGGCCGACCTGCCCGAGCTGCTGGACCGGTTGCGGCATGCGGGAGCGGTGGTGGAGCCGGAGCTGACGGGCGAGCTGGCGCAGGTGCAGGGGACGGCTTCCCGGGCGGCGTACCGCATCCTCCAGGAGGGGCTGACCAACGCGTTGCGGCACGGGGCGGGCGGCCCGATCGGGGTCAGGGTGGCCGCCGCGCCGGACGGACTGGAGCTCAGCGTGGTCAACCGGACCGGGGCGGGCACGGGCAGGAGCCCGGGTGCCTTCCCGACGTCCGGGCACGGTCTGCCCGGACTGGCCGAGCGCGTACGGCTGCTGCACGGCGAGATCGAGGCCGGCCCGGACGGGCCGCGGCGCTGGCGGCTGACGGTGCGCCTGCCGGTACGGTTGCCCGCATGATCGGCCCCGCGACCACCGGCCCCGGCCCCGCAACCGCCACCGGCTCCACCGCCACCACCAGCCCCGTCGGCACCCCCGTCACGCTTCTGATCGCGGACGACGACGAGGTGACCCGCAGCGGTCTGCGCACGCTGCTCACGGCACAGCCGGGGATCACGGTGGTCGGGGAGGCCGCCGACGGCGTCGAGGCGGTCGATCAGGCGCGGGAGCTGCGGCCGGACGTGGTGCTGATGGATGTGCGGATGCCGCGCCGCAACGGGATCGAGGCCACCCGGCAGTTGCTGGCCGGGTCGGCCACACCGCCGAAGGTCGTGGTGATCACCACCTTCGAGAACGACGGCTATGTCACCGCCGCGCTCAGCGCCGGGGCCAGCGGGTTCGTCCTCAAGCGGCGCCCGGTCCGGGAGATCGCGGAGGCGGTACGCGTGGTGGCGGCGGGAGAGGCGATCCTCTTCCCGGCGGCCCTGCGCCGGATGGTCGCCGCCCGCCCGTTGGGCTCCGCCGAGGCGCTGCCGAAGGCGGCGCTGACGGGGCGGGAGGAGGAGGTGCTGCGATCGATGGCCACCGGCCTGTCCAACCCGGAGATCGCGGAGTCCCTCACGGTGAGCCTGGAGACGGTGAAGACCCACGTCGGGAACGTGCTGACCAAGCTCGGCGCGCAGAACCGGACCCACGCGGTGGTCATCGCGTACGAGTCCGGTCTGGTGGTGCCGGGCTTCACCGGCTGACGCGCCCGGACGCGAGCCCGGGGCGGCCCGTGCCGGACGGGACCGGCACGTGCCCGGTACGTACCGGACCGGCAAGTACCTGGTACGTACCGGACCGGACCGTTACCGGCGGCGCCCCTACTTCTCGTCGTCCCAGGCCATCGAGCTCATCCGCCAGCCGACAGGCGTCCGCAGGAACTGGGTGGTCTTGCGGCCCGAGCCCTCGAACCACTTGCCGTCGAGGACACCGGACTTCCGGTACTCGCTGAACCGGTGCGCGACGGACCCGAAGATCTCGGTCCGCTCGGCGACCTCCCACTCGGAGAACTCCGTCACCGTCCCGTCGGTGAGCAGCTTCTCCCGGGGCTCGATGAACGAGTCGAGATCGTAGATCACGGGCTCGTCCCCGACGTTCGAGACGATCGTCCCCTGCGGAATGAACACCTCACGGACGACATGGAGGTTCGGCCGGCTGCCGCCGATGGTGGCGAACGCGCCGAGAAAGGCGTGCATCAGCCGGTCCAGCTCGGCCTTGACGTCGGAGACGGGCTCCTCTTCCACGGGCCCCGCGCCCCCGGGCGGCCATTCCCCGGCGAGGACCGACCAGACTTCGCTGTCGTGCCGCACCCCCTGGTGCGGGAAGCGCTGCCGCAGCACACCGTCACGGGTCATCCCGAGCCGCCGCGCGACCTCGATGCTGCGGGTGTTGCCCGCCGAGACCCACCACTCGACCCGGTTCATCCCGCGTTCCGTGAAGGCCCAGTCGATCAGCGCCCGGCAGGCCCGGGTCACCAACCCCCGGCCTTCCCCGGCCGCCTCCAGCCAGCAGCCGATCTCGCACACCCCGGAGGCGCGGTCGAAGCGGGTGAACATGACGCCACCGACCAGTGTGCCGTCCAGCCAGATGCCGTAGATCCGGGCGGAGTCCTCGGCCTGCTTGTCGGCGTAACGCTGGAGGACGGCCGTGGCGGAGGCGAGGCCGGTGCTGAGGGTCGCCCACGGTATCCACGGATCCACGGAGGGCCGCGCGCGGTCGATATGAGCGAGGAACTCCTGGGCGTGCCAGGGCTCCAGGGGGCGGAGCCGAGCAGTGTGGCCGAGCGGCAGTGCGAACACGGATACCTCATCCCGGGGTACGTGAAGAGCGTGCGGAACGTACGTAGGTCAGCAGCATGCCGCCCGCACCCGGAGACCGTGAAGCCCTCGGGCGCGTCCCGGAACGGCTCCTGTCACCTCATGGCGCGAACGGCCCGTCGAGCGCGGCCCACTGGAGCAGCATGATGGTCTTGGCGTCGGCGATCGTGCCGTTGCGGATCCGGTCCAGCGCCTCGGTGAAGGGCAGCTCCACGGTGGTGATGTCCTCGCCCTCGGCGGCGATCCCACCGCCGCCGGTGACAGGGGCGGCCGTGTCGTAGGGGGCGGCGAAGAAGTGCAGGCGCTCGGTGACCGAGCCGGGGCTCATATAGACGTCGAAGACATGCTCGACGGCGCCCACGGTGTGCCCGGTCTCCTCGGCGGCCTCCCGGCGGATCGCCTCCTCGGGGCCGTCACCGTCCAGGAGCCCGGCGGCGGTTTCGAGCAGCATGCCGTCGGGATGTCCGTTGACATAGGCGGGCAGCCGGAACTGACGGGTCAGCAGTACGGTGCGCCGTCCGGTGTTGTGGAGCAGGATGGTCGCCCCGTCACCACGGTCGTACGTCTCGCGCTGCTCGCGGCTCCAGTGTCCGTCGCCGTGCCGGTAGTCGAAGGTGGTCTTCCGCAGGACGTACCAGTCGCTGGAGAGCAGCTCCACCTCGCGGATCCGCACGCGCGGGTTGCCGGTGAGGTCGCGGCCGTGCCGGTCCAGGCCGGTGCGGCCGCGCCGGTCGGGGGTGTCGATGCCGGCGGTCACCGGGCGGCCGGTACGGCGGCGAGACCGGCAAAGACGTCCTTGCCCTGCGCACGGGCCAGGGCGACCATCAGGTCCGCCCCCTCCGAGGGGCCGCCGATCCGCAGGACGGCGTCGCAGCGGGAGAGCAGCCGTTCGGCGACGGGGTGGAAGATCTCCCGGAAGAGCGGGTCACCCGGGCCGGTGCTGCCGGCCGTCTCCAGGAGCGGCAGGGCGAGGGCCTCGCCGGTGACGGGCAGGTGCCCGGCGCGGAACAGGACGAGAGCCGCTTCGTTCATCGCCCGTACGTTGGCTTCGAGCGCGTGGGGGTCGTCGTCGGTGCCGGAGCGGTAGGGGCCCGCGACAAGAATCATCAGTGCGCGTGGAACGCTGCTCATGACCGGTTCACTCCTCGGGTGGGGCGCATTCAGACCAGGCGGCTGTCGACGCCCGCGTCCCGCAGGGCGTCCAGGGTCTCCGGGCCGCTGGGGTGCGTGGCGGCGTCCTCGGCCGCCCTGTCCGTGACGAAGTGGTGCACGGCGCCGAGCGGGGCGACCCGGCTGAACGCGCGTACTCCCAGCTTGGTGGCGTCCGCCACCGCGATGGTGCGGGTGGCCCGGGTGAGCCCGACCTGTTTGACGGCCGCGTCGTCCAGCGAGAACTCCGACCAGCCGTGCTCGGCGTGCACACCGCCGATGGACATCACGAAGCAGTCGAAGGCCAGCGACTCCAGGGTGCGCAGCGCCAGCGGGCCGACGAGGGAGCGTTCGGCAGGACGGGAGCGGCCGCCCACGACCAACAGGTCGATCCCGGGCCGGTCGGCCAGGCTCAGCGCTGCCTGCAGGCTGAGCACGGCGACCGTCAGCGGCGCACGGGCGGCCAGGTGCGCCGCGACGTGCACGGTCGTGGTCCCGGCGTCGAGCAGCACCCGCGATCCCGGCTCCACCATGGCGGCCACGGCCGCCCCGAGCCGGTCCTTGGTGGCTGCCTGCCACGGCTCCCGCGCGGCGAACCCCGCGTCCTCGTCGCGCGGGCGGGTGGCGACGGCGCCCCCGTGCACCCTGCGCACCAGGCCCTGCTGCTCCAGCGCGTCGAGGTCCCTGCGCACGGTCATTTCCGAGACGCCCAGACGATGGGAGAGCTCCGACACGGAAACCCGGTCGGAGCCCTGCACCAATCGCAGGGTCAGGTCCAGACGATTGGCGACACCCATGCCTCAATTTCTATCACGCAAGAGTTCAAATGAACATCTCCGTGTGCGAATGCTGATCGCGGGATGACCGGGACGATCGTGCCGCCCGCCCCTTTCTCTCTCCCTCTCCCTCCCCTCGAAGCCGGAGTCAGCTCATCCCCGACTCATCCCCCGACGGGCCCGCTTCACCTCGCGGTCGATGGCCCAGGCGTCGGCGACCGGCCCGAGGTGGCCGAGCTTGTCGGGATTGATCACCCCACGGACGGTCTGGACCTTCCCGTCGAGCACGTCGAGGACCAGGGCGTGCAGGACCCTGCCGTCCCGGTCGCGGAAGACCGCGCCGGGCTGGCCGTTGACCTCGCGCGGCTCGGACGTCACGTCGATCCGGAGCAGCCAGGGGAAGGCCGCGCCCAGCACCCGGGCCACCTTCTCCGCGCCCACGACGGCATTGGCCAGCTGCGGGGCCTTGCCGCCGCTGTCCCCGACCAGCTGCGCGTCGGCGGCCAGCATGTCCTGCAGCCCGCCCACATCCCCGTTCATCAGCGCGTCGAAGAACCGCGTCGCCAGCTCCCGCCGCTCCCGGGAGTCCGCCGCGAACCGCGGTCGCCCGGCCTCCATGTGCCGCCGCGCCCGCACCAGCAACTGCCGGCACGCCGCCTCCGAACGCCCCACCGCCGAGGCGATCTCGTCGAACCCGAAGGCGAACACCTCCCGCAGCAGGAAAACCGCCCGCTCCAGCGGGCTGAGCCGCTCCATCAGCAGCAGCGCCGCCATCGACACCGAGTCGGCCAGCTCCGCCGACCGCGCCGGATCCTGATACGGATCGCTCAGCAGCGGCTCGGGGAACCACGGCCCGACGTACTCCTCCCGCCGCACCCGCGCGGAGCGCAGTACATCGATCGAGATCCGGGTCACGGCCGTCGACAGAAAGGCCTTGGCCGACGTGGGCCGGGTCGCCGAGGCGTCGAAGCGCAGCCATGTCTCCTGCACCGCGTCCTCGGCCTCGCTCACACTGCCCAGAATCCGGTAGGCGATCGAGAACAGCAGCGGCCGCAGTTCCTCGAAGTCCTCGACCTTGCTCACACCGACTCAGCTCCCCTGGTGTCTTCCCGCTGATGCCTTCCCGCCCGACCGTACGCGTGGGCACAGGCGGCTTCTCCTGGCCGGTCCCGGCAACCGGCCGGACCACCGGCCGGACCACCGGCTCGGGCCGGGACGATTCCCCGGACCCGGGCCGGTGGCTCATCGGCCGGTGCCGTTCAGTGGAACTGGCCCGGCTCGTAACCACCGGCCGGCTGCTGGGCGATGACGTTCAGCCGGTTCGCCGTGTTCATGAAGGAGACCAGGACCACCAGGGCGTTGAGCTGCTCCTCGTCGTAGTGCTTGGCGGCATCGGCCCACGCCTCGTCGGTGACCCCACCGGCCCCGTCCGCGATCCTGGTCCCCTGCTCCGCCAGCTCCAGCGCGGCACGCTCCGCCTCGGTGAAGACCGTGGCCTCCCGCCAGGCCGCCACCAGGTGCAGCCGCACCGAGGTCTCTCCGGCGGCTGCGGCGTCCTTGGTGTGCATGTCGATGCAGAAGGCGCAGCCATTGATCTGGCTCACCCGCAACGCCACCAGCTCCTGCGTAGCGGCAGGCAGTGCCGATTCCTTGATCGCCTTGCCCGCCGACATGAGGTGCTTGAAGGCCTTGCCCGCGGTCGGGCTGGCGAAGTAGTTCAGTCGCGCGTCCATGGTGTGCTCCTCCGTGGTCGTCCGTGGCTACACCCTTGGGACGAGACAGCCCGGCCGCCTGTGACACGGACGGGTGTGTGACCTGGGCCTCTCCGCCGGTGTGACAGGGGACGGGGCACCGAGCCGCGCTCCCGTCGGCCTGCTTGTCGTCACCGGGACCGCGACTTCGGGCGAGGTGTTGCGGCGCTATCGTTCTCTGCCGGCCACGGACTGAGCGGCTCGACCGAGAGACTGACGACACCGAACTGTGGCGGCTGGGGGAATGGGCATGGGGGACAGCGGGATGACAGAAGTACGCCGGGAACATCCGTGTGCCGAGCGGCTGACAGAAGGACTGACCATCGCCGTGGCGTCGGGCCTCTCGTTCTTCCTGCTGGCCGGCCCAGCGGTGTTCTTCGGCACGGCCGCCCGGCAACTGATCACCGACACCGACACCGGCACCACCGCGCTCGGCCGCTTCTCGGCGCCGGTGATCTTCCTCGCCCTCATGGCGCTGCCGCTCGTCCTGGCCCGCGCGGTGTTCCGCTCAGGCCGGCGCAAGGGCAGGAGGCGACTGACGGCGGCGGTCCCGGCGGTGCTGGCGCTGCTCGGAGGGTCCGTCGTGCCCTTCGCCGCTCTGTGTCTCATGTTCGTGTACGCGAACTGACCTTTGGCTACGGCGGATCGGTCCGACGTGTACAGGAACGGGCGCCAGGCTCAGGAGTGCTGGGTGTGGTGGTCCAGCAGGCGTGTGAGCAGCTGTACCTGGACGCCTTCGGCCTTGTGGTCCGTACTGGAGGAGATGGCCCGCGAACTGGCCGGGCACGGGTACTACGTACTCGTCCCCAACGTCTTCTACCGGCATGGTCCGGCCCCCGTCGTCGCCCTCCCCGAGCACATCGGGGAGGAAGCCCGGCCCGCGCTCTTCGCTCAGCTGATGCCCTTGATCGAGGCGCACACCACCGAACGCGCCCTGCGCGACGCCGACGCCTACGTCGGTTTCCTCACCGCCCAGCCCGAGGCCGACGCCGGACCGGTCGCGGTGACCCGGGGCCGGATCAGTGCTTGCCCAGCTTCGCGGCCATGGCGGCGCGCCGGGCGAACATCTCGTCCTTGGACCCGGCCATCTCGCGCAGGGCAGCCTTTCGTTCCCGCTGGGGGAGCCGGTCCAGATAGAGGTGGCCGTCGAGGTGGTCCGTCTCGTGCTGCAGGCACCGGGCGAAGTAACCCCGGCCCTCGATCACCAGTGGTTCGCCTTCCTTGTCGCGGCCCCGTACGACGGCACGGTCGAGGCGGGGCACCACACGGTACGGGCCGGGAACGGACAGGCACCCTTCGGATTCCTCGACCAGCCTGCGGTGTTCGGCCGGCACCTCGTCCAGGACGGGATTGGCGATGTGCCCGACATGGCGAACCCCCCACTCGTCCGTGATGTCCCACACGAACAACCGCAGATCCACGTCGACCTGGTTGGCGGCGAGCCCCGCCCCCTCCGCCGCCTGGTTCGTGGCGAACATGTCGTCGATCAGCCGCGAGAGTTCCGGTGTGCCGAACCGGGTGACCTCCTGGCACCGGCGGCGCAGGATCTCCTCGCCGACGACGGTGATGCGGCGCACCGCACCCCGCTCCACCTCCGGTGCGAGCCGGGGGAAGGAGTCGACGGGTACGCCCTGCACACGTACCCGGCGGTCGTGTGAGGTGTCACCGGACCGAACAGCCATGGATCATCAACGCCTTCCGCACATGCCTGATCCGGTCGGGGCCGAACCCCGGCCGACGGCAACCCAGTTGACCGAATGCTTTGCAAAGTAGCATCCTTTGCAAAGTGAGTGATGAGAACCGTCGAACAGCATCCGCGGGACCGCCGTCGCAGCGCGCCCGGCAGTCCCTCCCGGACCATCCCCTGCGCGTCGCCCTGCTGGACCTGCTCGCCGAGGTCGGCACCGTCACGTCCACGCAGGCCGCCGCCCGTCTCGGCCACAGCTCCGGCCTCTGCTCGTTCCATCTGCGCCAGCTCGCCCGGCACGGTCTCATCGAAGAGGCACCGCACAAGGGCGGGCGGGCACGGCCGTGGCGGCTCCGCTGGGATTCCCCCCACCGGTCCGGTCAGGAAGCGCCGGAAGAGTTCGACGTGCTCGCACGCGGGCTGGAGGACGAGAGCTACCAGCACTGGCTGGCCCACCGGGACCAGGCGCCGGCCGAGTGGCAGCACGACGAGTCCTTCAGCGCCGTCGTCCACCTCACGCCGGCGGAGATGACCGAGCTCGCCGCCTCCATCCGCCTCCTGCTGGCCGACTACCGCGAACGGGACCGGCACCCCGCCGCACGCCCGGCGGGCACCGTCGCCGTGGCCGCGGTCACCAGACTGTTCCCCCTGCTGGCCGAGAACCCCGTGCCGCCGCCGCCCGCCCCGCGCCGAGGTGCTGGGGCGACCGATTGAGCCGCCGAAGGCAGTCGGCCGGGGACCTCGATGGAGCCTCGGCCTTGCGTGAGGTCAAGGGTGTGGTCTTCGAGTGTGGTCATCGAGCGGGATTTCGCGAGGTGCGGGTCGCGGAACCGTGCCTAGCATGATCGTTATGGACATCACCATTCACACGAGCTTCCTCCCGCACGACGACCCGGAGGAGTCCCTGGCCTTCTACCGCGACGTCCTCGGCTTCGAGGTCCGCAGCGATGTCGGGCAGGGCAAGATGCGCTGGATCACGGTCGGCCCCGTCGGCCAGCCCAGTACGTCCATCCTCCTGGCACCGCCGGTCGCCGACCCCGGGGTCACCGAGGACGAGCGCCGCACCATCGCCGAGATGATGGCCAAGGGCACCTACGGCTGGATCCTGCTGGCCACCCGGGATCTCGACGGCACCTTCGGCCAGGTGCAGGCCGGGGGCGCCGAGGTCGTCCAGGAGCCGACCGAGCAGCCGTACGGCATCCGCGACTGCGCCTTCCGCGATCCCGCGGGCAACCTGGTCCGCATCCAGGAACTGCGCTGAGCCGTCCGGCAGTGGGCCGGGTGCCATCGGCAGGCCGCCAGGTGCGGCGGAACGGGTGCCAGGACCGGTCAGGAATCAAGAAGCACCGGCCGTCGAGCCGCAATTAGCGTGACGGACATGGCATCCATCGCAACCGTCACCCTCGAAGTCGCCGACCCCGCGGCCGCCCAACACTTCTGCACCACCGCCTTCGGCCTGGACACCCAGGTGCGGCTGCGGGCCTCGGAGGCACCCACGACCGGCTTCCGCGGGTTCACGCTCGCACTCACGGTGTCCCGGCCGGGCACCGTCGACAGCCTCATCGACGCCGCCCTCGACGCGGGTGCGACGTCGCTGAAGCCCGCCGCGAAGTCCTTCTGGGGCTACGGCGGCGTCGTACAGGCCCCGGACGGGACGATCTGGAAGGTCGCGACCTCCGCGAAGAAGGACACCGGCCCCGCGACCCGGCAGATCGACGAGATCGTGCTCCTGCTGGGAGTCGCGGACGTGGTTGCGAGCAAGCGGTTCTACGCCGGTCGAGGTCTTGCCGTGGCGAAGAGCTTCAGCCGCGTGTACGTCGAGTTCGCCGCCGGGGCGAGCCCCGTCAAGCTGGCGCTGTACAGGCGCCGTGCCCTTGCCAAGGACGTCGGTGTCCCGCCCGAGGGCAGCGGATCGCACGGGCTCGTGATCGGCGGCGACGCCGGGCCCTTCACCGACCCGGACGGATTCGCCTGGGAGGCCGCAGCGCCGGCACTCGCACCGTGACCCGCGCTGCCCGTCCGACGCCGCCGTCCAACGCCGCCGTGTGCCGTGTGCTGTCGAGCCGGACCGGAGCGGATCGTGGAGGGATCGCGCCGCGATGGTGCGGCGGTGGTGGAGCCGGGCATGATCGCCCCGGCAGATTTGCGTGGCACGGGGTCCGCCGGGGCGATCCGCTCACCACGGGACCTGCCGCAGGGCCCGCCGCAGGACCGAGGAGTTGTTCACGGTGTCGTCCCCAGTACCGTTCTCACCCGATCAGTTGACCATCGTCCCGGCCAACGAGGCATCCCGGGAGGACATCGCCGCCGTTTTCGGCACCACCGACGCGGGCCGCTGCCAGTGCCAGCGGTTCAAGGTCGCCGGCTGGATCTGGCGTGACACCACCCATCAGGAGCGGACCGAGATGCTCGGTTCCCGGACGGCCTGCGGCATCCCGGCCGCCGCCGACACATCGGGCCTGGTGGCGTACGTCGACGGCGAACCCGCAGGCTGGGCCGCGGTCCAGCCCCGTACCGCCTACCCCAAGCTGCGCACCTCGCGCGTGGTGTGGGCGGGCCGGGACGAGGACAAGGACGACGACGGGGTCTGGGCGGTGACCTGTCTCGTGGTCCGCAAGGAGTACCGGTGCAGGGGACTGACCTACCCCCTCGCCGCTGCCGCCGTCGCCCACGCCCGCGACCGTGGCGCCCGCGCCCTTGAGGCCTACCCGATGATCACTCACCCCGGCAAGCAGATCACCTGGGGCGAACTCCATGTGGGCGCCCACCAGGTCTTCGAGGAGGCCGGGCTGAAGGAGGTCACCCGCCCCACGGTCCGGCGCGCGGTGATGCGGATCGACTTCGCGGACACGCCTCGGGGCCTGTCCTGAAGACGTGTTGCGGATACGCCTCGGGCCTGTCGCGATCACGGGTCGCGGGGATCAACCGGTGACGTCCGCTGGTCGTGGCCGGTTGTCGAGGCAGCAGCGTACGAAGTCCTGGACGACCGGATCGGTGTCGTCGGCGCGGGCCCACGCGACGCCGACCTGACTGGGGCCGATGCCGCTGACGGGGCGGTAGACGATTCCCGGGCGGGCGTAGAAGCGAGCGGCGGAGGCGGGGGCCAGGGCCGTGCCGTAGCCATTGGCGATGGCGCTGAGCCAGTCGTCCGGCCGGTCGGTGACGGCACCGATGCGGACCGGGTGGCCCTCGCGTTCGTCGGTGGCCAGCCAGTAGTCCCGCCACCGGCCCGACCCGGGCGGGGCGGCCACGAACGGCTCGTCCCACAGCTCCCGGAAGGGGATCACCTCGCGTACGGCGAGAGGGTGCCCGGCGGGGAGGGCGACCCAGCGCGGCTCGGAGAACAGCACCTCGGTCCGCAGGGCGTCCTGGCCGGGGAAGGGCATCCGTACCAGCGCGGCATCGGCATCCCCGTCGGTGAGCCCGGCGCTCGGCTCCGACCAGGCGGCCTGCCGCATGTCCACCCGCCAGCCCGGTCGGCGCCGGGCGAACTCCGCGATGATGTGGGTCTCCCGCAGACCTGGCTTCCGTGGCTCGCCACGCTCAAGGCCGCGGGGGCCGCCGGCCTCCTGCTCGGGCTCCTGGGTGTTCCGGTCATCGGCGCCGCCGCCGCGACGGGACTCGTCCTCTTCTTCGTCGGGGCCATCGCCGCACACATCCGCGCTCGCGTCCACCACAACATCCTTTCCCCCGCCTGCTACCTGGGACTGGCCGTCGCGTCCCTCGCCCTCGCCGTAGTGCGCTACCAGGTGACGGGAAGCCTGTCCACGCCGTAGACCATGTCCTCCCGAAAGCAGAGCTCCTCGAACGGGGCGGCGAGCCGCAGCCCGGGGACCCGACGCAGCAGGGTCGGCAGGGCGATCTGGAGTTCCGCCCGTGCCAGTGCCTGGCCGAGGCACTGGTGGGGGCCGAAGCTGAACGCCAGGTGGTGGCGCGTGTCGCGGGTGAGGTCGAGCCGGTCGCCGTTCGGGAACATCCCTGCGTCACGGTTGGCGGTGGAGAGCATCAGCATCACGCCTTCGCCCGCCCGGATCACGGTGCCGTCGACATCGATGTCCTCAAGCGCGGCACGGGGCACTCCGAGTTGCAGGATGCTGAGATAGCGCAGCAGTTCCTCCACAGCACCTGTCGCCAGATCACCGTCCGCGCGCAGGAGGTCGGCCTGGACGGGATGACGCAGCAGAGCCAGGACGCCGAGCGCGGTCATGTCGACGGTGGTCCAGTGGCCGGCGGTCAGCAGAAGTCTGCCCATCGAGGCGAGTTCCTCGGCGGCGACGTCCTCCCGCGTGGCGAGCCGACCGAGAACGCTCTCGTCGGGCGAACGACGCTTGTGCGCTGCGAGGTCGGTCAGGTACTCGGTCAGCGCGGCGATGGCCGCTTCCAACGCGTCAAGGTCCGGATCGAGCCGGGACATGACGCGGCTGTGTTCCAGAAGGAACACATGGTCCTCGTAGGGCAGGCCCAGCAGCTCGAAGATGACTCGCGAGGCCACCGGTACCGCGAAGCCGGCCACCAGGTCGGCCGGCCCGCCCTCCGCCACGAAGACGTCGAGCGTCTCGTCGACCACCTGCCGCATCCGCGGACGCATCTCCTCGACCCGCCTGGCGATGAAGCCGCCCATGAGCATCCGTCGTTGACGGACGTGCTCAGCATCGTCCAGCCGGATGAAGGACACGGTGCTGCGGCCCAGCAACTCGTGCCGGCTCCGGGACAGCAGCGGAAAGCCGGGAGCCCGGACGTCGGCGCTCAGGCGCCGGTCACCGAGCAGAGACCTCACGTGCTCGTACCCGGTCACCAACGTACAGAGCGAACCATCCCAAAGACGCGCCCGGACAACCGGCCCCGGACACGATTCCTGTCGGTAGTCGGGCGGAGGGTCGAAGGGACAGCCGGCCGTACGCAGGGCGGGGAAGTCGATGACCCGGTCGGAACCGGTGGCTTCGGAGATCACAGGCTGGACACCTCGACGAGAACGACGGCAGATGCGCCCCCAGCACCCAACCTATCCACGACAGGACTCGTCCTTCCGCTCCGGCAGCCGCGCCACGCCGCCGAGCATCGACGAACCGGCCCGGGACAGCTTGCCCGCACCGGCATCCTGCGGGTAAGCGGTCGTGCCAAGTCCGGCGCGACCGGCATCGACCGGAAGGCGAACGGGCCGCATGGGCACGCAAACTGCCACCGAGCTCACCTGCCCGATCTGCCGTTCGGGTCGATCGGCACAGCCCGCGGTCAGGCGCGGCGCCCCCTCGCACCCATGGTCCGGTGGGCAGGCGGCGGGCCGCAGACGACGCGGCTGACAGCATCGGCGATGGGTGTGGAACCGGAGATGAGCTCAAGAACGCGAGGGCTTGTCGCGGGAGCGGTGATCAGGGCGGCCAGGACAGCCGCGACGTCCGCACGGTCGATCTCTCCGGGACCGGCGTGTTCGGCGAGCTCGACCAGGCCGTTGCCTGGGCCGTCGCGGAACCAGGAGGGCCGCACCACGGTGCAGTCCAGGGCGGCGCGAGACAGCAGGTTCTCGTCGGCCCGGCCTCTGGCCCGCAGGAAGGTCTCGACAAGCGGGTCGGCGGGGTAGTGCTTGGCGGGATCGGCTCCCATGGCGGAGAGCATCACGAAGCGTCGGACGCCCGCGAGTTCGGCCGCGTCCGCGAAGGCGAGGACGGCGTCGTGGTCGACGGGGTTGGCCTTCCCCGGGGCGTCACCGAGCCCCACCCCGGCGGCGAACAGCACCGACCGTGCGTCGGTGAGGTGCTCCGCGAGCTGTTCGACCGTGGCCGTGGCCAGGTCCAGGAGCAGGGGCCGGGCCCCGGCGGCCCGGACCGCGGCGACTTGCTCCGGCCGTCGGATGATCCCGGTGACCGACCGGCTCCGGTCGGTCAGCAGCTGGGAGACCAGTAGGGCGATCCTGCCGTGGCCACCCGCGATGACAACGGACATGGCACTCACCGTAGCCCTGCGCATGCGCGCTGTCCCGGAAGGCGGCGCTGCGGCTTCCCCCGCCCAGTCGGCCGAGGGCAACCCGTCGTCATGCCCGTACCACGAACGGAGGACACCGCCGAGCGGCAGGTTGGTTCCCCGCGCCACCGCCCGCGAACAGACCCGGAACCGTACTGCGGAGCGAAGGCGGTACGTGTTCGCCGTCAGCCGACTCGGTCGCGAGCGCCGGTGGTGCGGGGACAGGATGCCCGTATGGAGCCGATGCAACCGATCTTCGTCCTCGTACACAGCCCTTCGGTGGGTCCCGCCACCTGGCGCCCGGTGGCGGAACATCTGAGCGCCGCCGGACACCAGGTGCGCGTGCCGTCCTTGCTGGACGTGGGTGATGGTGAACCGCCGTTCTGGCCCCGGGCCGCCGATGCCGTCCGCGACGGCCTCGCGGACATCCCGACGGAACAACCGCTCGTCCTGGTGGCACACAGCAACGCGGGACTTTTCCTCCCGTCTGTCCGCGCGGGGCTCGACCACCCGGTGACCGGCTCGGTGTTCGTCGATGCCGCGCTGCCGGCCCGCAGTGGTCCGACGCCCGTCGCCCCGCCCGAACTCCTCGATCTCCTCCGCCCTCTGGCGGTGCACGGCAGGCTGCCGCGCTGGACCGACTGGTGGGACGAGGCCGACATCGCGCCCATGTTCTCCGATCCGGTGATGCGGCAGCAGGTCATCGCCGAGCAGCCCAGGCTGCCGCTGTCCTACTACGAACAACGGATCCCCGTCCCGGACGGCTGGGACGACCACCCCTGCTCCTACCTGCTGTTCGGCCCTCCCTACGACGCCATGGCCGCCGATGCGCGCGAACGCGGATGGCGGACCGCCCATCTGCCCGGCGAGCATCTGCACCAGATCGTCGACCCCGTCGGCACCACCCGGCAGATCCTCGAACTCACCTCCGGTGGAGCCTGACGGCCACGACGTCCTACGGCCGCACGGCAGGCAGGCAGGCAGGTCGGCTGGCCGGGCAGGGGCCGCCCGGAACGCGGTCAGCCGGGCCCCGTCACCTCGTACGGGCCCGGCCGAACTCCGCCATGACGTGGAAGGCGGCCTTGGGCTCCCAGCCCAGTTCCGCGTACGGCCCTTCGGCCGCGCCGGGCGGCAGGACCCGGACCACGCCGAAGCTGGCGGCGTCGAAGTCGTGCTCCGGATCGTGGCGGGCCGTGGTCGGCAGGTCCCGGCGGGAGAAGGTGTAGACGAACGCGGCGTCGACGCCGGCCGCGTCGTAGATGTCGAGCATCTCCCGGACGTAGGAGGCCTGTTCCTGCTCGTCGCGCACCGTCCCGGCGGCCAGCCCCACCGGCCGCGCGTCCTCGCCCCACTCGACGACCGAATCCCCGCGCCCGCCCAGATCGGCGGCGCCGCGGAAGGACCCGCAGCCGAACTCGGTGACGCCGAACGGCTTGCCCCGCGCCACCTGCGCGCGCAGCGCCTCCGGGAACGTGTCGGCGTTGGTCGCGTCGCGATAGCCGGCATCGGTGGCGACGATGTCGAACGGGGTCCAGTCCACGCCCTCGAAGGCGACCGACGCATAGCCGACCGGGCCGCCGAAGCGGGCGCGGACCTCGGTGACGATCCGGGCGAGGAACGTGTTGAACTCGGCGTGCAGCCGGGGCAGCAGGGCGCGGAACGCGGCCGGGTCGGCCAGGTTCGCCGACCGCTCCTGGAACGTTTCGCCCGGCAGGAACCCCTCGGTGAACAGGGTGACCTCGGAACCGGTGAGGAACACGACCCGCGCGCCGTCACGGCGCAGGCGCTCGGCGCGTTCGGCCGCGTCGATGAGGAACGCCAGAAGTCCGTCCTGGGTCAGGCCGTTGGTGAACGGGCAGTACCAGACCTCCAGCCCCGCGTCGGCGGCGGCGCGCGCCGCGATCTCCATACGGTCGGCGTGGCCGCCGGTGATGCGGACCGCGTCGCAGCGCAGGTCCTCACGGATCACCCGCATCTCACGCTGGACAATGTCGGAGAGGAACGGTTCGTGGGTCGTGGTCCCGCCGGAGGTGAAACCGGTGTCGTAGTTGATACCGAAGGCGCGCATCGCTGCTCCGATTCTGCCGGTCCGTGATCGAGTTTAGGGTACGGAGCGTACCTTATGAGTGAGGGGAGGGCCACGATGGCACCCGACCAGCAGCGCGGCGGCGCGACCCGGCGCCGGGGCGCGGCGTTGGAGGACGCGATCCTGCGGGCGGCGGCCGAGGAGCTGCGGACCGCCGGGTACGCGAGCATGACGATGGACCGTGTCGCCCAGCGCGCCGGCACCAACAAGAACGCGATCTACCGGCGCTGGCCGGCCCGCGCGGCGCTGGGCGTCGCCGCCTACTGCCACCTGGCCGACGCGGAGTTGCGGGTTCCGGACACGGGGACGCTGCGCGGCGACGCGCTGGCACTGCTGCGCGCGGCGAACGCGACCTGGTCGTCACCGCAGGGGGCCGTACTGCGTGACCTGCTCGCGGCGGCGGCCGACGACCCCGGCCTGCTCACGCTGCTCCGGGAGCAGGCCGGCGGCAGCAGTACGGACGCGGCCTGGCTGACGCTGATCGGGCGCGCCGTGGCCCGGGGCGAGGCGGCGGCCGGTGCGGCGCATCCGCGTGTGGCGTCGGTGCCGATGGCGCTGCTGCGCGGCGAATACGCCGTGCGCGGTCTTCCCGAGGTGCCCGACGAGGTGCTGACGGAGATCGTGGACGAGGTCTTCCTGCCCCTGGTGCGCGGCCGCGCGATCGACGTCTGAGTGGCGCCGGACACCTCGGGCGTAGGGGTATCGGGCGCAGGGCATCGGGCGTCAGGCGCCGGCTCCGCGCCACCGACTTCCATCGGCGGGACGGCGGGATGACAGGCCGTTCCGCCGGACCCCGGCCTCAGGTCACTCGGCGGAGACCTTGTGGACGGTGGTGTCGTCGGGGTCTAGCAACCGTCCGTCCGCGGACCGGACCTCCAGTGCGCGAAGGCGCTCTCCCCGTCGGCGGTCGACCAACTGCGAGTGCGGTTCGCCGGGGGCGAAGAAATTCGCTTCGCCCCACTGCCGCAGCGCCACGATGACGGGGAAGAGTTCCCTGCCTTTCGCGGTCAGTACGTACTCGCGGTAGGCGCTGCCGTCCGAGGCGGGAACGGATTCGAGGACATCGCCGGCGACCAGGCTGCGCAGCCGCGCGGTGAGGATGTTCTTCGCCACGCCGAGACTGCGCTGGAACTCCCCGAAGCGGCGGCTGCCGTCGAAGGCGTCCCGCACGATCAGCAGGGACCACCAGTCACCGATCGCGTCCACCGACCGCGCGACGGGGCAGTCGCTGTCGTCGAAGCGCGTCCTTGTCACCATGTCGTCCTCCACCTCCCTCTCAAGCTGGTTGCAACATGCTACCAGCAGGGGCTACCGTGCCGTGCTGGTAGCAAGATGAAACCAGATGTGAGGGGTGCTGAATGACCGGCAACTGTGAGACCGCGACACCACGGGTCGCGGCCCGGAGCGGCGGCGACTCCGCGTTCGTCCTGTCCCGAGGCGTCGTCATGCTGTTCGCCGTCGCCTGCGGAACCGCGGTGGCCAACGTCTACTTCGCCCAGCCGCTCCTGGCGACCGTGGGCCACGACCTCGCCATGAGCCCGGCACTCGTCGGCAGCGTCGTCACCTTCACGCACATCGGATACGGACTGGGGCTCTTCTTCCTCGTACCACTGGGCGACATGGTCGACCGCAGACGGCTCATCGTGGTCCAGCTGCTGCTCCTGGTGGTGGCGCTCGCCGCGGTCGCCGTCGCCCACGACGCGGCGTTCCTGCTCGTGGGCATGGCCGTGATGGGGCTGCTCGCGGTCGTCACACAGACGCTGGTGGCCTTCGCGGCAGCGCTCGCCCCGCCCACCGAGCGCGGACGCGTCGTCGGCCTGGTGACCAGCGGCGTGGTCATCGGAATCCTGCTCGCCCGCACCGCGTCCGGCCTCATGGCCGACCTCGCGGGCTGGCGCTCCGTCTACCTCACCTCGGCGGCGCTCACCGCTCTGCTCGCCCTGGTCCTGCACCGAGTGCTTCCGCGCCACGGCGAGGCCCCGCCCGCCGACCTGCGCTACGGACAGCTCCTCCGCTCCACGATCACCCTGTTCGCACGGGAACGACTGCTCCGGCTCCGGGCGCTGCTCGGCCTGCTGATCTTCGCCGCCTTCAGCACCCTGTGGAGCAGCATCGCGCTGCCGCTCAGCGAGGCACCGTACTCCCTGTCCCACACCGCGATCGGGGCATTGGGGCTGGTCGGAGCCGCAGGTGCGCTGGCCGCGACGGTGGCGGGCCGCCTGAACGACCGCGGGCTCTCCCAGTGGACCACCGGTATCGCCCTGGCACTGCTCGCCGCTTCGTGGCTGCCCCTTGCCTTCACCCGCAGTTCGCTCTGGGCCCTGGTCGCGGGGGTGATCCTCCTGGACCTGGCCGTGCAGGCGGTCCATGTCACCAACCAGACCCTGATCCATGCGCGGCGCCCGGACGCGGGCAGCCGGCTGATCGGCGGGTACATGGTCTTCTACTCGATCGGCAGCGCCACCGGGGCCCTCGCCGCGACCTCCCTCTACGCGGCCTTCGGCTGGGGCGCCGTGTGCGTGCTGGGCGCCGCGATCAGCTGCCTCGCGCTGGCGCTCTGGGCACTGACACAGCCACGTCACGCCCGGGATCTGTAGGCCGGGCCGGATCAACTGACCGGACCGGCGCCGCGGATCGTGCCAGGATGCTCGGCATGTCTGATCGTGCGTTTCGTGCCTTGAGTTTCGGAGCGATGGCGGAGGCGTACGAGCGGTTCCGGCCGGGGTATCCCCCGGAGCTCTTCGACCTGGTGGCGGCGTACGCCGGCCGGCCGGTCCGGACGGCTCTGGAGATCGGCGCCGGGACGGGCAAGGCAACCCGCCTGTTCGCTCGACGGGGCGTCGTGGTCACCGCGACCGAGCCCGACGGGGCCATGCTCGCCGAGCTGCGCAAGCACGTACCGGACAACGTCAGGACGGTGCGGGCCGCGTTCGAGGACCTGTGGCCGGGCGAGCGGTACGGGCTGGTCTACGCGGCGGCGGCGCTGCACTGGACGGACCCGGAGGACCGGTGGTCACGCATGGCCGCGCTGCTGGAGCCGGGCGGCGTGTTCGCCTCGATGGGCGGGCCGATCCAGCCGGCCGACCCGGCAGCGCGGGAAGCGGTGCGCGCGGCTCGGGCACCGTTCCTGGAGAGCGACGACGTGCCGTCCCCGGACGGGACGCCTCCGGGGCACGACATGCAGTGGCCGGGTACGGAGCTCCGGCGGTCCGAGTGGTTCACCGACGTACAACAGTCCGCGATCCAACGGCGCCTGACGATGAGTGCCTCCGACTACCTCGGCCATCTCTCGACCGTCTCGGCCTATCTCGTCCTGCCGCCCGGGGAGCGGGAGAAGGTCTTCGGGCAGATCGGACGGGTGCTGCCCGGGACGGTCGAGATCGCCGCCGACATCACCGTCCATCTCGCACGTCGGCGCCACGAGCGGTAGTACCTCAACGACCGGTCACCGGACCGGACATGTCGGCGGCGGCGGGCCCGTGATGGGATGGTGGCGTGAGCCGAGCCGCCGAAGAGACCAACCGCCGTATGCTCCGCGCCAGGGACGCGATGGACCGCGACTACGCGCAGTCGTTGGACGTCCCGTCCCTGGCCCGGATCGCGTATGTGTCGGAGGCACACTTCACGCGCACCTTCCGGGCCGTCTTCGGTGAGACACCGCACCGCTACCTGCAGCGCCGCCGTGTGGAGCGGGCGATGTTCCTGCTGCGGGAGACCGACCGCAGCGTGACGGACATCTGCTACGAGGTCGGCTTCGGCAGTCCGGGCACCTTCAGCCGCACCTTCCACGACATCGTCGGCCGGTCACCACGCACCTACCGCAAGGAAGCGGTGGCCGCGGGCGTACCGACGTGCTTCACGATGGCGTGGACGCGACCGAGCTCCTGACCGCCCACCGTGCCCGTATGCCCTGCGCGTCGCCCGTGGGTCGAGCAGTTTTGGATAAGTTCTCGTCCGCGCCGCTCGGTAGCGTGAGGGACATGTTCAACGCCATCACACAGTCACAGATATACGTCCTCGACCAGGACGCGGCCCTCGACTTCTACGTCGGCAAGCTCGGCCTGGAAGTGAGCGCGGACGTGGACCTGGGCTTCATGCGCTGGCTGACCGTCAGCGTCCCCGGTCACCCCGAGCGGCAGATCCTGCTGGAGAAGCCGGGCGCTCCCGCGATGTCGGAGGAGACGGCGGAGCAGGTACGCGAGCTGGTGACCAAGGGAGCGATGGGCGGCTGGCTCATCTTCACCACGGACGACTGCCGCAAGACCTACGAGACGCTGCTGGCACAGGGCGTGGAGTTCACCGAGGAACCCACCGAGCGTCCGTACGGGATCGACTGCGGCCTGCGCGACCCGTTCGGCAACCGCATCCGCTTCACCCAGCCGAAGGCCTGAGACCACCCGGCACACCCACCACACCACGACAGGCCCGGCCCCTCACCTCCCCGTGCATCAGGGGGAGGTGAGGGGCCGGTCCGCGTCAGTCCAGGCAGAACTCGTTGCCCTCGGGGTCGGTCAGCACGATGAATCCGGCCCTCAGCGGGGGAGTGGGCTCGTCGCGGCGCACCCGCTTCGCTCCCAGCGCGACCAGCCGGTCGCACTCGGCCTCCAGCGCCGCCATCCGCTCCTCGCCGTGCAGCCCGGGAGCCGCACGGACATCGAGGTGGACGCGGTTCTTGGCGGCCTTGCCCTCCGGCACCTGCTGGAAGAAGACGCGTGGGCCCTGTCCGTCCGGGTCCTCGATGGCCGATTTCGAGTTGCGCTGCCCCTCCGGTACGCCGATCCGGACGAGGAAGTCGTCCCACGCCGCCAGCGGATCGGCGCCCTCGGGCAGGTCGACGCCGGGCGGGCCGGGGTGGACGTAACCCAGTGCGTCACGCCAGAAGGACGACAGCGCACGCGGGTCATGGGCGTCGAAGGTGATCTGGATGTGCCGGCTCATCGGGCAGCTCCGTTCGTAGCGGGGTTGGTGTGGTGGTAGAGGTCGCGCAGCAGGCAGACCTCGGACAGGTGATGGATCAGCTCGCGGTGGATGTGCAGCACCAGATCGGCCATGGGCGCCTCGGGGAAGGGCTCCTTCTCGCCGACCGGGACCCGGAGCCCGGCGTCGCCCAGGCCGCGCACCCCGGCCAGCCAGAGATCGAGCTGGGTCCCGAGCTGATCGAGCGCGGTGGCCGCGCTGCCGGCGTACTCCCAGTTCTCGTACGACGCGGCCGGTGCGCCGAAGTGCGCCGCGTTGCGCGCGGCGAGCACACCGACGATGACGTGACCGAGTCGCCAGGCGATCGTCGTGAAGGCCGGAGGGACCGGCTGCGGGAAGGCGAAGTCGATCGTGAAGTCCCCGGTACCGGCCTGCACGGGCGCCGCCGAGCTGCCGCGCGGCCGCACGCTCCAGGCGTCCGGCACCGGCGACCAGAAGTACTCGTCATCGGTGAGGTCTTCGAGCCGGGCTCGGAGCTGGTGGTTCCAGTGGAACTCCCACTGCTCGCGCAGGGTTCGGTTCCAGTCGGGTTCGTCTGCGTCCATGGAGCCACCCTGACACCCCAGGCGGACAGAATCGGTCCGCTATCTCTGGCAGGGTGGGCGGCATGGATGTGGGGAGCGGTGCCGAGCGGGGCACGACGGAGCGGGTGCTCACCCTGCTCGGGCTGTTGCAGCAGCGTCAGAGCTGGACCGGGCCGGAGCTCGCCGCCCGGCTCGGGGTCACCTCGCGCACGGTGCGCCGCGATGTCGAGCGGCTGCGCACGCTCGGCTATCCGGTGCACGCCGGCCAGGGCGTCGGCGGCGGCTACCGGCTCGGGCCGGGACAGGAGTTGCCGCCACTGCTCCTCGACGACGAAGAGGCGATCGCCACCGCGGTCTCGCTGCTCGTCGGTGCGGGGGGCACGGGCGGCGGTGCGGTCGCCGGAGCCGGTGACGCCGCACTGCGGGCGCTGACCAAGCTCGACCAGGTGCTGCCCACCCGGCTGAGGTACGAGGTGCGCGCGCTCTCCGGCTCGGTGGAGTCCTTCGGCGGAGGCCGCACGCCGGTCGACCCCGAGGTGCTCATGACGCTGGCTCGGGCCTGCCGCGACGAGGTCGAGGCCGGTTTCGACTACCCGTCGGGGAACGAGGTGCGACGGCGCCGGGTCGAGCCCTACCGTCTGGTCGCCTCGGACCGGCGCTGGTACCTCCTCGCCTACGACCTCGACCGCGACGACTGGCGAAGCTTCCGCGTCGACCGGATGACCGAGGTGTCCGCACGGACCTGGCGCTTCTGCCCACGCGAGGCACCCGACGCGGCGACATACGTACAGGAGGGGGTGGCGAGCCGGGTCTACCCGCACCGGGCGCGCTTCCTCGTGCACGCGCCGGCCGACACGGTGCGCGCGCAGATACCGGCATCGGCGGCCGTCGTACGAGAGCGCGGCGGCGAACACTGCGAGGTGCTCAGTGGCGCCGCCGGTCTCGACTTCCTGATCATGCACGTGCTCCTGCTGGGGCACGATTTCGAGGTACTCGACCCTCCGGAGCTCGGGCGGCGCTGCCGCGCGCTGGCGCGGAGACTGCTGTCGGCCGGTGCGTCGATCCCACCGCTGCCGGACGAGCCGGAGTCATGAGCCGCGACCCCGCTCCGGGGCCTCAGCCGTTGGTGAGGGTGCGGTCGAGGAGGGGGAGCAGCCGGTCCCAGTGGCGTTGCAGCGCCGCGGGGTCGTAGGCGTCGGTGTCGGCCATGGTGTAGCCGTGGACGGTGCCGGGGTAGACCTCGGTGGTGTGGCCGACGCCCGTGGCGTCCAGGGCCCGGTCGAGCTCGCCGATGGTCTCGGGCGTCATGTCGTTCTCGGCGGGGCCGAGATAGACCTCGGCGGTGAGCCCGGAGAGATGACGGTGCGGGCTGTCGGGTGCGTCGGTGACCAGACGGCCGGGGTGGAATCCGGCGACGGCGGCCACCCGGCCGGGATGGGCCGCCGCGGTGCGCATCGCCAGGACGGCGCCCATGCAGTAGCCGATCGCGGCGATCGGTCCGGGGCCGACCTCGGGCTGGGCGGTGAGGAACTCGACGTAGGCGTCGGCGTCGCGCAGGGCGCGTTCGGTGGTGTGCGCCTCGATCAAGGGCATCAGCTGGGCGAAGAGCGCGGGCCGGGCTTCCTCCCCGATGTGCTCGGGGAGGGCGACGACGGGGGCCGGACCGTGCCGGTAGAAGACGTTGGGGACGAGTACGTAGTACCCGTGCCCGGCCAGTTCGCGGGCCATCTCCTCCAGTACGGGCCGCAGGCCGAAGGCGTCCATGTACAGCAGCACCCCCGGGTGCCGCGCGCCGTCGTCGGGGAAGGCGGCGAACGCGTCGGCCCGGCCGTCCGCCGTGGGAATCTGCACTGTCTCGATGGGCAAGATGGTCCTTCCTCGGGTTGATGCCGGTGCACAGCCGCCACCAGGGAACGAGGCCCACGCTACACACCACCAACTCCACCACGCGGCAACGCAATACCCCGTTCAGGTCCGACGCGGCCCGGCCGATGCGTGCCCCCGCACGACGATCCCGCGCCGACCGGACCGGCGCTCAGACGATCAGCGCCTCCCGGACCAGCTGCACGGGATGCCAGGCATCGCGCCGGGTGCCGTGGAAGATCTGCTGTCGGCAGGACACACCGGTGGCGACGATCACCGTTTCCGCGGGCTCCGCCTCGACCGCGGGGAACAGCCGGTCGCCGCCGACCGTCATGGAGACGTCGTAGTGCTCCGACTCGAAACCGAACGAGCCGGCCATTCCGCAGCAGCCCGCGTCCAGCTCGACCACCTCCACGCCGGGGATGCGGTTCAGCAGCGCGAGGGTGGCGGCGGTGCCGACCTCGGCCTTCTGATGGCAGTGGCCGTGGTAGAGCAGCCGCCGTCCGGCGGGCCAGGCGGCGTCGCCGAGACGTATGCGGCCGTCGTCGATGGCCTCCACCAACAGCTCCTCGACCTGACGTACGCGCCCCGAGATGTCCTTGACCGCCGTGTCCGTGGGCAGCAGGGCCCGGTGTTCGTCGCGCAGGGTCATCAGACAGGAGGGTTCGCAGCCGACGATCGGGGAGCCCGCGGGGGTGGTCTCCGCGAGGAGATGGGCGAGCTTGAACGCCTTCTCGTTGGCGTCGTCGACGAGCCCCTTGGAGAAACTGGAGCGTCCGCAGCAGCCGCGGCTCTCCAGCCGTACGTCCCAGCCCGCCTGTTCGAGGAGTTCGACGGCCGCACGGCCGATGCTCGGCTCCGTGTACGTGGTGAAGGAGTCGGCGAGATAGGTGACGGTTCCCTGGGCGGCAGCCGGCCGAAGTTCCTTCGGCCGTCGGTCGAACCAGCGTACGAGATTGCGTCGTTGGAAGCGTGGCAGGGGCCGAGCCGCGGCGATGCCCAGCCGGCGGTCCATCAGGCGGCGCAGCGGGCCGATACGGCCGGGCAGGTTGGACAGGGGTGCGGTGGCCGAGCCGAGCCGGTTGAGGAGACGGATCGAACCGAAGATCCGTGACCGCAGGGGTGTCCCGTGCTCGTCGTGGTGATGGGAGAGCGCCTCCGCCTTGAGGGTGGCCATGTCGACGCCCAGCGGGCATTCGCTCTTGCACGCCTTGCACATCAGGCACAGATCGAGGACCTCGTGCAGTCGCCCGTCGCCGAGCGCCTTCCGTGGATCGGGCTCCGACAACGCCTTGACCAGGGCATTCGCCCGGCCCCTGGTGGAGTCCTGCTCATTGCGGGTCGCCATGTAGGAGGGGCACATGGCACCGCTGCCGCTCTTACGGCACAGTCCGATGTTCATGCAGCGGTCGGCGGCACCGCGCATGCCTCCCACGACGTCGAAGTCCAGCCGGGTACGCAATTCGGGGGCGGGCGGCAGCGCCGGGTCCCGGAGGTTGTCGGTCATGGCGGGCGCGTCCACGATCTTGCCCGGGTTGAGCAGGTCGTGGGGGTCGAAGAGGCCCTTGACGGAGCGCATCGCCTCGTAGAGGGCGTCTCCGAAGATCTCCCGGTTGAACTCGCTGCGCGCCAGACCGTCGCCGTGTTCGCTGGAGTTGACGCCTCCGTACTCGGTGACGAGGTCCTTGACGCGTTCGGCGACCGTCCTCATGGTGGTGATCTGCTGCGGGTCGGCGAGGTCCACGAAGGGCCGGATGTGCAAGCAGCCCACGGAGCAGTGGCCGTAGAACCCGGCGGTGAGGCCGTGCTCGTCCAGGATGTCCTTGAAACGGCGGGTGTACTCGGCGAGATGGGCGGGGTCGACCGCGGTGTCCTCGACGAACGCGAGTGGTCTTCTGGTGCCCTCGCCTGCCGCCATCAGCAGTCCCAGGCTGGACTTGCGGACCTTCAGCAGGGACGCCTGCTGCTCGGGGGTGACAGCCCGCAGGGTGTGGTAGCCGTGGCCGTGGCGATTCCACAGGCTGGTCAACTGCCCCAGGCGCTCCAGGAGTTCGGTCTCGTCGTCGCCGGTGAAGCTGACGAAGAGGAGTGCTTCGGGGTCCCCCTGGAGGAGGGTGCCGAGCGAGGCGTACTCGATCTTCCGGCGGGAGAGGTCGAGGATCTTCCGGTCCATGAGTTCCACGGCGGCCGGATGACAGGCCAGGGCGGATTCGGTGGCTTCGATGGCGGCGACGACCGAGGCGAAGTGGCCCACGGCGATGACGGTCCGGCCCGGCTTGGGCACCAGATCGACCAGGGCCCGGGTGGCGATGGCCAGGGTTCCCTCGGAGCCGACGACGAACTTCGCCAGGTCGAAGGGGGTGTCCTCTCGGGCCAGCCGGTCCAGTCGATAGCCGCAGGCACGGCGCCAGAAGTCCGGGAACCCCTCGGCGATGGCATCGGCGTTGGCCCGTACGAGCAGCGGGAGATCCCGGTGGAGGCGGCCTTCCAGCGTGGGCAGGCCGGCGCGCCGTCCGCGTTCGGTCTCGTCGACGGGCTCCAGGCGGGCCGTGCTTCCGTCGGAGAGGACGACATCGAGGGCGCGGACATGGTCGATGGTCATGCCGTACCGCAGGGAGCCGCTGCCGGCGGAGTTGTTGCCGATCATCCCGCCGATGGTCGCGCGGTTGCTGGTGGAGGTGTCCGGGCCGAACATCAGGCCGTGCGGAGCCGCGGCCCGGTTGAGCTGGTCCTGTACGACGCCGGGCTCGACCAGAGCCGTACGCCCTTCGGGATCGAGGTCGACGATGCGGTTCATATGGCGGGAGAAGTCGAGGACCAGGCCGGGGCCGACGGTCTGTCCGGCGAGGCTGGTTCCGGCACCGCGCGGCAGTACCGGCACGCCGTGGTCGATCGCCGCCGCCACGGCGGCCTGCACATCACCCGCGTGCCGGGGGAAGAGGACCGCGCGCGGGGTGATGGCGTACATGCTGGCGTCACGCGAGAACAGGTGCCGGGTGTAGTCGTCGAAGGCGACCTCGCCGTCGAGGTCACGGCTCAGCCGTTGCCGGAGGTCACGGTCGTCGGGGGATCCGGCGGCCGACGGAGTGTTCCGGGTCTCGCCGTGGGGCGGTGTCATGGATGCGACTCCAGGGTGCCAAGTGGGTACGAGGGAGGAGTTCGGTGTGTCGGGGCCGGTCATGAGGGTGCGCGGTGCTGGTTGTGAGGTGCGTGGGGCTGGCACAGCGTCGGTGATGACGTGCGCAGCGCCGGTCACGAGGCGCGCAGTACGTCCAGTGCCGCGCCCAGTCCCGCCGGGTCGACCGGCACTTCGGCGATCTCCAGGCCCATCTGGACCCCCGCGAGGGTTCCGGCAAGGGTCAGATCGTTGAAGTGGCCCAGATGACCGATACGGAAGATCCGGCCGGTGAGTCTGCCGAGGCCCGCGCCGAGTGACATGTCGTACTGGTCGAGGATGACCCTCCGGACCTTGTCCGCGTCATGGCCGTCGGGCATCAGCACGGCGGTGAGGGATCCGGAGTGTTCGCGCTCGTCGGCGCAGAGCACCTCAAGTCCCCACCCCCGTACGGCGGCCCGGGTCGCCGCCGCGTGCCGGGCGTGCCGGGCATGGACCTGGGGCAGTCCCTCGGCCGCGAGCATGTCCAGCGCCTCGGCGAGTCCGTAGAGGAGGTTGGTGGCCGGGGTGTAGGGGAAGGCCCCGCTCCTGTTGGCCTCGATGACCGGTGCCCAGTCCCAGAACGACTTTGCCAGCCGTGCGGTCCTGGAGGCTTCGAGCGCCTTGTCGCTGACGGCGTTGAAGCTGAGGCCGGGTGGGAGCATCAGCCCCTTCTGCGATCCGGCGACGGTGACGTCGACGCCCCACTCGTCGTGCCGGTAGTCGATGGAGCCGAGCGAGGAGATGGTGTCGACGAGCAGCAGGGCCGGGTGGTCCGTGTCGTCGAGTACCTGACGGATCTCGGCGATGCGGCTGGTGACGCCGGTCGAGGTCTCGTTGTGGACGACGCAGACCGCCTTGATCGAGTGCGTGGTGTCGGCGTCGAGGCGCAGGGCGAGTTCGGCGGGGTCGGCCCCATGGCGCCAGTCCCCGGGTACGAAGTCCACGTCCAGGCCGAGGGCGCGGGCCATGTCCTGCCAGAGCGTCGCGAAGTGCCCGGTCTCGAAGGACAGGACGCGGTCGCCGGGGCTGAGCGTGTTGACGAGGGCGGCCTCCCAGGCCCCGGTGCCGGATGCCGGATAGATCACGACCGGCCCGGCGGTGCCGAACACCGGCTTGATCTCCGCGAGCAGCCGGGTGGTGAGGGCGGCGAACTCGGGGCCGCGATGGTCGATGGTGGGTGCCGCCATGGCACGCAACACCTGGTCGGGGACGTTGGTGGGGCCGGGGATCTGGAGGAAATGGCGGCCGGTGCGTGACGTCATGGGACGGGCTCCTCCGAAGACTTGTGCCGTGACACGGCACGCTGTACCGTAAGCTGGCACGCTGGAGCATAGGTTCGCCCGCCGAGGGAGTCAACGGATGCAGAACGTCCTCAACGCGCTGCGCGCCCTGGAAGAGGTCGCCGCGCGGCAGCCGATCGGTGTCGCCGATCTGGCGCGCGCCATGGAACTGCCCAAGAGTTCGGTCCAGCGCGCCCTGGTCACGCTGCATACGGCGGGCTGGATCCGGCAGGCTGCCGGGACGCCCACGCGATGGATGGTGACCGCGAAGGCGCTGCATGTCGGCCGGAGCGCGACCGGTGAACTGAGCCTGCGGGACATCGCGGTGCCGGTGATGGAAGAGCTGCGCAGGCAGACCGACGAGACCGTGCATCTGGCGGTGCCGGAGGGCGGCAGGATCGTGCTGATCGAGCGCCTGGAGACCAGCCAGCCGGTGCGGATCATCCTGCCGCTCGGGCAGAATCTGCCGGCCCACGCATCGGCGAACGGCAAGGCGATCCTGGCGGCGAGCACCACCGAGACCGTGGAGAACTACGTGGCCGAGGGCCTCTCCCGGTTCACCGGCACCTCGATCACCGATCCCGGGGACCTGCGCGCCGAACTGGCGGAGATCCGTGCGCGCGGGTACGCCACCAACTCCGGCGAGTGGCGCGACGACGTGTCGGCGGTGGCCGCCGCGGTCATCGGCGAGGCCGGGACTCCGGTGGCGAGCATCAGCGTCAATGTGCCGACCAGTCGGATGACCGACGCGTCACGGGCGGCCTTCGGGGCGGCCGTGTGCGAAGCGGCGCAGCGGGTCGGGAAGCTCCTCGGGAGCGCATCCGGAGGCTGACACCCCGTCACCCCGGGGTGAAAGTTCTGCCGCGCCCCCTTGACGCACCCGCTTTTACGAGGCTTCCATACTCCTCATTGCGGAATCATCATTCCGAATGACGGAATTCCATGGCGCCGGGGCGCTCCCGACGCCATGCCGGGCTACGGCACACCCTCTTCTCCCACCGCCCTGCTCAGGGAGGGTCGCGCCTGCATGCCCGCACGCCCGCACCATGGCCATCGACCGAAGGCGGGGAAGCCTCGTGTCAGATCACGTCATATCCCTCATCGCATTGGCGCTGGTTTTCACTGTCGCCACGTTTACCTCGGTGCATATGGGGGCGCTGGCCATCGTCGCCGCTTTCGTCGTCGGCACCTTTTTCGTCCATGAGAGCGCGGACGAGATATTCGGCGGATTCCCCGGCGATCTGTTCGTCGTCCTCGTCGGGGTCACGTTCCTGTTCGCCATCGCCAAGAACAACGGCACGGTCGACTGGCTCGTACACGCCTCAACACGGGCCGTACGAGGGCACATTGCCCTGATCCCCTGGGTGATGTTCCTGATCACAGCGGTCCTTACGGCGGTGGGCGCGGTCGTGCCCGCTGCCGTGGCGATCATCGCGCCGATCGGTATGGGGTTCGCTGTCCGCTATCGGATCAATCCGGTGCTCCTCGGGCTCTTCATCATCAACGGAGCCAGCGCGGGTGGTTTTTCCCCGATCAGTATCTTCGGCAGCATCACCAATGGTGTGGTCTCCCGGAACGATTTGCCGGGTAACCCGATGCTGCTGTTCGCCAGCTCCTTCGTCTTCAACGCCCTGCTCAGTGCGGTGGTGTTCTTCCTGTTCGGCGGAAGAGAACTGATAGGGCGTCGGGCCCAGGACAGCGGGGAACCCGTGCCCGGGAACGCGGGCGACGTCCCGGAAGCCCGTCCGAAGGGCGGCGACACCGGGGGCGCCGGGGCACCGGCGGGGGGTGCGGTGGCCCTCCAGACCTCGACCACCATGACACCCACGTCGACCACTCCGACACCCACGTCGACCGGCACCGCGGAACTCTCCGATCCCTCCGGTCCCTCGGCCCTGCGCCTCAACCGGGTCCGGGCCCTCACCCTGACCGGCCTGCTCGGTCTGGTCCTCGGGGCGCTGTTCACCGATCTGAACGTGGGATTGCTCGCGCTGACCGTGGCGGTCGTGCTGTCACTGCTCTCCCCCGAATCCGCGAAGGGAGCCGTGGACCGCTGCGCCTGGTCGACCGTCCTGCTCGTCTGCGGGGTCGTCACCTTCGTCGGCACGATGGAACGCATCGGGACCATCGACTGGCTCGGCCACAGCGTCGCCGACGTCGGCGCCCCGCTCCTCGGAGCGCTGCTGATCTGTTGCATCGGCGCGGTGGTCTCCGCCTTCGCGTCGACCACGGGCATCCTCGGGGCGCTCATCCCGCTGGCCGTGCCGTTCCTCCTGGGCGGCGAGGTGGGTGCGGTCGGGATGGTGATCGCCCTGGCCATCTCGTCGTCGGTGGTCGACTCATCGCCCATCTCCACCAGCGGCGCCCTGGTCACCGCCAACGCCCCGGAGGACCAACGGGACGCGGTCTTCCGGAAGTTGATGACCTGGGGGCTCAGTATGGCCGCGATGGCGCCGCCGGTGACCTGGGTGATCTTCGTGGTGCCCGGCCGGCTCTGAGCCGGTCCCACTCTCCGAGCGGCTCCGCGAGGCGCCCTGCCCTGGACAAGGACCGTGGTCGCCCGCGCCTCCTACGGCAGGGTGCGGGTGAGCCATACCAGCTCGCCACGATCGTCCGTCGACACGTGGTCGCGGGTGAACCCGATCTTGTCGAGGACGCGGAACGACGGTGCGTTCCAGGGGCGCACCGTCGACCAGAGCCGCTTCCGTCCGGTCTCGATCGCGGCGTCGAGCACCGCGGAGGCCGCCTCGGTCGCGTAGCCCTGTCCGTGCACCCGCCGGAACAACTCGTACGCGATCTCGGGCTCGTCGGCGGAGGCCCGGCCGACGGTCAGCCCGCAGTATCCGATGAAGTCGCCCACGTCCCGGCGGACGACGGCCAGCAGGGCAATGCCCGTCCGTGCCGCAGCGGCGCGCTCATCCTCGATCATCCGCCGGTTGTGCTCGATCGACGGCATGCCGTCGCCCCGTTCGGCGACGAGCTCGCGGTGGGCGTCCACATCGGAATCGGTCCACGGACGCAACGTCAGCCGAGGGGTTGTGAGGTGGAGCGGCATCGGTGGATAGGCCATGGCGGCACTCTACTTGCCCGCGGGGATCGGCTTGTGGCGCGGGCCGGTCGCGACGGAATGCGGGTGCGCCGGCGGATCGGCCCGGGAGACACTGCGCGGATGAGCTCCGAAGCCCCGGCCCACGGGACACCGCAGGAACGGGCCCTTCGTCATGTCGCGGAACTGGCGTCGGGCCCACCGCTGGATCCCTCGCTGCGCGTGACCCTCAACTTCCACCCCGACCGGCTGCTCCACGGCAAGCCGATCCTGGACGCTCTGGCAGAGGACGGCCGGTACCTCTCGCAGTTCGTCACGGGCATCGGCAACGGTGGGCTGACCGCGCATCCCGGCGGAGACCGCTGGCGCTGGGAGAGCCGGATCTTCGACGGGGCGTATGACGAGGCGCCTGCTCATGAGCGGCCCGTCTACGGGGCGTTGAACTTCCGCCGAAAGCCGGTCGGCGGGGCGCCGCGGTTCGGCTCCGCCCACTTCCGGCTGACGGCCCGGACCGCGGCGCGGACCACGTTCTGCTACCCGGACAGTTTCTTCGAACCCTCGGATTTCGGTGTCGCCGCCCGCATGGGGCTCATCGCGTCCGCCCTGGCCGACACCCAGGACGATCTCGACGACTACATCGAGGCCCAGGTGCACGGGCCGGTCCGGCTGGACCATCACGTGGAGGCACTGGTCCTGAACCCCTGCTACCGGGGCACCGCTGCCGAAACCGCGGCCGCGCGTCTCGGCTGCCCCGTGGAGTGGCACCCCGGCTTCCGTCTCGGGGTCGAGGAACTGCGCCGTCACCCCGACTACCGGGGCCAGGAGTACGTCGACCTGGGCACGGAGATCGCCGTGGGCGGCGTCCTCGACCCCCGTACGGTCGGAGACGCGGTACGTGCCGGCCGCCACGACCCCCAGGCGGTCAAGAAGGTGTGGCACTGCCTGGCGCGTTTCGGGGCGCCCGAGAGGGCTGACGCATCGGTGCGCGGCTAGACCGTCTCTTCCGGATCACGCTCGGACGGCGTCGTCCTCCGCCCGTACCCAGGCCAACTGCGCGTCGCTCAGTGGCGGATCGAATCCTTCCGGGAACAGCAGCATGCGAGGCTGCGGCCACATGTTCTCCGGTCCGTGCTCCTGACGGTCCAAGGCGACGAGGTGCGACCCTTCCCCGCAGGACCCGTGCCGGTAGGGGCGGTCATGCGCCCGGCAGAAATACTCGAACACCGAGCAGTGGTCATCGTCACCCGGTTCGTAGAAGCCGGGGTCGCTGACGATCACGGTCACCGGCTCCTGCCGGTTGAGCCGAGGGATGGGCCGGGGATCACACCACAGCAGTCGAGGAGGGAGCACGTACCCATCCTGCACCGAGGCCGGGCCATTCGGATCGACGAGTTGTTGGTCCGGTCATGCCGCAGCCGACGCCATGCCCCGGATCCACGGACCGCATGGGCGGCCATACCACCGGCCCCCGCGGCGGTCCGCCGACCGGGACCGTCGTCACTTGGTGAGGACGAGAG
>NZ_FMBW01000005.1 GCF_900091725.1 Streptomyces sp. DvalAA-43 | reverse complement strand
TTGAGCTCACGGATCCTCTTGCGAGCGGCGGCCAGCTCCGCCTGAACAGCGTCGCCGCCGGTCTGCGAAGCGGCCGGCGGTGCGGAGTGGGCGCCGGGCCGGCGCCCGTCGGCGGCCCGGATCCAGTTCCGCAGCGTCTCGGTGTTCACCCCGAGATCACCGGCGACGGACTTGATCGTCGCTCCCGGCCTCGACCGGTACAACGCGACCGCATCCGCTTTGAACTCGGCGGGGTAGTGCTTCATCCCCACGGGGACTCCGTTCTCCTGGACCATCAAGATCCAAGTGTCTCCGGTGTCCAAAACCCAGGGTCAAGGCCCGTGTGCCGTTTACCCCAAGCGTCGAACTCCTCGACACGCAACGGGCCGGGCCGCCAAGTGCCGGCCGACAGCGCCGCGGACAGGGCCGTGATGCGGGCGGGCATGTCCTGGCGGAACGCCCTCCACGTCATGCCGTCCGCGCCGGGGGAGCCGGTGCGGCCCATGCACTGGCGGGCGGCCCGCTTCAGGGTCCGCTCGCCGACGGCCTGCCGCATCAGCGAGTGCGCAGCCGTGCCGCTGGTCACCTGATCATCCCGGTCGCGGCCAGGAACGCCTGGGCGACAGCGGCCGGCGTGTGGGCGGCGACCTGGTGCGGCCCGTGCTGGGAGGCCGCGTGGTAGGCGGCTGGTCGCTGAGCAGGGTCGTGAGCGCCTTCCACAGGACTTCGGGGCCGCTCTCCAGGGCGGTCATCCTTCCGGTCGGCCCGGTGAGGGCGGGATGGCACGACTGACGTCCTGGCGCATCTTCCGCCGGGTCCCGCGCGAGCCCCAACCGCATGACGTCAATCGCCGCAGCCGTCCTCACCCTGGAGAGGCAACGCTGAAAAGGCTCACTGTTCCGCTCGGAACACAAAAGCCTTTGGCGACAAAGCCGCTTGAAACGGTGCCCTCGGGCGAGGAAGGGTCTGTGACCATGGAGTACTTCTGCTACCACCGAGACCGGCCGGACTCCCGCGCATTGCGCGAGGAACTGCTGGAGAAGCACTGGTCCTACATGGACCAGTACACGAAGGAACTGATCGCCCGAGGCCCGACCTTCGCCGACGACGGTGAGACACCCACCGGAAGCGTGCACATCGTCGACCTGCCCGACCCCGCCGCCGCCCGCGCGTTCGCCTTCGACGAGCCCAACTACCAGGCCGGGGCATACCAGGACGTGCTGCTGCGCCGATGGCACAACGTACTGGGGCGCACCATGTGGGACTTCCCCGGTGACCGAGAAAGCGGCAGCCAGTACCTGGTCCTCGGCCTCGGCGAAGGCCCGGCCGCAGACCTCACCCCGCCACCCGGCCAGGACGGGCTGATCGCGTACGGGCCGCTGCTGTCCGACGACGGCGACACATGGCTCGGCACAGCCGCACTGCTCCAGGCACCGAACCCGGACACGGCACGCACCATCCTGACCCCGGACCGGTACGCCACCATCGAAGTCCACAACTGGGAGACCGGCGGGCGCCGATGAACCACGAAGGCACCGGGCCGATGCGGGCGGTCCCATTGGTGGGCGGACCGGTGGAGTTACGGGGCGCACTGGACCTGGAGACCACAACGGCAGGGATCATGCCACGCCGGTTGCCGGCGTGGACCAAGGAGCAGTACCAGAACCCATCGGTCTACGGAGTGACCGTGATGCCTTCAGGGGTGCGGCTGGTCTTCCGCACCGATGCACACGCACTGGAGTTAGAGGTCCTCACCTCCACCGGCCAACTCGCCACCGACCCCCACCCCCGCCCAACCGGCATGCTGGAGTTGTTGGTTGACGGCGTCCCGGCCGGGCGCCGGCAGACGCCGGTGGGCAACGTGCTGAGAATGGCGGGCCCCGGAGCCGCACAGCGACTCATCCCGGGCAAACCCGGAACCATACGGTTTGCCGGACTGCCGCCCGGCATGAAGAACATCGAGCTGTGGCTCCCGCAGCAGACCCCCACGGAACTGGTGGCACTGCGCGCCGACGGCGACGTGCTGGCACCGCTGCCGGACGGGCGCCGTCGCTGGGTACACCACGGCAGTTCCATCAGCCACTGCATCGAGGCTGACGGCCCGACCGGGACCTGGCCGGTGGTGGCAGCCACCCTCGGCGGGGTGGAGGTGATCAACCTCAGCCAGGCGGGCAACGCTCTGCTGGACCCCTACGTCGCCCGGACGCTCCGCGACATGCCCGCCGACCTGATCAGCTTGAAGGTGGGCATTAACATCGTGAGCCTGACCGCCTTCCGGCTGAGGACGTTCGGCCCGGCAGTACACGGATTTCTGGACACGATCCGTGACGGGCACCCGGACACCCCGCTGCTGCTGATCTCCCCGGTGAGCTGCCCGGCCCTTGAACAGGTTCCCGGCCCGACCAGGACCGGACCCGACGGGAGGATCACCGCCCTGGGCGACCCGGCCGACGTGGCCCACGGCGCACTGTCGCTGACGGTGGTCCGCGCCGAACTGGCTCGGATTGCCGTAGCACGACAGACATCTGATCCCCACCTCCACTGTCTCGACGGCCGAGCCCTGCTCGGCCCCGAGGAAGCAGACGACCTGTCCGACGGCCTTCACCCCACCGCCGCCGCATACCGCCGAATGGGCAAGCGCTTCGCTGCCCACGCCTTCGCGCCCCACGGCCCTTTCCGCTGAGCCGTTCGCAGTCCCTCGTGCGACGGCGGGCATGCCCCATCCACCCCTGCCATCATCGAAGCTGCGCCATCTTGAAGTGGCTGGTCAGCGGGGTGGCGTGACCTCGTTTCGGGGTGCTCGTGCTGGTCGTGGGCGGCAGTCTGTGTTGTAGATCGTCCGGCGGGGTGGTTCTGCGGATTCCCGTCCGTCGTCGCGGGTGCCGCTCCTACGCTCCGGCCCATGATGGATCCCGAGGTGTTGGAGCGGATCGCCGCGCGGCGTGCGGAGCTGGACGGACTCGAAGGGCAGCTGGTCAAGCAGCTGTCGGAGGTACGGGCTGAGCGTGATGAGTTGGCCGTGGCCGAGCGGGTGTGGCAGCGGATGAGTGAGCAGCTCGCCGACGAGCGCACGGAGGCCGGGTCGCCGGTGGTCCAGGTGGCGGGTCGGGCGGTGCGGCTGGTCCCGGACCGTGGGCTGGGGGTGGCTGAGTCCGCACTGCCGGCGGAGTACCAGCGAATCCTGACCGCCGTGCGGCAGGCCGCCGGCCCGGTCTCCACCCGGCAGATCGGCGAGGTACTGGGCTTGGACACCGGGGTGAGGGGCAGGCTGGAGCCGCTGCGCGGGAAGCTCACGAAGCTGGCCGACCGCGGCTGGCTGCACAAACGACCCGACGGGAAGTTCACCACCCGCCCGTGACCGGTCCGCTCGGCGATCGGGGCGTAACCAAGGTGCCCCCGGCGGCTGTTGGAATTGTGTGACGAAAGCCGAAGAGCACGCCGGAGACACCGTGTCCCTGGTCTACCAGTGCCGCCTGCCGCTGCCCACGCACACTCTGCACTACCTCACCGACCTGCTGCGACGCCATCTCAAAGCGATACGGTCGAGGTGGCGGGCGCTGCCGCCCGGGAGGATCGCGGTGATCGTCTTGGCCGTGCTGCGGCACGACCAGCGCCTGGCCGACATGGCCGGCGGCAACGACATCTCCGCCACCACCATCCGGCGCTGGCGCGACGAGCTGATCCACCTGCTGGCCGCGGAGGCCCCTCGCCTGGACCGCGCCCTGAAGAAGATCGCCCGGCGGGGCGGCGAGGTCGTCCTGATCGACGGCACCCTCATCACACACAGCGCCGTACCGGAGAGGCGAACCGCCCGAACTGCTCCGGCAAGCATCGGCGCCACGGCCTGCACGCCCTCGCGATGACCGACGAGCGGGGCCGTCTGGTGTGGATATCGGCCGCCCGGCCCGGACGCACCCACGACATCACCGCCGCCCGCCGCGACCGCATCCTGGCCCACCTGCGCGCTGCCGGTCTCGGCGCCCTGGCCGACCTGGGCTTCCTCGGCCTGGACGACGACGGGGACGACCCCGTGGTCGTCACCGGCTTCAAGGCCACCCGTGCCCGCAAGCTCGCACCCGCCGAGAAGGAGGCCACCCGCATCCTGGCCGCCGGACGCGTCCCCGTCGAACGCGGCTTCGCCCATCTGAAGAACTGGCGGATCCTCACCAAGCTGCGTACAGACCCCGCCCGCGCCACCCACCTGTTTCGCGCGCTGCTCGTACTGACGAACATCGAGGCCACTACAGGAAATTGATCTCTACCACAGGCAGCCCACGACCAGCACAAACACCCCGGAACAGCGTCACCGGGCCGGGATCGGCTGGGTGAGGTTCACCGAGTTGCCGTCGGGGTCCTGGATGTGGGCGACGCGCTGTCCCCACGGCATGTCGTTGGGGCCGCCGCGGACCGAGCCGCCCAGCGCCGTCACCCGGCCGAGCATCTCGTCGACGTCGTCGACACCGATGCTGAGCAGGATCCGCGGTGCCGCCCCGGTCCCCGGGTTCGCCTTGGCCACCAGCCCGAGATCGGTGTCGCCGATCCGCAAGCCGAGGTAGAAGGCCGGGCCTTCAGCCGGCACCCGGAAGACCTCCTCAGCGCCGAACAATTTCGTATAGAAGCCGAGCAGAACGTCCTGGTCGGCAGTGATGATCACTGGCTGGATGGTGGACATAGCACTCCTGTCGAGAACGGTCGTATCGCTGAGTAGACCGTTCGAGGACGGTGAACTCATCGGCAAAACCACCCCGCCGGACGATCTACAACACAGACTGCCGCCCACGACCAGCACGAGCACCCCGAAACGAGGTCACGCCACCCCGCTGACCAGCCACTTCAAGATGGCAGAGCTTCAATGCTCAAGACCTGTGGATCGGACTCGGGAGAGGTGCCTCGCGCAACGCGGAGGGCGTACCTTCCCGAGTGATCGATTTCTGGTCATCGAGTAGGCCCGCGTTGTAGCGCGGGTCGGGAAGGCACGCCCGTACTACAACGCGGGCCTACTCGAAGCGGTCTCGTCTGATCTACGCCGTCCGCGAGTATCGTGGCCGCAAGGACGAACCCAAGGGTTTCGGCTGGAAGGACTACCGCGACTTGATCGTCCGTGCCCACACTCAGCTCGGCGGCCCGATCGTCCTGGTGTGGGACAACCTGCGCATGCACCTGGTCGTGCCGCTACGGAAGTTCTTCGCGGCCAACACCGCCTGGCTCACCGTATTCCAGCTACCGACCTACGCCCCGGACCTGAACCCGCAGGAGGGCGTCTGGTCGCTGGTGAAACGCGACATCGGCAACCTCGCCGCCGCGGACCTCAGCCAGATCACCCGAGCCGTGAAGCGTCGCCTCAAAAGGATCCAGTACCGACCGGAGCTGGTCGACGGCTGCCTGACGGCCACGGGTCTGATGCTGGAGTGCTGACGTGCTTCAGTCCTCCCAGTTCGCGTAGTCGCCCATCGCGACGTCGTCACACAGGGTCTCCCATAGCCCGTTGTGTGCGAGCGCGGTGTCATCGAGGGTGGCCAGGAGCTCGCGGAGGTCGCCCGCCGCCTCGTCGAATCTGTCCTTCTCGCCTTCTTCGTAGAACGGGAAGCGGGCGATGGTGGCCGCGACGCACCGGTGGAAGGCTTCGAGGTCCCTGTTCACGTGACTGGTGGTCGAAGACTCGGCTATGGGGATGTGCACGATGCGGCGCGAAGCCACTTCGATGGCGATGTGTCCAAACAGGCCGCTGGTCCCAAAGACGACCAACCCGCTCTCGTCCATCCCGCCGAGGACTGCCGCCTCGGCCAGCGGTTGGTACTCATAGCCGATCAGCCCCGCCGGGACGCCGATCCGCCGCAGCTTGGCGGCAATCTCAGTGGGCACCTCTGGTGAGCAGCCGATACGGATCACGACGTACTGGGGCAACGGCAACGGCGGCAGGTCTCGAATCACGCGGACATCATCCTCGTACTCCCGCGTCGTGGGGAACCGCGAGCCGGACCCCTAGTGTCTCGTGATCCTGTTCATGTCAGTTCGAGTTGTTATTGACGAGTTTCTTCACGTTGGTCGCGACGAGCCTGACCTTCGCGAGGACCTCGCCGGCGGTCGCGGTCCAGGTGAACGGTTTCGCGCTCTCGTTCCAGGAGGTGATGTAGTCGCGGATCTGCTTGATCAGGACGTTGACGCTGGAGAACGTGCCGCGGCGGATCGACTGCCGGGTCAGGATTCCGAACCAGATCTCGATCTGGTTGAGCCACGAGGAGCCGACGGGAGTGAAGTGGAAGTGGACGTGCGGGTTCTTGGCCAGCCACTCCTTGACTTCCGGGGTGGTGTGCGTGGAGAGGTTGTCCAGGACGACGTGGATGTCCTTCCCGGCGTGCGGTTTCACCGCCTTCTTCAGGTAGGCCAGGAAATCCTTGCCGTTCCGGGTCGGCCTGCACTCGCCGAGCACTTCGCCAGTGCTCACGTTCAGGGCGGCGAACAGGTTTCGTGGTGCCGTGCCGGACGTAGTCGGCGGTGCGCTTCTCGCTCGCCGCGAACGCGACGGGCAGTACCGGCTGGGTCCGGTCCAGCGCCTGGATCTGCGTCTTCTCGTCAATCGAGAGGACCACCGCACCGCCTGGCGGGGCCAGATACAGACCGATCACGTCGGCCACCTTCTCCGCGAACGCGGGATCTTTGGAAATCTTGAAGGTGCCGGACCGGTGCGGCTTCAGGTGTTCTTCCCGCCAGACGCGCGCGACGTAGTGCCAGGACACGGTGATGTTCTCGGTCCGCTCCAGGTACTTCGCCAACTCCCGAGTGGACCAGTGCGAAAGCCCTGCGCCGTCCGGCGGCGTCATACGCGTCAGCGCGATCACTCGGGACCGCACCCGGGCCGGTACCTGTTCCCGTGCACCCCCGGGACGCTCCCCTTCCAGCCCGGCCAGGCCCTGAGCCTTTTCCATCTTGATCAGGTGGCAAGTTCGAGGGCGAGGATGGCACGGACAACGGCTGTAATCCGGATGGTGCTGCAACGGAGCTTCCGCAGGAGTCGCCAGCATTTGAGGGTGGCTATAGCGCGTTCGCCGAGGCTGCGAATCTTGGCGTGATCGCGGTTGTAACGCCGGTGCCAGCCGCGCAGATTCTTCCCCCGGAACGGGACGCGGACAGCAGCGCCTGCACCCTGATATGCCTTGTCCGCCCAGCACTTGATGTCTCCGGAGGTCAGGGCGGCGGGAATGCCGTGGGTCCGGGCCGCAGTCAGATCGTGCACAGCTCCGGGTAGCGCGTCCGAGGCCCAGATCAGCCGGCCAGCTGGATCGGCGAGGACCTGCACGTTCATTCCATGGTGTTTCTTCTTCCCGGAGTAGTACGGCCGGTCGGCAGCGATGCGGTCGATCGGCAGCACGGTGCCGTCGAGGATCACGTACGCCTTCTTCCGCACGGCCGTCACGGCCTGTTCCAGCGTGGGTGCCCTGAGCGGCCATAAGGTCAACGGCCTCGCGTATGTACCAGTAGACAGTCGCGATCCCGACCCGGAAACCCGCTGCGAGCCGGGCGTAGGTGTCGCCGCAGCGCAGGTGGGCCAGGACGGGCAGGGCCTGCCGGCCGCAGGTGAGGCGGCGCCACCGGGAGCCGACGCGGCGGCGGTGACCTGCGAGGAGGCCAGCGAGATGCTGCAGGGTACGGCCGGACAGATCGATGCCGGATGGGTAGGCAAGCACGCGAGGGCTCCTGGCGGACTGGTGATCTTGGTCGTGAACCCGTCTACCAGGAGCGTTCTTCATACCCGCCGTCGGGGCTGCCGGCCCAACCACCCGTCACGAAGGGGCTTAATACGTGAGCCACTCCCTGTCGGGGATCAAGTTCTCGATCCATTCCTGGCCTCGCATGGACCACTGAGGAGCAAGGAACACGGGGCGACAGCGGGCGTGGTCGCCGTTCTGCTGGCAGCGCAGGATCAATCCCAGACTGAGGAGATACGGCTCCCCGCGGGGCCCGAAGCGCAGGCCGTAGACGTACTCGGGCAGGGTCGGATCCTCAAGTGTTGACGCGGTCTCCTCGATCCAGGGTTCGAGTTCCGAGGGCAGCCGGCCAACCAGAGGAGTGCCGTCGAGGCTGACCTGGGGCCCCGGCAGGCATCGACAGCTACGGCAGCCAAGGCCCGAGACTCCTGGTCGTAGTAGGTGTCGATGCCAACTCCGTCGAAGGGATACCAACGCTCGTACCTCTCGCCCCATCCCGTGATCGGCTCGCCCAGAGCGGCTGAGACTTCCTCCTTGCTCTGACCGAACCGTATGGGCCCCACAGACTTCGATGGGACCCGCGTCCACTCAGGACGCTCCCCGTCCCAGAGGAACCTCTCCGCGAACCAGACCAACGAACCCACCCCCGATCGAAGCATGCGTGCAGGAAGCATTCTTGCAAGGAGCGTTGTGAGGGGTACCACGAGCCTGCCTGCGGGGCCGATCCAGCATTCCAGAACGAGCCCTGGGTGACCGTGGTGGCGAAGGGGTGCGAGGTGCAAGCGAGGATCGAAAGTGCGGGCAGCGGATCGGGTCGTGCCCGCCTCGGCTGGTGGCATTTCATCACCACGATGGGTCCAGGCAGCCCCTGTCCCTCAGCGCGCTTTAGCGTGAGGTTGGAAAAGGCTCAGTCACCGTCCGATATTCTTCAGAGGGCCTCTGCGTGCGGCGCCGAGAAATGAACGCTCGATGCGCCTCGATTGCTACATCAACTGCTCCGGGTTCCGGCGTCCTTTGGTCGAGGCCCGCCTGCTGGACCACGACCAGATCCACCAAGCGCTCACTGACGCCGCCACGCAGGCCGGGCTCGACCCCGGCGAGGCCCTGCTGGGTGTCCCCGCCCGCCAGCACGGCCCGCGCCAGCCAATGTGCCGGGCCGGGGCGGTGTCTGCCTCGAATAGATCACCAAAGCGAGCTGGAGTTTGCCAATTCACCCCTCCATGGGTTCGAGAACGACGTCGATGGTGAGGGCGAACCGGGGCCGGGTGGTGCGGCCGGTGCCTTGTGCAGCCTGGAGTGTGTGCTCGCTGCTGTTCCCGAGCCACAAGCCCACAACCAAGTCGGGCAGGTACTGCTCCATGGGAACTGCGGTGTGCCGGACGGCTGTGTAACCGACGGTGAACTGCTGAGAGGCCGGATGGGCGGTGGCGGCCTCGACTGCGGACAGAAACTTCGCCGGAACCACGATCACATCACCGGTGCCCCTGATCAGCCAGTACACAGCGCTGGCACTATGCTCCAGCAGGTCGTGCAGCTGACGGCGCTTGATGGTCCACGTGTCCTCGCGCCCGGTGCGGCCGGGCGTCAGGGCGGTGGACTTCTTCACCTGGATGAGGTCTCCAATCCGCAGCTGGAGCTGGCCAGGTACGCGTATGTCGACGACGACGCCGATGTCGGCGCCGTTGGTCCGTTCCTCCTTCTTGGTCACGGTGCGGTGGCCGACTCGCAGATGTGGGCCACCCAGGCCTGTCAGCCGTGCTCGGGCGGGCACGGCGGTGAACTCGCTGAAGAGGCAGGCCAGCAGCGTGGCGGTCAGATGCTCTTCCTCAGCGGCACCGAGGTCACCCACGGAACTGGCGAACTCGGCAACCGCGCGGCGGGTGGCACCCCGAACGAGGCCTTCCAGCCCGAGGTCGGCAAGCCAGGTGGACGACGGAGCACCCAGCGGTCGGGGAAAGTCGCTCCGGCGGGCGTCGACCGACGCGGAGACGATGTCGAGCAGCCGCTCTTCCAGCGGCCTCGTTGACTCGACTGCGGCCTGCAGCCCGGCGGCACGTAGCTGGACACTGAGGACTTGGCTCCGGCCACAGCGGCTGACCGCTTGCCTGACCGTGGGGTGCTTGTCGGCGAGCGCGACGGTGAGCGCGACGTCCAGGCCTTCCAACTGGATCCCCAGGAGCAGAATCCACTCCAGCGAGCGCGCCCAGAGTGCCGGCCGTGCCCGATTTTCCACTCTCTTGCGCAGGCCGGCCGCCGCCACCGGATCCCGTTCCCCGGCCAGCAGTGCCAGGTCATGCCACAACTGAGCAAGCTGCTGGTCCACATGGGAATCGAGGCCGTCGAGTAGGCGAGATGTCACCATCTCGTGGCGGCTACGGATCCCCTCGCGTTGCTGGTGCGCCCGGGCGAGCCCAACGGCGACCGAGGCCGGCACCGGCAGCGCGGTGGCAACTGCGGGTGTACTCCACGCTGCCCAGCGCACCACAAGCGGAGGGCCGGAGGAGGGCCACCCGACCAACGACTGATGAGCGCACTCGGCAAGCAGGAGGTTCTCCACCCAGGCCCGGTGGGCTCCGGCGAACGCAGCGAAGGCGCCCGGCTCCAAGCGAGTGAGCTCTGCGACATCGGCCGGACGCGAACTCAACGCCGCCCTCAAGCAGTCGAAGCACGTCGGAGCGACCTTGTAATGAGCGGGGCAGGATTTCACCACGCGACACTACGACGGTCGACGACTCGGACACGGGGCGGGTGCATGATCGGTCGGACAGGTGCTATGCGTGGGTGCGCAGGTCGAACCTGTCGAGGTTCATGGTGTGGGTCCAGGCTGCCGTGAAGTCCTCGATGAACTTCAGTGTTCCGTCGGTACTTGCGTAGACCTCGGCGAGGGCGCGGAGTTCGGCGTGGGAGCCGAAGGCCAGGTCTGCGCGGCTCGCGGTCCAGCGGGCCGTACCGGTCGTGGCGTCGCGTCCTTCGAAGACCGTGGGGTCGTGTGCGGCGGGACTCCAGGAGGTGCCTTGGTCGAGGAGGTTGACGAAGTAGTCGTTGGTCAGCACGCCGGGGGTCGCGGTGAGCACGCCCGTGGGGGTGTTCTGGTAGGTGGCGCCGAGGGTTCTCAGCCCGCCGACCAGGGCGGTCATCTGCTGGGCGCTCAGGCCGAGCAGGTCGGCGCGGTCGACGAGGCGGTATTCGGCGGGGAGGGTGTCCTTGCCGGCGTAGTTGCGGAACGAGTCGGCCGCGGGCTCCAGGTAGGAGAAGCCGTCGATGTCGGTGTGGTCCTGGGTGGCGTCGACCCGGCCCGGGATGAAGGTGACCTCGACGTCGTGGCCGGCGTCGGCAGCGGCCTTCTCGACGGCGACGGTGCCGGCCAGGACGATGAGGTCGGCCATGGAGACGCCGTGGCCCGTGGGGCGGGAGGAGTTGAAGTCCTTGCGGATGTCCTCCAGCCGGTGGAGGAGGGCGGAGAGCCGGTGCGGTTCGTTGACGGCCCAGCCGTTCTGGGGTTCGAGGCGGATGCGGGCGCCGTTGGCCCCACCGCGCTTGTCGCTGCGGCGGAAGGTGGACGCCGAGGACCAGGCGATCCACACGAGATCGGCCACCGGGATCCCGGAGGCCAGGACGCGGGACTTGAGTAGTTCGACACCGTCGTTGTCGAGGAAGGCTTCGGTGGGCCGGGGCAGTGGGTCCTGCCAGATGTGTTCCTGCGCGGGGACCTCGGGGCCGAGGTAGCGGGCGATGGGGCCCACGTCGCGGTGGGTGAGCTTGTACCAGGCTTGGGCGAACGCCTCGGTGAATTCCTCGGGGTGTTCGAGGAATCGGCGGCAGACCCGTGCGTAGTCGGGGTCGACCCGCATCGCGACGTCGGTGGTGAGCATGGAAGGAGTACGCCGCGCGGACGGGTCGTGCGGGTCGGGGACGATGTCCTTGCCCTCGTCGTTCTTCGGCTTCCACTGGTAGGCCCCGCCGGGGCTCTTCGTCAGCTCCCACTCGTAGCCGAGGAGGATTTCGAAGTAGCGGTTGTCCCAGGTGGTGGGGGTGTCGGTCCAGATGACCTCCAGACCGCTGGTGACGGTGTCGTTGCCGTTGCCGGATCCGTACGTGCCTTTCCAGCCCAGGCCCTGCTCCTCGATCGGCGCGGCTTCCGGCTCGGGGCCGAGCGTGTCGGACGGTGCGGCGCCGTGGGTCTTGCCGAAGGTGTGGCCGCCGGCGCACAGGGCGACGGTCTCCTCGTCGTTCATCGCCATCCGGGTGAAGGTCTCGCGGATGTCGGTGGCCGACGCCATGGGGTCGGGGTTGCCCTTGGGGCCTTCGGGGTTGACATAGATCAGCCCCATGGTGTCGGCCGCGAGCGGTGTTTCGAGCTCGCCGTCGTCCTTGTGCCGTTCGTCGGTGAGCCAGACCTGTTCGGGTCCCCAGTAGACGGCCGAGTCCGGGCCCCAGACCTCTTCGCGGCCGCCGCCGAATCCGAGGGTCTTGAAGCCCATCGAATCCAGTGCCACGTTGCCCGACAGCACCATGAGGTCCGCCCAGGACAGCGCGCGCCCGTACTTCTGCTTCACCGACCACAGCAGGCGGCGGGCCTTGTCCAGGTTGACGTTGTCGGGCCAGGAATTGACCGGTGCGAAGCGCTGAAGGCCGGCGCCGTTGCCGCCCCGGCCGTCGGTGACGCGGTAGGTCCCGGACAGGTGCCAGGCCATGCGGATGATGAACGGCCCGTAGTGCCCGTAGTCGGCGGGCCACCAGTCCTGGGAGGTGGTCAGCACCTGCAGGATGTCGCGCTTGACGGCCGGCAGATCGAGCGCGTCGAACGCCGCGGCGTAGTCGAAGCCCTTGCCGTTGGGATCGGTGCAGTCGGCGTAGCGGCGCAGGACTCCGAGGTCGAGTCTGTCGGGCCACCACTGCTGGATGCCGTCTCCCATGAGCGGGCCCGGCTGCCTGGCCCCGGTGACGGGGCAGCCGCCCGCCGTCGGTTCGGTGTTCGTGGGCAGCGCGTTCATCTCTGCTTGGTCGCGGCTGTCGGGCACGGGTACGCCTTTCGAAGGCATCGCAGGGCATTGCAGGGCGGGGAGGAGGAGGGTGGGCCGCCCCGCGGGCGTGTCCGCGTGCATGGCGGGTACGCCCGGTCGGGATCTGGAGGTCCCGCAAGGGGGCGGGTCGTTGGAGAGGCAGTCGTGCATGACCACGCAAGCACGCTGTATGTCGGACGACCACCGGAGGCTGCCCGGACTGCCCCGTCCGGGCGGTGCCTCCAACTGTTCGGATGGACAGCAGCACCTCCGATCTCGGGCAGCGTCATACGCCCGAGGAGGTCGGCGACCCGCTCCGCGACGGGCAGCGCGGGGTCGAGGTACGGCGGCTGGAGGCCCACAGGAGTTCCTGATCCGGTCTCCTTCGGGGAGACCGGGTGAGGCTGGAGATGTTGAGCTTTGTCCAGCCTCGTGCTGCCGCGTAGGGGGAGACCGAGGACGGCGTGGGCGAACCCTTCAGCGGTGCGGCAGCCGCGCTACAGCTTCTGCCGGAGTGCGGCTCATGAACCAGCCGTCGACGCGGGGCCCGACGATGCCGCAGGGCCAGGCCGTGGTCGCCGTGAGGAATCTCCAGCGCGATGGTGTCCACCGTGGTGCCGGCGAAGGTGTTCTGCGCCTTCTGCGGATCCCAGCCCGACAGGTCGACGGCAGTCCCCTTCTCGACCGCACCGTTGGTGATGGCCAGCAGGACAGGTCCATGTAGAACGGGTCCTGTACGCGTCCGGCCCAGAGCCGGGTGGCGGAATCCGTGACGGTCTCGCCGGTGTGCCCCTCAAGAGCCAGCTTTCCGTCGGCGCTGTCCTCACGGGCGTCCTGACCGGTGAGAACGTCCAGTCGCAGTGCCTGGCCGCCGTCCGCGTCCGGCTCACCGAAGGAGACCCGGTAGGTCAACTCCTCGAACTCCGCCCCATTCGCGTGGATATTGAATTCGCAGCGCGCTTCGGGATGGAACCCCCGTCTCTGGTGGACGCCGGTGACGTTGGAGTTGAGGTCCATGACCAGGACGGTGCCGTGTTCGCCCGGGAAGGCGTAGAGGTCGCCGATGAACAACTGGCCGTTCTTGGCCGCCTGCGGAGTATCCAGGTGATGCGACATTGCCTGTTCCTTCTGATCGAAAGGCCAACCCCACCCCACGCGTCACTGTGCGCATATTCAGCGTAACTATATGTATTGTCATGCTATGGCTATAGGGACACCGTTGGGCGTTGTGGTCCGGGGCATGCTCGCGGGCGTGGCCGGCACGCTCGCGATGGATGCGCTGCTGTACGCGCGCTACCGGCGGGGCGGCGGCGACGAGGGGTTCTTCTCCTGGGAGTCGGCGGCCTCCGTCCAGGACTGGAAGCACGCTCCGGCTCCGGCGCAGGTCGGCCGTCGACTGGTGGAGGGCCTGTTCCAGCGCGAGCTGCCGGCTCGGCGTGCCCGGCTGACCAACAACATCACCCACTGGGCGTACGGCGTTCTCGCGGGCGGGCCGTACGGTCTTCTCGCCGGTTCGGCGCAGCGGCCGCGGATCGGCTACGGCGTCCCTTTCGGCGCCGGACTCTGGGTCGCGGGCTACGTCGTCCTGCCGGCGGCCGGTCTCTACCGGCCGATTTCCGAGTACGACCGAGTGACCCTGGCCAAGGATCTGACCGCTCACCTGCTCTATGGCCTGACCACCGCCACGGTGTTCACCATCCTCCAGCCGACGGGTCATGTTCCGCCGGGTCGCTGAAACGGGGGGAAGACCGGCTGACTGGGCGAAGAAATGAGCACGGAGCGCCTTTGGATGCTCGCGGCACTTCTTCCCCGGTGTTGCCGAGGCCATAGCGCGCACGACCCCGCCGGAGCCGGTGATGCCGACTGTGCTGAGACTGTTCGAGCTGGCGGACGCGGACGGTCCGATTGCTGGTGGAACTGTCGCTGGTGGGCCAACACCGCCGCGGCCACGGCGGGCTCTGCGACGCTCTGGCGGCAGGCCGGGTAGAGGCGCGGCCCGGCTGGACTGACGGGCCGGCCGCCTTCCAGTGGGTGAGGGCTGAGGAGGGGAGACGGTGAGGCCGGAGGCCCAGACGGGGGCGGTGGCGTGTACGCGGGGTGAGCGGATCACCGGACGTCGAGCGGTGGCCGGGCACAGAGGGCCTTATGTGCGAGAAGTGCCCGGAGGTGAGTGCTTCGCGACGCGGAAGAGTTGATTTCGCACCTGTCACCACTACTGCTGGACGAGCTCGCGTGCCACACTCTAATGCAAGAAGTGCTGCACTAGGGAGACTGGTGGCGGTCGGCCGTTCGCCGTGGCGTAAAGGAATCCATGACCGAGAAGTCCGTGCAGCGCCGCCCCGGTGGGCGCACCGCCCGCAACCGGGGGAACGTCCTCCGCGCCACCGCGGAGGTGCTGCTCCAGGAGGGCTATGAGCACCTCACGATCGCCCGTGTGGCCGCCGCGGCCCAGGTAGCGGAGACCACCGTCTACCGCCGCTGGCCGAGCAAGGCACACCTGGTCGCCGACGCGCTGTCCGAGTTCGCGAAGACCGGGAACCCGATACCGGACACCGGCACGCTCGAAGGGGACCTGCGGGCACTCCTCAGCCAGGTCGTGGCGCTCGTCGAACGGCCCGAGGTCCGGCGGGTGATCCTCACCGTCGTGTCCCTCACGGCGGACGACGAAGTGGTGGCGGCCAAGGGCGCCTTCTGGAAGGAGCGGTTCGCCGGCGCCGCCGCGATCGTGACCCGTGCAGTCGAGCGCGGTGAGCTCTCGGCGGACACCGACCCGTACGAGCTGATCGAGGATCTCGCCGCGCCCACGTACTTCCGGCTCCTCGTCACGGGGCGGCCGCTCGATGACCGCCTCGTCGACCGCTCCGTCGAACTCGCGCTGAGCCGACAGGGCATCCACGCCGCATCGACGCCCGCCCCCCTCGCGCCAACGCCGGCCCGCGACTGAGACGGTCGGCAACCTCCCACCACCGACACTCACTTGGCAGTAACGGAGCCACACCATGAGCAACGCATCGCCCACCGTGCACGCGACCATCGACGGCCACCGGTTCAGCCGCGACCAGGTTCTGGCGTGGGAGGCCGAGCGCCTGCCCGCGGCGGCCTCGAAGATCGGCCTTCCGTTGCCGTCCCGGGACCTCGCCCGGCAGCGCGCGGAGTTCGCCGACAGCAAGCTCGCCCTGGGAGCCGACGAGATCAAGCACCGCCTGCGGCGCGACCTCCGCGTCGGCGACATCGTGGCGAACACCACCGCCCGGCTCTCCCGCGGCGGGCGTGCCACGTCCGTGTGCGAGCTCCAGGTGACCGGCGGCAGTGCCGCCGGGTTCGTCCAGTGGTTCGACGACACCTCCCGGGACGACTACACCCACTCCATGACCGCGGCCCACCCCGACCACTTCCTCATCCAGGCTCTGCCCGACGGACGACAGGAAGTGATCGAGACCACCGGCGGCAGCCCTCTGCCCACCCGGTTCCTCGTCGACTACGCCGACCTCACCACGCTCACCACACCCCCCGACCCCGCCACCGACGCCGAGGCGGCGGGCGTCGCCATCAGCGGGAAGGGACTGCACATCGGCGGCGTTCGCCACGAGTGACGCGATCGAGGACGGCGTCCTGGCCGACTACCAGCTCCTCGTGCCCACGATCACCAGCACTGACCTGCGCACAGTCCTTACCAACCAGGACACCCACACCGGGTTCAGCCCGAGCGCCCGTCGCACGACCGCGCTGCACCTGGCCGTCCTCAAGGCCATGATCCAGCACGACCTGCGCCACGTGATCGTGTACTTCCAGCAGGTCGCGGACGCCGCCGACTTCGCCCGCCAGTTCCCCCATACGCTGCGCACCCTCCCCGAGAAGCAACGCCCCGCATGGGCCGACGGCCTTCTCGTGCAGTCGATCAACGGCACGCACACCCCCGGCCAGCGCCATGCCATCCTCACCGGCTTCGCCGATGCCGACCGCGGCGTGCTGACCAATGCCCAGGTCCTGGGGGAGGGGGTGGACCTGCCAGCCGTGGACGCGATCGTGTTCGCGGACCGCACGGCGAGCGTGCGCCGTATCGTCCAGGCCCTCGGCCGCGCGCTGCGCAAGCCCCCGACCATCGAGCGCAAGACGGCGAGCCTGGTCATCCCCGCCTACACCCCACCCGACGCCGACCCCAGCGACCTCCTCTCCACCCCCTACGAGGCCCTCTGGCTGGTCACCGCGGCGCTCCGGCACCATGACCAGTCCATCGCTGCCCGGGCCCCGCGCAAGAACGCCAAGCGCCGCCTGGACGCCAACACCCACACCCTGATCACACGCCGATTCCGGTTCGACTTCACCCTCGACCCCGGACATATCGCCCGGGCCATGGACCTGCTGGCCTGGCCCGCAGCCGGCGCTGTCCTGTCCGCGCCCCGCCGCGCGGGACTCGCGGCCGCCGTCCGCTACCACGCCGAGCACGGCCACCTCCGCGTCCCGGCCGACTACGAAGACGCCTACGGCTACCGACTCGGCCAGTTCATCACCGGGCAACGCACCGCCTACCACCAAGGCGCTCTCACCACCGACTGGACCGCCGAACTCGAAGACCTGGGCATGGTCTGGGACGACAGCGAAGCCGCCTGGCAGGGACACCTGGCCACCATCGAGGCCTTCCACACCGCCCACGGCCACCTCGCCATCCCCTCCCAGGAACCGGGCGGCCAGTTCCTCGCCGACCAGCGGTCCCTGGCACGCAAAGGCCGCCTCGCCCCCAGCCGCGAAGCCCAGCTCACCACCCTCGACCCGCACTGGACACTCCCGCACGGCCCCGACTGGCACCGCAAATACCACCTGATCAAGCACCACATCGAAGCCGGCCACGACCCGGCCACGCTGCGCCGCGACACGGTGATCGACGGCGTGAAGGCCGGCAGCTGGCTGCACCGTCAGTTCACCACCTGGCACGAACTCAACTCCGGCCAACGCGACCTCCTCACCAGCCTCGGCCTGACCGCCGATCAAGTCCCACTGAGACAAACGCCGAGAACGCCCGTCACATCCGGTACCAGGAAACGCCGCTCCTTCGAACAGACAGCGCTGCTGCTGCGCGCCTTCGTGGAGCGTCACGGCCGCCCACCCGGGGCCAGGGAATGGATCGAGGTCGACGGCGAACGCGTCATGATCGGGCCGTGGCTGTGCAAGACCCGCACCAAACAGAAGACAGGTCAACTACCAGAAGACCAAAGCAAGTTGATGGAAGAGATCCTCCGAGAGGACCGGCCCGGAACCACCCCCGATGTTCCCGAAGAGGGACCCACAGACATCTCGAAAGTTCCATAGTTTTTCTGCTTCCATAAGACAGGCAAGCCTCTTACCGAAACCGACCACGAGTCAGCAGCAAGGAGATGACCCGTCAAGCAGCCGAGCACACCCAGGCCCTGACACCC
>NZ_FMBW01000007.1 GCF_900091725.1 Streptomyces sp. DvalAA-43 | reverse complement strand
GCCCAGACGCCCCACCATCGGCTGCATCGACTTCCGACGCCCGTCCAGCAACAGACCTCGCAGATACAACCGGCCCTTCGCCCGCTGGTCAGCGCGTCTCAGCGAAGCGAACACCTCCCCGGCGAACTTCTCCAACCGGCCACGACACAAAGCGAGTTCATCCGCCCTTATACCAGCAGGAAACCACGACAGACCTTTCCCGGCCTCGCCTACGGCATCAGCGTGCCGACATCCAGGTTACGAACGTCTGCTTCACCTCGACGGGCAAGGTGAGCGGTTATGTTCCTTGATCAGCGGTTTGCTATTGATCCGAAATACTTTGAGTTCGGATCAAGGATATGAATCTTCCCCTCCGGCAGGTAATTACATAATTCCCTTCCAGTTCCACGGCCGCGCCCCTTCGCGGCCACGCAAGCAATCGACGCGATGCTGGGCCTGGTCAGCCCACTCTGGGTTGCCTTTAGCATGTTGGGCAGCATACGTAGCCATGCGGAGTTCCCGGATGCCCGCAAGGATGGGATATCCGCCCCATTCAGTAACGTCATACCCGTATGCTGCACAGAACTCGTCGTACTCAGCCGACGTAGCCGCCCCAGTGGTCCGGGCCCGTACGGCTGTCGAGACGAGATCCCATTCGGGTGGCCCCAAGGAAAAGCGCTCCAGATCAATCAGCAGCGGGCCTTCAGCGCTGTGGATAAGGTTGCCGGGCCAGGCATCTCCATGCACGACGCAATCTGCACGTCCCGATGGGCGCTCGGCCCACGCGCTCTTCAAATCCGCATAGAGCCCCTTGAGCCAATCACGGTCTCTATTGTGAAGAGTCGTTGCCACGCTCAAGCGCTCACTGATGCGCACGAAGGGGTTCAAGTACCCAAGCTCGAAATTGGGGGCCGCCAAGGCGTGAAGTTGCTTAAGGAGCTGAGCACTCTCCGTCGGGCTGCCATGCCGGTTAGGCGGCAGCTCCTCCCAGAAGGTGACGGGATGGCCCGCAGCCTCAACTGGCTGTCGAATGGCGGCGAGGTGGACTACTGGCACGTGGTTAGCCGTCAGCCACTGGGCGACCTGTACCTCCCGGAGCGCCGCAGCAGACTGTCCGGGCCGCGCGATGCGGGCGACGATACGGTGCTTGGGCAGTCGCCATGTTTGGTTCTCGGCTAGTCGGATAACCTCGGCACCCTTGGGATCGAGGCCAGCAGCCAGACATGCCTGCTTGAGCACTTCCCGAGCGTGGGCCGATACCGAGCTCTTCATGCAGAGACCGTAGTGGCAATGCGTTCCTGCAGGACGATGGCCTCCGCCACCTTGTTGTGCTTGGCGGCAAACGCACCGAGCTGTCGTAGATCGTCGGCTGCCCGACGAGAGGTGAGTCGGCCGACCTCGTCCAGAGCATCGTGCCCAATAGCAGCCGCTTGGCGTGGATCGCCTTTGGCCATGATGAGCGCAGCAAGCTTCGTGCGCGAGATGGCCCTGGATCGCTTATAGGCGTCCGAGTGTCCCTTCACTGCGGTATCGAAACGGCGTGCCGCCCTACCCGGGTCTTGATCCGCGAGGATGACGAGGTCGAACAGGCCGTGCGCTGTATCGCCGTTGTGCTGGGCCTCGTCGTAGTAAGCCATCCACGGAGGATCGTCAGTCGGACGGGCGTGGGAGAATGCCTCGTCGGCTTCTCCGACGGCAGCCATGCAGTCTCGGACGTTGCCCATCTTGCCGAAAGCTCTCGCCCGTGCAGTGTGGAGCATCGCACGTTCGGTAGCCGTAAGCCGATCGGCGCGCACCAGGCCCTTCTCAGCGTGAGTCAGCCCGTCGTCCGGCTGGCCGAGCCACACGGATTGCCTGGCGAGATACGAGTACGCCTTGGCTCGTAGGTGCCAGTCCCCGGCTTCTTCGGCGCGGTCTGCAGCGAAGAGGAACGTCCCTGCGGCGTAAGGGTGGTTGTAGGTGTCGAAGGCCGAGGCGCCGACGACGATGCCGAGCCTTGAGACAGCTGCGAGGAGGCCGGGACGAATGTGCTCTGGACACGCTGCCCCGAGCAGTCCCGCGGCCCACTGCATTGCACGGCCGGCGACATCTCCGACCATGCCTCCACCGCCGAACTTGTTGTCCCATCCGCTGATTGCAGTAGCCACTTCCTGGACCTGGACGACGTCCTGGGCGCCGATCGAGGCTGGAAGCGTCATCTCGGTTGGCGCAAAAGCTGCCTGTGCGAGGTCTATGGGTGTGATGGCCGCCAGGCCGCTGACTTGGAGGAACGCACGTCGGTCCACGGGCTCAGAGCTCCCAAGGCGAGGAGGTACTTCATTTCTGCCCAGGATGCGGCCTCGCTGTACCTGAACCTTCGCCTCCGCCCCCCTGCAAGAGCGGTTATCGGCATCAGGGCGCTTTTTATCGGCATCCCGGTTGCCGAAAGCCATCGGCCATGCCCGCTCGAAGACGCCGCCAGTCCCTAGTACCCGGTCCAGACGCTGGGCGACCTCCAGTCGACACGCGGGATACTGCCCCTTCTCGATCGCCAAGATCATGTCATCGCTCACCTGCACTAACCTCCCCAGCGACTTGGCCGAGAAGCCTTCAGCCTTACGACGGAGACGCAACTCGCTCCCGAGCCACTCCTGCGGTGAGGCTCCCGGATTGAGCGGCTTTTCTGGCTGCGGCATGTTCACTTCCCATCCTCGCGATGCCGAACTCTTCGGCTCTCGGCATCAGAACCTGCGCGACGAACGCGCACTCTGCCTCAATGGTTGCTGATCGGTTCGGTCCCAGTAGACACCGCGACCGTTCCCCGATGTAGGGCTTCCGGCGCAACGGTTGGAGCACCGATGAGCACACTTCTCGAAACCCCAGGCGCGGGCCACTTCCCCCGTGCCGCCTCGCGAAGCAGCCGGGGCCAGCTCGACATGCGGTTCCAGCTTGAAGACAGACACTTGGGCCTTGCCCGAGGCGTAGTACGCCACCACCTCGCCTGGTGGGACGTCAGCGCTGAGATCATAGAAGTCGTGCTCCTCGCCGTGAACGAGCTGCTGACCAATGTGTTGGTGCACACCAACCCGGGCGAGGACAGACTTCCCTCGGCAAATCTGCTCGTCCAACACGTTCCGGGAGGCGTGACTGCGGTCGTACGCGACGAGGATCCTCGCCCGATCACGCGGAAGCCATCAGCTCTTCTCGACTCCGGAGGGCGTGGCCTGGATCTCGTAAGGGCGCTGGTCGATGAGTTCTCGGTAGCAGTGTCCGGCCAGGGCAAGGACGTGTGGTTCTTCGTTGCGGATCCCGCAAGTCCTGCCCCACGGAACACGGGCCCCGCAGACTCATGATGCGCGCAATGTCCACCACAAGCGACCGATGTCCGCCGCAGGAGGTGCTCGGCAGGGCGCGCAAGGCCGGCTACGGAGTAGGCGGTCGCCGCTGGCGGCCTGCGTCACCGCACGCCCAGGTCGTCGCTTCCCAATTCGGTCTCCCCCAGCGGCTGGTGGCAGTACCAGGGATGGCAGTCGCCAATCACCCAATTCGATCACGACGTTCGGAGGCTCCTTCATGTCGCCGCATAGCGAAATCCGCTGCAGATCGGGCGCGTTGGCGCACGCGGCCCACCGCGATCTGGCGCCGGAGATGTCGGCGTCCAGCAACTGGACGGGCGCTGACAGCGCTCGGCTCCGGGTGTGGCCCGCGTCATTGGAGCGCCCGCCGAGCAGTGGACAGCTTCTTCGGCTCCGTCAGCAGTTCCATCTGGCCGCCAAAAGGCGCGTACATCGCGCGGGTGGTCGCGAACTCCGCCTGCTGGGTTACAGCTTGGTGCTGGGAAGGGGAGCCAGTCCGGATGAGGACTGGAGCACCCTCCAGGCCGAGGCCGACCAGCGTGGATACGTGATGGGGCCGCGGTTCCACGACGTGGCTGTCCCTGCGGCCACGACGTACTTGCCGGGGTCTCGCGTCGGCCGTGGCGTCTACACGCCGCCGTGGGCACGGCCTGGCTGGGGGGAGGTCGAGCGGCTGATCCGAGGCGGCTTCGCGGATGGCGTGATTGTCCTCGACCGGCACCAGATCAGTTCCGATGACGGCGAGTACCACGCTGTGATCAAGGAGCTGGGCGAGCGGTACCAGGCGTGCGTCCACCTTGTGGTTCCCGAAGAACCGGCTGCGCCGACTTGAAGGCGTCCTGTGCGGTGGATGGATGCGCAGGGCTGGGGCTGGCGACAGATCAGCGCCCAGTTCCTGCTCGTCGTGAGCATGTTCGCCGTGCTCGCCATCGCCTACTGCTCCGCCTGATCAATGGGATCAAGAACTCAAGGGAATCTGTCTGATGGCGAGTACATCTCTCAACTTGTTCGGCTCCGCTCATCTTCGTGATCCGTACCCTGCCTACGCCGCGTTACGCGCGATGGGGCCGGCGGTACGGCTCATCACGCAGGACGTGTGGGCCATCCCTCGGTACGCGGACGTACGTGCGGTGCTGCATGACAGCAAGCACTTCGTCTCGGACGGGATCGCTCTCACCGACCTGGCCAACCGGGAGATTCTTTCCGGAACGGTCCTGTCCTCCGGCGGCGACCGGCATGTGCGGCTGCGGCGGGTGCTGTCGAAGCAGCTTTCCGCCCGCTCCGTCAAGCAGCTGGGCCAGGAGCTCCGCACTCGTGCCGGCCTCCTCGTCGACGAGCGCATCGACTGTTCCGGCACGTTCGACGCGGCGGCGCTGTCCCGGCAGATGGCAGGTGACACCGTGATGCGGCTCATGGGACTGCCCGAAGAGGTATGGCCCCAGCTCGGCAAGAGGACGGCCGCCTTCTTCGATGTCTGCGGTCCCGACGGGCCCCGCTACCAGCAGGCCCTGCCCCTGGCGACTGCGATTGTCCCCTTCCTCCACGACACCGTCACCCGCGACACCGTTGCAGAGGATTCGTGGCTGGGAGCCATTTACCGTGCGGTCGACGGCGGCGAGCTCGACGAATCCGACGCGATCCCTCTCGCGTCCGCGTACGCCGTGGCCGCGATGGACACCACGGTCCTTGGTCTCACCGAGGCCATCCGCCAGCTGGCCCACCACCCCAAACAGTGGTCGCTGCTTCGCCAGGACACCTCACTCGCCGAGAATGCCATCCACGAAGCGCTGCGGCGCGAGGCGCCAGTACAGGGATTCGGGCGCCTGGTCGCCAAGAGGGTGCGGCTGGGTGATACGTGGATCGAGGCCGGCGAGCAGGTGTGGCTGCTGTACGGGTCGGCCGGCCGCGATACCGACAAGTGGGGTGTCGCCGCCGACACGTTCAACATCCGCCGCCTCAACGCCCGTGATCACTTGGCTTTTGGCGCGGGCCGGCACGCGTGCGCGGGCGTCCCGCTGGCCCTGATGCAGGGCCGAACACTGCTCGAAGCTCTCGCGTCCCGGTGCATCCGCCTCTCACCGGCAGGCGAGGCAAATCGGATGCTGAACAACGTGTTGCGCGGCTGGTCGCGTGTTCCCATCGCCGCCCAGTTGACCGGGCCGCTCATCGGATCCAGGCAGCCGCAGTGATTCTGCGCAGCGACAAGCTGTTCCACCGCTCGACGGCCGACCGCACGGCTTCCGCGCAGGGCGGCTGCCGACCGGCCCACGATGACGGCCGTCGAAGGCGTCGGCGTGGGCCTGGTACCTGATTTCCGCCTCCGAATCGCCCCAGCGTTCCCCTACTACGCCTGCAAGGAATCTCAAATCTTGACCACCCAGAACATAAGCCCGTCAACCCTCGCTGAAGCTGCAAACCGAAGCAACCGGGAGCCATCCAGCCGCACGGACGCAGCCGGTCACGTCGATTTCGCCCTGGACACGCTGAACACTTATGCATCGCTCGGCCGTGTCCGCACGTACCAGGAGCGGCAGTCGAATTCGGGAAGCCCTGATATCTTCGACCGGCTTGAAAGGATAGCCGAATCTGAGGACTGGGGTGGGCCCACGCCCGACCCCTCCGATGATCTCGGTGTGCTCAGGTACTACGTGCATCGGCGGTTCGATCGAGCCATTTTCGAGGAAATGGTCTTTCCGGACACCGAAAGCCTATTGAGTGTCTTCAATTCGGGGCTTGTGACGGCGCGACAGGATGACATCTACGGCCTTTTCGTACCGAATACGCACACTGACAACCCGCCCTGGTATTTCAGGGGCTGGCACGTGTCCGGCGACCAGCAGCTGAGCTCCTTCGCTGAACTCCCGGCACCGGCCGCCTATTCGATGGAACCGGGCGAGTATTTTCTTGACTGGAATCGACCCCTGCGGTTCAGTTCCTACTATTTTGCACAGTCATTTTCTCGCCAGTTCCCGAACGCCGTCCGGGAGATTCCGTACGGGATTGAGCTCGCCGTGGATGCTGCGGTTGCACGGTCGCTCAAAATGGCCAAGCGAAACCCTGGCACGGCTGTCCCTTCGTGGAATCATGCGAAGGGGGAGATCCAGCTTCTGCTGCCGATGTTCTTCACCGACCCGGAAATACCCTGCGCAGCCCTTTCGGTATCCCGTGGCCCCGAGAGCTACCAGGCGTCAGAGGTTATTTCGATGGACCGGGCGTACAGGCGAGCGCGTCTTGTGGCCAGGCCGTGCGCCTCTTGGCTGACCACCACCAGAGAGTGCAGCTGAGTGGCCGTGCCCGGCCGGCTCCCCTCCCGGTCCGAAAGCACCGTTGTGCCCACGTCGTCCTCGCCCGGACCGGCCAGCCCGTCGTCGTCCGAACCCCGCCACGACGCTCTCCATGGCCTTGATGTCCAGGACGTCGAGGTCCCCGGTACCGCACAGGCCCTGGAGCAGTTCTTCGGCGACCCCTGACGTGCCCACGACCCGACCGCGACAGCAGCACCTGATGAAAGAGGAAAAGAGAGATGGGTTCCGGCCGACCGCGCTTCCGCGCCCACCGCACGCTTCTCGTACGAACCGTGCTGCACCCTGGCCTGCCCGGCCCTGCGTGGCCGGACCTGGCCGACGTCACACCGGCCGGTGTGCGGTCCTGGTGTGCCTGGATGCGCGAGACGTGGCGCGCCGCGGGGTTCGCGGACGCGGTCCGGCATGCGAGTCCTGATCTGGCGCGGGCTCTCGACGCCCTGGCCGACCCCGGCGTCCGCCCGCTCGACGCCGCGACGGCCCGGGGCCTGGTTCTTTCCCTGACCGGATACATGCTGCGTGCCGCGTACAGGACCATGCCTTTCGGTCTCTTCGCCGGCGTGGCCGAGGGCGAGTTCGGCTCGCGGACCCAGGTGACCTGGGGTACCGGGCACCGGGCCGTCGCGCGGGCCGACGGCAAGTGGCTGGCCGACCTCGTCCGGCAGCTGGAGGCGGTACCCGAGATCCGGAGCCGGCTGCACCTGATCACGAACAATGCCGTCGAGGTGCGTGGTTCCCGGCTCGTCGTGACGCAGCGCCCTCTCGGATCGTCCGGCACGGAGTTACGGGAGGTCTCGCTCCGGCACACGGCCGAGGTCAAGACCGCGGTCGCCGCTGTCACGGCGTTTCCCGTGGCCTACCAGGACCTGGTAGGCGTTCTGACGACTGCCCATCCCGGCATGGCCCGGTCCGCCGCCCGCGACTTGCTTGATGTCCTACTCGATGCCCGCGTCCTCATATCCAGCCTCCAGTCCCCGGGCACCGTCACCGACGCGTTGGGCCACCTCCTCACGGAGCTGGAACGCGCCGGTGCGGACCGCATCGAGCAGACCGCCGACCTCGTCGAGTCTCTGCGCCGCATCCACGAACTGCTGGACACCCACAACCAGCAGCCGCCCGAGGCCGGAGCTCCTTTACGGGCGGAGTTGCACTCCCGCATGCGGGAACACAGCCCCGCGACCACGCCCCTCACCATCGACCTCCACCTCGACGCCTCACTGACTGTGCCCCGTGCCGTGGCGTGGGAGGCGGAGACCGCCATGGAGGTCCTGGCGCGCACCAGCCCAGAGCCGCACGGCACTGTGGCCTGGGTCCGCTACCGCGACCGGTTCCAACAGCGGTACGGATCAGACGTGCTCGTGCCGCTGCTGGACCTCGTCAATCCCGGCACCGGGTTGGGGCTCCCGGAGAACTTCCTCGGCACACCGCGTGCTCCCCGCTCCGCACCCACGCGCCGTGACCGTACGCTCCTCGCCCTCGCCCAGCTTGCCGTGGCCGAGGAACAGGAGATCGAGCTGAACGATTCGGCTATCGAGCAGCTCTCCGTCGACACACACGTACCAGCAGATGCGCCCCCGCACGTCGAGATGCTGGCCGAGGTACACGCTGCCAGCACGGCGGACCTGGATGCGGGGCGGTTCCGGCTAGCCGTGCGGTGCACGAGCCGCGGATGGGCGCACCTGTCGGGCGGTCGGTTCGCCGCCATGCTCGCCGACAACGGCTCCCCGAGCGACCTGCTCGGCGCGCTCGCCTGTCGTCCTACCCTGGCAGAGCGTGCCCTGCCGGTCCAGATGTCGTTCCCGCCGCTGAACAGCGGGGCCGCACAGATCACACGTACCCCGCGGCTCGTCGCACCCGTGATCTCCCTGTCCGAGCACCGGGCAGCCGACCGCGACGTCATTCCCCTGTCCGACCTCGCCGTCACCCACCACGACAACCAACTGCACCTGGTTTCCCGATCCCGTGGAATGGACCTCGAAGCGGCGATCCCTCACTCACTGCATCTGGAGTGCCATACCCCGCCCTTGGCGCGGTTCCTCGACGAGCTCGTCCGGGGCCAGTGCGCCCGCGTCGGCACCCAGGGCGGCGACCTGGCCGCATGGGACTGGGGCGCGGCATATCATCTGCCTCTGTGGCCCCGTGTCCGGTACGGGCGGAGCATCCTCAGCCCTGCCACCTGGAGCCTCGCCCACTCCGGCCTGCCAGGGAAGGACGCGTCCACCGCGCAGTGGGAAGACGCCGTCGCCACGCTGCGCAAGCGCTGGCAGCTGCCCGCCACGGTGTATCTGAAGTATTTCGACCGCCGGCTCAGACTGTCCCTCGACGAGCCTGCACATCTGGCGGTGCTCCGCAGCCAGTTCGACCAGCCTCGTCCCCTCGGGAAGCTGCGGCTCACCGAGGCAGAACCCGATGATGCCTTCGGCTGGGCCGGGCGCCACAGCGAGATCGTCACGCTCCTCTCCTCCACCGCACCGGCACGCCCCGCCCGTGCGGACCATGCCGGTCCACGGGCGCGACAGCGCCCACCTGCCCGGAGCCTCCCCCTACCTGAACGCCCGGCTGTTCTGCCAGCCCCAGACCAGGCGCGCGCTTCTCGCCGAGCACATACCCGCCCTGCTGACCAGCCTCGGCACGCCCACCTGGTGGGTCAGTCACGACGACGGCGACAGTCCCCACACTGTGCTGACGGTCCGCCTCCCCGGCACCGCCACAGCCGCCGGCGCGACGCGGGCCCTCGGGAAGTGGGCGAAGCAGCTGGTCGGCTCAGGGGTACTGGGTGACTTCGATATCGCCCCCTACCGGCCGTACCTGGGCCAGTGGGGCACTGGCGATGCGCTGCGGGCCGCGGAGGACGTACTGGCCGCCGACACACGGGCCTACGCACACCAGCTCGCCACGATCCGCAGCCTGGACACCCGAGCACTCACCGCCGCGAACCTCATAGCCATCGCCTCCGGCTTCTGGGGCCGCACCGCGGACGGGCTTGCGTGGCTCACGGCCCAGCCCAAACCGCGCACCACTCAGCCTCTCCCCCGCACCCTCCTGGAACAGACCCGGCTGCTCGTCGGCCCCGGCCAGGACTGGACCGGCCTGAACGGCATCCCCGGCGGCCATGAGCTGGCCGACCTCTGGCATCAACGGCACACCGCCCTGGGCGACTACCGCAGCGCACTCGGACACATCCGCACCGGCCCGGACAGTGACACCGCGCTCCGCAGCTTCCTCGACGCCCATCTCCGCCTCACCCAGGACACGCCCAGTACCAATGCCACCTCCTGGCACCTGGCACGGTCCGTGGCGCTGGCCGCCACACGCAACGCAGACCGGCGCCCTGCCTGACCAACGAACAACCCGCTCACCGCTGCCCGTCGCAGAACCACTCCCCGCCTACCACCGACGATCCCCATTCCGTCGTCCAAGCTGCCCAGAAGGAAAGGCATGCCCGCTATATCAACCCCCTCTGATGACGGAATCACCGAGTTCCGGCCCCGCAGACCGGAGCCAACCGCCGGACGAGGCCGCGCCACCCGAGCAACAGAAATGGCAGTGCTCCACCAGTCGGCCGGATACTCGCTGGCCTGCCTGACGAACATCTACAGCGAAACACCTGAGGTGATCCGCTCGGCACTGCTCGCCGAGGGCGTGGACGTAGAGGCCCATCCACGTCCATCACAAGCCCCCATCGCAGTCACCATGAAACGCCTGTACGACCTGAAGCTCAGCATCGACCGGGTCGGCTGGCTCTGCGGCTACTCGTACGGGCAAGCACGGAAGATCCTGCTCGGCACAGGGGTGCAACTGCGCCAGCGCGGACCGTCTTTGGAAACGGAGGTGGATGTAAAACGTCTGGTGAAGCTGCGTAAGAGCGGACTGAGCATCGAAGCCTGTGGCCGGGACCTCGGGATTTCCGTCGGCACAGCGCGCAATCGGCTTCTGGACGCGGGCGCGCCCGTGCGGCCGGAGCCCATCATCCTCGCCCGTCCGAAGACTCCCTTGCCCGCCTCTGTAGTCGTGGACCTTCATCTGCAGGGCTACAAGAACGATCACATCCGAAAGCTCACCGGCCGCTCGTCCAGCTTCGTCCAACATCACCTCGCACGCGCGGGCCTCCCGGCGCGGGTGAACCCGGACCCGCTGGGGATCGACACCAGGACTCTGGTCGCCGTCTACCGGCGCGTGGCCTCAAGTCGGGCCACTGCCGATGTCCTGCACATCAGTGCGGGCGCCGCACTGGCCCGGCTCTGGGAATCCGGGCAGGACATCCTCGACGTACCGGACCCGGACGCCGCCCCCCTGCATATCCCGGGGCAGGACCCGTGGCAGCGACGCCAGCAGGAGATATTCGTGCGGGCCGCCAAAGGCCAGAGAGCCTCCGAGATCGCCGCAGACCTGCGAGTCCCGGTCGCAGACGTCACTGCTGTCATGCGTATCTACCAGCACAGGGACCGCACCACGGCAGAGATTCTCTACCGACGTACTCAAGGCGAGAGCCCAGGCGTCATCGCCATCCGGATGGGACTGCGGCTCGACCGGGTCAAAGCCGTACTCGGGAAATACACCAGCCGTCCCCGCCGCTCCACACCGCTCACCAAGTCACCGACGCAGCAGAGGAATCGCCATGTCCATCGCCATCACTGCTGAACCGCCCGTCAGGGGCATCGGGGAGTACGCGCTTCTCGGAAACTTGCGTTCCGCCGCTCTGGTCCGCCGGAACGGCTCAGTGGGCTGGTTGTGCTTTCCCCGCTTCGACTCGCATGCCTGTTTCGCGGCGCTGCTGGGTACCGAGGAGCACGGCTCCTGGCGCCTGGGGCCAGCACAGGCGAATGGGATGCAGCCGCCGTCCGCGGACCGCCGCCGCTACCGCGGCAACTCCCTCATCCTGGAGTCGGAGTGGGACACCCCGCACGGAACGGTCAGAGTGACCGACTTCATGCCGCCGCTTGACGGGCCGCCACGGCTGATCCGTGTCGTCGAGGGCGTGGCCGGCCGGGTGGCGATGCGATCGACGCTGCGTCCCCGGCCCGGATACGGCCGGGTCACTCCGTCTGTGATGCACGTCGGTCGCCGCCTCGTCGCCACGGCGGGCCCCGACTCGCTCTGGCTGGACACCGTCACCGATCCCCCCATCACCACCCACGCCCACGACGGCACCATCGTCACCGACGTCACCATCGAGATCGGGCAGCGGGCGGCCTTCGCTCTCAGCTGGGGACCGTCGCACACGACACCGCCGCCGAAACCGGAGCCGGAGGCAGCTCTGGAGGCCACCGAGCGGTTCTGGCGAGACTGGACGGCGAAGACCACCTACCGCGGCCCGCACGAGGCGGCCGTGATGCGCTCGCTGATCACTCTCAAGGCCCTGACGTACGCGCCGACCGGCGGCATCGTCGCTGCACCGACCACCTCCCTGCCCGAGGAAATCGGCGGCTCCCGGAACTGGGACTACCGCTACACCTGGCTGCGCGACGCCGCTTTCACCGTGTCGTCGCTGCTGCGCACCGGGCACCTGGACGAAGCGGACGCCTGGCGAAAGTGGCTGCTGCGGGCCGTCGCCGGCGATCCAGAGAATCTCCAGATCATGTACGGGGTGGCGGGCGAACGCGACCTGCCTGAAAGGGAACTGGAGTGGCTGCCCGGCTACGCAGACTCCCGCCCCGTACGGGTGGGCAACGGCGCCGCGACGCAACTCCAGATCGACGTGTACGGCGAAGTCGCGGACGCACTGTATCTCGCCGACCTCGCCGGTCTCAGTCCTGATGAGCGCACCCTGGAACTCCTGCTCTCCATGGCCCGGCAGGTCTGCCGCCTGTGGAAGGAGCCCGACGACGGCATATGGGAAATCCGCGGAAAGCGCCGCCACTTCGTCCACTCCAAAGTGATGGCCTGGGTCGCCCTGGACCGCACCATCACGATGCTCCAGCGCAGCCCCCACCACCACGCGACCAAGATCGCCGCCCTCCAGAAGCAACGCGACCTCATCCACAGGGACGTCTGCGAGCAGGGCTACGACCCGGAACGCAACACCTTCACCCAGTCCTACGGTTCACACGACCTCGACGCGTCCCTCCTGCACCTCGTCCTGAGCGGATTCCTGTCACCGGACGACAAGCGTGCGATCGGCACCGTCGAAGCCGTCCAACGCGAACTCGCCACACCCCAGGGCCTCCTGCACCGCTACCCGACAACCGGCGCCCGCGTCGGTGCGGACGGACTTCCCGGCGACGAAGGAACCTTTCTGATCTGTACGTTCTGGCTCGTGAAAGCGCTGGTGGCGATCGGCCGGCACGACGAGGCCAGCACCCTCTTCGACAGACTCCTCGCCGTCGCCAACGACGTGGGCCTCCTCGCCGAGGAATACGACCCCGTCACGAAGCTCCAGCTCGGCAACTTCCCGCAAGGGTTCAGCCACATCGGCGCCGTCGAAGCGGCAATCGCCCTGCAAGCGGCGCAAGCTCGTGCCTGAGTCCATCGAGATCAACAACACCCTGGGCGGGCCACAGTTCGGCGCTGTCGTCCAGGCGGGCACCGTAGACGCCGTCCACTTCCGCTTCCCCCACTGCACACCACCGACCCCCTGGCCGGTGCGGCCCACCTCACCGGTGTTCAGCGATCGCGCCGACGACCTGGCAGCGCTCCTGCGGTGGCTGCGCGAGCAGCCCCCGTTCGCAGCCCCGAGGACCGTGGTAGATCGCCGACCTGGCTGCCAGGTAGCGGGAGCAGCCCGGGAATGGGCCACGCCGGGCTGGTGTGTCACCGGCGAACACGCCCAGGCCCCTACGCGTCGGGGCCGACGTGTGCCGCGAGGGGCCCGTCTACCGGCTACCGCGTACCGGCATGCACCAGCCTGCCCAAATACCACCCTCGGCCAACCGACCCGAACAGGACAAGCATGATTCCAAGTCAGCAGCAAGTGGCCCGCCGGCCAAGCGCACGCCACGAGTTCGTCTCTTCGGTCCTCGCGGCGTACGCGGAAATGTATGACCTGCCGACGCGCACGCTGCGCCTCTCCCGAACGGGGCCGCCCCCCAGTGAGGTCGCCATGGTGGTCTATCTGCCGGACAAAACCGAACAACTGGTACCCACGGACAACCTGACGATGCTGGGCACTGCCGGATTCGGCTCGGAGCCCCTCTGCGCCGATTTCCCATGCGAACTGGCCATGGAAATCAAAGGAGAGCCGGACGGAGCCTCCATTGCCGCCCTGGCCGAGGGGCTGGCCCACTTGGCCTCGGCACCGCTGGAGAGCCGCCTCCCCTTCCGCAACGGAGAGATCCTGACGAATGTGTCCCTCCCGCTCTTCCCGCAGTTCTCAACGGCCGTGCTCATCGACTGGGATTCGGTCTACGGTTTCCGGTTCCCCGCCCCGGTCGCCGAAGTCGGTCTGCTGCGCATAGTGCCTCTGTTCGCAATCGAAGCAGATTTCGTGGAGTCCTCTCTTGACCGGTGCAGGGGCTACCGCGCCCTTATCAATCGAGGAATGAACCCGGCAGACCCCCACCGGAAACCGACCGTGTGACACATGAGTCCAAGATCCCCTCTCCCAGATCGAAACGGCTGAAGGGCCGGATACCCGAGGCTTTCCGGCCGCAGGAGCAGGTGGTTCGCACGACGACCGGCCGGACGCCACCCTGCGCACCGCCAGCCTCCGCGAGCCGCAGGCCCCTCCCCGTCACCCGCACCCACCCACCGAAACCCGGAGATGCACATGACCCAGCAGAACGCTCCCGTCATCACCCCCCTGACCGCCACCGAGCGACGGGTCCTCCAAGAGATCTCCCTTGGTCGTGCGCCGGCGGTCGGCTCCTCGAACCTGAAGATGGCGCAAGCCACCTTCAGCGCCCACTCCACCCGGATCGGCCACAAGCTGCAGGCCAAGAAGCCTCCGGTCAAAGTGCAGATGGGCTTCGCGACGGGCGAACTTCCCCTTCCTGACCCGCTGTCAGCGCCAGCACCGTTCGACGGGCAGGAACGGCTGCTGTGGCAGGCCCACGCTCTGCACCACACAGCCGCCGCCATCGCCAAACACGCACGGATCGACCAGTTCGACCTCGCGGGCGACACCGCCCGCCTCATGACGAAGGCGGGTGCAGGCAACGAGGCGCACCTGATCCGCCTCGGTCACGCATACGGAGTCCTGACGGCCATCGATGTACCGACGCCGTCGCCGACCTGACCCGGCAACCGTGAGCGCTTTCCAGCCCCACGCTTATGCGTGGTGTAGGTGTCACCGCACCGCAGACGAGCCGGGGCGAGCAGGGCCTGGCATGCAGCGGAGAGACGTCGCCACCGCGTTCCGATCTCCTGACTCCTCACGGCCAGTTGCCCCGTCAGGAACCGCAGAGTGCGGCTGGACAGATCGATCTAGGACGGATAGGCAAGCACACGAAGCTCCTGGCGGACACGGGTGATCTTGGTCGAGAACCCGTCTACCAGGAGCTTCACCCTTACGCAGAACTGTCCAACTCGCAGTCAGCAAAACCAGCTTGGAAACGGCTCCGTGTCGGAGATCGCTGGACGTGAGGAGCAGCCGCAGGTGAAGTGCACCGTCGTCCCGTTGGCCATGCGGTGCCCGTGTTAATCGTCCAGGTGTCATTCGCGAATCACTATGGACGATCGGCTATTTGATCAGCCTTGCTCGACTTCAGGACATCGTGATTCCACTGCCTGGATGTTTGATCATTCAATCGGAGAGGGTGGTGAAGGCTGCGGACGGAGATCGCTGCGGCATCACACAATTCGATCCACCTCCCAGGGGGAACACCATCAATTCCGTACGGCGCACGCGCCATCTGGTCATCGCCATGCTGGCGGCAACGGCCTCCTTACTGCCGACGGCAAGCCCTGCGGGGGCCGCGGACTCCGGCACGATGACGGCTCAGACCCTTGTCCTGCCTGTGGGAACTCCGGTGCCCTCACCGGCGTCACTACGCTCCCCCGGTGCACTGCGCTCCATGGCCAGCACCGCCCGGACATCCACCGCGGCGACTACGCCGAAGGAGGTCGTCGGCCCTGCTGCCGCCTACGGCAAGCGCGCCACTGTCCCGGCGGCCACCGCTCCCCTCAACCGGGCCGCGGTACCGACGTCGCTGGCAGCGGGCACGATCAGCTACCCCGAGCCCGCCCGTTCGATGACGCTGAACGAGTGCAAGAAGAACATGGGCGGCACCGCACAGGTCTACATCAAGTCCCGCTTTGCGGTGTGCACAGCTCAGCAGGTCACGACCGTCTGGGCCACAAGCAAGGGATCGGTCGGCACCAGCACCTACTACGTGTACATTCGCGGGTCGGTGCCCAAGGAAGCCGATCGCACCATGTCCTTCGACTACGACGTCACCGGTTTCACCGCCGTGGGCACCACCGGTGTCGCCGGCCTGAAGATCGGCTTGAAGGGAGTCGTCCCCATGACCTCTCCCTCGAAAGCCAAGCCCGTCATGAACAAAGCCCTTCCGGTGACCAAGACATGGCCGCAGATGAAGGCCGCACCGCACTACACCCACACTCTGCGCTACGCGCCGGGTCAGGGCATGGGCGGAGCGCCCATGGATCTCGTGTACGCCGTCTACCAACCCGAGATCACCAGCACGCTGCCTGTCGGCTGGGTGGGCACAAGCCCTGTCACGGGCAAGCCGTTCATGTTCGCCCCCCGCTGGGACTCCGCCCCTTACCTACGCAACTCCACGGGAGCAGGTAACCCTGCCAACAAGGGGGGAGCGGCCTTCAGCATGATCGCCACGCTCGAATACAGCTCCCAGCCCGGCGCCCCGGAGAAGGCCGTTGCCGATCACATCAAGTTGGCTTTCACGAATCCCAAGGCGACCAAGCCGCTCAACGCACTTAAGGACGTCCCCGGGGACACCGAGACCCAGCCCCTGAACCGCCTCTACCTCGACAAGAAGCGGTACGCACGCAACCGGGCGGTCGCGGTCCGCGAGTGCAAGCGCTCCTGGGGCGACAAGTACGCCGACGGAGGCAAGGAGTGCGACGAATTTCCCTTCGCCTCTACCTATCAGGGATCCGCCATTGAGGAGTACGACGTCCACGTAGAGAGGAAGAATTACTCCGTAATGCCCCTGGATGGCGATGCAAACGGTGCCGCCGGCAATCTGCTCGGCGGTTTCTACATGAACAACCGAGTGATTGACGGTCCGGAAGACGGCTTCATCGTCAAGATCAACTGACTGAGGATGCGGGCTCGCCCTAAGTATTACCCTTTGGGGCGAGCCCGCTTCGTCACCGCTGGAGCCAGAAGTCGACGACGTACATCTCCACGCCGTAGGCGACACCTTCTTGCTCGGACACCTTCTTGGCCTCGGCCCTACCTGAACAGCTCACCCGGACCCGCCACCGGCCCGGGGCGCCCAGGCTGATCAGATCAGGCAAGCGGCCATGGACCGTCGACCAGATCGCGACATCCCCGGTGACCGACTCGAAGTCGACCTCATCCTGCTTGTCCCAGGGCCCACCACTCGTCTCTGGCTCCATGTCCCAGACCCGCACCCGCACCTCAGCGTCGTGCGTATGCGCGCCGCTGTACACATCAATTCTGCGCGAGTGCTGAGTCAGGAAGCCGCCTCGCTCATATGCCTGGTTGTACGGCACCGGGACCAAGCTATCGTCCGACTCCTGGAAGGCGAAACTGTTGAAGGAAACACTTACGTCAAGCACGGCTTCTCGAACCAATAAGGCCACGAAAGCACTCCATTCCTCGGTCGGCAGAAAAGATCAAGCGACACTCTAACCTCGCGCTTTCGCAGTGGGCTTTCTGCACATCTGCGGCCGCGCACTGACTGACCGTAGCTCTCGGCCGGATCAGGCGCTATCCGCCGCTGACCGCCGCAAAGGCGACTTCGGCGGCCCCGGCCCCGATGACAGCTCCGGCGATCGTCTACGCAAGCGTGTGCTCGCGCAGTTCGACGCAGGACCATGCGATGTGCCCAAGCTGGTTTGGCTGACTGTGAGTTGGACAGTGCTGCGTAAGGGTGAAGCTCCTGGTAGACGGGTTCTCGACCAAGATCACCTGTGTCCGCCAGGAGCTTCGTGTGCTTGCCTATCCGT
>NZ_FMBW01000017.1 GCF_900091725.1 Streptomyces sp. DvalAA-43 | reverse complement strand
GGGCGAGATGCTGGAGCTGAAGAACACCGTCAACACGATGGTGGCGCAGCTCTCCAGCTTCGCCGACCAGGTGACGGGGATGGCGCGTGACGTGGGTACGGAGGGCCGCCTCGGCGGCCAGGCCCGGGTGGACGGCGTCTCCGGTACCTGGAAGGAGCTCACCGATTCCGTCAACTTCATGGCCGGGAACCTGACTTCGCAGGTGCGGCAGATCGCCCAGGTGACCACGGCGGTGGCGCGCGGTGATCTGTCCCAGAAGATCGACGTGGATGCGCGTGGCGAGATCCTGGAGCTCAAGAACACCATCAACACCATGGTCGACCAGCTCTCCGCCTTCGCGGAACAGGTGACCAGGGTCGCCCGTGAGGTCGGCACCGACGGGCGGCTCGGCGGGCAGGCGCAGGTGCCCGGCGTGGCCGGGGTGTGGCGTGATCTGACCGATTCGGTGAACGGCATGGCGGGCAACCTCACCGCTCAGGTCCGTAACATCGCGCAGGTCGCCACGGCGGTGGCGCGCGGTGATCTGTCCCAGAAGATCGACGTGGATGCGCGTGGCGAGATCCTGGAGCTCAAGAACACCATCAACACCATGGTCGACCAGCTCTCGAACTTCGCCGAGCAGGTGACCAGGGTCGCCCGCGAAGTGGGTACGGAGGGCATCCTCGGCGGTCAGGCCGAGGTGCAGGGGGTGTCCGGTACGTGGAAGGACCTCACCCAGTCCGTCAACGGCATGGCGAACAACCTGACCCTGCAGGTCCGCAACATCGCCGAGGTCACCACCGCGGTCGCCAACGGCGATCTCTCCAAGAAGATCACCGTCGATGCCAGGGGCGAGATCCTCGAACTGGTCACGACCGTCAACACGATGGTCGACCAACTGCTCAACTTCGCCGACGAGGTGACGCGGGTCGCCCGTGAGGTGGGTACCGAGGGCATCCTCGGCGGCCAGGCCCGGGTGCCGGGGGCGACCGGCATCTGGAAGGACCTCAGCGACAACGTCAACCTGATGGCCAACAACCTGACCAGTCAGGTGCGGAACATCTCCCGGGTCTCGTCGGCGGTCGCCAACGGCGATCTGCGGAAGAAGGTGACCGTCGAGGCGCGCGGCGAGGTCGCGGAGCTCGCGGACACCGTCAACACGATGGTGACGACGCTGTCCTCGTTCGCCGACGAGGTGACGCGGGTCGCCCGAGAGGTGGGCACGGAGGGCGAGCTGGGCGGCCAGGCGCGGGTGCCCGGGGTCTCCGGTACGTGGAAGGACCTCACCGAGTCGGTGAACTCGATGGCGTCCAATCTGACCGGTCAGGTGCGCCAGATCGCCGCGGTCACCACCGCCATCGCCAAGGGCGACCTCACCAAGAAGATCGACATCGATGCGCGTGGCGAGATCCTGGAGCTGAAGAACACCATCAACACGATGGTCGACCAGCTGTCCTCCTTCGCGGAGCAGGTGACCCGGGTGGCCCGCGAGGTGGGTACGGAGGGGCAGCTGGGCGGTCAGGCCCGGGTCCGGGACGTCGACGGCACCTGGCGCGACCTCACCGAGTCGGTGAACGAGATGGCCGGGAACCTCACCCGTCAGGTGCGGGCCATCGCGGCCGTGGCCACCGCGGTGACCCGTGGCGATCTCAATCTGAAGATCGATGTGGACTCGGCCGGCGAGATCCAGGCCCTCCAGGACAACATCAACACCATGATCGCCAACCTGCGCGACACCACGGCGACCAACAAGGAACAGGACTGGCTCAAGGGCAACCTCGCCCGGATCTCCGGTCTGATGCAGGGACGCCGCGACCTGGACGACGTGGCCTCACTGATCATGAGCGAGCTGACGCCGGTCGTGTCCGCGCAGCACGGTGCGTTCTTCCTGGCCATGCCGATCGGGGACACCGCCGCGGTGGGCTCGGACAGTGACAAGGACGGTTCGTACGAGCTCTGCATGAGGGGCAGTTACGGATACTCGGCGGGCTCCATGCCGACGTCCTTCCGGCCGGGCGAGACGCTCATCGGCACGGCCGCCGAGGAGAAGCGGACCATTCAGGTGGACAACGTTCCGCCGGGATATCTGAAGATCTCCTCCGGGCTCGGGGAGGCGCCGCCCGCGCACGTGATCGTGCTGCCGGTGCTTTTCGAGGGCAAGGTCCTCGGTGTGATCGAGCTGGCGTCGTTCCAGCCGTTCACCCATATCCAGCGGGACTTCCTCAACCAGCTCGCCGAAATGATCGCGACGAGCGTCAACACCATCAGCGTCAATACGAAGACCGAGAAACTCCTCGAACAGTCGCAGGAGCTGGCGGCGCAACTCCGGGACCGTTCACAGGAGTTGGAGAACCGGCAGAAGGCGCTCCAGGCGTCCAATGCCGAGCTGGAGGAGAAGGCCGAACTGCTGGCCCGGCAGAACCGCGATATCGAGGTCAAGAACACCGAGATCGAGGAGGCCCGGCAGGTTCTGGAGGAGCGTGCCGAACAGCTCGCGGTCTCGATGCGCTACAAGTCCGAGTTCCTGGCGAACATGTCGCACGAGTTGCGTACACCGCTCAACTCGCTGCTCATTCTGGCCAAGCTGCTCGCGGACAATGCCGAGGGCAATCTCTCGCCGAAGCAGGTGGAGTTCGCCGAGACGATCCACGGGGCCGGTTCCGATCTTCTTCAGCTGATCAATGACATTCTCGATCTGACGAAGGTCGAGGCGGGTAAGATGGACGTCAGTCCGACCCGGATCGCGCTGGTCCAGCTGGTGGACTATGTGGAGGCGACATTCCGCCCGCTCACCGCGGAGAAGGGGCTCGATTTCTCCGTACGGGTCTCGCCGGAACTGCCCGCGACGCTGCACACGGACGAGCAGCGGCTGTTGCAGGTGCTGCGTAATCTGCTCTCCAACGCGGTGAAGTTCACCGACAGCGGGGCGGTCGAGCTGGTGATCCGGCACGCCAACGAGGATGTGCCGAACGCCATCCGGGAACAGCTCCTGGAGGCCGGCTCGCTGCGGGACGCGGATGCCGACCTGATCGCGTTCTCGGTCACCGACACCGGTATCGGGATCGCGTCCAGCAAGATGCTGGTGATCTTCGAGGCGTTCAAGCAGGCGGACGGCACGACCAGTCGCAAGTACGGCGGTACGGGGCTCGGGCTGTCCATCAGCCGGGAGATCGCCCGGCTGCTGGGCGGCGAGATCCACGCGGCCAGCGAGCCGGGCCGCGGCTCGACGTTCACGCTGTATCTGCCGCTGCACCCGAGCGAGTTGCCGCCGCAGGGATACCCGCAGATCGGTCCCGGGCCGATCGAGGCCCATGGCGCCACGGTCGAGGAAGGGCGGCTGCCGGAGGGCGGTGCGGGTGTCGATCCGGCGGAGGCGGGGTCGGGGTCGGCCGGTGCGTCAGGTCTGATGCGGCGGCGCCGCAAGAGCCTGGAGAGCGCGGAGCGGCGGCCCGCGCTGCCGCCCCGGAGCGCCGCGCCGTCCGCTCCGCAGGAGCCGTGGGCGCTCGCCGGACAGGAGGAACCGGAAGTCCGCAGGACGTTCCGGTTCCGCGGCGAGAAGGTGCTCATCGTCGACGACGACATCCGCAATGTCTTCGCGCTCACCAGCGTGCTGGAGCAGCACGGGCTGTCGGTGCTGTACGCGGAGAACGGGCGCGTGGGCATCGAAGTCCTGGAACAGCACGACGATGTGACGGTCGTGCTGATGGACATCATGATGCCGGAGATGGACGGCTATGCCACGACGGCGGCGATCCGCAGGATGCCGCAGTTCGCCGGGCTGCCGATCGTCGCGTTGACGGCGAAGGCGATGAAGGGCGACCGGGAGAAGGCGATCGAATCCGGTGCTTCCGACTATGTCACCAAGCCTGTCGACCCTGATCATCTTCTTTCCGTGATGGAACAGTGGATGCGCGGAGAATGATCATTTGGTCGAGAGAGTCGCGATGAGTTGCTGATCGACTGTGCTCACCCGGGTGTGAGAGGGCGCCATACGGGGAACCTTCTGGTCTCCCGCCGCGTTTCTGCTGTGTGCACAGTGACATCGCGGTGACAGGGTGTGTCGACGGGCGGGGTGCGGCTACGATGACCGGCACAAGGACGGACGGCGTAAGGGAGTCGTCCCCTGGGGCGGCGACCGGTGCAATTCCGGGGCGAGGAGGACGGGCCATGGTGCAGAAGGCCAAGATCCTCCTGGTCGATGACCGGCCGGAGAATCTGCTGGCGCTGGAGGCCATCCTCTCTGCGCTCGATCAGACACTGGTCCGGGCATCGTCAGGGGAGGAAGCGCTCAAAGCGCTGCTCACGGACGACTTTGCGGTCATTCTGCTGGACGTCCAGATGCCAGGCATGGACGGTTTCGAAACCGCCGCGCACATCAAGCGGCGGGAACGGACCCGGGACATCCCGATCATCTTCCTCACCGCGATCAATCACGGTCCGCATCACACCTTCCGGGGTTATGCGGCGGGCGCGGTGGACTACATCTCGAAGCCGTTCGACCCGTGGGTGCTGCGGGCCAAGGTCTCGGTCTTCGTCGAGCTGTACATGAAGAACTGCAAACTGCGTGAGCAGGCGGCGCTGCTGCGGCTCCAGCTGGAGGGCGACGGAAGCGGCCCGGACCACGACAAGGAGCCCGCCGGGCTGCTGGCCGAGCTCTCGGCGCGGCTCGCGGCCGTCGAGGAGCAGGCCGAGGCACTCTCCAAGCAGCTCGACGACGAGTCGGCGGACGCCGCGGCGGTGGCCACCGCCGCCCATCTGGAGCGCAAGCTGACCGGGCTGCGCCGGGCGCTCGACGCCCTGGAGCCCGGCACCGGAAGCGGTCCGGCCACCCTGCCCTCGTAACGTCGCGGCCGTGCCCTCGCCACGCCTCGGTGGCGGTCGGGCGGTGCGATGTCCGGCCGGGGACGGGTGGTTGCCCGGAGCCCAGGCCCAACTGCCCCTTCCGCCCGGCCGCTCGGCGACCCGCGTGAGCTGCGCCCGGCCGTGAGGTCGCGTCAGTTCGCCGCCTCTGTACAGCGACACGGACGGGTGAAGCGGCAGGCGCACGTGTTCACAGCCGTCGACACCGGTAACCTCGGCACCATGGCCTCACGTACGTCCGGCAAGGGTTCCCAGGGCACGGCGGGCACCGCGAAGCGCGTCGGCCGTACCGCGGGGCCGGCCAAGAAAGCCGCGCCCGCGAAGAAGACCGCGCCCGCGAAGAAGGCCCCCGCCAAGAAGGCGGCGGCGAAGAAGGCGGCCCCGCTCAAGCCCGCCCCGTCGCCCACCAGCGGTGTCTACCGCCTGGCGCGCGCCGTCTGGCTCGGCACGGCCCACGCCGTCGGAGCCACGTTCCGCGGCATAGGCCGTGGTGCCAAGGGGCTCGACCCCGCCCACCGCAAGGACGGCGTCGCGCTGCTGCTGCTCGGCCTCGCGCTGATCGTCGCCGCGGGCACCTGGTCGAATCTGCGCGGGCCCGTAGGCGACCTCGTGGAGATGCTCGTCACCGGGGCCTTCGGCCGGCTCGACCTCCTCGTACCGATACTGCTCGGCGCCATCGCCGTGCGGCTGATCCGCTACCCGGAGAAGCCCGAGGCCAACGGCCGCATCGTCATCGGGCTCTCCGCCCTCGTCATCGGGGTGCTCGGACAGGTCCACATCGCGTGCGGATCGCCCGGCCGCGAGGACGGCACCACGGCGATGCAGAACGCGGGCGGGCTCATCGGCTGGGCGGCCTCCAAGCCGCTGGTCTACACGATGGGCGAGGTCCTCGCCGTACCGCTGCTGCTGCTGCTCACCGTCTTCGGGCTGCTGGTCGTCACCGCCACCCCGGTGAACGCCATCCCGCAACGGCTCCGGCTGCTCGGCACCAGGCTGGGCCTGCTCCACCCGGAGTACGACCCCGAGGCGGACGAGGAGAACGACGACGAGCGCTACGAGGAGCAGTGGCGCGAGCAGCTCCCCGCCCGCTCCCGCCGCTCCTCGGCACGCCGCTCCGAAGTGCCCGACGAGTACGACCCCGACCAGGCCGAGGTCGAGGCGCTCTCCAAGCGCCGCCGGCCGCGCAGGCCCTCCGTGCAGCCCGCGATGAACCGCACCATGGACGCGGTGGACGTGGCGGCCGCCGCGGCCGCCGCCCTCGACGGGGCCGTGCTCAACGGCATGCCGCCCTCGCCGATCGTCGCCGACCTCACCCAGGGCGTCTCCGTCGAGCGCGAACGCCAGGGCACGCCGGTGCCGGGTGCCCGGGAGGGCGGAGCCTCCACAGGAGGGAAGCAGCCCGCGCCCTCGGGCGGCGTACCCGATCTGACGAAGCCCGTGCCCGACTCGCAGTCGCAGCCGCTGCCGGCCCGCGCCGAACAGCTCCAGCTGTCCGGCGACATCACCTACTCGCTGCCCTCGCTGGACCTGCTGGAGCGCGGTGGCCCCGGCAAGACCCGCAGCGCCGCCAACGACGCCATCGTCGCCGCGCTGACGAACGTCTTCACCGAATTCAAGGTCGACGCCGCCGTCACCGGCTTCACCCGCGGACCGACGGTCACGCGGTACGAGGTGGAGCTCGGCCCCGCCGTGAAGGTCGAGCGGATCACCGCCCTCGCCAAGAACATCGCCTACGCCGTCGCCAGCCCCGACGTCCGGATCATCTCCCCGATCCCGGGCAAGTCCGCGGTCGGCATCGAGATCCCCAACACCGACCGGGAGATGGTCAACCTCGGCGATGTGCTGCGCCTGGCGGACGCCGCCGAGGACGACCACCCGATGCTGGTCGCGCTCGGCAAGGACGTCGAGGGCGGCTATGTGATGGCCAACCTGGCGAAGATGCCGCACGTGCTGGTGGCCGGTGCGACCGGTTCCGGCAAGTCGTCCTGCATCAACTGCCTGATCACCTCGGTCATGGTGCGGGCGACCCCGGACGACGTACGGATGGTGCTGGTCGACCCGAAGCGCGTCGAGCTGACCGCGTACGAGGGCATCCCGCACCTGATCACGCCGATCATCACCAACCCGAAGCGCGCCGCCGAGGCACTCCAGTGGGTCGTGCGGGAGATGGACCTGCGGTACGACGACCTCGCCGCGTTCGGATACCGGCACATCGACGACTTCAACCAGGCCGTCCGCAAGGGCAAGGTCAAGCCGCCGGAGGGCAGCGAGCGCGAGCTCTCGCCCTATCCGTACCTGCTGGTGATCGTCGACGAGCTCGCCGACCTGATGATGGTCGCTCCGCGCGATGTGGAGGACGCCATCGTCCGGATCACCCAACTGGCCCGTGCCGCCGGTATCCATCTGGTGCTCGCGACCCAGCGGCCCTCGGTGGACGTGGTCACCGGTCTGATCAAGGCGAACGTGCCCTCCCGGCTGGCCTTCGCTACCTCGTCGCTGGCCGACAGCCGGGTCATCCTCGACCAGCCCGGTGCCGAGAAGCTCATCGGAAAGGGTGACGGACTGTTCCTGCCGATGGGGGCGAACAAGCCCACCCGTATGCAGGGGGCCTTCGTCACCGAGGACGAGGTCGCGGCCGTCGTCCAGCACTGCAAGGACCAGATGGCACCGGTCTTCCGCGAGGACGTGGTGGTCGGCACCGCCAAGAAGAAGGAGATCGACGAGGACATCGGCGACGACCTGGATCTGCTCTGCCAGGCCGCTGAACTGGTCGTCTCCACCCAGTTCGGGTCCACCTCGATGCTCCAGCGCAAGCTGCGGGTCGGCTTCGCCAAGGCCGGCCGGCTGATGGACCTGATGGAGTCGAGGAACATCGTCGGTCCCAGTGAGGGATCCAAGGCCCGCGACGTCATGGTGAAACCCGACGAGCTGGACGGCGTGTTGGCACTGATCCGCGGGGAATCCGCCCCGTAGGTGAAGTAGGGGCAACCGTTTCGCCGGGTCGTACGTCAACTTGGGAGGAAGGGCGGCAGAATTGTCCTTCCCGGGACGGTCCGGAGAATCGGACGGTGTTCGATTCCGATGGAGGGCAAAGTCCTTCCTCCCGGTTGCCCCACCCTTTCGTACCACCCCTAGACTGAACACCCAGCAGGTGGCTCACGCTCGAAAGGCGCCCCCGTGTCCATCGGCAACTCCCCCGAAGACGACCGGCCTTCGATCGGTCGAGTGCTCCAGCAGGCTCGTATCGCCGCAGGTCTCACGGTCGAAGAGATCAGTTCGTCCACCCGGGTGCGCATCCCCATCGTGCACGCGATCGAAGAGGACGACTTCTCCCGCTGCGGCGGCGACGTGTACGCGCGCGGCCATATCCGTACGCTGGCGCGCGCCGTCGCGCTTGATCCGGAGCCGTTGATTTCGCAGTACGACGCGGACCACGGCGGCCGTCCCGCACCCACGCCTGCGGCGCCGCTGTTCGAGGCCGAGAGAATCCGTTCCGAACCCCGTCGGCCCAACTGGACGGCGGCCATGGTCGCGGCGATCGTCGCCGTCGTCGGTTTCGTCGGCTTCACGTTCCTCAAGGGCGGCGACGACAGCCCCGCGGCCACCCAGGTCGCGGAGGGCCCCGCACCGCACAAGAAGAGTGCCGCACCGAAGTCCGACAAGCCCGTCGACCCCAAGCCGGCGCCCTCCGACAGCGCCATCGCCGCAGCCCCCAGGGACAAGGTGACGGTCCGGCTCAACGCCAACCAGGGCAAGAGCTGGATCTCCGCCAAGGACCACAACGGGCGGCTGCTCTTCGACGGTCTGCTGCAGCAGGGCCAGACGAAGACCTTCCAGGACCAGGAGCGCGTCGACCTCGTCCTCGGGGACGCCGGTTCGATCGAGCTCTTCGTGAACGGAAAGAAGGTCGAGGACAAGTTCCAGCCCGGCCAGGTCGAGCGGCTCTCGTACACGAAGGGCGACCCGGCGGTCGGCTGACCCGTACACGCACCGTTTCCTTCTGCGGCATGGACGACATGGCGAGCGCCCGGCGAATCCGCCGGGCGCTCGCCGTATTTATTACTCGGTGTAACGGTGGAACCCTGCGCGGCAGGGCGAGTGCCGGGACAAAGTAGTCTTGAGCCCATGCCCGAACGCCGTACCGTCGCCCTTGTCACTCTTGGCTGCGCCCGTAACGAGGTGGACTCGGAGGAGCTCGCAGGCCGCTTGGCAGCGGACGGCTGGGAGCTCGTCCAGGACGCCTCCGACGCGGATGTCGCCGTCGTCAACACCTGTGGATTCGTCGAGGCCGCCAAGAAGGACTCCGTCGACGCCCTGCTCGAAGCCAATGATCTGAAGGACCACGGCAGGACCCAGGCCGTGGTCGCCGTCGGCTGCATGGCCGAGCGCTACGGCAAGGACCTCGCCGAGGCCCTGCCCGAGGCGGACGGCGTCCTCGGCTTCGACGACTACGCCGACATCTCCGACCGCCTCCAGACCATCCTCAACGGCGGCATCCACGCCTCGCACACCCCGCGCGACCGCCGCAAGCTGCTGCCGATCAGCCCGGCCGAGCGGCAGGACGCGGCCGTGGCCCTGCCGGGCCACGCGCAGGAGGCCGCTCCGGCCCCCGAGGATCTTCCCGAGGGCGTCGCCCCGGTCTCCGGCCCGCGGGCACCCCTGCGCCGCCGGCTGGGCACCAGCCCCGTCGCCTCGGTGAAACTCGCCTCCGGCTGCGACCGCCGCTGCTCCTTCTGTGCCATCCCGTCCTTCCGCGGGTCCTTCATCTCGCGGCGCCCCTCGGACGTGCTGCAGGAGACCCGCTGGCTGGCCGAGCAGGGCGTCAAGGAGGTCATGCTGGTCTCCGAGAACAACACCTCGTACGGCAAGGACCTCGGTGACATCCGGCTGCTGGAGACGCTGCTGCCGGAGCTCGCCGACGTCGAGGGCATCGAGCGGATCAGGGTCAGCTACCTCCAGCCGGCCGAAATGCGGCCCGGCCTGATCGACGTGCTGACCTCGACGCCGAAGGTCGCGCCGTACTTCGACCTGTCCTTCCAGCACTCGGCCCCCGGTGTGCTGCGGGCGATGCGCCGCTTCGGCGACACCGACCGGTTCCTGGAGCTGCTGGACACCATCCGGAACAAGGCGCCGCAGGCCGGTGCCCGCTCCAACTTCATCGTGGGCTTCCCCGGCGAGACCGAGGCCGATCTGGCGGAGCTGGAACGCTTCCTCACCGGCGCCCGGCTCGATGCCATCGGCGTCTTCGGCTACTCCGACGAGGAGGGCACCGAGGCGGTCGGCTACGAGAACAAGCTGGACGCCGACGTCATCGCCGAGCGGCTCGCGCACATCTCGCAGCTGGCCGAGGAGCTGACCTCGCAGCGCGCCGAGGAGCGCCTGGGCGAGACGCTCCAGGTCCTCGTCGAGTCCGTGGACGACGAGGACGGCGCGGTGGGGCGTGCGGCGCACCAGGCACCCGAGACGGACGGCCAGGTGCTCTTCACCACACGCGAGGGCCTCGTACCCGGCCTTATGGTCGAGGCAAAGGTCGTGGGCACCGAAGGAGTGGATCTGGTGGCCGAGTGTTCCGAGCTCGTGGAGGCAGCCAGATGACGGGAGCCCCGGCATCCGCGGCAGGCGGCACCGGCGCGAAGCCGGTCCGCGGCGGCAAGCTGGGCACTGCGGCCGTCAATCAGGCCAGCCTGTGGAACATCGCCAATCTGCTCACCATGCTGCGGCTGGTGCTGGTGCCCGGTTTCGTGCTGCTGCTGCTGCACAACGGCGGGTACGACCCGGCCTGGCGGTCGTTCGCCTGGGCGGCCTTCGCCGTCGCCATGATCACCGACCTGTTCGACGGGCATCTGGCGCGCACCTACAACCTGGTCACCGACTTCGGGAAGATCGCCGACCCGATCGCGGACAAGGCGATCATGGGCGCGGCGCTGATCTGTCTCTCGTATCTCGGTGATCTGCCCTGGTGGGTCACGGGCGTGATCCTCTTCCGGGAGATCGGCATCACGCTGATGCGCTTCTGGGTGATACGGCATGCGGTGATTCCGGCCAGTCGCGGCGGCAAGATGAAGACCCTGGCGCAGGGGACGGCCGTCGGGATGTACGTCCTCGCGCTGACCGGTCCGCTCGCCACCCTGCGCTTCTGGGTGATGGCGGTGGCCGTCGTGCTGACGGTCGTCACCGGCCTCGACTATGTGCGCCAGGCCGTCGTGCTGCGTCGCAAGGGGCTCGCGGCCGAGCGTGCCGCGGCGGCCGCGGGAGCCGCGGGAAGCCGCGATGCGGCGGAGGCCGAGCGGTGACCGCCGCGGCCAGGGTGCTGGAGCTGCTCGTGGGGCGGGGGGAGACCCTTGCCGTCGCCGAGTCGCTGACCGGCGGTCTGGTCGCGGCGGAGCTGACGTCCGTGCCGGGTGCCTCGCAGTCCTTCCGGGGCTCCGTGACGGCGTACGCGACGCCCCTGAAGCGGGACGTCCTGGGTGTGGACGGCGTTCTGCTGGCGGAGCGCGGTGCGGTCGACCCGGAGGTGGCGCGGCAGATGGCAGCCGGTGTGCGCCGCGTTCTCGGGGCGGACTGGGGCATGGCCACCACGGGTGTCGCGGGCCCCGAGCCGCAGGACGGCAAGGCCGTGGGCACGGTCTACGTGGCGGTGGCCGGGCCGGACGGCGTGGAGAATATGGCCCGGCTGAGGTTGAACGGTGGACGGGCGGACATCCGTAGAGAGAGCGTACGGAGCGTGCTCGAGCTGCTCTCCGCCGAACTCGGCAGGAACGCAAGGGCACAGGATACGGAGCAGAACGGGGGGAATTGATGTTTGCAGCCCTGAGTGAACACGACATCGCTCCCCGCACGGCCGCGGCGCGAGGCGGTACGGTGGGGCGTGAAGGATGCGGCTACGCGGTCCGAGGAGGGAGCCACCGATGATTCTGCTCCGTCGCCTGCTTGGTGACGTGCTGCGTCGGCAGCGCCAGCGCCAAGGCCGTACTCTGCGCGAAGTCTCCTCGTCCGCCCGAGTCTCGCTCGGCTATCTCTCCGAGGTGGAGCGGGGGCAGAAGGAGGCATCCTCCGAGCTGCTCTCCGCCATTTGCGACGCGCTTGACGTACGGATGTCCGAGCTCATGCGTGAAGTGAGCGATGAGCTGTCGCTGGCCGAACTGGCCGAGTCGGCAGCAGCCAGCGATCCGGTGCCTGTGCCGGTGCGCCCGATGCTCAATTCCGTCTCCGTGACGTCGGTGGCAGGTGTGCCGTCGGGTCGGGTGACCATCAAGGCGCCCACGGAAGCGGTGGATGTCGTCGCCGCCTGACCCTTGCGGTCCGGTGGGCAGTGGAGCCCCGGTCGTCCCCTTGAGGGGACGGCCGGGGCTTTTTCGTGCGCCCGGTGGGGAGGGGAGTGGCTGGGGCCGGATGCTTTCGGCGGCCTGCATGTTTCGACGGTCCGCATGCTGCGGCGGCCCGTAGGTTTCGAGGGTTCGCACGTTTCGGCGGTCCGCTCGGATCATCGGATCAGGTGACTCCCGGATGACTGTTTTGTTCTATTTGTGCCATCGTGGTTCGTGCTGAACGTCAGGAACGTTCCCCTACCCGAAGGAGTCGCAATGGTTGACGAAGGCGCCAAGGACAAGCTCAAGGGCAAGGCCAAGGAAGCCATGGGCAAGATGACCGGCGACCGGCGCAAGCAGGCCGAAGGCAAGACGGACCAGGCCAAGGGCCAGGCCAAGGAAGCCATGGGCAGCGCCGAGGAGCGCACGAAGGGCATGAAGGACTCGCTGCGCCGCGACGAGCACTGACCGCGTTCACCGGGCCCCCACGCGAAACGTGGGGGCCCGGTGGCGCCGTGGCGCCGCTCGTTCTGGATGCGGACCGGGTGATGCCGGGCGAGACTGCGGAGAGCGGAATGCCGGCCGGTGGGATCGCGGCGCGATCGCGTGTCCGGTCCTGCGCCGGAGAGCTCCCCGCTGGAGCCGGTTCACGATCCGGCGCGGTGTGCCCGGGAGCCCCGGGTGAGCGTGCGATGGTCTGTGGCCGCGCCTATCGCGCCGGTGGTGCGCCGATGCGCCCTCCCGCCGGGCGAGCGCGCCGCACTAGGTTCGGCCGGAGGAGGCAGCCATGGTACGGCGATGGGTGCCGGCGCTCGTTCTCGGCGGGGTGTGGTGGTGGGCCGTGCTGCGGCTCGTGCTGGAACCGGCCCATGCGGGGTTTGTCGAGGGTGCGGTGGCGGCAGGTGGGTGGGGGCTGAGCCTGCTGCCCGTGCATGCGGCCGCGACTGCCGGGTCGGCGGCGGGCGGCGGGGGCGTGGGTGCGGCCCGGTGGTCCGCGGCCGGGATGCGGTGGGCGGGCCGTTGGGCGGGTCCTTGGGTGGCCGCCGGGTCCCGATGTGCGGAGCGGGGGCGACGGGCTACCAAGGCATGGCTACGCCGCCGTTCGGGCGGAGGATCTGGCCGGTCATGAAGGCCGAAGCGTCGGAAGCGAGATGGAGCACGGTGTGGGCCACGTCCTCGGGCTCGCCCACCCGCCCGAGCGGGGAGATCCGCGCCATCGTCGCCTCCACCCGCTGCTGCCGGTCCGCGTCGTGGCGGGCGGTCATGGGCGTACGGATCCAGCCCGGGGCGACGGCGTTGACGCGGATCGCATGCGGCCCCAGTTCGGTCGCCAGTGTCTTCGTCAGCTGGACGACCGCCGCCTTGGCCGCGCTGTAGCAGAGCAGCCCCGGCCCGGCGGAGTCGACGGCTCCCGAGGCCATGGTGATCAGTGAGCCGGGGGCGCCGCGCGCGATCATGGAGCGGGCCACCTCCTGGCAGGTGTACAGCACACCCTTGAAATTGACCGCGAGGACGCGGTCGAGATCCTCGTCCGAGGTCTCCAGGACGCTGCTCGTATGCATGATTCCGGCGACGGCGGCCAGGATGTCGAGGTCGCCCGCCTCGCTCACCGCGGCGCCAACCCGGCTGCGGTCGGTGACATCGAGGAGGTGGACGTGGGATGCGCCACCCGCCTCGGTGATCAGTCGCCGGGTTTCCAGCAGGCCCTCCTCGTCGAGATCCGCGCAGTGCACGGTGGCGCCCGCGGTCGCGAGCAGGGCGGCGCAGGCTCGGCCGATGCCGCCTGCCGCGCCGGTGACGAACGCGGAGCGGCCGGTGAGGTCGTACGCGGTGAGGGACATGACCGGACGGTACGACTGGATCTGACGAAGCGTCAACTGTCGTGGCGGCTCGGCACTCAGTGCGTGGGGCCCGACTGGCAGCGCGGACACCAGTAGGTGGGGCGGGAGTCCTGGTCGGCGGTGCGGATGGGGGTGCCGCAGCGCAGACAGGGGCGGCCTCTCCTGCCGTAGACCCAGAGCCGTTCCTTCGGGGCGGGGCCGCGCGGGGCCGTGCTCGTGGTCGTCCGCAGGGGGCGGTCGCGGTTGGCTTCGAGCAGCTGCTTGGCCGTCGTGACCAGGCGGGTGGCGGTGAGGGCGGCCAGGTCGCCGACGGTGAGCCAGGGGGTGGCGCGGGCCAGGAAGCAGAGCTCGGACTTGTAGACATTGCCGATTCCGGCCAGGTTCCGCTGGTCCAGCAGGGCTTCGCCGAGGGGGCGGCCGGGGACGGCGAGCAGATTGCGCAGCGCGGTGTCGGGGTCCCAGTCCGGGCCCAGCAGGTCGGGGCCGAGATGGCCGACCGCCTTCGCCTCGTCCCGGGTGCGGAGGAGTTCGAGCACGGGCAGTCGGTAGCCGACCGCGGTGTGCTCCGCGTTGGCGAGGACGGCGCGGATCTGGTGGGCGGGGCCGCCGCGCCAGCGCTCGCCGGGGGCGTAGACGCGCCAGGCGCCGTCCATCCGGAGATGGCTGTGCAGGGTGAGGCCGCCCTCGACGCGGGTGAGGAGATGCTTGCCGCGCGGGACGACGTCCAGAACCGTCCGTCCGGTGAGGTCGGCGGTGGCGAAGCGGGGCACCCGCAGGTCGGAGCGGGTGAGGACCTGACCGGCGAGCGCGGTGCGCAGACGTCCGGCCGTCTGCAGGACGGTGTCTCCTTCGGGCATGCCTCCATGATGCGGGGTGGGGCGGTGTAGGGGAGTGGGTGCGGGTGGGGTGGCGCGTGCGGTGGGTGGGGGTGCGGGGTGGAGGTGTGCGTTGGGGGTGGGTGCGTGAGATGGGGTGGTGTGTGGGTGCGCGTGGTGGGGTGCGGCGTACGTGGAGGGTGTGCCGGGGGTTCAGGCGCGTAGCCGGAGCCCCCTCGGGGTGGCGAGGAAGCCGGCCGCCTCCAGCGTGCGGCCGAGCGGGGAGGTCAGTGAGGGGGCGCCGTTGGTGCGTTCCACCGTGACCGTGCCGAGCGCCCCCGCGCGGGCGGCCGCCGCCAGCGCCCCGGCCGCGGCGAGGAGGGCCGGGTCGTCCGGGTCGGTGGGCCAGGCGAGCAGTGTCTTGCCGCCGCGCTCCATGTACATCGCCAGCTCGCCGTCGACCAGCACGACCAGGGCGCCCGCCTTGCGGCCCGGCTTGTGCCCGGCGCCGTCCGGCGGCTCGGGCCAGGGCAGGGCCGCGCCGTAGGCGTTGGCAGGGTCCGCCGCTGCGAGGACCAGGGCGCGGGGCGCGGTGCCCGGCTCCGTACGGTCGCGGGCGGTGGACGTGGCACGCAGCCGGTCCACCGCGCCGTCCATCGCGAACTGTGCCGCGCCCAGCCCTTCGACTACGTAGCCCCGCCGGGCCTGTCCGTTGTCCTCGAAGGCGGACAGGACGCGGTATGTCGCGGAGAAGCCGCCTTCGACGCCCTCGGCCTGGACCGCGCCGCGGGTCACCACCCCATGGCGGTCGAGCAGCGTGCGGGCCAGGGCATGGGCGCGGTGTGTGGGGTCGGGCTCGGTGGCGGGCAGCAGGGACCAGCGGCCGGAGACGGTGGGCGGGCCGGTGCGGGACGCGGGGCGGGCGGCGGCGGTCAGTGAGCCGTAGCGCCCGCGCGGGACGCTGCGTCTGGCGCGGTGGGCGGTCGACCCCGCCGTGCGGCCGGAGCCGAGGAGCGAACGCAGCGGGGCGAGCGTGTCATTGGTGAGCCGGCCCGACCAGGCCAGCTCCCACACGGCGTCGGCCAGTTGCGGATCGGTGCAGTCCGGATGCGTGGTGGCGCGGACCTGATCGGCGATCTGCCGGAAGAACAGTCCGTATCCGCCGCTCAGGGCCGTCAGGACGGATTGGTGCAAGGCGCTGAGCTCCAGCGGGTGCGGGGGCGGGAGGAGCAGGGGCGCGCTGTCGGACAGGTAGAGCGACAGCCAGCCGTCCTTGCCCGGGAGCGCGCCGGCGCCGGCCCAGACGACCTCGCCGGTGGTCGTCAGCTCGTCGAGCAGCGCGGGGGTGTAGTCCGTGACCCGGCCCGGCAGGATCAGCTTCTCCAGCGCCGAAGCCGGGACGGGCGCGCCCTGCAACTGCTCGATGGCGCGGGCCAGTCCGTCGATTCCGCGCAGGCTGTTGCTGCCGAGGTGCTGCCACTGAGGGAGGAAGCCGGCCAGCGCGGCGGGAGGGACCGGCTCCAGCTCGTGGCGGAGCGCGGCGAGCGAACGGCGGCGCAACCGGCGCAACACGGTGGCGTCGCACCACTCCTGGCCGATTCCGGCGGGATGGAATTCGCCCTGCACGATCCGGCCGGAGGCGGAGAGCCGTTGCAGTGCCCCGTCCGTGACAGCGGTGCCGAGGCCGAAGCGGGTGGCGGCCCCGGTGGAGGTGAACGGGCCGTGCGTTCGGGCGTATCGGCCGAGGAGATCGCCCAGGGGGTCCTTCACCGGCTCGGTGAACGCCTCGGGGACACCGACCGGGAGGGCGGTGCCCAGCGCGTCGCGCAGACGGCCCGCGTCCTCGATCGCGGCCCAGTGGTCCGCGCCGCCGATCCGGACCCGGATGGCACGGCGGGCCGCGGACAGCTCCGCCGCCCACGACGAGTCGGCGCCGCGCTCCGCCAACTCCTCGTCGGTGAGCGGGCCGAGGACCCGCAGGAGGTCGGCGACGCCTTCGACATCCTTGATCCGGCGGTCCTCGGTCAGCCACTGGAGCTCCTGCTCCAGCTCGGTCAGGACGTCCGCGTCGAGCAACTCGCGGAGCTCCGCCCGGCCGAGGAGCTCTGCCAGGAGATGGGAGTCGAGAGAGAGGGCGGCGGCGCGCCGCTCGGCGAGGGGCGAGTCGCCCTCGTACAGAAACTGGGCGACGTAGCCGAACAGGAGCGAGCGCGCGAAGGGTGAGGGCTCCGGGGTGGTCACCTCGACGAGCCGGATGCGGCGTGCTTCGAGGTCGCCCATGAGTTCCGTGAGCCCGGGGACGTCGAAGACGTCCTGGAGGCATTCGCGGACCGCCTCCAGGACGATCGGGAAGGAGCCGAACTCCGATGCGACCTGGAGCAGTTGCGCGGCGCGCTGGCGCTGCTGCCAGAGCGGGGTGCGCTTGCCGGGGCTGCGGCGCGGCAGCAGCAGGGCGCGGGCCGCGCACTCGCGGAACCGGGAGGCGAACAGCGCCGAACCGCCGACCTGGTCGGTGACGATCTGGCCGATCTCGCCCTGATCGAACGTCACGTCCGCGGCGCCGACGGGGGGTTGATCGGCGTCGTACGAGAGGCCCGGCAGCGGCGACGGATCCTGGGCCGGCCCCTGGGCGAGGTCCTGCGCGGGATCGAAATCCAGGAGGTCCAGGCCCATCAGGTCGGCGTCGGGGAGCCGCAGCACGATGCCGTCGTCGGCATGCATCACCTGGGCGTCCATGCCGTACCGTTCGGCGAGGCGGGCGCTGAGCGCCAGCGCCCACGGTGCGTGCACCTGCGCGCCGAACGGGGAATGGACCACGACCCGCCAGTCGCCCAGCTCGTCACGGAAACGCTCGACGAGGATGGTCCGGTCGTCCGGCACATGGCCGCAGGCACGGCGCTGTTCGTCGATGTACGACAGAGTGTTGTCGGCGGCCCAGGTGTCGAGACCGGCGGCGAGCAGGCGTTCCCGGGCGTCGTCGGGCGACAGTCCGCCGATCTCGCGGAGGAACGCCCCCAGCGCACGCCCCAGCTCCAGCGGGCGGCCCAGCTGGTCGCCCTTCCAGAACGGCAGCCGGCCGGGAATGCCTGGGGCGGGCGACACCAGGACCCGGTCGCGGGTGATGTCCTCGATCCGCCAGGACGTGGTGCCGAGCGTGAAGACGTCGCCGACCCGGGACTCGTAGACCATCTCCTCGTCGAGCTCGCCGACCCGGCCGCCGCCCTTCTTGGGGTCGGCGCCCGCGAGGAAGACCCCGAAGAGCCCCCGGTCGGGGATCGTGCCCCCGGAGGTGACGGCGAGCCGCTGCGCACCCGGGCGGCCCGTGACCGTACCGGCCACCCGGTCCCAGACCACGCGTGGGCGCAGCTCGGCGAAGGCGTCGGAGGGGTAGCGGCCGGCGAGCATGTCCAGCACGGCGGTGAACGCGGACTCGGGCAGCGAGGCGAAGGGGGCGGCGCGGCGGACCGTCGCCAGCAGGTCGTCCACCTGCCAGCTGTCCAGCGCGACCATGGCGACCAGCTGCTGGGCCAGGACGTCCAGCGGGTTGGACGGGACCCGGAGCGCCTCGATGGAGCCCTCGCGCATCCGCTCGGTGACCACGGCCGCCTGCACCAGATCGCCCCGGTACTTCGGGAAGACCACGCCGGTGGAGACCGCACCGACCTGGTGTCCGGCCCGGCCGACCCGTTGCAGGCCGGAGGCGACCGAGGGCGGTGACTCCACCTGGATCACGAGGTCGACCGCCCCCATGTCGATGCCCAGCTCCAGACTGGAGGTGGCGACGACGGCCGGCAGCCGGCCCGCCTTGAGGTCCTCCTCGACCTGGGCGCGCTGTTCCTTGGAGACCGACCCGTGGTGGGCGCGGGCGAGCAGTGCGGGGGCGCCTTTCGCCGCACCGGACTCGGCCATGATCTCGGCGGGGGAGTGGGACTCGGTGAGCGTCTCGCCGGTGAGCCGCTCGTACGCGATCTCGTTGAGGCGGTTGCACAGCCGTTCGGCGAGGCGGCGGGAATTGGCGAAGACGATGGTGGAGCGGTGTCGCTGGACGAGATCGACGATCCGTTCCTCGACATGGGGCCAGATCGACGGCTTGTCCGCCTGTCCCGCCTGGTCGGGGTCGGTGGCGGGGGAACCGCCGAGCTCGCCCAGATCCTCGACCGGCACCACCACCGACAGGTCGAACCGCTTGGTGGACGGCGGCTGGACGATCTCCACCTTGCGCCGGGGCGAGAGGAAGCGCGCCACCTCGTCGACCGGACGGACCGTCGCCGACAGGCCGATCCGCCGTGCGGGACGCGGCAGCAGCTCGTCGAGGCGCTCCAGCGACAGGGCGAGGTGGGCGCCCCGCTTCGTTCCCGCCACGGCGTGCACCTCGTCGAGGATCACCGTCTCGACACCGGACAGTGCCTCCCGGGCGGAGGAGGTCAGCATCAGGAACAGTGATTCGGGCGTGGTGATCAGGATGTCCGGGGGCCGGGTCGCCATCGAGCGGCGCTCGGCGGGCGGGGTGTCGCCGGAGCGGATCCCCACCCGGACCTCGGGCTCGGGCAGCCCCAGACGCACCGACTCCTGGCGGATGCCGGTCAGCGGAGACCGGAGGTTGCGCTCGACATCGACCGCGAGCGCCTTCAGGGGCGACACGTAGAGCACCCGGCAGCGCTTCCTGGCCTCGGCGGGCGGCGGTACGGACGCCAGGGCGTCCAGCGCGGCGAGGAAGGCGGCCAGGGTCTTGCCGGAACCGGTCGGTGCGACGACCAGCACGTCCGAGCCCTCGCCGATCGCGCGCCAGGCACCCTCCTGCGCGGCGGTGGGCGCGCTGAAGGCACCCGCGAACCAGCCGCGGGTCGCGGGTGAGAACGAATCGAGCGCAGAGCCGGCCATGTCCCCCATCGTGCACCCCGCCACTGACAACGGCCCCGACGGCCGTCGGCGGACCCGCCCCGGAGCTGCGAGAATTTATCCATGGGGGCGATACCGGAGTCGGGATCGAGGGAGTGGGCGAGGTACTGGCAGTACGCGGAACTGCCCGACCTCGATCTGCTCCGTGCCCGGTATGTGCGTCACACCTTCCCGCGCCACAGCCACGAGGGCTACGTCTTCGGCACCATCAGCCGCGGGGTGGAGGATGTCGGGCTGCCGGGCGGCACTGTCCACGCCGGCCCCGGCACCGTCGTCATGATCAACCCGGAGGTTCCGCACACGGCCCGCGCGGGTGTGCCCGAGGGGTGGGTGTACGCCACGCTGTACCCGTCCTCGCAGGTGGTCAACGACATCGCGGCCGAGACGACGAGCCTGCGCGGCACGGTCGGATTCGCCGAGACCAGCGTCGTGGACCCGTACGCGGCCCGGCTGATCGACGAGGTCCACCGGGCGGCCGAGGAGGGCAACGCACTCGCCGCCGACACCCTGCTGCGGATCATGGTCACGCGGCTGCTCAGCCGGCACGGCAGCACGCTGCACGCCCGCGCACCCCGCTCGGCGGGCGCGCGCGACGCGGCGCGGGCACGTGCGGTGCTGGAGGGCAGGATGGCGACGCCGCCCACCCTGGAGGCGCTGGCGGCGGAGCTCGGCACCAGCCCGTTCGCGCTGCTGAGGGCCTTCAAGAAGCAGTACGGGATGCCGCCCCACGCCTGGCTCACCGATGCCCGGGTGCGGGCGGCGCGGCGGATGCTCGACGCGGGGGCGGCACCCGCGGAGGCGGCCGCCGAGGTCGGCTTCACCGATCAGCCGCATCTCAACCGTCACTTCACCCGGATCGTGGGGGTGCCACCCGGCGCGTACCAGCGTGAACGTGCAAGAACGTACAAGACCGGTCTCGATCTGCCCACGTAGCGTTCCGGTCGTGGCAGAACAGACAACACTCTCAGAGGGCGCCGACGCATCGGCCGGCGCACCCCACGGCAACACGAGCGGCTCCGGTGCGCAGCCGGATGCGGCCGGGACGAAGCAGGATGCGGCCGCGATGAAGCCGGACGCGGCCGTCGTGCGCGATGCGCTCGGTGTCGGCATAGCCGTCGGGCTCTCCGGCTTCGCCTTCGGTGTGACCTCGGCCGGCTCCGGACTGAGCCTGCTCCAGACCTGTGCGCTCAGCCTCGCCGTCTTCACCGGCGCCTCGCAGTTCGCCCTCGTCGGTGCCCTTGCCGCGGGCGGCAACCCGTACACCGCTGCTGCCGGGGCCTTCTTCCTCGGCGTGCGCAATTCGTTCTACAGCCTGCGGCTGTCGCAGCTGCTGGCGCTCCCCCGGGGGCTGCGCCCCTTCGCCGCCCAGTGGGTCATCGACGAGACGACCGCCGTGACGCTGGCGCAGCCGACCCGGCGGACGGCCCGGATCGGCTTCGCCGTCACCGGGCTGACCATGTACGTCCTGTGGAACCTGACCACGCTGCTGGGAGCCCTCGGCGCCGAGGCGCTGGGCGACACCGACGCCTGGGGGCTGGACGCGGCATCACCGGCGGTCTTCCTCGCCCTGCTCGCGCCGATGCTGAAGAGCACCACCGAACGCGCCACCGCCGCGATCGCGGTCCTGCTCGCGCTCGGCCTGCTCCCCGTACTGCCCGCAGGTGTCCCCGTCCTGCTGTCCGCGCTCGCCGCACCCGCCGTCCTCTTCCTGAGCGGACGCCGCAAGGGCACGGGCCGGGAAACGGTTCCTATGAAGAAGAGCCGGAAAACGGATCCTGCCGAGAAGAGCCGGGAAACGGCCTCCATCAAGGAGAACCAGGGAGCGGACCCCGCAAGGGAGAACCGGGGAACGGTCACCACGGAGGAGAGCCGATGAACGTCTGGATCGCCATCGCGCTGACCGCCGTCGGCTGCTACCTCGCCAAGCTGCTTGGCCTGCTGGTGCCCGCCGGCGTGCTGGAGCGCCCGCTCGCCCAGCGTCTCGCCGCGCTCCTGCCCGTGGCGTTGCTGGCGGCCCTCACCGCGCAGCAGACCTTCGGCGACGGGCAGCACCTGGCGCTGGACGCACGGGGGGCCGGGCTCGCCGCGGCGGCGCTGGCGCTGGTCCTGCGCGCGCCCTTCCTCGTGGTCGTGGGCTCCGCCGTGGTCGTCACCGCAGGAGTACGTGCCCTCGGTTAGGCCGACCCGTACAGGAAAGGCCCGAGTGCGGCGAGAGGCCCGGACGTCGGCCCCGAGCCCCTCGCATCCGTACCAGTCCCAAGCGCCGGTCACCGTACCGGTCCCCATCCGGCTGCCGGGTCTCAGTCGAGGCTGCGCCCGTGCGCATGCAGCGTCAGAAGCGCCTTGAGCGTCACGAGGGGCCGCCCCTCCAGCGCCGTGCCCGGTGCCCACTGCCGCCAGTTGACCGGCCAGCCGCCGTCCTCCTGCTGTTCGGCCGCGAGGTGGTCGAGCGAGCGGGACAGCTCCTCGTCGGTGAACCAGCGACGGGCGAGCGACTCGGGCGTACGGGCGTAGTCGTACGGAAAGTGTTGCTCTCCCGGTGCGTATCCGGCCGCGACGGGGTACTCGGCACGCCGCTCCGGATCCAGTACCGCGAGCCGCTGATCCCGCACCAGCCGCCCGAGCCGGTCGGCCGCCGCCTCGGCCCGTGCCCGGTCCGGAGCGCCGTCCAGGAAGGCGAGCGCCGCCTCGATCTCGTACGGATGGGACCGGTCCAGGGCGTCCACCGCGGCCCAGCAGAAGTCGGTGGCCCGGAACAGCCAGGCGTGCCACACCGCGTTGCGGTGCAGCAGTCCGACCACGGGCCCGGTGGCCAGCAGCTCCGCCGGAGGATCGTCGACGATCGGGATGAACGGCGCGGCGGGATAGCCGCGCTGCGTCGGCAGGAGAGCGGGCAGCGCGCCCTCCTTGGTCGATACCCCGGTGAGGAAGCGGCAGATCCGCTCCACCCGCAGCCCGTCGCAGCGTCCGATGGAGTCCAGCACGTTCAGTGCGTGTGCGGTGTGCAGTGGCTGACTGACGGGGCCGCGCAGATCGGGTTCGAGCGCGTTCCCATAGCCGCCGTCCTCGTTCAGATAGGCGGCGAGTGCGGTTTCCACGGCGTCCGCACTTCCTTGCAGGAAGTGATGAGCGAACCGCCGCTGTTCCAGGACGCGGGCCGTGAGCCAGATGAACTGCTCGGCGCGATTGAGGGGACTTGTTCCGGTTCCAGCCATGGACCGACCGTAGGCCGGTAAGCGCTCTCGGCAAGACGTAGCGGCCCGGCTGCACTCTCAGGAGCGGGATACTGAGGTCATGCGGTTGACGATTTTCTGGGAACGGATGGCGGACCACTTCGGCGCGGGGTACGCCGACTCCTTCGCGCGCGATCATGTGATGTCCGAGCTCGACGGGCAGACCGTGCACCAGGCGCTGGCCGCGGGATGGGAAACCAAGGACGTCTGGCGCGGTGTCTGCACGGCGGTCGGCATTCCCGCCGACAAGCGCTGACCCCGGATTCGCACCGCCGGTTCGCCGACGTCGGACCCGCACCGACTCCCGGGCCGTCAGCGGCCGGGCCCGCACTGATTCCCGGCCCGTCGGCAGCCGGACCTGTGCTGTTGTCCGGGGTGGGCGGTTACTTGTCACGGCCGTAGGCGAGACTGGAACCGTGGCACCGACAGACGAGACAGCACAGACCCAGCCGCCCTCCACCCCGCCCGTCCCGCCGGCCGCGCCACCCGCCGCGTCCGCCGGGATCGGGTCGGTACGCATGCCCGCGTGGCTGCCGCGCGCCATGGTGCTCGCTCTGGCGCTCTACGCCTGCTTCCGGCTCGGCAGCTGGGCGTTCGACCAGCTCATCGGGTTGCTGATCAACGTTCTGATCGCGTTCTTCCTGGCGCTTGCCATCGAGCCGGCGGTGAGCCGGATGGCGGCGCGCGGCATGCGTCGCGGCCTCGCCACTTTCCTGGTCTTCCTCGCGGTGCTGATCGCCGCGGTGGGCTTCGTCGTACTGCTCGGCTCGATGCTCGCGGGCCAGATCGTCGACATGGTCGAGGAGTTCCCGAAGTATCTGGACTCGGTGATCAACTGGGTCAACCAGACGTTCCGCACCGACCTCTCCCGGGTCGAGGTCCAGGACAGCCTGCTCCACTCCGACTGGCTGCAGAAGTACGTCCAGAACAGCGCGACCGGAGTGCTCGACATCTCCACCACCGTGCTCGGCGGACTGTTCCGGCTGCTGACGATCTCCCTGTTCTCGTTCTACTTCGCGGCCGACGGCCCCAGGCTGCGGCGCGCCCTGTGCTCCGTGCTGCCGCCCGCCAGGCAGGCAGAGGTCCTGCGGGCCTGGGAGATCGCGGTCGACAAGACCGGCGGCTACCTCTACTCGCGCGGTCTGATGGCCCTGATCTCCGGGATCGCGCACTACATCCTGCTGGTGATCCTCGGGGTCCCCTACGCACCCGCGCTGGCCGTCTGGGTCGGGCTGGTATCCCAGTTCATCCCCACGATCGGCACGTATCTGGCGGGGGCCCTGCCGATGCTCATCGCGTTCACCGTCGACCCCTGGTACGCGGTGTGGGTGCTCGGCTTCGTCGTGGTCTACCAGCAGTTCGAGAACTACGCCCTGCAGCCCAAGCTGACCTCCAGGACGGTCGACATCCACCCGGCGGTCGCCTTCGGATCGGTCATCGCGGGCACGGCCCTGATGGGCGCCGTGGGCGCGCTGATCGCGATCCCGGCCGTCGCCACGCTCCAGGCGTTCCTCGGCGCGTATGTGAAGCGGTACGACGTGACGGACGACCCCCGGATGCACGGCCGGAGCGCACGGCGCGGCGAGTCGGTGCTCACTCGGCTGCGCCGCTCCTGGCGAGCCCCCGGAAGCGCAGAGGGCGAAGCCTAGAAGCTGGATATTGTCCCAGTTGGCCTGGTCTGTCCGTGCTGCTTCGATGACGGCTGGGTGTCCCGCTCGTGCTTCTGGCTAGTCTGCGGCCATGACGGAGTACCCCGGGTTCGGCGCGATGCTGGCGTGGTTGCTGGACCGGAGAGAGCTCGGCGGGCGGAAATTGGCCGGCCGTGCTGGGCTGAACGAGGACGAGGTCCGCGCAGTGCTCGCAGGGGACGGCCCCGGCGATGAACTGCTCCGACGGCTTGCGCCCGCACTGGGTTTTCATGCTGTCGATCTGTTCATCCTCGCAGGGCTGGCGGTCCCGGATGACATGGCGCCGTTGGACACCGCGGCCGCGGTGTGGATGAAGAACACGGTGGTGGATGCGGTGCGTCTCCCCGCAGCGGGACGCCGTGAACTCCTGCAGGTGATCCGCTCACTGCCGCAGGAGGAACGGCGTACCGGCTTCGTCCCGAAGCCGCTCCTGCCCCTCGCGGGCGGTCCGGGCGCTCGGGTCGTCCGCATGCTCCAGTACCGCAACCTGAACTGGTCGGGAATGGCGATGACGCTTGCGTCCGTGACGCCCACGTACCTGTCGGCAGCCACGTACGGTGTGATCGGCTCTGGTCGCAAGGAGCTGACCCCGCGCTTGGTGGCGGACTTCGCTGCCGTGCTGGGAATCGACGCCCGCGACCTGGCCGCGCTGACGGGCGTCATTCTGCGTGAGGTGCCACCGCCTCCGTCCTCGGAGGCCGTGGATGCCGCAGCACTGCTGTGGGCGGGGCGGCGTCTGTCTGCCGCCCAGGCGCGACACGTCTCCGAGCTTGCATGCTCCATACGTGGAGACTCCCGCGACGCGCACCTCATGGAACTGCCTGCCTCCTGACCCGCCCACCACGGCGCTCGGCCACTGTTCTGCGGCATCGAACCCTGAGCGCGTGAGCCGGACGGACGGCTGGCCGACCGACCGTCGGCGGCCTGCGGATCTCCAGGCGGTGTCGGTGGAGGTCCGCAGACTGCGTGCATGGGTATTTCTCACGACAGCAATCGCTGTGACCGTGCTGGACCGGTCTGGGTTCCGTCGGAGGACGAGTTGTTCACGGCAGTCGAGGCGGTCCTGCTCGATCCGGACACCGCGTGGGAGGACGGCGGGCTGTGGGTCACCGATGGCCCGGCGGTATTGATGGATTCGGCCGAAGCCGGCGCCGATCTGGGAGTGGAGTATCCCGATGGGGGCCGGCCGGGGCAGGCTCCGGCGCAGCTCCCGGCAGGCCGGTGGAGGGTGCGTGCGGTCCATCGGGCAGAAGAGTTCCCCTGGGTGGGCGTGGTGCAGCTAGTCCCCCGAGGGCGGCCCGGTCGGCAGCGCAACGGCCGACTCGTGTGGGGAATTCAACTGAGTGGGGCAGGTTCCACACTGCACGGCAGGGCCTGTTCCGTCGCAGCGAAAGCCTCCCTGGCCGTCTCCTCGGCAGGGTCGGCCGCACGGACATGGCACAGGGCGGCCACACCGCCTCATCCAGGAGCGGACCGGCCCGGCGTGGTGCGCTTGACACTAAAATCGAACATCCATTCTCATGGGATTCCGGCCGGGTTTTCCCGGGCCCGACCGTGGAGTTATCCACAGGCCGGGAGGACGTCGAGGCCCATTGTCAGTGGCAGGGGTTAGCGTCTTTGACGTGAAGCGATCGACTCAAGCAAATCGGGTGGAACCCATGGCAGGAACCGACCGCGAGAAGGCGCTGGACGCCGCACTCGCACAGATTGAACGGCAATTCGGCAAGGGCGCGGTGATGCGCCTCGGTGAGCGGCCGAACGAGCCCATCGAAGTGATCCCCACCGGGTCCACCGCCCTCGACGTGGCTCTCGGCGTCGGCGGCCTGCCGCGCGGCCGTGTGGTGGAGGTGTACGGACCGGAATCCTCCGGTAAGACGACGCTGACGCTGCACGCGGTGGCGAACGCGCAGAAGCTCGGCGGCTCCGTCGCCTTCATCGACGCGGAGCACGCCCTCGACCCCGAGTACGCGAAGAAGCTCGGCGTCGACATCGACAGCCTCATCCTGTCCCAGCCGGACAACGGTGAGCAGGCCCTTGAGATCGTGGACATGCTGGTCCGCTCCGGTGCCCTCGACCTGATCGTCATCGACTCCGTCGCGGCGCTCGTGCCGCGCGCGGAGATCGAGGGCGAGATGGGCGACTCGCACGTGGGTCTGCAGGCCCGCCTGATGAGCCAGGCGCTCCGCAAGATCACCAGTGCGCTCAACCAGTCCAAGACCACCGCGATCTTCATCAACCAGCTCCGCGAGAAGATCGGCGTGATGTTCGGCTCGCCGGAGACCACGACCGGTGGCCGGGCGCTCAAGTTCTACGCCTCGGTGCGCCTCGACATCCGCCGGATCGAGACGCTGAAGGACGGCACCGACGCCGTCGGCAACCGCACCCGCGTGAAGGTCGTCAAGAACAAGGTCGCGCCGCCCTTCAAGCAGGCCGAGTTCGACATCCTCTACGGCCAGGGCATCAGCCGCGAGGGCGGTCTGATCGACATGGGCGTGGAGCACGGCTTCGTCCGCAAGGCGGGCGCCTGGTACACCTACGAAGGCGACCAGCTCGGCCAGGGCAAGGAGAACGCCCGTAATTTCCTCAAGGACAACCCCGATCTCGCCAATGAGATCGAGAAGAAGATCCTTGAGAAGCTGGGCATCGGAGTCAGGCCCGACGACGGCGCCGCCCAGTCCGGTGCGGACGCGGCAAGCGGTGCCACGGCTCCGGCCGACAGCGCGAAGTCGGTGCCCGCTCCGGCCGGCAAGACCAAGCCGGCCAAGACCGCGGCGGCCAAGAGCTAGACCGTGACGCGTCGTACGGAGTGGCCGGTCAGCGCCACTGACCATCACACCGGTCCCGGCCGCGAATCCGCCGCCGGACACATGGCCGAGTCCGCGGATGTGTACGAGCCGGAGGCCGGTCCCGGTCACGACACGGGCTCGGGCGCCGGATTCGGCGAGGGGGCGGGCCGTCGTGCCCGCTCCCGCACCAGGAGCAGCGGCTCCCCTTCCTCGTCGAGGGCCGAGAAGGGGGAGCCGCGAGACCCGGTCGAGCAGGCGCGCAACATCTGCCTGCGGCTGCTCACCGGGACGCCGCGTACTCGGAAGCAGCTTGCCGACGCGCTGCGCAAACGAGAGATCCCGGACGAGGTGGCCGAAGAAGTGCTTTCGCGCTTCGAGGATGTCGGGTTGATCGACGACGCGGCGTTCGCGGACGCCTGGGTGGAGTCCCGGCATCACGGACGCGGACTGGCCCGCCGTGCTCTTGTCCGTGAGCTGCGCACCAAGGGGGTGGACTCCGCCGTCATCGACGAGGCGGTCGGGCAGCTCGACTCCGAACAGGAGGAGGCGACTGCCCGCGAGCTGGTCGCGCGTAAGTTGCGCTCCACTCGCGGCCTGGACCGAGACAAGCGGCTGCGCCGCCTTGCGGGCATGCTCGCGCGCAAGGGGTACGGGGAGGGCATGGCCCTGCGCGTGGTGCGGCAGGCACTGGAGGAAGAGGGCGAGGACACGGAAGGTCTGGACGAGCCCTTCTGACCGGGGTCGTCGTACCGGACGGCGACCGCACGGCGGGCACCACGGGCGTCGGGCACGGCGGGCACGACGGGCGGCGGAGGAAGCGCCGGTCGGTGATCGGCGGTACGGGATTGGTGACGCGTGGCCAGCGGCACGGAGCAGCGGCATGGGGTTGGTGGTACGGGGCGGTGGTATCGGGCGGTGAGGCACCGGGGGACGGGGTAGCCGTGCGGGCGGGGGCGAGGGGGAGCGCCTGGGTATCGCCGCTGTGCGTCAGGTGGGCCGTGGGGGAGGCGTGGGGGAGGCGTGGGTGATCACTGCCCGGCGTGGGCGGCGCGGGTGATGGTGGCGTCGATCAGGGCGAGCGCGTCTGCGGCGGTGCGGCCGGGGCAGCGGTTCCAGGGCCCGATCAGCCCGGTCCAGCCCTGCGAGCGGAGCTCGGCGACGAGCCAGGCACCGGCCCGGTCCACGGTGTCGAGGGAGCCGTAGCCCAGGCGGTGCGCGGTGAGGAGGGCACCGCAGATGCACCGTGCGCCGCGGGCGTTGCGGAGCCGGTACGGGGTGTTCTGCCAGCCCCATTCGGTCAGGATCTGCCGCGCATAGGCGAGATGGGTGGAGGGCCGCACCTCGGGCTGGCCGATGCGGCGCCAGGAGTGGAGCCGGTCCGGGAGGATCGCGCCCAGACGCCCGGGGAGCGGCCGCTCGCGCGGCGCGGTCGCGGGCAGGGCGCGGGCGGAATCGGCGATGAGCTGATCGACCGGCACGGACAGCAGGTCGCGCCAGTCGCCCGGCCGGCGGCCCGGCAGTGACTCCGTGGCGCCGGGGGCGGACAGCCGTACAGGGCGGGGCGGGGACCCCTGTCGTACAGGGGCAGGGGCAGGGGTGGGCGGCTGTACGGGGTCGGGGGCCGTGACTTCCCAGCCGGTGACGATCTGCTGCCACGCCTCGGTGTCGTGGAGGCGAGCGGCCTGGGCGTCCAGTTGATCGGGGGTGAGCGTAGGGGTCGGCATGGGTGCGAGGTCTCCGTCCCGTCGGTCCTTGGTACTGAGGTGAATGTCCGTCGGGTACGGGGACCGCTCCACCGGAGCGTGGCGTTCGGGTGTGTCTCGGCGAGTCGAGGGGGAACCGCCGACGGCATATGGGGGTAGCCCCCCGCACGAACACACGGGCACGCTCCAGTGCGCGGGCATGCACCGACGGAGCAGGGTGTGACGCATGACGGAGCAGCCGCACATCCCGGCGCCGGCCGGGACCCCGGCGCCGCCGCCGACCCTGACCCCGGAGCACGACAACAGACGAGAGACGGACGCACGATGATGCTGCGCTATGCCTTACAGACGATCCGGGACCGCAAGGGCGGGTTTCTCGGCGCCTTCCTGGCCCTCATGTGCGCCGCCGCTCTGATCACCGCCTGCGGCACGCTGCTGGAGACCGGCCTGCGCGGAAGGATCGCCACCGAGCGTTATGCCGCCGCGCCGCTCGTGGTCTCCGCAGACCAGAACGTCCACCGCACCACGGTCAAGCACAAGGGCAACGGAAAGACCAAGGTCAAGCACAAGGCGAAGCCGGTCGCCGAGCGTGCCTGGCTCCCCGCCGATGTCCTCGACCGGGTCAGCGCCCTGGACGGCGTGGGCGGGGCCGTCCCCGAACTGACCTTCATGGCCCAGCCCATGAGCAGCCTGCCCATGAGCGGTCAGTCCGCGAGCAGCCGTCCCGCGAGCAGCCGTCCCACGAGCGGCCGGTCCGCGAGCAGCCAGGCCATGAGTGGCCAGTCCGCGAGCAAGGGCGGGGCCCGGTCCGAGCCCCGCCCCCTGGCCCACCTCTCCGCGCGCCCCTCGTACGGCCATTCCTGGGCCTCCGCCCCGCTCACTCCCTTCCGCCTCGTCGCGGGCCGTGCCCCTTCCGCCGATGACGACGTGGTGATCGACCGCGTCCTCGCCGGACAGAACGGCCTGAAGCCCGGGGACCAGCTCATCGTCCAGTCCACTCGCGCTCCCCGCCCGTACCGCATCAGTGGCATCGCGGCCCCGGCCGGGCAGCGCGACCTCCGGCAGCAGACCTCACTCTTCTTCTCGCCGGCCGAGGCGGAGCGCCTGGCCGCCCGCCCCGGCCGGATCACCGCTCTCGGCGTGACCCCCGCGCCCGGCACCGACCTCACGCGGCTGAAGCAGCGGGTCGAGCAGGCGCTCAAGGGCACCTCCGCCCAGGTAGCCACCGGCGAGGACCGGGGCCCCGTCGAATTCCTGGATGCCGCCGGAGCCCGTATCAAGCTGGTTTCCATGGGAGGCGCCATGGGCGGCACGTCCCTCCTGGTCGCGATCCTCGTCGTGGTCGGAACCTTCGCGCTCTCCATCCAGCAGCGCCACCGCGAACTGGCCCTGCTCCGCGCCATCGCCGCCACCCCGGGCCAGATCCGCCGTCTCCTCGGCCGTGAGGCCCTCGTCGTCGGCGCCGCGGCCGGAGTTCTCGGCGTGCTCGCCGGACTGCCCCTCGCCGACTGGCTGCACGGTCGATTCATCGACATGGGTGCGATTCCGGTCACCCTGGAACGCACCGCGGGCGTCTTCCCGGCCTGCGCGGCGCTCGTCGTCACCCTGGTCGGCGCCTGGGCCGCGGCGAGGATCTCCGGCCGCCGTATCGCCCGCATCCGGCCCGCCGAGGCCATGGCCGAGTCCGCCGTCGAGCGCGGCCCGGCGCGGGGCCGGATCGTGGCGGGTCTGGTGCTGCTCGTGGGCGGAGCCACTCTCGTCGGCGTACTGAGCGTGCTGCGCACCGAGGCCGCCGCGACCCCCGTCACATTCCTCGCCGTCGTCGTGTCGGCCACGGCCGTGTCACTGCTGGGGCCGTACCTGGTGAGGTTCGCGGCCGTACTGCTCGCGGGACCGCTCCGGGCGGCAGGCGCAGGAGGATCCCTGGCGACCGCGAACATCCGGGGGAACTCTGCCCGGATGGCGTCCGTCGTCACCCCGCTCACCCTGCTCATTGGGATGACCTGCACGGTTCTCTTCGTTCAGCCGACCCTCGGGGACGCCGCCCGCGCCCAGGCCCGCGACGGCGTCCGCGCCACCTGGGTACTGGCCGCGCAAGGGCCGGGTGTCCCGTCCGAGGCCGCCGGGGCGGTCCGCGGGGCGCCGGGTGTCACGGCCGCCACGGAGGTCGTGCGGACCACGGTGCGCGTCGGTCTCGACAAGTACCAGGCCCAGGGCGTCACCCAGGCCGGACTCGCCCGCACCTGGGACCCGGACGTCACGAGCGGATCGCTCACCGCGTTCACCCACGGGCATGACACCGCCGCGATCAGCGAACTCGCCGCCGACCAGCTCGGCCTCCGCCCCGGCAGTGCGCTGAGACTCCACCTCGGCGACGGCACCCCCGCCAGCCTCACCGTCGCCGCCGTCTACCGTCGCGGGCTGGGCTTCGGCGATCTGACGCTGCCTCATGACCTGCTCGCCCGTCATATGGACAACCCGCTCGCCGCCACCGTTCTGGTCGCCGGGCACGGCAGCCGTGACGAACTCGCCGCCGCGCTCCAGCGGTTCCCCGGCGTCTCCGTGCTGTCATCGGAGACCGCCGACCAGGTCCAGGCGGACCGCCAGCAGGAGAACGCGGCGGTCAACTACCTCGCCATGGGCCTGATCCTGGCCTTCACCGCCATCGCGGTCGTCAACACTCTTGCCATGTCCGTGTCCGAGCGCATCAGGGAGTTCGCCATGCTCAGGCTGGCCGGCGCGACCCGGCGTCAGGTCCTGAGGATGCTCCGCGCCGAGGCCCTGTCGGTGCTGCTGATCTCCACGGCCCTCGGCAGCGGTATCGCCCTGGCCGTGCTGACCGCCTTCAGCATCGGCATGACCGGCAGCGCGGCGCCCAGCGTTCTGCCCCTGCTGTACGCGACGGTGGTGGGCGCCGCCGCACTGCTGGCACTGGCTGCCACCGCGCTGCCCGGCCGACTCGCGCTCAGGGCGCGGCCGGTGGAGACGGCCATGTCCAGGCAGTGACCATCGTAGGAACCCGGAACCCGGAACCCGGAACCCGGAACCCGGTGCGGGGCTTCGGCAGGGCCCCGCACCGGATCCAGCCAGTGACCACCGAAGGAACCCGGTGGTCAGGCCTCGACAGGACCCCGCCCAGTCACACCCAGCCCTCCCCACCACGCCCCGCACGTCACACCTCGACCGGCAGCCCCGCCGCACGCCACGCCTGGAACCCGCCGATCAGATCCGTCGCCCGGTGCAGCCCCAGCTGCCGCAGGGACGCGACGGCGAGGCTCGACGCGTATCCCTCGTTGCAGACCACCACGATCCGGAGATCGTGGCTCACCGCCTGCGGGGCCCGATGGCTGCCCCGCGGGTCGAGCCGCCACTCCAGTTCGTTGCGCTCGACGACCAGAGCTCCCGGAATCAGCCCGTCCCGTTCCCGCAGTTCCGCGTACCGGATGTCCACGAGCAGCGCCCCGTCCGCGGCGGCGGTGGCCGCCTCCTGCGGGCCGACCCTGACGAACCCGGCCCGGACCCGCTCCAGCAGCTCGTCGATTCCCGTCGGCAGCTCGTCGATCCCGACCGGCTCCGCGCCGTCCCGGGGGCCGTCGCTCACTGCCAGTCCTCCGGCCGCTCGACCTGTTCGAGGCGGAGCAGGTCGCCCGTGCGGCTGTAACGCCGGATCCGCGGCAGCGGCGGGTAGTACGCGTGGACGGAGACGGCGTGCTCCGTGGTGGACTCGTTCAGCACCTCGTGGACGTGGTGGCGGCCGAAGGCCCGGCCCTGTCCGGTGGCCAACTCCCGGCTCCGGTCGATGCCTTCGGTGAGTTCGAGGGTCTTCCAGCCGTCGGTGGGCAGCCGGGCGGCCAGCGACAGTTCCTTGAGGGTGCCCGCCGCGGTGGTGAAGGCGCCGATCGAGTCGGCGTGGTCGTGCCAGCCGGTGCCGGTCCCCGGCGGCCAGCCGATCAGCCAGGCCTCGCTGCCGCCGGGGCCTTCGAGCTGGACCCAGGTGCGCCCCTCGGGATCGAGGGGGAGCGAGGCGACGGCCTCGGCGTCGGTGGCGACACGGCGGACGAAATCGAGCAGTTCCGCCTCCGTCGGCCCGGAACCACCGGGAGAGGCGGACAGGTGTGCGGATACGGGAGCAGGCGTGGGTACGGAGGGTGAGGCAGGGGCAGACACGGAGACCGTCCTGAGGGTTCGCGCGGATGCCCGCCCGCACGGCAGCGCGCAGGGCGGGGCAGGGAAAGGCGATTCAGCAGGACGGCCGACACACGCAGCCCGCATAGCGGACGAGGTCCATATGGACCCTCCGCCACAGGCGCACATCGGTGTCGGTCACGGTTCGGAGTACACCATGTACGTCCGCAGCGGTCAATTGATGCCCGCAGTCTGGTCAGAGCGTACGGAGGCGTGTCCCGAACCGCCCCGCACCGTGTCCGCCGCCGCCAGGAGATCCCGGGGCCGCACCCCGCCGAACGACGCCACGAGATGACCGTCCGGCCTGATCAGGAGCACGGTGTGGGCCGACGCCCCCGGGTAGCTCTCGGTCACCAGCAGCTCACCCTTCATCGGCAGCGCGTCGACGGCCGCGGCGAGGCGCGGCATGACGCCGGCGGTCATCCAGTGACGCCGGTCCCACACCCCCGTGCCGGGCGCCACCAGAACCACCAGCAGATGCCCCTGCCCCAGCCGCTCCCGCAGCCGCACGGTCGTGCCGTCGGGCGCCGTCACCCGCACATCGGTCACCGGCGCACCGGGGGGCGTACCCACAGAGTCGTGCGCCTCGGCGCGTGGGGGCGCAAGGGGCGAATGCGAGTACGAGGGGGGCGCACCGAGGGGGCCGCATCCCAGATGTCCGTCGGTGAGCAGGGAATCGTGCCCCCGTGCGCTCCCCGGGACCAGCGTCCGCAGCCCTCCGCCGCCACGCAGTATCGGCAGCGACTGGTCCGCGGCGCGCAGCCGGGAGGCGACCGCGGCTCGCCGCTCGGCCTGGTAGCTGTCGAGCAGTACGTCGGCGGCGCCGTGGTGCCAGGCCTGGGCCAGCTTCCAGGCCAGGTTCTCGGCGTCCCGCAGCCCCTCGTCGAGCCCCTGGGTGCCCAGCGCGCCCAGCAGATGGGCGGCGTCCCCGGCCAGGAAGGCCCGGTCGGCCCGCCAGCGCAGGGCCAGCCGGTGGTGCAGCGTGTACACGCCCGTGTCCAGCAGCTCGTACGGCGGTGTCTCGCCGCACCAGCCCGCCAGGGTGTCCCGGACCCGGGTGATCAGGGCGTCCGGGGTGACGAGTTCGCCACGCGGCGGCAGCAGCCAGTCCAGCCGCCAGACGCCGTCCGGCAGCGGCCGCGCCGTGACCTCGGCGCCGCCGGTGCGCCACGGCGGCAGCCGGTGCAGCACGGCCTGTCCCGGCCAGGGAAGATCGGTGCGCAACGCCGCGACGGCATGTCGCTCCACCGCAGTACGCCCGGGGAACCGGATGTCGAGCAGCTTGCGCACGGTGGACCTGGCGCCGTCGCAGCCCACCACATAACTCCCGCGCCACCAGGTCGCGTTCGGTTCCCTGGTGTGCACCGTGACGCCGGCCGGGTCCTGCTCCAGCGTGTCGATCCGGCTGTACGGGGCCACCTGCACCAGCTCCTGCGCGGCCACCGCGTCCCGCAGCCCGCGCGTCAGGACGTGCTGCGGCAGATGAACGGGGGCGGGCAGCGGATCGCCTTCGGGGGACTCCTCGCCGAGCGACAGCTCACGCACCAGTTGCTTGCGCCGCATCGACCGCCACCCGGACCACCGCACCCCTTCGTGCCGGAGCGCCTTGCAGCCCAGCCGCTCGACCAGGGCCGCGGTGTCCTCGCGCAGCACGACGGTGCGGGCGGGGCGCGTCTCCTCCTTGCCCGGATCCTCGTCGAGGAGGACGGAGGGCACACCCTGCGCCGCGAGGGCGAGCGACAGCGCCAGACCGACGGGCCCGGCGCCGACGACGATCACCGGGTCCACGGGGCAGCACCTCGAATCCGTACGGACGGCGCCGAGGACGCGGACGGGACGAGCGCGCGACTCGGAACGGGGCTGGGCGGCGGAGGGAGTGTGGCGGCGGGGGCAGGGGGCGCGATCACAGAACGTATGCAACCTACTGCCGGTGCCCGCGTCAAGCGACACCGGACGGCGGCGAGGGGCGGTGGCTCATCCGCCACCGCCCCTCGGAACACCGTGCGACGAGCCGTCAGACGCCGTGCCCGTCATCGATGACGAGCGACGGCGTACCGACGGTCTCGGGTGCGCCCCCGGGCGCGGTGCCCTTCTCCTTCTTGTTGCGCCGGAGCCACCGCTCCAGCCAGCTGGCGAAGGACGTGAGCGCGAAGTTCAAGGCAATGTAGATCAGGGCGATGATCGTGAAGCAGGCGATCGTGTTCGCGCCGTAGTTCGCGCTCATCGGACGGACCGATGCCAGCAGCTCGGGGAACGTCATCATGGCGCCGCCGAGCGCGGTGTCCTTGACGATGACGACGAGCTGGCTGACGATCGCCGGCAGCATGGCCGTCACCGCCTGCGGCAGCAGCACCGACAGCATGATCTGGTTCTTGCGCATGCCGAGTGCCTTGGCGGCCTCCGCCTGGCCCTTCGGCAGGGTCTCGATCCCGGCCCGCACGATCTCGGCGAGGACCGAGAAGTTGTACAGCACGAGTCCGGTCACCACGGCGTACAGCGGACGCACATCGGTGTCGATGGTGGTGTACTCCGCGTACACCGCGTTCGCGGTGATCATGAGGATCAGCACCGGGACGGCGCGGAAGAGCTCCACGACGAAGCCGGCCGGCATGCGTACCCAGCGGTGGTCCGAGAGCCTGCCGATCCCGAACAGGGCGCCCAGCGGCAGCGCGATGATCAGGGCGAAGAACGCCGCCTTGAGCGTGTTCTGGAGGCCCGGCCAGATGTACGTCTGCCACGGCTGGGGGCTGGTGAAGAAGGGCTTCCACTTGATCCAGTCGAGCTGGCCCTTCTCGGCCAGACCGTTGTAAACCCACCACACCACGGCAGCCGCGCACAGCACGAACAGCACCGTGTAGAGGATGTTGCGCTGCTTGGCGCGGGGGCCCTGGGCGTCGTAGAGGACGGAACTCATCGCTTCACCGCCACCTTCTTGCTCACCCAGCCGAGGATCAGGCCGGTCGGGAGGGTCAGGACGATGAAGCCGAACGCGAAGACCAGCGCGATCAGGATCAGCTGGGCCTCGGCCTCGATCATGTCCTTCATCAGGTAGGAGGCCTCGACGACGCCGATCGCGGAGGCGACCGTGGTGTTCTTCGTCAGTGCGATCAGCACGTTGGACAACGGGTTGACCACCGCGCGGAACGCCTGAGGAAGGATGATCAGCCGCAGTACCTGCGTGAAGCTCAGCCCGAGTGCGCGCGCTGCCTCGGCCTGGCCGACCGGCACCGTGTTGATGCCGGAGCGCAGCGCTTCGCAGACGAAGGCGGCCGTGTAGGCGGCCAGGGCGAGCACGGCCAGCCGGAAGTTGATGTCTTCGGTGGCATCGGCACCGAGCGCGATGCCCAGCGTCTGGTACAGACCCAGCGACGAGAACACCATGATCACGGTCAGCGGAATGTTCCGGACCACGTTCACGTACGCGGTGGCGAAGCCGCGCATCAGGGGGACCGGGCTGACCTTCATGCCGGCCAGCAGCGTTCCCCATATGAGGGAGCCGAGGGCGGAGTAGACGGTGAGCTGCACCGTCACCCAGAAGGCCCCCAGCAGGTCGTAACCTTCAAGAAAGTCGAACACGATCTCCCGCGCTTCCGCGTGTAGGAGGGCACGGCGCGCCGCCGTTCACGGACGGCGCGCCCGGTCAGCCCTGCTTCACTTGACGATGTTGCCGATCTTCGGGGCGGGGTCGTTCTTGTAGTTCGCCGGGCCGAAGTTGTCCTTCACGGCCTTGTCCCAGGCACCGTCCGAGACCATCTTGGTGAGCGCGTCGTTGATCTTCTTCTTGAGGTCGGCGTCGCCCTTCTTCAGGCCGATGCCGTAGTTCTCGTTGGTCATCTTGAAGCCGGCCAGCTTGAACTTGCCCTGGAAGTTCTGCTGCGAGGCGTAGCCCGCCAGGATGCTGTCATCGGTGGTCAGCGCGTCGATGACCTTGTTCTCCAGGCCGGTCAGGCACTCCGAGTAGCCGCCGTACGTCTGGAGGTCGGCCTTCGGAGCCAGCTTGTCCTTGACGTTCTTCGCCGAGGTCGAGCCGGCGACCGAACACAGCTTCTTGTTGTTCAGGTCGGCCGGGGACTTGATCGAGTCGTCGTCGGCGCGGACGAGGATGTCCTGGTGCGCCAGCAGGTACGGACCCGCGAAGTCGACCTTCTGCAGCCGCTCGTCGTTGATCGAGTAGGAGGCGGCGATGAACTTCACGTCACCGCGCTCGATCGCCGTCTCGCGGTCGGCGCTCTTGGTCTCCTTGAAGACGATGTCCTTGGCGTCGTAGCCGAGTTCCTTGGCCACGTACGTGGCGACATCGACGTCGAAGCCGGTGTACTTGCCGTCCGGGGTCTTCAGGCCGATGCCCGGCTGGTCGATCTTGATGCCGATCGTGATCTTCTTGCCGTTACCCGAACTGCCCGAGCTGCCGTCCTTGTTGTCGGATCCACAGGCGGTGGCGGAGAGGGCGAGAGCGAGCACGGCGGCCGAGGCGGCGGTGACCTTACGAAGCTGCATGGTGGTTTTCCCTAGAGTTGACGCGATGTGAGTGATCAGCCGGTGCGGGAACCGGTGGTGAAGGCTCCATCAGTGGTGAAGGATCTTCGACAGGAAGTCCTTGGCCCGGTCACTGCGCGGGTTGCTGAAGAACTGGTCGGGCGTGGCCTCTTCGACGATCTTTCCGTCGGCCATGAAGACGACCCGGTTCGCGGCCGAGCGCGCGAAGCCCATCTCATGGGTGACGACGACCATCGTCATGCCGTCCCGGGCGAGCTGCTGCATGACCTCCAGCACCTCGTTGATCATCTCCGGGTCGAGTGCCGATGTCGGCTCGTCGAAGAGGATCACCTTCGGGTCCATCGCCAACGCCCGTGCGATGGCCACGCGTTGCTGCTGCCCGCCGGAGAGCTGGGCCGGGTACTTGTCGGCCTGCGTCGCCACACCCACCCGGTCGAGCAGCGAACGGGCCTTGTCCTCGGCCGCCTTCTTGTCCGTCCTGCGGACCTTGATCTGGCCCAGCATCACGTTTTCGAGCACCGTCTTGTGCGCGAAGAGATTGAACGACTGGAAGACCATGCCGACGTCGGCACGCAGCCTGGCCAGCTCCTTGCCCTCCTGGGGCAGCGGCTTGCCGTCGATCGCGATGGCGCCCGAATCGATCGTCTCCAAGCGGTTGATCGTGCGGCACAGCGTGGACTTCCCGGACCCGGAGGGCCCGATGACGACCACGACCTCGCCACGGGCGATGGTCAGGTCGATGTCCTGGAGCACATGCAGCGCGCCGAAGTGCTTGTTGACGTTGCTCAGTACGACGAGGTCGTCCGCCGCGGGCGCGGCGTCTTCGGCACCCTTGGTCACTGAAACTCCGCTCATCGGCTTCATGCTCCGTCCTCCTCGGTTGGGAAGGACCCTAGTGACGCGGTGCTACCAGCGTCATTACATCTGAGCGGAAATTGAGGATAACGATCCGGCGGCAACCGGACACTCCGTGTGAACGCGGTGCGGGGTGTGACGCACGTGGCGTACCGGGTGGATAACAGATGGCCGGATGAGGCGGGCGGGCCTTGACTGACCTGCCTCTCATCGGAGTGGATGCCCTGGTACGCCATGACGTGAAACGTCTGGGTACGGGGAAGTGACCGGAAGCGTACGGGAGACCGCACCGACATCTGCCGACGCGTACGGCACCGCACGATCGAGACCATCGGAGAACCGGAGGGGGAGGCCATGAGACTGCTGCTCGTCGAGGACGACAACCATGTCGCGGCCGCGCTCTCCGCCATCCTCGCCCGGCACGGCTTCCGGGTCGTGCACGCGCGCAGCGGCGAGGAGGCCCTGCAGGCCCTGCTGCCCGCGGACACGGAGCCGTTCGGCGTCGTGCTCCTCGACCTCGGCCTGCCCGACCAGGACGGCTACGAGGTGTGCGGGAAGATCCGCAAGCGCACCTCCACCCCCGTGATCATGGTGACCGCGCGCGCCGACGTCCGCTCGCGGATCCACGGCCTCAACCTCGGCGCCGACGACTACGTGGTCAAGCCGTACGACACCGGCGAACTCCTCGCCCGTATCCACGCCGTGAGCCGGCGCAACACGAGCGGCGAGGACACCGTGCCCACGCCCGTCGCCGCACTGCGCCTCGGCCACGTCCACATCGAGCTGCCGACCCGCCGGGTCAGCGTCGACGGGGCGGAAGTCCAGCTCACCCGCAAGGAGTTCGACCTGCTCGCGCTGCTCGCCCAGCGCCCCGGAGTGGTGTTCCGCCGGGAGCAGATCATCAGCGAGGTGTGGCGCACGAGCTGGGAGGGCACGGGGCGCACACTCGAAGTGCATGTCGCGTCCCTGCGTTCCAAGCTGCGGCTGCCCGCACTGATCGAGACGGTGCGCGGGGTCGGCTACCGCCTCGTCGCCCCGCCCGCGTAGAGGCGCACGTCCCAGGTGCGTACCCGGCTGCTTCCCCTGCTCATCGTGCTCATGGCCGGTGTGCTGCTCGCCCTCGGCTTCCCGCTGGCCGTCAGCGTGGCGGCGGCCCAGCAGCAACGCGTCGTCATCGACCGCATCGACGACACGACGCGCTTCGCCGCACTGGCGCAGTTCATCACCGAGCGCGGCGACGGTTACGACGAGCGCCGGCGCACGCTGCGAAGCGAACTCGGCACCTACGCATCGGTGTACGGCATCCGCGCCGGTGTCTTCTACCGCGACGACAGCGCCATGGCGAAGGCCCCCGCCGTGTGGCAGCTCCCGATCGAGGGGGAGGGACGCCGGGCGTTCAAGGAGGCCCTGCTGGGACGGCGCAGCCACGATCCGCCGCAGGTCTGGCCGTGGCAGAACGGCAGGGTCGTCGTCGCCTCGCCCGTCGTGCGGGACGGCGATGTCGTCGCCGTGGTGGTCCTCGACTCGCCCACCGAGGAGATGCGCTCGCGCACACTGCGCGGCTGGCTGCTGATCGCGGCCGGCGAGGCGGTCGCGATGCTGGTGGCGGTCGGCGCCGCGATCCGCCTCACCGGCTGGGTGCTGCTGCCCGTACGGACCCTGGACGCGGCCACCCACGACATCGCCAGCGGGCGGATGAGGTCGCGGGTCGCGGCTTCCGGCGGACCGCCGGAACTCAGGCGCCTGGCCCGGTCGTTCAACGAGATGGCCGACAACGTCGAGGACGTGCTGGAGCAGCAGCGCGCCTTCGTCGCCGACGCCTCGCACCAGCTGCGCAACCCCCTTGCCGCGCTGCTGCTGAGGATCGAGCTCCTCGCGCTCGAACTCCCCGAGGGCAACGAGGAGATCGCCTCCGTGCGCACGGAGGGCAAGCGCCTCGCACAGGTCCTCGACGACCTGCTCGACCTGGCGCTGGCCGAACACGCCGCGGCCGATCTCCAGCTCAAGGACATCGGCGCGCTCACCGCGGAGCGGGTCGCGTCCTGGCGGCCGGTCGCCGAGGAGAAGGGGGTACGGCTCCGGGCGGACGGCGCCTTTGCGGTGACCGCCTGGGCGGACCCCATCGCGCTGTCGAGCGCCCTGGACGCGATCATCGACAACGCCCTGAAATTCACCCCCGCCGGGGAAGAGGTCGTCGTCACGGTCGCCTCAGGCCGCGACCACGTCACGGTCGTCGTCGCCGACCGCGGACCGGGCCTCACGGCGGCGGAGCGGGAACGCATCGGCGACCGCTTCTGGCGCAGCACCCAGCACCAGAACATCCGGGGCTCCGGCCTCGGGCTCTCCATCTCGCAGGCGCTCCTGGCGGCCGGCGGCGGCTCCCTGAGCTTCGCGGCCCATGAGCCGCACGGGCTGCGGGTGACGGTCTCGGTGCCGCGCAACGGTCCGCAGGGCTGACGCGCAACGGCCCACAGGGTGGAGCGGGTCAGGGCTTGACCGAGCGGTAGTAGCGGCTGGCCCCCTCGTGCAGCGGCAGCGGATCGGTGTAGATCGCCGTACGCAGATCCACCAGCTGGGCCGCGTGCACCTCGCGCCCGATCCGGTCCCGGCTGTCGATCACGGTCCGGGTGAAGGCCTCCGTCATCGCCGCGTCCGAACGCTCCGTGGTCACCAGCACATTGGCGACCGCGACCGTCGGCACCGCCTGGTCCTGCTGCGCGTTGCGGTAGGCGTCGGCGGGCATGGTCGCCGAACGGTAGTAGCGGGCGGACCCGCCCGCCGCCTGGAGCTGCTTGATCAGCGGGGCCTCCAGCGGCACCAGCCGGATCGCGAACCGGTCCGACAGCTCCTGCACGGCGGACGTGGGCAGTCCGCCGGACCAGAAGAAGGCATCGAGCCGGTCGTTCTCCAACTGCTCCGGCATGGTGTCGATACCGGCCGACACCGGTGTCACGTCGTGCGCGGGATCGAGACCCGCGGCCGCCATCAGCCGGTCGGCGACCAGCCGCACCCCCGAACCGCGCTGCCCCACGCCGACCCGCTTGCCGCGCAGGTCCGAGACCTTCCGCACGTCCGAGCCGCGTGCCACGACCAGCTGGATGTAGTCGTCGTAGAGCCGCACACAGCCCCGCAGCCGGTCGGCGCCGGGCTTGCCGTCGTTCAGATAGGTGGCGAGGGCATCGGCGGTGGCGATGGTGAAGTCCGCCTTGCCGGTCGCCACCCGCTCGATGTTCTGCTGCGAACCCTCGCTGGTCCGCAGCCGTATCGACACCTTGGGCAGATCTCTGGCCAGATCCCCCTTGAGGCGCTCGCCGTAGCGCTGGTAGACCCCGCTGCGCACGCCGGTGCTGAAGGTCAGTGTGCCGGTCGGGGCCGGCTGCCCGAGCGGCAGCAGCCACCACAGCAGCAGCCCGAGCACGACGGCGACGGCGGCGCACGCCTGGAGAACGCGCCGCCCGCCGATACGGGAGAGTGCCTGGAGCATGGCGGCGATCCTGCCAGCCCGCCCCGGCGATGACCAGGGCCGCTCCCCGACGGGCGGCCGTTCATCATCGGGGCCCGGCCGGAGCCCTTACCCTGGACGGGTGAGCGGCAACGACGTGGCTGGTGGAGTAGTGGACGGTTTGAAAACGTACGAGGTGCGCACCTACGGGTGCCAGATGAACGTCCACGACTCCGAGCGGCTGTCGGGACTGCTGGAGGGCGCGGGTTACGTACGTGCCGCCGAGGGCTCCGACGGCGACGCCGATGTCGTCGTCTTCAACACCTGCGCGGTGCGGGAGAACGCCGACAACAAGCTCTACGGCAACCTCGGCCGGCTCGCCCCGATGAAGACCAAGCGCCCCGGGATGCAGATCGCCGTCGGCGGCTGCCTCGCCCAGAAGGACCGCGACACCATCGTCCAGCGGGCCCCCTGGGTCGACGTCGTCTTCGGTACGCACAACATCGGCAAGCTGCCCGTGCTGCTGGAGCGCGCCCGCATCCAGGAGGAGGCGCAGATCGAGATCGCCGAATCCCTGGAAGCCTTCCCCTCCACGCTCCCCACCCGGCGCGAGTCCGCCTACGCCGCCTGGGTCTCCATCTCCGTCGGCTGCAACAACACCTGCACCTTCTGCATCGTCCCGGCCCTGCGCGGCAAGGAGAAGGACCGCCGCACCGGCGACATCCTCGCCGAGATCGAGGCCCTGGTCGCCGAGGGCGTCTCGGAGATCACCCTGCTCGGCCAGAACGTGAACGCCTACGGCTCCGACATCGGCGACCGCGAGGCCTTCTCCAAGCTGCTGCGCGCCTGCGGGCGGATCGAGGGGCTGGAGCGGGTCCGCTTCACCTCCCCGCACCCCCGCGACTTCACGGACGACGTGATCGCGGCGATGGCCGAGACGCCCAACGTGATGCCCCAGCTCCACATGCCGATGCAGTCCGGATCCGACACGATCCTCAAGGCGATGCGGCGCTCGTACCGACAGGAACGCTTCCTCGGCATCATCGAGAAGGTGCGCGCCGCGATGCCGGACGCCGCCATCTCCACCGACATCATCGTGGGCTTCCCCGGCGAGACCGAGGAGGACTTCGAGCAGACCATGCACGCGGTCCGTGAGGCGCGCTTCGCCAACGCCTTCACCTTCCAGTACTCCAAGCGCCCCGGGACCCCCGCCGCCGAGATGGAGGGGCAGATCCCCAAGGAGGTCGTCCAGGAGAGGTACATGCGTCTGTCGGCCCTCCAGGAGGAGATCTCCTGGGAGGAGAACAAGAAGCAGGTCGGCCGGACGCTGGAGATCATGGTCGCGGAGGGTGAGGGCCGCAAGGACGGCGCCACCCACCGCCTCTCCGGCCGCGCCCCCGACAACCGCCTGGTCCACTTCACCAAGCCGGACGAGGACGTACGGCCGGGCGACGTGGTGACCGTCGAGATCACCTACGCGGCCCCGCACCACCTGCTTGCCGAGGGCGCACCGGCGGCCGTGCGGCGGACCCGGGCCGGTGACGCCTGGGAGAAGCGCAATGCCGCCGAGGCCGCCCAGCCGGCCGGTGTGATGCTGGGGCTGCCGGGCATCGGTGCCCCCGCGCCGCTGCCTGCCGCAGCGGCCCCCGGCTGTGGCTGCGACTGACGCGGGGAAGCCGGGCGGCGGGAAGTCCGGCGGCGAGGAGTCCGAGAGCGGGTCGCCCGGCGGCGGGGGTCCGGCAGCGGGCGACGGGCGGGCCGGGGCCACGCAGTACGCTGCCCACCATGCTTGTCGCCGCCGCCGTCTGTCCCTGCCCACCGCTGCTGGTACCCGAGCTCGCCGCCGGTGCCGCGCCCGAGCTCGACGCCGTACGGGACGCCTGCGCCGAGGCCCTCGGTGTGCTCGCGGCCGCGCGCCCCGATCGGCTGATCGTGGTCGGTCCCGCGGACCGGCCGGGGCGTGGCCCGCATCCCGAAGGGGCCACCGGCACCTTCAAGGGCTTCGGCGTCGACCTCGGCGTACGGCTGGGGCGTGACCGCGGACCGGTGGCGGAGGACTCGCTTCCGCCGTCCCTCTCCGTCGGCGCCTGGCTGCTGGCCCGTGCGGAATGGGCCGGTGCGCCGGTCGAGGGGCTGGGCGTGGGCGAGCCGCTCGAAACCGGCCGCTGCACCGGCGCCGGACGCGACCTGGTCGCCGGGGCGGACCGCGTCGCGCTGCTCGTGATGGGCGACGGCAGCGCCTGCCGCACGCTCAAGGCCCCGGGCTATCTGGACGAGCGCGCCGAGGCGTTCGACGCGGCGGCCGCCCGTGCGCTCGGCACGGCGGACCCGGACGCGCTGATCGCGCTGGACGCGCCGCTGGCGTACGAACTGAAGGCGGCGGGCCGGGCGCCCTGGCAGGTGCTCGCGGGCGCCGCGCAAGGGGCGGGCCTGGCCGGGCGGCTGCTGTACGAGGGCGCTCCGTACGGCGTGGGCTACCTGGTCGCCGCCTGGGCCTGAGCCCGCTGCGGCCCAGGGCATGCCGACGACGGCCGTGCGGCGTCGTCGCTCCACGGCCGTCCGTCGGGCTTGATCAGTTCATGTTTTTTTCAGGAAGCGGGTGGCGTACCACCCTCGTTCCTGGGCGTACCGCCCTCGTCCTTGTGGGACAGGCGCTCGACCGCGTCCTTGGCCTTCCTCGCGCCGGACTCGATCTTGTCGCTGTACTTGCCCTTGGTCTTTTGGTCGACCGTCCGTGCGGCCTTGTCGAGCCCCTGGTCGATCTTGTCCCCGTGCTGATGCGCGAGTTCGCCGACCTTTTCCTTGGCGGGGCTCAGCTTGGCCTTCAAATTGTCCAGGAAGCCCATCGGGCACCTTCCCTGCTGGGGGACTGCGGTCGGGCGCTTCTTCAAACCATGAAAAAACGCCCATATTCAATGGGAATTCTACTGGCGTACGAGACGATGCGCGCCGTCCGGGCGGTCGTGGACGGTGTGGCACGGCCCTCGGTTTGCCCCTGATCGGACGGGGCAGGCTCATTCGTTCGGGAAGTGGTGCGGAGGTTTGCGAGACTGTGGCGGTGAGAAGCTCTGCTCCCGCACCGCGGGTCATCACCGTCGTCGGCCCCACTGCGGCCGGAAAGTCCGATCTGGGGGTATTCCTTGCTCAGCAGCTCGACGGCGAGGTGGTCAATGCCGACTCCATGCAGCTCTACCGGGGCATGGACATCGGCACCGCGAAGCTGACGCTCGCCGAACGCGGATCCGTCCCGCACCACCTGCTGGACATCTGGGACGTCACGGAGACCGCCAGCGTCGCCGAGTACCAGCGGCTGGCCCGCGCCGAGATCGACCGCTTGCTCGCCGCCGGCCGCACCCCCGTCCTGGTCGGCGGCTCCGGGCTCTATGTGAAGGGCGCCATCGACGCCCTGGAGTTTCCCGGCACGGACCCCGACGTACGGGCCGCGCTGGAGGCGGAACTGGCCGAGCACGGCTCCGGCGCGCTGCACGCCCGGCTGGCCGCCGCCGACCCCGAGGCGGGCCGGGCCATCCTGCCCGGCAACGGCCGCCGGATCGTCAGGGCCCTCGAAGTCATCGAGATCACCGGCAAGCCCTTCACCGCCAACCTCCCGGGTAACGATGCGGTGTACGACACCGTCCAGATCGGCGTCGACGTGGCCCGTCCCGAACTCGACGAACGCATCACCCTGAGGGTCGACCGGATGTGGGCGGCCGGGCTCGTGGACGAGGTGCGCGCCCTGGAGGCACAGGGCCTGCGCGAGGGACGGACCGCGTCCCGGGCGCTCGGCTACCAGCAGGTGCTCGCCGCGCTGGCCCAGGAGTGCACCGAGGACGAGGCGCGGGCCGAGACCGTTCGCGCCACCAAGCGATTCGCCCGCCGTCAGGACTCGTGGTTCCGCCGCGACCCGCGCGTCCACTGGCTGAGCGGTGGAGCGGAGCACCGCGGGGAACTCCCGGGCCAGGCGCTGGCGTTGGTCGAACGGGCGGTTACAGCCTGATCACGTGATGGCATCGGGAAGCCCTGCCCGTCATTTCGGCGACCTGGAGCGTGCCATCATCGAGCATCGATCGACCAGTGGAGTCCGAGTTGGGAGGGCGCGTGGCGATGGAGGCCGGCCCTCGCGACACTGAACAAGACGCACCGGACGCGCTGCACGGAGCAGCCGGTCTGAGCCCCGACGGGCCGGACGAGCTCGAAGCGACCCCCGAGGTCGAGGTCGAGCTGCGGCCCGCGCGCAAGCTGCGTATCTGGCAGCTGGCACCGATCGTCATGCTCGCCGCGGTGGGATCGCTGATGTTCGCCTTCCCGCTGGCCTTCGAGTTCGGCGACGGCGGCGCGGTCGTGGCCATGCTCGGCCTGCTGATCAGCTGCTGCGCCGCGGGCTGGGGCATGATGGCCGCCCGCCGGGTGGGGTACACCTGGCCCGGACTGCCGCAGCGGGGCTCGGGCGAGCGGTCCGACTGGCGGGTGATCGCCCTGTACGTCGCCGTCTGCGGCACCCTGGTCGCCCTGGCCGTCTGGCGCGTGGCACGGCTCCGCTGAGCGCCGGAGCGGGCCCTTCGCGCAGGTTCCGCCGTCGCGCCGGAGCGGGCCCTTCCCGCTGGTCCCGTCGTCACACCGGAGCCCGTGCGGCGGCCCGGGGCCGCCGGTTGTCGGCGCCGTTTCGTACAGTTGCTCCGTGAGCACCTCGCAGATCGCCTTCCTCAAGGGTCACGGCACCGAGAACGACTTCGTGATCGTTCCCGACCCGGACAACGCCATCGACCTGCCCGCGTCCGCCGTGGCCCGGCTCTGCGACCGCCGCGCGGGTATCGGCGGCGACGGGCTGCTGCACGTCGTACGGTCCGCCGCGCACCCCGAGGCGCAGGCCATGGCGGGCGAGGCCGAGTGGTTCATGGACTACCGCAACGCGGACGGTTCGATCGCCGAGATGTGCGGCAACGGGGTACGGGTCTTCGCCGGGTACCTCCAGCGCGCCGGACACGTCGAGGAAGGTGACCTCGCCGTCGCGACCCGGGGCGGCGTGAAGAAGGTCCACATCGCCAAGGACGGCTCCATCACGGTCTCCATGGGCCGCGCGCTCCTGCCCGGGGACGGCGTCACGGTCAGCCTCGGCGGCCGGAGCTGGGCCGCCCGCAACGTGAACATGGGCAACCCCCACGCGGTCGCCTTCGTCGACGACCTGGCACACGTCGGCGATCTGCTCTCCGTGCCGCCCTACAGCCCCGCGGCCGTCTACCCCGACGGCGTCAACATCGAGTTCGTCGTGGACCGCGGACCGCGCCATGTGGCCATGCGGGTCCATGAGCGCGGTTCCGGCGAGACCCGCTCCTGCGGCACGGGCGCCTGCGCCGTGGCCGTGGCCGCGGCCCGCCGCGACGGAGCGGACCCCGCACGGACCGGCACCCCCGTCACGTACACGGTCGATCTGCCCGGCGGCACCCTCGTGATCACCGAGCGGCCGGACGGCGAGATCGAGATGACCGGACCTGCGGTGATCGTCGCCGAAGGCCTGCTCGACGCCGCCTGGCTCGACACGGTGCTGGGCTGAGGAATGCCCCGCCGGGGGCGGCGGAACATCCCCTGAAGCTTCGCTCGAATGGGTGATCCCTTTCACGCTGGGCGAGAGCTGGACACCGCCACGTGGTGGGCTCGGTAGCATCAAGCACCGGCCCGGAGGCGCGACCGCGCCCTCCCACCGCCGGTCGACGTCGCCGGAGGTGCCCATGAGTGCAGAGGCCACCAGCCCAGGTGCCCCCATCCGCAGGCGGGGCCGTCCCCGGATCGATCTGCGCAGGCTCGGCCGCGTCGCGCTGCTCGGCCCCGTCTCCCGCGACCGACTGCCCGACGCCATCGGTCATGTCGCCGAGGCCCACCGGGCCCACCATCCGGATGCCGACCTCTCGATCCTGCACCGGGCCTACGTACTCGCGGAGTCCTCGCACCGCGGCCAGATGCGCAAGAGCGGCGAGCCGTACATCACGCATCCGCTCGCGGTCACGCTGATCCTCGCCCAGCTCGGCGCCGAGACGACGACGCTCACCGCGTCCCTGCTCCACGACACCGTCGAGGACACCGATGTGACCCTCGATCAGGTGCGGGAGCAGTTCGGCAAAGAGGTCTGCTATCTCGTCGACGGCGTCACCAAACTCGAAAAGGTCGACTACGGAGCGGCCGCCGAGCCGGAGACCTTCCGCAAGATGCTGGTCGCCACCGGGGACGACGTCCGGGTCATGTCGATCAAGCTCGCCGACCGGCTGCACAACATGCGCACCCTCGGTGTGATGCGGCCCGAGAAACAGGCCAGGATCGCCAAGGTCACCCGCGACGTACTGATCCCGCTGGCCGAACGGCTCGGCGTGCAGGCCCTCAAGACCGAGCTGGAGGACCTCGTCTTCGCGATCCTCCACCCCGAGGAGTACGACCGCACCCGCGCGCTGATCGCCGCCGCGACGGCGCGGACGGACGGCTCCGGCGCCACCCCCCAGGACCCGCTCGCCGTCATCGCGGAGAACGTCACGACGGTGCTGCGAGAGGCAGGCATCCCCGCCGAAGTCCTCATCAGGCCACGCCACTTCGTCTCCGTGCACCGGGTCGGCGTCAAACGCGGCGAACTGCGCGGCACCGACTTCGGCAGGCTGCTGGTGCTCGTCGGCGAGGACGCCGACTGCTACGCCGTGCTCGGTGAACTGCACACCTGCTTCACCCCGGTGATCTCCGAGTTCAAGGACTTCATCGCCGCCCCCAAGTTCAACCTGTACCAGTCGCTGCACACCGCCGTCGTGGGCGAGGACGGGGCGGTCGCCGAAGTCCTCATCCGGACCCACCGGATGCACAAGGTCGCCGAGGCCGGGGTCATCGCCCTCGGCAATCCGTACGCCGCGGACGGCGGCGCCGGACCCCAGACCGCCGAACCCGCGGACGGGGAGCGCGCCGACCCCACCCGGCCCGGCTGGCTCTCCCGGCTCCTCGCCTGGCAGCAGTCCGCCCCGGACCCCGACACCTTCTGGACCACGCTCCGCGCCGACCTGGCCCAGGACCGGGAGGTCACGGTCTTCCGGACCGACGGCGGCACGCTCGGGCTGCCCGCCGGAGCCAGCTGCGTCGACGCCGCCTACGCGCAGTACGGGGTCGAGGCGCACACCTGTATCGGCGCCCGGGTCAACGGCCGGCTGGCCACCCTCGGCACCGTGCTCAGCGACGGCGACACCGTACAGCTGCTGCTCGCCGAGGACGCCGCCTCGGGCCCCTCGCCCGACTGGCTCGACCACGCCCGGACGCCCGCCGCCCGCATCGCCATCACCGGCTGGCTGGACACCCACCCCGAGGACGCCCGGAGCCCGCACGGCGGCCGCCCCGCGCAGGCCGGGCCCGAGCAGCCGCCGCAGGGTCACAGCAGGCCCGGACCACGGCCGCCGGAGCCCCTCGCCGGGCCCGCCGCGACCCCGGACGGTGCCGCGAACGCCGTGGTGGACCGGCCGGACGCCACCGTACGGCTCGCGGGCTGCTGCACCCCCGCACCACCCGACGCCGTCACCGGATTCGTCGTGCGCGGCGGCGCCGTCACCGTGCACCGGCTGGAATGCGCCGCCGTCACCCGGATGCGGTCCGTCGGCCGGATGCCGGTGGGGGTGAGCTGGGGGGACGACATCGAGTGCCGGGTCACACTGGTCGCCGAGTCCTTCGGACGCCCCCGCCTGCTCGCCGATCTCACCGAGGCGATCGCCACGGCCGACGTGGCGATCATCTCCGCCACCGTCGAACCGCCCAGCGAGCAGCGCGTCCGGCACACCTACACCCTGCAACTCCCCGACCCGGCCGCCCTCCCGGCCCTGATGCGCGCCATGCGCGATGTGCCCGGGGTCTACGACGTGAGCCGCGCCCGGCGCCCCGTGACCGTTGCCTGAGAGTCGTCGTCGCACGCCCGTCGGGGACCACGGGCCGGCCTCCGGGGTCCATCCGCCACAGCGATCTCATTCGAGTGGCACGGCGCGCGCCGCGCCTGCCGAGCGGGACGTCGCTGGTAGCGGTAGTCCATGCCGTTCATCTCCCGCCGTCTGCGGGCCGCTCTGCTGGCCACCGCATCAGCCACCCTCGTCGCAGCCGCCTCCCCCTCACCCGTGCCGCTCGGCATCGGCGATCCGCTCTTCCCTCATCTCGGCAACCCCGGCTACGACGTCCGCGCCTACGACATCGGACTGACCTACCACGGCGACAACAGCAAGCCGCTGGAAGCCGTCACCAGGATCGACGCGCGGACCACCGAACCGCTCGACCGGATCAACCTCGACTTCACCCGGGGCACCGTCCACTCGGTCGAAGTCAACGGTCTGCGCGCCGACTTCGCCGTCGCGGACGAGGACCTCGTCATCCAGCCACTGGGCCGGCTTCCCGCCGGGGTACCGCTGCACATCACCGTCCGGCACACCAGCGACCCCACCGGCGACCGGGACAGCGGCGGCTGGCTGCGCACCACCGACGGGCTGGCGATGGCCAATCAGGCCGACGCCGCGCACCGGGTCTTCCCGAGCAACGACCACCCCGCCGACAAGGCGTACTTCACCTTCCGGATCACCGCGCCCAAGGACCTCACCGCGGTCGCCAACGGGCTGCCCGCCGGTACGGCCCGGCACGGCGCCGACACCACCTGGACCTACCGGACCGAACACCCCATGGCCACCGAACTGGCCCAGGTCTCGATCGGGCGCTCCGCCGTCCTGCACCGGACCGGCCCGCACGGACTGCCGGTACGCGACGTGGTGCCCGCGGCGGACCGCGAGCGCCTCGAACCCCGGCTCGGCAGGACCCCCGCCCAGATGGAGTGGATGGAGAAGCAGGTCGGCCGCTACCCCTTCGAGACGTACGGACTGCTCGTCGCCGCCACCGAGACCGGTTTCGAGCTGGAGACCCAGACGCTCTCGCTCTTCGAGCGGTCCCTGTTCACCGAGTCCGGCTACCCCGAGTGGTACCTCGACTCGATCATGGTGCACGAGCTCGCCCACCAGTGGTTCGGCGACAGCGTCTCCCCGCAGGACTGGTCCGACCTGTGGCTCAACGAAGGACACGCCACCTGGTACGAGGCCCGCTACGCCGAGGAGCACGGCGGCAAGAAGCTTGGACTCCGGATGCGCGAGGCCTACGCCATGTCCGACGGCTGGCGCGCCGAGGGCGGCCCGCCGGCCCGGCCCGACGCCCCGGAACCCGGACAGAAGGTCAGCCTGTTCCGGCCGGTGGTGTACGACGGCAGCGCACTGGTCCTCTACGCGCTGCGCCAGGAGATCGGCGAGAGCGCGTTCGACCGGCTGGAGCGGAGCTGGGTGCGGGCGCACCGCGACTCCAACGCCACCACCGGGGACTTCGTCCGGCTGGCGTCCCGGACCGCGGGCCGCGACCTGACCTCCTTCCTCGACGGCTGGCTGTACGGGAAGAAGACCCCGCCGATGCCGGGGCACCCGGACTGGCACGCCGCCGCGCCCGCCGGACAGCGATAAAGCGGGTGACCGGTGAGGCGGACCATGCCACTATCGACGAGTCGCCGCAGCGGGCCGGACCGGAAATTCCCGACCGAGGGAATCATCGGAAGGGGTCACGCGTTGTGACTGACGTAACGGACTTCCATCGACGTAAGGATCCAATGACCTCCTCTTCTTCCCTTCCCCAGGACGCGCAGAATGCGCAGAGTGCTACGGACAACGTGACCGAAAGCCTCACCGAGAGCCTTCGGGCCGACGCCCTGATGGAAGAGGACGTCGCCTGGAGCCACAAGATCGACGGAGAGCGGGACGGCGACCAGCTCGACCGCTCCGAGCGCGCCGCGCTGCGGCGTGTGGCCGGGCTCTCCACCGAGCTAGAAGACGTCACCGAGGTCGAGTACCGACAGCTCCGCCTGGAACGCGTGGTGCTGGTCGGTGTCTGGACGTCGGGGACCGTGCGTGACGCGGAGAATTCCCTCGCGGAGCTGGCGGCCCTGGCGGAGACGGCGGGTGCCCAGGTCCTCGATGCCGTCTTCCAGCGGCGCGACAAGCCGGACGCGGCCACGTACATCGGTTCGGGCAAGGCGCTGGAGCTGCGCGACATCGTCCTCGAATCAGGGGCCGACACCGTCGTCTGCGACGGTGAGCTCAGCCCCGGCCAGCTGATCCATCTGGAAGACGTCGTCAAGGTCAAGGTGGTCGACCGGACCGCCCTGATCCTCGACATCTTCGCCCAGCACGCCAAGTCCCGAGAGGGCAAGGCGCAGGTCTCGCTGGCCCAGATGCAGTACATGCTGCCCCGGCTGCGCGGCTGGGGTCAGTCGCTCTCCCGTCAGATGGGCGGCGGCGGATCCAGCAGTGGCGGCGGCATGGCCACCCGTGGTCCCGGTGAGACCAAGATCGAGACGGACCGGCGTCGGATCCGCGAGAAGATGGCGAAGATGCGCCGGGAGATCGCGGAGATGAAGACGGGCCGCGAGATCAAGCGCCAGGAGCGCAAGCGCAACAAGGTGCCGTCGGTCGCCATCGCCGGTTACACCAACGCGGGCAAGTCCTCGCTGCTCAACCGGCTCACCGGTGCGGGCGTCCTGGTGGAGAACGCCCTGTTCGCCACCCTGGACCCGACCGTGCGCCGGGCCGAGACGCCGAGCGGCCGACTCTACACCCTGGCCGACACCGTCGGGTTCGTACGGCATCTGCCGCACCACCTCGTCGAGGCGTTCCGCTCCACCATGGAGGAGGTCGGCGATTCCGATCTGATCCTGCATGTGGTGGACGGCTCCCACCCGGTGCCGGAGGAGCAGCTCGCCGCGGTGCGCGAGGTGATCCGCGACGTGGGTGCGGTGGACGTGCCCGAGATCGTGGTGATCAACAAGGCGGACGCGGCCGATCCGCTGGTGCTCCAGCGGCTGCTGCGCATCGAGAAGCACGCGATCGCCGTCTCGGCGCGCACCGGTGCCGGTATCGAGGAACTGCTCGCGCTCATCGACACCGAACTGCCGAGGCCGTCGGTCGAGATCGAGGCACTCGTGCCGTACATCCAGGGCGGAGTCGTCTCCCGGGTGCACGCCGAGGGCGAGGTGATCTCCGAGGAGCACACGTCGGAGGGCACCCTGCTCAAGGCGCGGGTGCACGAGGAATTGGCCGCCGAGCTCTCCTCGTTCGTCCCCGTGGCGCACTGACCGCGGTACGACACCGCTCAGCGAGGCCCGAAGGCCCGCCCCCTG
>NZ_FMBW01000014.1 GCF_900091725.1 Streptomyces sp. DvalAA-43 | reverse complement strand
CCCCGGCCCGACACCTTCCCCGGCTACGGTGCGCCGGGTGCGAAGACCGCTACGAGAAGGAGTGGGCGATGAACATGGGGAGCGCCCCGACGGGCACGGGTGAGATGAAGCGCCGTATGGGCGTGGGCGATGCCGTGGTGATCGGCCTGGGATCGATGATCGGGGCCGGGATCTTCGCGGCGCTCGGCCCGGCCGCTGGCGCCGCCGGGTCCGGGCTGCTGCTCGCCCTGGCCCTGGCCGCGGTCGTGGCCTACTGCAACGCGACGTCCTCGGCACAGCTGGCCGCCCTCTATCCGCAGTCCGGCGGCACCTACGTCTACGGCCGTGAACGCCTGGGCGACTTCTGGGGCTACCTGGCGGGCTGGGCGTTCGTGGTCGGCAAGACCGCCTCCTGCGCGGCCATGGCGCTCACCGTCGGCTCGTACGTCTGGCCCGGCCAGGCGCACGCGGTGGCCGTGGCCGCCGTGGTGGCGCTGACTGCCGTGAACTACGCCGGGGTACAGAAGTCCGCCCTGCTGACCCGCGTCATCGTCGCGGTCGTCCTGGCCGTGCTCGCCGCCTTGGTCGTCATCGCCCTGACCTCCGCAGGCGCGGACACCGCCCGGCTGGACATCGGCTCGGACGCCACCGTCGGCGGAGTCCTCCAAGCGGCGGGCCTGCTGTTCTTCGCGTTCGCCGGCTACGCCCGCATCGCCACCCTCGGCGAGGAAGTCCGCGACCCCGTGCGCACCATCCCGCGCGCCATCCCGATCGCCCTCGGCATCACCCTCGCCGTCTATGCCCTCGTCGGCGTCGCCGTCCTGACCGTCCTGGGCCCCGGCGGATTGGCGAGCGCCACAGCTCCGCTGTCGGACGCCGCCCGCACCGCGGGCGCCGGCTGGCTGGTGCCGATCGTCCGCATGGGCGGCGCCGTCGCCGCACTCGGCTCACTGCTTGCGCTGATCCTGGGGGTGTCCCGCACCACCTTGGCCATGGCCCGCGACCGGCACCTTCCCCACGCCCTGGCCACCGTCCACCCCCGCTTCGGTGTTCCCCACCGCGCCGAACTGGCCGTCGGCGCCGTCGTCGCCCTGCTCGCCGCGACCACCGACGTACGCGGCACCATCGGCTTCTCCTCCTTCGGCGTCCTGGCCTACTACGCCATCGCCAACGCCTCCGCCTTCACCCTCACCAAAGAGGAAGGCCGCCCCAGCCGCCTCGTCCCCGTCATCGGCCTGACCGGCTGCGCCACCCTCGCCTTCGCCCTGCCCGCAAGCACGGTCATCTCCGGCGCCACCGTCCTCATCCTCGGGGCCACCGTCTACGGCCTGCGGAAGGCCAGGAACAACCGAGTCAGCCACTGACACACCCGCTGTCGGAAGCACTGACACTCTCATGTCGCGCGACAGTCGGCCAGGACGGCGGTGCCGTCCTCAGCGCGGACCAGGAGCCCGGCGTCGAACAGGCCCGCAGGGCGCCCGGTTCAGTTGGGGAGTGCGAGGCGGAAGGTGGTCCGTCCAGGGCGGCTGGTGAGGGTGGCGGTTCCACCGTGGGCGGTGATGACGGCGTGGACGATGGCGAGGCCCAGCCCAGTGCTCCCGGTGCTGCGGGAGCGTGCGCGGTCGGCGCGCACGAAACGGCCGAAGACCTCGGGCTGGAACTCGTCGGGGATACTGGGACCGTTGTCACTCACGTCCACTTGGACGCCGCTCTCGCCAGTGGTGAGGGAGATCGTCACGTCGGTGCCCGGCGGGGTGTGGGTGCGGGCGTTGGCGAGGAGGTTGCCGATGGCCTGCTGGAGGCGGTGGGCGTCGCCGGTGACGGTGACCGGTTCTTCGGGGAGGTCGAGGAGCCAGTTGTGGCCGGGGCCCGCGGCGCGGGCGTCGTCCGTCGCGTTCAGGATCAGCAGGGTCAGGTCGACGGGCTCGTGTTCGAGGGGGCGTCCGGCGTCCAGGCGGGCGAGGAGGAGCAGGTCGTCGACGAGGCGGGTCATGCGCTGTGACTCGCTGCCGATGCGTTCCAGAGCGTGACGGACTTCGGTGGGGACGGGGCCGCGGTGGCGCAGGGCGAGTTCGGCGTGGCCGCGGATGTTGGCGACGGGGGTCCGCAGTTCGTGGCTGGCGTCGGCGGCGAAGTGGCGGAGTCTCTCCTCGCTCGCGTGGCGCCGGGTGAGAGCGTCCTCGACGTGGCCGAGCATGTGGTTGAGGGCGGTGCCGACCTGGCCGACCTCGGTACGGTGGTCGGTGTCGGGGAGCGGTCCGGGCATGGCGACCTCGCCGCTGGCCAGCGGCAGTTCGGCGACCTCCGCCGCACGGGCGGTGACCTTCTGGAGGGGGCGCAGGGAGATCCGCACCCACACGGCCCCCGCGATGCCGGTCGCCACGAGCGCGGCACCGAACAGGACGGCTTCGACCGCTTCGAGGCGGTGAACGGTCTCTTCCACCGGGTGCAGGGGCAGGCCCGTGATCAGGGTGTCCTGGTCGTCACCCCGGACAGCCGTGACGCGGTACTTGCCCAGACCGGAGAGGCGGATGCTGTGCCCGCTTCCGTCCACGGGGATTCCCGCCAGGGTGCGGTGAGCTTCGGGGGTGAGTTGGAGGGGCCGGTCGGTGGCGTCGTCGACGACGGCGGCCCGGGTGACGGTGTCGTCCAGGAGGCGGGCGCCGAAGGTCGCATCGGCCTGGCCCCGGGTGTCGGGGCGGTTGTCGGCATCGGGCTTGGCCTCGTGTTCCAGGCTGGCCGCGAACCGGCCGCCGGACGCGGAGAGCTGCTCGTCCAGGCGCCCCATCAGGAAGCCCCGCAGAGCGAGGGCGGTGGTGATCCCGACGGCGAGACAGGCGACGGCGAGCAGGGCGACGAGTCCGACAGTGAGCTGGCCGCGCAGAGTGCGGGGCGGCAGGCGTTTCACGGGGCTTCCGGCCTGAGGACGTAGCCCACGCCGCGCACGGTGTGGATCATCGGAGTGCGTCCGGCGTCGATCTTCTTGCGCAGGTAGCTGATGTAGAGCTCGACGATGTGGGCGCGGCCGCCGAAGTCGTAGGCCCAGACCCGGTCGAGGATCTGGTCCTTGGACAGGACCCGGCGGGGGTTGCGCATGAGGAATCGGAGGAGTTCGAACTCTGTGCGGGACAGCTCGACGGTGACACCGCCGCGCCGGACCTCCCGGGCTTCCTCGTCCATGCTGAGGTCTCCGACGGTGAGCCGGTTCGTGCCCGGCTCGGCGGTCATTCCGGCCCGTCGCAGCAGCCCGCGCAGCCGGGCCAGTACTTCTTCCAGGCTGTAGGGCTTGGTGACGTAGTCGTCGCCGCCCGCGGTGATCCCCGCGATGCGGTCCTCGACCGCGTCGCGGGCGGTCAGGAACAGGACACACACCTTGGGCATCTCACGTCTGAGAGCCCGCAGGACCTGGAGGCCGTCCAGGTCGGGCAGCATCCAGTCCAGAACCACCGCGTCAGGCCGGAAATCACGGGCCGTCGCGAGTGCGGTCGCCCCGTCGGCGGCGGTGCGGACCAGCCACCCCTCGCCGGTCACGACTCCGGCCAGGACATCGGTGACGTCGGGTTCGTCGTCGACGACGAGAATCCGTACGGGATCCCCGTCGGGGCGGTGCAGAAGCGATGTCGTACGCGGCTCGTCCATGATTCCTTCAGCATCCCCCGGCGCAGGCCACGGCAGGGGTGAGGCATGTTTCTGAGTTTCCTCTGAATCGGAGCTGAGAGCGATCGACCACACCGTTTCAGAAGGTACACAGAGGTCGGGCTGTGAGGCTGGCCGCCCCACGCCGGAGCGTGCGCCATATCCGGAGGAGTCCCATGACCACCACGTTCACCAGCACGACGTATGCGAGCCGCAGGATGCGCCACCGGCGCCCACGCCACAGCGCCGTCCCGTACCTGGTGCCGCTGGTGATCTGGGCCGGCGCCGCCGGGGTGCTGGGCCTGTGGTGGAGCGACACGAACGCGGTCGTCGGCCCGGCGGGCTGGCTCACCGACGCGGGACGCATCACCGGCCTCCTGGCCGGATACGCCTGCGCGATCCTCCTGGCCCTCATGGCCAGGATGCCGCTTCTGGACCACACCATCGGCACCGACCGGCTCGCCCGCTGGCACGCCTGGGGCGGCCGCTGCACCGTCGCCCTCGCCCTCGCCCACACCCTGCTGATCATCTGGGGCTATTCACTGGCCTCCCACAGCAACGTGGTGAGCCAGACCTCCACCCTCGTCCTGCACTACCCCGACCTCCTCAAGGGCACAATCGGCTTCTTGCTGTTCCTGATGACAGGAATCCTCTCGGCCCGCGCGGCGCGCCGCAGGATGAGTTACGAAGCCTGGCACTACCTGCACTTCGCGACCTACCTGGCTGTCTTCCTCGCCTTCGGCCATCAGCTCTCCAACGGCGCCGACTTCGTGGGCAACCACCTCGCACAGGTGGCCTGGTACGCACTGTTCCTCGGGGTCGCGGCCCTGGTCGCCTGGTACCGCTTCGCAGTCCCCGTCCGGCGCGGACTGCGCCACCGCCTGCGCGTGGCCACGGTCCACCCCGAAGCACCGGGCGTGGTCTCCGTCCACCTCACGGGCCTGCACCTCGACGACCTCGGGGGCGAGCCGGGGCAGTTCCTGCGCTGGCGCTTCCTGGCCCGGGGGTTGTGGTGGACCGCGAACCCGTACTCCCTCTCGGCCCCCGCCCACCCCGGCCACTTGCGGATCACGGTGAAGACGGCGGGCGGGCACAGTGCGGCTCTCGCCCGCTTGCGGCCCGGTACCCGGGTGTGGGCCGAGGGACCCTACGGCGGCTTCACCGCGAACCGCCGTACCGCTCCCAAGGTCCTGCTTCTGGCCGGCGGGGTCGGCATCACCCCCCTGCGTACGCTCTTCGAGACACTTCCGGACCAGGTCACCCTCGTCTACCGTGCCCGCCGCGCCGCCGACCTCGCCCTGCGCGGTGAACTCGACGAGATAGCCACCCGCCGACGGGCCCCCGTGCACTACATCGTCGACGAACCGGCCGGATACTCCTCACCCCTCACTGCCCGGGCCCTGAGCACCCTGGTCCCGGACCTGGCCGCGCACGACGTCTATCTGTGCGGCCCGCCCGGCATGACCGAGGCCGCTGTCCGGGCCCTGCGCGAAGCCGGGGTCCCGGCCCGGCGCATCCACCACGAGTCCTTCGCGTTCTGAGGAGAACCGCATGCGCCGAGCCGTCCTCACCACCACCGGGATCAGCGCCCTGATCGCCGCCCTGCTCGCTCTCAAACCCCACCAGCTACCCGCCCTGGCCGGGGCGGCTCCCCGTTCCCCCACGACCTCGCACACTCCCGCAGGCACCTCGACGGGCACATCCATCGGAACGGGCACGTTCACCGGGGACCCCATCGACACCCAGTACGGAACCGTGCAGGTCGCCGCAACCCTCAACCAGGGCAAGATCACCTCGATCAAGGTCCTCCAGGCCCCCGACCGCAGAGGCCGTGACCAGGAGATCGCCGCCTACGCCCTGCCCCGCCTCACCCAGGAAGCGCTCGGAGCCCAGAGCGCTCACATCGACGCCGTCTCCGGCGCCAGCTACACCAGCCAGGGCTACATCCAGTCCCTCCAGAGCGCCCTGGACCAGGCCCATGCCTGACACCGCGACCGGACTGCGCCACGTCGAGCATGTCATGGGCACCGTCTTCTCCTTCGACATCCGTGACAAGCCCACCCCCGTCATCCACCGCGCGCTCGCCGCAGCCGTGCGACAACTCCACCGCGTCGACGCCGTGTTCTCCACCTACCGGCCCGACAGCCACATCAGCCGGCTCGACCACGGCGAGATCCACCTGGCCGAATGCCCGCCCGAAGTCCGCGAAGTCATGTCACTCTGTGCCCAGGCCGCCCACGTCACGGGCGGCTGGTTCAGCGTCGTCCCCGCCGGCACCCTCGACCCCTCCGGACTCGTCAAAGGCTGGGCCACCGAAGCCGCCTCCCAACTCCTGTACGAAGCAGGCGCCCGCCACACCTGTGTCAACGGCGGCGGCGACCTCCAGCTCCGCGGCCAGGCAGCCCCCGGCACCCCGTGGCGCATCGGCATCACTCACCCCCTGCGCCCAGGCGAACTCGCCACCGTCGTCACCGCCGGCCATGACCTGGCCGTCGCCACTTCCGGCACTGCCGAACGCGGCGCCCACATCCTCAACCCCCACACCGGCACACCCGCCACCACGTTTGCCTCCCTCACCCTCATCGGCCCCCGCCTGACGCCGACCGACACCTACGCCACCGCAGCCTTCGCCCGAGGCGACGGCGCCCGGAAATGGCTGGAGGCACTGGACGGCTACGAAGCCCTGGCCGTCCTGCCCGACGGCCAGGAATGGCGCACGCCAGGATTCAGCCGCTATGGGTCATGAGGCGCGACACAGACTCATCCCCGCGCGCAGGGAGGGGGCGCCTCCCCATGCAGGCGGCGGCCTTGGTACCGAAGCCGCCGCAGGAGCCCGGCCTTGTCCCTTGTCCAGCGTTGAACGCCACCCCCGAAGGAGCCCCCGTGGGACTCGACCTGATCAACGGCATCCCTGCGCATGTGTCGACGTCATGACACCGGGTGTCCATGCCGAGCGGGCAGCCAGGTCGCACTGCGGTGTGCGGACGCCGGTGAGGTGATGGGGCGTCTGATCGCGGAGGGTCTCGTCGGCGACTCCAGTGCGCCTGACGTGCTGCGGTTCGGATTCACGCCGCTCTACCTGAGGTTCCCGGAAGTGGAGCGGACCGCGCGGGTATTGGCGACGATCTTGGGCTGAGGTGGTGTGGACTTGGTGATCCTATACCTGGTAGATGCAACCAGTACGGTTTCGCAGATCATCCTGTCTTCTCAGTTGGCTCTTAGTTTTTGACGGAGAAGAAGGAAGTTCATGCGTACTCGTGCTCGTACCCGCATAGCAGCCGTCGGCGTGCTCGCCGCACTTTCCGCGCTCGCGCTCACCGGCTGCAACAGCGGCGACGAGGCCGACGCCGCTGCCGGCTCGTCCGCCCCCGCGTCGGACCCGGCCTCGACCGCGGCTTCGCCCAAGGCCTCGTCCGGGAGCAACTCGAGCACGAGCGGCGGCGACAGCTCGTCCGAGGGCGGGGGCGGCGCCACTGCGGCCTGCACCCTCCGGACGGTCTCGATCAAGTTCCTCATGAGCGATCACCAGGCCACCGAGCAGCAGGCGGCCAACGGCACCCTCAAGTTCACCAACACCTCCGGTGCCACCTGTACGGTCGTCGGTCCCACGACAGTGACCGCGACCGACGACGAGAACAAGGCTGGCCCGATCTCCGCGGACAACTCCAAGGAGGGCTCGGACGCGGTCGACATCCCGGCGGGCGGCTCGGCGACGGCGGACATCGGCTACAACAACCTGAACACCGAGGGCACCGCCCGCGACACCTGCCCGATGGGCGCCTCCACCGTCAAGGTCGGGCTGCCGAAGCAGCCGGACACCACGGTGAACGTGCTGAAGGCGGACGGCTCGCCGGGCGGCTACTTCAGCGTCTGCGGCGACAGCTTCAAGGTCGGCGCCTTCACGGCCGGCTAGGCCTGTCCTACCTTCCAAGCGTGGGTCTGAGCTGGTCGTTCGTAAGATCGGCGGGCCCGGGGGTTCTGGCTATGGCTATGAGCTTGTCGCCGTTGGATGGCTCAAAAAACTTGGCCGCCCGGAGCCCCGCGACGACTCGACCGCTCATTGAGATACGCGACTTGATCGCTTCGTAGGACAACGTCGGCGAGGTCGTCTGCGGGACTGTGCCTGTGTTGGACGACGAGCTGGCGGAGGTGACCGTGCCCCAGATCTGGGCCGGAGTGGACATCGGCAAGGAACACCATCACTGCGTGGTGCTGGATGCCCAGGGCGAACCTCTGCTTTCACGCCGAGTCCTCAATGATGCGACGGCTCTGCTGGAGCTGATCTCAGACGTGCTGGCGCTCTCCGGCGAGACGCTGTGGGCGGTGGACATCAACCGCGGTGGCGCCGCGTTGCTGATCGGCCTGCTACTCAGCCACGACCAGCCGATGGTCTATATCACTGGCCTGGCCGTGCACCAGGCGTCGACCGCGTATCGGGACCAGGGCAAGACGGATGAGAAGGACGCCTGCGTCATCGCCGACCAGGCCCGCATGCGCAAGGATCTCGGTCTGCTGCGGCCCGGCGACGAGATAGCCGTCGACCTGCGCACTCTCACCGCCCGTCGCACTGACCTGGTCAACGATCGCACCCGGCAGATCAACCGGCTCCGAGCTCAACTTCTTGAGATCTTCCCATCTGCCCGCCGGCCGTCGCGAGCACCCGCCCGGCTCCGTCACCCGGCACCCGGCGCCGGGCCCGCCCCGGAGGGCGATACCTCAAGGGCAGCACCAGAGACACCGCCGCTTCGGGCGCCGTGCCCAAATACACCGCCGCAGGTCCGGCCCGATCGCGTTTCCCGGGGAGGCCGGAGCCGTCTTTGACAACAAGGAGGAGATCCGGCGACAACTCGTCCCCAGGAAGGACGCCATCACGAACATGATCGATCAGGATGACCTGGATATATTCGGACACGAAGGAAGGGACTCCCCTTGCGCATCCTCCGGATAACCGGAACCGTCATCGCCACCACCCTGTTACTGACCGCTGCCGCACCCGTGGCCTCAGCCGGTGCCAGACCCAGTGCGGCCGCCGCGTCCGCGCCGTCATCCCCGCCCAGGGAGGCCCTGGACCCGGCAGCGCTTGGCAGCTCCCTGCTCGCCGTCCACGAGGCGGGCATGTACGGCGTCTACTCCAGCGTCCGCGACGGCGCCCAGAGCTGGACCGGCGCCTCAGGGGTCGCCGACGTGGACACGGGCCGCCCAGTGAAGCCGGGGATGCGACAGCGAGTGGGCAGCATCAGCAAGACCTTCGCCGCGGTCGCCGTGCTCCAACAGGTCGAACGCGGCCGTATCCGCCTGAACGCCCCCATCGGCGACTACCTGCCAGACCTGATACCCGGGCAGCGCGGCCGCCAGATCACCGTCCGGATGTTACTGAACCACACCAGCGGCATCGGCGACTACATCACCGGCGCCTTCCCGTCCCTGGCGCGCGGCTCGACGGCCAGCCTCGACGAGGAGCGCTTCCGCTTCGTCAGCCCTCAGGAACTGGTCCGTCTGGGGCTCACGGCCCCGGCCACCGGAACGCCCGGGGCCCAGCCCGGCCACTACTCCAACACCAACTACATCATCGCCGGACTGCTCCTCGCCAAGGTCACGGGCCAGAACCCAGAGACGTACATCACCCAGCACGTCATCGACCGCGCCGGACTGCACCACACCTCCTACCCGAGCAGCCCCGACATCCAGGGCCCGCACGCCCGGATGTACGAGAACTTCTACGGGCTGATCGACCCGCCCCGCGACTACAGCGTCTACGACATGTCCTGGGCCTACACGGCGGGCGCAGTCGTCTCCACCACCGGCGACCTGAACCGCTTCTACCGCGCTCTGCTGACCGGCCGACTGATCGGCACAGCGGCACTCAAGGAGATGCAGCGCACGGTGTCGGTGAACGGCATGGACTACGGCCTCGGCCTGTACGCCGTCGACATCCCCGGCTGCGGCCGCTTCTGGGGCCACGACGGCGCGGTGTTCGGTGCCGGCACCATCGCGCTGGCCAGTCCGGACGGCAGGCGCCAGGTGGCCGCGGGCTGGAATCTGATGAAGTACCAACGGATCGACGCGGACGGCACCGGCTTCGAGCCGAGCCCGATCGACGACGCCCTCAACCGCTACGTCATCGGCGCTCTGTGCCCGGCGTACGCCGCAGCCCCGGCAGCGGCTCTGTCGGCTACACCAACCCCCACAGTACTCACCGGCGCCGACCTCTCCCCGGAGCCCTGGGCGGCGGTCCTGCGCTGAACCGATCAGCTCAGTGAGACTCAGCTCGTCGGGCTGAAACGGGAGTTGGATCACGGCCCAGGACCCCTGATACCCGCCCGGTACAAATCCCGAGTTCAGTCCATGACGACCTGTCGGCCAGGCGGCGGATAGGCCGGGGCGTCAGGCCCCCGAGACGTTTGTCCCGGCTCTCGTCCGCTACGTGCGACGGTCATCCGCACGCCGAACTGGCGGCGACGGTCATAGCCGACCTCGCCAGGGTCGGTGTCCCGGTGGGCGTCGTCGACCTGGGCACCTCCGAGGACTCCCACGTGGACGCCGGGGTGGCGCTGAGCCTCGGCGGCCCCGGGCCAGGCGTCTCGCTGTCCTGGTACGTGCCAGGCGAGGTCGCTCACTCGGAGTCGGAGGGGAAGGAGAAGGAGCAGGTGTTCGGCGCAGCCGCGACGTTGACGTCGGCCGTGATCAGCATCCTGACCGACTTCGGTCACCGGGTGATGACCCGGTTCGAGGACCCGGGCTACCCCTACCCGTACATCAACGTGCTGCCCGCCGAGACGCCCCGCTGACGCTCCGGTTGGTCCGTCAGGCCCAACGGGACCAACCGGACGGTCAGGCGGGGAGAACCGCGATTGCGGCGGCCTGTTCGTCGTGTTTGCGGAGCATGACGGCGGCGGGTGAGGGGTGAAGTGCGGCCATTCAGCGCGATTCCGCGTCCATGTCCTCAACGAAGCAAGGAGGTCATGCGCGGGACACCGGTACGCATAGGCACGCGAGGCTCCGCCTGGCAAGACAACGCCCAGCACCCGACGCTGTAAGGCCACGTGCTCGCGCTGAGGCTGAGGAGCCATCGCGCCGCTGGTTGCGCCGAGTTCCCTGAGTCGGCATCGGCGCAGTGCTCACTGTCGTTGGTGGTGTCGGCGGCCTGGTCTTCACGGGTATCGCCACGTACTACGGAACTCTGGTCTCAGCAGATCAGTTGCAGCAGTCGAGGGAGGACTCCGCCAACGAGGCTCGGGCTCAAGCAGTGACCTTCTCCTACTGGGTTGAAGGAACGGAGGAAAACTGGACGCTGCACGTCCAGAACCGCTCTGCAGACCCAGTCCCGTCGGCTCTGGTGGCTATGGACGCGGGGAAACGACTTGAGCCGAACCCCTGGCCCGGCAAAGTGGTCGGCCCGGTGGTTCGATATGCGCTGGCAACGACGCGCCTAGGCGTGTATCGAAAGTGCTGGTCGCCGGCGTGACACTGCCTAAAATGGCATGCGATCTTCGCTCGGTCGTGCTGGGATCAATCGCTATGAATAATCACTTCCCTGACGAAGCCGACTTGACGGACAGGATGGAATGGAACCTGGCGGAACACGCCTGTCATCTGCACCGGAGTATGTCCAGCGCGACCGTCACAGAGACCGATGACCTTCTGGTCGCGGACAGCGGCCTGGACGACGACACGTTCAACATCGTCGCCGCGGCCCGCTTCACCGCCGCCGACGCTACGGCCCGCATCACCGAGACCGCCGGGACGCTGGCCGGCACCGGCCGAAGTTTCTCCTGGTGGGTGGGCCCTGCCTCGACGCCGGCGGACCTCACTGCCCGCCTGACGGCGGCCGGTCTGCCGGTGTCCGAACGCGAGACGGCGATGTGGGCCGAGCTGGACGAAACCCTGCCGCCTCCCGCCGTCCCGGGACTGGACATCCGGACGGTGACCACGCCCGAACAGCTCGCCGACTACGCCACGGTCCTCGCCGCGAACTGGAATCCACCCGCCGAAACCGTCCGACGCTTCTTCGCCCAGGCCGCTTCGCAGGCACTGGCCGCGACCTGCCCGGCCCGGTACCTGGTGGGCTACGTGGAGAACCGTCCGGTCTGCTCCGCCGAGGTGTTCCACCACGCGGGAGTCGCCGGCATCTACAACATCTCCACCCTGGCCGCCCACCGCCGGCGCGGCTACGGCGGCGCCATCACGCTCGCGGCCCTCCGTACGGCCCGCGAGCGAGACCACCGCATCGCGGTCCTGCAGGCATCGGCCGACGGCGAGCCCGTCTACCGCCGCCTGGGGTTCCGCTCCTGCGGCCAGTTCGCCGAACATGCCATTACCCCCTGAACCGCCAAGACACCACGGGCTGTCCGTCCGCCATCCCTGAATGAACCGGTCACAGCCACTCATTGATGGCCGCTACGAGGACAGTGGCCTCGTAGCGGCCCGCGAGCTTGTCGTATCTCGTGGCCACAGCCCGGTTCCTTTTCGAGGCGGTTGATGCCGCACTCGACGGTATGCCGAGCCTTGTAGTCCTCGGCGTTGAACTCGGGTGGCCGGCCACCGCGGGAGCCACGCTTCTTGCGGTTGCGCGCCTGGTCGGCCTTGTCCGGGATGGTGCAGCGGATCCCTCGGTGACGCAGGTAGGCGCGGTTCTTGCGGGAGGCGTACACCTTGTCAGCGCGCACTCGATTGGGTCGGACGCGCGGTCGTCCCGGCCCGATGCGGGGCACGCGGACCTTTTCCAGCACGGGTTCGAACTGCGGCGATTCCCCGCGCTGCCCGGCCGTGACCACGATCGACATGGGCTTTTGGCCCTGCTCGACGGCCAAGTGCAGCTTGGTGGTGAACCCGCCGCGCGAGCGTCCCAGCCCGTGATCACCGGGCTCGGTGAACACACCACCCGGCGGTTCCTTCTGCAGGTCGCCTCGCACCCGAGCTCCGGCCGCGTGCTGATGGGCGCGGCACACCGTGGAATCGACGCCGAGGTCCCACGTGATCGCACCCTTTGCGTCGGCCAGGAACTGGAGCCGGGTGAGGACCCCGTGCCAGGTGCCGTCCCGCTGCCATCGGCGGAAGAGGTCATAGACCCGGCCCCACGGTCCGTACTCGACGGGCACATCTCGCCACGGCACACCGGTACGGACCCGGAATCTGATGCCGTCGATCAACTGCCGCCGAGGCCAGACGGGCGGCTGCACGGTCCTCGTACCCTTCGGCAACAACGGCTCCAGCATCGCCCACTGCTCGTCCGTGAGATCTCCCCGCCCCATGAACCGAGATCATTCTCGCTCAAGATCCACTTTCGATACACGGCCTAGCACCCTGCACGGAACTCGTCTACTCACCGAAACAAATCGACAGGGAGATCTCCTGGGTGGGCCGGCTGGACAGGGGCAAAGAGACCATGGTGGGGAAAGTCCTGGCCGTAGCAGAGGTCCAGTACGCCGTTTTCACTGACCGTGACGGCAAGAGCTGGAAGAGAACGGCCAAAACGCTCACGCCGGTGTCGAGGTGATCCCCGTGTACGGTCGGCACCTTCCCGAACATGACGAGACAAAGCCGTCCGAGACGGCCCACGCCCACGCCAAGCGCACCGTGGCGAACTTCTGGGACACTCACACCGCCGCCGTGCTCAGGCCGGGCTTCCTCAGCACCCATCTCGCCCATCTGCTCATTCGCTACCCACGGCTGCGTGTCCTGCTTCCGAAGCCCGAGTAACGCGCTGCGCCTCGGAAGCCGTTCCGTTTCTCCCCCTCCGCGCGGAGATCACGCCTTGCGGCTCTGATCGAGGCAGGGATCGTTCTGCGCATCCGGTGATTCCTTGCCCTCGCCCAGGGCGGTGCGCAGCCAGTCGATGGTTCCCTGCGACAGCAGCTCATCGGCCAGCCGGTTCGCGGTCCCGGTGATGAGCCGTCCGCGGCTGTTGTCGATCCACCGCTGGGCGTTCTCGTACCCCTGCGCCTTGTACTCGATGCCCTGCCCTGGAGCAGGCACTCAAGCTTGTCCGCGTCGCGGGCGCAGACGGCTTCCGCGGTCTCCTCGGCCTCGTACGCCGCGATCAGGTCACGGAACTCCGAAGCCAGAACTTCAGGCATGCCGGCCGTCTGATCAGCGGTCACTTCCTGTGGGGCGCCGGCAGGCGCGTACTTCTTCCCGAGGTGGTTCACGTCCCCGGTCCGGCTCTCCTGCGTGCCGTGCCACACCGCGAGGTCGGCGGCTCGGGCAAGGTCGGCACCCTCCAGCTTCGCGATGATCGTGGCGGTCAACGAGGTGCGCCACGAGTGCTCGGCCACACTCTCGGGATCGCGGACCCCGGCCATCCACCAGCCGGTGCGCCGCGTCTGCTTGAGCGTGCCGGCCTCGTACAGGAAACGGCCCACCGCGGACAGGTCGTCAGCCACGACCCTCTCCTCTCACGCCTCGGCGAGGCGGATTGCGTACCGGATGCCCTCCAGCTCCCGACGCGCCCGCGCCGAGAGCTCCCGGCCTTCCAACAGCACGGGGAGCGAAGCCCGTAGCTCGTTCCCGGCCGGTGCTCCGGGGCGCAGCAAGATTCGGTCGGGCGGTGAGCAGAGTGCACAGAGTGTGGACGTTCAGGTCGAAGAAGCCGTGGTCCGGGTCATGCCGCGTACGAGGGGACGCATCAGTCCGTCGCCGGGCCACGAGCCCGGAGTCGAGGCCGTGATGAAATCGTCGGACAGCTGGATGTGAGGCGTCTCGCCGGTCCAGTACGCCCAGTAGTTGGGGTTCGCCGTCTCGCCCGCGTCGTCGTCGGCGAGGGTTGTGGTGATGAAGTACCCCATCCGGTCGCGGTCGCCCTGTCTGGCGGCGACGGCTGCGACCGAACGGGAGTTGAGCCAGTTCGTCAGCCAGCCGTCAGGGGGCTCGGTCCGCTGTTGGTGGGCCAGCCAGTCGGAGGTTCGAAGGTGTCGGGCGCGTCTTCGTACCCCGCCAGGTACAGGGTCTGGCGGGGTACGCCGGAACATCGGGGGCAACGTCCAGGCGGCCAGTGTCCCCGCCGAAGCCCACGGCCTGCCGGGCCCTTCGGTTCTCTCGCTGCCGTGCGCTGCGCGACTACTTCACGTCGACGAAGTCACCAGTGGCGTTGACTGCGGGAGTCGAGGCCGTACCGGCGAAGCTCCAGCGCCAGTAGCCGTCCTCCACCGCCTTGACCGTGGTCTTCAGCGTGCCGGTGTTGGAGCCCTTCACCGTTTTGACGGTGGTGTATGTGCTGCTGTTCTTCTTCCGGAACTGGAGTTTGACCGACTGGGACGCGTAGCCCGCGTACTTACGGGTGTCCCAGTTGGCCCGGTCCAGCTTGCCCGTGACCGTGAGGGTTCGGCCCTTCTTCACGGGCTCCGGGGAGGCGTTGACGGTCAGTCGCGACAGCCGCTGGAACCTGACCGAGGAGAACGAGTCCCTGAGGGTGGCGCTTCCGTCCTTGGCCCATGCGCCGGCGTAGACCCGCCAGGTCGTGGCGTTGGTGTTCCACAGGTATCCGGGATCGACCGTGATGGTAAGGGTGCAGGTCGAGGTCGTGGAGCTCGCGGCCTTGCACCTGGCCCGGTCCGCGTCCGGGTGGAACCCGAAGTCGTACAGGTTCGGGTTGTTGGCTCGTCCTCGCCAGAGGTAGACGAGGGCGTCGTCGATGCCTGAGGAGTGGGAGGCGGTGATGGAGACCGCCACCTTCTTGGTGGCGGTGGTTCCGAGCACGATCGGCTTTCCACCGTTCACGACGACCTTACTGATCACCGGGGCGGCGTCCGCCCGCGTCAGCGCGAACGAAGGGCTGCTCGCCTGAGAGGCCGGCACGGCGAGGGCGGACAAGGCCAGGGCGCCGGAGACAGCGGCCACAGTGGCACGAATACGCATTTGTTCCCCAAATCTGGTCTATGGATCTACTGACCCGACAGACCAGACCTGGGGCAAACGTGAAAGGTTGTACACAAGGATGAAATCGTCGCGAAGATCGGTTCGAGGCGGCCACTCCCCCGCTCCGCCCCGTCAGTCGGCCCAGCGGTCCCTGGCCAGCTCCGCCGTCCGCGACGAATCTGCCGAGTGCTTGCCGTACCGCTCAATATGGTCGTGGAGGACCTGGTGGTCCGCGGCGGCGCGGTTACGCCGATCGGACCTGCTCCCTCCCGAGTGAGACCCTAGTAGTGCTTCGTCACCTTGGGTGGTCTTGCCTGGTGGTGGGCACCTTGAGGGTGTGAAGTCGGGGATGTCGAGCGGCTCCGGCGTGAGTTGGCGGAGCTGCCGTCCTCATTCGGGATCAGCGCGACCTGCTGCAGCTTCTGCCCCTCCTGATCGGTCGGTCTGCGCACACGGACAGGCTCAGCCACCGCACCTCCGACGGTCGGATCGGACGTCACCGCGCATCCAACCGCCACGACCGCCGACCCGGCGAACCTATGTACTCACAGCACTAGCTGAGCTTGGCTTGGTAGTCGGGCAAGGCAATGGTGCCGACCTTCTTCCCTTCCTTGAGCATCCAGTTCAGAAGAAAGTTCACGCTCAGCAGGCAGTTACGGATGCGGAGACCGGCGGCAGTTCCGGGAGCGAGGAACTTTCCTGTGCGGTCGCCGCCTTTCTGGCAGCCCTGGGCATAGCTACGGAGCGTGCTCTCGTACCGAGTGAAGGCCGCACGGTGGTCGCCATTGGCCAAAGCGAGTTCACCGGCCAGCACATAGGCGGCCACCACGCCGGTTCCCGCGCCCATGCCGCCGATGGTGGCACCGCAGGCGGCGTCTCCGACGAGGCCGATCCGTCCCGTGGACCAGGCATCGACGTCCGCCCGGCTGATCGAGTCGAAGTACAAGTCCGGGACGTACTGCAGGGAGTCAAGCAGCCGCGGCACCTCCCAGCCGAGGCCGCCAAAGACGTCGGCGATCAGTGCCTTCTGCTGCTCCGGATCATGGCGGTCGTAAGCAAGCCGGGGCGCTGCGAAGACGATGAACGCCCTGGCCTTCGCCACATCCCGGTGGTCACCGCCGACGCTGGCGAGCCGGCCCGGCGCGTTGTAGCCGACCGAGCCTCGCCCGACGCCCAGGTAGTTGGGCAGCTGCCATGTGGCGGCGTAGTAGCCGAGATGGCGGACGAACCTCTCCTCAGGGCCGAAGGCGAGCCGGCGCACGTTGGAGTGCAGTCCGTCAGCACCGATCACGAGGTCGAACTCGCGCGGCGTGCTGTGCTGGAAGCTGACCTGTACGCCTCCAGCGGTCTCGGTGAGGCTGGTGATCGAGTCGCCGAAGACGTACTCGGTGTGGGAGAGGCTGTGCTCGTAGAGCACCCGGGCCAGGTCGCCGCGGAGCACCTCCACGTCGCCGCCGGCGAATTCGGCCGGCAGGTGCAGCAACTGTCGGCCGCGCTCATCGACGAAGCGCATCGCTCTGCCGCCGGTCTGGATCCGGCGCAGCTCCGCGAGGACGCCCATGCGCTCCAGCACGGTCAGGTGTGCCTCTCCGCGGAAGTCGACGGCCTGGCCGCCGTCACGCAGGGCCGGTGCCAGCTCAACCACCGTGGGCTTGAAGCCGTAGTGACCGAGCCAGTAGGCCAGCGCCGGACCGGCGACGCCGGCACCGGAGATGAGGACGTTCTTCCCCATGGAACCACTCCTCAAAAAAACTGTGTCCGCCAGACACTGATTATTTATGTGTACGATAGACGCAGTTTCAAGGGCTTGCAAGACGAAGATGGGAGCAGAGAGGTGAGCGACGAGCAGAGCGAGGCGGTACGGCTGCTCTGGGGCCCGCACCCGAAGCCAAAACGCGGCCCCAAGCCGGCACTCAGCCTGAACCGCATCGCGCAGGCCGGCATCGAGATCGCCGACGCGGAGGGGCTGGCCGCCGTGTCCATGCAGCGGGTGGCCGGGCTACTCGGCGTCACCAAGATGGCGCTCTACCGGTACGTGCCCGGCAAAGCCGAGCTGGTCGCGGTGATGGTGGATACGGCGATCGGCGGGGCCCCGCCGCCGAACGAGCCGCGTCGCGACTGGCGCGAGCAACTCGGTGGCTGGGCCCGCCACCTGAGCACCGTCTTCCACCGGCACCCATGGCTGCTGGACGCAACCGTCGGCCCGAGAGTCATAGGCCCCAAGGAGCTGGCCTGGATGGAGCAGGCCCTCGCCGCACTGGACAACACGGGCCTCACAGGGGCCGAGCGGATGGACGCCGTCGTCCTACTGACCGGCCATGTGCGCGGAATCGCCCTCCAGGCTCGCGCAGCGGGTCCTGAGGGCAGCCCTGAAGCTCAGCTCGCCGCCACACTCGGGGAGCTGATGCGGGCGCACGGCGAGCGATACCCCGCCCTTACCGCCGCGCTGGCCTCAGCGGCTGAGTCCGGCGGTCAGGACGAGGCACTGGAGTTCGGCCTGCACCGGATCTTGGATGGTCTGGGCCTACTCATCACCCAGAGGACGAACTGACCCAGCCGCCCGCGCAGTCGAGCACCGCTGCTGGCCCCGGTGGACAACCTCGATGCACGAACGGGGCCGAGGCCAGTCGCTCAAAGCGAGAAGGCCCAGGGGTCGCCGCACGGTTCGGGCTCTTCGCGGTGGAGCATGCAGCGGATGCAGCGCCGGAGTCCAGGTTCACCGGATCCGGCGGCGGCGTTCATCCACGGCAGGGCGTCCATGGCGTGCGCGCGTTCGTCTGTGGCGAAGGTGTCGATGGTCTGGTGGAGGCCCTCGGGGGCGGGTTCGTCCGTGAGACGGAGCCGGCCGATCGCCGCGGCCAGGCGGACTTCGGGGGCCTCTGTCCGGCCTCGCCACCGCTCACGGAACCACCAGACGGTCGGCGGATGTGCGTGGGCCCGGGTGGTCTCCGCGGCGGCGAGAAGCAGGGCGGCACGGACTATGGCGTCATGCTCCGTGGCGCACCTGGTGGCGAGGGCGGTTCGGACCGTGTGGTCGGCGGCGGTGGCGGTGGCAAGAGCGTAGGCGAACGTCCGGAGCCAGATCGGTCATGGTCTCGTCGACGACCGTGGGACACGCGAGCCCGAGCTGTTGGCGCACGCCGGTGGGCATGCACATCCCGGTCGGGTTGTGGAAGTCAGGTATCAGGTAGGCCAAGGCTGTCGAGTGCTGCGAGTTCCCGCTCGGCCCGGAAGCGCCCGTTGTCGGACATGAGCGGGAACAGCTCCACGCGCACGTTCTCCGCGAAGAGCCGCCACCGGCCTTCTGGTGCCTGAGGGAGAACTGCTCGTACCGTCTCGTCGGTGCCGGCACGGGCCAGACCGGACAGCAGCGTGGCGTACTGCGCCGCCACGGTGTCGACCACGTGGGAATCGTCGAGTGCGTCGGCCTCCAGCGGTTCCCCGGGAATGCGGTCGAGCACCAGGAACGGCGCCTCGTCGGTGCCGTGGGCGCCGCGCTGGCGCAGCGGCTCGGGTGCGCGGAAGCCGAGGTCGAGGTCGGCGAGTGCGTGCAGTGCGGCCGCACGCTCGGGCAACCGGGCCTGCCCGGGTGCGGGGCAGGCACACGACACGGTCCGAGCCCATGGCCACGGTGTGGAATTGCCCCTGGCGTACTGCGAGGTCGTCCAGTCCGTCGTCGGGCAGCAGACGGCTCAGGAGAGCGTGATGCGTCGTACGGATGCTCACGGGTGTGACCTTTGGATCCTTCGACGGGTCGGAGGTATGGAGGCGTCGCGTACGTCACTCGGTCTCGGGGTACGTCCTGCTCTTCTCCGTTCTGTGGCGGTTCGGTGTGATCTCACTGTGGTGTGACCGCCCCGTGACCGAGGAGGTTCCGTGCCGTGAACCCGAGCAGTCTGCGCGCGGCCGAGGTGTCGACCGGCGCCGTGCGACCCGGCAGCGGGCGCCGCAGCACGGTGCTGGGGTGGTAGCGGCGCAGTAGTTCCTCCGTCGGGTACGGCACGATGATCTCGGGGGCGCAGAGGTGTACCGAGTGGGCCGCGCGGCCGGGTACGTCCAAGGCCAGCAGCGCGGCCCTCGCGGCGTCATGGACCTCCAGGTACGTCCACAGGTCCCTTGCCCCCGCGGCCGGGTCGGCCGTGAGCCGGGCGGCGTGCTCGTGCAGCCGTTCCTCGAATCCGCCCACGTACGGATAGCGCAGGCACACCACACTCATCCCGTGCCGCCGTGCCATCATCTGCGCTGTCAGCTCGTCGACCTGTTTGGACAGGCCGTAGGGGTCGGCCACCTGGGAGGCCATCGCCTCGTCGACCGGTGCGTACGGTGGATGCGGATCCTCGGCGTCCGTCCAGGGCAGGCCCGTGACACCCCAGGAGCTCGCCACCGCCGCATGCCGGATCCCGGCCCGGCCCGCCTCTTCCAGGACGGTGAAGGTCGAGAGGCTGTTGCCCGCGAAGACCTCGAATGCGGTGTTGCGCGCGGGAGTCGGGATCGCCGCCAGGTGGATGACCGCGTCGGCGCCCTCCAGAGCCGCCCGTACGGTCTTCGCGTCGGCGGCGTCACCGGTCACGACCAGGCGCGCCGCGAGATCACCGGGATCGTCGAGGACCAGGGCGTTGGCCTCGATCCCGCGCTCGGCGAGCAGTGTCAGGACTGCTCGCCCGATCCGCCCGGCGGCCCCGGTGACCATCGCTCTTCGGACCATCCAGTCACTCTCCTGCGTCGTGCTTCTACTCGTAGGCGCGCACGGCGACGACGTGCGCGGACGCCGCCCCGTTGGTGGCTTCGACGACGACCCGGATCGCCGATGTGGTGACCGGTTCCGCCGGCCTGTGCGTCTCGCGTCGTCGCCGATTCTGCGCCGCACGGGCGATGACGCGCCAGGTGCCGTCAGTATCCAGTGCTTCGACGCGGTAGTCGCGAAGGAGGGTGGGGAGGGTGTCGAAGGGCGTGCGGTGGTGGTGCAGGTTGATCAGGTCCTCGTTGACGTCGTCGTCGGCGATGACCTCGATCCGGCCGAGGGCGACCGGTTCGGGCCAGGCCAACTGGAGCCAGGGAGACGGGTCGTCCGCCAGTGGCGCGGAGACCCACATGTGCGGTCCCGCGTACGGGCGGGCATAGCCGTCGGTGGCCCTGGCGGGTGAGTAGGCCGCGGTCTCTCCCGTACGGAAGCAGAAGGTGCGGCGCAGCAGGCCCGTGTCCGTCCACTCGCGCAGCGGCTGCGGCGATTCGTCCGTCGGGCGCAGCGGGACCCGTGTGAAGCACAGGACGCCGGGGGTCGGGCGGTCGGAGCGGTGCAGGGCGAGGGCGTCGTTGGCGCGGATGACGAGGAAGGCGTTGCGCGGGGTCTCGGGGGACCAGTCCAGGCCTGTCTTGAGCCATTGCCGGGCACCGGCGGCGACGGGCAGGGTGGTGGAGGCGACCAGGCGGCGCGGGACGTAGTTCTGGCCGAGTTCGGGGTCGTACAGATCGATCACGATCTCGGTGTCGCGGTCGGCGTCGACGAGCAGCTCCACCCCGGAGAGGTCCGGGTCCGCGGGGAGGACGAGTCCGGCGTCCGCCGCGAGCGGCCACGGCTCGTCGGAGTCCTCGACCGCCAGGCTGCTCAGGGTGGACGATGCGGTGACCGTCGCTCGCAGGGCGAGGTCCTCCGGGTCCGTCGAGGCGAGGCCGATGAGCGAGGCGTCCTGGCTCAGCAGCGCCCGGTGCAGCTCGGGTACGGGGAGTTCGCGCGGGGTGACCTTCCCGGTGGCGCAGAGCGCCGCCGCCGTGCCGGCCGCCTGGCCGATCGTGGCGCAGGTCGCCATGACGCGGGTCGAGCCGAAGGCGACATGGCTGGCGGAGATGTTGCGCCCGGCGAAGAGCAGGTTCTCGGTGTTCACCGAATAGAGGCTGCGGTACGGAATGTGGTAGATGCCGTCCGCGTAGAGCTGTCTGGCACCTGCCTCGGTGGCGTACATGCCCTGCGGCGGATGCAGGTCGATGGACCAGCCGCCGAAGGCGACCCGGTCGGCGAATTCGGTCTGGCCGAGGATGTCGCCCTGGTGGAGCACGTAGTCGCCGAGGAAGCGCCGGTACTCCCGTTTCCCGGGGACCGAGCCCACCCACTCCAGGGTCATGTTCGCCGCGTCGAACTCGCCGGAGTTCTTGATGTGGTCCCAGATGCCGTGGATCACCGCCCACAGCTCGTCGCGGATGCGTTCGTTCTCGTGGACGGTGTCGAGCTCGCCGCCGAACTCGATCCACCAGTACGCGCAGCCGTTGTCGCCCGCCTTGATGATGCGGCGCTGCGGGATGGAGGTCCGGGTGATGTCCTTGGCGAAGTTCGGGGGCACGAACTTGACCGGGTGACCGGCGTCCTTCGTATAGAAGAGGAGGGTGGAGCCCAGCGTGATGTCGTCGGCCGTCTCCGGAGCCCATGCCTCGTCGTACTCGGTGCGCGATTCCCGGCCGATGCGGTGGTGGGCGCCGGCCAGGTGGCCGATCAGGCCGTCTCCCGTGCAGTCGAGGAAGAGGGAGCTCTCGAAACGTATCCGCCGCTCCGAGCCCATCATCCAGCCGGTGACCGAGGTGATCCGGCGGGCCTCGTCCGGGCCTTCGGCGTCGACCTCGCGCACGTCGGTGTTGAGGTAGAGCGTGATGCCGGGCTCGGCCCGTACGGCGTCCAGGACCACGGCGTCCCAGTAGTAGGGGTTCCCGTCCGGGTTGCGGAACTGGTTCTCCACGAGCAGCTCGCCCATGATGCCGCCCTCACGGGCATGGTGGTTCTTGCCGTGGCCGGTCGCGCCGCACACCCAGACCCGGACCTCGCTGCTGGCGTTGCCTCCGAGCACCGGCCTGTTGTTGATCAGCGCGACGCTCCGGCCGAGCCGGGCCGCGGCGATCGCCGCGCAGACCCCGGCCAGGCCGCCGCCGACGACGGTGATGTCGTGAGTTGCGGTTTCATTCCTCATGTCGTACGTCACTTACTTCCAGTCGGGATTGGCGGCGAGACCGTAATAGATGCGCGGGGCACCGTCGAGGGTGAGGGTGACCTTGCCGCCGGAGGCTTTCAGAGTGCGTTCCTGGCCGATGCAGTTGAGCTCCCGCACCGTGCCGTCGACCGTCCCCGAGTGGGCGACGACCGCGGTCCTGGTCGTCCAGGTGTCGATCCAGGGCTCCGGCGACGCGTACCAGGCATCCTCGCCGTGTTCGGGGTTGAGGATGTATCCGTCCTTGCGGCTCCAGAGGATCGACACCGGTCCGCCGGGTGTGGTGAAGAGGAGCCCCTTGATGTCCTGGTCCGCGAAGGCGAGGTGCCGGACGAACTCGGCCTCGTCCAGGACCCGGGCGGCGGTCGCGAAGGCGAGGAGCGAGGGCTTGGCGCTGGTGTCGCGGTTCATCAGGCCGTAGTGGTACTCGGGGTTGGCCGGGTCGGCCTCCTGCGGGTGGTAGAGCACCGAGTCGTGCAGCTGGTACCAGTTGACGGCGCGCACCTTCTCGGACTTGGCGAGAGCGAGGGTGAGCAGTGTGTTCTCGGCGGCGTGCCGGTAGGTGTCGCTCCACCACGCGTTGGGCCGGGTCGGTGCGTACGCCTCGGTGAGCCAGAGCTCCTTGTCGCCGCCGTACTCTTCCAGGACCTGGTTCGCCTTGCGCAGTGCGCCGAGGAAGTTCCAGTACGAGCCGGACGGCCCCTGCGTCCACTCCTCGGGCGGCGGCGCGAAGTCGGGGGTGAAGTTGCCGCGACCGGGGTGGAAGGCGAAGGCGTCGATGAGGTCCCAGCCGCCCGCGTCATGGAAGTTCTTGGTCCATACGTAGTCCATGCCGCCGAGGCCGGCGTTCATGACCTTCATCCGCGAGCCCGCCGCGTCGAGGCGGGTGGTGACCTGGCGCAGACCGTCCCGGACGTAGGCGTCGGCGCCGCGGCCCGACATCCAGGGCTGGTTGACCTCGTTGCTCACCTCGAAGTACGCGGCCTCGGCGTCCAGGGCCTTGGCGACATTCGTGTCGGCCCAGGCCGCGATCTGTTCCGGGCCACCGCCCACGGGGATGCCGCTGAGCTCCACGTTGTGTCCGATGCCGTTCGCGTCCAGAGTCGCGATGTCGATGCCCGGGGCACCCGCGTAGGCGATGCGGATCCACTTGATGCCGAGCGTCTTGACGAGCGCGAGTACGGCGTCCTTGCCGGGCTTGAGCAGCCAGGGGTAGTTGGCGAGGCCGAACATCGACTCCTTGCCCGCCTTGTAGGCGAACTCCGGGAGCACGCTCAGATTCGTGCGAGCCAGCGCCCTGTCACTGCCGCTGACCGCCTCCACCTGGGTGAACACGATGTTCTGCGAGGGGGAGATGACGGGGAAGGCGGCATCCCAGGCGGCGCCCGCCGCGAGGCTCCTGCAGAGCGTTCCACCGGCGATCTTCCTGCCGCCGAAGTCCCGCGCCCACCACGTCAGGGTCACCTTCCTGGCCGCGGCGGAGCCGTTGACGACCTGCGCCTTGAGCGTCATCGTCTGCCCGGCCGCCTGGTAGAGGTTGAACGGCTGGTCGGTCCACACCTCCACGCCGAGGGGCCTCTTGGCGGCGAGCGCTCCCGCCCCGCGCGGCCGCAGATCGCCGAGGACCAGATCGGCCTCGGTGACCGCGGTGCTCGCGCCGGTCGAGGAACCGGGGGAATGGATCCACGTGGCGTTGGTGTTCGCGGGGTTGGTCGACGAGAGGCAGAAGAAGCCCTTCGAGCCCGCCCACGTCTCCACGTACGCGCCGCCCGCGTTCACCTCGTACGGAATGCCGCCCCGGGCGTCCCGCTCCCAGACGGTCAGTGCTTCGTACGACTCCGCCGCGCTCGCTCCGTACACCGTGCGGGAGAACATGAAGCCGGCCGGTGTGAGCGTGCTGGAGCCGCCGACCTCCCACTTCATGTGTGCCTTGCGAGGGGTGACGTCGAAGATTCCGCGGACCGTGACTCCGGGCGTGCCGCTCGCCATCGTGTACGTGATCTGGATCGCGGGCCGCCCGTCGGGGAGCGTGATCCGGGCGGGCGTACCGCCGAAGGTGCGCTGCTGGCCGAGCGCGGTGTCCTTGATCATGAAGTGGCTGAGCAGGATGCGGTCGGTGCCCGCACCGTCCTGCACGAGGACGCTGCCGTCGCTCCGGCCGACCAGGATGATGCCGTCGGCCTCGATGGTGACCGGCTCCGCGGCGTACGCGGGAACGGTCGGCAGCAGGGCGGCGCCGGTGGCGGCGGCCGTGCCCTGGATGAATCCGCGGCGGGCGACTGACATGGAGGTGCCCTTCTCTTGTTCGGGGTGTTCGGGATGCTGTACGTGTTCGGGATGCTGTACGTGTTCGGGATGCTGCGCGTGTTCCGGATGCTCCGCGTGTTCCGGATGCTCCGCGTGTTCCGGAGCGGAACGTGCGGTGGGGGAACCGGGGCCCGGCCGTCGGCTCCGGAGGGACTCAGCCCTTGACTCCGGTGAAGCCGAGCCCGGCGACGATGTACTTCTGGCAGACGACGAAGACGAGCACCGGCGGGGCGACGGCGAGCACCATCGCGGCGATCAGCTGGTCCTGGGGAGCCTGCGTGGCGAGCTGGGCGAGAGCGACGCTGATCGGCTGCTTCTCGGGGTCGGTGATGGCCACCAGCGGCCAGATGAAGTCCTTCCAGGAGTGCATCACCGCGAGCAGACTGATCACGGCGAGCACCGGCTTGCTCATGGGCAGCACGATCTTGGTGAGCAGTTGCCGGGTGCTCGCCCCGTCGACCCGCGCCGCGTCGAACAGCTCCTTCGGCAGGGCGTCGAAGAACTGCTTGGCGAGCAGCACCGTGAAGGCGTTCGTACCGGCCGGCAGCCAGATCGCCCAGTAGGTGTCGCCCAGGTTGATGTGCAGGAACGGCACATCGATCACGGTCATGAAGAGGCTGACCATGTTCACCGTGTACGGCACGAACATCGTGGCGAGGATCGCTCCGTAGACGACCTTGCCGAACTTCGGCCTGAGTACCGAAAGGGCGAAGCCCGCCGTGGCCGAGACGAAGAGCTGCACGAACCACGATCCGCCGACCACCAGGAAGGTGTTCATCAGATAGCGGCCGACACTCAGATCGGTGTACGCCGCCGAGAAGTTGCCCAGGGCCGGCCGGTCCGGCCACAGGGCCAGGGGCTGAGTGGTGAGCTCGGTGGGCGGTGAGACCGCGCCCTTGACCATCCAGTACAGCGGTCCGATGCCGATGAGCAGCAGCAGGATCAGGGTGAACACCTGGATGGAGCGGACCGCGGCGCGCACGCCGGGGCGCTGGCGGTCGCTGGTGGAGACGAAGGTGGTGAGCGTGGTCATGACGTGCTCCAGCTGCGGGTGGCCCGCAGATACACCGCGGAGAGCAGGGCGAGGGTGAGCACCATCAGGAAGGAGAGCGCGGCGGCCTGGCCGTACTCGCCGTCCTGGAAGGCGTACCGGAAGATCAGCAGCAGGACCGTGAGGGTGGAGTTCTCGGGTCCGCCGCCGGTGAAGATGTACGGCTCGGTGAAGACCTGCACCGTGTTGATCAGCTGGACGAGCAGCAGCAGTCCGATGACGGACCGCAGCTGGGGCAGCATCACGTGCCAGATCCGCCGCCAGATCCCGGCGCCGTCCACCTCGGCGGCCTCGTAGAGTTCGCCGGGGATGCCGACCATCGCCGCGAGGTAGATCAGGACGGCACCACCCATCCCCGCCCAGGTGGCCTCAAGGACCAGCGAGAGCATGGCGCTGTCGGAGGACTCCAGCCACGAGTAAGGGCCGAGCCCGACCTTGCCGAGGACGTTGTTGAAGAGCCCGCTTCCGGGATCGTAGAACCACTTCCAGAGCAGGATCGCCACCACCGGCGGGATGACCACCGGCAGATACACCAGGAAGCGGTAGACGCCCGCGCCGCGCCGCACCGTCGACATGATCGCGGCCAGGATCAGCGGCGCCGGGAAGCCGATCAGCAGGCCGAGGACCACGAAGAACAGCGTGTTCCCGATGGCGGTGCCGAGCAGCGGATCGTCGAACAGCGTACGGAAGTTGTCCAGGCCGACCCAGACCGCGGGTTCGACCAGGTTGGTCTTCTGGAAGCTGATCAGCAGGCTGCGCACGATCGGCCACCAGGCGAAGAGCCCGAAGACCAGCAGCGCGGGAACGAGGAACAGCCAGGCCGTGAGCTGTTTGCGGGCGCCGGTGCCACGCCGCCGCTGCGGCAGGGCCGGCGGTACGGGCTCCTTGGACACGGCGGCCGGGCGCCGGGAGGGAGTGAGCAGGGCCATGGGCGGGCTACTTCTGGTCCGCGGCGAGCTTGGCATTGACGTCCTTCTCGGCCGAGGCCAGCAGGGCGTCGATGTCGGCGTCGCGCTTGGTGAGCACAGCCTGGACCACCGGGTCGAGCGCGGTGTACAGCTTCTGTGCCTGGTACGGCGGCTCCGGCTTCAGCTTCAGCGTGGAGAGACCTTCGATGTACGGCTTGAAGTTCTGCGGCTTCACATTGACGTACGGCTTGATCGCGGCGTCGATCTCGGTCTGCCGCTTCTTGTCGAAGACCGGCAGTGTCGGCACGCCCACCGCGGACTTCGGGTCGGCGGAGAGGGCCTTGGCCTGCTCGGCGGCGATGTCGGTGCTGTACTGCGGCTTGGCGTAGGCGAAGGTCAGCCACTCGACGGCGGCTGCCGCGTGCTTCTTGTCGGCGGACTTCGGGACCATGTAGATGTCGCCGCCGGTGAGTGTCGCGTCGCCGCCGGACTGCGGCATCGGGGCCGCTCCGAAGGCGTCGGTGTTCTCCATGCCGAACTGCATCTTCGCCAGTCGGTACGTCCCCGGGCTGCCCATGAACATGCCGACCTGCCCGGCCGCGAACTGCTTGATCACGTCGTTCTGGTTGTTGAGGAGGGTCTTGCCGAGCGAATCGTCCTTCCAGCGCATGTCGCTGAGCAGCCGCAACGCCTTCTTCGTCGGCTCCCCGGTGAGCGTGGCGGTGTACGTGCCGCCCTGTTCCTTCTCCAGCTCGCCGCCGAAGGCGTACGACAGCATCGCCAGCTGCCAGCCGCCCTGGTTGTCCTTGGACTCGTGGACGAAGCCCGCGTTGCCGGTGCTGTCGCTGATCTTCTTGGCGGCCGTCCGGACTTCCGCCCAGGTGGTCGGCGGCTTGTCGGGGTCGAGGCCGGCCTTCTCGAAGAGCTCGCGGTTGTAGACCAGGCCCTGGGCGTACGGATTCTGCGGTACGCCGTACACGTCGCCGGCGCTGTCGGTGAGCGGCTGGAGGACCTGGGGGTTGAACTCCTTGAAGTGCTTCCACTCCTTGAGCTGCCCGGTGATCGGCTGCACCTGCTTCTGCTGGATGAGCCGCTGCGGCTCGGTCAGCGGCACCTTGATGACGTCCTCGACATTGCCGCCGGACAGCTTCGCGGAGAACGTCAGCGGGTCGAAGACCGTGGTCGACCCCTTGACCTTGATGCCCGGGTTGGCCTTCTCGAAGTCGGCCACCTGCTTCTTGAACAGGGCGACCCCCGGCTTGTCGGTGGCCGGCGGCATGCCCTGCACCCGCAGCACGAGATCGCCGTCCCCGCCGGCGCTGCTCGGGGTGAGGGAGGAACAGCCCGCGAGGGTCGCGGTCAGCGCCATGCAGCCAAGTATGGCCGCACAGCGGGAGTTTCTGGGCATAACGGCTCCAAGAAGGGCAGGAGTGGGCTCGGTGCGGTGCAATGCGGTGCAGTGCACTGCGGTGTTTTGTTCGTTGGGGTGGTGTGCGCCGTGGATCAGTGGGCGGGTGCGGGGCCCGTCGAGGCGCGGGGGATCAGGCGGGAGCCGATCTCCACGAAGGGGGCAGCGACGTCACGTCCTTGTCCAGTACGTCCTGTCGTGCTCGCGATCGTCTCGATCAGGAGGTCCCCCGCCCGCGTGGCGATCTCCTCGGGGTCGATCCTGATCGTGGTGAGGCTGGGGGTGGAGACGGAGGCGAGCAGTGTGTCGTCGATGCCGATGACGCTGACGTCGCGCGGCACGCTCACTCCGAGGTTGGCCATCTGGTGCAGCACACCGAGGGCGACCAGGTCGTTGTGGGCGATCACGGCCGTCGCTTCGTGGGCGGCGACGAGGGTGGCGGCGTGCACGCCCGTCTCGAACCGCGGCTCGTACGGGCCGAGCTCGGACAGGGAGAGGTCGAGCGCCTCGAAGGACTCCTGGATGGACTTCCCGCGGCTCAGCTCGGCGCGGGACGCGTTGATGAAGACGCAGCGCCGATGACCGTACGCCTTCAACTGCTCGGCGGCCTGCGCGATGCCGGCGGACAGTGAGATCCGGACCTCGGGGATGCCCGGCACATGCCGGTTCACCACCACCAGCGGCATCCGGCCCGCGAGTTCGTGGAGCCGGTTCTCGGTGAGGGTGGAGGCCCACAGGATCAGGCCGTCGACCCGCTTCGACACGGCCGCGATGGCGGCCAGCTCGTCCGCCTCGCGCTCGTCGCTGTCGGCGACCAGGACCGTGTAGCCCAGGTGCCGGGCGCGGGCCTGCATCGCCTTGATGATCGGCGGGAAGAACGGGTTGGCGATGTCCGGGACGATCAGGCCGAGTGTCCCTGTGCCGCTGCCGCGCAGTGAACGGGCGGCCGGGTTGGCGGAGTAGCCGAGCTCGGCCGCGGCGTCGAGGATGCGCTGCCGTGTCGTCGGCTGCACCTGGCCGGGTGCGGTGAACGCACGGGACACCGTCGACACCGAGACGCCCGCGGCGCTCGCCACCTCCCGGATCGTGACTGCCACGGACGGCCTCCTTGTCGCTTGAGCCGGGGGAACCCGGTCGTCTCGCATCTGGATCCTGCAAGTTCGGTTGATGTTTGCGAACGTTCCCATGACGTGTCAAGACACGTGTCAGGACTATTTCATCCAGGAAAACCTTCTGCATGCACGGGTCTTGTGCTTCGGCCCGACTACTGCTGATGATGTGCCCTCAAGAACAGCACTGAAATTGCGGGAACGTTTTCATAGAGGAGTGGAATGAAGATCACCGGCCTGGAAGTGCTGACTCTCCCCGACCACGGCGACAGCATGATGCTGGTCGTGGTCGACACCGACGAGGGCATCCACGGTCTGGGCGAGGTCGGCATCAGGTCACGCCAACGGGCGGTCGCGGGGGGTCTCGAACACCTGGCGGAGCTGATCGTCGGCGAGGACCCGCGACGGATCGAGCACCTCTGGCAGGTGATGTTCCGGCGCGGGTTCTTCCCGGCCGACCGCATACTCGGCGCCGCCATCGCAGCGGTGGACGTGGCCCTCTGGGACATCCGCGGCAAAGCGCTCGGCGTACCGGTGCACGAGCTCCTCGGTGGACGGGTGCGTGATCACGTACCCGCCTATGTGCATGTCGGCGACGGCTACCACGACCGCGCGGGGTTCCTGGACCGCTGCCGTGACCTGGTCGCCGAGGGCTGGCGCCATCTGCGGTTCGCCTCGCCGCACGACGCCGACGGCACGCTTGACGCCCGCCGCTGCCTGCGCGACTCGGTCGACCTCTTCCATCAGGTGCGGGACGCGGTCGGCGACGAGGTGGAGCTGATCCTGGACGTCCATACGCGCCTGGATCCGCCGGAGGCGCTGACCCTGTGCCGGGAGATCGAGGCGGCCCGCCCGTACTTCGTCGAGGACCCACTGCGCTGTGAGAACCCGGACAGCTACCGCATGCTGCGGGCCCGCACCGGCGTACCACTGGCCGCAGGTGAGCAGTACGGCTCCAAATGGGAGTTCAGGACGCTGATCGAGGACGACCTCATCGATTACGCACGCGTGGACGTCGGGGTGGCCGCGGGCCTGACCGAGGCGAAGAAGATCGCGGCGATGGCGGAGACCCACCACATCAAGCTCGCCACCCACAACCCGCTCGGCCCGGTCACCGCCGCCTCCTCGCTCCAGCTCAACCTGGCCTGCCCCAATGTGGCGGTCCAGGAGCACCAGACCGACCTCGAACCGGCGATCGCCGCCCTCTTCACCGCCCGGCCGACGATCCTGCCGGGGCGGGTGGAGCCGAGTGAGCTGCCGGGCATCGGCATCGGCATCGACCGGGAGGAGGCGCGGCGGTACCAGGCCGCGGCGGCCGAGCGCCCGCACCTGCGCACGGCGGACGGGGCGTTCACCAACTGGTAGCCGCGTGCGGCCGGAAGGTGCGGGCGCTTGACGTGGCCACCGGCACGGGTCCGGACCTGAGCCGGATCGCGCAGGACCTGCACACGGCCACCCGGCGCGTACCCGGACCTGACGATCCGCGCACCCCCTGACAACGGGACCTTCGCATCACCGTCCCGGCGGGCCCATGGCCCGCATCCACACACTGAGCACGATCTCCGACTCCAGAAAGTGAGGCGAGTTCCGTCGTGTCGTTCGGAAGAACCGCGAGACCGGTCCGACTGGGCCTGGTCGGCATAGCGTTCATGGGCGTGCTGGTTGGCGTGTCGGCGACGCCGGCCGGCAGCCAGGAACGCGAGAAGCTACAGGTGACGGTGGTGTCGTCGCGGCCCGGCACGGTGTCGGGGGACGACGCCCTGATACGGGTCGAGGTGCCCGCCTCCATAGCGGCCGACACGGTCCGGGTCGAGGTGGCGGGCCGGGACGTGACCCCGAGTTTCCGGCCCTCCGGCGACCATGCGCTGATGGGCGTGGTGAAGGAGCTGACCCGGGGCGACAACAGGCTCACGGCCAGGGCCCAGGGCGCGGACGCCGGACAGCTGACCCTGAAGAACCACCCCATCACGGGGCCGATGTTCTCCGGGCCGCACGAGCAGCCGTTCGTCTGTGACACCGCCGCGTTCAAGACGGTCACCGGCGCCACCCTCGGGCAGCCGATCGACGAGGACTGCTCGGTCGAGACCCGCGTCGACTACATGTATCGCACCACGGCCGGCACGTTCGTTCCGTTGCCCGACGAGAACGCCCGGCCCGCCGACCTGGCGACCGCGACGACGAGCGCGGGCAAGAAGGTGCCGTACATCGTCCGCGTGGAGACCGGCACCATCAACCGCGGCATCTACGAGACGGCCGTGCTGTACGACCCGAACGCCGGTACCCCCGACCCGCTGGAGCGTGGGCCGGGCTGGAACGGGCGCCTCGTGTACGGCTTCGGCGGGGGCTGTGACGGCGGCTGGTACGTCCAGGGCCGCAACACCGTCGGCATCATGAACGACACGTATCTGAGCAAGGGCTACGCCGTCGCGTCCTCCACGCTCAATGTCTTCGGCAACAACTGCAACGACGTGCTGGCCGCCGAGACCATGAGCATGGTCAAGGAACACTTCGTGGAGACGTACGGAGTCCCGGCCTTCACCATCGGGAACGGCTGCTCCGGCGGCTCGTACCAGACCCACCAGATCGCCGACAACTACCCGGGCCTGCTGGACGGCATCCTCTCCGGCTGCAGCTTCCCCGACGTCGGTTTCGGGACGATCCAGACGCTCAGCGACGCCCGGCTCCTGAACCACTACTTCAAGGACGTCGCGCCGGACGCATTCACCAAGGAGCAGCAGAGGGCGGTCTCCGGGTTCGGGAAGTGGGAGAGCATCGGCAGCCTGGCCAGGGCCGGCGGCCGTATCGACCCCACGGTGTTCTGCCCGGCCCAGCTGCCCGCGGGACAGCGCTACAACCCCGACACCAACCCGGACGGTGCCCGGTGTGACGTCTACAGCCACACCGTGAACGTCTACGGCGAGGTACCGGAGACCGGGAAGGCGCGCAGGCCGCTCGACAACACCGGTATCCAGTACGGACTCGACGCCCTCAACAAGGGGACGATCGACATGGACCAGTTCATCGACCTGAACCGGCGCATCGGCGGCCTCGACGACGACGCCAAGCCCGCCGCGGAGCGCACCGTCGCCGATCTCAAGGCGGTACGGCTCGCCTACCGCACGGGCCGCTTGCTGAACGGCGGCGGCGGCCTCGCCGACATTCCGATCATCGACTACCGCGACTACACGGACGACGCGGCGGCCGGCGACATGCACATGCGCTTCCAGTCCTTCTCCACCCGGGCGCGCCTGGACAAGGCCAACGGCACCCACGCCAACCAGGTCATGCTCACCCGCTCCAGCGGGCACGGATTCACTCTCGCCGGGATGCTGGCCGACATGGACCAGTGGCTCACCGGCATCAAGGGAGACGCCGGCGACGACGCCCCCATCGACAAGATCGTCCGCAACCAGCCGCAGGGTCTCACGGACGCCTGCTGGACCCGTGGCATCGGTGCGAAGAAGATCGTGGAGCCCCAGGTCGAGGGCATCGACAACACCGAGTGCAACACCCTCTACCCGGTGTGGACATCGCCGCGGATGGTCGCCGGAGCGGATGTGGCCAACGACATCGTCAAGTGCCGCAAGCGTCCCGTCGTCCGCTCCGACTACGAAGTGCCGGTGACCGACGGCCAGTTCGAGGATCTGAAGTCGATCTTCCGAACCGGTGTCTGCGACTGGTCCCAGCCCGGGGCGGGGCAGCAGGGCCTCGCCGGTACATGGCTCTCCTTCGACCAGCAGTGACGGGTTCGCGGTAGACGACCCGAAGCAGGGGCAGGTGCGGGCAGGTGCGAACTCTCGCCTCGATGCCAGTGGCGGTGGATCCCCGTGTTCGCCCAGGTCGGCACCTGTCCTCCTTCGGGTCCTCCTTCGGGTGGGCGAAGCTGTGCACCTCCAGGTCGTACCGGGCCGGTCCGGAGGCGTTGTCCGAAGCGGCGGTTACGATCCCGGGCATGCTTCTTGAGGATCAGCTGGACAGGTTGGCGGAACTGGGGCTGCCGCTCGCGGCCGGCCGGACCGTGGACGAGTTGCTGTACTCGTCGCCGCGGGAGGAGTACGAGAGCAAGCCGTTCGACGTGCTGCTGTTCACCCTGGGCTGCGCGGTCGAGGACGAGCCGTGGGAGCGGTGGTTCTGCGACCGGGCGTGGCACTTCGACACCGAGTGCGTCCGTGGCCCGGGTTCGTACGTGGCGATCGCCCGGCAGCTGTGCCGGATCGCCGGCCTGCCGGACGCCCTGTCCAAGCTGCGGGACCACGTCGACCTCGGCGAGGAGGAGGCGTGGATCGAGTACACGGCCAACGGCCGGCGGAACAGCTGGCCCATCGACGTCAGGGACGACTGGGCCGACCTGATGGTGGTCGGCTATCTCATCGACGAGTTGGAGGACGGGGAACGGCGCTTTCATGTCCGGCACAACGGCCAGGCCATGACCCTCTTCTTCCTCGACGACGACGCGGCCGCACGGCTCAACGCGCTGGCCGGCGGAGAGGCCGTCGCCCCCTTCCCGGGGTAGCGGCCCCGCCCGCCCGGTACCTCCGCTCGCCGCACGGACGGCGGCGCCCGGCGAGTCAGCGGGAGGAGGGCTCGATTCCCCAGGCGACGGCTCGGGCGGCGGCGGCCGCGCGGTTGGGGAGGTCGAGCTTGGCGAGGATGTGCTCGATGTGGGTCCCCACGGTGCGCGGTGTGATGTACAGCCGTTCGGCGATCTCCCGGTTGGTGCGGCCGACGGTCAGTTCGGCCAGTACCTGGACCTCCCGCGGCGAGAGTCCGCCGGGCCGCCGCGCGTCCACGACAGGATCTGCCGTGACGCTCTCCTCGGGCGGCGGGCCCGCGCAGGGGCCGACGGCCGCGGCGAGGGCCTCGGTCAGCAGGGTGACCACGGCGCGCGCCGGATCGGGCGTGCGCCGTGGCCGACGGGTGCTGACGTTCAGCATGCCGACGTACCGGCCGTCGGCGGCGAAGAGACACTGGGCCACGCCGTCCTCGATGCCGAGCGGACGCAGCACGTCCTGGAAGCCCGGGGACGCCGCCAGGAGCTGCCCGGGGACGTCCCTGAGCCAGAGACCGCCCCGGGCCGGACTGCGGAGCACGGAGAACATCGGGTCGTCGTGGAGACGGGTCTCGATGTAGGCCGTGGCGTCGTCCGGGTAGCTCCCGGCGAGGGTGGTGTGGCGTCGGCGCAGTGGGTCCCACCGGGTCAGGGAGGCGTGGTCGTACTCCACCACCTCCGACAGCGCCGCCAGGACCGTGTCGACGCCGGTCGCGCCGCACGTGGCGCTCCTGGCGGCCTCGCGGACATGAACGGCCGCGTCCAGGATGTCCGTCGTGCTCCGCTCCGCTGTCATCGTCCAAGGATGATCAGGTGCCCGGAATACGTCAATCGCGAAGGGTGTCGTGCACGACCTGCCCGTCCATGACGGTGAGGACGACGGGCATCTCCGGGATGTCGTGGGGGTCGGTGGTGAGCAGGTCTCCGTCGAGTACGCAGAGGTCGGCGACCTTGCCCGGTTCCAGGGAGCCCTTCCAGTCGTCGGCGAAGTCCTGCCAGGCCGCGTCGATCGTGTACGTACGGATCGCCTCGGCCAGGCCGATGCACTGCTCGGGGCCGCTGACCCGGCCGGCGGCCTTCGACTCGCGCAGCATCATGGTGGCGACGCCCTGGCGCCAGTCCGGGTATGTGACGGGGGCGTCGGACCCGCTGGCGACCCGTACGCCGGCGTCGATGGCGTCACGGTAGGGCCAGGCGTACGCGGCCCGTCCGGCGCCGACGAAGTCCTCCTCCATGTCGGCGACGGTCCACTTGATGGTGGGGTTCATGTTCACGCCGAAGCCGAGCGCGGCCAGCACCTTCATGCTGTGTGCGGTGAGGAAGTCGCCGTGGATGACGTAGTGGCGCGCGTCGGGCCGCGGGTGCTCGGCCATGGCCGCGGCGAAGGCGTCCGCGACGGTGTCGATGGCCCGGTCGCCGGTGACGTGGACGCCCATCTGGTGCCCGGCGGCGTGGGCATGCCGGATCATGGCGCCGATCTCGGCGATCCGCTCGGTGTCGGTCTCGCCGCCGACGCACAGGGAGCCGCAGCCGCCGCCGACGTACGGCTCGTGCATCCAGGACGTCTTGTTGGGGACGATGCCGTCGGCGAAGAGCTTGACCCCGTGGATCGCGAGGCGGCGCGGATCGGTGTCGCCGGGCTTGCCGAGGGCGGTGAGGGTGCGGGCGAACTCCTCGGCGGTGCCGGCCATGCCGGTGGGCAGGAGCAGGACGCCGAGGCGGGCGGTCAGTTCGCCGTCGGCCAGCAGCCGGCGGTAGACGTCGAGGGTCTCCGCACCGAGTGCGCCCCGCATGATGCCGTCGCCGCCGGGGCCGAGACCGGGCTCGGTGTAGCTGGTCACGCCGAGGCGGGCGAGCGTGGCGAGGGTCGAGCGGATCGCGTCGGTGCGCTCCTGCCGGCTGAGCGGCGGCAGCACGTTCTGGACCAGGGCCTGGGCCCCCTCGTGGAGCAGCCCGGTCGGCTCCCCCGCTTCGTCCACGACGATGGCTCCGCCGGGCGGGGCGACGGTGTGCCGGTCGATGCCTATGAGCTCCAGTGCCTTGGAGTTGACCCAGGTGGCATGTCCGGAGAAGGAGTACAGAACGACGGGGTGGTCCGGGCTCACGGCGTCGAGGTCGCGCCGCGAGGGCAGCCGCGACGGGTCGGAGACGCACTCGTCGAGATAGCCGGTGTCCCAGCCGTGTCCCGTGATCCACTGCCCTGCCGGAACCCGCCCGACGGCCTCCCGTACCACCTCGGCCACGTCCGCGAGGCAGGACACGGCAGGATGAGTGAGGTCGAGGGAGAGCGGCGGCGTCGCCATGCCGAAGGCGCATCCGTGCAGATGGGAATCGTTGATGCCGGGAAGCAGCGTCGCGCCCCGCAGGTCGACAACACGGGTGCCGGGTCCGATGAGCGGCGCGACGTCGTCCCGCCCGCCGACGGCGCTGATGACCCCGCCGGTCACCGCCAGGGCCGAGGCGACGGAGAACTCCGCGTCGACCGTGACCACCTGCCCGCCGACGAACACCAGATCCGCATACGTGCTCATGAAAGGTCCTCTCGAAAACCGGGTGCGCCACGGCCACCCGCGAACGATCTCCCGAGGACTATGGCCGCACCCCTCGCCCCCGCACATCGGTCATCCCACCGATACGCGCTCCGCGGCGGCGTCGGGTCTGTCCGCTCGGCCGTCGTGGGCCTCACGTACATGAGCTCCGGTCCTCGGAGCCGTTCGGGTCGCACGGCGCCGAGGGATCGCCTGTTGTCGGCTCCGGTAGCATCGGCTTCATGTCTGCTGGTTCGTGCGCGGCTTGTGCCGCAGTGACGAGGACGCTCCGCTAGCGGCGGGGCGTTCGTCTCACTTCTGCTGAACGTTCTGTCGCTTCGTGGTTGGACCGGAGCGGCACGTCCGTGCTGCTCGGGACTTCTTCCGAGCAACGGAGCACTTGGTGTTTTCAGGCATTCCCTTCTCGCGCCGGGACGCGTCGTCCCCCGTGCGTATGTGGCTGGCGCTGTGCTGTATGGCCATGCTGCAGTTCTTCATCGCGGTGGACGTGACCGTGGTCAATGTCGCCTTGCCGTCGATCGGTGCCGACTTCGGGGTCGATGGTCACGCTCTGACCTGGGTCGTGGTCGGGTACACGATCACCGGCGGCGGGCTGCTGATGCTCGGCGGCCGACTGGGCGACGTACTCGGCAGGCGCCGCATCCTGCTGCTCGGCACAGCTCTCTTCGGCACCGCGTCCCTGCTGGCCGGGCTCGCCCCGTCCTTCATCCTGCTGGTGACAGCCCGGCTGCTGCAGGGCGTCGGTGAAGCGCTGGCTCTTCCCGCAGCGATGGCAGTGATCGTGCTCATGTTTCCTGAAGGGCCACGCAGGTCACGGGCGCTGAGTGTGTGGGCGGCCGTGGCGAGTTGTGGTCTCGTCCTCGGGTTCGTCGTCTCCGGGATCGTCACCGAGTTGTTCGGCTGGCGGTGGATCTTCCTGGTGTCGGTGCCCTTCATCCTGGTCGTACTCGCTGCGGCGGTCTTCCTCGTGCCCAGTGAGCGACCTGCCGAGTCCATGTCTTCGGACCTTCCCGGTTCGCTCCTGCTGATCGCGGCTCCGCTGCTGTTCACCCTCGGGGTCGTCGAAGCGGGGAAGGCGGACAGCACACTGCCCTGGCTGCCGCCGGTGGCACTGGTCGGCGCAGCAGTCGCCGGGGCCCTGTTCATCAGGGTCGAGCGCCGGTCACGGAACCCGCTGGTGCCCCTGCGGTTCTTCCGCAGTCGACCGCGCGTCCTGGCCAACCTTGCCACCGCTCTGCTGAGCGCGGCACTGTCCACGTCGTTCCTGCTGTTCGCCTACTACCTCCAGGGCCGGTTGGGCGCCGGCCCGCTCCGGGCCGGACTGACGATGCTGCCCTTGGCGGTGTCCCTGATCGTGGCCTCGGTACTGGTTCCCGGGTTGCTCGGGCAGTGGGGCGCACGGGTCTGTGTCCTGGCCGGAATCTGCTCCACCGTCCTTGCGATGGCCGCCATCGCCCTGGTCTCCCACTTCGAGGCCACCGGTCTGGCGATGATCCCCGCCATGGTGTTCATCGCCGCCGGGATGGGGCTCGGGACCGTCGGGCTGCAGTACGTCGCGGTGACCGGAGTGACCGAGGACGACGCCGGCATCGCCTCCGGCATCCAGCGGGCCGCCGACCAACTGGGCGGCTCCACCGGGATCACGATCTGCGTCGGCGTCGGGTTCGCTCCTGCCCTGGAGGGCACCGACCCCTTCCTCGCCGGCAGCCTCCTGGCCACCGTCGGCCTCGCCGCGGCCGGGCTCGTCGCCTGGCGGATCTCCCTGCCCGCCGCGGTGACGGAGCGACCGCTCGGCTGACCCGGGCCAGGGCTGCGGTCCGTGCCATCGACAACCTGGGCCGCAGCCCTCGCTGTCCGCGAAGCACTCGACTTGCCGCGCGACCTCGCCGTCCGCGAAGCGTGCGGCCATGTCGCGGCGGGTCGGGCGGCGGCCGGTGTTCACCACGAACAGCTGTCTCGATCATTCACAGCAGGCTCAGCCAGGACCTGCGGTGGTCCGGGAAGCGGTCGGAGTCCGGGGCGAGGAAGTCGGCCAAGTCCGTGAGCGCGATCTGAAGCCGCACGAGTCCGGAGTGCGGCCGCGTCCACGATGCCAGTTCGCGGATGCCGTCCGACAGCGGCTCGAACCACGCGGCGAAGTCGGGGTCGGTGTCCAGGCGCCGGCAGGCTCAACTGCCTGATTGACCGCCCATGTCCGCGGCCAGTGCCGCGTAGATGTACTCGCTGCCCCAGCGATCCCCGTCGAGGTCGTTCTCGACCAGGTGCGCCTCCCGACGCATCCCGAGGCGCTCACAGACCCGCACGGACCCGGTGTTCTCCACATCCAGCCGTGCGTAGAGCCGGTGCACGCCGAGCCTGTCGAAGGCAAACCCGGCCAGCGCCACGGCCGCCTCGGTCGCATAGCCGTGCCCCTCGTGACGTGGGTCGAGAGTCCAGCCGATCTCGGCCTGGGCGGCGCGGGCATCGGCCTGGGTGAGCGTCACCTCGCCAAGAACGCCGGGCTCATCGCGTCGGCACACAGCAAGCGCCAGCTTGTCCCCGTCGGCGCACCAAACCGAGTGCGCCGCGCGCTCGGCCGCAACCTGCTCGCTGCGCTCCCGCGTGTGCGGCGGCCGGTACAAGTAGCGCGCCACGCTCGGCAGGCTCTGGTAGGCGTACAGGTCGTCGACGTCGCCGGGAGTGAACAGACGCAGCGACAACCGGGCCGTGGTCAACGGCAGCAGCGAGGCGACGTCCATGCGAACCTCCGGAACGCGGATGTGGATCAAGATGCGGACTGATTGTCGCATCACAACTGACGGGCAGCCACGCCTTTTCAACAGCAGCCCGACAGCCCCACCCCACCACGAGGCGCGGCATTCCAGGAGTTGTTCACCGACCCACGCTCCTAGGCGGAACTGGTGGTGCTGGCCGGCAGAGACTGCTGGTAGAGCGCCACCAACACGCCGTGCACGGGCTGGCCCTCTGCATTTTCCTCGGCCTCGTCGACCAGTTGGGCGAGGGTCTCGCCGAGTTCTCTTGCCTTCGCGGGAACCCTACGACGCGGACGGAAGGTGAAGAACACGCTCGGAGACTGCCTCCGATCCCCTGCGGCCGTGGTCAGGGCATCATGCGACGGAACGCGCTGCGCAGCCACTACGTCGGGGAGGCCAAGGGGGACAGCCCCACTGCGCGCGGTGCCGAAACGGCCCCTGCGATCATCGTGGTAGCCGGATCGATCGAGGAGTCGGATACGCCGAGGATGGTGCTCGTTCAGCACAGCCGCACCAACGAATCCCGGAGGACCACCCCCGATGACGAACTTCCTGCCTCGCCGACACGCACGCCGGGTGCTGCCAACGATGCTCCTCCTGGCCGTCACTGCCGGGACACTCACGGCCTGTAGCGAAACCGGCGCTTCCGCTCCGGAGGATTCCGCCTCGTCGGCTTCAGCGGCGCCGACCGCGTCGGCTTCGAAACCGGCAGCCGACCCGACGTTGCATATGATCAATGACGACGGCCGCCGTCTGGCGTTCCATGTCACTCCCGGCCATTCTCCCGCCATCGTCCTGGACGCGGGCGGGGGCCTGGACTCCTCGTACTGGAAGAATCTGGTTCCCAAGCTCGCGGCAGCCACCGGTTCCGAGATCATCACCTACGACCGGGCCGGGCTCGGTGACAGTGACGAGGTGCCGGGCCCCTGGAAGGTGGAGAGCGCCGTCAGCGATCTGGAGATCGGTCTGCGCGAACTCGGTGTCACCCGGAATGTCATCTTGGTGTCACACTCCCAGGCGGGCGAGGTCGCGACCTACTTCACCCGCGCGAACCCGCGGCTGGTCTCTGGTGCGGTGCTCGTCGACGCGAGCCTGCCGGAGCTCTACACCGACAAGGAGATCGCCCGTCTCGTAGCCGCGAACAAACCGCAGGTCGATGCGGCGAAGGCGGACCCTTCCACGAAGGAGAACCGTCAGTTGATCGCCACCGCGGAGAATTACGCACCGATGCACCGGGCGTACCACCAGGTCTCCTGGCCCGGCAGCGTCCCCGCCACCGTCATCGTGTCGGAGAAGACCCCGTTCGACGGGTCCCCCGAGGATGCCCAGCTCTGGCGGGACGCCGCCACCGCGTTCGCGAAGGCCGGCCCTGACCGGACACTCGTCACCGCTGAGGGCAGCTCGCACGACATCCCGAGCGAGCGCCCCGGCCTCGTTCTCAGCGAGATCGAGAAGATGGCCACCGCACGCGGATGACGTGTGTGGCAGGTCGACGGTCTCCGCTCCGTCCTCAGGACCTGCTTCCAGACACCGTCAAGGAGCGCGAAGCCTTCCGGGAACCCTTCCAGGAACTCGCGCCGAACGGGGTCGGACTCGGCTTCAACGATCGTGCCGAGCAGGTGGGTCAATTCGCTCCTCTGGACACCGATCCGCAGGTGGTGGGGATCGTGTCTCATCGTTTGAGTGGGCTGAGTCGGAGCAGCTCCGTCTCACCGACCTTTCGGCGAGTCCCACTCCCCGGACAGGCCGGATCGGGTGCGTGACGGGCTCAACTCCTGCAGACAGCATGGGTACTCACCTCAGCGCCGCACTCAGCGCCTCCGCCTCGGGAGCCATCGCTCCGTTCGGCACTCAGCCTGCGATGAGAAGCGTTCAGCCTTGGCTGCGGCAGGTCAGCCGTCCCCCTGGACACCGTTTTGCCGGACCGGCAACAGAAGTGGCCTGACCCGAACGCGATGGGCGACGGTGGGCCCGTGACCGACAACATCGCAGCAGGAACACCTATGTCCGACACCCCCTCGCCTGTCGACGGATACGTCGGAGACCCCGCCGTGCGGGCGGAGTGGGACAGCCGGTACGCCGACCGACAACAGCTGTGGAGTGGCCGGCCCAACGGTGCGCTCGTGGCCGAGACCGCCGGGCTCACCCCCGGGCGGGTGCTCGATGTCGGCTGTGGCGAGGGCGCGGACGCCGTCTGGCTCGCGCGCAACGGCTGGGACGTGACCGCGGTCGAGGTCTCGGGCGTGGCGCTGGAGCGGGCGGCCGGGCACGCGCGGGACGCCGGCCTCGCCGTTCGCTGGGTACACGCCGCACTGACGGAGGCGATGCTCCCGCCGGCCTCCTTCGACCTGGTCTCCGCGCAGTACCCGGCCCTGCTGCGCACCCCCGACGCCGCAGCCGAGCGAGCACTGCTCGCGGCCGTCGCGCCCGGCGGCGTACTGCTGCTCGTCCACCACGCGGGGATGGACAACCAGCACGCGAACGACAGCGGCTTCGACCCGGCCGACTACGTCTGGCCCTCGATGGTCACCGCTCTGCTCGACGACGACTGGGAGGTGGAGGTGAACGAGCAGCGGCCACGGGTGACACCCGAGGGCGGTGCCGGCGCGCACCATACCGACGACCTGGTGCTGCGCGCGCGCCGACTGCGCTGAGACCCCTCGCTCGCGGCAGGCCCCCGCAACATACGCCCATCCGCACCGGGCCTTCTCCTCGGACGCCCTTGACGCCGTGCGGGGGCGTATATCCAGCTGAAGATGCGGCAGTTCCGGCCCCGGGGCGGGCCACGGGAGTACCGGGTGGTGCAGCCGTGGCATCCGCTGCGGCAATACCGTCGACATCTCCTTCGAGGCCCATCGATACAGGAAGCTCAGCACCCGGCGCCCCGGGGAAGTGATGTCACATCCATCATGACAGGTCAGAGGGCGTTTTCGTAGGAGGAACGGCACAGGTGACCAGCCTTGTCCGGCCTCCTCCGAGGCGCCCAGAATCTCCGTCATGAATCACTCGGGGAAAGTCGATCAGGACGACATCATGCGGGCGCGGAATGTGCTGCTCGCGTCGGGACGCCGCACGCCGCGCGAGGAAGTCGACGCCTACCGGGTGCTCGCTCAGGTCAGCCCCGCCTCATACCTGCCGCTCTTGGCCAGGGCGCTGCAACGCCTGAGCTACGACACCGGCACGGGAAAGAAGCATGCGGCCTGTCTCGCGCTGTGCGAGGAGGCGGTGGCCGCGGCGCGGGCCATCGATCCGGCCGAACCTGCCCGTGCGGATGTTCTGTACGGGGCCCTCAACTCCTGCCAGAGAGAGCTGTACGACCTGGGTCGGCGCGCCGCAGGGCTCGCCATGCGCGCCGAGATGCTCGCCATGGGCCGTGCACAGGCCGAACGGTCCGGACACCTCGTGGTCAAGGGGCTGCATGAATGGGCTGCCGGTCTCTCCGGGGAAGGCCGGTACGCGGAGGCTGCCGATGCCATGACCGAGTTGGTCGCAGCGATCCTGCCCAACGGGCCCGGCGACGGAAGTCTCGCCTGGTCACTCCTGGAGTGGATCGCCGCTCTCCATGACGCCGGCCGGTCCGGTGAAGCACTCGCCGCGTTCGGGACTCTCGTCAGCACGGAAGCGGTCGAAGCCGCGAATGACCGCGTCCCGATGGCCTGCCATCTCTACTCGCTCATCGGGTACGCACAGATGCTCGACACCCATGGCCGAGGCGAGCAGGCGGCCCTCGTGCGGCAAGAGGCACTCGCCTTGCTGACGGAGTTGGCCGATAACGGTGAGCGAAAATCCTGGAGTGGCTATCAGACGTCGTTCTGGGCGGTGCTGCTGACCATCTCCGGTGCCGAAGGCGATCGCCCTGCGCCCGGCGAGCCGCGTCCGCCGTCGGGAGCGGCGCCCATGTGGTGGTCACCCGATGCCAAGCGGCGCTACTTCGACAGCCGTCATGCCCTCCGCGAAGAGGTGGACGCTCTCGCTCCGCGAGCCACCGAGGATCCGGACCGGCATCTGGCCGAGCTGGTCCGCCTGCATCGGGTCCTCACCGTCCGCTCCGCCGTCTACTGGGAGCAGCGCACCCATCTGTTCGCGGAGCACGTGCGCTCCCTGTTCGACGGCGGGGTGACCCTGGCCCACCGGCTGTCTCAGCACGACCCGGCGGAAGGAAGGCGAAAACTGGCCAGGGGCCTGATCGACCGATCGACCTTCCACGCCGCCGTCCACGAGTTCAGGCCCGCCCTCGATGACTTCCGCCAAGCCCTGAGCTGCCTGGGGGAAGCCCATTGACCAGCTTGAGCTGCGGCCGGCCGCGCTGAAGCGGAAGTGATCGGCGCGCGCAGCGCAGCGCAGTGCAGCACAGTGCAGTACAGCGCCGTCGGCGGGGAACGAGGCCGGTGTGTGCGATCAGCATCATCCGCGTCGTCCGTGGAGGGCGTGCACGCCGGTCCGCCCGGCGGAACCGGGTGCCGTCGGTCAGCGTCTGACGATCCGGTCGAGGACGGTGGCGGTGGCCGACTTGACCGCGTCGCGGTGGTGGAGGGGCTCTGCGGGCAGTTCGCTGGTGGGGCGCACGCCTCGGTCGGCGAGGATGTAGAGCAGACGCAGGGTGCGCAGGCAGTTGCTGAGGTGAGCGGGCACCGGGGTGCTGATGCGGTCGGCCCCGAAGCGGTCGGCTATCTCGTCCAGCCAGCCGACGGCGTCGCGTTCGCTCAGGTCGGTGCGGGTGAGGACCCGGGCGATCGCCCGAGCCAGGCGGTCGTCCTCCATCTGGTCGTAGACGTGGTCGGTGGGCGCCGTCAGCCGAGCGGCGGCGAGGTCCAGCATCCGCACCGGCGCCACCTCGGGATGGCGACCGAAGCAGGCGAGCAGGTCCGCGCCGTGCGCCACCGCGTGAAGCCAGCCGAGCGTCTCGTCGTGGCCGCGCAGATCCTGCTCCGCCGGGTACCAGCGCTCGAACGCGTCCACCCAGCCGCCCTTGAAGTCCCCCGCGGCCACCAGCATGTCGAGCACGAGGGGCGCGAAAGTGCGGGCCTCGACCCGCGGGTCGGTGAACCGGGTGGCCATCTCGTCCCCCAGCTCCAGTCGCCGGGACGTCCCGATCGTCCCGCGGGCGATCCAGGTCGCGAGGACGGTGTAGGGCGCGCCGTCCCGGATCAGCGGATCGGGATCCGCCAGGGCATGGGACAGCTCGCGGACGAGGTCGTCCATGGGCCGGTCGGTGGGCACGGCGCAGTCGGCGGCCTCGACACTCTTCCAGTCGGTCATGGCGGGCAGAATAGGTCCTTCCCGCGGCCGCGCGCCTGTGAATTATGTCCGGGTATCCACCCCAACCTGTCAACTTCCCGGCCAGACACGGTAGTTCCTGCGCCCGCATGACCCTGCCCGTCGGCGCCGGACAGGATGATGCGCGGCGGCCCGGTCCAGCGCGCGAAGCCGATGATCGTGTGTGTCCAGCACAGGCGGCCGCCCGGAGACGGGATTCGTTGGAAGCTCTCACCGGCTGAACTCGCGCCACACCCCAGTGGATGAGGTCCTCGTCCGGTACTCCGGCGGCCTACCGGACGGGGTTCCCGGTTGGTTCCGACCGGTGGAGTCAGGTGCCGCCCAGTGAAGTCAGGTATCGGGCATCCGGGATGTCAGGCACCGTAACGGGACGGAGCACCGTCAGAGACTCTTCCTGGCGAGCCATCATCGCAAAGGGGAACCTGTCGATTTCCAAGCAGAGATCGACATCGTCGGGGTGGTATCCGCTCCGCAGTCCACCGGCAAGATCGGCCGCGGCACGAGAAGTCCTCGCGCGGTCGAGATACGGGGCCGCCTCGACTTCGCCTCCGGCCATGGATCGACTGATGTATTCAGCGCAGGCCAGGTCCTCGTCGGCCCGGCCGTCCTCGCCGGTGATGACGAACGTCACCGGGCCGGGATCCTTGGTCTGCAGGAATCGCGCGGTCGGGCCGGCCACCACGAAGCTCGCGCACAGGACCAGCGGTGCGTTCGCGACGGCCAACGCGCCCACGGTCCCTGCCGTCGTCTTCTGCACCAGCGTGCGGCCGGTGAAATCGCATGACCTGAGCAGGCCAGGTGAGTTCACCGCGTCGAAGCCCGCTGCCGGAGCTCCGTCCTTCAACGCCAGCCAACCCGGGTGGCTCTCCTTCAAGGCAAGTGCCTCGCTCAGCGTCGAGGCCAGGACGATCTTCTCGACACCACGCGAGAAGGCCCAGGCGGCCACGGTGAAGGCGCGCATGACGTCGATGACGACAGCGACGCGGGGAGCGCCGGTCAACTCGGGTATGCCCACGAAGTGATGGTCCATCGCACCATTCTGACGCCTCTGGACCACCGAGAGGCACGAGTGGGCGGGCTGTCGTCGGAAGGGCCGCGCCGCGTCCGCAGCTGCGGAGGGCCTCGGTGCCTGCCCGGAGTCCTCGGCCGCGTCCCGCCCTCCGAACCGGGTCGTCGAAGCCGCAGGGTGTTGTGTTTCGGCGAGAGGTGCCGAGGTTCCGGGGTTTCAGGGTTCCGACGTTTCGGGGTTCCGGAGTCCCGGGTTTCCGGAGTGCACGTCCCGCCGGCCGATGGGGCCGCTCACGTGGTGGTGCCACTCCCCATGGTGGTGCCACTCCCCATGGTGGTGCCACCAGCACCCCGTACCCACTGCCTGGCGCCAGTGACCAAGGATCCGGCCCGGACCAGAGTGGTGCCATGTCCACTCGACGCGAAGCCCTCGCCACCTCGGCCGCCCTCACCGGCGGCGCCCTCCTGTCCGCCGCACCGCCCGCGGCGGCCGTCCCCCGCACGACTCCGGACCGTACGACGGCTGCCTCCGGTCAGCACCCCGGCAACACCATCGCTCTCACCCACGCCACCGTCCTGGGCGCGGGCGCCGACCGCACCGTGCTCGTACGCGACGGCCGCATCATTCGTACGGGCCGTTCGGCCGAGGTCCCGATTCCGCACGGGACGACGACGTACGACCTGACCGGCAAGTACATCGTCATGGGCGGCCTCGTCGAGTCCCATGTCCACAACCAAGGGCCCGAGACCGTGCTGCCGCCCCTCTTCCCGCTCAACGGTGTGACCGCGGTCCGCGAGATGTGGGGCAGCCCCCTGCACCACGAGTGGCGTGACAAGGTCCGCGCGGGCAAGCTCCTCGGCCCGCGCTGGGTGATCTCCAGCTCGATCATCGACGGGCGGCCCTCACTGTGGGCCAATGACACCGGCGATCGCGTCGTCGAGGTCGCCGACGCCCCGTCCGCGCGCCGTGCGGTGCGCGAGGCGAAGGCGAGCGGTGCGGACTTCGTCAAGGTGTACTCGCGGCTCACGCCAGAGGCGTACGAGGCGATCGCCGACGAGTCCCGTCGGCAGGGTCTGCGTCACGCGGGCCACTGCCCCGACACCCTTCCCATCGCCCGCGCGAGCGACACCGGGCAGCAGTCCATCGAGCACCTGCACGCCCTCCTCCTCGCCACCTCGGCCCGGGAGGCCGAGATCAGGCGGGCCATGGCGAAGATCCGTATCGACCCCGCCCTCGGCACCAGCTTCGAGCGTTACGCGAGCTGGTTCCGGCAGGTGCACGCGGTGGAGTGGGAGGCGGTGCAGACGTACGACGTCGGCCGTACCCGTGCCCTCTTCGACCGGCTCGCCGCCAATGGAACCCGCGTCGTCCCGACCCTCACCGTCCACCATTCGCTGGAGCGCACCGACCAGTTGCCCACCGACTCACCGGAGTTCGCGTACCTGCCCGGCTGGCTGACCGAGTCCTGGCCCACCATCTGGTCCTCCCTGACCGCAGGTCGCACCGCGCAGGACGTCTCCCGTATCCACCGGATCTACGAACACCGGCTGCACCTCGTCGCGGAACTCCACCGGGCCGGTGTGCAGTTGATCGCGGGCACCGACACCGGCACCGGCTACGCGGTTCCCGGCTTCGCCCTCCACCACGAGTTGGAACTGCTCGTCGAAGCGGGGCTGCCCACGCGGGACGTGCTCCACGCGGTGACCACCGCGCCCGCCCGGATGCTCGGCCTGCCGGACGACCGCGCCGACCTGCTGGTCCTGGACGCGGACCCGCGCACCGACATCCGGCATACGCAGCGGATCCACTCCGTCCTGGTCGACGGCCGCTATCTGGACCGGGCGGAGCGCCTGCGCCTGCTGGCCGACGTGGCGCGCGCCGCTGCCGCGAGCGAGCCCCCGGCGACGGGCGTAGCGGCTCCCCACATCTGCGCCCACTGACCGACCGGCGCCCGTCCTCGCGGGGCGGCGGTGGGCCGGCCAGCGTCGCCTCTTCAAGTCTTCAAGCCCTCAAGTCTTCACGCCCTCAAGACGGCGACCGCGTCAGGACGAGGCCGGGCAGCGTCCGTCTCAGGGATCAGCCGAGCAGTGCGGTTGCTTCGACTTCGACGAGTACGTCCGGCTCGAAGAGGTACTCGACACCGATGAGGGAGGCCGGTGGCATGGGGAGCCGGAGTCCGATCTCGTCGGCGACGGCCTCCACACCGGCCATGAAGTCGCCGATCTTCTCCGGGCTCCACCGGGTCACGTAGAACGTCAGGCGCAGCACGTCCGCGAACGACGCGTCCGCGCCCGCCAGGCCGACGGAGGTGTTGCGCAGTGCCTGGGCGACCTGACCGGCCAGGTCGCCGGGTGCGACCGGAGTCCCGTCGGCCCGGCGTGCGACCTGTCCGCTGACATGGACGTGCTTCGACCCGGTGCCCACGGCCACGTGGTGGTACGGGACCGGTTGCAGCATGCCTTCCGGCGTGAAGTGCTGAACGGTCATGGGTGTTTCTCCTTTGAACTAGGTATCCGTAAGCTACCTAGTGGAAGAAGGACACTTCAACGAGACCAGGTTTCGCCATGGATACCGACGACGAATTCCGCATCTCCCCTCCGCACCGCGAACTGCTCGACCAGATCCTCGACAAGTGGTCGCTCAGCGTCCTCAACGAGCTCTGCGAACGCCCGTGCCGCTTCAACGAACTGCGCCGGGCCATCCCCCAGGTCACACAGAAGTCGCTCACCGCGACACTTCGACGGCTCGAACGGAACGGCGTGGTCGGGCGCGAGGTCGTCTCCACCCGCCCGGTAGCGGTCAAATACCGGATCACGCCCCTCGGCAAGACCCTTCGGCCGCCCATCGACATGCTGCTGGCATGGGCCTCGCAGAACATGCCCGCCATCACACGCGCACGCGAAGACTTCGACACCCGGGAAGAGGAAACAGGCTTCTGACCCCTTCTTCCCCCGCCTCGGGGCGGGGGCAGAAGGGGGTAGGGCTGGGGGTGGAGTGGAGTGGGGTGGGACTCGATGGGCGTCAGGCTCCAGAGAAACGGGTCCGGGGCACTGCGCCTGGTGTTGGGTTCTCAGGCTTCGATGTACGCCACGATCGTGATCGTCTTCAGGGCCGTCACGAAGTAGATGACCCGTACGCCGTCGATCTCGTCCGTGTAGTCGCGCAGCAGGGTGCCGGGCACCTCGGTGCCCAGCTCGGGGTTGACGCTGATCGCGACGATCGCGCGGTCCAGGCGGTGCGTCTCGCCCGCGGTGAGCTTGGAAAGCTGGGTGAGCGCGGGCTCCACCGTGATGACGTGCGAGCGGCGCGGGCCGGGCTCAGGCGACACGAGGCCGCTCTTCCGCGAGACGGGCCAGGTGCTCGTCCCGGGCCGTCTCCCACGGCATGCCGGTCTCGGGCGAGGGATAGCCGTTCGCGGCGATGTCCTCCAGCACGGAGGCGAGGACATCGACCTTCGCGCGCTGGTCGGCAGCGTACGCGCGGACGGACGCGGCGGCGTGCTCGTCGAGGGGCTGACGGTCGGGCACGGGCGCGCTGGCCGGCTGCTGGCTCATCCGGGGCTCCTGGCTGTCATCTGGCGTTGTGTCACCACCGTATCGCCGGGCCGGGCCTCGGGACCCCCGTTACGGGCGATCCGGCCCCGGGGCTGCGGACGACGGGTCCCGGGTGGTGTCCGACACTGACGTAATGGATCAACTCAAGCAGGTTGTCGGGCTCGTCCGCGGCGTCCTGGCGCCGGATCTCCTCGGCACGTACCTCCACGGCTCCGCCGTGCTCGGGCGCCTCAACCCGGCAAGCGATCTGGACATCCTGGCCGTCACACGGCAGAGCCTGGACGGCCGGAAGCGGCGGGCGCTCCTTGAGGGCTTGCTGGAGATCTCCGGCCTCACGGCCACCGTCCGTCCGGTCGAACTCACCGTCGTCGTCCAGTCCGAGGTCCGCCCCTGGCGGTTCCCGCCGGTCGGGGACTTCTTGTACGGCGAGTGGCTCCGCGAAGAGCTTCGGGAGAGCGGGCCTCCGCAGCCCGGCCCGATGCCCGACCTGGCCCTTGTGCTCACCATGGCCCTGGCCGGCGACCGCCCTCTCACCGGACCACCTTCCGCCCAGCTCCTGGACCCCGTGCCGCACACCGACCTCGTCCGGGCAAGCGTCGCGGGCATCCCCGAGCTCCTCGACAGCCTGGCCGACGACACCCGTAACGTCCTGCTGACCCTGGCCCGCGTCTGGGCAACCCTCGCCACGGGCAGGATCGAGCCCAAGGACGCAGCCGCGGACTGGGCTCTCTCCCGCCTGCCTCCGGAACACCGTCCTGTCCTGGAGCACGCCAGGTATCTGTACCGCAACTGCCACTACGCGGAAGAGACTTGGAGTCACGAACTGACGGCACAAGTGCGCCCGTACGTGAACGAAGTCCTCATCCGTATCGACGAACTGCGCTGACAGGGGTGCGGCTCCGGCACGGGCTCGGGCATCTTCACCACGCACACGAGATCCTGTCCGGTCAGAGGACTGGACGGGATCTCGTCGTTCCCGGCCCGCCTTCCGCGCGGGCCGTGCCGCCTACGGGCCCACGGGCCGTCAGCGCCGGTGGGCGGCCCGGAGCCAGGTGATGTCGATCGCCGCGATCACGCCCCAGATCCAGTAGACGGCGGCAGCACCGCCCGGTGCGAGCGCCGTTGCCAGGGCGCCGAGGGCGACCGTGCCCAGGACGACCCGGGCACCGCGCCCCGCGGTCAGGGCGGTGCGCAGCGGCCCCCGTTCCGTCAGGCGGTCGGACAGATAGGCGTCGAACGCCTCCGCCACCTGGTCGTCGATCTCGTCCCGTGTCCGGGCATCCAGCGAATCAGACATGGGTCCCCCCGAATCCCGGCACCCGGCGGCGCCTCCCGGACCACGGTAATCATTGCAGAGAAGTTCTGCAAACAGTCTCTGCAATGATTGCAGAGAAGTTCTGCACTATGCTGGCGGGCATGGTCGAGCGTCCCGAGACGAGAGTGCTCACCGGCCCGGACCTCAAGGCCTTCTACAAGGCGCTGTCCAACCCGGTGCGCCGCGACATCCTGAGCTATCTCGGCGAGCACGGCGAGGCGAACTCCACCAGCGTCGCCAAGGCCCTCGGCGAATCCACCGGCACCACCAGCTATCACCTGCGCAAGCTCGCCGACCTCAAGCTGATCGCGGAGATCGAGGAGCGTTCCACCGGGCGGGAGCGCTGGTGGAAGTCGCTGATGACGAACATCTTCACGCCGCCCGGTCTGGAGATGACCGAGGACGAGCGCGAGGCCGCCGTGAAGCTCGGTGCGCTCAAGATGGCCCATGACCTGAACCTGGTCGTGAAGGCGTACGCCGGATACGACGCCTCGGCGGGGTGGAACCAGATCTACCGCGCCGGTCTGCGGATGACGAAGGAGCAAGTGGCCTCGTTCACCGAGGAGTACCAGGCGCTGCTGCGCAAGTACACGAGCGCACCCGGCGAACACCCGCCGGACGCACGGCAGATGGCCGTACGCCTGGTCATGCTGCCCGACGACGGCGGCAGGCCCGCGGCGCCGCCGTGCGAGGAGCTGTGACGGCAGGAACCACCGAGTGGTGTCGGCGGGGCCCACTACGCTGGTGATGCGCGCCCGATCCGGGGCGCACGGCCGATGACCGCAGACCGATGACCTCAGGCCAATGGCGTCCGGAGCGGGGATCAGGAAGGCTGGCACGCATGGTTTCGGTGGTGCAGAACGTGGCGATCGACTGTGCGGATGCCTACGAGCTGGCCCGGTTCTGGAGCAGGGTGACCGGTCGGCCACTGCACCCGGAGGACAGGCCGGGTGCTCGGGAGACTCAGCTGCTGCTGACGGAGGGGCCCATGCTGTACTTCAACCAGGTGCCCGAACCCAAGAAGGTCAAGAACCGGATTCATCTGTGTCTGCGTCCTGAGACCTCGCGTGAGCAGGAGGTGGAACGGCTGCTGGGGATCGGTGCCACCTTGGTCACCGACCACCGGAATCCCGATGGCTCTGGCTGGGCCGTTCTTGCCGACCCCGAAGGCAATGAATTCTGTGTTCTTCGCAGCGAGTCCGACCGGGCCGCCATGAATTCCTGAAGTTCACGCGCCACCCTGGCCGCGCAGCTGTGCTGGCCACGCGGCCGTCCCGGTGGCTTCCGCTGTCTCAGGCGTCTCAGCTGTCTCGGTCACCCCAGTCGCCTCAGCTGTCGTGGTTGTCTCCGTTGTCTCAGTTGTCTTCGAGTAGCTCGCCAACCTCTTCGGCGTACACGTCGAGAGCCCCGAGTGCCGAAGGGACGTCCCGGAGGCGCGCGCGGGCCCCGTCCAGGAACTCCCGCATCTCGGAGCCGAAGTGCTGACTGCCGATCTCATCATCATCGGGGAGGGTCCAGCCTGTTCCCCGAGCACCGAGGAAGCGGTTCACCGACGTCAGCGCGCGGATGTGGGGGACCAACTCCGCGCGTCGGCCCCGGTACATCTCCTCGGGCTCCGGCCCATCGCCGAAGACCTCCCCGCACCAGGCCTCGGGCGTACCGTCGGCCGGGGCGAACGCATCGGCCAGTGCGTGCCACACGGGGCGTGCCACGAGCGCGGAGAAGACACGGCGGCCGAAGAGGGTCGCCGCCGGACACACCTCGGACGAGTCGCTGACGTTCCGTTCGAAGTAGCTCAGCAGAGCCTCGATGTCCCGCGGTGGATCGCCGTACGCGTCGGCGTACTCCGTGTCCGTGATGAAGTCACCGCCCCGGGCACTGCGGGAGAAGTACGCGAACACCAGGTCGGTGTTGAGGTCTTCCTCGATGCCGTCGATGGAGCCGAGCCGGTTGTAGCAGCCGGAGATGCCGAGGGTGACCGGGCGGTACCCGCCCTCGGTCGCCATCAGCCCGACGGCCACCGCGTCGGTCCCGCGCAGACTGATCCCGGTGACGGCGCATCGAAGATCATAGAAACCCATGCGCCGGATCCTATGCAGTGGCCCTCCACCGGGAGCACCCGAGGGATATCGACCTCCGCCGGCCCGCGGCGTCACGGCCCGACCGGGGCGCGTGCCGCAGCAGTTCGGGAGAGCCGGTCGGCCCGTTTGAGCAGGTGGCGTTGTTCGGGCAGGCTGGTGGTCAGCCGGGCGGCGTGCAGGTAGGCCTCGTGCACCGTGCGCCGGAGGCGTACTCGGAACCGGGGGTGAACCAGTGGTTCCGCTGTGGACGGCCGATCCTGAACACGTCGGCCGGAATGCCTTGTTACGTTCTCACCATGTGCTCATGGAGGCACCGTCATACGGGGCCGAAACAGTGACGCGCATGAACAAGAGCCCGCGCAAGTGCCTGCGTACGAACACCATCCCGAAGCCAGGAGTACGGCGGGCCACCACCGCCGTACTCCTGGCCCTGTCCGCCTCGGCGGCCGCCCTGGTCGTGCCCGGCCCGGCGTTCGCCCGAGCGTCGTCGGGCGCCACCGCCCCAGTCCCGCCGATCCGTTGGGGCGCCTGCCCCGAGGCCGAACCGCCGTACCCCGACCCGAGCCCGAAGGCGCAGTGCGCGACGGTCAAGGTGCCGCTGGACTGGTCGAAGCCGAAGGGCCCGAAGGTCGGCATCTTCGTCGCCCGCTACCCGGCCACCGACCCCGCGCGGCGGATCGGTGTCCTGATGTCCAACCCGGGCGGCCCCGGAGCGCCCGGTTCCGATGACGCGCTGTACGCGGACGACCCCATCAGCGGCTACACCCCGGCCATGCTCCAGCGCTTCGACATGATCGGCTTCGACCCGCGCGGCATCGGCCGCAGCCAGAACGCCGAGTGCGACGAGTCGATCGCCGACTCGGTCCCGACCCGCCCCCATAACGCGGTCGAGTTCGAACGGATGCGCACCCTGAACGGCCGGCTGGCGGACAGCTGCCTGAAGCGGACGGGGCCGCTCGCCTCCCATATGGACGGCGAGAGCGTGGCCCGCGACATGGACGCGATCAGGGCCGCCCTCGGCGAAAGCAGGATCAGCTTCCTCGGCCACTCCTACGGCACGTTCCTCGGCGAGCGTTACGCACGTCTGTTCCCGGGCAGGCTGCGCGCACTGGCCCTCGACAGTGCGATGGACCCGAGCCGACCCGACGCCGAGCGCTATCTCACCGACGGAAGCGTCACCATCGACAACACCCTGAAGCGGCTCGCGGCCTGGTGCAAGAAGGACGCGGCCTGCGCACTCAAGGGCAAGGACCTGACGGCCGTCACCGACGAGCTGTTCGCCCGCGCCGACGCGGGCACACTCCGTGACCCGGGCCCGAACGGGCCGACGCGGACCAAGGTCGACGCCGACAAGCTGTCCGACTTTCTCACCTTCGCACTCGGCAAGGGCAGCCCGGAGGTGACGGCAGAGCAGCTGGCCGCCCTGTACACAGGAAAGGGCGAGGTCTACTGGATCGCCGCCGGTACCGACTCCGCCTCACAACTCGTCCTGTGCCGGGACTACGACTTCCGGATCCGCGACTACGCCCAGTACCTGGCCATCCGCAAGAGGGTCGCGAAGGCCGCTCCACACGTCCGCTACAACGCCCAGTCGCTGGACACCGTCCTCGGCTGCCAGGGCTGGACCATGCCGCCCAAGGCCGCCCCCGTCCGGGCGAAGGGCGACCTCCCGCCCGTCCTCGTGGCCAACGCCAGCCACGACCTGGCGACTCCGCTGCCGGGCGCGCAGCGCATGGCGAACTCCTTCCCGAAGGCTTCGCTGTTCACGATGGACGTCGTGGGTCACTGGCTCTACCGCAGAGGCGGGACGGAGAAGGCGATGCGAGTGATCGACACCTACCTCACCAGTCCGAAGGGCTGACCCGAGGGACTGGCCCGAAGGGCTGACCCGAAGAGTGGGAGGCTTCCCGTTGTCACGGAACGCTTGACCGCACCGTCCGCCGGGCAGCCACCCACCGTTCTCCGTACACGCCTGGCGGGAACATCATTTCCGGTCAGAACCCTTTGCACCAAGGGGAGTTGCGCGAGTCTGGCTCGCCGTTCCGGGCGCGAGTGTGTCGTTACTCATACGTTGCGAGGCGGCTTCACCCGGCACACAGTCGGCGGGGTAGCGTTGGGTCCGCCATGGACCTTGCCTATATTCCCAGCCCCTCGACCGGTGTGATCCATCTCGGACCGGTTCCGCTGCGCGGCTACGCGTTCTGCATCATCATCGGTGTCTTCGTCGGCATCTGGATCGGCTCCAAGCAGTGGCGGGCGCGGGGAGGACAGCCCGGCACCGTCGCCGACATCGCCATCTGGGCGGTGCCGTTCGGCCTTGTCGGCGGCCGCCTCTACCACGTCATCACCACCTACGAGCTCTACTTCGGTGAAGGCAAGAACTGGATCGACGCCTTCAAGGTCTGGGAGGGCGGCCTCGGTATCTGGGGGGCGATCGCGCTGGGCGCGGTCGGCGCCTGGATCGGCTGCCGCCGCCGCGGAGTCCCGCTCCCCGCCTACGCCGACGCGCTCGCCCCCGGCATCGTGATCGCGCAGGCGATCGGCCGCTGGGGCAACTGGTTCAACCAGGAGCTGTACGGCAAGCCGACCGATGTCCCGTGGGCCCTGAAGATCGACAACGGCCTCGACAACGGCACCTTCCACCCGACCTTCCTCTATGAGTCGCTGTGGTGCGTCGGTGTCGGGCTGCTCGTCATCTGGGCGGACAAGAAGTTCAAGCTCGGGCACGGGCGGGCGTTCGCGCTGTACGTCGCTGCTTACTGCGCCGGGCGCGTCTGGACCGAGTACCTGCGGATCGACGAGGCGCACCACATCATGGGCCTGCGCCTCAACGTCTGGACCGCGATCTTCGTCTTCATCCTCGCCGTCGTGTACTTCGTGGTCTCGGCGAAGGTGCGACCGGGCCGCGAGGAGATCGTGGAGCCTCAGGAGACGGCAGCGGCGGCCGAGTCGGACTCGGACGATGAGGGACCGAAGGACGAGAAGAAGGCGGACCTCAAGAAGAAGGACGCGGACGACAGCGAGTCCGGAACCGACTCCGAGTCCGCATCCGATTCCGAATCCGAGAAGTCCGGGGGAACGGCGGTCAAGACCGAGAAGGGCTGACTTCCCCCGCAGCCGGGCAGAAGGCCGGTGGTTCCGTGGATTCCTCCACCACGGAACCACCGGCCTTGGCGTTTCCAGGATTCCCGGATGACGTACTGGTGCCAATCCAGCAGGCGGACGGCGAGCCGGTGAACTGGTGCCAAGCCAGTGGACGAATGGCTAGCGGGCCCGCCGGTTGAACGGCGGGCCCGTGCCGTCCGCTTCTAGCGCTCGAACCACCGCGTTGTCGCGTCCCAGGCCGAACGCAGCGCCTCCGGCTGGGCCAGCTCGTGGTGCTGGCAGGGCAGGGCGGTCTGCACCACCTCTCCGGTGACGTACAGCTTCCACCGGTCCCCCAGTGCCGCCCCTGCGGGTTTGCCCAGCAGAGCCGCCACATGGATCAGGTCGCCCTGGAACACACGGGGAATGTGTGTGGTGGCGATGGCGACGTTGTTGGACCGCACGCCCTCGGCCAGGGCGAGCTCCTCGTCGGAGAGGTCGAGCCCGAAGCGCTCGCCGACCCGTAGGACGGCGTCCGTCCAGTCGACCACCTCAAGCTGCTCGTGCTGGTCGACGCCCTGCTCCAGGCTGACCGACGGATAGGCATCGAGCACCACCAGCGCGGCAACCTCCTCGCCGGCCTCCTGCAACTGCACCGCCATCTCGTGTGCGACGACGCCTCCCAGGGACCAGCCCAGCAGGTGGTACGGACCGGTCTTCTGCACCTGGCGGATCTGCTCGATGTAGTCCGCGGCCATCTCCTTGACGGAGCCGGGCAGCGCACCCTCCTCGCTCAGGCCGCGTGCCTGAAGGCCGTACAGCGGCCACTCCTCGGGCATGATCCCGGTCAGCGGCGCATAGCACCAGCTGAGGCCACCGGCAGGGTGCACCGCGAAGAACGGCGGCCGAGTTCCGTCCGCTCGAAGAGGAAGCAGCACCTTGAGCCCGCCGACGCCGGACGGTCGGCTCAGCCCGCGCACGAGGGACTCGACTGTCGGGGTCTCGAAGAGGTTCCGGATCCCCAGCGCGACTCCGAGCGTTGAGCGCAGCCGCTCCACCAGCGTCACCGCGAGGAGCGAGTGCCCGCCGAGCTCGAAGAAGTTGTCGTCGATGCCGACCCGCGGCAGGCCGAGCACCTCGGCGAACACTTCGCAGACCAGCCGCTCGTCCGCCGTACGTGGAGCCCGGTAGGAGGCCTCCAGTGCGGTGGTGTGGTCCGGGGCGGGCAGTGCGCGCCGGTCGAGCTTGCCGTTGACCGTCAGCGGTAGCGTGTCCAGTACGAGGATCGCGGACGGGACCATGTAGTCCGGCAGCACCGCCGCCAGATCGGCCCGGATCCCGGACGTGTCCACGGTGTCCGTGGCCGCGGCCGTGCCTTCGGCGGGCACGACGTAGGCAATCAGCCGCTTGTCGCCGGGGATGTCCTCGCGGACGATCGCGGTGGCCTGGGCTATACCGGGCCGGTCGAGCAGCGCCGCCTCGATCTCGCCCAGCTCGATACGGAAACCACGGATCTTGACCTGGTCGTCCGTACGGCCCAGGTAATCCAGCGTCCCGTCCGCACGCCAACGCGCCAGGTCACCCGTGCGATACATCCGCTCGCCCTGGGTACCGAACGGACAGGCCACGAAACGCTCCGCCGTCAGACCCGGACGGTTGAGGTAACCGCGTGCCAGACCGGCACCGGCCACATACATCTCACCGGCCACGCCCACCGGGACCGGGGCCAGGAACTCATCCAGCACGAACACCCGGGTGTTGACCACAGGCGAACCGATCGACACCTCTCCCGCCGACGAATCGCAACGCCACAGCGTCGCATCCACCGTCGTCTCGGTCGGGCCGTAGGAGTTGAACACGCGGTGACCCCGCGTCCAGCGCACCATCACATCCGGCGGGCACGACTCGCCGGCGGTCACCAGGACCACGTCCTCGGCGATCGACCGCTCGTCCAGCGTCGCCAGAACGGCCGGCGGCAGCGTCACATGCGTCACGCTCTGTTCCGCGAGGAAGCGCGGCAACGCCTCGCCCAGACGCCGGTCCTGCGGGATCACCACCAGGGTCGCACCGGTCAGCAGAGTCATGAACCACTCCCAGCCGAAGGTGTCGAAGCCCGCCGAGGCGAACTGTCCGACCCGCGACCCGGCACCGACCCCCAGGTAGCGCACCTGACCCGCCACCAAGCTAGCCACACCTGTGTGCGAGACCAACACGCCCTTGGGCCGGCCCGTGGAACCGGAGGTGTAGATCACGTACGCCGCATCCGCAGTCCTCACCACGCGGTCGACCAGCGCACCGCTGTCCAGGCCCGCGAGTTCCGCCACTGTCTCCGGCGCGTCCACCAGCACGGCGGAATCCGGCAGCACCGACGCCGTGCCCGAGGAAGCCAGCACCATCACGGGCGCCGCGTCTGCCAGCATGTAGCCGATGCGGTCGGCCGGGTACGCCGGATCGATCGGCATGTACGCGCCGCCCGCCTTCGATATCGCCAGCAGCGACACCATCAGCTCGACCCCGCGCTCAAGGCAGACACCAACCAGCGACTGCGCGCCGACACCCCGTGAGACCAGCAGTCTCGCAAGGCGGTTCGCCCTCGCGTCGAGCTCGGCGTACGACACCTCGACCCCGTCGGCGACCACGGCAACCGCCTGCGGCGTCCGTGCGACGTGCGCCTCGAACTGCTCCGGGATCGTCGCGGCCGGAACCTCGGACCTGGTGTCGTTCCAGGTGGTGAGCAGCTGTTCGTGCTGCCAGTCGTCGAGGACGCCGATCCGGTCGAGCCGGGTGTCCGGGCGCTCCTCCAGGGCACCGACCAGGTTCTCGATGGCGGTGTGCAGCAGCCCGCAGACCGTCTCGGGATCGATCGGGTGACCGGCCTGTACGGAGAGCCGGAACCCGGTGCCGGTGTCGTCGACCGACGCCGTGAGCGGGTAGTTGGTGCGCTCATGGCCGTACAGGAGCTTGATGCCCGCGAGGCCGGTCCTGCCGTCTGCGGCACCCGGGCTGTGGCGGTAGTTGAGGAGTGAGGTGAACAGCGGACTCTGGGCCGGGAGGCTCGTGGCCTGCTGTGCCAGGGCCAGGGGGGCGTGCTCGTGCCGGAGCAGTTCGCCGAGCTGGGCCTGTACGGTTCCCAGGCCCTGGTCCAGGGTCTGGGTCGCGTCGATCCGGATCGGCAACGTGTTGATGTACAGGCCGGGGGTGCGATGGGCCGTCCCGCCCGCGTCCATGCGGCCCAGGAGAACGGTGCCGAAGACGGGGTGGGTCTGGCCGGTCGTCGCGGCAGCCACCCGCGCCCAGGCGAGGTGGAAGAACGCCGCCGCGCTGACGCCGTGGCGGCGCGTCTGCACGCGCAGCCGTTCGGCCGTGTCCGCGGCAAGTGCCAGTACGGCCTCGCCGGTGCCGCTGCCGTCACCATGGGTGTCCATGACACCGTAAGGGGCGGTCGGCTCTTCTACGTCGCCGAGGACCCGCTCGAAGTAGGCGCGGTGCTGCTCCTGCGAGACGGCCAGGCGCGAGTACGCGACGAAGTCACGGTACGGAGCAGGCTCGGCAAGCCCCGCCTCCTGGTGTTCCAGGTGAGCGCGTACCTCGTCGAGGAGGATCTCCAGCGCCTGGTGGTCACGGGTCAGGTGATGGGTCCGCAACGCCATCAGCCAACGATCCCCGTCGGCGTCGCGGGTGTCCTGGGTGATCGTCACGTCGATCATCGGTGCCAGTCGGATGTCCATCGATGCCGGACAGGCCGCGAGCAGCAGGGCCGGTGTGTCGCCGTCGGTGGTGGGTGCGAGCGTCACTTCGTGAACGGGAAGAGTCGCCTGCCGCTGGACGACCTGCAAGGGCTGGGAAAGGTTCTCCCACAGCACCGCCGTGCGCAGAATGTCATGACGGTCGACGACGTGCTGCAACGCGGTGATGAAGTCGTCGACGCGCTGCCGGGAATCGAACCCCAGCACCGTCGGCACGATATACACATCGCGGCCCTGCTCCGCATCCAGCAGGTGATGGAAGAAGATCCCCTCCTGCAACGGCGCCAGCGGGTAGATGTCCGCAATGTTCGCCGCACCACCCGGAACCGCCTCGACGATCCGGTCGAGATCGGCTGGGGTCAGTTCGGCAAGCGTCACCATCTCCGGCGTCAGAACCGTGGCATCACGGGGAATCCGGTTCTCCGGGACCACGAACACCGGACCCGCCCCGTCAGCCGCGGCCAGACCAGCGGGCGTCGGCGTCTGGAACAACGCCCGCACCGACACGGACATGCCGCGCGAACGCAACCGCTCCGTGAGCGTCACCGCGAGAAGGGAGTGCCCGCCGAGCTCGAAGAAGTTGTCATCGATACCCACCCGCTCAAGGCTCAGAATGTCGGCGAACGTCTCACACAGAAGCTGCTCGTCCGGCGTGCGCGGGGCCCGGTAGGACACTTCCAGGGCGGTGGTGCGGTCCGGGGCCGGCAGGGCGCGCCGGTCG
>NZ_FMBW01000006.1 GCF_900091725.1 Streptomyces sp. DvalAA-43 | reverse complement strand
CGTCCGGGGTTGCCGGTCCACTCCGTGGCCCGGGCAGTCAACTTCGTTGACTGCGGCCCGGATCGCTCCGCGATCCGGGCGGCGGGCCGTGCTCCGCACGGCCCTTGGCTGGCTACGGGTTAGGGGGTCTTGCTGGGATGTGCGGTGACGGGTCGTGAAGACCGGGGCTTGCTACCCGTTCTCTGGTCCCTTGAGTCGCTGTCAGGAGGTTCATGGGTTGACAGGGGCGGCTCTGCGCAGATGACAGACTGACGGTTCGGAAACACTTCTGCAGTCGGTGTGCGTCACTCTTGATGCCAAGCTAGATTAAGGAGTGTCAGCCTAGGCCCTGCCGCTGTCCCTGGGGTCGATTGTCTATGTCTTGGTTGTCGCTGAAAAAAGCATGTTGCTGCACAGTGATCCGGGTCTTTTCTGGCTTGGAATATATCTGAAGCGGTCGAGGAGAGGAAAGTTCTGGTGACGCTGAAGGAGTTGTTTCCGCATCAGGTGGAGGCGGTCGACGCGGTTCTGAGGGTCTTGCAGACGCCTGCGAGCGGACACCTGCCAGCCGAGGGGCTGCGGACCCAGGTCATCGCCGCGACCGGCTCCGGGAAAACCCTGATCGCCGTCGCGGCCGCCGAGAAACTAGGCGCGCGGCACGTCCTGGTCCTGGTCCCGACACTGGATCTTCTGACCCAGACCGCGACCGCGTGGCGGGAGGGCGGCCGTACGGGAGCGATGGTCGGGGTCTGCTCACTGCGCGCGGAAGACTCCGACGGTGTGCCGTGCACGACCGATCCTGGTGAACTCGTCTCCTGGGTAAGGGGTCTGGAGCGGGTCACGGTGCTCGCCACGTACGCCGCTGTCGGTCTTGGCATTCTCCAGCGTGCCCATGCTGTCGGCCTTGGTGCGTTTGACCTGATGGTCCTCGACGAGGCGCACCGGACGAGTGGGTACGCCGGGAAGCCGTGGGCTGCGGTGCACGACCAGACACAGATGCCTGCGACCCGGCGGTTGTACATGACTGCCACGGCCCGGATCTGGGAAGCGCCCGAGCACGCCCGGGGTGGTGAGTCCGGTGCGCCGCGGTTGATCGCGAGCATGGATCCGGAGTCGCGGGTGTTCGGGCCGGTGGCGTACAAACTGACGCTCTCACAGGCGGTGAGCCGGGGCCTGGTAGCCCCGTATCAGGTGGTGTGCGTCGATATTTCCGATCCCGAGTTCCATCAGCTGCGCCAAGAGGCCGGGCTCGGGTCGGACGCCGCACGCGGAGCACGGCTCGCGGCGTTGCAGGCCGGGATCGTGACCGCGGCCGCCGACGAGAACCTGCGCAAGGTCCTGACGTTCCACAGCCGGGTCAGCGAAGCCGAAGCCATGGCCACAGGCATCGTCGACGCAGCCCGGAAGCTATGGGAAGACAACCCCAGGCGCTACCCGGAACCGCAGCGGGTATGGGCCAACTGGCTGTACGGCGAACACTCACCCGCCCACCGGCGTGCCGTGCTGGAGGAGTTCGCCTCCGACATCATCGAGGACCAGAACCAGGGCCAGGCGCAGCTGGTCGAGGGCGGCGTCGGGGGGCGCGGCAAGGTCGGAGAGCGTTCGGGGAAGAGACCGGTGCCGGCGGCGTTGCGGGTGTTGAGCTCGGTGAGGGTGCTGGGTGAGGGTGTCGATACGGCGAATTGTGATTCCGTCGCATTCTGTGATGCGCGGGGGTCGATGATCGATATCGTGCAAATGGTCGGACGCGCCCTGAGAATCAAACCCGGTGAAGGGAAAATTGCATCTCTGGTCGTTCCGGTATTCCTCGCTCCGGGTGAAAGTCCGGATGAAATGCTGACCTCGGATGCTTATGGAACCCTCGCGAAGGTCCTCTCAGCGCTGCGGGCACATGACACCGAAACGATCGAGCACCTCGCTGATCCCCGTATGCGGAGCGGGAGTTGGGAACCGGAGGGAGCCGAGGAAGGCGAGCCGGTAGCTGAGCGGGAGGTGTCGGAGGGCGAGCGGGGACCGAGCACGCCTGCGCAGGAGTTGCTGAAGTTCAGCACGCCCCGGGATCCGGCGCTGTTGGCACGGTTCGTGAAGCTGCGGGTCATCGAGCCGGAGAACACGTTCTGGCGGCGCGGTATCCAGGCATGCGTGCGGTATGTGAAGGACACCGGGGCGCAGCAGCTGCGGGTGCCGTACGACTACACCACCCCCGGCCACTGGGTCCCGGCCGGGTTCCCGCTCGGGACCTGGCTCGCCGACCAACGCAAAGCCCACAAAGCAAGGCGCCTGGATCCGGGGCGGGTGGAACAGCTCGACGGGCTGGGCATGGTCTGGTCGCATCAGGACGTCGCGTTCGAGGAAGGCCTCACCGCCGCCCGCGCCTGGGCAGCCGCCCACGGTCACCTGCTGCCGCCCACCACTGCGGTATGGGACGGATACCCGATCGGGACCTGGACCAAGAACCAACGCTTCGCCGCCCGGGCAGGGGAACAGAACGCGCAGCGGCGACAGGCCGGCCTCCCCGTCGAAAACAGTGCGGGTGCCTTGACCAAAGCGCGGCGCGCAGCGCTGGACGAGATCGACCCGGGATGGTGCCCTGCATGGGACACCGGGTGGCAGCGCTGCTACCGCCTCGTTCAGAACCTGCTCCAGAACGGCGGGGTCCTGCCGGCGGCGACCGGGAAGGTGATCGTGCAGGGCGAAGACCTCGGGCGCTGGGTGTCGGCGCAGCGGCACGGGTGGGAGCAGCTCCTGCCCGCACAGCAATGGCTCCTGGAGAACGTCCTCGGGATCGAACCCGCCGAGGAAGCAGAACGGCCGGTGAAACGGACACAGGACACCATGTGGGCGGTCAACATGGCAGCCGCACGGCAGTTCCATACCCGTGAGGGACATCTGCGGGTGCCTCGGAAGCATGCCGAGCACCTGGAGATGGGTGAGGGTCCGGCAGGCCATCAGAACGGCGCTGACGGGGTCGTGGTGGTCAAGCTCGGCACATGGCTGGACAACGTGCGTAAACGGGCGGACAGGCTAAGTGCGGAACGGCGGGCGGACCTTGATGCCCTCGGCATGCGCTGGTAAGCGGGCGGGGTGGGGGCTGTTGGGTCCAGGGGCAGGATGTGGTCCGGGCGGGTGGTGAGGAGATCGTGCGCGCCGACGAGAGGCTCTCCCGCTGTCGCTGCCTGGCTCGGGTGTCTCACCTCGCCAGCGCTGACTCCGCCTCTTCCTGTACGTGCCTGACTGTAAGCCCGTGACTACGCGGACGGAGAGCGCCATTCGCCGACGGTGAAGTCTGGGAGTGTCCAGGGGGCTCCATCCCGTTGTACGGTCGGGCGGGTACTGCAGCCATCGACACGGGAGCCGAAATGGGACCGGATCATGTTCCTGATTGGTTCTGGGAAGTCCTGGAAGCGACACGACCGCGCTTGTCTGCCCTTGAATTGTGGTTGGAGTCCCAGCCGCGGGAAGTCCTTGAAGCCTTCGCGCTCGCGTACGAGTCCGCGGCTGATTCGCTGGCCGACTTCTCGGAAGGCGTGAGCGTGGATGGGGACGTCTGGTCCGAAGACAGCACCGAAGATCTGTGCATGTGGGTGGTCGGGCAGGGCTGCGGGCTGTGGAGCTCGGTGATCGCAGGAGAAGTGCGGTTGGAAGAGGCCGCGCAGATGTATCTGGGCCATGCGCGGCTGCTTCCAGACTGCGTAGTGCCGTGGGACGAGGATGTCTCGGACCCGGAGCACAGGGGCTACCAGTCTCCCTGGGCCATCGTCCAGGGCATCTACCGGACGCGTTTTACCGAAGAACTCCATGAACGGTCTGGGGTACCTGAGGAGGTTGTCCGGCCGGGTGGATGACGCGGCGGGGCTCGCAGTGTAGACGTCGCTCGTTTCCCGCCCGTCGTCAGCATGCTCGAGGCCAAGGCGGGACCAGACGAGATGCGTCTGCCCCGGCCGCCCCGGGACGGCGAGATCTGAACACCGGCGTGGGCCGGCGTTCCGGTCCGCCGCGATAGCCGATGGGTGATTTCCCTCGCTTTCAGCACCGGGGCCGCTGTGGGGTCAGGGGTTTGGCCAGAGCCACGAGGGCTGCTCCCAGCACCGCGCCGAGCACCGGAGCGAGCAGGTAGATCCACAGGTGGCTGGTGTCCTGGGCCAGGAGCGCCGGACCGAACTGTCGTGCCGGGTTGGCCGATCCGCCGCTGAGGGGTCCGAACGTCGCGATGATGACCGCGGTGGCAAGCCCCACCTCGCAGGGGAGCAGTCTGCGGCCGGCGGGGTGTGCCAGGAGCACGGAGAGCATCATGGTCAGCAGGACGAGGACTCCGGTCTCTGCCGTGAGGATCGCGGTGGCGTCCCATGCCGGGTCGGCGTGGACGGTCGCGTAGCCGACGGGGACGCGGGAGACTGCCGATCCCCGACAGAGTCGGGCTCAGGTTGACCGCGCCTTACGGCCAGACCGGACTCGCCTCTCTCATGAGCCCGGAGATCGCGTCCCAGGACGAGGCACGCGTGAGGCTCTGCGCCGAGAACGTGGCCAAAGTACTGCTGAACGGCCTTTCGCTGCCGAGCTGAGGACAGTCGCCCGGCAGGTGCCCTGGCAGCCGGTCCGGCTTCAGTTCCCCGGGGCATCGGGATCGTTGGCGTTGAGCAGGGTCTGGATCCGGGTGTGCAGGGCAGTCCGGACCGAGACAGGGGTCAGGACGTGGAGCGGGGTCGCCAGGCCGAGTAGGTACGTGGCCAGTTCGTCGGGGGTGGAGCCGCCGACGGTGACGAGGGTGGCGTGGGTACCGAGGTTACGGGGGATGAGGAGCAGGGCCTGGTTCAGGGGGACGGGGACACGAACCGTGGCGTAAAGCGGGTAGCCGCTGGTGAGCATGTGGGAGACCAGGAGCACGGCGTCCGGCGGGTCGACGAGGTCGGCCGACTGGCCGGTCGGCTGGGCGTCGGTGACGCGGTCGGCGCGAAAGGTATGCCACTGGCCCCGCGCGACGTCCAGGGCGACCAGGTACCAGCGGTGGCCCGTGCGTACCAGGCGGTGGGGGTCGATGTCCCGGACCGTGGCCCGGTCCTGCCGATCGCGGTAGGAGAGCCGGACATGCTCACCCTGCCGGCAGGCGGTGGCCAGTTCCAGCAGCACACCCGGGGAGACCAGGCGTTCATCGGACCGGGGGGTGTGAACGAACGCGGCGTCCAGTTCGGGCAACCGGTCCGCGATGTGCGCGGGCAGCAGACTCTGGAGTTTCAGGAGGGCCGAGAGCGCTGCCTGGTCGGTACCGAGGACACCGCTGAGCGCCGCCTCGCGCAGGGCCACGGCCACGGCGAGCGCTTCCTCGTCGTCCAGGCTCAGCGGTGGCAACCTGCTGCTGCCGCCGCTGAGCCGGTACCCGCCCCAGGGGCCGGGGTCGGAGTCAATGGCGTAGCCGAGTTCGCGCAGGTTGGCGATGTCCCGCCGGACAGTGCGTTCGGTGACGTACAGCCGTTCGGCGAGTTCGCTGTTGGTCCACGACGAGCGGGTGGAGAGCAGCGAGACCAGCCGCAGCAGCCGTGCGGAAGTGCTGATCACATGCCGGAGCGTAGGGCACGACCAGGACCGAAGCTGTCCTGGTCCCGTCGTAGCGTCAGATCCACGAGGGAGACACCGGGTCCGGATTCGGTTCGGGCTTTCACGTGCCCCCACCCACCCCTCAGGAATCGAGGAACGTCATGACCGTGCAGGACCTGGACGACTTCACAGCGCTGGAGCCGTTCTTCCGCATCGTCGGGGAGGGGCTCGACGGTCTGATCGATGGGGACCATTTCTTCGACTGGTTCACCGAGGACGCCGTCACCGAGTACGTGGTCACCGTGCCCGACTACCCGAGAAGGATCGAGGGCCGGGACGCACTGGCCGAGCTGTACCGCGGGTACGGGGACACGATGGTCGCGGAGAGCGCCGACGGCCTTGCCGTCCACCATGACCGTGAGACCTCGGTCATCGTCCTCGAGTACGTGGTGCACGGTCGCGCGGTCGGCACGGGACGGGCGTACGAGAACCACTTCGTCTCCGTGATCACCATCCGGGACCGCAAGATCACGCACTGGCGGGACTACCTCGACCCGCTGGCCGTCCTCGACGCCCCCGGAATCTCCTTCCCGGCGCGTCCCCGTTCAACGGACTGAACGGCCTCGCCGGCCGCCCGTCGGACGCGGTGCGCGACGGACTTCACGGTGACCTCCACGCGGCCCGTGCCAGTGATTTCGTCGAGCAGTCCACGCCGGTCACGGCCCCGACAGAGGATCATTTTGCGGCCCACCGGCCACCCCGAAGTTCTGCCGGCTCTCCATACCAGAAGGCGGCAGTTGTCTCCGACTCGGGCAGGCGTCGGCCGGAGCGCGCCGCCAACAGCGGTCGTGAACGAGCCTATCCCTCCGGCTCACGGCTCACGGCGGTCCGCGCGTTGACGCCGGCCGGTGCGGATGTCCGTCGAGCGGAGTACGGGAGGGAGACCATGCCGACGGGCCCCGGGGGAGGTAAGGAAGGCGACCGTGGTGGCGAGGTCTGCGGGGGTACCGGCGCGGCCTGTCGCCGTGGCGGCGACGAGGGTGGTGCGGCGGGCTTCCGGGAGGCAGTCGCGGAAGAACTCCGTGTCGGCGATGTAGCCGGGCGAGACGACGTTCGCGGTGATGCCGCGTGGGCCGAGCTCGCGGGCCAGGTCCAGGTTCCAAGGTGGCGAGTCCCGCCTTGGCGGCCCCGTAGGAGCCAGCGCCCTGGTCGGCGGCGATCGAGCCGATGTGGACGACCGTGCCGCCGGGGGCGAGCCGGTCGTCCAGTGCCCGGGGGCAGTGCGGCACTCACCAGGTTCGCGTCGAGGTTGGCGCGGAAGTCCCGGGCGTGCCCCTGTGGGCGACGTCGTCCTCACCCGCGGCGACGGCCGCCACCGGCCACCACCAACTGGGTCGAGGAAGTCGAGAACACCGACACTCACCAGGGCGTCATCCTTGAGAGCCGAGGACATCGGCGATCGCCGCGATGACCAGGAGGGCAGGGGCGCCACGCGGCCCGACTCGATCTTCCGGAGGGTCTCCGGTGGGACACGTGCGCCGAGAACAGTTTCGAGCATCGAGCGCTTTTCCCTGGCCCGAGACAGGAGGGCACCAACGCTTTCCGCGTCCGACCTCTGCGGGAGTATGCGACACCCCGCCCATGGCCGCAATTCAAGTACCGGTATAGTAATGACGGTATAGTTATTGGTTGCGTGAGAAGGGCGCCGCATGATCGAGATCCTCAACCCCACTCTGCTGGCCCGGGCAAGAACCACCGGCGCCCTGGTCGGTGACATCCTGCAGAGGCTGAAGAGCCGTAGCACGATCGGCACGAACCTTCTGGACATCGACCGGTGGGCCGAGAGAATGATCGCCGAGGCGAGAGCGTCGTCCTGTTACGTCGACTACGCGCCGTCCTTCGGACGCGGCCCGTTCGGCCACTACATCTGCACGGCCGTCAACGACGCCGTGCTCCACGGGCGGCCGTACGACTACACGCTCACCGACGGCGATCTACTGACCCTCGACCTCGCCGTCTCCAAAGGCGGAGTCGCTGCAGACGCTGCCATCAGCTTCATCGTGGGCAACACAAAGCCCTCGGAGAGCGTCGCGATGATCAGCGCGACCGAACGCGCGCTGGCCGCAGGGATCGCCGCTGCCGGGCCCGGGGCTCGTATCGGCGACATCTCCCATGCCATCGGCACGGTCCTCAGCGAGGCGGGGTACCCGATCAACACCGAGTTCGGAGGTCATAGCATCGGATCAACGATGCACCAGGACCCGCACGTTGCGAACACCGGACGGCCTGGCCGTGGATACAAACTGCGCCCCGGGCTACTGCTGGCACTGGAGCCATGGGTCATGGCAGACACCGCTCAACTCGTCACTGACACCGACGGGTGGACGCTCCGAAGTGCGACAGGCTGCCGGACAGCACACAGCGAGCACACGATCGCTATCACCAACGACGGAGCCGAAATCCTCACCTTGCCGAAGCAAGCGCAGCCGTGAGGTCGCGGCCCCGTGTCTCCGGGGTCCCGGCGCCCACATCGCCGACGACGACGGTCGCGCGGCATGAAGGAACTCGATGAAGTTCAACGCGCTGCTCACGAACGCGGTGATCTTCCACAACGCCCTGGACATCGCCGAGACCGTGCGGCAACTGCTGGAAGAGGGCTGGGAGATCGCCCGAGGACCTGGCCCACATCTCGCCCTACCTGACCGAGCACATCGACCGGTTCGGCGCGTACTCCGCCCACGAGCTCGGCATCCAGCCCGACGCATACGACCCGAAGCTCGACGTCGACTTCACCCCGCTGGAGAGCAGGACCTGACCGCCGCTGGCCTCGGCCAGGCCGCCTGAATCAGCAGGTGCTGAATCTGGCGAAGCGCCTTCAGCGGCGTAGGACGCTCACTACGCGCTCCCTGCCAAGGATCGGGGCGTCCTCGCATCCTTCGGGAGTGACGAGGCAAGGGCCGACCCACTTGCGGGAGTAGCCCGTCGGGTCGTCATGGTCGGGGTAAGTGCGGCCGTACGAACCACTGGTGGCGGTAGATGCGGCCGGCGGTGTCGCGGGCACCGCGGTCGTCGTCGGGTGCGGGGTGGATGGGCTGGCGGAGCGTGATGTAGCGGACCGGGGCATCGGGGTGCTCGGCACCGGCCGGCGCAGGCGTTTGCGGGCAGCGGCGTCGGGCCGTACCTGTTCGGCCTGCCACAGTGCGCGGCGCGCGTCGGCGGGCTGGCGGATCAGCAGCAGGGTCCGGATGATCCGGAGCTGGTCCTCGTTGTTGTCGTTGACGTGGTCGGCACCCACGCCGTACCGGTCCTTCGCCGGGCGGCCGTGCCTGTCGACGGCCCAGGTGTGCTTCACCTCGTCCCACTCGGTCTCGGTGTTCAGCGGAATCGTCGCGCCGAAGCCGACGGCCAGGTCCCCGGCGAGACGCCCTGGCATGGTGATCGGCGACGGCTCCAAATGCAATCTCACGTTCTGCGGGTGCCGTGCGTCTACTGGTCAGGAGAGGGGAGAGGCAGATGAACACTCGGCATGTCGAGATCGAGACGTACCTTGGGCCGATCACGATCGTCGCCAGGGACGAGGCGGTCACCGGCCTGTATTTCGGACAGCACATGCGCCGGCCCCCGCAGGAGGCGTTCGGCCCCGAGGTCGGTGACGCGACGGACCCGTTGCTGAACGAAGCGGTCCGTCAGCTGTGCGACTACCTGGCGGGGCGCCGCAGGCAGTTCGACCTTCCGCTCGCGGCCGAGGGCGACTCGTTCCAGCACGCCGTCTGGGACATCGTGAAGAGCATTCAGTGCGGCGACACGACCACCTACGGTCGTATCGCCGAGCAGGTCGGGGGCCGTGGTCTCGCGCAGCAGGTCGGACAGGCCGTGGGCGCGAACCCGCTGTGCATCTTCGTCCCGTGCCACCGCGTCGTCGGCTCCACCGGGGCTCTGACCGGGTACGCCGGCGGGCTGAAGCGCAAGCAGGCGCTGCTGGAGCTCGAGGAGCCGCCCGCGAGCGACGCCGGACGATTGTTCTGATGCGGAATCTCACGTTTATCACCGCACGTACGTCTTCACTGGGATGGACATGAAACAACCGTTCGAGAGCGTGGTTGTGCAGCATGGTGCGACCGTGCTGCGCGTCTGCCGGGTCGTCCTCGGCCCGCACGATGCGGACGACGCATGGTCGGAGACCTTCCTGGCCGCCATGCGTGCCTATCCCGATCTGCCGGAGACGGCGAACGTGGAGGCGTGGCTCGTGACGATCGCGCACCGCAAGGCGATCGACGTGCTGCGCGCCGCGAAGCGGAACCCCCTGCCGGTCGACGAGGTACCGGAAGCGCCGGGAGGACAGGGCGTCCCGGATGCCGAGGACGTCGGCCTGTGGGCCGCGGTGAGGGAACTGCCCAGCAAGCAGCGTCAGGCCATCGCCTACCGGTATGTGGCGGGGCTGGCGTACGCCGAGATCGCGGAGATCCTCGGCGGCACCGTCGAGGCGGCCCGCAGGGCCGCCTCGGACGGGCTGAAGAATCTCAGGAAACACTATCCGGGCGCGATCACGAAAGGAGCATCGTCGTGAGCGACATGCGCAACGATGACGACATGGCCGTCCTGCTGACGACACCCGTGGACGCCGGCGCTCTCCGCCGCCTCCACCGCCGTCTGGAGCAGGCCGCCGAGCAAGCCGACCTGATCGATGTCGCCTACACGACCATCGACTCGCCCGTCGGCAAGCTGCTGCTCGCCGCCACCCCGAAGGGGCTGGTCCGCGTGGCGTTCGACGGCGAGGACCACGACCAGGTTCTGGAAGCCCTCGGCCACAAGATCAGCCCGCGGATCCTGCGCGCGCCCAGGCGGCTGGAGGAGGCGGCTCGCGAGATCGACGAGTACTTCGCCAGGCGCCGCCGGGTCTTCGACGTGCCGCTGGACCTGTCCCTGTCGCGCGGATTCCGGCGCCTGGTGCAGACGCATCTGCCCGAGATCGGATACGGGCAGACCCGCAGTTACCGCGACATGGCTGAACTCGTCGGCAACCCCAAGGCCGTCCGGGCGGTGGGCACGGCCTGTGCGACCAACCCGCTGCCGATCGTCGTCCCCTGCCACCGTGTGCTGCGCACCGACGGCACCCTCGGCGGCTACATCGGCGGACTTGAGGCGAAGACCGCGCTGCTGGACCTGGAGGCCGCGGCATGAGCATCACCGAGGCGACCGCCGAGAGGACGGACCGATGGGGCCGTCGTGTCGAGTCCGGCGACTGGCAGGCGATCACCGCGGAGATCGACGAGTACGGGGGCGCGCTGCTGCCGCAGCTGCTGACTCCCGAGGAGAGCGCGGAGATCAGGGAGCTGTACGGGCAGGACGGCCTGTTCCGCAGCACCGTCGACATGGGCCGGCACCGTTTCGGCGAGGGCCAGTACCGGTATCTCGACACCCCCTACCCCGAACCGGTCAAGCGGCTCAAGCAGGCGTTGTACCCCAGGCTGCTGCCCATCGCCCGGGACTGGTGGGCCAAACTCGGCCGGCCCGCGCCGTGGCCGGACTCGCTCGACGAGTGGCTGCAGATGTGCCACGACGCCGGGCAGACGAAGTCCACGGCGATCCTGCTCCGCTACCGGGAGAAGGACTGGAACGCTCTGCACCGCGACCTGTACGGCGACCTCGTGTTCCCGCTGCAGGTCGTGATCAACCTCAACGAGCCCGGTGTGGATCACACGGGCGGCGAGTTCCTGCTCCTCGAACAGCGCCCCCGCGCCCAGTCCCGGGGCACCTCCACGCTGCTGCCGCACGGTCACGGGTACCTGTTCACCACCCGTGACCGGCCGGTCAGGTCCGCCCGCGGATGGTCCGCCGCGCCCGTTCGCCACGGTGTGTCCGCCATCCGGTCCGGCGAGCGCCACACCCTTGCCCTCGTCTTCCATGACGCCGCGTGAGCGACGCGATGAACACCTACACCCTTCTCGGGGCCGACGGCCGGCCCTACCGGTCGCCAGTGAAAGGAGAATGGGCCGGCCACCGTGGCTCGAAGATCTACGGACGGCTCGACTGCCCTGCCGCGCTGCGGGCCATCGCTCGCGGCGGCTACGTGAGGCACCGGGTCTTCTTCGCCGACGAGGCCACGGCCGTCGCCGCCGGGTTCCGCCCCTGCGGAACATGCTGCAAGGACCGCTATCAGCGGTGGAAGACCACCCGAGAGAACGGCCGACCATGGACCCCCTGACCAGCCCCCTGCTGAAGAGGCCGACGAGCTACGAAGCGGACCTGACGGCGACGGACGCCGAGGTCGCAGCCCTCGTGCGGCTGGCGCACGGCCGCCAGGCCCACACCATCATGATCGGATCCGGCCGCACCCCCCGCGCACGTGAGACCGCCCGCCTGGTCGAATCGGCCTGGGACCGCGCGGGAGGCGTGGCCCTCGGCACGATCACCTGGCCCGAGACCGGCGCCTCCTGGCTGCGCCACGCGTCACGGTTCGCCGCCGCCGATCCTGACCTGTGGGTGATGGCCGGCCCGGCGACCGGCTGGGCGCAGATGACCCGGCGCCTGCTGTGGTCGACCCCGTGGCGCCCCGAACGCACCCTGGCGACCGCTGCGGTCGGCGATCCGCGCACGCTCGCACTCGTCGGCCTGATCAACCTCAACGGCCTGGTCGGCGCGACCGCCCACGGCACCACCTGGCTCGTCGAGGACGACTCCCTCCAGCACCCCACCCTCACACAGGACAGGCCATGACCGCGCTGTTCACCCCACAGCTGCCCGACCGCGACGCGGGAGACATCTCCCCGGGCGCCACCCACATCCCCGACTGGCTGCCCGTGGGACAGCAGAAGTGGATCACGGACCGGTTCCACGAGTGGGTGCGAGGCCCAGTCCCCCCGCGCGCCGCGACGGTCAGCGGCCACCAGATGTCCGTGCGCACCGTATGCCTGGGCTGGCACTGGCAGCCGTACCGGTACACGCGGCGGGCCACCGACGTGAACGGCGCCCGTGTCCTTGCGTTCCCCGACTGGATGGTCCGTCTGGGACGCAGCGCCCTTCGGGCCGCCGGGTACGACACGGCCACGACCGCCTCGTACACGCCCGACACCGCGCTGGTGAACCATTACGACGCCCAGGCCCGCCTGGGAATGCACCAGGACAAGGACGAGGAGTCCCGAGCCCCGGTCGTGTCGCTGTCCATCGGCGACACCTGCACCTTCCGCTTCGGCAACACCGAAAGCCGCGGAAAACCGTACACGGACCTGCTGCTGGCCTCCGGCGACCTCTTCGTCTTCGGCGGGCCCGCCCGCCTCGCCTACCACGGTGTCACCAAAGTGCACCAGGACACCGCCCCCGCGGGATGCGGCATCAGCGGCGGCCGGATCAACATCACGATGCGTGTGACAGGGCTCGACGGGTGATCGCGTGACACAGCAAGCCACTACCACCGCCGACCCCGGCGTCGTCGTCGGAGACGACGGACTCGCCCGCCCCGCGTGGGCGGCCGTCGATCCCCTGCTGCGCGACTACTACGACTCCGAATGGGGCATGCCGGTCACCGACGAACACGGCGTCTACGAACGCGTCAGCCTCGAAGGCTTCCAGGCGGGCCTGTCCTGGGCGACGATCCTGCGCAAACGACCCGCGTTCCGCCAGGCGTTCGACGACTTCGATCCGGACTCGGTCGGCGCGTACACCGAGACCGACATCGAACGGCTGATGGCCGACGCCGGCATCGTGCGCAACCGGCAGAAGATCGAGGCGGCCGTCACCAACGCCCGCGCCACCGTCAGACTGCGCGAGGACATGGGCCTGGCCGATCTGGTCTGGTCCTTCCAGCCCGAGACCACCCCCCGCCCCCGGACCTTCGCGGAGATCCCCACGAAGTCCGCCGAGTCCACCGCGCTGTCGAAGGAACTGCGACGGCGCGGCTTCGCCTTCGTCGGCCCGACCACCATGTACGCGCTCATGGAGGCGATCGGCATCATCGACACCCACCTGCTGGACTCGCACCGGCGCGGCAGCTCCGGAATCTGGGCACCGTGACCCTGCTCCGCCTCTTCCCCCAAGGCCCCACCGACCCCGGGATCGCGCTGCGGATGCTGGCCGCCCACGCGGTCCCGGGAGCCGAACAGACGGACATCCCGGGCCGCACCCACACCCGGCTCCTGTCCCATGGGGAAACGCACGTGCGGGTGACGGTGACCTTCACCGAGGACGAGGTCATCGCCGACGTGCCCGACGAGATCCCCGACCCCGGCGGCCTGGCGGCGCCGATCCGCCGCTGGCTGGACCTCGACTCCGGCACCACGCGTATCGCCGGCGCCCTCGCCGCGGACCCGCTGATCCGCCCCCTGGTCCAGCGCCGGCCCGGCCTCCGGCTCATCGGCTACCCCGACGAGTTCGAAGCGGTGACCGCCACGGTCGTCGGCCAGCAGGTCTCGCTCGCCGCCGCCCGCACCTTCATGGGCAGGCTCGCCGCCGCCTACGGGACACCGGCGGCCGGGCTGAGGACTCTTCCCGCCCCACGGGAACTCGCCGCGATCCCCGACGCGGAACTCCAGGCGGCCGTCGGCCTCACCGGCGCGCGGACCCGCACCCTCCGGGCCGTCGCCCAGGAATGGGCGGACGGATTCACGCTCGCACACCTCACCGCCGCCGAGGCCCGCCGAGCTCTGCTCGCGCTCCCCGGCATCGGCCCCTGGACCGCGGACTACCTCACCGTGCGCGCACTGCAGCACCCCGACACCTTCGCCCCCGGCGACCTCGTCGCCCGCAGGGCACTCGGATCCGTCAGTGCCGACCAGGCCCGGACCATCGCCGAGAGATGGGCGCCATGGCGCTCCTACGCGCTCATGCACCTATGGGCGGACGCCGCCTACGCAGCGCCCGAGCAGGGACGGACGCGCGCCTGAAGGCAGATCCGGATCTCACACTTCTGCGCGAGCCGACGTCTTCTCCGTGCCGGGCGGCAATCGCCCGGCGCCGCTGACCCCGGTCAGCTCAGCGTGCCCGTGGCCGTCACGCGCCCGACGGCCACGGGCATCGCCGTTATATGAGGCGTGCAGGAGGAAAAGAATGGCCGGTCGGCAAGGCATGAAGTACGACCTGACCGATTTCAACGCCGCCAACTACTGGACGGAGAGACAGCGCGCAACCGCTGCTACGTACTCCTTCCCGAACCTCTCAGAGAAAGGGCCCCGGGCGACCCAGCTCGGCAGTGCAGTCGGAGATCTTCTCCAGTCCGCCATGCTGTTCGGTAGAATCGACGTGATGCCCTTCACAATCCGCGGCGAAAGCCTCGTCGTTGTAGCGTGCCAGGGCAACGAAACGGTCGGCATCTCGGTCATCGACCCCACCGGCGACACAGCTCGCGATGTCGTGACGTGGATGGAGCCCACTCAGGAAACATGGGTGGCACACGCGCTCAAGATTGAACTCCTGCGCAACGCCCGTGCGGCCGGCATCGACCACGTGATCGTCCAAGGCGGCACAGCAACAGCAGCCATCTACGAGGCCCTCGGCTTGCACCCCATCGAAGCAGCCGCCTGACCGAAGGCGCACGCTGCACAGCCTTTTCCCGTACCCCTCTCGCCACCCGGCCTTGCCGCAGCCGGCCGTGAGAGCCGCACGGCTACCTCGCGACCGCCCTGAGGACCGATTCATTTCATGGCATCCGCAGAGCCGACGCCAATTCTCGCTGAACTCCCTGAACGGCACCACCCACCAGTACCGCACGTTCTTCAGTTCGATTCCATAAATACTCACCGCCGATCTCACATATCTAATCCTGTCAACGTCTTCGGAATGTCACCACGCCCACTGGCGGATCGGTGACAACAACAGAAAGGACAAACCCATGTCGCTCGAAAAGAACAAGGCCATCGTCGGCCGGTGGTTCACCGAGTTCTGGGGCAACCCCTTCAACCCCGACATCATCGATGAGCTCGCCGCTCCCGACATCCGGTTCGAGTACTCGCTGCACAAGCCCATGCGTGGCCGAGACGAGGTGCGCGCGTTCGCGACCAACTTCCGCACCGCGTTCCCGGACCTCAATTTCTGGGGCACCGCGGACCTCATCGCCGAGGGCGACTACGTCGTCGGGCAGTGGGAGGGCGGCGGCACGCACACGGGGCCGATCGTCTTCGACGACCTTCCCATCGGCTCCGTCCCGGCGGCATCCGGCAAGACGCTCCGCTTCACCGGCACGACGGTGCTCAAGGTCGAGGGCGGTCTCATCGTCGAGGAGCTCGGACTCGACGACGGCGTGAAGGTCCTCCAGCAGCTCGGCATCATCCCGACCGCCTGAACCTGAGCGCTGGCATCCAGCAGCGAGCCGGAGGGGCCCGCTCCGCGCGGCAGCCCCTCCGGCGGTTCCAAGATGCCAGCCAGGGCGTGAAGAACGTGATGCGGAACTCAGTCGGTGTTCACCTGCATCAGCCGCGGCGAAGGGGCCGATGCAAGAGCGACAGCTCAACCCGTCTCCACTGCACGGCTGAGAAGAAGCGCCACGCTAAAGACTGCCCTGAATGAGGGTGAGAGCTGGGGTTTACCCGACGATACGGCGGCGGCTGACCACGCACACCCTTCCTGAACGCTGTTCGGCCCAGCTCGCCGGGCGGCCGCAGCGGCACGGGAACGCTGACTTCCTATTGTGCCTGTTTCATAGGTGGTCGCTCATGAAACACCCGGCCGCCCGGCGGTCCACCTGCGGCAATCATGTTTCATGAGTTGTTGCAAATGACTGGACATCTGCAACACCCTCATGAAACAGTCTGGCGCCCACGGCCAGGACGCGGACGGTGCGGACCGCCTGGGTGCCGACCGCGTCGCTTGCCGCGGCGACGATCCGGGAGCTGATCAGGCGCAGCTGCTTGGCGTACGCGGGCGAGTCCGGGCGCAGGTCCAGCTGTCCGGTCTCCGCGTGGAAGGTGACCGCCACAACGTGCGCGGCCAGCTTCGGCGAGAGCGCGGCCGCAAACGTCCGGCCACTGGTCCAGGATGCTTCCGCCAGCGGCCGGGACGTCCCAGGCCCGGTCGGCCATCAGGAGCCCTGGAGCACCGCGGCGAACCCAGTCGGCTCCCGGCCGTCACGCCGCACTGTCGTTCCGGTCCGGCGCTTCGCCTTGCGGGTGCCGCCCTCGCCGCGGGCCTTGGCGGCCTCGCGCGCCTGGTGCAGGCCGCCCTCGAAGGCGCAACCGCCCCGCCACCACCCGCGCCGCCCAGTTGTCCGCACTGCGGCCTCCCGCAAGAGCGCTACCGCACCCTCTACGACGGTCACTGGGTACTCCTCGAACCGAGGATCCTCGTCCCCGCGCACACTGTTCCTCCGCACCGACGGTGGGTCTTCACCTCCGACGGGGCCGCGATGACCCTGTGGGACGCCGAACCGCTCCCCGAAACCCGGTGCCGCATCGCGCACCGCATGGTCTGCCCCTACCTCCCGCGCGATGACCCCTGGCCTTGGACCACCGCGCTCCGGCAGGAGAACGAACGCCGGGGGCAGCGCCTGTTCAACCTTCCCGCCGGCTGGGCCCTCCCCGACGCCGGCTGACCGCGGCCGCCCGGTACGGTGTCCACCGGCTGGGCCTGCATCACCATCGGTGATCAGCTTTTCAACCCAGCCCTCTGTACCCCGGATCAGTGCTCTGGCCCGGGGTACAGCCGTAGCGGCGGCGGCAGTCGTGGGCGGCTCGGTGTCCGTCAGAGACGGTCGGAAGAGCATGTCCAAGGCCGCCGTCGCCCGGCCGTGACCGCTCAGCCCCGATCCGGCTGCACTGCACTGTCATGACTCACGGGATCGCGTTTGTTTCTTGCGAGCGCGGTAAACAGCCTGCTTGCAGGCATTGGAGCAGTAGCGTTTGGGACGACCGCCCGTGATCAGGAAGATGTTTTCCGGCAGGAACTTACGGCCGCAGGCGCAGGTCACAGCGATGGCCTGCGCCGCTGCATCGGCCCATCTGCGCAGTTCCCGCGACCGCGCTACGAAATCGCCATCGATCTCATCGCGGAGGCTCGTCGATCTGCTGGGATGCCGCAGTCGGCTCAGGGCCTTATTCAGCAACTCCTCGGCCTGCTTCTCAGTAATGCCCAGGCGCCGGGCTGCCTCCTGCATCGAGAGTCCCCAGATCACGAGCAGGATCACGATGCCGATCTCACGCCGGTTCTGGATCGAGTTCAGCGCAAGCCCGATGCTGCTGATGTCCGCCCGCTCCGCTGTGGTGTCACGGTACGGACGCTGACGCCTCATCGGTTCACCTCCCCGGGGGCTGCGGGCGGGTTGAGTGCATGGGTGGCTGCCAGCCGGCCGGCCACGATGGTGACCGGCGGGGGCAGTACCTCGCTACCTTGCGGGAGCGCCGGCTCGGACGGCGGATTCTCCCGCGTCTTCCCCCAGGGAAAGAAGCAGGCCAGGCTGGCGACCACATCGCCGAGCCCAGCCAGAACGGCGGGAAGGTCTTCTGGACGCGACTTGTCGACCACGCGTCGCGCGATCGCCAGGACCGCTATCACCAGGATCGCGAGCACCGTAATGACGACACAGGCTGCGCTCACAAACCACCACGGGTCGAACACGAAGAACCTCCGGAAACGAAAGAAGCCCCGGCGGGGACCGGGGCTCACTCATGGGTGCGGGCACAAGAAAAGCCCCCGCTTCCCTGAGGGAAGTCGAGAGCTTCGTTGTCTGCGGGCAGACTCGTGCCGCAGTGGGAGCACTCTCGGGCATGTGGCTTCCGGTGTCAAATCTCTTGAACCTCCAGGCCATTTGACCTGCGGTACCCAGAGAAAGGTTTCGTAACACGCCCCGCGACGTCGCGATGACGACGGCCTCCGGAGAAGCCCATGAGCGCCCAGCCCAGTCGGGCACCCCGACACGCTCGGTCGACGTCAGCTCGTCGGGTTCTCTTCGGCGACCAGGTCGCGATCCGCTCGGACGAGGTCACCGGCCGCACCTGAGGCGCCAAGAGCAGGACTCCCATCGTCCGCCGGACTGGGAACCGGTTCTCCCTGAACGCAATGTCCGCGATCAGCACCCGCGGCCGGATTGGTCTTCACCGAGTCGTTCGACGCGAAGGTCATGTGCCGCTTCCTCGCCCGGCTCGTCGGGCACTTCGACCGGAAGGTCCACCTGATCGTCGACCGGCATTCGGCCCACCGCTCGAAGACCGTCCGGGCCTGGCTCGCCGGCCACAAGGACCAGATCGAGCTGCACTTCCTGCCTTCGTACTCACCCGAACTGAACCCCGACGAGCTCGTCAACGCCGACCTCAAACGCAGCCTGCACACCGACATCGACAGCGTTCGGCACTCCGGACCGCCTCGCCGGGTTCGCCGGCCTGGCCCCGGTCCCACGGGACTCCGGACGGGTCAGCGGCAACATGCGCCGTCCACGCCGCTACCACCGTGGCCTCCTCCGGGCCTTCCACCTCTCCTCCATGGCCAGCATCAGATCGTGTCCTGCGTCGAGGGCCTATTACCAGCGCAAGCGCGACGAGGGGAAGAGCCACAAGCAAGCTGTGCTCGCCCTCTCACGCCGCCGGGGCCAACGTCCTCTGGGCAATGATCCGTGACGGAGCGTTCCATCAACCAGCACCATCAGTCACACTCGCGGCTTGACATCCTCATTGGGAAGTCATTTATGGTCCGGCATCGAACGGGGCTCGAACTTGATCGGCATCTCCGCAGGCTGGCAGGTGCAGACGTGCCGGGCTGCCTTGCGGACCACGCCGAGAGCTGGTCTTCCGGAACGATCAGCCTTCGAGGCGAACCGAGCAACTCGGAGCCCGTCGTGGTGCTATGACCGGGGCGGCTCTCTGCCCCCGTGCGGCTCCTCGCCCGCCACCCGAATGAGTGAATGATCAGGAGTGTTCGCCGTCGGTGGGATCCTTGCCCCTAGCGTCACCCTCGTCTTGTTCCAACTGAAGGCAATCGAGGGGATCATGGCTAACGATCACGTCATCGTTCACGGAGAGCGCGGCTGCAAGGGCAAGGCGCAGACCTTGAAGCCCGGCGCCTACGACACGAGCGCGCTGGATGACAACGACTTCATCAGCTCGGTGACCATCCCGAAGGGGTGGACGGTGACGCTGTATGAGGACTCCAAGTTCGCCGGCCGAAGCAAGACCCTCACCGAGACGGGCGACGTCGGCGACGACTTCAACAACATCACGTCCTCTCTGACCGTCTCCAGCCCGGAGAAGGAGGCAATCGTCAAGGTCGGCGATGGCCACAAGGACGGCAGAGGCGGCACGATCACCATCGAGCAGAACGACGTGGACGTCGACGCCAAGTCCCTCCTCAAGCTGACCCAGCGGTTCCCCCCGAGGTACGAGCAGATCATGGTCCTCAACTTCACCATGACGATCGACCAACCCGCGTAGGCGTCCCAGCCTGCTCTTCGCAGCCCCGCCGGTCCTTCTGGCAGCTGCGGCGCGCTCCAGCGCAGCTTCGTCCCGCAGGCCGGGGCGTCGGGGACGACGTCCAGGCGGCCGGTATCCGCGTCGAAGCCCATGGCCTGGACGCGGTCGGCGAGGTCAGGTACGGCCGCGGTGAGGATGGCGTCGAAGGCGGCGAAGACATTTCCGCCGACGGCCGGCGACCATGCCGCGCTCGGTCATCATTCCGCCATGGAGGGTTCTGGCCCTGCGTACGGGTTGCGCGGACGGCCCCGGGGCGTCGGTCCGGTGCGGGTCTGCCCGGCGGAGTGCCCCGGTCCGTGCGTGCGGGGTGGTGCAGCCCTCAGGTGGTCGCCGTCCGGGTCTGTGCCGTCGCGGTCCGCCGCGCCGCCGGAGGCAGGGCGAACAGCGCGTGCACGGCGGCGCCGACCCGGTCTGCGACCGCCTGAGGGGTGGAGGTGTCGAGCTTGCCGTCGAGGTGCAGGAACGCCAGACCGTGGACGAGGGCCCAGACGGTGGTCGCCAGCGCCTCCGGGTCGTCGGATCCGGGGAACGCGGTGCGGACGACGCCCTGGAGGTACTCCGAGAGGACGGCGGTCGCGGCGACCCGTTCCTCACTGGTGAGGTCGCAGGGCTCGGCGAACATCACCCGGAACAGCGCGGGGTGTTCGAGCGCGAACCGCACGTAGACGAGGGCGAGCGCGGCCAAGCCGTCCGGCGTCGAGGGGGGCGGGTGGGCCTCGGCCAGCTCCCCGGCGAGTTCACGGTATCCCTGCGCGGCGACCCCGGAGACGAGCGCGTCGCGGTCGGCGAAGTGGCGGTAGGGAGCCGTGGCCGACACGCCGGCGCGGCGGGCGACGGCGCGCAGCGACAGCCCGGCGCTGCCGTCCTCCTCCAGCAGTTCCCGCGCGGCACGCAGGCAGGCCGCGCGCAGATCGCCGTGGTGGTACCCGTTGTTCTGCGGCACAGCTCACACCCTCCAATGTTTACGGCGCTTACATCGCGCCCTAATGTAAGTAGTGCACACATTGTAGGTGGCCGACACGGAAGAGAGACAACGGGATGACCAGCGAGATGTTCTCGCCACTGCACCTGCGCTCCGGGCAGGTAATGGGAAACCGAATCGCGAAAGCGGCCATGGAGGAGAACATGGCCGGGGAGGGGCAGCTTCCCGACCAGCGGCTGCTGACGCTCTACCGGCGCTGGGCCGCGGGCGGTGCCGGGCTCCTGATCACCGGCAACGTCATGGTCCACGCCGAGGCGTTGACCGGGCCCGGCGGCGTCGTACTCGACGAGCACGCTCCGATCGGACCGTTCGCCGACTGGGCCGCGGCCGGCAAGTCGGGCGGCGGCACGATCTGGATGCAGATCAACCACCCCGGTCGCCAGGTGGCATCCGGCATGCCCGGTGTGGTGTGGGGACCGTCCGATGCCGGTGTCTCCCTGGGCAGGCACAGCAGTAGGTTCGGGCGGCCCACCGCCATGACCGCGCGGCAGATCGACGAGACCGTGGGCCGGTTCGCCGTCACGGCCCGCCGCGCCGAGGAGGCGGGCTTCGACGGGGTGGAGATCCACGCCGCCCACGGGTACCTGCTCTCGCAGTTCCTTTCCCCGCTGGTCAACACGCGTACCGACCGGTGGGGCGGGTCGCTGGAGAACCGGGCCCGGATGCTGCTGGACGTCGTCCGGGCCGTACGCGCCGCCGTCTCCCCGCCCTTCGCCGTCGCGGTCAAGCTGAACTCCGCCGACTTCCAGCGCGGCGGCTTCGACGCCGACGACGCCCGGCAGGTCATCGGGATGCTCGCGCCACTCGGCGTCGACCTGGTCGAACTGTCGGGCGGCAGCTACGAGAGCCCGGCGATGACCGGCGGCTCCGCAGACACCCGGACCCGGGCCAGGGAAGCCTATTTCCTCGACCTGGCCCAGGAACTGGTCGGCACGAGCCCACTGCCGCTGATGCTCACCGGCGGCATCACCCGGCGTGCCACGGCGGAACGCGTCCTCGACAGCGGCGTGGCGGTCGTCGGCATCGGCACCGCACTCGCCGTCACCCCGGACCTGCCCGACCGGTGGCGGGACCACCGCGAGGCCGACCGGCGGATGGAACCGGTGACCTGGTCCGACAAGACACTCGCCTCGGCGGCCGGCATGGCGCGGGTCCGCTACCAGATGCGCCGCCTCGCCAGGGGCGCAGGCCCCAGGCCAGGCATCCATCCGGCCTTCACCCTGGTCTCCGAGCAGCGGAAGGAGCGGCGGGCCCTGCGCCGCTACCGCTCCTGGCTGGCCACGGCGTGGGGCGCCGCAGCCGCAGGCCAGTGACCGGCCCCGGCGACACTGCCACGGCGTGGGGCGCCGCAGCCGCAGGCCAGTGACCGGCCCCGGCGGCACTGCCACGGCCTGGCGCCGGTCGCGCCGGGAAGCCGGGCACGACATGGCCCGGTCACACCGGGCAGCCGCTTCCCGGGAAGCGCGGCCGTCTCCGCCCGTAGCCCCCGGTGGCGGGCGGCGGCGGGGAGCACCCTGCTCGGCCAGGATGTCGCGCAGGCAGGCCAGGCCTGATCGGGCCTGGTGAAAGCACCGGCCGTTGCCGGGGCAGGCTGTCCGGCATACGCGGCCCCGCGGTTGGCTCCGCGGTGTGGCGCGGGTCACCGGAACCCTTCGGCCCGGCCGGAGAGGTAGGTGATGTGAGATGTGATGAACAGGGAGATCGGGAGCGCATGCGCGCACGGATCAGGGCGGGCGACCGCGAGGCGTTCGCCGCGCTCTACGAGGAATACGCGCGGGCGGTCTACAACCACGCCTACCGGCTGTCGGGCGACTGGTCGACGGCCGAGGAGGTGTTGTCCGAGACCTTCCTGGCGGCCTGGCGTACTCGTCACGCCGTCGAGCCGGAAGGCGACTCACTGCGTCCGTGGCTGCTCGGGATCGCAACTAACAAAGCACGCAACGCCAACCGCGGTACAGGGCGGCGCCTGGCCTTCCTGGCCCGCCACCCCGCCCCGGAACCAGTGGCGGACATCGCGGATGCCACGGTCGGACGCGTCGACGACACACGGCGGCTCGCCGCGGTCCGGCGGGCACTGGGCGGACTCCGCCGCCAGGAACGCGAGGTGCTGGTCCTCTGCGTCTGGTCCGGGCTGGACTACGCCGAGGCCGCCGAGGCCCTGGGCATCCCGGTGGGCACCGTGCGGTCGCGGCTGTCCCGTGCCCGTACCCGGCTGCGCCGGCTCACCGATGGGGAACTCGACCGCACACCGGACGGGTCCGCGCGGGAAGCACGACTCGGAGAAGCGGTCCGATCCGGCCGGGAACCCCGCCCCGACCGCGGAGAGGTAGAGAGCAGGGCCGCGTTCGTGGCCCTGCCCATCCAGGAGGAAGCCCGATGAATGACCGTACCTCCGGCTCCGAGCGGGCCGAACGCGAGGAACTGGCCCGGCTGCTACCGGCCCCGGCCGAACGGGACCTGCCCCCTGGCCGTCATCTCCACCACAAGGACACCCTGATGCGTCTGATCGACCAGGACGGCGACCGCGTCACCGCCGACCCCCGCCCCCGCCCCCGCCTCCTGCGCCCTGCCGTCCTGCTGCCCGCCGCCGGGCTGGCCTTGGGAGGAATGCTGCTGACCACGCTCGCAGTGACCGGCCAGGACCGCGCTCCGGCACCGTCCGCCGCAGGCACGGGTTCCCACGCCACGGCCCCTCGTGGCGCGGCCGTGCTGCTCGACCGGATCGCCGCGGTCGCCGAGAAGAGCGGTGAACAGACGGTCACCGGACACCAGTTCGTTTACGTCAAGACACTGCAGACTGAGAACGACGGCCATTTCGGTGGCCCGGCGAAACTGACCAAACCCCGCGAGCGTGAGGTCTGGATGTCACAGAAGGCGGGACCGGTAATCGATGTCGGCCTGATCCACGAGGACGGCTCGTACTTCCCGATCAAGGTCGGGGTCCCGGACGGCCAGCCCGCCGTCGGCTACCCGGCGGGCCTCAACCGGCCGACATACACGTGGCTGGCCTCGCTGCCCACCGACCCCGACGCCTTGCTCCGGCGGCTCGCCACAGAGATCACCCGGGACCAGGACTCGCGTGACACCCCGGCCAAGGACCGGGACCAGGCCCAGGACACCTTCGACACCATCGGTGAACTCTTGCGGGAGACGGTGATGCCACCGAGGACCGCGGCCGCCCTCTACAAGGCCGCAGCGAAGATCCCCGGCGTGACCGTGGACTCCGACGCGGCGGACGCGGCCGGCCGGCACGGGATCGGCGTGGCCCGCGACAACACCCGGACCGGTGAACGCACCGCCTGGATCTTCGACTCGACCACCCTGGAGTACCTGGGCGAACGGAGCTACCTCATCAGGGACACCTCCATGGGCAAGAAGGGCACCCTGATCCACGTGTCGGCGGTCTTGGAGCGCGCGGTGGTCGACACCCTCCGCGAGGAGCCGTCGACGACGACCTGATCCCGACAGGAAGCTGCCGGGGCGTGGCTACGCGCCCCGGCACCGGCCGCAACCGCCCTCTCAGATGCCCTCTAAGCCTTGGAGTTGCACGGATCTCCGGGGGCTGGACTGGGGTCGGTCATGAACGCAAGGGGCGATCAGCACCGTTGTCGACTGGGCATGCGGGCGTGATCGCGCACTATGCGGTCACAACGCCCGGGAAGCGCAGCACCGCCAGGACGCGGCGCTGGTCGGCGTCGGCCTTGGGCAGGTCGAGCTTGGTGAAGATGCTGTTGATGTGCTTGGCGACCGCGCTCTCGCTCACCACCAGCTCGGCGGCGATGCCGGAGTTGGACCGGCCGCCCGCCATCAGCTCCAGCACCTCCCGCTCGCGCGGCGTCAGCCGGTCGAGCGGATCGCTGTGCCGGCGCACCAGCAGCTGCGCGATGGCCTGCGGGTCGAGCGCGGTGCCGCCGGCCGCCACCCGGCGTACCGCCTCTGCGAACTCCTCGACGTCGGCGACGCGTTGCTTGAGCAGATAGCCGACGCCCGAAGTGTTGGCGGCGAGCAGATCGGCCGCGTATCGCTCCTCCACGTACTGCGACAGCAGGAGCACGGCGGTACGCGGGTACTGGCGGCGGATCACCAGCGCGGCGCGCACTCCCTCATCGGTGAAGCCGGGCGGCATGCGCACGTCGACCACGGCGATGTCGGGCCGGTGCTCCTCAATGGCCGCCAGCAGCCCTTCTGCGTCGGCGACTTGCGCGCACATCTCGAAGCCGGCCGCCTCCAGCACCTTGACCACGCCGATGCGCAGCAAGAGGGAATCCTCGGCGATCACGGCGCGCACGGCAGCTCCACGGTGATGACGGTCGGGCCCCGGCGGGGCTGCGGCAGGAAAACGTGCCTCGACGGACGCGACGCGCTTGGCGAGCCCGGCGAGCCCGGTGCCGCCGGCCGCCGCGAGATCCGCGCCGCCCGCTCCGTCGTCCGCGACGACCACCAGCAGTGTCTCCCCGATCCGCTCCACGGTCACGTCCGCCCGGGTCGCCTGGGCGTGTTTGACCATGTTCGTCAGGGCTTCGGAGACCACGAAGTACGCAACGGCCTCGACCGTGGGTGAGGGGCGCTGCGGCAGGTCCACCGCCACGCGCACCGCGATCGGGAGGCGGGCGGCGACCCCGGACAGCGCGGCGTCGAGGCCGCGGTCCTCAAGGACGGCCGGATGCAGGCCGCGCACCAGGTTGTTCAGCTCGGCGATCGCCTCCTTCGCCTCGCGGTGCGCCTCGTCGATCACCTTGCGGGCGTCCTCCGGCAGGTCGCCGAGGGTCGACCTGGCCAGGCCCAGGTTGACGGCGAGTGAGACCGAGGCGCTGCTGTGCGCCGTCGTGCAGGTCGCGCTCGATCCGCCGCCGCTCGGCGTCGGCGGCGTCGAGCACGTCGGCCCGGCTCTCGGCGAGGTCGGCGACCCGGCGGGCGAGCTTCTCCGTGCGGCTGGGGCCGAGCAGGACCTCGGCCGCCCGGGTCTCCAGCCGCACCAGAGCGCCGGTCAGCCGGGGCCCGGGGAACAGCAGGGCGAGGCCGCCGACGGTGATGTACGCGGCCTGCATGGTGTACCCGAGGTCGGTGACCCATCACTGCGGGGGCAGCGCCCAGATCCGCCGCGCGGTTCCTGAAAGGCCAGTTCTTCCGGTTGCGACCCTCGGCTGGCCCGAAGGCCGACCGCCACACCGGCTGCCGAAGAAGCAGCGCGAGGCCGTGGAACCGACGCGATCCTCGGCCGCCCCGGAGAGCGACCGCCACACGGCCGCAAGATCTCCGGGACCTTCTCTTCTTCCAGGAGCTACTGGATGGTTCTCACCGCACTGAACAAACGGTCCGGCCGGTCACGCATGGCGCGGTCGAGATGCATCAGCGCACGTTTGACCGGGTCGTCCGGACGCACAGTGCTCGCCGTCCGTGGCCGGGAAGGCGCGATACTGACGATCGAGCGCCCCTCGGACTCGCTGCGCCGCGGCCCCGTGGCCAGGGGGCGCGGACGGCTTCGGGCCTGGTCGAGGACACGGGCGGCGAGAAGCTGCCGGGGTCGGCCGACGAGCGCAGCAGGAAGCACAGGTGTATGCGGTCGGAAGTATTTGTATCCCGCACCGAGTCATAGGCAGTCCTCCGCGACGTCTTCGTTCCGTCACAGGCGTATCGACCTCACGGTCCGCCCGACGGCGTCGACTGCCCCGGGCCCCTTGCCGCTCAGATGGCCAGAATGCCGCCGTCCACCGCCACATGGCTGCCAGTGGCGAATGAGGAGCGGTCGCTCAGCAGCCACAGGGCCGCTTCCGCCACCTCTTGCGGCTCGGCCATCCGCTTTTGGATCTGGCGTGCGACGAATGCCTCCTCCAAAGCCGGGTTGGCCGTCACCGCCGCGTTGATCATTTCCGTCCGGGTGGTGCCCACGATCAGGGAGTTGACCCGGATGCCGTACGCCCCGTATTCGGCAGCCGTGGCCTTCGTCAGGCCCAGGACAGCGTGCTTCGCCGCGACGTAGGGGGATGGTGCGCCGGTGGCGATGAGGCCCGCCGAACTGGCGGTGTTGACGATCGTCCCGTGGCCGGCGTCCAGCATGACGGGGATCTGACGGCGCAGGCAGTTCCATGTCCCGCGTACGTTGACATCCATAATGCGGTCGAAATCCTCTTCCGGCAGTTCGTGCGATCGGCCGAAGGTGGAGCCGGCGTAGCCAGCGTTGTTGAAGGCGCAGTCGAGGCGGCCGAAGCGTTCGATGGCCGTCGCGACGGCGCGCTCGACGTCGTCGGCCCGCGTCACGTCGCCGACGCTGCAGGCTGCTTGTCCGCCAGATGTCTCGATCTCGTGGGTGAGGTCCTTGAGCCGGTCTTCGCGGCGGGCCATGAGGACGACGGCCGCGCCTTCGGAGGCGAAGAGCCGTGCTGCGGCCTCGCCTATGCCGCTCGACGCTCCGGTGATCATCACGGTCCTGTCGGTCAGCAGGCCGGTGTTGTGCGCTGGGGGTGTCCGATCGTTCATGACGCGAGTAAACCTGAAGCGGCGGGCCGTCACACGACTTTCACCAGACGGGCGTTCGTTTGACCGGGTCGTCCTGACGCACGGTGCTTGCCGTCCTCGGTCGGCCCGAAGGTCAACCGTTATCCCCTGGCAGCACGTAGGGCGCGGCAAGAGCGGCGGCGTACTGGCGGATGCTGACACGCCGGCGCCGCGAGTGCAGGGCAGGCGGGGCCGCTCCGACACCGCGGCGCAGGAGTATCAGCACTTCATGTGCGCGCCGCATCAGTTCGGTTTCCTCGAAAGTGGCGCTGCTGTGGGCGGCGCTCTCCAGCCGGTCCAGGTGCCGCTGAAGCAGTGTGACGCCGGCTTTCTCTGCGAGAGCGGTGCGCAGATCGGCGACGAGTTGTCGCGGTTGGCCTCCTGCGCCGGTTCGGTAGCGGCAGGACGTGGTGCCGTGGTGTCCTGCGCGGCCTGCCTGCGGGACCGGGCGCCGATCGGTACCGTTTGTGTGAGCCGACGGCGGATCTCCGAGGGGGCTTCGGTGCTCAGGCCGTGCGCCGTCAACTCCACGTGGTCAGCCGTGAGATCACACCAGTCCGTGGTGCCGTCGATGCCTTGCGTGCCGATCTGCGTCCGCCGGTAGGCGCCGTCGGAGACACAGCGGACCCGGTGTACGAACCCGTGCTCGCGCAGGCTCCGGGGATCGGGCTCGACGTTCATCCCGTAGACCACACCCGTGGTGCTCTGGTCGGAGGGGGATAGTGCGATCTCGTCGAGGATGAACCGGACCGGCGGGTGGCCGGCGGGCTCGGCTGTGACCTGGGCTCCCAGCCGGATCCTTCCGCTTGGATCCTGCGGAATGAGGACGCCGCCGGTAATGTTGCGGCCGGCCATCCAATCGGCCACGGCCGCCTTGATGTAGAGGTGGTCGGCGCTGCCTGTACCAGCAGTCTTGGAGTTCTTCCTTCGGCAAGGAGAGTCCAAGGCGTCGGGATCAGCCTTGTGCGCGAAGTGACATACCTTGCCCTCGCACAGCTTTGTGATGGGCACTGTCACGTTGACTGGCCGGGTGGGATGATCTTCTGGTTGGTCGTGCCGGGGAGGGATTCGTTCGTGTCGTCCGCGTCGCCGTCGTACAAGGGCCACCGGTATCCGGTGGAGGTGATCGCGCACGCGGTATCGCTGTACTTCCGCTTCCCGCTGTCCTTCCGCGAGATCCAGGAGCTGATGCTCGAGCGCGGCGTCATCGTCTCCTACGAGACCATCCGTCGCTGGTCCGCCAAGTTCGGTCAGGCCTACGCGGACGGACTGCGCCGCCGTCGGCCACGCCCCCGGGGACAAGTGGCACCTGGACGAGGTCTTCGTGAAGATCAACGGCGAGCGGAAGTACCTGTGGCGGGCCGTCGACCAGGACGGCAGCGTGCTCGACATCCTCCTGCAGAGCCGCCGGGACAAGGCTGCGGCCAGGCGCTTCTTCCGCTGCCTGATGAAGAAGACCCGTACAGTGCCGCGGGTGGTCGTCACCGACAAGCTCCGTTCCTGAGGCGCGGCGCACCGCGAGGTCATGCCCTCGGTGGAACACCGTTCCCACAAGGGCCTGAACAACCGGGCCGAGAACAGTCATCAGCCCACCCGGCAGCGCGAACGCACCATGAAGGGATTCCGTTCCGTCGGCGGGGCCCAGCGGTTCCTGTCCGCATTCAGCGGCATCTCACCCCACTTCCGCCCTCACCGCCACCTGATGACCGCCTTCGACCACCGAGCCGAGATGACCGTCCGCTTCGCGATCCGGGAACAGATCACCGGCGCTACCGGCCGGCCCACCACCGCCTGACCACAGGCCCGTACCGCGGGCCCCACCAGGCCACGACGCACCGTCAAGCACTGCGACCCAACAACGTGACAGCACCCCCGACCGCGACCGCGTGTGTCACCCGGCGGGCCGCCGGGTGACTCACACAGGTTCCGGGGCGGCTTAGAGGCCGAGGTCCTGGGCGGCGAGTTCGGTGCCGCGCAGGCGGGCTTCGATCTTGGCGAAGGCTGTGTCCCGTGAGGTGGAGGTGTCGTCGGCGAAGGGGGCGAAGCCGGTGTCGTCGCAGGTGCCCAGCTGGTCGAGCGGGATGTGGCGGGCGGCCTCCAGGACGCGGTCGCGTACCTCCTCGGGGGTCTCGATGCGGGGGTCGATCGGGTCGGTGACGCCGACGAACATCCGGGCCCCAGAGGGCAGTTGGTCGGCGGCGGTCTTCAGGACGCGCTCGCGGTCGGGCTCGCCGGACAGGGCGAGGTAGAAGTTGCCGACCGTGAGCTGGAACAGCCTGGGCAGCAGTTCGGCGTAGTCGACGTCGAGGCTGTGGGTGGAGTCCTGGTCGGCTCCGGGGTCGGTGTGCACGCCGATGCGGGCCCGCTCATCGGCGGTGAACCGGCCCAGGACGTTGTTGTTGAGGGCGACGAAGTCGTCGAGGAGAGTGCCGGAGGGGTCGAGCTTCAACGACAGCCGGCCCTCGGTGAAGTCCAGCTGCACGCAGTGCGCGCCCGCGTCGAGGCATCCGCGGATCTCGGCCTCGGCCTCGTCGGCGAGGTCGGCGAGGAACGCCTCGCGGGAGTATCCGGCGATGCCGCCGGCCGGGTAGAGCAGGCTGAGCGCGGAGGGTGCGACCACGGCCTGCTTGACCGGGAGGGTGGTGCGGGTGCGGGCGGCACGGAGGTAGGTGTCGGCCCGCACCTGGTAGCGGAACGGTCCACCGGTCAGAACCGGCAGCTGCCGGGTGTGCCCATCGGCAAACGGAATGAAGACGCCGTCGGTCCCCAGGCCCGCCAGGCCGGTGAGGGGGTAGGTGAGCGAACTCGGCTTGCGCTGGTCGCCGTCGACCAGAACCGGGCTGCCCAGCTCCGCCAGCCGGGACAGGGTGTCCGCGACCGCGTCGTCTTGGAGGCGCGCCAACTCCTGCTCGCTCACTCGTCCTTGGGCGTGGTGGTCGTACGCCTGCACCAGTGCGCCCGGACGGGGAAGGCTGCCGATCGGCTCGGTAGGAATGCTCATGCTCGGCACCCTAGAAGTGGCTGGCATGCCCCCCGACCGGCAGTAGAGGGCACCCCTCGGGTCATTCTCCCGAATATACGGGCCGTCCGGCGGCACATCATCACGGCTCATGAACCACGAGGTTCACCCGATCGAGATGGCGTAGGAGGGCGGTGTCGCTCCCAATCGAGGCCGCCGGTGACGCGTCCGGCGCTCGCGGACAGCGGACCGCGACAAACCCTGTCCATAACTTGGGCTCGTACCACCAGCCGGGCCCCTTGGGCAGGACCGGGCTGGCATGGGCCAGTGCCACCTTGATCGGGAACTCCACAGGACCGATCCTGCGAGCCCTGCGTCCCTGGAGCGCGCCGGGCGGTCCGAACAGCCCTACCCGCTGACCAGCCCCGTCTCGGGCCTGCAGATCTGGCACGGCTCGATATCCGGCACGTTGACTGAACTAACAAGGTAGTTTTCGCAGGTCAGAGTATGTTCCTGTTAGCTTCCTTGCATGGTTGATCTACAGGATCCCGGAAGGGATCTGGAGAATCTTGTCCTGCCCGAAGCCGGTCGGTTGGCTGAGACAGACGATCCGTGGGAGCCGTACCGGTTGCTCGATCCGTCTTACGAGCTGGTGCGGCCGGTGGCGGTGTACTTCGCGGATCTCCAGGCGGCAGGCACGCCAGCAACGACAATCCGGTCGTTCGGCATGGATCTGTTGCGCTGGTACAGATTCCTTTGGGTCCTGGAAGTGGAGTGGAATCGTGCGACCCGGGCAGAGGCACGGGATTTCATGCGGTGGATGCAGATTGCGGACAAGCCGACCCGGGTCCACTGGCGCCTACGCGGTAAGGAGACGGCCGGAGTCGTCCCGGCCGCGAAGCTGGCCAGACCAGAGCCGGGGACGCCGAATCCGGTGACGGGTAAACGGACGCCTGGGAAGAAGTACGCAGCCTCCACCCGCGCGCACAGCGAGACGGTGCTGCGGATGTTCTACGACTTCCACCTCGACCAGGGCACCGGGCCGATCATCAACCCGTTCCCACTCGACCGCTCCCGCCGGGCGGGCAGGGCCAACGCCCACCACAATCCGCTGGACATCTTCGCGAAAGAGCGGAAGGGCCGCTACCGGCCCACCGTCCCGAAGCGAATACTGCGGCGGATCCCGGAAGGAAAGTTCAACGAGCTCTTCGCCGCGCTGAAATACAACCGGGACCGTGCGCTGCTGGCGTTTTGGGTGTCCACCGGCGCCCGCGCCGAGGAACTCCTCACGGCCCGACAGGCGGATGCCAACCCCGGCGAGCAACTCGCCGCCGTGGTCCGCAAGGGAAGCCGAGAGATCCAGCGGCTGCCCGCCTCGCCAGACGCCTTCGGCTGGCTGCGGCTCTATCAGGAGGAGGCCAGACGCGACGGGATACCTCGTGGGCGTCATCTGCCGCTCTGGTGGACGCTGCGGCGCCCCTGGCGACCGTTGAATTATCACGCGGCCAGAGCGATGCTCAACCGCGCCAATGGCCTTTGGGGGGCCAACTGGTCGCTCCATGACCTGCGGCACACCGCGTCCTACTGCATGGCCCGCGACCCCGAACTCCCCCTGACCGACGTCCAATGGGTCCTCGGCCATCGGCTCATCACGACCACACAGATTTATCTGCCGTCCAGTGAGGACGAGGTAATCACCAGCGTCCTCGCTCACCACGCCCGGCAGGCACGCAAACGGGAAAACCCGCAACCACAACCGGTCGCACCCGGCTACGACCCGGCCTCGCTCACCAACCTGTTCGGACGGCCCGTCTCATGACCACACCTACCAAGACGCCGGCCACCGGCTCCTCGACCGCGTCGAAAGGGACCCTGGGCCTCTACGGTTCGGCGGCGGAATCTCTCCGTGAGAAGTACCCTGAGCGCTTGGTGCCCGACACGTGGGCGGCCAGCCGCGACACTCCGGATCAGGTCTTGGCTCGCCTCGGAGGCCCTCCTTTTCGCCCCGTAAGCGACGATGTCGCATGGACCCGAGCCCGTGGGGCACGACGGGTCTTAGAGTGGCTGGAGACCTTCGCCGGTGACAGTTGGCAGCAGCGATGGGCTGCCGGTACCGCCCTCGCTGGCCCCTACGACATGCTCGGCACCATCCACGCCTGGTCTTCTCAGACCGGACGGCGCAGAGTAACAGACCACCAGGTGCACGCTGGCGTAATCGCCCTGGCCTGCGCAGACGTGATACGTCCGACTCCTCAATGGTTGCTCGCCCGGCGAGTCCATAGCCTGCGGACGAGCATGATGGCGGTCCGGGACTGTGAGGGATTCGCCCGTCTGGAAGCCGGCGTCCCGGCCGACTTGTGGGCGTCCAAGGGCGGACGCGGCGCCCAGGGCATGATCGCTGTTCTCCTCGCAGCGAAGGGTGGTGGCGTTCAGGACCTCACCTTCGGCGACCTGCTGGCCATGCGGCAGTACACCTGGGCCGCCGGGAGGCGGTCGCTCAATCTGGCCTACTCCTGGTTGAGAGCGGCTGGCGTGGTGCCGTTCGAAGCGCCGGCGACGCTACGGGACGTGGAAATCCGATCCGGGCAGGTCAGCGTCGAGCGGCTGGTCGACCGCTACCAGTTGAAATGGCGCCCCGTCCGCGACGTGATCGTGGACTACATAGCCGCGAGCGACAACCGACCCTCGATTAAGGTTCGTTGGAGGGGCTCTCACGGATGCTCGCTTCCCAATTCTGGGCCGACCTTGAGCGCCATCACCCTGGAATCGACTCCCTGGCACTGGCTCCGGAGGTCGTGGCAGCCTGGAAAGCCCGCCTTTCCACCAAGACTCGGCGCACGCGGCAACCTGACGGGACCGTCGTCGAGGTGACCAGCCAGCGCATGAGCGCCACTTACGTGCTGATGTGTGTCCGCGCGTTCTACCTCGACCTCGCGCAGTGGGCGGTCGACGAACCAGAACGTTGGGGGCCATGGGCCGTCCGATGTCCGATCACGGCGGCCGAGATTTCCACCACGAAGCTGGAAAAGCAACAAAAAGCCCGGATGGACCAGCGCACGCGAGAGCGGCTACCAGTGCTACCAGCCTTGGTCGCGGCTGCGGACCGACGGCTGAAGGAGGCCACAGTCCGCCTCAAGGCCGTCACATCCGTTCCGGCCGGTTCCCGCTTCACCGTCCTCGGACAGACCTACACCAAGGCGCGGTCGTCAACGTGGGCCGACCCAAACCGCACGACCACTGTCTATCCCGAGCAGGGAAAGCGAATTGACCTGCGGATGTCGGAGAATCGGGCGTTCTGGGCCTGGGCCGCAATCGAAGTCCTCCGCCATACCGGGATCAGGATCGAGGAGCTATTGGAACTGAGCCATCACAGCATCGTTCAGTACAAGTTGCCGACGACCGGAGAGATCGTTCCCCTTCTCCAGATCGCCCCGTCGAAGACCGACGAGGAGCGGATGCTTCTGGTGACTCCCGAACTGGCTGACGTTCTCAGCGCAATCGTCTCCCGTGTCCGGGGCAACGGCGGTGCGATCCCGCTCGTCGCGAGTTACGACCCGATGGAGAAGATCTGGAATCCGCCGATGCCGCTTCTCTTTCAGTGGAGTTCGAACGGGGAGAACCGATCTCTGTCGCCCGCCTTGGTTCGCGCGGCACTCAACCAGACCCTGGAAGGGTCCGACTTGACTGACAACACCGGGCAACCACTGAAGATCCAGCCGCACGACTTCCGCAGAATCTTTATCACCGACGCCATCCTGAACGGCCTGCCACCGCACATCGCCCAGGTCATCGCAGGTCACCGTAGTATCGCCACCACAATGGGGTACTACACGGTCTATCCGGAGAAGGTGATCGAAGGCCATCGGGCGTTCATGGCACGACGTCGCGGTCTCCGGCCGAGCGAAGAATACCGGGTGCCACCTTCAGAAGAATGGGATTCGTTCCTTGGCCACTTCGAGCGGCGCAAGCTATCACTTGGAATTTGTGGCCGAGCATTTGGGACGGATTGCATTCACGAGCACGCGTGCGTCCGGTGTTCGATGCTTCGGGTCGACCCGCGCGAGCGGCCCCGTCTGGAGGAAATCAGGGACAACCTGATCGACCGGATTGCCGAAGCCGAACGAGAGGGCTGGCTCGGTGAAGTCGACGGGCTCAGCGTCAGCCTCGCCGCCGCCGAAGGCAAGCTTACGCAACTCGAAGCTGAGCAGACGCGCTCCTCGGCAGTGGTTCCCCTCGGACTGCCGAGCTTCAGCGACATCGCCGCCCGGAGCACGGACGCACGTTAGTTCAGAGAAGGCTCCGCCAGCGCGATCAACGCGTCCTCACGATCGAGGAAGCCCATCGCCGTTTCGTACAGAGAGCAATCCCCGCGATGCAGCAGGGCCACCGACGATGACCGCTGAGGCTGGATCTTCCATCGCATCGCGGCGTACGCCCGCTCCCGGCGCCGCCGCTCCTGTTCTTCCGAGATCTCAAGCTCCCGGATCCGGCCCCGGACCTGACGCAGCTGCCACTCCAGCCACTGCTCCAGTGAGCCGATTCCAACCTGCTGGCCTCGTCCGTCAGCTGGGCGGCTCTGCAACGCGATGAAGCTCCTGGTAGGAGGGTGTCACGACCAAGATCCACCGTGCCCCACCAGGAGCTTCGCGTGCTTGTCTACCCGTCGTCGATTGACCTGTCCAGCCGCACCCTGCGCTGTCTGAGCGCTCGGCTGCATGCCCGGCGGCGGGAGATCGGGACGCGCTGGCGGCGTCTGCCCGTAGGCCGACAGGCCCTGTTGGCCTTGGCGCACCTGCCGTGCGGCGATACCTATGCCCAGCTCGCCGCCGGGTTCCGCATCGGCATCGCAACCGTCTACCGCTGCATACGCGAGGCTATCGACATTCTGGCCGCCCTCACCCCAACCCTGACCGAGGCGATGAAGACCATCCGGACCAAGGCGTTCGTGATCCTGGACGGTACCCTCCTGCCGATCGACCGGATCGCCACCGACACCCCGTACTACTCCGGGAAACACAAGCGCCACGGCATGAACGTCCAGGTTCTCACCGATCCGTTCGGGCGGCTGTTGTGGGCGTCCCCCGCCCTGCCGGGGTCCGTCCACGACCCGACCGCCGCACGGACCCATGGGATCATCGACGCGCTCGCCGCAGCCGAACTGAAGTGCTGGGCGGACAAGGCGTACCAGGGAGCCGGCCACCCCGTACGCGTCCCGTTCCGAGGCCGCCGACTCAAGCGATGGCAGCGTCGACACAACAGCACGCACGCCAAGATCCGCTGCCTCGACGAACAGGCCATGGCTACCCTCAAGGGCTGGCGCCTCCTACGGAAACTCCGCTGCAGCACCAACCGCATCACCGCGATCGTCCAAGCCGTACTTGTCCTCCATCACGCATCAACGTGAGATTGGAAAAGGCTCACTGGCCAGCACCAGTCGATGCAGTTTGATGTCGTCGGCGGCGGGGCCGAGGCAGCGCTGCCAGATTGCCGCCCGGGCTTTCGGATCAGGAGGACCGACCGGAATGACGTAGTCGAATCGGCCAGGGCGCAGAAACGCCGGATCGAGGGAACGGACGGAGTTGGTGGCGCAGATCAGCAGGCGGTCGCCCTGGTCGCGGAAACCGGGGATCAGCTTGAGCAGTTCGTTGGTGACTCCGTGGCCGGGATCGATGGCCTGACCGGACCGGACGCCGGCGATCTCCTCGACCTCGTCGATGAACAGCAGAACGGATTCAGGCACCGCCAGATCGGCGAACGTGTCCCTCAGAGAGGCGGCCAGGCCGCCGGCGGCACCCTCCGTGAGCCGGGAGGGAAAGAGTTCCACGAACGGCCAGGCCAGCCGGGAAGCGACGGCCTTGGCGAAACTGGTCTTTCCGGTACCCGGCGGGCCGAAGAGGATGACGGCTTTCGGTGGCGTCACTCCATACCGGTCGGCCAGAACGGGCTCCGCCAGCGGCAGCACGATCCGCCGCTCAATGGCTTCTTTCTCTCGTTCCATGCCCGCGAGGGCACCCCAGAGCCCCTGTGGCAGCACCCTCCCGCCGAGCTCGGCGAGCAGGCCCGCATCGCTCGCGCCGAGATGCTCGACCTTCTCGTAGAAGATCAACCCGTCGCGAGTGCGGTAGCCGGAGTTCTCCAGCGCCGTGGTTCCGGTGGTCCCTGGGGCGAGCAGCGCACCGATCCGCCGTACCCCCTGTATGCGTAGACGCCTCTCGATTTCCGCGATCAGGGCGCTCCCGATTCCGCGGTTGCGCCACATCCTCGCGAGCGCCACCAGCTTGATCCAGGCCCGCTCACCCTGGGCCTGTGCCATGGCCATGCCCACCAGGTCCTCGCCGACCACCGCAACCACTGCGGTCCCGCCGGTCCGGTCTGCGGCCATGGCCTCAGAGACGGGGAACACGGGAGGCATGTCGTCGGCCTGCCGGTCCTGATCCCATATCTGGATCACACGGTCCAGATCGTCGTCATGGAAGTCCCGCAATCGCCACGTCGGCATCATCGCCACCTTGTCGGCAGGGTCGCCACTGCCTTTCCGACGCTCTGGCTGCGGGTCGTCCGGTGGCCGTTCCGCTCCTACACATTCTCCGCGCCGACCGGATGCCCGTCGACCGGGCGGGCGATTGCCTCCTGGAGGTAGTCGTCACCAAGGTTGCGGACCACAGTTGTCTCCAGGGCAACCGGGCCCCCACAGACGTCCACGGTGAGCGGTGACCGGGGGCCGACCCTTCAGGACAGGACGGCCTCGCCTGTGCCGGACCTGGTGATGCGTGACTTCACGGCGGACATGCTCAACACCATGTGGTGCGGCGACATGGCGTTCGCCGTCGGCTCGACCGGGCGCCGATATTTGTATCCCGCACCGAGTGACAGGCGGTCCTCCGCGACATCTTCGTTCTGCCACGGGCATATCGGCCTCACGGACCGCCGAGGCATCGCCGTACGGTCACCAGTGGGAGCCGTCATGCCCTGACCAGGCGACCCTCACCCAATGACCAGCTGTTCCCCACGGCTTGTCCGACACCAGCACCCGTCGATCAACGCACAACACCCCATCACACACGCCGAATCGGCCCGGCGCGCAGCCCCCAGGGCCGGACACCGAACCGAGAACCACCCCCGGACAAGGAAGTGAGGATTCCCACTGCGGACGGGTGTCGTGTGGCGCCGAATCCTGAGCGGGCACCGCTGAGTCCGCGCGAGGAATCAGCCGGTCACAGCATCCGCACCTCGGTCTCGGGGAGCTTCGCCCACCAGTGGTGGTAGCGGCCGTAGACCTCCACCTCGCGGTCGCTGAGGAGCGCCCTCAGGGACTGGGCCTCCGCGGCAAGTCCTTCCCAGGCAGCGGGTGACAGGGAGTGGAAGGCCGTGGCCTCGACGCCGCCGTCCACCGGGCGCCACACACCAGCCTCGCTACTGTGCTTCCCGACCAGGTCCCACCAGCGATCATCGAGACCTTCCAGCGGCAGGCCGCCCTGGTCGACAGCGCGGAGCTGACGCCCTCGACCCCCGCAGCGGATCTGCCGTTCGGCCTGTCCGCGCCGTACTGGCTCGAACTGCGTGACTACGACCCGGTCGCGATCGCGGCCGGACTCGGCAAACCGATGCTCATCCTCCAAGGAGGAGGTGACTACCAGGTCACCGTCGCCGACGACCTGGTGCGATGGCGAACGGGCCTGGCCGGCCCCCCGGAAGCCGATATCCGCGTCTACGAAGCCGACAACCACCTGTTCTTCCCCGGCGCAGGACCATCCACCCCAGCCGAATACGGAACTCCGCAGCATGTCGACCCCGCGTCATCGCCCACATCGCCCATTGGCTGAGCCACGGCCAGGGATGAGCGTTCGCGCCACCTGTGAGCCGCCGGTCGGCAGCTTCCTGACGGGGTACCAGCGCACTGCCGGCCCCGCGCGCCGAGGGATGTGCCCCGCTCGCCCTCGCGACAGCGCCGACAGCCCAGGTGCCGCCGAACTCAACGCCTGCCGTCACTCGGCGCGAGCAAACTCGTGACCGCGGCGATCGCCTCTGCGGAAGGGTGGGAACAGCGTCGGACGCTCTCCGGCTTCTTGTGCTGCGACTTGGCCTTGACCATCAGCAGGCTCGTCCCTCCCCCGCCCGAGGCGGATCAGGCTGGAGCGCCTTGCGTCCGCAGAGGCCGCGTGCGGTCAGGTGAGTGTTGCCATTGAGCAGATCCTCTGCCGGCGCGCCGCGTCCGCGACGACGTGGAAGGCGTCAGGCCGCTCGCCCGAGATGAAGTCGACGTGGTACTCGTCGCCCACAGCCTGAAGAAGGACGCGTTCGGGCCCGGTTTGCGCTGCTGCCTGGCCCTGCCAGACCCTGGCTGCGACCTCACCGGGCGTCATGGTGACCGCCAGTTGGCCTGCCAGGTGATGGAGAAGGCAGCGTTCGGCGGCCTCCTCGTGAGGGAGGGCAGTGCGGAGCTCGCCCGCGGCTTGCCGGAACACGATCACTGCGTGGTGCTGGATGCCCATCCGCGAACGCGCAACGAAACTCCCCGAACAACGCCGTGCCGACCTCCATCAATTCGGCATGCGCTGGTGGACGGCCGGGCGCAGGACATGGGAGGGGCCCGGACCGATGGGAATCCAGACCCCTCTCGCGTCTCCTCGCCCGTCCGTTCCTGGGGTGCTGAGCCGGCTATGACGCTCCGTGCGCCGCGTCGCGGTGAGCGCCGAGGCACCGGCGCGCGCGTCCCGGCCGACGCGCGAGACCGGGCTTTCAACGGCGGTCGTCCTGGATGCCGTCGAAACTCTTCTGGGCCTGCTGGCGGGTCTCGTCCATACGCTGGCGCAGGCGCTCTTGCTCGCACCACCGCCGCCCGATCCCCACCGCCCGACACCCGCAACACAACACCGGCCACCCGGCGCAGTACAGCGAAGACGACAGCATCGACGACCTAGACGACCTGCCCGACGACGACTTCAGCCCCGCCTCGGCCGCCAGATTCGGGCTCTACGACGCCCACCAGGAAGCCGACAAGTGGTGAACGCTCCACACCCCGCGACGCCGAACCTCAGCAGCACACCAGTCGGCACCGGCGACAGTGCCTCGGCCGAGCCGTCCTGGCCGCTGACCACCCGGCAGGGCTGGCAGCCTCACGAGCTCGGGACGGTTCCCGGACGGTCATCGCCTGCACACAGCCGCGCAGCAGGGTCGCACCACGCCGCTCCCGCCGGCTCAGGACAGGGCGTCGAGCGGCCGGAGGAATCGGCGCTCGTACCGCTTGATGCAGCGGGTGTCACGAGCCAGCTGGAACGCTTCCTGGCACTCCGCGTCGGACATGCTGTCCGTGCGGTACTGCTCGTAAGCGGCCAAGCTGGGAAAGGAGAAGAGTGCGTAGGCGATATCGCTGTCGCCCTCGCTCGGCAGAAAGTAGCCGTGGTGCGTCCCGCCGAAACGGTTGACGAGCCGGACCCAGCGGCGGCCGTACTCTTCGAAATCCTCGAGCTTGTCGGCGTCGATCTCGTACTTCAGATGAACAGTGATCATGCCTGCATCATGCCTGGTGCCGGAGCGTGGGCCAGTGAGCGGAGGACGGGGACAGTTACTGGTCCGCGCGGGTGGTGGCGAGTCGGCAGGCGCCGACGCCGGTCTCGATGGTGTTTCCGCCGAAGGTGAGGCGGTCGAAGACGGCCACGCAGAGGAGCGGCACAATCTTGTTCTCGCACATGACAATGGCCTCACGACGGCAGACCTTCAGTCTTCCTCCGGGAGTGCCCATGACTCACCGGTCACCCGGCGAGAGCAGCGCTCAGCTTCCTCGCCAAGCCAACCGGGTTCGGGTTCGCTGGACGCCGGTGATCCGAGGGTTGCCCACATCCGCAGAAGACAGTTCGCAGGCCCTCCCACCCGCGCGACGACCGGCCCGCGCCAGGCCGGGCCGGTCGTCGTCGAAGGTGCCTCCCACTACCGCAAGTCGCTGCGGCCGGGCCAGCCATCGCGGGATCGGGCCGATGATGCTCGCGGATGATCCGCTACGGCCGTATCGCCACCGCGTCAACCTCGAACAGCATCCCCGGCAGTGCGAGCGAGGCCACGCCGCTCAGCGTCTGGGCCGGCAGCCTGTCGCCAAAGCGGGCGTGCAGCACCTTGCCGAGGATCTCCAGCTTGTCGAGGTCGTGGTCGACGATGAACGTACCGAGGCGGACCACGTGCTCGTACCCGAGGCCGACCCCCTCCAGCGCGGAGCGCAGCCGGTCAAACGCCAGGTTCACCTGGGCCGCGAAATCGCCGGGCACAGGAGCACCGGTGGTGTCGGAGGCGTACTGACCGGCGATGAAGACGGTTTCGCCGGATGCCGAGACAGCGTGGCTGTAGCCGAACGGTGTCGGGTCATGGAGGGCGGCCGGGTTGGTGATCGCGCGCTGATCAGTCGTCATGCCTGCTCCAACACGTGCGTCGGTCTGCCCATTCCATCGGATCAAGGCAGACAGGGACAGATCCATGCGTCTCCCGAGGCACAGCCGTGGCCCCAGACGACGAGGTGCAGCGAGTGGCGATGACGCATGTACCCCTGGAGTACGGCCACCACCATGGGCATGCGGACTCTCCGCGTGTGACTTCATCGAGCAGTAGAGGTTGGCGACAGAGCCACTTTCCGCGAAACGTGCACCGTGAGTGACGGTTGGAGGAGCTGCTGTTCCCGTCGATCGCGGATATCGCGGTGCTGTCGGTGGACGTGGTGCGCCGGGTGCGAGATCGCGCTCCGGTTGTTCGTCGACCGGCTCGGCGGAATTCGTGGCATCGGGCTCGCGTCGACGCATGGCGAGTCCACAGACCAATAGCGACCCTCCGCGACGTCAAGCCGCCAGACGACCGGTCCCCGTCGACGGGCAGGGCGGCGGCGGTCGAGGTTACGGGACAGCGGCCGAGGTTGAAGGACAGCCCTTATAGGCTTCCCAAGTGACGATACCCGCCGAGTCCCAGGACCCGCCGCCCGCCGCCCGGAGCTCGGCCGCGCATGGAGGGCCGCCCGACCGGGGCCGCCCGGCCAACCAGGGGCGCCGGGTCGCGGCCCGGAACCGGACCGCTCTCATCACCGCCGCCCGCGAGGTCTTCGCCGAGCAGGGCCTGAACGCACCTCTGTCCGCCGTCGCCCGCCGTGCCGGGGTGGGGCAGGGCAGTCTGTACCGGCACTTCACCGACCGGGTCGCTCTGGCCTCCGCCGTCCTCGACGAGAACGTCCGACAGATAGAACGGGCCGCCGCCGAACCCGGCGCGAGCCTGGAGAGCGTCCTGGGCGTGATCACCTGGCACCTGAGCCGCTCGACGGCGTTCGTCGACCTCCTGCGGGTCCATGGCGAGCAGGCCCGCGCCCTGTCCGAGCGCGTTCGCACCGCCCTGAACGGGTGCCTGCCCGCTGGTCATCGCCTGTCGCCCGATGACGTCATGCTTGCAGTCGCCATGGTCTCAGGAGCTGTCGCCGGTCCCACCCCGGCGGATCGAGAGTGCCTGGCCCTGCGGGCCTGGCGGCTGCTCGGCGTCGAGGTGGGGCCCTTGCGGCCCTTCGAGACAGCCGTCGACGACTGACCGTCAGCCGCCGTTGGACTGGCGGATCCCCTCGGCGAGCGCGGTGAACCGGTAGATGTACCCGCCGCCGGGGCCGCTGACGGTCATGTAGGCCGCCCGGCCTCCCGGGACGATGGCGACGTTGGTCGCCGACCGCAGACCTTCGGCGTCCTTGGCGGGGACCTCGACAGTGGCGAGGCGCTCCCCGTACTTGCTGTAGACGGCCATGGCCGGTCGGCCGTGCAGTGCCTGGTAGAGGTTGCCGGCGGCATCCACGGCGATGGAGTCGGTCTGGGCCAGGCCGCCGTCGACACGAATGGCCTTGTGCTGCGAGGTCACAGCGGTCCTGTCGGCGTCGAGCGACAGGTAGGAGACGGTGTCCTCGGTGAGTTCGCTGATCCACAGGCCGCGTACCTCGGGGTCGAACATGACCCCGTTGGGGTGGGCGAGCCCGTCGGTCAGGACGATCGTCCCCGTGCCTTCGCGCTCGATGCGCACGATGCGCCCCCCGGTGTCGCCGGGCTTGGTGCCGTGCGAGTCGCTCACGTACAGGTTGCCCTCGTCGTCGAAGGCGATGTCGTCCGGGGTCATCCGCGAGCCGTCGACCTCGCCGGAGAAGAACGTGCGCGGGTCCGCGCCGTCCTGCTCGATGCTGACGACGGAACCGGTGGCGAAGTCGGTGAGGTACAGGCGCCCGTCGTACGGGCTGACCTGAGCGGAAGTGTAGGCACCCGTCCTGTCTGTGTAGACGCCCTGGTGCTCACCGGTGACCACGTCGACGGAGATGACCTTGGACTCGCCCGGGGGCGCGGTGACATCCACGACGTACAGGTCGCCGCTCTCCATCAGGACCGGGCCCTCCAGCAGTGTCATGCCGGTGGCCTCGTGCACGTCGGTCACGTGCGCGACCTGGGTGGCCCGGATGCCTCTGCCCTCTCCGGACGGCGCGGAGTTCGATGCCTGGGCGGCGCCGGTCTCCGTGCCGCATCCGGTCATTGCCAGGAGTCCGATGGCTGCCAGACCCGCCAGGGCGCGGGGTGTGCGGTACGTGGTCATGGGGTGGTGTGGCTCCTTCCTGTCGCGTCCGGGACGTCCGGACGCCGTGTCGTGCAGGAGAAGTGCCCCGGCTGTGGTGCCGGGGTTGTAGGGGGCCCCTTCACTGAGGGGGCGAGCTGCGGGAGGGGCTCGACCGGCAGCGATCAGGCGGCCGACCAGCCGCCGTCGGAGGGCAGGATCGCGCCGTTGATGTTCACCGCGTCCTTGCTGAGCAGGAACGTGATCGAGGCGGCCAGCTCCTCGGCCATGGCCAGGCCGGGGATCGCCACCCGCATCTTCGCGGTGCGGACCGAGCCGTACGGGGCGCCGGCCGGCACGTGGATGCCGGTGGCCACGGCGCCCGGGGCGACGGCGTTCACCTGAACGCCCGTGCCCGCGTACTGGTAGGCCGACGATCTGGTCAGGCCCACCAGGGCGTGCTTGGAGGTCGTGTAGGCGGCGCCGGCCGCCGAGCCGCGCAGGGCGGCCTCGGAGACGACGTTGACGATCCGGCCGCCGCCCGCGGCGAGCATGCCGGGCACGACCGCGCGCATCAGACGCATGGGGCCGTCGACATTGATCCGCAGGACGCGCTCCCAGATCGTGTCGTCGACCTCGTGCACGGCGGCGTCGTCATCCATCACGCCCGCGACGTTCGCCAGGGCGTCCACACGGCCGCCCGCAGCGGCCAGGACGGCGGCTGCGGACGTGGGCGCGGTGATGTCGGCGGTGACGGGCACGACCGCCTCGCCCAGGTCGGCGGCCAGTGCCTCGAGTCCGTCGGTGGACACGTCGACCGCGACGACGCAGCCCCCCTCGCGCACGATGCGCGAGGCCACGGCCCTGCCGATACCGGCGGCCGCGCCGGTGACGACAACGGTCTGGCCACCGAAGCGACCGGCCGTGACCTGCTCGGTCCACGTCTCGGAGGCGCCTTTCCCGACGCCGAGGCCGGGCTCAATGGCCGACACGGTGGCTGCCGGAGGAGCGGTGGGCAACCACTCCGGGACCCGGCCGGTCTCAACGGCGTTGACGAGTGTGTCCACGAGCCTTGGCGGGAACTTTCCGCCCGACATCTTCGCCAGCTGCTCCAACGGCAGACCGAGAGCCGGGGCAAGGGCCTGTTCGCTCTGTCCTTCCGAAGCCAGCAGACCGCGCAGGGTCTGCCCGGCGACAGAATCCGCCAGCCAGTCGCGCAGCGGGGAGGCGGGGGTGAGGTTCGACATCGTGGGCCCTTCGTGTCGTGGCGCTCGGGCAGGGCCGTGTGCGCCGGGACCCACCCCAACCGGACAGTGTTGTCCGGTACTTGGGTTACGGTACCTGTGACCGCGCGGGGTGCCGCGGGGACACTGCCCCACCTCACGCGACCCGGCCGGCGCACCTCCCCCGAGAGAGGAATCCCCCCATGACCCTGCCGCAGCGCGACACTCCGCCCACCCCGCAGCAGACCGCAGACCTCCGCGAGCGCTACCGCATCGAGCGGGAGCGCCGCGTCCGCCCCGAGGGACCGAGCCAATACCGGTCGGCATCCGCGGAGTTCGGCTACTTCGCCGCCGACCCGTACGTCGGCGTGGTGCCGGAGCGCGAGACTCTGCACGACGCCGTGGACGTCGCGGTCATCGGCGGCGGATTCGGCGGGATCCTGGCAGGCGCGCGCCTACGCCGACAGGGTGTGGCAAGGGTGCGCGTCATCGAGAAGGGCGGTGACTTCGGTGGCACCTGGTACTGGAACCGCTACCCGGGAATCCACTGCGACGTCGAGTCGCACGTCTACCTGCCGATGCTCGACGAAACCGGCCACATACCCGGGTGGAAGTACGCCCCGGGCGAGGAGATCCGCAGGCATGCGGTGCGCATCGCCGAGCAGTTCGACCTGTACGAGGACGCTCTCTTCTCCACCTCCGCCTCCTCCCTGACCTGGGACGAGACCGCACACCAGTGGATGGTTGCCACCGACCGCGGCGACGAGTTCCGCGCCACCTACGTCATCACCGCCACCGGCACCCTTACTGAGCCCAAGCTGCCGGGAATCCCCGGCATCGAGGACTACCAAGGCCACACCTTCCACACCTCCCGCTGGGACTACGGCTACACCGGCGGCAGCCCCGAGGGCGGGATGACGGGCCTGGCCGGCAAGCGGGTCGGCGTCGTCGGCACCGGCGCCACCGGCGTGCAGGTCATCCCCTTGCTGGCCGAGGATGCCGGACATCTGTACGTCTTCCAGCGCACCCCTTCCGCCGTGGACGTGCGCGGACAGCGGCACATGACGCCACAGGAGGTCGGGGCGGCCCGCAGGGGCTGGGCGGCCGAGCGCCGGGAGAACTTCCTACGGATCGTGTCCGGGGAGCACACCGAGCATGACCTGGTCGCCGACCGCTGGACGGAGTCGTCAGCCCTGCTCGAGAAGCTCCTCCCGAGCTTCCGCCGTGACGGGGAGCCGGACTTCGAGGTCGCCTACGAGGCAGCCGACCACACCACGATGAACGCCATCCGGGACCGCGTGGACGCCGAGGTCACCGATTCCTCCACCGCCGCGGCCCTCCAGCCCTGGTACCGGTACGCGTGCAAGCGCCCCACGTTCTCCGACCGGTACCTTCCCACGTTCAACCGGAACGACGTCACGCTCGTGGACACCGCCGACAGCCACGGCATCGAGCGCATGACCCCACGTGGCGTCGTCGTGGGCGGTGTGGAGTACGAACTCGACTGCCTGGTGTTCGCCACCGGATTCTCCGTCGGCGTCTCCGGCATCACCTCCGGGAAACTGCCCGTGACCGGCCGCGACGGGATCCGGCTCCTCGACGTACGGACGCAGCGCGGCCCACGCACCCTGCACGGTTTCACCAGCAACGGGTTCCCGAACCTGATCCAGATGGGCTCGCTGCAGAACGCCAGCAGCGTGAACTTCACGCACATCCTGGACGAGCAGGCGGTGCACGCCGCCGCCCTGGTCGCCGCCGCGGAAGAACACGGCGCCGTCGTGGAGCCCACCCGTGAGGCCGAGGACGCCTGGACCGACGTCTGCGCCCAGGGAGCCCCCGACCACGAATGGTTCCACGCCGAGTGCACCCCCGGCTACTACAACCGGGAGGGCCGCGGCCGCCCCAACGGCCCCCTCGCATACCCGCACGGCGCCGTCGCCTTCCACGACCTCCTGCGCCATTGGCGCGCGGAGAACATCGTCGAGGTACTGCAACCCAAGGTCTCCACCCCGGTCTGACGCCCGCCCGACGTGCGTCGCCCGGCGCACACGTGTCGCTGAGAATCTCGGCCAAGGCGCTCGCGGTGAGGCCGGTCCGGATAATGCGGCACAGGTGGGCGGCGGTTTGGTCGACTGCGCGGCCGAGTTGCCTCGGGCAGATCCTCCTTCACACCAAACGAGCGTGGATTCCGACAGCCTTGGTACCTGGAAGGCTGGCCCGCGTCCGACGGATCTCGCTTCAGATCATTCTCCGATCTTCCGCAACCGACGAACTACGCGGCGAGCCCCGCCGATTATTACCTCGACGGGGATCTTTCTCTGCGGTTCAGGCCGCATGTTCTCCGGCTTGTCAATCTCTGAACTTTCTCCTGAACGCTGCCCGGGAAATCCTATACGGACTTGAACTAAGGGCTGTCCCGTAATCCCTGGTGGATCAGCGTGCGGCGTCGGACGCGGTGCATCGCAAGGCGGAGGGACGCCCGAATACTGGATGTATTCGAGCGTTCCGACAACGCGGCGAGGTGCCGTGGCCGTCGTCGCACGCCCACCAGGGATTACGGGACAGCCCTTAGCGGCGGGGTCCGCTATCAGCAGTACCTGCAAGGCTGGCCGCGCGAACTCCCGGCACAGCCCTCCTCCCACTTCGCCTCCTTCTTCCGCGACCACGCCGCACAAGACCTCCAAGCTGCGGACGATCTCGTCCTCACCTTCCAGCAGATCCACGGCGTGGGCCCGTACACGACGGCGATCGCGGATCACGGCCTCCCATGCCTCCCGCGACGGATCGGCCTGGTTCTCAGGTTGGCCAGAAACTCTCGGGGCACGGGCGAACGAGCGACCAGCTATCGAACGAAGGCGTTTCGAATGCGCCACGCTGCACCTCTGGCGCACGCCGCAATATTCGCACTGATGCCCACCATTCCCCTCGCCGTCACCCGTTACGGCGAGCGGCGGAGCCCGTTCTTAGAGCACCCGTGCCATTCGATGACCTGATGGAGGACACGATGCCCCTTCTCCCCGCCCGTGTCTGTGAATGCCTCGGATTCGAACGATTTCGGCCTGCCCCGGCTCCTCCCGCCACTGATGTGCAGGAAGTTGGTGGCTCCGTCCGCCGGTGCCACGCGCAGCATGTCCGCCCCGCACCGGGCCCGTGCGACCGAAGGCTTGTCGGCGGACCGCCGGGCGTCCCCCGGGCGAGAGTGTCGGCTGTGAGGACGTGGGCAAAGCGGGGGCAGGACTTCATGCGCTGCGAAGGGGCGCTGACCCGACTGGGGTTCGGTCAGATGGCGGCCTTGCCCCGCATGGCCGCGATGGTGCTGCGTACGGGGTGGGAGGTCGACCGGCGGACACTGACGGAGGTCGTGGCAGCACAGTCCACCGCCGCATGGGGTCTGGTGGCGGTCAACGGTGTCCTGACGCGGTTGTTCACCGACGGCCCAACCGCGGACAAGCTTCGCGAGTCCCTACCGTTCCTGGTGGTTCTGGCAGTGGTGGCCCTGCTGTCGGCGTGGTCGGCTGCAACGTCCGGGCGGTTGGAGCCGCAGGTGGAGCAGGCGGTGTCGGCCCGCTCGATGCTGCGGCTGACCGTGGGTATGAGCAACGTCCTGGTAGCCCGGGGGTTCTCCGGTCTGGCCTCCCTTGCCGGCCATGGATTGTTGTGGTGGCTGTTGAGCAGTGGTGATCTGCCGCTGGCGGTCGGCGGGACCGCGGTCATCGCCATCTGTACGTGTATCGCGCGGCTGAAGTCGCTGGTGCAGCAGGTCAACCGGCTCTATGAGGAAATACTGTTCCTCTCCGACGCCGAGGACGCCACCGAGGTGGCAGGAAGGCACGTCATCCGGTCCACTGGCACACCGCTGCCGCGACGAACGTGGTCATCGGTGTCGGCGACCAGCCACGGGACATGGACCGGGGCAAGGAGTCCGCGAGTACCGCAGACGTGCTGGACCTCGTCGAGAGTCTCCCGCACGGCTGAGACGCGATCGTCTTCAGAGGGTACGGGCGAAGAGTTCAGCTTTCCGGCGGGCAGTAGGAGAAACCGGGTACGGCTCGGGTCTGGTACCGGACCGCGCCGTTCCTCCTCGTTGACGAGCCCGCCTCGGCTTTCGATCCCCATGCGGAGACCGCCGCGTTTCAGCGTCTGTGGTCACTGGCCGAAGACGATCACACCATTGTGCTGGTCACGCGCCGACTGGCCGCGACGGCGAACGTCGACCGCATCTACGTCCTCGAACTCTTCGGGGGCCTTGCATCGCTCACTCGCAACGCGAGAGTCGTGCAGCCAGCCTGACACGTACAAAGAACTCCCCCGGCCCAGGAGGTTTCCTTGAACACGTCCACTTCCGCTCGGTACACAAGCACCGCTGTGCTGATCAGCAACGGCCGCGGCGAGTATCTCCTGCATCTGAGGGATGCGCACAAGCCGATCTGCGACCCCGGTACCTGGTCCCTGGTCGGCGGCGGGCCCGAGCCAGGCGAGTCCCTGGATGAGGCGATCGCCCGCGAGATCCTCGAAGAGACGGGGCTTGTCCTCTCCGACGTCGCCCCTTACACGACCGTACAGGCCCACGGCCCGAACGTCTCCGAGGGGAACATCCGGGTCTACGCGGCCCGTTGGGAGGGCGCCGCTCATGACCTGCCCGTCACCGAAGGGATCATGTTCGCCTGGTTCGACGTCGCCACCATGGAGCAGCTGTCGATGTGCCGGTGGGCTCATGAGGTGATCAAGGCCCACCACACCGAGCACCCCGCACCGCCGCTGTCCGGGCCACGGGGCGATGCCGGTCAGGGCGAGGCAGGAGCGGTGAAGAACGTGATCGGCGCGCATCTGTTCCTGGAACGCGACGGCCGTACGCTCCTTGGCCTGCGTCACCCGGGTGCGGCGTTCGCGGGCGGCGAGTGGCATGCCCTGGCCGGTCATGTGGAAAGGGAGAGCGTTCGTGCGTGCCTGGTCAGGGAGGCGTATGAGGAGGCCGGGCTCGTCATCGAGCCCGCAGACCTCGCCCTGGTGCACACCGTGCACCTGCTCGACGATCACGAGAACGCCGAACCTCGGATTCAGCTGTTCTTCCGGGCGAGCCGGTGGGCTGGAGAGCCGGAGGTCCGCGAGCCCGACAAGTGCACGGCCTGGCAGTGGTGGCCGCTGGGCGGTCTGCCGGACCCGATGGTCAGCTACACCCGTGCCGCGATCGACGGCATCCTCACCGGCACCGCGTACACCGAGCTCGGCTGGGCACGAGCAGTGCCTGACACCGGTGGCAGGTGAACTGTGGTGCCTACCGAATCCGGCGCGGCCGACTCGGCAGCGGGGGGCCGGCGCGCCGACATGGCGTCGGCGCGCCTGGCGCTGGTCGAACGCCTGCAAGCCGACGGGGTTCCGACCGATCCGCGCCTGCGGGATGTGCTGTCGCGCCTGGACCGCGGCGTGCTGATACCACGGGCGTACGTGCGGCGTAGTGAACAGAGCAGCGAGCCGGTGGTGTGGGAGCTGCTGGACGGAGCACATCCCAAGGACCGGGCCGAGTGGCTGGAGCTCGTGTACTCGGGCGAGTCGGTCCGGGTCCAGCGTGACGGCGAACGGCTGGAGAGTCAGGTCCGTGGCGTGGTGAGCGGGGGCCGGATGACGGCGATGTCGACGTTCACCCCGTACGTGGATGTCCTCCAGAGGATGCGGATCGCTGCCGGACACCAGTACCTGGACCTCGGAACCGGGCCGGGCGTCTCGCTCGCGCTCGCCGCTGCGCTCACCGCGCCCGGCCGGGCGGTCGGTGTCGAACGGGACGAGCACATGGCCGCGTTCGCGCAGAAGACGCTCGACCGGGTCGGCGCCGGCGCGAGGGTGGTGGCCGGTGACGTGGTCGACGGGCACGCTGCGCGGGCGCCGTACGACCGGATCCATTCCGGAATCGGCGTGCCGTGCCTGCCGTCGGCGTGGGTGGACCAGCTCGCTCCCGGCGGACGGCTGGTGACCACGTTGGTGACGCGGACGCCGAGCTGGCCCGGACACTGCCTGGTGACGCGCACGAGGGGAGGGCGTGGAGAAGCTGTCCTGGAGGGCGGTCCTCGCGGCCACCGGCCCCTGCACGGGTACGCCTGGCTCACCGCCGAGCACCACCTGCCCCGGATCGCGGACAGCCCCGGTCTCCCCCGCACCACTGCCTCCGCCCCGCCCGCGGACGAGGCCTACGGGCTCTGGGTGGCGGCCGCGTACCTCGTTCCCGGGGTGGTGCGGCACTTCCAGGCCGGCACACTCACGTTGGTGGCCCCCGAGGAGGACTCCTGGGCCGTGGCCGGTCCCGGTGACGGCACCGTCCGTGTCCATGGTCGGCGTGATGTGTGGGCCGAGTTCGAACACGTCCACGGCCTCTGGGTGCGGGCCGGGTCCCCTACGTCCTTCCACGTCGACATTCCGGACGACGGCGCCCCGCAGCACGTCACCTCCGGGACGGGCACCACTGCCCTCGGATGGGAACTGCCCGCACTCCCCGCCACGCCATGACAGCCCGTCCGCCCCGCACTTCCCCCACGGAAAGAGGATCTGTGACCCTGTTCGCCTCAGTGGCGGCCGACTACGCCCGCTACCGCCCGGGGATTCCCGACGAAGCCGTCCGGCTCCTTGGCGAAACCCTGGACGGCTGCGACCGGCCGACCCTGCTGGACCTGGGTTCGGGCACCGGCCAGGTCCCGGCCGCCCTGCTTCCCGCCGTTCCCAGGATCGCCCGCGTCGACCTCGTCGACCAGGACAGCGGCATGCTCCGCGTTGCCGCCGGGCGACTCCGGTCAGCGCGCGGACAGACCGCAGTGGTCTTCCACGCTGTCCCCGCGGAGACGTTCTCCGCACCGGTCGACGGGTACAGAGCCGATCTCGTCACCTGCGCCCGGTCCTTCCACTGGTTGGACCGCCCCGCCACTCTGGGAATGGCCGACCGGGTCACCAGCCCCACAGCCACGGTGGCGGTCATGGGCGACGGAAGCCTCTGGACGCACGAGGCGCGCTGGACCGAAGCCCTGAAGGCCTTGCTCCAGTCCTGCCTCGGTGACGGGCGGCGGGCCGGTACGAGCGGGGCGTACGCCGAACCCAGCAGCCGCTACGAGGACGACCTCGCCGAGTCCGCTTTCGGCAAGGTCACCGAGCACCGCTTCCCTGTCCGCCGCGCATGGACACCCGATCAGGTCGTCGGCTACCTGCGCAGCACGAGCTTCGCCCGCCCCGCCCTGTTCCATGAACCCGGCACTCCGCCCGGACAGGCCGGCCGTCGGCATGCCCGGTTCGAACGGGAAGCGCGCGTGCTCCTGGAGGAGTACGCGCACGGCGAAGGGCTCGTCGAGGACGCCGTGTTCACCGTGCTGCTCGCCCGCCGCGGTGGTGCGGTGTGAACGCGGGGCGGCACACCGAGCCGGTGGATGTCCACCTGATCCTGCGCCGTGACGGCCAGGACGGGCCGGAGGTACTGTTGTCCCGCCGAGCCGGTTCCGTCTATGCCGCTGGCCTGTGGCACTTCGTTTCCGGACATCTCAACGGCCCCGAAGAGGACGTGGTCGGCGCTCTGATCCGCGAGGCGGCGGAAGAGGCCGACGTGTCCATCGACCCGGCGGACGTCCGCTTCGCGGTCGCCGTGCACCACCGTAGTCCTGCAGGCGGGTCCAGGACGGGGATGTTCTTCGAGGTCCGCACCTGGCAGGGCACACCCGGTGTCCGTGAGCCGGCTGTGTGTGACGCGATGGGCTGGTTCCCGCTCAACGCCCTGCCGGAGACTATGGTCGCGTACTGCCGGGCCGGGCTGGACGCCTACCGGTCCGGCCGGCTGATGGCTGTGCACTTCCAGGAGCCCGGGGACCCGATCGCCTACACCCCGGCCCTCGACCGGTGCCGCCCCTTCCCGGCAGTGGGGACGGGCGGGCCGGACAACCGTGCGCTGTTCGAGCCCCACACGAGCGAGGCGGCAGCGCCGCTCCACCGCGAGCCGGGCTTCGTGGGCAGCCCGGCGCTGCTGCGGATGACGGCGGCCGCTGCACAGTTGACCGTTCCGGGCATGCGGCCGAGCAGCGAGGCCGTCAGTCCCTCGACGGCGCTGGAGCACTATGCCGAAACAGTGCCCAAGGCCACTATGTGGGGATGTCTCTACTTCACTGACGAGGACGACCGGCCGCTCCAGGTCCACTCCGTCTACTCCCCCGCGTATCCGTGGCAGCTGGTGGGCGGCACGACGGACCCTGGTGAGCACCCCTGGCAGACGGCCGTGCGGGAGTGCGGGGAAGAGATCGGGATCACGCCGACCGGGCCGCCCCGGCTCCTGGCCACGGTGTACAGCCCGCCCGGCGGCGGATGGCCCTGCAGCACGATCGGCTGCGTCTTCGAAGGCGGCCGGCTCACCGCAGAGCAGATCCGTGGGATCTCCTTGAACGCGGAGGAACACGACGAGGTCCGCGTCCTGCCGATGGCCGGGTGGAAAGAGCTGATGCCGCCTGGCGACTTCGCCCGCCTGACCGCCGTGGAGGAGGCGCGCCGGACCGGTGTGGCCGCGTACATCGATTCCTGGGGCTGGGGGAACACTTGAGCATCATCCTGATGGCCGAACCGCGGGTGGCCGCGGCGCCGGTCCGCGACTGCGGCGAGCCGCTCGTCGATCTCCGGTCGGGTCCGGAGGCCCTGCTGGTCGACGGGCGCAGGGGCGACCCCGACGGGGCCTTCGCACACCTGCGTCAACGCGTCCGTGACCGGTTGCTGGGTGCCCAGCGCCATCTGCCCGAAGGGCAACGTGTGCTGGTCGTCGAGGGATACCGGCCCCCCCTGCCCTGCAGCAGGAGTTCTTCGAGCGGTACGCACAGAGCCTTCGTGCACTGCATCCGGACCGGACGCCGCAGGAGGTGCGGACCGCGGCCAGCCGCTATGCGTCTCCCCCGGAGACCGCCCCGCACAGTGCCGGCGCCGCCGTTGATCTGACCAAGTCCTCCCGGTCGGGCACGCCCGCGGGGCGCCGGGGCCGTCCGGACCGATCAGACGTCAAAGACCGCAAGACGAAGAGGAGCGCGGAGCGTTGAAGCATGTCCGGAAGGGCACCTGGCAGAAGCACTACGACGCGGGGCAGGGGTTTCGTCCACTGAGCGACGCCGAACGGGCACTACTGGCCGAGCACGTTCCGGCACCCGAGGGCGGACGGGCCCTCGACGTCGGATCCGGAACCGGTGAACTCGCCGTCGAGCTGGCCCGCATGGGATATCACGTCGACGCGATCGACTTCACCCGAGGCGCCCTCGTCCGGGCCCGTGCGGAGCACCCCGAGGCGCAGGGAGTGCGCTGGCTGTGCCTGGACATCGAACATGACCCGCTGCCCAGCCCGCCCGAGGGGGAAAAGGGCGGCTACGACCTCGTCACCCTGCGGCTGAGTGCTGCATTCATCCAAGCTCGCTCGCGCGTCCTGCGCGCTCTGGGCACGCAGTTGCGTGACGGCGGCGCGGTCGTCGTCATCACGCCGGTCGTGGAACACACCCCGCAGGGGCGTCGACATATTGCCCTGGACGAGGACGAACTCAGCCAGATCACGGACGGTTTCGAGGAGGCCGCGAGGTTCGATGCGCAGGGCCTGGCGGTGCTGGTGCTGCGAGGGGCGGGCGGGTCGTTCACCGCGGTGGAGAAGGGCCGGCCTGCCCCGCAAGCGGTCATGGGCGCTGCGGCCGTGGTCACCAACGCCTCCGGAGACGTCCTTCTGGGCCGTTCCATCCGGGGCATGTGGGAACTGCCCGGCGGCCGTGTCGAGGCGGGCGAGTCCGCACAGGCGGCCGCCGTACGGGAGTTGGCGGAGGAGACTGGTCTGACCGCGTACGAGGAGGACGCCCACGTCATCACGATCCTGCACGACGACCGGCTGGACATGCGCCGCATCTCTCCGGTCATCCGTGTCACCGACTGGGAAGGCGAGCCGGTACTACGGGAGCCGGAGAGGTTCTCGCGCTGGGAGTGGCACCCGCCGCACACCCTGGCAACGCTGGGGAGGATCTTCATGCCTTCCGCCCAGGCGCTGAACGCGGTGTGGCCAGGGACGCTGCCAGGGCTGCCGCCCATCCATTCGTACCCGTGCGCCATTGCCGTCCCTGCCCGTGCCCGGCGAGCCGGCCGAGGCCACGCGGCTGCGCGCCCGGATGGCTGATGCCGTGGTGGCCAAGGGCCGGCCTCGTTCCCCAGGGCGGATTCGACGGGAGCGTGATCACCTACAGCGTATGGGACATCGCCCCGGCGTGGCGCGGGCAGCTCACCGAGGGCGGCGCCTCGTCCTGCCGCTGGAGATCGGCGGCCATACCCGGGCCATCACGTTCCGGCGTACCGGGGATGTCCTGCATGCGGAGAGGTTCACGCACTGCGGGTTCGTCCGCGCCCAGGGTGAGCACGCACGTGCCGTCCCGGTCGTCGGCCTTCTCTGCGGTGAGCTGCTCCGGTTCGAGGACAGCGACCCCGCCCCCACTCAGGGGCCGGAGGAGGCGTCACGCGGTCGCCACCGGGGTGAAGATGAGCAGCGGTTTCCATTTCGGCTCGATCCAGCTCTACATGGCCACGGCCTTGCCCGACTTCTGCCGTCTGTCCGCCCACCGGAACACAGGAACCGGCGTCACCCTGATCGCGAAGGACGGCGACGCCCCGGCGATCCTCGGCGATGCCTCACTGGCCTACCTCGTCCATGTCCGGACCCGGCACGGCGACAGTCCGGCCGGCAAGGAATGGGAGTGGGTTGTCCATGCGTTCGGAGGGCAAGGTCCGCAGCTCGCCGAGCAGTTGGCGGCCACGGTACGGGCCTGGAACCGTGACGTGCGCGACGGCGGCGGCGACCCGGCGCTGAGTGTCTATCCGGCCGGAACGCCCGACCGTCTGCTGCCCGTGGGAGATGTGGTGGACAGACCGTTGTCACGCATGGTGTTCGGGTGGCCGGGCCGTGACGTGGCCCTCCACGCCCCCGTTGAGCACGGCGGAACGCTCACCGCGGCCGTGGAGGGCATGTGATCATCTGGCTCAACGGTCTGTTCGGCGGCGGCAAGAGCACCCTCGCCATCAATTCGCGCGGGGCGACAACCGGCACTTCATCGCCGGCCCGGAGGCCGTCGGTGGTGTTCTGCCGGACCGCGCTCGCCGGTCACGCACGCTGCCCGGGAGGCGGCCAGGAGCAGCCTCTCCGGCGGACCCTGACCACCGAACTGGTCAGCGATCTGGCCCGGTATGCCGGCGGCCCCGTCATCGTGCCGATGACCGTCTTCAAACCCGCATACGCGGCTGAGGCGTCCACCCCGCTGCGCCAGGGTGGCGGCTGTCTGGCTGTATGCGGACGGGCGCGTGATCAGCACCACCAGGGTACGCCCCCGACCAGACCCTGCGGGCGGCCCTCGCCCTCCTGTACACCACCAGCTGACCCACCACCCCGACCTCTGAAAGCCGACCATCACCATGAGCAGCACCGTCACCACCCGGCCCGTTCGACTGGGCACCCGGCCCAGCCCCATGGCCCTGGAGCAGACCGGGCGTTTCGCCGAGCTCTTCCGCGACCGCTACCCCGAGACCGGTCTGGACATCGTCACGATCACGTCCGAGGGCGACCGGCACCGCGGCCCGCTCTCCCAGATCGGCGGGAAGGGCGCCTTCACCCGGTCCGCCGACGCCCTCCTTCTCGACGGCCGGATCGAAGCAGCCATCGCCTGCGCCAAGGACCTGCCCGGCCCACACGACCGGGCCCCGGGCATCACCGTCGGCGCCGTCCTGCCCCGCGAGGACGCCCGCGACGTCCTCGTCCTCCCCGCCGGGCACCCGCCGACCACGCTCGCCGAACTCCCGCCCGGCACCCGGGTCGGCACAAGCGCACCCCGACGGGCAGCACTCCTGCGCGCCCTGTACCCCAGGCTGGTAGCGGTGCCTATCAGGGGCAACGCCGACTCCCGGCTGGCCGGCCTCGACACAGGGGCCCTCGGTGTGGACGTCATGATCGCCGCGCTGGCCGGGCTGCGCCGCCTGGACCTCGCCGAGCGGGCCTCACAGATCCTCGATCCGGCCCAGTGGCTGCCCGCGTCGGGAGCGGGGATCGTCGCGATCGAGCACCGTAGCGACGATCCCGTCACCGGGAATCTACTGGCCCCGCTCACCCACGGTCCTACCCGCGTCATGTTGGACGCCGAACGCGCCGCGCTCGCCACCCTGTGCGGTAGTTGCCTGACCGCCGCGTCCGTCCATGCCGTCCACGACCCGACAGCCGGGAACGTGACCGTGCACGCCGTCGTCCTCGATCCGGCCGGCGGCACCCGGATCCGCACGACCGCCTCGGGCCCCGCCACCCACGCGACCCACACCGGACGGCGCGCGGGCCGGCAGCTCCTCGACGCGGGCGCAGCCGCTCTCCTGAGTTCCCCGTCATAACAGGTCACACGGTCCGGCAGCAGCTCCGGGCGGTGTTCGCTCCGCCCCGGGATCCGGCCGAGCAGAAACCGATATGCCGGGCTCATACCGTCGCGGCCACCCCACGTTGCGGCCCACGGGCCCGAGATGTGGGGTGGCAGGGGGCGTACCCTCAGCCGCCGTGCGGGAGAACGCTGGGTGAGGATGATCCGCGCGCCCAAGAGCGAGCAGGGACGCAGGACCCCTGCGCCTGCTCGCCGACCGCCTCGGCATCACCGAGCACGTCATCCGACTCGGCGCCGTATGGCAGAAGGATCTCGTGGACAGCGTGCTGGCCGGCGCACGTGCCTTCGTGTCGGTTGAGCCGCTTGTACCGATCTCCATTCTGGAGGGCCGTCAACACGGCCTCCCGATGGTGCTCACCGACATCCCCGGCCACCTCGACGGCGCCGACACCTCTCCGGCCGCCTTCGTGCCGTCGACGACACCGAAGCATTCGCTCAGCACGCCCTCGCCCTGCTCAGCGACGCTCGCCCCCGTCGGCCCGACACGACCACCCTCCGGGGCGAATGGGAGCGCTACGCCCGCGAGTTCCTCGCCATCGTCGCAGCCGCTGCCCGCACCGTCGCCGCTTCGCGGCGGGCGAGGTCGGCGCGGGCGGTCAGGTGGCCGTCAACGAGGTGCGGGCAGACGTAGTAGCCGTACTTGCGGCGGGCTGGGGGCCTGTACGCCGCGAAGGAATGAGTGAATCCACAGGCCTCGTTCGGACAGCCAGAGGGCCCGGCTTGTCGAATGCCGCATCCCGGGCTGCATCCCGCTGATCCATTCATCGATGGTTCCGGGTGTCCACGTGCCAGACGGTCAGCACCGTAGCCGACAGCGCCGAGGCCGTGGTGCCGAGGTGGGGCGGTCGCCGTCGCGGGTGAGCAGACCGGTGAAACGCGCCGTGGGCCGTACCCGGGTGGCATGAAGCAGGACCATGTCCGCGCCTTCGGGGCGTGGGTGCGGGCAGCGTCCACGCAGCCGGGCCGGGTGCCCTCGACGAACCTGACCACCACGGCCATGGGGTCAGCCCCCTTGGATCGCGGTCAGTGAGACCCACAGTGCCAGCACCGCGGCGCCCAGACTCGCCGGTACGGCATACAGGCCGAGCCGGGTGAACTCCTTCAGCTCCACCTCGGCGTCGTGGGCATGGACGATGCGCCGCCACAACAGGGTGGCCAGCGAGCCGGCATAGGTGAGGTTCGGCCCGATGTTCACCCCGAGCAGCACAGCGAGAATGGCGCCGGGCCCGGACGGGGCGGTCAGCGGCAGCAGCACCAGCACCGCGGGCAGGTTGTTGATCACGTTGGCCAGGACGGTGGCAAGCACCGCGAGGCCCAGCAGGGCGGCCAGGCCGGTGCCGTCCGGGATCAGGTACCCGAGGGCAGTGTCGAGGCCGTTGTCGACGACGGCGCGGACCACGATGCCCAGGGCCAGGACGAAGACGAGGAACGGCACCGCGCTCGCGCGCAGGATGGCGACAGGCGTGGTGCGGCGCTGGGCCAGGGCACGGACCGCGAGGACGGCGGCGCCCGCGAACGCCGCCCAGGCGGGGTTGGTCCCGACTGCGGACGTCACCACGAACCCGGCCAGCGTGCATGCCACGGTGGCCAGCGCGAATACCGGCACCTCGCGCGGTTCCGCGGTGGCCGGGGCCGTGGCGCCGGCGTCCAGGTCGGTGGCGAAGAACCGGCGGAAGACGACGTACTCGACGGCGATGGCCACCAGCCAGGGCAGGGTCATCAGGGCGGCGAACCGGGTGAAGCTCAGCCCGCTGGCGGCGAACGCCAGCAGGTTGGTCAGGTTGGAGACCGGCAGCAGCAACGACGCGGTGTTCGACAGATGGGTGCACGCGTACACGTGCGGCCTGGACCGAGCCCCGAGCCGGGCGGCGGTGGCGAACACCACCGGGGTCAGCAGCACGATGGTGGCGTCCAGGCTGAGCACCGCGGTGATCACCGAGGCGAGGGCAAAGACCTGTACCAGCAGGCGGCGCGGCCGGCCTGCCGCAGTGCGGGCCATCCACGCCCCGCATGCGTGGAACAGGCCCTCGTCGTCGCACAGCTGTGCCAGGACCAGCACGGCGGCCAGGAACCCGATCACCGGCCCCAGCCGGGCGGCCTCGTCGGCCGCGTGGGCCAGCGAGATCGCCCCGGTGGCAATGACGACACCGGCGGCCGGAACTGCGACGGCGGCCTCCGGCCAGCCGAACGGGCGGACGACCGCGCATGCCAGCACGACCGCAAGAAGAACGGCGGAGAGGGCCTCCGCCAGCGCAGTACTCACCGCGCTATCTTCTCCGGCCGGGCGGCTCGGCGACGGGGAGGTCGGCCGGGAAATCCCCGCGGTTTCCTTGGCTTCGGCCAGCGCCCAGTACAGAGAAGCGACACGGGGACCTGTGACCGGCCTTGGGGGAGCATCGGTGCGGCGGCACTCGGCCGGGTCGGCCTTGCCGGCCAGTCGCCCTCTTGGCCTGGGAGAACATGGGCCTGGAGGCGTTCGCCGAGGTCGATCCCCTCCGAGTGATCGGGGTGTCGGGGCGGCGGATGCGGACGGGCTTGGGCCGGTGGGGCAGGTTGTCGTCTGCGGCGGCCTGCTCGGCTTCGGCGAGCGCCCGCTCCGGAGCCGATGCCTCCGCTGGATGAGAAGGCTCTGGCCGACGTTCAGGCCGCCACTGCGGTACTCGTCCGCCGGGGCAAGGTGTCCGAGCCGGTGGGTGCGATGGTCGTCCCCGCCTGGTTCGGCCGTCCTGGCCGAACCAGGCGGCACAGCCGGTGAGCAGGGTGGTCAGGATGCCGGTCAGGTGGAGTTCGGCATCGGCAACAGAGTGGGACAGCCCGGGGTCGCTCTCGTGGAAGGCGCGCAGCTTGTGCCGGGGGCAGCCATCGGCCACAGGGCGCCCGCCATCGAGGAGGCGGTCGTCACGACTGCTCGTGCCTGGTCGGCTTCGAGCGATGTGATCGCGCAGAGCGTGTCGGCGATCCGCTCGACCTCGGCGATCATGCCCTTCTCGAACGTCTGGACGGGGTCGATGGAGACGTTGCGGCACGTGTTCAGAAGCGCTTCTGCTCGGAGATCCCCGTGCCGCGCGTCGTGGCGCCCGGCGCCGACAGCGGACAGGCCGCCGTCGGCGCCGGGCGCCGGTCGGTCACAGCCCTTGCCGGGTGCCCGGTGTGGCTGGATCCGCCTGCGTGGCCGCGCTGTTGATCACGAACTGCGAGCCGGGTTCGACCAGGACGTCCCCATCGCGCGAGTCGGTGATCTTCATGTTGCTGAGCGTCGCGCTGCCGCGCGCGCCGCCCATAGCGAGGATGCCGGAGCCGTTGTTGGACTTGGAGATCGTCACGTTGCTGATCTTCACGTCCGGGACGGCGCCGCCGCCCGTCTTGAACTGGATGCCGTCGTACGTCGAGTCCTGGATGTCGGTGTCGCGGATCACTACGCCGGGGATGTCCGGGCCCTGTGCGAACAGGGTGATCGCACCGAACTCCTGGTCCTCGTTCCAGAACGCCCCGCCGGTGCGGTAGAGCCCGTTGTTCGCGATCAGGGTCTGCCCGGAGAAGGGCAGCGGGTCGTGGTCGGTCGCGAGCATGATGCCCGGGTAGTTCATGGTGTCGTAGACCAGGTTGTTCTCGATCTTGTTTCCGTACCCCCCGTACACGGCTATGCCGTTGGCGCGCCAGGGCAGCTGCACCGTGTTGTTGCGGAACACGTTGTCGTGACCGATGTCGGCGGACTGGTCCTTGACGTACTTGTTGGCCCACACCGCCATCGCGTCGTCGCCGGTGTTGCGGAACGAGGAGTTGAAGACGGTGGAGTTGCGGGTGCCGTTGGTGAAATTGACGCCGTCGGCGTAGGTGTTGCGGATGCGCACGCCGCTGAACTCCAGGCCGTCGCCCGGTCCCCACAGCTCGGGGATGTTGCTGTAGTCGCGGCCGACCCAGGCGGCGACGTTGGCGTGCTCGATCCACACGTTGATGATCTTGGTGTTCTTGCCGAAGCGGCCGTTGAGACCGACGCCGCCCTCCGCGTTGCCGTCGCCGCCACGGATGGTGCCCGAGCCGAAGATGGCGATGTCGGAGATCTTGGTGTTGTCGTCGATGTCGAAGCCGAAGTTCCCCTCGTGCGGGTGGTTGATGCCGCCCGCGTTCTGCGGCGGGATGAGGGAGTACAGCTGGGAGTGCCACATGCCGGCGCCACGGACAGTCACGTTCCGGATGCCGACCTGGTTGTACTCGCCCCGGTCCTGCGGGTCGTCGGTGAGGATCTTCTTCTCCTGGCGCCACTGCCCGGCCGGGATCCACACGCAGTCGATGTCACCGTTCTGGTCGGCGGTCACGGCCCTCTGAATCGCGTCCGCGTCGTCGATCCCGTCACCGGGGACCGCGCCGTACTCGGTGATCGAGGTGCACTCCGCGGGCTTGCTCGCCGCCGGGGCCACCTGCTCCAGATCTATCAGGTCGACCATGTAGTACGCGGCGTCGTCACCGGCGTCGCGCTGCAACCGGAACGTGGTGCCCTGCGGATAGGTCTGCGCAAGCAGCGCGTGCGACTCGTCGAACAGCCGCCGCGCGTCCCCGCCGGGGGTGTTGGTCAGGCCCTCGGGCTGGTCGGTGTTCCCGTACAGCCAGCTGTGCTTGGAGGAAAGCGTCAGCTTCTGCACGAACTTCCCGTCGACGTACAGGCTCAGCGTCTTCTCCTGTCCGCCGCCGCCCGGCGCGTCGGGGATGGAGTTGCGCACGACGATCGAGTTGGCCGCACTCGTCGAGGTGAACTCCACGTACTGGCCGGTCGAGTCGAGACGCACCGACTTGCGGCCCGAGGACTCGGTGGCGAAGCTGGTGTGTCCGAAGGTGCGCTCGGCATCGGTCTCCAGGAGTGTGCCGTCGTACTTCCCGTCCTCCGCCTCGTACTCGACATACGGCAACGCCGCGCCCCGGCCGACCACGATGGACCGCGCGAAGACGTTGTTGTCCTCGTTCGTCTCGTCGACGAGGCCGGTGGCGTCGGCGGCAGCGGTGAGCGTGGCGCCGCCACTGGTGGCGGACCAGCTGCCGCCGATGGCGACGGTAGCGCTCTCCCCCGCGTCGAGGGCGGGCGTGGTGCCGTTCAGCGTCGCGCCGCCCACGGTCAGCCGGGTCACCGAGCCGGCGGCGACCGCGCTGGTGCCGCGGTTGTGGACCTTCACCGTGAACGTGACGACCGAGCCGACCGCGGGGCTCGCCGGGTTCGAGGTGATGCCGGTGACCTCCAGGTCGGGTCCCGGACTCTGACTGATCGTCAATTTATCGGCGGCTGTAAGGCTGTTGTTGTCGTTGTCCTGCTCGACGACGGTGTCGCGCGGGTCCACCACCGCGGACACGGTGTAACTGCCCTGCGCCCGTTTGCCGATGGAGACCGGGACCGTGACCGACGCTCCGGCGTCCAGCGCACCCACTTCGGCGCTCCCCGCGACCGATCCGCCCACGCCGACATCGACGGTGGTGGCGGCCGAGGCCGCCGACCCGATGTTGCGCACCCTGGCGTGGACAGTGACGACATCGCGCTCACTGGGCTGCGCGGGCTCCCATGCCAGGGCGGATACGGTCAGGTCGGGGTTGGGGGCGGCGGTGCCGTTGACCTGGAACTCGGCGATCTGGGCGCCGTACCCGGAGGTGTTGGAGTGGATCCTCAGCTGGAGGTCGGCGTAGCGACCTGACACCGGAATCGTCACGGTGTTCTGGTTGGCGCCCGGAGCGAAGGTGTAGTCCGTGCGTACCTTCACCGTGCTGAAGCCGTCGGCCGCCTGGGCGCGCCCGAGTACTTCGATGCTCTGTGTGCGTTGCGCCCAGGCCGGGTCGGGGTTGAGCTTGAGTACGACGGAGTCGAGGTCGGCGTCGGCGCCGAGTTTGACGGTGAGCGTCGCCGGGGTGGCGCTCGACTCCCAATAGGTGCTCGTGCTGCCGTCGTTGGCGTTCGTCGCCACGTAGTTCTGCGTGGTCGAGGACGCCTCGACCGGTTTGTTCAGTGCCAGGTTCGCGGCCGCCGCGGCCGCTGCCGTTGCCCCGTGGGCAGCGACGGGCACCAGTCCGAAGGCGATCAGTGCGGCGCCCAGCCAGACGGCGAGGTGCCGCAGGCTCCGTTGTCTGAGTCTCACTGTGGTCCTCTCGGTGTAGGGGTGGGGCGGTCGGCTCAGTTCAGGTACGCCTCCAGCTCGCTGAGCTGGGCTGCGGGCCAGCCCGTGTTCGCGGTCACGTGGACCCGCAGATAGCGCGTGGCGGCGGTCGACGCGGGCAGGTCGACGGTCACCGAGTTGCCGGTCGCCGGATCGAATCGGTAGTCCTTGGAAGCGGCGACTGTGCCGAAGGTGGAACCGTCGGTGCTGCCCTGAAGCGACAGGGTCTGGGTCCTGGCCTCCCATGCGGCGGCAGGCGGCAGCTTCAGGACGACGCGCCGGACGGCCTGCGCCGAGCCCAGGTCCACGGTGATCGCCTGGGGGAAGGCGTTGTTGGCGGATTCCCAGTACGTGCTCCCGTCGCCGTCGACCGCCTTGCCGGGGGTGTACACGTCGGTGGAGCCGGTCGCGGTGGTGGTCCGGCCCTTGGCGAGGTTGCGGTCCGGGTCGGGATCGGGGTTGCCACCGCCCGGCTGGGGCCAGGTGGAGCAGTCGCCCCAGGTGCTGTCCCAGCCGGAGTTGCCGCCGCCGTCGGTGAGTGCGAAGGTGCCGGAACCCGCCGGATAGGGGCAGTTGTAGATGCCGGCCGCGCCGACGCCGGTGGCCGTGACATTCGCCATCGTGACGGCGCCGGGTGTCTCGGCCTGGACAACGACCGTGCCGGTCCTGTCGACGGTGGAGCCGTCGACCGTGAGGTTCTTGACGGCCTTGCCGGTGCCGCCGCCGGAAACGAACTCGTAGGCGCTGTAGGGGCTGTCCCTGATGGTGGTATTGGTGATCCGGACATTGGCCTCGATGGCGCTGTCGTACGCGTCCACACGCAGCGCGCCCATCGGGTGGCCCCAGTTGGGGTTCATGGCGCCGGTGCGCACCAGCGTGTTCCCGGAGACCGTGATGGTGCCGGCGAGGGGGAGGAAGGGGTCGAGGAACTTCTGGTTGGAGATGGCGATGCCGCTGCCCAGCGCGTTGGTGTCCTGGACCAGGTTGTCCTTGACGGTGATGTCGCGGCCGCCGTAGATCGCGATGCCGTTGGCCAGGTTGGGCTGCGAGATCGTGTTGTGCTCGAAGGTGTCGTCGCTGTTGGTGGTGTTGAGCGACCACATGGCGAGCGAGTCATCGCCCTGGTTACGCAGGAAGTTGTTGCGTACGGTGACGCCCTTGGCCGTGCCGTTGAGGTTGAGGCCGTCGGCGGTGGTGTCGAGGATGCGGTTGTCCTCGACGACGAGGTTGTCGTTGTTGCCGGTCAGCCACAGGCCGACCTTGAGGTGCTGGATCCACATCCCTGAGACGCTGGAGCCGGGCCCCAGCGAGCCGTTGACGAAGTTGTCCGGGTTGCTGTCGACGCGTTCGGTGACCTCGCCGATGACCGCGAAGTCCTTGAGGTGCACCTTGCCCGCCGAGTTCGTCTGGTTGATGAACCGCGAGGAGTGCACCACCGAGTGCCAGCTGCCCGCGCCCTGGATCGTCACGTTCTCCACGCCGCTCAGCTCTGAGCCCAGCCTGAATTCGCCCGGCGGGATCCACACCGTGCCGCCGCTCGATTTCGCGGCGGCGATGGCGTCGCGGAAGCCCTGCGTGGAGTCCTGTGCACCGGTGGGGTCGGCGCCCTTGTCGACGACGGAGATGGCGCCGAACGGGGCGGTGGCGGCGGCCTCGACCTGCTCGAAGTCGGCGACATCGACGGTCACCTGGGGCGAGGCGGCCTCCAGTTTCACCGTGTCGCCGACCTGCAAGTCACGGCCGAGCAGCAGACGGGCGTTGTCGAAGAAGTGGTGCGTCTTCGCACCGGCGATCCAGGGGGTGTCGACGTAGCTGTACTTGGAGGTGAGCGCCAGGGACGCGGCGAGCTTGGTGCCGTTGACGTAAACGGCAAGTGAACCGGTCTGCCCGTCGGGCACGTTGTAGGCGACATTCACGGCATTGGCCGCCGACGTCAGGGTGAACTCGACGCTCTGGCCCGCGTTCAGACGCACGGCCCGCCGGCCCGAAGCCTCGGAGGCGAGGGTGCCCTGGGCGTAATCGGGGCCGATCTTCTGGCCCGTGGTGGGAGCGGATTCCGCCTCGGCCGAGGTGAAGGGGAGCGTGGCACCGACTGCGGCCGACCTGGGTGCGGGGTCGCGCTGGGCGAAGGCCGGGCCGGTGGCGCCCAGGACGCTCCCCACGAGCGCGACCGCTACCGCGAGGACGGACGAGCGGCGCAGTGCTCCGCGGCCCGGTGTTCCACCTGGCGCGTACATGACATGCATATTCATCTCCGGTGCACCTTCCTGAGGGGGGTCGGGGGTGGCAGGAGCGGCGCCCACTCAAGCATTGCCGCCATATGATCACAAGATGTCGGTCATGCATTGAAAATAATTGACAGCCTTACGAAGTAACCGACCGGCCCATGCCCCACCACGTGATGTCACTGCACAATCGGATGGAACACGACATTTCGACGCATCCGAGCTGTCGCACACCAGTTGAAATTTTGCAAATCTGCATCGGAATCTTGCGGGCATCTGTCCGTCGCCCTATCGTGACGGCACCCATCAGAGCTGCGCTCGGGCGTCACCCCAGAGGAGCCGTAATGAAGCCCCGTAACCTCGCGATCCTTCTGACGACAGGTCTCGCATTCACCGCCACGGCCTGCGGCAGTGGCACGGGCTCCGACGCCGGAGGCGACACCACGATCACCGTGGCATGCCAGCCGGCGAAGACCGCGCCGAAGCTGCGCAAGGCCTGGACCGACGATGTCGCCACGTTCGAGAAGGCGCACCCGGGTGTGAAGGTCAAGAGCACCGACCAGCAGCCCTGCTTCGACCCGAAGACCTTCGCCGCGAAGCTGGCCGGTGGGCAGATGGAGACGGTCTTCGTGGTGCCGGTGACCAACTACGCCGACGTGATCGCCAAGAAGCAGGCGAAGGACATCACGAGCTCGGTCGGCCTGGTGAAGAACTACAAGGACATCAAGCAGGACGTCCGGGACATGGTCGCCGAGAACGGCAAGGTCTACGGCATCCCCAACGTCAGCTACACCGTGGGCCTCGTCTACAACCGCGCCCTGTTCACCAAGGCCGGTCTCGACCCCGACTCCCCGCCCAGAACGTGGGACGAGGTCCGCGCCGCTGCGAAGAAGATCGCTGATCTGGGCGACGGATACGTCGGGTACGGCGAGTACGGCGGTGGCAACACCGGCGGCTGGCACTTCGCACAGGCTCTGTTCAGCCGCGGCGGAGAGATGGTCCAGGGCGGCAAGCCCGCGTTCAACAGCCCCGAGGGCAAGGCCGTGCTGCAGACCCTGCATGACATGCGCTGGGAGGACCACAGCACGGGCAGCAAGGTGCTGATCGGCTGGGAGTCGCTGATGCAGCAGATGGCGGCCGGAAAGACAGGCATGATGCTCGGCGCGCCGGACGTCGTCTCCGACGTGATCCAGAAGTTCCAGGGCAAGCCCGAGGACTACGGCATCACCGGCATACCCGACGGCAAGGCGTCACTGACCGGCGGCGAGGCCTACATGATCAACCCGAAGGCGAGCGCGGCGCAGACCAAGGCGGCGCTGCAGTGGATCGACTTCGAGTTCAACACCCCGGGCAAGGGCCGCTTCGATTTCGCCCGCGGTAAGGCCAATGGCGAGGCCGTCGGTGTGCCCAACAACGACTACATGGGCGATTCCGCGACCGGCAAGGCCCTCGCCGAGCAGCGCAAGGCGAACGCCGCCCTCCCGGTCGCGAACTACGAACCGTACGTCACCGGGGCGGCCGGCATCGCGCCCAGGCTGGAGCCGGCGAAGGCCCAGGAACTCTACGCGGTGCTGGACGTGGCCATGTCCGCGGTGCTGACCCGGGAGAGCGCCGACGTCGACCAGCTGCTCGCGGATGCCGAGTCCAAGGCGAACTCGATTCTGGCCAGGAGCTGACGGTAGAGGACCCGGGGTGCCGCGACATCGCGGCACCCCGCGTCGGCCCCGCGTCGACGCCCTGGGCCGGGAACGGGAGATCACGATGGAAACACTCACCCTGGAGCCGCTAGAGCAGCGGCTCGCGCCGCGGCGCGGCAGACCACCGTCGAAGCGGCGCCGGGCGACGCGGCGGAACCTGACGTCGTACGGATTCCTGTGCGCCGCGCTGTTCTGCTTCGCGATGTTCGCGTGGTGGCCGATCATCAAGGAAGTCCTGCTGAGCTTCCAGCAGACCAACCTCGTCGACAAACCGTCGTGGGTGGGCCTGGAGAACTTCCGTACGGTCATGGACGATCCGGCGTTCGGCCAGGCCTGGCGCAACACCCTCGTGTTCACGCTGCTGGCCCTGGTGTGCGGCTACGTGGTGCCGTTCGCCGTCGCGATCGTCCTGAACGAGCTACGGCACGCGCGCGCGTACCTGCGGTTCGTGGTCTATCTGCCCGTGATGCTGCCGCCGATCGTTTCGGTGCTGCTGTTCCGCTGGTTCTACGATCCGGGGCCGGGCCTGTTCAACCAGGCCCTGGACTCCGTGGGGCTGCCGGGCCTGTCGTGGCTGGACTCCACCAGTACCGCGCTGATCTCCCTGGTGATCGTCTCCACCTGGATGAACCTCGGTTCCGGCGTGCTGATCTACCTGGCGGCACTGCAGAACATCCCTGGTGACCTGTACGAGGCCGCGGAGCTCGACGGCGCGGGCATCCTCAAGCGGATCCGGCATGTCACGATCCCGCAGACGCGACTGATCCTGATGCTGATGCTGATGCTCCAACTCGTCGCCACCATGCAGGTGTTCATCGAACCGTACATGCTCACCGGAGGCGGCCCGGAGAACGCGACGGTCACCGTCGTCTACCTCATGTACCAGTACGCCTTCGTCTACGGCGGCAACTACGGGGCCGGCAGCGCGCTCGGCCTGATGCTCATGATCGTCCTGCTGGCGGTCGCCGCGGTTCAGCTCCGTCTGACCCGAGAGGAGAAGTAGGCCCATGCTGAACGCCACCGCCCGCCCCGAGAAGGCGACGAAGTCCCCCACGCCGGTACCGGACCTGCGGCACAAGAAGCCGGGGAAACGCCGGGGCGCCTGGGCCGACGGTCATGCCCGGACCATCGTCTCGCCGCTGGAGCTGAAGTCCCGCTGGGGCCGGAGAATCTACTGGGTGCTGCTCACGGCCGTCGTGGTCGTGTTCACCCTGGTGTTCGTCTTCCCTCTGTACTGGATGGTCACCGGGGCAATGAAGACGGGCGAGGAGATCGCCCGGATGCCGCCCAGTCTCTTCCCCGAATCACCCGACCTCTCCGTCTTCGCGGACGCCTGGGAGCTCTTCGACATCGGGACGCTGCTGAAGAACACGCTGTTCTACGCCGGCGGCGCCTGGCTGTTCGCGCTCGCGGTGGACGTCTCCGCCGCCTACGCACTGTCCAAGCTGCGGCCGATGTTCGGCAATGTGATCCTGGCTGGCATGCTGGCCACGCTGATGATCCCGCCGATCGTCGTGATGATCCCGGCGTACATCACCGTCACCGATGTGCCGGTCTTCGGCTGGCATCTGCTCAACTCGCCCTGGGCGATCTGGTTCCCGGTGGCCGCCAACGGCTTCAACGTCTTCCTGCTGAAGCGCTTCTTCGACTCGATCCCGAACGAACTCCTGGAAGCAGCGGAGATCGACGGCGTGCCGCCGTGGCGCGTCCTCGTCTCGATCATCCTGCCGATCTCCCGGCCCATCCTCGGGGTGGTTTCCATCTTCACCGTCGTCGCGGTCTTCAAGGACTTCGTCTGGCCGCTGCTCGTCCTTCCCGACAGCGAGAAGATGACCATCAGCGTGGGCCTGTCCCAGACCGCGGGAGCGGTGACGCAGAACCAGATCATGGCCGGGCTCGTGATCGCGAGCGTCCCGATGATCATCGTGTTCTTCCTCTTCCAGCGCAGCATCATGGCCGGCCTGACCGCCGGAAGTCTCAAGGGCTGACCGAGCCCGCACCCGCCATCACCACGAAGCACTCCGCCACCGGTCCGCCTTTCCATGCCCCGCACCGTCCGGCGACGGAGTCCCACCTGCCCGAAAGGACCGTCCCGTGGCAGCTGTTCCCTCGTCTCCTTCAACTCGTGCCGACGACTGGTGGCGCGACGCCGTCATCTACCAGGTGTACCCCCGGAGCTTCGCGGACGGGGACGGAGACGGTGCCGGGGACCTGGCGGGGGTCCGCGCCCGTCTGCCCTATCTCGCCGAACTCGGCGTCGACGCCGTGTGGTTCACCCCCTGGTACCTCTCCCCGCTGGTGGACGGCGGCTACGACGTGGCCGACTACCGCACCATCGATCCGGCCTTCGGTGCCATCGAGGAAGCCGAGAAGCTGATCTCGGAGGCCGCCGACCTCGGTATCCGGACCATCGTCGACATCGTCCCGAACCATGTCTCCGACCAGCACGCCTGGTTCCGGGCCGCTCTGGCGGCCGGACCCGGCAGCCCCGAGAGGGAGCTCTTCCACTTCCGGCCCGGCGGCGGCGAGCACGGTGAAGTCCCGCCGAACGCCTGGCCGTCACAGTTCGCCGGGACCACCTGGACCCGGGTCCCGGACGGCGAGTGGTACCTCCACCTGTTCGCCCCGGAGCAGCCCGACCTCAACTGGGCCCACCCCGCCGTCCACCGTGAGCACGAGGAGGTCCTGCGGTTCTGGTTCGAGCGCGGTGTGGCCGGGGTGCGCATCGACTCCGCAGCGCTGCTCGCCAAGCACCCGGACCTGCCCGACTTCGTCGAGGGCGTAGACCCGCACCCGTACATCGACCAGGACGAGCTCCACGACATCTACCGCTCCTGGCGGGCGATCGCCGACGAGTACGGCGGTGTGTTCGTCGGTGAGGTGTGGCTGCCCGACGCCGAGCGCTTCGCCCGCTATCTGCGCCCCGACGAGCTGCATACCGCTTTCAACTTCAACTTCCTGGCCTGCCCCTGGGACGCCGCGCGGCTGCGCCGCACCATCGACGACACCCTTGCCGAGCACGCCCCGGTAGGCGCCCCGGCCACCTGGGTACTGTGCAACCACGACGTGACCCGCACGGTCACCCGCTACGGCCGCGCCGACACCGGCTTCGACTTCGCGGCCAAGACCTACGGCACCACCACCGACCTCGCCCTCGGCACCCGGCGGGCCCGTGCCGCCGCCCTGCTCGCCCTCGCCCTGCCCGGCTCGGTCTACCTCTACCAGGGCGAGGAACTCGGTCTGCCCGAGGCGGAGATACCGCTCGACCGGGTCCATGACCCGATGCACTTCCGCTCCGGCGGCACCGACCCGGGTCGCGACGGGTGCCGGGTGCCACTGCCGTGGGCCGCAGACGCCCCCGCCTACGGTTTCGGCTCGCGCGGTGAGCCCTGGCTACCGCAGCCCGCCGACTGGGGACGGTACGCCGTCGACCGCCAGGAGAACGACCCGGAGTCGATGCTCACCCTCTACCGCACGGCGCTGCTGCTGCGCCGGACCCTTGCGGGCTTCGGCGACGGCCCGATGACCTGGCTGCCGTCGCCGGACGGGGTGCTGGCCTTCGCGCGCACGAACGGCCTGGTCTGCGTGGTGAACCTGGCCGACCGGCCCACGGATCTCCCGTCCCACGAACGGCTGATACTGGCCAGCGGACCGCTCGACGGACAGGGGCGGCTGCCGGGCGATACTGCGGCGTGGTTGCAGATATGAGCATGGCCGGACGCAAATTGCGTACAATATTTGCGCTATTCTTGCGTTCATGACACGACGACTTGCTCAGGTTGCCAAGAAGGTGGGGGTCAGCGAGGCGACGGTCAGCCGTGTCCTCAACGGGAGGCCCGGTGTCTCCGAGGCAACACGGCAGTCCGTCCTCACCGCGCTGGACGTCCTCGGGTACGAGCGGCCGACGCAGCTGCGCGGCGAGCGCGCCCGGCTCGTCGGCCTCGTCATACCCGAGCTGCAGAATCCGATCTTCCCCGCGCTCGCGGAGGTCATCGGGGGTGCGCTGGCACAACGCGGACTCACACCCGTGCTGTGCACGCAGACCAAGGGCGGCGCCGCCGAGGCGGACTACGTGGACCTCCTGCTCCAGCAGCAGGTCTCCGGGGTGGTCTTCGCCGGCGGGTTCTTCGCGCAGGGCGACGCACCCCACGGCCACTACCAGCTGCTGGCCGAGCGGAAGATCCCGGTCGTCCTCATCAATGCGATGGCTGAAGGGCTCGACTTCCCGTGCGTCGCGTGCGACGACATCGTCGCCGTCGAGCAGGCGTGGCGCCATCTCGCCTCGCTCGGGCACCGGCGCATCGGTCTCGTGCTCGGGCCGCGCGACCACGCTCCGTCCCGCCGCAAGCTGGACTCCGCCCAGGCGATGGCGCGAGCTGCGGGCACGGAGCTGACCGACGAGTTCGTCGAGCGATCGATCTTCTCGCTGGAGGGCGGCCAGGCGGCCGGCACGCGTCTGCTGGAACGCGGGGTCACCGGCATCGTGTGCGGCAGCGACCCGCTCGCCCTGGGGGTGATCCGGGCGGCGCGCCGGCGCGGGCTCAATGTCCCACGCGACGTGTCGGTCGTCGGCTTCGACGACTCCTTGTTCATGAACTGCACGGACCCGCCCCTGTCGACGGTGCGGCAGCCCATCGAAGCGATGGGGCGCGCGGCAGTCGACCTGCTGTGCGCCCAGATCCAGGGCGGCGTCCACAACCACCCGGGCGAGCTCCTCTTCGAGCCGGAACTCGTCGTGCGCGGCTCGACCGCGCAGCCGGCGGGCGGCTGACGCGGCCGGGATCAGCTCGTACGGTACGGACACGTAGGGGTGCGTCGGACCAGGCCGGGCGGCTGGGCCATGCGATGTCGTCAACGGCGAGGAACGGCTGGCCGGCCAAGGTCGCGGGCGTTGCCCCGGTGAACGCCATGACGTCCCGATGCAGGTGCGACTGGTCGGCGTAGCCGGTGTCGGCCGCGAATCGGGCCGCACGTTCACCCGCGACCACGCGGTGGGCGGCATGGTCGAAGCGGACCAGCTTCACGGCGCGCTTGGGCGGCAGGCCGAGCTGCGACCGGAAACGGGACCACAGCCGTTTACGGCTCCACCCGACCTCGGCCGCCGGGCGAGCAGGGCGTCCGTCAACAAGAAGCGATCCTGCCACGACGCGACCTCGCCGATTTGCTCGCACATCCGTGATGCCTCCCGGCCCCACAAGTCACCCAGCGACACGACGGCGCCGTCGAGGTCGGCGGGGGAAGCGCCCAGGATCGCGCGTGCGATCACCGGGGACAGGCGTACCTGCACGCACTCGACGTTCACTCCCCACGCCCGGACCGCGCCTGCGGACCCCAGCCCGGGTCCGGCGACCATGCCGTGCTCGAAAGCCCGCATGTCCCCATGCTGAAGCGAGCCGGTCATGGGGAACATTCGTCCAATCCCCCGACGCGGACTGGCGGAGACAGTGGGCTCATGACTGTTTCTGACGGCGGTTCGTACGTGAACGGCGGCGCCGAGGCCGCTGAGAGTTCCACCCTGTCACTGGACGACGGCGACATCCACGTGTGCCGGGACGGCCCCCACGACTCCCCTGCACTCCTGCTCATTCACGGGTCCGCGTCCTCGACCCGCTCGTGGAACCCGATGGTTCCGTTGCTGACCGGGGCTCATCGCGTCATCCGGATCGACCTGCTCGGACACGGCCGGTCGGCCAAACCGGCCGACGGCAGCTATGCGATCCCGGACCAGGCACGTCGGGCCGGCGTGGCACTGGACCGGCTCGGCGTCGAGCACGCCGTGGTCGTCGGCCATTCCAGCGGCGGCGTGGTCGGGCCACCGCCCTGGCCGAGCAGCGGCCCGACCTGGTGACCGCACTGGCGCTCGTGAACACCGGCCCCAGCCTGGACGCCTCCATCGTTCCCGAGTCCGCCGCGGCCGGCCCCTCGCAGTGGCCGCCGACCGACGAACAGCTCCGGCGGATCGCGAGCACGGGGTTCAGCCGCGCGGGCTACCGGATCCCGGAAGAGCTCCTGGACGACGTACGCGGAATGACCCGGCACACGTTCATCACCACGATGGGGGCCACCCGCTCCTACCTGGAACAGCGGTCGCTGCCGGATCGGCTGACGGTCCTGGGCAAGCCGCTGCTGGTGATCTTCGGCGAGGAAGACCGCAGATGGCGATCCTCGTCCGCCTCCGATTACCGCGCCGTTCCGGGCGCGGAGATCGAGTACCTGCCCGGTCTCGGGCACTCGCCCCTGCTTGAGGATCCGCCGAGGACCGCCACTCCCCTGCTGGCCTTCACCGCGATCCACGCCGTTCGGGAGGTCTGAATGAGAACGAAGGGTGCCCGGCGAGTTCTCGTCTCCGGCGCAAGCATCGCCGGTCCGGTTCTGGCCCACTGGCTCACCAGGCACGGCTTTTCCTTCACCGTTGTCGAACGCGCGCCGGCTCTGCGCAGGACCGGCGGCCACGCGGTCGACCTGTTCCGGCCCGCGATGAACATCTCGGAGAAAATGGGTGTGCTCCCGCGTATCGAGGAGCGGGCCACGGGCACGAACCGAATGACCGTCTACCGGGAGGGCTCACGGCGTCCCGTTCGGGCGGACCTCGCCAAGGTCTTCGGCGCCGCCTCCGACCGGCACGTGGAGATCATGCGCGACGACCTGAGCGAGATCTACTGCGACGCCGCACGCGACGACGTCGAGTACGTCTTCGGCGACTCGATCACCGCGATCTCGCCCGACGGAGAGGTGCGGTTCGAGAACGCCGCGCCGCGCCGCTTCGATCTCGTCGTCGGCGCGGACGGGCTGCACTCCAACGTGCGCCGCCTCGTCTTCGACGAGGAGTCCCGCCTCAACTCCTTCATCGGGGCCTACCTCGGGGTGCTGACCCTGCCGAACTTCTCCGGCCTCGACGGCGAGCTCGTCATCCACGTCGGCGTCGGTCGCACCGCCGGCATGTACGGCGCGCGGCACCTCGGCGACGCGCGGGCGCTGTTCCTGTTCCGGAGCGAGCGCGAGCTCGACTACCACCACCGCGACGTGCCCCGGCAGAAGGAGCTGCTGCGCGGTGCGTTCGCCGGTATGCACACCCAGGTGGACCGCTGGCTGGACGAGCTCGACCGCACCCCGGCGTTCTACTTCGATTCGATCACCCAGCTCCACATGGACACCTGGTCGCAGGGCAGGGTGACGCTCGTCGGCGACGCGGGCTACTGCCCCGGTCCGGCCGTAGGCGGCAGCACCAGCCTGGCCGTCGTCGGCGCGTACGTCCTCGCCGGAGAGCTGGCACGAGCGGGCGGCGACCACGAGCGCGCCTTCCCCGCCTACTAGCGCGTGATGGCGGAGCATGTGCACGGCAGCCGCGCGGTCGCGCTGAGCGCGGCGAAGACTCTGATCCCCACATCCCGCCTCGGTGTGTGGGGACTGGCGCAGGGCGCACGCCTGATCTCCTCCCTGCCTGCGGGCCCCAGCCGTGCCCTCGTTCGCCTCACCACCAGGAGCGCGCGCCTCTACAACTCCGTGACCGTCGATGACTACCCGCCGTCGCCCGCCGCATCAGGGGGCCGGGGTGGCCTCGCGGTGGAGTGAGGAGGAAACGGTGCGCTTCCTCGGAGTGCGACCACCAGGCGGTCAAGATCCACAGGACACAGCCATGACCGCCCGAACTGTCCTGAGCTGAGCGCTCTTGCCGGTGATACGGGGGGTCACGCGCTCACTCGCGTCGCGCCGTGCTGATGGGGCTACGCGTGCGGGCCGCTGATTTCCGGTGGCCCGGGTCGTGGCTGCGCGGGCGGCCGGCTTCGACGGCGACGGCGGCCCGGGGAGCAGCCCGATCGACGTCGGCGCCACTCCCCTTCCTTCTCCTACTCTTGGGCCCGCCTGGACAGCAGCCACCCACCGAGCAGCACCGCGCATGCCCCGAGGGTCAGCAGCCCACCCGTGAGGAAGGTGCCGCGTACGTCGGCGAGTGGCAGGATCAGTCCCCCGAGCGCGGCGCCCGCCGCGATACCGGCATTGTAGAAACCGGAGCTGGCCGCGAGTGCGATATCGGTGCGGCCCGGCGCGCAGAGCAGCATGGCGTTCTGGGTGGTCATGAACACCGGCCCGAGTGCCCCGCCCATCAGCACCAGGAACACCACCGCCGCCACCGTGTCGGTCCCGGCCGCGTACAGGCCCAGCATGCCCACTGCTTGCGTGGCCACGGCAGTGGTCAGCGCGGCATACGGAAAGCGGTCCAGCAACGTCCCGGTGATACTCACCCCGGCCAGGCACGCAACACCGAACCCCACGAGCAAGGCGGTGACCGTGGTCGGGGGAAACCCACTCACGTCGCGCAAGAACTTCGCGATGTAGGTGTATGCAGGCGCTACTCGAAGGCGGTGTGCACGGCCTGCTGCGCTCGTTACGGTCGGTTGCGCAGTGGCGGTCTCCCGTCCTACACGCGCCCTACCCGGTTGACCGGGATCTGTATCTGGGCGGGCGCGGCCTGCATTTGGTGCCTTCGTGATTCTGCTGGCGAACACCCGTGGCCCTGGCCGACCCGGAGCTGCCGCCTGTGCTCATCTGCCCGATCCAGCACACCTACATGGATTTTGCCTGTCCAACTGTCCGGAGCCAGAGACAAGAGACTCTGTCGAATTTACTGGGCGCCACACTGTGCCGGGTCCTGACGCGTACCGCGAAGACTTGACTCAGCAGCAGCTCCGCACCGGCCGTTGGCAATCGGATGACGACGTTGCTTCCGCCACCGCGCTGACGAACCGGGAGAGCCAATCGGGCACGACTCCGGTTCTGTCGAATGCTTCGGCAGTATGCCGTGTTCTTCTCGGACGCGGCGGATCCGTGCGCTCGGGGCATGGTGTAGGCAGGACTTTCAGTTGGCTGCGGCAGGGATCGTGCGGAAGACCGGTTCTCCCTTGCGCAGGCGTTCGAAGAGGAGTTCCCGGTAAAGGTGTTCCTCCTCCTCGTCCTCGTCGTTGGCGAATACCTCGTCGACGAGTAGTTCCCTCAGTACCTCCTGCACACCTTTTCCATATCCCTGCTGATAGTGATCGGCGTCGAAGTACGTATTCGCTTGTACTACCGCGTCCGTGTGGTGCTCGTCGTCGATGACCAGTCGGGCACGGATGGTGCCCGCGCGGAGCATCCGATAGTGATAGTAGCCGTAAACGACTTCGGCCTCGATATCACCACCGACGGACATCGCTCCGTCGGTGTGCACCGCGCGGGCCCGCACATCACCGCCGATCGCGACAACGGAGTCAGGACCACTGTCGGCCAGAATGCCGCTGACTCTTAATGATCCGGTGACCACGAATTCGGCCGCCACATCCAGATTTCCATCCACCACGAGGTCCCCGTGATGGAAGAACGGGACATCCAAATCCTGATCACCGGTCAGAGCACGTTCCGTGCCGACGTCATCGCCGAGTATCTCCGCGCACAGTCCCGGGATCAAAGGGAGTCGATCGGGATCGTCATGGCAGCGCGGTCCGGAGACGAAATCCTCGAAGCTCTTGAATTCCGGCCGTACGAGTTCCGTCAACCATTCACTCTCGTCGGGGACTCCGGCGGCTGCGCGGGCTTCGGACATTCTGACCTGTCTTGCCGCGACGACCCGACGCGCGGCCACCATGTCGATGGGCAACGGCCCTGCCTTCATCGGCGGATGCCCGAAGCGGGCCGGCACGACCGCGGCCGGTGGCACATCCTCGCTGCCTCGCTGGGTCCGGACCGCATCGTGGAGTGGGGTACAACCGCCCTCATCGCGGGCTGACTTGTCCGCGCCGCTCTCGATCGAGGCGCTTACCTTGGGGGCCAGTCGCGAAGCATCAGCGGCCTGGGCGGCGCTCACAGCGGCAGCGGCAGCAAGGGATCGGTTCACGGGATCACTCATGGCCGGATTCTATGAGTGGCCTCTGACACCCACCCGCGTCGACAGGATCGGCCTTCGTCATCCCTGAATGGCCCGTGAGCGCGCGGCATACCGTTCGACGCGGAGGGCAGCGCCAGCCTGCCCAGCATGAGGGCGGCCCTCGGAGAACTCGCATTGCAGCGGAGAAATGAGAAACCCGTCGATTCCGTCATGGCTATGGCTTCACACCTATCACCAGCTCTTGTGTGAGGTGGTGCAGGCGCAGCGCGGCATCCAGGTCGAATGCCGGTCCCTTGAGGGGAAGCCGGCGCGATGCGCGGTAGGCGGTGCAGCGTTCGCCCGGCGGCTCGTCCAGGAGCCGGACCATCGGGGCGACGGCCTTCGTCACGGAGGTGGCGAACAGGGCGAACGCGGCCTTGGTGAGAACGCGCAGCGGAGCCGGGAGGTGGTTGGGCATGTCGGTCGACACCACGCCGGGGTTGTAGCCGACGTGGCTCACCGGGGAGTCGGCGTACAGCGCAGCGAAGGCCACGCCGAGCAGATCGTTGGCGCGGAAGGACTGCAGCGTGGCCTTGGTACCGCTGTAGCCGTGTGCCAATTGCGGGTCGTTCCAGTGGATCCGGCCCAGGGGGGTGCCTGGGGTGCCGACGTTCATGATGACCGGCCGCGGCGCGGACTCCAGCACCTTTCGCAGGCCGTGGCTGAGGACGTACCGGCTCAGGTACGCGAGGGCGAAGCTGTGCTCGAACCCTTCGGAGGTGACGGTGCGCGGGCCGAAGAGCCGGTACCGCTGGGCGCACAGGACGAGTTTGTCCACCGAGGGGCAGGTGCTCTCGATGGCCGTGACGAGTTCCTTGGCCGCGGCCACCGAGGTCAGGTCGGCCCGCAGGAAGACAGCGCGGTCCGCTGCCGAGACGGCTGCCGCCTCCGCCAGCAGAGCCTTCCCCTTCGCAGGCGTACTGCCCACGGCGACCACGCGGGCTCCTTGGCGCAGATAATGCACGGCGAGTCCTCTGCCGAGCCCGTCGGTTCCTCCGGTGATGACCACGGTCTGCATCCTTGACGTTCCTCCCCCTGCGAACTATCCGGATAGCAGTTATCCGCTTAGGTCGGACCGTACCACGAACCGGATATGGTGTATCCGGTTGTGATTCGGTAGATCAGTGGAAGGAGTCGTCCATGGACACGCGGAGGGTGGACGAGGGGCCCGATGCCGCGAAGCCACGTCCGCTCAGGCGGGATGCCGAACTCAACAGACGGCGCATCCTCCGGGCCGGGCGCGAAGTCTTCGCCGCACGGGGGCTCCAGGCCACGCTCAATGATGTCGCGCACCACGCCGGGCTCGGGGTCGGCACCGTCTACCGCAGGTACCCCGACAAACAGGCGCTCGCAGAGGCCGTCTTCGCCGAAGAACTCGACGAGATCGCGGCGATGGCACAGGAGGCACTGGCCGAGGGCGACGCGTTCGCCGCTCTGGCCGGCTTCCTGGAGAAGTCGCTGGAGCGGGCCACGTACAACCGCGGGCTGCGCGAGTTGATGCGCCACGGGACCCTTGAGGGCACTGGACTGGCCCGCGCTCGGGGGGAGATCGCCTCGCGTTGCGAGCGGTTGGTGGCTCGGGCACACGCCCAGGGAGTGTTGCGCGACGGCGTCACGGGGGCCGACGTCGTTCCCATCGCCGCGATGATCGACGCCGTCATGGATCTGTCCACCGAACGCCCCGGTGAGATGTGGCGCCGATATCTGGCGATCATTCTCGACGGGCTTCGCGCCCGCCCGGACCAGGCGCCCTTGCGCGATGCCGGTGGCACAGGCTGACTTCGTCTGCCGCGTGTGCCATTCAGCGGCGGACGTTGGCAGGCTGGTCGGAGCCGCGGGTCCGAGAGCCTGTACTCGGTGAGCACCCGGCTACCCGGGGAACGCGATCAACGAGGTGTTCCCCCGCAACTCGCCATCAGAGGTGCTGGGTGCACAACAAGATCGCAAACGTGTGGGACAGCCTTCCGAAGTGCTCGCATACGGGTGTGGTCCAGCAGGTTTGCGGCCACACCGCCCCAGGCGGAGTGGGATGGTCGTGCAAGCTGGTGCAGGGGCCGTCGCGTGTCGGCCCCTTGTAGGTCGTATGCCGCGGTCCAGTCGGTGAGCTGCAGGGCCGCACAGGTCGAGCCGTCTTCCAGGATCGAGGTACACAAGTGATGCATACAGCCCAGGAACGCCCGCGCGTCGGCTGGATCGGGACCGGCCGCATGGGTTTCCGGCTCGCCGCTCGGCTGCTGGACGCGGGGCACGACGTAGCTGTCTTCAACAGGACCCGTGCCAAGGCCGAACCGCTGGCTGAGCGGGGAGCCGCGATCGTCGACCGGCCGGCCGATCTGGCCGACCGGGATGTCGTCTTCACCATGGTCTCCGCCTCGTCCGACCTGGAAACGGTCACCACGGGCCCTGGCGGCGTACTGACCTCGCCGAACGCTGCGCCGGGTGTACTGGTCGACAGTTCCACGGTGTCCACGCAGACGTCCGCGCTGGTCCGGAAGGCCGCGGCGAAGCGTGGGACCGGCTTCCTGGCGGCCCCGGTGAGCGGAAACCCGAAAGTGGTCGCCGCAGGCAAGTTGACCGTCGCGGCCTCCGGCTCGCGCGAGGTGTTCGACCGGGTCGAGCCGTTGCTGGCGCTGCTGGGGCGCGGGGTGACCTATGTCGGCGAGGACGAAGTCGCCCGTCTCGTCAAGATCGCGCACAATGTCTTCCTCGGTGTCGTCACCCAGTCGCTCGCCGAGATCACCGTTCTCGCGGAGAAGGGCGGTGTCAGCCGTGCCGCCTTCCTGGAATTCCTCAACGACTCCGTGATGGGTTCGGTCTACACCCGCTACAAGTCGCCCGCGCTGGTGAACCTCGACTTCCAGCCTACGTTCACCATGCCGCTGCTGCGCAAGGACTTCGACCTGGGGCTGTCCGCGGCCCGCGAACTGGAGGTCCCGATGCCGCTCGCCGCCACCACCGCTCAGCTCGTCGCGAGTGCCATCGGCGCAGGGCACGTCGAGGAGGATTTCGCCGCGCTGATCCTTGAGCAGGCCAGGAACTCCGGCGTCACGCTGGAGGCCCAGGATGTCCCCGTGGACGACGGCCTGTCACCGCGTGCCTGACCGGCAATGGCCCGAACCGGCCGCCCTCGTCCTGCCGAGGGCGCGACCTCGTTCGCCGTCCCGTTCCCCGGGTTCGGGAACGAGTCCGCGTGACCGGCCCCGGCCCCACACGGCCGCCTCCCGGACTCGTTCCCTCACCGCCGCGATTCGGCGACGACGCGAGCGTGCCTCCTACGACGTGATGCCGGCCACGAGCACATCGATGAAGGACTCCCGCTCGGCGGGGGTCGTCGGCCGGCCCTCGATGCCCGGTCGGGTCTGCCACGGCAGGGGGCCGGACTCGCGCCGGTACTCGACACCGACGGCGTCCAGACGGGCCAGATGGTGGTCCAGCCGGACGCGGAACTCCTCGTACCGGCGCTCGCCGGTGCTCCACAGCGCCTCGGCGACGGCGCACAGGCGGGGGAATGCGAAGTAGTCGACGGTCCGCGGTGAGTCCATGTGCTCGGTCCAGATGTTGGCCTGACCTCCCAGGACGTGTGCGCGCTGCTCGTCCGTCAGGTCGGGCGGCACCGGCTCGAATCCGTACGCCGTCTCCACCGTGATGGGCACGGCCACGGGGATCGGCTCGTCGGACCGGTCGGACTGCCGGTAGTCGAGGTACACCTGGTCGTCCGGGCACGCGATCACCTGAAGACCCCTGCGCGCCGCGGTGACGGCGCCGGTCATGCCGCGCCACGAGGCGACGACGGTCCCCTCCGGCACCTCGTCCTCCAGCAGGTCGTCCCAGCCCAGCAGCCGCCGTCCGCGCGAGGTGACGTGCGAGCCGAGCTGCCGCACGAACCAGGAGCGCAGCTCGTTCTCGTGGCGCAGCCCGCGTTCGCGCATCAGCTCCTGGGTGCGCGCGTCCTGGCTCCACTCGGTCGTGGGGCACTCGTCGCCGCCCACCGCGACGACCGGGCCGGGGAAGAGGTCCATGATCTCGTCGAGGACGTCGCGGTAGAAGTCGACGGTCGACTCCTCCATGTTGAGAACGCGGGAGTTGACCCCCCACCGCGTCCACACCTCCGGCTGCCCGCCGCCGACGCCCAGTTCGGGATAGGCGGCGATCGCGGCCTGGGAGTGCCCGGGTACGTCGATCTCGGGGACGACGGTGATGTGCCGCTGTGCCGCGTAGGCGACGATCTCGCGGATGTCGTCCTGGGTGTAGAAGCCGCCGTGCGGCCGCCCGTCCCCCGGTGCGTCGGGGAACGCGCCGAGCGGGGATTCGCGTCGCCACGCGCCGACCTCGGTGAGCCTCGGGCGGCGCAGGATCTCCACCCGCCAGCCCTGGTCGTCGGTGAGGTGCAGATGCAGTGTGTTGAGACGGTGCATGGCCATCAGGTCGAGGAAGCGCAGCACGTCGTGCTTGGGCATGAAGTGCCGTGCCACGTCCAGCATCGTGCCGCGCCAGGCGAACCGCGGCGCGTCCTCGACGCACACGGCGGGCGCCGACCACCGCACCCCGCCCGCCTCGGAGCGGCGGTAGACCTCGGTGGGCAGAAGTTGCAGCAGGCTCTGGCATCCGTAGAAGGCGCCGGCGGGGCCGCCGGCCTCGATGACGACGCCGTCGGCGGTGGTCCGGAGCCGGTACGCCTCCGGGCCGAGGTCGCTCCCCGGCCTCAGGTCGATCGTGTGTCGTGCCTCGGGAAGGAGCGGCAGGTCCAGGCCGGTGGAGGGCCGCAGGACCGACTGCAGCCAGCGGGCCGTGGGGCGCAGCTCGGGGGCGGCGGTGATCGCGGTCGACGCGTCGAGCAGGAACACGCCGTCGTCGGTGCGCACCGATGTGGGGCGGGGAAGGAGCATCGGAAGGGTCATCCTTTCACTGCTCCGGCCGACATGCCGGAGACCAACTTGCGCTGGATGAGGAGGAAGAACACGACCACCGGGAGGGAGAAGATGACCGAACCGGCCATCTGCGCGCTGTAGTCGGTTCCACTGGCGGGGTTGGTGAAGGAGGCCAGCCATACCGGCAGGGTGTACTGGCCGCGGTCCTTCATGAAGGTGTAGGCGATCAGGTAGTCGTTCCAGGCGGCGATGAAGGCGAAGATGCTCGACGCGACCACGCCGGGCAGCACCAGCGGGAAGAGGATCTTCCAGAGCATCTGCCAGGTCGAGGCGCCGTCGATGCGGGCGGCTTCCTCGATCTCGACGGGAATGGCGGCGAAGAACCCGCGCATCACCCAGATCGAGAACGGCAGTGCCAACGCGAGGTAGGCGAGTACCAGGCCCGTGTACGTGCCCAGCAGCCCGGCCTCGTTGAAGACCAGGAAGGTGGGGATGAGCAGGGCTGTGCCGGGCAGCATCTGTGCGACGAGGATCGCGACCATGACGGTGCGCCGGCCGCGGAACCGGAACCGTGAGACCGCGGCCGCTGCGAACATGCCGAGCACGACGGCGACGATCACGGTGGCGCCGACCACGAGCAGGCTGTTGCCCAGGTTCGTCCAGAACCCCGTGTGGTTGAGCGCGACGTCGAAGTTGTGCAGGGTGGGCGAGGCGGGCCAGAAGTGCGGTGTCGCCGTCATCGCCTCGGAGCGGGGCTTGAGCGCGGTGTTGACCATCCAGTAGACCGGGAAGAGCCAGACGAGGCAGAACACGACCGCCAGGCTGTTGCTGAGCAGCCGGCCCCGGGTCGCGGTGGAGCGGGCGCCGCGTGTGCGGAGCATGGTCACAGGTCCTCCCCGGAGCGCAGCAGGCGTCGGATGTACAGGGCGGTGACGGCGAGCAGCATCACGGTCGTGATGACGGAGAGGGCCGCGCCCTGGCCGACCCGGAATGCCACGAAGGCGGTCCGGTAGGCGAAGACTCCCAGTGTGGTCGTCGCGGAGTCGGGTCCTCCGGCCGAGACGAGCCAGATCTGGTTGAAGACGTTGAAGTCCCAGATCACCGACATCAGGGTGACGAGTGTGAGCGTCGGCCGGAGGAAGGGGAGCGTGATCGACCACCACACGCGCCACTCGCCGGCTCCGTCGAGCCGGGCTGCCTCCTGCACTTCGGCCGGCATCTGGCTCAGTGCCGCGTAGAGGGTGAGTGCGATGAACGGTACGGCCTGCCAGACGATGAGCAGCCAGATGGACAGGTAGGCCAGGGGTGCGCTGTTGGACCAGTCGGTGTTGGTCATGTCGCCGAACAGGCCGGTCTGGGTGAGCATCCAGTTGACGACGCCGTATCCGGGCTGGAAGAGCCACTTCCATACGAGGGAGGAGGCGACCGTCGGCATGGCCCAGGCGAGGATGAGGACGACGGTGACAGTCATGCGCATCGCCGACCCGAGCCGGGTGAGGAGTTGGGCGACACCCATGCCCACGGCGATGCTGCCCGCCACCATCGCGGCGGTGAACACGACGGTCCTGGTCAGGGCATCCCAGAACTCCGCCTGCGACAGAAGGTCGGTGTACTGGCGGGTGCCGACGACGTCGAACGCACCGGTGAACAGGGAGCGCTGGTCGTAGTCGGTGAACGACGCGTAGACGAGGAAGGCGATCGGTGCGACGGTGACGGCCAGCATCACCAGCCCGGCGGGGGTCAGCAACCCCCAGGCCACCCACGGTCCCCGGTGGTGTGCGGACACGGAGCGGGTCGCGGCGGCGCCGGGGCGCGGCGGCAGGGCGTCCGCCGTGTGCCCGGGTACGGGGGGTGGGATCGCCGCCCTGGGGTTGCCGCGGACGGTCTGGTCAGTGCCGGGCATTGAGTACCTTGCCCACCGTCTCGTCGAAGGTGTCGGCCGCCTGCTTCGCGTTTCTGGTCCCGGAGGCGATGGAGGAGAACACCTTGTCGATGTCCTTGTTGCCTTCCAGTTCCGCCCAGTCGGCGGCGGCCGGCGTGGCCTTGGACCGCAGGGCCGCGTCGAAGAATCCCCGGAAGAGGGGATCGGCCTCGTCGCGGGCGGCCTCGACCGCGCCCGTGCTGTTCGGGATCCAGCCGTCGTGGCCCGCCACCCACTGCTTCTGCACGGTCGGCGCGGTCGCGATCTTCACCCACTGCAGGGCGAGGTCCGCGTGGGCGCTCTTGGCGGCGACGGCCCAGTCGGAGCCGCCGAGCATCACGGGCTGGGACGTGCCGGACCTGCCCGGGAATGGGAAGGTCCCCATGTCGGAGTCCTTGAAGGAGGGGTTTGCCTTCTTGATGAGGGCGATCGTGGCGTTGGTCGCACTGATCGCGGCCGCCTTGCCGTCCGCGAAGACCCGGGTCTGGTCGGGGTTGAGGGTGTCGATGGTGCGGGTGGACGGTGCGGAGAACTCGTTCTGGAACTGCCGGTACGCGTTCAGGCCGCGCTGTGCCGCTTCGGTTCCGAGCGCGCCCTTCCAGGTGGAGCCCTGCTTCGCCGCGATGTCGCCGCCCGCGTCCCACACGAATTGGACACCGGTGTGCCAGTAGCGGCCCGGCAGGTAGAAGGGCGAGAAGTCGGGGGCGGGGTTGGCGGCACGGATCCTGCGCAGGGCGCTGGTCAGTTCGTCGAGGGTGGCGGGGGCGTGTTTCACGCCCGCCGCGGCCCAGATCTTCTTGTTGTAGATCACCGCGCGGGCGCCCGCGAACGAGGGCACGGCGTACAGTCGCCCGTCCACCGTCGCGGGCTCTTCGAGACCGGCCAGCCAGGACTGCCCCTGTCTGAAATCCTTGGTGTACGGGGTGAGGTCCATCAGTCCTCCGCTGGCGGCGAAGCTCGCCACCTGCGTGTTGCCTATGTCGATGACGTCGGGCGGGGTCGAGGTCGCGAGCGCCGTGGTGATCTTGGTGGTGATGCCGTCCCAGTTCTGGACCTCCACCTTCGCCTCTGCGCCGGTCTGCCGGGTAAGTTGGTCCTTCATCGCCTTGAGCGTGGCATCGGAGTAGTCGCCGTCCATCACCCACACGGTCAGGGTCTTGCCCTCGCCCTTGACGGCAGGGACCGCCCGGGGCTTCGTGTCGCTGCCCGCGCCTCTGCCCGCCGACCCCGAGCAGGCGCTCGCGCCGAGGGCGGCGGTCAGGGCGACGGCCACGAATGCGCTGTGCCGCAGGCCTTTATGTGTCATGGGAGCTCCTGGGGTGAAAAGGGGCTGGGAAGGGAGTGGGGAAGAGCCGGTGGGCGAGGGGCTCATGTCCCGGGCGGTGGGCTCATGCACCGGGCGGGGACTCATGCCTGAGGCGGAGCGCTCGTGTCCGGAGCCGGCGGCTCGTGTCCTCACCACACGCCCAGTTCGCCGGAGAGGACGATGCCGGCTCCGCCGAGCAGGATGAGGTCCGGGTCGCCGGCGAGCGACCGCATGGTCAGTGAGGCGCTGATGGGTGCGTAGGTACGGGCCCGTATCACCGCGGCCGCGGAGTCGAGGAAGGGGCCCTCGACGAGGTCCGGCGGGCCCAGCAGGGCGATCTCGTTGAGGTTGAGGACACTGCTGATCGGTGCGAGGACGGTGCCCAGGGCCCGGCCCGCGTCGGCGAGTACGCCGTCGCGCCCGGACGGGTCGCGGCCAGCCATACGCCTGCGAAGTTCTGTCGCGTCGATCAGTGGTTCCAGGCATCCTCGGTGCCCGCAGACGCATGGATCGCCGTCCTCGTCGACGGTCACGTGTCCGATCTCGCCCGCGGCGAACTGTTCGCCCTCGACGAGTTCGCCACCCACGATCAGGCCCGCGCCCACGCCGTGCTCGATCGTGATGACCATGAGGTTCTGCGTCCTGGCGTTCCGGAAGCGCAGCACGGCGAGCGCGGCGATGTTCACGTCGTTGCCGACATGGGCCGGCACACCGAAACGTTCGGAGAGCTGTGTGGCGAGGGGCAGTTCGCTCCAGCCCAGGTGGGCGGCGTGATGGATGACTCCGGCGTCACCGACGATGCCGGGCGAACCGACTCCGATGCCGAGGACGCGCCGGGGCGCCAGGTCCATCAGCTCACCGACGAGCTGGAACACCAGTTCGGCGGCACGTTCACCGGCGGCGTTCCCGTACCGCACGCGGGCGCGCCGGACCACATCGCCGCGGAGGTTGAGGACCGCGCCGCTGAAATGTTCGCTGCCGGACAGGTCCAGGGCGAGGATGTGGGCGGCGTCGTCGTCGATCCGCATCACATTCGCCGGCTTGCCCAGCCGGTTGCCCTTGCGGGGACCGGTGTCGACGACGAGTCCGTCGCTCTCGAGGTCAGCGACGAGCGCCGACACCGTGGGTGCGGTGAGACCCAGGGTCCGCGCGATCTCCGACCTGCTCATCGCGCCCCGGTGGTACAGCGTCGCCAGGACCAGTGCGCGGTTGTGGATCCTGCTGTCCAGCGTGCTCGCCTTGGTCCGCTCGGGCGGCTGCCGACGTGCGGAGACCCGCGCCAGGCCGCGCTCGGCGCGGCGGCGGGGGTCGGTCGGCGGCAGGAACGGATCGGCCACAGAGTTCGCCTCCGGATAAGTAAAGACCTTTTAGTTAAAGGACGTTGGATATGTTCGGGGCGCGACGCCGCGACGTCAAGAGATCCGCACGACCAAGATCCACGATCCCCATATCCGACCATCGCGACATCGAATCCGGAACGGAACATCTCTACAGGATTCACCAGTTGAGTGTTTGACTGAGTGCGGTTATGTTCAACCACCTTCGGAGCGCTGCGGGTTGGCGTTCACTTTCTGTGCGATTCGGAGGTGTGGTGTGTCTCGTGCATGGGACAGATGCGCGCTGATCATGGTGGCGGCGCTGACCGCGGTGACGGCTTCGGCCGCTACCGGTACAGCGTCGGCGTCGGCATCCCGGGTGTCGTCGCCCGGACGCAATGTGACGGTGATGACGTTCAACATTCACCACGGCGCGGATCCGGACGACGTTCTGCATCTGGAGCGGGTCGCGGAAACGGTGCGGCAGTCGGGGGCCGATGTGGTCGGCCTGCAGGAGGTGGACCGGCACTTCGCCTCGCGCAGCGACTTCGTCGATCAGGCGAGTTGGCTCGCGAAGCGACTGGGCCTGCACCTGGCGTACGGCGCGAATCTCGACCTGGACCCGGAGAGGCCGGGCGATCCCCGACGCCGGTACGGGACGGCGATCCTGTCACGCTTCCCGATCGTGAACTCCCGCAACACACTCCTGCCCCGTTCGGGGACGGGCGAGCAGAGGGGCCTGCTGGAAGCCGACCTCCTGGTGCGGGGAGAGAAGTTGCGCTTCCTGAACACCCACCTGGAGGACACCTCGCAGGCCGATCGGCTGACGCAGGTGGCGGCGGTCAATGCGATCGTGAATGGCTCCCGTCTTCCCACGGTGCTGGTGGGCGATCTCAACACGGCGCCGGACAGCGAGGAGATCGCCGCGATGACCAAGCGGCTGACCGACACCTGGCCGGTGGCCGGGAAGGGAAACGGGTTCACGTACGACTCGGTGAATCCGCATGAGCGGATCGACTACGTGTTCGCCTCGCAGGGCGTCCAGGCCCGGCGGGCCAAGGTCCTGGACGTGACGGTCTCCGACCACCGGCCGCTGCGGGTCGAGCTCAGCATCCGGTGACACGGGCCGACCTGTCACCGCAGCATGTCCGAGGCCGCCGGGAGGCGGCGCCGGTGTCGGCGTTCGAGGGCTGACACCGAAGTCCGGCTCCGGCGCCGATTGCGGTTCCGTCCCTGCCTCCCGGCCGACGACCCGCGGCCGCCGTACCCCCTGCGGCTGCTCGCCGCCCTGCGGCGGCGCCCCGACCACACGCGCCGAAGCCCACGCCTGACCGGCCCCTTCCGAGCACGTCGGGAAGCAACCCACCGAAAGCGGAGACCGATGACCCTACCCATGCCATGGCGTTCCCAGGCCGTACGCACAGCGGGCGCGGCACTCGTCGCCGTCGCCCTGGCGGCGTTCACAGCACCGGCCGCCTCCGCGGCGAACGCATCCAGGGACAGCTCCCGGCAGGTGCAGTACGTCGACTGCGGGCCCTCGACCGGAACGGAGAACGGCTCCCGCAAACGCCCCTGGAAGACCCTGGACCAGATCAACCGCCTCAGCCTGAGGACCGGCAGCTCGGTCCTGCTCCGACGCGGCAGCCGCTGCACGGGGACCCTCGCCCCTCAGGGCACGGGGCGGCCGGGCAGGCCCATGGTGATCGGCGCGTACGGACAGGGCGCGAAACCCGTCGTCGACGGCGGCGGCAACCCCGAGACCCTACTACTGCGCAACACCCGGTGGGTCGAGGCGAGCAACCTGGAGATCACCAACTCCGGGAACCCAGGCCGCAACAAGCGGGGGGTCCGCGTCCAGCTCCAGGACTACGGCACCGGCACCCACTACCGGCTCACCGGGCTGGACATCCACGACATCCTCGGCGACGACACCAAGGGCACGGAGGGCTCCGCCGGCATCCTGTTCTCGGTGACCGGCTCCGCCGTACCGACCAGGTTCGACGACGTGGTCGTCTCCGGCAATACCGTCCGCACCGTCGACCGGGAGGGCATCTACTTCGCGTCCACCTGGAACAACCGCCCGGTGCACGGCGACTACGACCCGAACGGCCCCGCCTTCCTGCCCTCCACCCGCGTCGTGGTGCGCGGCAACACACTGAAGGACCTCGGCGGTGACGGCATCGTCATCACCGCCACCGACGGAACGCTGGTCGAGCACAACCGTCTCGACGGCTTCCAGCGGCGCTCCGCCGGCTACAACGCCGGCATGTGGCCCTGGAACGCCGACCGCACGGTCTTCCAGTACAACGAGGTGTCCGGCGGCGAGACCACCCGCGACGGCATGGCGTACGACGTCGACGAGGGCACCTTCGGCACCGTCTTCCAGTACAACGTCAGCCACGACAACGCGGGCGGCTTCTTCCTCGTCTGCACCGCCACCGGCACCCTCGGTGACGCCGTGATCCGCTACAACGTCAGCCGCAACGACCACTTCCGCGGTATCGAGACCTGCCGCGGCTCCTTCGGAGGCGTCCGTTTCCACAACAACACGATCTATGTCGGCGCGGGCGTCAGCCAGACCGTCGTCAACGAGAACACGACCGAGCGGCACAGGATCGCGTTCGAGAACAACATCGTGGTCAAGGAGGGCTCCGGCACCGCCTCCTTCCACCTGCAGAGCGGTGGCGTCACCCTTTCCCACAACGGCCTCGTGAACACGGCCGGCGCGCCCGGGAACCCCGGCGGCACCACCGCCGACCCACTGCTCTCCGACCCCACCGGCGCCCTGCCCCGGGGCCTGCGGCTGCGCTCCGGCTCCCCCGCCCTGCGCACGGGCATCCCCGTCCCGGGCTCCCCCGGCCGGGACTTGTACGGAAACCTGGTCGGCAACCCGCCGAACATGGGTGCCGACCAGGGCCCCGGCATTCTCTAGGACCGTTCGTCCGGCTCATGGCTCAGGCCGCCCGGCGGGCGGCCTGGCTCGAGGACCACCGATAGGCCGCCCACCACGAGCCGTAGAAGCCGCAAAAAAATGCACACGTCAGGGACCGGAGTTTTGTGTTGCCCCCTGTCCGTGAACCATTCGCCCCTTCACCGGTTCACGGACAGTACGGTGATCGCAGCGTCGATGTGCCACCCCGTTACACGCACCCCTCAGCCGCCAGTCGATTGGAGCCGCACACCATGAAGGACGTCACCCAGCTGCACGAGGGCTGGAGTCTGCGCCACGAGGACGCGCTGTTGCCCGCCCGCGTCCCCGGCTGCGTCCACAGCGATCTGCTCGCCGCACAGGCCATCCCCGATCCCTTCATCGGTCACAACGAGACCGAGATCGCCTGGGTGGGACAACAGACCTGGTCATACGTGACCGAGTTGCACCACGACAGCGAGCACGAACACACCGATCTGGTCTTCGAGGGACTCGACACCGCCGCCGAGGTCTTCCTCGCCGACCGGAGCCTCGGCACCACGCGCAATATGCACCGCGTCCACCGCTTCGACGTCACGGGTCGCACCGGACCGCTCGAAGTGCGGTTCGCGTCGGCCTACGACGAGGCGGACCGCGTCCGCGCCCTGACCGCGGAACGCCCGAACGCCTACCCGGAGCCCTTCCAGTACATCCGCAAGATGGCCTGCAGCTTCGGTTGGGACTGGGGCCCGACCGTCGTGACCGCCGGCATGTGGCGACCGGTACGCCTCGAACACTGGTCCACCGCCCGTCTCGCAGAGGTCCGTCCCCTCGTCTCGGTCGACGGCTCCACCGGCCGCGTCGAACTGCGGGTGCGCACCGAGCGCACCGCGAACGGCGCCGGCCGTCGACTGACCCTCCGCGCCGCCGTCGCCGGTGCGGAGTCGGAGATCACCTTCGAGGGCGACGACGCGGTGCTGCGCCTGGATGTGGCGGAACCCGCCCTGTGGTGGCCCCGGGGATACGGCCAACAGCAGCTGTACGAACTCGACATGACGCTGCTCGACGAGCGAGGCGACCGGCTCGACGCCCGGACGCACCGCATCGGCTTCCGCACGGTCGAGATCGACCGCTCCGCGGATGCCCACGGCACCGGCTTCACCTTCGTCGTCAACGGCGTACGGATCTTCGTGCGGGGGGCCAACTGGATCCCCGACGACGTCCTGCCGTCCCGGGTCACGCCAGAGCGCTACCGGACGCGGCTGGCCCAGGCCGTCGAGGCCAACATCGACCTGATCCGCGTATGGGGCGGTGGCCTCTACGAGGACGACGCGTTCTACGACGTGTGCGACGAACTGGGTCTCATGGTCTGGCAGGACTTCCTCTTCGCCTGCGCCGCCTATCCGGAGGAACAGCCGCTGCGCGGAGAGGTCGAGGCAGAGGCGCGGGACAACGTTGTCCGCCTGATGCCGCACGCCAGTCTGGTGCTGTGGAACGGCAACAACGAGAACCTCTGGGGGTTCCGGGACTGGGACTGGGAGCAGCCGCTGGCCGGCAATTCCTGGGGCGAGGGCTACTACCTCGGGCTGCTGCCCAGGATCGTCGCCGAGCTGGACCCGACCCGCCCGTACACGGCGGGCAGCCCCTGGTCCGGGTCGTGGGACCACCATCCCAACGATCCCCGGCATGGTACCCACCACTCCTGGGAGGTGTGGAACCGTCAGGACTACGCCGAGTACCGGGCGGACGTACCTCGCTTCTGCGCGGAGTTCGGCTGGCAGGCTCCCCCCGCCCTCGCGACGCTCCGCCGCGCCCTGCCCGGCGAGCTGCTCGCCCCGGACTCCCCCGGTATGCTGCATCACCAGAAGGCCGCGGACGGCAACGTCAAACTCAATCGGGGCATCGAGCGTCATTTCGGTCTGCCCGAGGGCGACTTCGACCGGTGGCACTACCTGGCCCAGGTCGTCCAGGCGCGCGCCGTCGCCGCGGGCGTCGAGCATTGGCGGGCGAGTTGGCCGGTCTGTGCCGGCACCGTGGTCTGGCAGCTCAACGACTGCTGGCCGGTCAGTTCGTGGGCGGCCGTCGACGGCGACGGCCGGCTCAAGCCGCTCCACCACGAGCTGCGGCGGGTCTACGCGGACCGACTGCTCACCCTCGTCCCCACCGGCAACGGTCCCGTGCTCGCCCTCGACAACCAGTCCGGCTCCGACTGGCGCACCACGATCGTCCTGCGTCGACTGAACGCGGAGGGAACCGTGCTGCACGAGGCGTCCTTGGAACTGGCTGCGGGCCCGCGGACAGTCACGAGGCGCGCGGTGCCCGGCCCGCTGCTGCCCGAGGAAGGTTCCTCCAGCGAATTCCTCGTGGCCGACGCCGATGGGCTCCGGGCGGTGCACTTCCCCGTGGCCGACAAAGAGTTCGACTACCCGGTGCCGGAGTACGACGTACGTCTCGACGCCGTCGCCGGAACCGACATCGTTGACATCGTCATCACGGCCCGCACTCTGGTACGCGACCTCCTGCTCCAGGCAGACCGGCTGGGGCCCGACGCCATAGCGGACCGCGGCCTGGTCACACTGCTCCCCGGCGAGGAGACACGGATCAGCATCCGAGGCTGGACCGACCCCGACATTTCCGCCGCACGCGATGCCCTGTTCAGTGTGGGAGGGGTGTGAGCGTCCCCACCCCGGGTCACATCCGACAATGACGCCGGTCGCCGGTGACATTTACGCCACGACACACCAATGATCAGGTGCTGCGTTGATCGCGGGAATTCACCCATACCGAACGGAGGTGGCCTGGATTCGGCAGGAGATCTCTCAGCAGCTCGTTCTCGGTCTGCAGGGTGACAAGGGCTACGTCGTCGTCCAGGTCGGGTACCCAGCGAGCCGGGGTCGTGTTCGAGCAAAGGCGACGGGTTGGGCGGAGGATGGTGGGCAGCTTCTGAAGCCACTATTCAACCGTTCGGGCGGGGGTAGAGGGTGCAATCCCGGTTCCGTGCTTCGGTGACACCTCCGGAACGGGCCACCAGCAAGTGCCCGGGACCAAGCGTCCGAGGGGTGACGGCTGGGGCCCGGGACAGCAGGTCTCCCCTACCGCACGGCAGGCCGGGATCGGTCTCCACCTCGGTTGTGCCGTGCGGGCCGAGCACGAGCAGAGGCCGACGACCGCAGTCCAGGACGCACACCGTACGCATGCCGGGATGTCAGCAGAAGCACCGAAACCGCCAGCCGCTGAAGATCACACTGCGCTCGCGTCCCGCCTCCCGTTCCGCCCGTCTCGTTCGGGCCGCCGCAGCCGCGAACCTCCTCACCGCCCAGGCCAAGCCCGACATCACCAGCGCCATGGAGATCAACACCCCCAGCGTGTCCTTCGGCTCCGGTTCCGGAGGCGTCGTCTCCCCCGTCGGACAGTGCGACGAAGACGACCCCAACCCCGCGGCGAGCTCAAGCTCCCCCACACCGCCAACGTCGACAAGCCCGTCGTCACCAACTGGGCCACCAATCGCGCCAAGGCGGTCCCCGTCATCGTCTGACAAGCCGGACTGAGGTAGTCGACGTCCCCTCCCACACCACAGCGACCGACAAAGGGGGCCGCCATGCTCGCCAGGACTGTGACAAGTACATCCCCGCCGGCCTGCGGCGCCGCCGAGACCTGCCCGGCCATCGGCCATAGGCCGTCGGCAGAGGAGCGGACAGCACTCGACTCAGCGTCGTCCAGCTCCCGGAAACGCGGACTACACGCACCTGGTCAACGATTCGCCACGCGGCCTGCTGGTGAGGAACCGCAGCAGGTGGTGTGTCCGTTGGAGACCCGCTTGGTCTGGGGTTCAGATGGCGGTGCGGCCGCCATCGACCGCGACGGTCGCGCCGGTGACATAGCCGGCCTTCGGCGAGGCGAGGAAAGCAACGACCTCCGCTACCTCGGCAGGCTCGGCCGCGCGCTTCATCGCTGTGGTTTCGGCGATTGCGTCGAACAGCTCGCGGGCCGCGCCCCGGGTGTAGACGGGCCCGGGGGCAACGGTGTTGAAGCGGACGCCACGGCCGCTGTACTCAGCCGTCCAGCTCTGCGTCAGTGATGCCAGCGCGGCCTTGGTCGCGCCGTACGCGGCAGCGTTGGCCAAGCCGAGACTGCCTGCCACACTGCCGATGTTGATCACGCTCCCCGCCCCCTTCGCCACCATCTCCGGGACGAACGCGGCGACGAGAAAGAACGCCGCGCGGACATTGCCGGCGAACATCGCGTCGTAGTCGGAGACCGTCATCTCCTCGGTCGGCGACCAGACGGCATGGCCGGCGTTGTTGACCAGGACGTCGATCTCGCCGGCCTCCGCGACGAGCCGGTCGATGCCGGCCTGGTCCTCCAGGTCTGCCGCAACGAATCGGGCGTGGCCGCCGGCTGTGGTGATCTCGTCGACGGTCTCGGCCCCACGCTGAGCGTTGCGGCCGGACACGACGACGGACATTCCATCGGCGGCCAGCCGCTTGGCCACCGCCCGACCGATGCCGGACGTGGCCCCGGTGACCAGGGCAGTGAGAGGGGGTGGGTCGAGGGTTGCGCGATCCGCGGACATGGGGATGCACCTTTCGGCTGGCCGGGGCAGCGCACGCCCGACAGGCGGGTGAACCATGATGCGCGGCTTCCTGAGTCCTACTCTCTCCACTGTTCCTGCCTCAGCAGGTTCCGGCACCTGCGGCTAGCCCGTTGGTCGTACGAGAAACCAAGCCGTGGCGTCTTCGATCCTCGTCAAGGACGGCGACCAGGCAGGCCGGGAACCCGGGTACTCCTCAAGACGAGATGTGATCGCGGCAGTCATCACCTGTGCGGCGATCGCGGCCGCGACCGTGCACATGGTGAGATCAGCCCTCAAGATCGATGGAGTCCCTGCGGTGCACCTCGCAATGACCATCGTGCCGTGGCGGGACAATCTCTTCGAGAGCATCGAGCTGCCCGGCGGAACGAGGTTCCAGTACCGGCAACTCGCCGACCGAATGAAGGCGGCCGAGGAACGCTCGGTACAGACCTGGCGCGCAGCGGACGACCCGTGTACACACCGCGCGGATCGCTCTCGTGACGAGGGGCGGCGAGGGCGCAGAGGCATCGGACACTTCTACGGAAAGGTCCGAGGGATCTGCCGGGACCGTTGAATATCTGACGACTTGACTCAGGCAGTCCTGGGCGACGAACGGCTCACGTCCAGCCAGTACGGGGGCTTCCACTCGATCGGGTCCGTTGTCGACAAGGTAGGCGCGGGCCGAATGAGATCGGAGCACGTCGAGGGATTGAATGCCTGCCTCGCGGGTCTACCTGTTGACAGCGACCGAGTCGACCTCCTCGGGCGACTGCCGGCCAGGATCCGGCGATCGGCGACGGTGTGGTGACCGGTGACGTCGGCTACCTGGGGACTGTGCTGGTCATCAGCCCGTTTCTGGCGCACCTACCGTGAGGACGATCGGGGCGCCGAGGCTGCCGGCACGAGTTCTGGACAGCAAGGGGAATCTTGCGGGGAGGCTCGCGGCCATGGCGATAGAAAGGGTGGGACCGTGTCTGAGGATGGGGACTGTTCATGGAACTCGGGGCATTCGGCATATGGAGCCTGGCCTTCACGCACGGGGATCGGCGCGAAGCCCAGGAAGCCGCGGGAGAACTTGAGGAGCTGGGGTACGGGACGCTCTGGCTCGGCGGGAGTCCGGGCGGTAATCCCAGCGGGGACCTGGTCCTTGCCGCTGAACTCCTGAGCGCTACAAGCCGAGTTGTCGTCGCGACCGGCTGCGTGTCCATCTGGGAACAGCCTGCGGACCGGCTTGCCGCTGCCTACCACGCGCTGCCCGAGCAACAGCGTGCCCGGCTCCTCGTGGGACTGGGCGTCAGCCACGCCGACTTCGTCGACCGGTACCACCGCCCTCGAACTGCGCTTGGCCGGTACCTGGACGCGCTGGATACCGCCAGCCCTCCGCTTCCGCCGTCCGCACGAATCATCGGTGCGCACGGACCTCGGATGAGCCGCCTGGGAGCCGACCGGTCTGTGGGTGTGCACCCTTATCTGGTGGATGAGGTACACACGTGGCGCGACCTCGCCACCGCATTGCTCTGAACCACACATCAACTGTGCCCTCAACCTCACGCGGGCCAACACTTCCGTGCCCGGGAAGGACACCAGGGAGTAGCCCGGAAACACATCGAATGCCTGGAACGCCTGGAAGTCGGGCGATGCCCTGCCGGGCCGTCAGAACAGCGCTGACGGGATCGTGGTCGACTTCCGGCGCTTCGACGGGCACGAAGGCAGCACTGGGGCTACCCGTTCCCATCCACCATCTGCACAACTCCGCAGCCGACAACCCCAACTGTCACGACCTACAAGCGAACTCAATCCGAGACGATCAGCTGGTCGCCGAGGATCCGCTCCCACAGCAGCCCGTCCCGCCAGCTCCCGTCGAGAAAGATCGAGGAGTGCGCAACGCCGTACGGGCTGAACCCGTTGCGGCGCAGCACCCGCTGCGACGGCAGATTCTCCAGATTGGTGGACGCCTCGGCGCGGTGCAGCCCGAGTTCGTCCCTCATCACCTGGAGTGCAAGCCCGACGGCGTGCCCGGCGTGCCCCTGGTTCTGGGCGACGCTGGCGATCCAGTATCCGACGGAACCGCGACGCAGATGCGGCTGCGGCAGGATGCCTCCGACGGTGACCTGCCCGATCACCTGGTCGTCGGCGAGCACCACGCCCGGCCAGACCGTGCCGCCCCGGAATCCGGCCAACAGGCTGTCGATCCGCTCCGCCTGCCCCTCCGGAGTGAAGAACTCCGCCGGCTGGGACGGTTCCCACGGCCGGAAAGCCTCGAAGTCCCGCAGCCGATGCGCGGCGATCGGGGCGGCGTCTGCGGGCTCGATCAGACGGATCCTGGTGCTGCTGCGCATGGGCTGATCCTCGTCACAATGCGTCGGATGAGACGGCGAGCCTATGCGAGGGTGCCCGCGCCGCCGCCCCTACGCCCGCAGGGCCGCCGAACAGACCTTCGCATGACTCCACCAGTTCAGACGGCTCCGGATCTCCCGGTCTCGCACACTTCCTGCTCGTCGCGCAAGGCACCGTCGTCGTCCCCGGCCCCCGCAGACTCGCCGTTCGCGTACAGCTTCGCCGACGTCCGCCAGGACCGCGCCGCAGACTTCGCCGCAGCCGGCTGCCGAATGCCCTGCCCCGCCCACTTCAGCCCGCCACAACCAAGTCCGGCATCGGGAAACACAGGTGCGGCGGGGCGTCGCAGTCCCCAGTCCGTATCCACCATAGTGACTGCTCACAACGTCGGCCTCGGCCAGATGGTCGGCGAGCTGAGCATGATTCAACTGGCGAGTGCGCCACAGGGCTGGTGGCCGGAGCTCGATGGTGTGGTCAGTAGGAGGCGACCCGGGGGAACGGAGTGGCCGTCGTCAAGGAGTACGCCACAGTGCACGGCCGTTTCCTGCCCTGAGGACCGCTGCGTGGGAGGGGCATCCCGTTGGGGTGTGAGCGAAGAACGTCCGAGCCACGGCCCAAAGGACGCTACGGGGTTTCACTCAGCTGGGCGCCACGGGCTGCTCGAGGAGTTCGTCCGGTCTGCCGAAGCCGCAGCGCCGGTACAGCGGGGCACTCCGCTCGGACGGCCACACGATCAGCGTGTCCAGGCGATGAGCTCGCGCATAGCTGGTCGCCTCGTCAAGGAGGGCCTGGCCCAGGCCGCGGTTGCGCTGTTCCGGGGTGACGTAGAAGTTCGTCACGTAACCGAGCTCATCGGAGCCCGGGGACGGGCTCGGGACCTTCTCCACGAGATATACGAACACGTGGCCACACGGCCTGCCGCCCACTTCCGCGAGCCAGACACGCCACGGCCCGGCCATCCGGGTACGCAGCCACCCCTCGCACTCAGCGATGAACTGCTCCTCGTCCTGCGAGACTTCGTCGCCGCCCTCCTCCATCTTGAACCGCCAGCGCATGGCTGCCAGCACAGGAGCGTCATCGCACTCGGCCCGACGGATAACAACGTCACTCATGGGTACACTCTCGCAGGCCGATCTGCCGGAGGGAATCCGCTTACGAGCATCCGGCGACCCCTTGGAATGGATCATCGAGGAGCCCGAGGCACTCGCAGGCCGGGCCACAAAGCTCGCCGTATCCGCGCACAAACAGTTGAGCGGCGATGTCTCAGCTGTTCGTCGTCCAATGAAGAGCGCCTGCACCCGCGCCGAAGCGCGGAAGGCCAGTCTTCCTGCCCCGCGACCGCCACCCCCGACAGTGCATGCGCAGCACGGCTGGGCCCACAGCGGTTCCGGAACGCAGCGGGACAGCATAGGGCGGACGCACGGGGCGGGGCCCTCCTGGTTCGCCCCCGTCCTGCTGTCATGGGGCGCGGGTCGGGGCGGGTGGGAACTCCGCGGGGGAAGAGGCCGGGCCGGGTACCTGCTGCTCCCTGCGGCAGATCGAGGCACGGACAGGTTCGTCCGGTACTGGACCAGGCCATTAGCCGATGTACTGGTAATCGGTCACCGCTGGCTCTGAAACACCGGAGCGGAGTCAGGGAATTCCGACCGCGACCATCGCGGCGTCGTCGCCGAGTCGTCCTCCTGTGTGGGCCAGGAGATCGGATCGCAGATGCGCGAGGAGCGTCTCGGGTGCCTGGCCGGCCCATCGGGGAAGGCGTTCAGCCAGCGGGTAGAACGTGCCCCGGGAGTCACGCGCCTCGGTCACGCCGTCAGTGTGCATAAGGAGGAGGTCACCCGGGAGAAGGGTGAAGGCGTCTACGTGGTGTTCGTACGCTCCGAGGCCCAGGCCGAGCGGTGGTGCGGGCTGCTCGGCGGTGAGGACATCGACATGACCGCCCCGCAAGAGGAGTGGCGGTGGATGGCCGCACTGCACCAGACGGATGGTGCGCATGTCATCCGGGATGTCGACGAGGACGGCGGTGATGAAGCTCTCCTGGGCGTGGGGGTCGTCGGAGGTGCCGGACAAGTGCCAGGTCACGCTGGTGTCCAGGCTGTTGGCGAGGTGCACCAGGTCGGCCTCCTGGTAGGCGATGCCGCGGAAGGCCCCGAGCAGTTGGGCAGCGTCGCCGACGGCGGGGAGGCCCTTGCCGCGGACGTCCCCGACGATCAGTCGGGTGCCGCTTGTGGTGCGTGTGGCGGCGTAGAGGTCACCGCCGATCTCCATTTCCTGCTCGGCTGCCATGTACAGCGTGGCAATGTGCAAGGGGCCCAGTTCCGGCGGAATCGGTTGCAGTACCAGCCGCTGGGCGATCTCGGCGATCTTCCGAACTTGGGTCAGTGTCTGAAGTTGTGCTTCGCGTACGTGGGAGAGATACACGGCGATGATGCTGACGAGCAGAACCGTTACGGCCTGGATGGACCAGTTCACCGCAGCAACGTCGTAGTGGAACAGGCCGATGACTGCTTCCCCCAGGAGGGATGCCGCGCCGATGAGGGCGGTGGGGCGGGGCCTCAGCATGGCGGCCGCCAAGGCCGGTGGCAGGGCCAGGAGGGGACTGGCAACGCGCACATATCCAGGTGTCACGATGCCGACCACCATGATCGCCACAACGGATAGCAGGACCAGTGCCACACGCCTGGCGGGCCCATGAGGCCTATGTGATAGCAGCGTCGTCATGCGTTGGTGATACACCCGGTGGAGTTCCCCGCCTACGAGGCACGCCCTTCGAGGGCACCGGATACGCGCACGAAATCGTCGTGCTGCACCACCTGGGCCACTGCACCATTCACTGTTCCTGAAGACGCCGGGTTTCGTTGTCCGTACGCGGCGCGGCACGGCTGGAGCGCGTACGGGAAGCGACAGACGGGACCGCGGCGTTCCGTATTCGATGTATTCGATCGCATGACGACGGGCGCGGAGTCACCCGGCGTCGACGTCCAATCTCTTTCTCCCCCTCCCTCACCGCCTCCGTACTACCGAAGATGCCAAGTGCCGCCGAATGATCAAGCTGTCAGAGTCAGGGTCACGCCCCGCGCCGACGGTCGCCCACGAGCCCGGTCTCGTAGGCGACGATCACGAGCTGGGCGTGGTCGGGTGCCTGCAGTTTGGCGTGGAGGCGGCCGATGTGGGTCTTGACCGTGGCCAGGCTCAGGTGGAGGTGTTCTGTGATCTCTGTATTGGACAGGCCACGGGCTATCAGGCCGAGCACCTCCAGTTCGCGGTTGGTGATGGCATCCAGCGACCGGCTCGGCGGTCGCGTCGGCTCCGGGCGGCGGGCGAACTCCGCGATCAGGCGTCGGGTCACCGAGGGAGCGAGCAGTGCGTCGCCCGCAGCGACGACGCCGATGGCGGTGAGGACCTCGGCCGGTGAGGTGTCCTTCAGCAGGAAGCCCGCGGCGCCGGCTCGGCGGGCAGCCGTACCGACACGGCGAAGCCGCCCTCCTGCCGGGGCCCCGCCTCAAAGCTGCCTTCGTACATCATCGCCCGCTCTCTTATCCCCAGGAGGCCGTGTCCGCCCGGCAGTTGATGGTTGGCCGATGGGCGTCCGGGCGGTGGTCCCTCATCCTCGACGTCGATGCGGATCTCGTGCGTGTCCGCTTTGACCGTGACCCGGCAGCGGGTCGGGGCGGCGTGCCGGACAGCGTTGGTGAGGGCCTCCTGAACGATTCGGTAGATGGTCACTTGCGTCCCCTCGGGCAGGCCCTGCGTGCCGCTCGTCGTCACATCGACGTCCACCCCTGCATGGTTCGCCTCGGCGGCGAGCGAACCGAGGCGGTCGAGGCCCGGTACGGAGCCGAGAGGTGTGCCTTCGGTGCGCAGCACGCCGAGCGTGTACCGCATCTCGGCCAGTGCGGAACGGCTTGTCTCCTCGATGACCTTGAGCGCGTCCCGCGCCTCCTGTGGGTCGGCCTCCGCCATATGCCCGGCGACACCTGCCTTGACGGCGATCAGGCTGAGGTTGTGCGAGACGATGTCGTGCAGCTCGCGGGCGATCCGTAGGCGCTCCTCGTCCAGCGCGCGCTCAGCTCGGCGCCGTTCTTCCCGCCCTGCCTCGACCCGCCGACTGCGCACGACGAACCCCGCGCCCCAAGCCCCTCCGGTCACCACCAGCACCAGCGCGGCCACTCCTGCGGCACCCTCGCTGTTCTCGGCGGGAGTGACCACCACCTGGCAGAGGTAGACAGCGCCGCACACCACCGGCAGCGTCACCATGAACGCGAGCACGGACCGTCGGGCGGGCTCGGCCGGCCCGACGACGTATGCCGCCAGGCCGGCGGGGATGTACGGTTCGCGAGGGATGTCGAGGAACCACGTCGCGATCAAAGCGGCAAGCACGATCCCCAGGATCGGGAGAGGCCAACGGCGGCGTACGGTGATGGGCAGGCCGACCGCGGCAGCGATCAGAAACCCGATCCAGGGCGGACCTGTGTAGGCGGGCTGGCCGTCGTCGGCGGGCAACCTGGCGAAGCCAACGTAGACGGCGGTCAGAGCCAGGGCTACGCCGAGGTCGAGGGCGTAGAGATGACGCTGCCCCTTGAGCTTCATGGTCCGACCGTGCCTGTACGGGTGCACTCAGCCTGCCTGTCCGAGCAACACCATCAGCCCGAGCGTCGCCAGGGTCAAGGGCACCCAGCGCAGTACCGCCTTGCGGCCGGGACGGGGCCCTTCACGCAGCAGCGCCAGGCCCAACGGCGTTGCCGGTCGGCGCGGAGCCGTTCCAGCGTTGCGTCCTGCCCGCGCATCGCGGTGCTGATCCAGTGGTTACTGGCGCGCGCGGCTGGTCTTCGTAGCAGCTCGGTTGGTCAGTCACATAGACCCGCGGCGGCCTCGGGAACCGCCTCTCACACGGCCACCTCGGATCCGTCCGATCATCTCGACGGGCAGGCCCCGCAAGCCCCAGGCCAGGCGGGTGACGTCGTAGCCGACGCCGGTCACGATGCCGATGTCCTGATCCATGGTCTGCCACTGACCCGCTGCGATGAACCGTTTGACGACGCCACCGAGTTGGGCGGCGGTGACAGCAGTGGCAGCGTCGGCCGTACCCGGGCCGAACCGTGTCGTGGGTCCGCGTCCAGGATCTGGTGCCCATCTCCAACTACCACGGACGAGTACGGCCGGACCGGGATGAACTGCGAGGCAGTCCTCACGCTAGAATCCCGTTGCTCCCCATGGCCCGCATCCGACCCTTCAAAGACAGTAGTGCGGCCGGGCTGCTGTCTCCCGGGCTCGGGCGGCGCGGGTCAACGAGACCACGCCACCAATTGGGGTCAAGGTCCGCCGGGTCACGGCTCTGTCGCAGCCGTCGGCGGCCACGAGCAGGTGTGCAGCGATTGCGGGAAGCGCCGTCCCGGCTGACCGGTGGCGCGCACCGGCGCCGTGCGGCCCGGCGTGTCAGGGCCTCTGTGAGGAAGAAGCGATGCGCGTTCACAAGCGGCTCACCTTCACCGCCCTGGCCGTCGCCGTGACTCTCTCGCTCACAGCCTGCAACAACAGTGATGACACGGGACAGGGCCGCCCGTCGGCAGTGTCCCGTGCATCTGCGTCGGGCGAAGGTTCGGGCTCGGACGGTTCAAAGCAGGGCGGCGCGAAGGACTCTGCCGCAAGGAGTTCCGGCGGACGGGCCGCGTCCACCAGGTCGATGGACAGACTCGAACCCGGCGGCGCCCTCACCGCCCACAATTTCCGCCTGCAGATGGACGCCCGTCGAGTACCTTCAGGAAGTCTCCGGCCTCGGGGATCACGAGGTGACCCTGGTACGGGGCGCGACCCACAGTTCCGCGGTCGACCGCTGGGTCGACGACGCGACTGCGGGACGCGAAGGACGTTTCAAGGACGTCACCATCGAGGTCTTCGACTACCAGGACAATGCCGTCAAACAGTACCAACTCAGAGGCGCATTCGTAGAACGCATCGCATACTCCAACGCCCCAGGCGCGGACGCACTCACCGTCAAGTTCTTCACCCTGGTCCTCAGCTAAGGGCTGTCCCGTAATCCCTGGTGGATCAGCGTGTGGCGTCGGACGCGGTGCATCGCAAGGCGGAGGGACGCCCGAATACTGGATGTATTCGGGCGTTCCGACAACGCGGCGAGGTGCCGTGGCCGTCGTCGCACGCCCACCAGGGATTACGGGACAGCCCTTAGCCCGGCAACGGGCGAGGCAATCCAGTGTGGTGGCCGACGGGTGTCCCGAGGTCGTCCAAATGGATGGAAAATTGCTGCGGGACGAAGAAGTAGTCGCGGAGCTCAAGTTGTTCACAGAAGTATCCGAACGTCTCGAGGATGCGATTCTCGGGTGCATAGTGGCGGTCGCATGTACGGCCGTACTCGTCCAGCGCGTTCAAGACGGCGCCTGCTCTGTCGGCACGAAGGGTGCCGGGCGGCGCTGACCTCCACAGGTGGCCTTGGTCCGCAAGAGGACGGTGGCGAATGTGGACTCGATCGGATTCGTGGTGCGCAGGTGGAGTCGGTGCTCGGCGGGAAAGCCATAGCAGGCCAGGGCGCCGTCCCCGACCGCGAGCCCCGGGGCGCGCATGGCCCGGCGGGCGCACTCCCGCATCAGGTCCGCCCTGAACTCAGCGGACTCGCGGTAGCCGTCCTTCAGTGCGACCAGTTCCTTGGGACCGTCCACGCGCACGCCAGGCTTTGAGGTGCATGCCGTCTGCCCGCACGTACACGTATACGTGGTCGACCTCCGCGAGCTCGCGATCCGCGAGGGCAGCGTGGTCGTCCTGCCACTGCGTCGGCAAGCGGGTGTCGGTCGCAGGTGAAGGCCCGGCTGGGCTGGCGGCGTCGGCGCCCACGAGGCGCTGGCCCCTCACGCCGCTATCGTGTCCTGCGGCTTCAGGATGAGGTGTCCCCGATGAAGTCGATCAGGTCCTGGTTGAGTTGCTCGGCGTGGGTGATAAAGATGCCGTGTCCCGCCCGGGGGTATTCCTTGTACACGTTGCCCGGCACCAACTCCGCCATCCGTCGCCCGCAGAGGTGGACGGGAGCAGAGGCATCGGCGTCGCCGTGGATGATCAGAGTCGGCACCCGGAGCGCAGCGGACTCCTCGCGCAGATCGGTACAGGCGCCTATCTTGACCACCTCGACAGCGGCCTTGGCCGAGCAGTCCAGGCACCTCTGCACCATCCACTCCATCAGCTCGGAGGAGACCTTGTTCCCGAGATGTGTCGCAAAGAACGCCTGCGTGTTCTGGGCCATCCACCTCGGACGGTCGCTTGTCCGGTTCGCCAACCCGGCTTCGAGAGCGCTCTGTTCGATCCCCTCCGGGTTGTCCGGCGTTCTGATGGCCAATGGCGCGGTGACCGCGATCAGCACGATCCGGCTCACCCGGTCGTAGCCGTGGCGGGACAGGTAACGAATCGCCTCTCCACCGCCCATCGAGTGCGTCACCAGGGTCACGTCGCGGAGATCGAGGTGGTCGAGCAGAGCCGCGAGGTCGTCGGCGAGGGTCTCGTAGTCGTACCCACGACCGACCCAGTCCGAGCGGCCGTGCCCCCGCTTGTCATAGGCGACACAACGCAGGCCCTTCTCGGACAGCGGGAGCATCTGGAACTCCCATGAGCTGCTGCTGAGCCAGGCTCCGGTCACGAACACCACCGGCTTTCCCTGACCCCAGTCGGTGTAGAACAGGCTTGTTCCATCGGCGCCTTCGAAGTACGGCATGGCAGGTCCTTCCTGGACGTTGTCACTGCCTGTTCGACGACTCTCGCCCAACAGAGATCACCGCGTCGACTACCCCGGAGGTAATGGTCAGAGCGAGCGATCGACTCCACCGAGGCCCGGCTGCTGGTACGCATTGATTGGTTCAGTTCGCCTGCTTGTATTCGACAGGGTTGAACCGGCCGTCCTGTCTCTGCCCGCTCAGAACCAGAACCAGGTCGTGTGTCCCGGGATTGCCACCGCCCAACACGACGTCACCCGCTTCGTCGAAGATCTCATTGAAACGAAGTCGGCAAAGCTCATGGTCGCTAGTGCCGCGTCAGGGAAACTCCATCGGCCTTGTGATCCCCGGTGTCGACTACTTCGCGACCCACAAGCACTCCGAGGAGTGGGCCCCCGACGGGCGCACTGCCCTCATGACCTTCTGGCGCCGGCCGCTGCATGCCATGACCGACGCCTTCACCGCGGCGGACTTCCGGATCAACGTCATCAGCGAACCCTTCCCCGCACCGGGCGCCCGCGAACTTTCCCCGATATCTTCGTGGACAAGCCGTCGGGGGGCCTTCGTGTGCTTCCTGTTCTTCGTCGTGCAGGCTGACTGATGACGTATCAGGCCACATTGACCTGGGCGACGACGGCTCGGGGACGACGGTCGTCGGTATGGCGGTTCCCCGGATCAGGTAGCGGCGGCGGATCATGCGGCCCCGCTCTTGATGACTGGCGTGTTCGGTGCCGTCCAGGGCGGAGTAGCGCAAGGCAGTGAACTGGGCCTCGATGCGGTTGAGCCAGGAGGAATTGGTCAGGGTGTAGGTGGTCCCTACGTTGCGGGCCGCCGTCCAGGTGCCGACCCGCTGAAACCGTTTCGTGGTCAAATACGAAAAAAAGTTGTCGTACACGATCGCGATACGGGTTCCGGGCGGGTAGAGAGTGCACAGGTAGCGGCAGAACTTCAGGAACTGGACCCGCTTCCCGGTGGCTTTGATGTGGCCGTAGAGCCTGTGGTGCTTGAGGTCCAGGGCCGCGAACAGGTGGCGGATGCCCCCGTAGCGGTTGCAGGTCGCCCGGCGCCGACGCCTGGGCTCACGGTCGGGGTCCTTGCGCCTGCCGCCACGCTCGGCCCATTGCCGAAGCGAGTGCGTGAGCGGGTGCCACGACGGCCAGTGCTCCCCGCGATGACTCGGTGCGTGATGTTCGTACCAGGCGTGACAGCGGCGGCGAGCAAGAAGTCACGGACCCGGATGCAAGCGAGCGTGCTCACTGCAGCATGCCTTCCGGGGCTCGCAGTCGGCGGTCCGCCCGGCATCTCGGGCAGTTGGAAAGCGCCGTCGCCCGGCTCCGCGTGAAAACCACGAGATCCGGAAGCACAGAGCCTCGACGATGACAGCGGTTTGCCCACCGGTCTGGGCAGTAAAGGGCAATCCTGCGGACCGTGAATATTCACGAGAAATAGCGCCCAGTCCACGGAACCGCACGCCACTCGTCGGAGGGCGCGGCCTCCAGGCCACCGTCATAAGAAACCGGTCCGCTTGCAGCACGAGCTGCTTTCACTCCCCGAGTAGGAGGATCCGCTCGATCTCGCCCGGTGCGTCGCCGAGAACGTCATGGCTGCCGTCCAATACATGGGTGCGCCATTCAGGGTCTTTGGAAAGGCTCTGATGCAGCTCGGCAAACGGAGTGCCAGCCCATCCGGACAGGAACACGTAGTCCCGTGCCCCGATCCGGTCCAGGCCTTCCCCACTGAGGGTGAGGCGCTGGAGGAAGGCCGCGAGGGGGTGCGCCGTCGCGCGCGGGTCGAGGCCGGGCGGCGGCTGGACCGAGAAGCCGTCCGCCGCGGCGCCGTAGACGAACAGTCGCCGGAACGCCTCCGTGGTGAGCTCCCAGCAGGACTCGCCGTCCTACGGGACGTAGGCGTCGCTGTAGACCAGTCGGCGCACCGCGCCGGGAGCGGCACGGTCGGCGACGCCGGTGATCACCATGCCGGCGTAGCTGTGCCCGACGAGAACGGCGTCGGTGACCCGCCCGGATGCCGGCACGGCAGGAACGTCCTGAATATGGGTATCCAGGTTGACCGCCGAACCGCTGAGATGCGCGTGCTCGCCGATGCCGGAGAGCGTAACAGGCAAGGCCAGGTGCCCGGCACTCCTGAGCCGGTCCGCCAAGCCGGAGTAGTACCAGCCACCGTGCCAGCCGCCGGGGACCAGAACGAAGGACGCCATATCTGCCCCTTTCCCGTCGTCAAAGCCCGTCACTCGAATCTCCGCGAGAGACGATGGAGATCGGTTGCGCCGACACTGTGCATCCTCGGCTTCCTGGCCGGAGAAGCCGTTGCACACTTGCGAGTTGCAGGCACAGATTCCAGGACTTTCCGGCCACATCCGGCCGCTGAGCGGCAGCGCACTCTACCCAGCACCCGAACCAGCTGCGTCTTGCCAACTGTGTTGAGCGGCACCAGGAGCCGGGCCGGGACGGAACGCCTCCACCGGGGGCATACGCTCACAGCCGCCGGGTACACAGAGCTGCCGCGGCGCTCGGAAGGTCTCCTTTCCCGCCTTGCAATCTCTACGACATCCGGTCCAGTTCCCGAACCGAGCTGCGGACCTCCGGCCCCGGCCTGACGAATCGCCACCCACCCTGCGGACCAGGGCAATCGCTCTCAAGAAGGTGAACGCCGCCTTGCCCTGGACCGGCCCGAGAGACCGACCGCAGAGTCGACTCCGGCACGGTGCCTCCGTAAGGGCCTCCCGCACCGCTTGTTGATCTCCCGGAAGGCGCCCGCCCAAGATTCCCGACAGCGCCAGGCGCCGCGGCCGCGGTCCGACGGTCTCTGCCGCTGCCCCGTCCCTGACGGGTGCGGTGCGTGCGTGTGACGTACGTCAAGGGGTTCTCACAATGTGGTTGAGCATCGGCCGTGAGCTCCCCAGCCATCACGCCCGCACCGCCTGGACCAGGCGGTGGTGGTCCGCCCCCTGGACGGACCTACCGAACTGGCACCTACGGTCGGCGGATCGATGCGGGCTGATGGACGTTTCGGGCCGTGTAGAAGGATGGCTGAAGTCGGCCGGTCAGCGTCAGGAAGGCGACGAACGCGCCCGTGACGATCCAGCCGGGCCAGCCGGCCATGCTCATGTGCAGGGGATCCAGTGCTGCCTTGGAATCGGCGAACTCCGTGACCATCTCGACACTCACCGAACTCACGAACGCGTGGCCGATGACGGCTGGTACGACCGAGCCGGAGCGCAGCCGCAGCCATGTGAAGACTGGCAGGATGAGGAGGCAACTCACCAGCATGGCGGGCACCGACACATACCAGGGCCGACCTGGGTACTGGCCGCCCATCAGCAGCGTGGGCAGGTGCCACAGGGCGAAGGCCGCACCGGTGACTGCGTACGCCCGTATCAGGCTCCGGCGGTCACCGTCCCGTGCGAGGCGCGGAAAGAGGTAGCCCTGCCAGCCCAATTCCTCGCCGAAGAACAGCGGAAGCGACACCAGCATGTTCAGCACCGCTGCGGCTGCCCATGTACCGAGCCCGTGCCAGTGCACTCCATCGAACGGGTAGCGTCCGGCGAAAGTGCTGATGACCAGAGCAGCCGTGGTGAGGCCGGCAGGGACGACGAAGGCCATCAGGCATGCCCGCGCAGCGCGCCCCCAGGGCTTCGTCCACCGCAGGGCGAGCGTGTCCCTCACCCGGCCGCTGCGCTCGACACAGCGAACGACGAGGATTGCCGCGAGGGCAGGTGCCAACATCGCGGCCGCGATGCATACCTGCTCCAGTACACCGGTCTCCTCACGTGCGTCGCCACGCCGGTAACCACTGACCAGGAGCGGTGACATGGCCGCCCACATGCCGATGTAGGCGACAACGAGAAAGATGAACAGGCCACGTCGTCGGTTGACGGGCGGCATGTGGCTGCTTGAGAACGTCATGAAGTGGAACCTACGGATCAGCGCGACGGCGAGGAATCCAGCCAGGTCGCGTATTGGCAGGGGAGCTGGCTCCACTTCCTCCATGGAGCTCTCTCCACCCATCGGAGAGCGAAGGCGGTCGGCGGTTGACTTACGAGGTCCGTCAGGAACAGCAGAGTGTGCAGAAAGTGGGCGGCACGAGCGGGCTGATACGAAGCCTGGTGAGAGCCCGCCAGTTCTTGACCACGTCGTCATCGTGCACGCGTACCGGGACGATGCAGACGGCGGCGAACGTGGATCAGTAGCGATGCATGCGGGAGTGAGCCCGGACAAGGGATGCGCACCGAGTATGGAACTTGGCAGGCCTTCATCGACATGGACCGCGACAGGGTGCGGATGGGCGGGATGCCGCGGACGAGTGATCCGAGTCCCCGTCTGAGGTGGGTGTCTGCGGCGAGTAATGGTCAGGGCCTGTGAATCGCTGAAGTCATTCTCCGATGGTTCGCTGCCATCGAACCTCACCGCCGTGCCATTCACGGGTGGGTGTGAGCCCGATGGCCATGGCGACGACGGCGGATGCCCGATGTTCGGGGTGGATGTGAGCGATCACAGTGCGCACCGACTTCTGGCTGAGCCAGTCGACGACTCCTCGGGCTGCTTCGGTCGCGATGCCTCTACTCTGCCAGGGGGTTTCCACCACCCAGGCCGATCTCGACGGTAGAGCTGTGCTCGGCGAGGCTTACCGTGGCTTGGACGGTGCCTGTCGGGCAGGGCATGTCACGGAGCTGGATCACCCAGTCCAGCCAGGAGACGGCCGGGACGGGAGAGCCTGCGGTCATGCGCTGGCGGCGCGAACGCAAGGTTTGCGGAGTGTCCGCAGTGCCGCCGATCAAGGTGTGCAGGGCCGGATCGGACAGCACTGCCGCCATCTCCTCGGCTTACTCGGCACGCAGCAGCAGGTCCAGCCGGCTGGTGCTGATGCCCTGGGCCTGGAGAGTACTCATGCTGTGACCTTCTCGGGGTGTTCTGCGAGTCAGCCGCCTTCGAATCGGGCACCGGCGTGGACGAGGGCTACGAGGTGGGGTGCGTTCACGGACCGCCACCACTGCTGGACGGGCCCCACGGATTTGGAGACGGGTGGCCGGGGCTGTGGTGCGCGAGCCGGCGCCGCAGGTGATCTTGGTCTGAAGCCGGACCGTGGCGAACGTGGACTCGATCGCGTTCGTGGCAGGCGGGTGGACCCAGTGTTCGACGGGAACGCTGCAGAATGCCAGCCGCTCGGCCTCACCATCGGTGCTCTTCTATCAACTCCATATCGAGAGGCCCAGATTCACCGTTCCGACAGCGGAGAACGAAAACGATGCGGCTCGCTTACGGCTCCTCAGGGTTCTCAGGGTTCTCAGGGTTCTCAACGAATGGTTGTGACTGACGGATTCACGTCGATTTCAGGCTGTTGGTACGGGCGCGACGCAGGCGTCCGCAATAGCCTGAGTGTCCCATTAGGACGGACGCACCTCGGTGATCTGGCCATCCTTGACCGTGATCGTTTGCAGGATCGGGAAGCTGAGTTCACGGCCGGTCACACGAGCGCGGGCACGGACTCGCGTAAGCACAACTGCAGTCTCACCGGTGGCAAGGAATTTCTGCTCCATCATGTCGAACGTATCCCAGACCTGCCCCATCGCGAGGAAGAACTGCACCATTCCTCCGTGCCCACGGCATGTCCCTCCATATGGCAGAGCATTCGCCTGATGCAGCTCGACATCGGGGGCGAAGAAGGGGGCAAGCAAGTTGAACGAGCCCTCACCGGGGCCTCCGGCCGCCAGATACTCCGCCTCAGCCGCATACATGCCGGTGAGGACTGTCACTGAGTCCGTAGTGGATGACAGCGTCATGCTGCCAGCATGATCACCAAAAGCGCATCTTGCTGGCAGAAATCAGACATCGTTGTGCGACACGGCCAGCGCTTTCGCAACACCCTTCAGCCGTGCGTCGAGGCGCTGTAGACGTACAGGGCAATCACACCGGTGACACAGGCAAGGATCACCCATGAACCGAAACTGGTGTGCTTCCCACTTCCTTTGGGCCGCGCGGCCATTTTGGAGCGTCTGGACCGCCGGGGCGCTGCCTGCGGTGCGACCAGCGCCGCATCGGCCGCCGCCTCGGCGAGCAGGCGGCGGCAGGCCGCGGCGAGCATGCCTGTGCCGGCGGACAGGGGCACCACGGCCTCCGAACGCGCCGGAGCGGTAGTGCCACCGTCCAGGATGCGCCCAGCGCGTACGAGGACCTCGTCCCGGCCGCCCGCCGGAGCGAGGCTGATCCACCGCCGTACGTGATCGCCCCGGATGACCACACCGCCGGACCGCTCCCGGTACACGGTGTGTTCCCGCCACAGGATCTCCGCCAACTCCTGGGCAGTGTCTCTCAGATGTGCGCTCACGACCCCTCCCCCTCCGCCTCACAGCGAATCGAACAAGCATCGCACTCTAGCGGTAGACGCAGAGGCGGCCTGCAGTCCCCCCTGCAACCGCGCCCACCAGGCACGGATTCAGCCCAGGACCCGGACCAGACCCCGAGCTCTGCTGGAAGCACACAACGGCGCGAAGAGGTACGACTGCGGGTGCGAGTACCGGAATGGCGAGTGGGCGGCTCCTGTAGCCGATCCTTGTGGGCCGGAGCCGGACCACGCCCCCCGAGCGGCACAGACCAGGATGGCGAACGCCCGACCTGAAGCGTGTTACAGAAGGTTGCTGGACGGGTTGCTGGACGGGCATTTCTTCGAAGTGCCGAGGCATCGTCCAGTACTGCTACTGCCTGCTGACCGGCGACGGCTTTCGACTCGCCCGCCTGCAAGGGGTCGTGGAGACCTCGATGCTGACAAGGCCGGCCAACAAACACCGCTCGTCGGATTCGGAGATGGCCCGCAAGAACGTGGCCAGTATCGAGACACCGCACGGACCACATAAGTGCTTCGCAGCCCACGTCGAACGCACCGGCAGGAAGCCACTGCTCGGCACGGCCACCTGTTGCCCTCTCTCCCCCATCGCGGTATGGGACGGGTATGCCGATGGGACCTGGACCAAGGATCAGAGATCTACCGTCCGAATCGAGAATCAGATCATTCAGCGGCGCGAAGCCGGCCTGCTACGTCGAGACCAGCTGGCAGCCTTGACCGAGGCCCGGAGAAATGCGCCTCAAAGAATCCGACCCGGGATCGTGCCCGGCCTGGGACGCAGGATGGCAACGGTGCTCCCAACTCATCCGGGCCCGCTCCAGGGCGGCGGGACCTTGCCCATGTCCACCGGTCAGATGGCCATGCAGGACGAAGGCTCGGACTATGGGTGCGCGCACAGCAGCACAGGCGGGAACAGCCCCCGCCCGCCCAAGCAGTGACTCCCGACAGGCCGGGAGGCTGTCAGAGCGGTGATGGTGCTGTCGGCCCATGGTGGTAGATCTAGGTACATGGCTCGACAACGCCCGCAAGCCAGCCGACAGACTCAGGGCGGATCTCCGGGCCGAACTCGACGAGCTCGGCATGTGATGGTAGGAGGCAGGGTGGCACGCGGGCGGTGATCGTTTACCGGGCGACCAGTTCGCCGAGCGAAGGCTTACTGACGTCGGCCGCAGGTCGCGCGAGATGCAGTGCGGTGTGAAAATGGCCCGCCGACTCCTTGCCGTCCGGGTCCTCTCCGTGGGCGGTCACCGCGTCGATGGCGTACTGCTGCTCAGCAGCGCTGGTGAAGCGGCGTTGGACGAAGGTGCGCCCGGTGTACGTCTCGGTGGTCAGGCCATGACCGGCCAGATACTCGGCAATGGGCGCGTAGGAGCCGGTACGCAGGACGAAGGCGGCGACCCACGGCAGTGTGCGGGCGCTGTCCAGGAGTGGCTGGAATGTGGCCCGGGTCAGGAAGCTGGCACCACCCGTGACGGTGATGAGTCGGATGCCCCGGGCCACCTCCAGCAGGTCTCGGCTCGGCGGGGCGGTCTCCAGATTCTCGGCGAACCCGGCGTCGAGCAAACCGACCGCTCGTGCGTACGCGATGGCGTTGGGCGCGGCATCGAGGCCGACCACCGGGACGGCATCCCGTCTGCGGCACGCGCGGAAGAAACCCCGGTCATGCTCGGCCAGTTCCTCCGAAGTCATGGCCACCGCCCGCGGCGACGTGTAATGGGCGTACAAGTCGTCCAAAGTCAGCTCGTGGTTGAGCAGGGCTGCGTTGATGCCGTACGAACAGCACAGGTCCAGCACCACTTCCCCCGGGGACCGCAGCCGGAGTGCGGCCAGGCGGCGGAAAACGCGCTGGGCGTGATGCGGTGTCCGGTAGCCGAACGCCCCGAGTTCGCGGAAGAAGGCGCGCGGATCGGCCTGGTCGTAGATGTCGTCGAACGGAGTCATCGTGCGCTGCGCGGGCTCTCCCGCGTCGTCTTCCCGTACCTCGGCCATCACAAGCTCCGTTCTGCCGGCCAGGCCGCCGTCCGTGGTCGCCACAGCCTCCCGCACAGGACGGGCCAGGGAAACAGGCCGCTGACGGATCCGGCCATGACCAGCCGAACGGCGGTGGGTAGACCTTTGGCCGTTCTGCGGTCACGCTCTTGGTGTCTTCGCCCAGCGCTCGGACGGTGACCGGCCTTGGTCGCGACGCGACTTGGGTCCCGGTTCCATACCCGTAACGCCTAGAGGGCGTTATGAGAGCAATTGATAGCCGCTTGCCCTGCAGGACGCTCTTCAGCGGTCACTCCTACAGTGCTGTCCGGCGCAGCGATGAACGATACTCGTCCCGTGGGCTGGTTCGAGCAGGCCCAAACGGCGGAACATCTCCGGGACTGGGATGTGGCGATCGCGCTCGTGAGTGCCCACGCCGAGTGCTACTCCAACGATCCCGATATACACGACGACCAACTGTGGCACATGGCTCTGCTTGCCCGTGCGGAACGAATTTCGGAACTCACGCAACGCGCTCTCACAGATATCCACGCACGCCGGAGACTCAACAGGTCGCTTCGCAAGCAGGGTATGGAGGGAGCGCTGCGTAGCCGCGCCGAAGACAGTGACCGTGGTGCCCCGTACATCCTTGTGCGACTGCTGTGCGAGACAAGTCGGATGCAAGAGGCCCAGCGAGTAGTCCAAGACACTGGACCGGATGACCAGTACGCACACCAGATCGTGGCCGGGGGTTGCTGGTCGTAGGTGTCCGGCTATGGCTACCGGGAGAAGGTTGCCGGTGTCGGCCTCGGTGAGGAGTCCGAGTTTGACCAGGCATTTCAGTTCGGCACGGGTGCCTTCGATGTTCTACGCCAGTGGCTCACAGCCGAGGGATCCGCAGACGTCGCGGGCCCGAAGAGGGCCGGTGGCGTTGTCGCACACGGCGAGGATGCGGGGGGGTAGTCCCGGTGCTGGGGCAGGTCCGCTGTGGCCAACTGGGTGGGGATCCGGTCGACGAAGACGGTGCCGGTGACGGTCTTCCAGATGATCGCCAGGTGCTCAAGGTGGGGGTTCCACCCTCTCGCAGCCATGTCTAGAGTTCGACGATCTGGGTGCGGAGGTCATTGGCGACGGCCCCGGGCGGCGCGTCTGCCTGAATGCTGAGCGCGTCGAGTAGGGACTGAATATTCACGCATTCACCGGTAGCGTCTCACGCCAGGCGGGGCAGCGCCGGACGTCCTCCGAGTCGTGACGGAGGCCATCGCTCAGTAAACACGGGAGACCGAGGAAGCCCGCCGCTGCTCGTAGTCGCGGGCCAGACGCCGGTGCAGTATCAGGATTCCGAAGGTCTGTGCGACTCTCCACAACTTCGGCTGCGGCACGAACCCTCCGTCCTGCGGACTCCGTTCGACGACCTCGACCTCGATGCCCCTGTCGGCGCCACGGACGACCGCCTTGGTCATTGAAGCCCTGGTCGACCAACGCCCTGCGTACGGCCCCGTCGGCGTGCTCGCGGACCTGGTCGAGCAGGACGATGCTCGCCTCACAGCAGAGAAGCTCACGGATGACCTGGTCGGTCCCGTCGCCCTGCCACGCCGCGAAATACTAGTGCGTCGCGCACTTCTGTGGCAGATCGCGCGGGAGATGGTCCCACTGGCAGCCCATCTCGCCCTGGTAGAGGATCGCGTTCACGACCTCCGGCATCGCATACTTCCTCTGGTGACCAGTGACCGAACGATGCTGTTCTTCAAGGCCGTGATCACCGACTCGATCAACGACCACTGCTCGTCCCACAAGTCACTCAGGTATGGCTCACGTCCGCTCACCTGACCACATCAAAAGATCACCGCGGACGGACCGGCGCACTCTGCCCGCACCCACACCATCAGGAGACAGCAGGATCACTCAAAGACTCGCAAACCGCCCACTTGAACTGCAACACCCCACCCAGTGCAGGAGAAATACTTGGCCCGCGGCCCTTCACAGCACGCTTTAGGCTCTTCCTTGATTCAAACGAGAAGGGGCGGGAGCGTGGCGATTTGGGGACTGGTCATCGAGACGACCGTGGGTGTCGGGGAGCGCAAGCACGCGGAAGCGTACGTATTGGCGCATGTGGAGGGCGCTCGCGAAGAGGCTCTGGTTGAGCTGGAGCGGCGTGCCCGGGAACATACGCCGGAGCACCCTAGAAGCCCGAAGCGCCGTCGGCTCTTCCGGGAAAGCGATGGCTTCCTTCTGGTGATCGACGGCGCCTGGCAGTCCTTCAGCACTCGGTTCACAGTGGCGGAACTGATGGAAGACAGCGCCGCGCCTATCCCGCCGTCGGCGGAGGCGGCCCCACCGGAGGCCGAACCGGATCCGGCAGATGCAGTGCCCCCTCTGCCCTCGACGCCGCCAGTGGAACGCTATGCGGACGGAGTGCCGGTACGCCCGACCTGGTGGGGCCGCACCGACCTTCCATGACGGCTGATGCACCTCTCCGATGTCGGCCTCCACCATTCCTCGCACGCTCAAGTCTGCCGCGTCGTCTCGCGCTCCGCCGAAGTCGGGATGGCGGAGATCAGAAAGGGTCTCCGGATACCCGTCCGCAGTGGCGGGCTCGGCGCGCCACTCACATCCGCGAGGGCAAGGAGCGGCAGGAGGCTCACGCAGAGGCCTCGGCGGCACCTGAGCCGTCCCAGCCCACAGACATCATCTCCTCACCTGCGACGTCCGCACCGCACCACAACGACTGCCACGACAGTCTCCGGCCTCGGCCTGTCCGTCACCGGGGGCGCAGACAGCCCGAGCCGCCCAGCGGTGGTGACCACGACGGGCTATTGGACCGACCTGTAGTCGTCGACAGCGCCAACGGTCTGCCGACCAGTACTCCCCCGGGGCGCCGGCTTCCCCTGGCATGGGCGCAAGTACATGGGTACCGCCGCCGCCCAACCCAGCAGCCGGGAGCGGACAACGCTGGGAGGGAATCCCCAGTCGAGCGTCCGCCTGTGCTGCTCGTGGCGTAGCCCACGGGCCGCAGCTGCACGCGGCGCGAGCTGGTGACGTCAGGCCCGCTGCGTGAGCAGGTCATCAAGTTCGGCCGCGAAGAGCAGAGCGGGGTCGAATCCCATTCCCGTGAAGTGACCGGCGAGCTCCAGGGACAGGACGCCGTGCAGCCGGGTCCAGAAGGTCAGGGCCCGGCGGAGGGCCGCGGGCGTGGCGGGGTGGCCGTCGGCCCAGTCCCGGTGTTCTTGCAGGTGGGCGCGGAACGGTGTCGCAGGGCTGTCCGAGGCAAGGGCAGCACAGGCGTCGAGCAGGGTGGCCATGATCTGGGATGAGATCCTGGTGGTGTCCTCGGGGGCGTGGTAGCCGGGCGCGGGGGTGCCGTAGATGAGGAAGTAGCGCTGGGGGTCCTCCAGGGCCCAGTCGCGCAGTGCGTGTGCCAGCCCCGTCACGTCGGCGCCGGCCACGAAGGCCACGCGGAAGGTGTCGGCGAGACTCTGGTAAGCATCCCGGATGAGCTCGGTGATCAGCTCGTCGCGGCTGGCGAAGTAACGGTAGAGCGCAGGGCCGCTCACGCCCATCTGTTTGGCAACCGCGTTGAGGGAGAGCGCGGGCACTCCTGCCGCGGCGATCTGTTTCCAGGCGTGTTCCTTGATCTCCGCGCGGACCTGGGCACGGTATCGCTCCCGCGGGCTCTTCGGATCCGGTTCTCCCATGGCCCGCCGCCTCCCTTGTTCCCTTTGCTGCATGCTCAAGGTTTCGCTAGAAGCTATCACGCAAGCTCTTGACCCTCCATCACATCTCTAGTTATAACTTCTAACGAACACGCGCCCTTCTAGCACCCTTGGGGCGCACCGAACTGCCGTCCCGCTCTCCGCCCCGTACGACGACAGAACTCCGCCCGACAGCCGGGGCACTCAACAGACAGCTCCCGCCCGGCAACCGACAAGGGGAACACCATGCCCGGCATCCGCACCGTACTGTTCACCGTCCCGATCGCCCTCGCCGTCCTCGGTACCGCTACCGAACCCGCCGGAGCCACCCACCGCCACCCCGGCACGTCGCTCACCTGCCGCGGGGAAGGTGTCGACCCCGACGCGCGTGTTCGTCACAGGACCGAGATCGTGATCCACGCACCCTTGCGTACCGTCTGGAAACTGCAGACGGACGTGGCGCGCTGGCCGTCCTGGCAGGCCTCCGTCAAGACTGCGGAACGTCTCGACCACGGCCGCTTCCGAAAGGGCTCGGCGTTCCGGTGGATGACCCCGATACCCCCCAACCCCGCGACTCCGGCGACCGAACTGGAGATCACCTCGAGCGTGAAGCAGCTCAGGCCCAACTCCTGCATCCGCTGGACCGGACCTGCAATCGGAGAGGGGCTGCGCATCGACGGTGTCCACGTATGGAACTTCACCGCGATCAAAGGAGGCGTCCGCGTGAGCACCGAGGAAACCCACACTGGTGCCCAGGTCGACGCGGATGTGCCCACCGCGACGGAGATCCTCCGCCAGGGCCTAGAAACCTGGCTGCGCGAACTGAAGACCACCGCCGAGGCACGTACCGACGACCGGCGCAACTGAGCGGGTGAAGAACTACAGGCCTCCCGGGCCCGCGCCCCGGGAGGCCTGCCGGGCTCCACTTCGGTACAAGGAAGTCCTCGACCCCCGAGGGGGGTTCACCCGGCCACTCTGCGACGAAGAACTCCAGAACACCTACCACACCTTCATGGCCCGCCTCACCTGCCCGATACTCCGCACGAACCGGGCCAACCGACCTCGAAGCCGACGGGAAGAGAGGTGTGCGCGTGCTACCGCCCCGTTCTCCCAGCGCCTGCTGGTCGGACTTCCTTGACCGACTGTCGATCCACGCCCAATTTCCCCAACTCCCGCAGCACTGTGCCGCTGCACGCCGGAAAGGACCGCTGTCAGCCGCGCTGGCTTCTGACGATCGACGAAGTCGAACAAGACCACCTGCCGAACGTTGCAGCTGACGGTGGCGGTGACACCGCCCCCTAG
>NZ_FMBW01000039.1 GCF_900091725.1 Streptomyces sp. DvalAA-43 | reverse complement strand
GGTCACCATTGACGCAGGTCCGACAGCCTTATAGCTTCACTATACGGATTGTTGATTCCGGGAAGCGGAAACAGTGTGACTGTGGAGGGTGTGGAAATGGGTCAGCAGGAGAAGGTGGCAACGAGCCTCGCCGGTGCGGTCAGCGAGGAGATCAGCGCTTCCCTCACCGCGGTCGACGCCGAGCTCGCACGCCGCTACCCGGGAGACCCGGGCACGCGTCAGCCGGTCCACACGGTCTACGTCCCCGGCGACGCGTTCACCGCCGGAACCATCCGCTCCTGGGGCGACCAGGCCCTCAGGGCCCTCGACGAGCACGCCCCCGACGCGGCCTCGTTCGCCGCAGTCCTCGGCATCCCGGACGAGCTCGCCGCGCCCGTCCACGACCGGGTCCGCGCCAAGCTGGAGCGCGAGCCGGTCGAGGACCTCCGCATCGACTTCGAGGACGGCTACGGCCCCCGTCCCGACGCCGAGGAGGACGAGGCGGCCGCCCGCGCCGCCCTGCTGGTCTCCGAGGCGTACGGCAACGGCACGGCGGCCCCGTACATGGGCATCCGGATGAAGTGCATGGAGGCCGCCGTGCGGGACCGGGGTATCCGCACCACGGACATCTTCCTCACCGGCCTGATGCGGGCCGGCGGCCTTCCCGACGGACTGGTCCTCACGCTGCCCAAGGTGACGTACCCCGAGCAGGTCAGTGCCTTCGTCCGGCTCCTCGAAGCGTTCGAGCAGGCCCACGGGCTGCCCGCCGGGCGGCTCGGCTTCGAGATCCAGATCGAGACCAGCCAGTCCATCCTCGCCGCCGACGGCACCGCCGCCGTCGCCCGCATGATCGACGCGGCGCGGGGCCGCGCCACCGGCCTGCACTACGGCACCTTCGACTACAGCGCCTGTGTCGGCGTCAGCGCCGCCTACCAGGCCAGCGACCACCCGGCCGCCGACCACGCCAAGGCCGTCATGCAGGTCGCCGCCGCGGGCACCGGCGTACGGGTCTCGGACGGCTCCACCAACGTCCTCCCGGTCGGCCCCACCCCCCAGGTCCACGAGGCCTGGCGGCTCCACTACGGCCTCACCCGCCGCGCCCTGGCCCGCGCCTACTACCAGGGCTGGGACATGCACCCGGGCCATCTGCCGACCCGGTACGCGGCCGTGTACACCTTCTACCGCGAGGGCCTGGAGCAGGCCGCCGCCCGGCTCGCGGCGTACGTGGCCAAGGCCGGCGGCGACGTCATGGACGAACCCGCCACCGCCAAGGCGCTCAGCTCCTACCTGCTGCGCGGCATCGACTGCGGCGCCCTGGACACCGCCGAGGTCGCCCGGCTGACCGGGCTGACGCGCGCGGAGCTGGACGCGTTCGCCTCGCCGCGGCGGGCCGACCTCACGGCGACCGCACCGTAGCCGCCTCCCACGCGGGAGCCGCGCGGCTCAGGCGGGCGGCAGTTCGCCCGAGCCGCGCCGGATGAGCGTCGTGGGCAGTTCCACCCGGGCCGGGGCGTGGTCGGCGCCGTCCAGACGGCGGAAGAGGTGCTCGGCGGCGGTGCGGCCGACGGCGGCGGCGTCCTGGGAGACGACGGTGATGCCGAGCAGATCGGCCAGTTCGATGTCGTCGAAGCCGACCAGGGCGATCCGCCGGTCCTGCTCGGCGAGGACCCGCACCACCGTCACCGTCACCCGGTTGTTGCCCGTGAAGATCGCGGTGACGGGATCGGGGCCGGCGAGCATCCGCTCGGTGGCGGCCCGGACCCGCTCGGGTTCGGTCGAGCCGAGGGACACCCAGGAGTCCTCGACCTCCGTCCCCGCGTCCGTCATCGCCGCGTGGTAGCCGCGCAGCCGCTCGGTGGCGGTGTGGATGCGCGGCTGGTCGCCGATGAAGCCGATCCTGCGGTGGCCGTGCGCGATCAGATGTGCGACGCCCTCGCGGGCGCCGCCGAAGCTGTCGGAGAGGACCATGTCGGCGTCGATGCGGCCCGCGGGGCGGTCCACGAAGACGGTGGCGATGCCCGCCTTGATCTCCGGTTCCAGATAGCGGTGGTCGTCACCGGCCGGGATCACGATCAGCCCGTCCACCCGGCGCGCGCACAGAGCGAGCACGAGCTCCTGCTCGCGCTCCGGGTCCTCGGCGCTCGACCCGTTGATGAGCAGGGCGCCGTGCGCCCGCGCGACCTCCTCCACCGCGCGGCTCAGCGGTCCGTAGAAGGGGTCGGCGAGATCCTCCAGGACCAGCCCGATCGAGGCGGTGCGGCCCTTGCGCAGGACGCGTGCGCTGTCGTTGCGCCGGAAGCCGAGCGCCTCGATGGCCTCCTGGACCCGGCGCTCGGTGTCGGGCGTCACCCCCGGCTCGCTGTTGACCACGCGGGAGACCGTCTTGAGGCCCACTCCGGCGCGGGCGGCCACGTCCTTCATGGTCGGCCGGTTGCCGTAACGGGTCTCGGAGTGACGGGCGGTCTCGGCCACGGTGCGCTGTCCTGTCCTCGGGTGCGGGCGGTCCGGCGGGTCCGTGGGCGGTGCCGCGGAGCCGGCCGGAGGCTGTGCCGACGAGCATAGGCCCTGGACAACGTTGTCAGCTGAATGGAGACTGGGCAGACTGTTTCCTGAAGCCGCAGGTCCCCGCCCCCTACTCACGGAGCCACACCGATGCATACCGACCTCGTCGCCGCGCTGGACATCGGCGGTACCAAGATCGCCGCCGCGTTGGTGGACGGCGGCGGCGCACTTCTCGTACGGGCGCAGCGGCCGACGCCCGCCCGGGAGAGCGCTGAGACGGTGATGGCGGCCGTGACTGAGGTCCTCGACGAGCTGTCCGGCTCGCCGCTGTGGGGGCGGGCGACGGCGGTCGGCATCGGAAGCGCGGGCCCGGTCGATGCCTCGGCCGGCACGGTCAGCCCGGTCAACGTCCCCGGCTGGCGGGACTTCCCGCTGGTGGAGCGGGTCGGCAAGACGGTCGGCGGACTGCCCGTGGGGCTGGTCGGCGACGGGGTCGCGATGACGGCCGCCGAGCACTGGCTGGGCGCCGCCCGCGGCTACGACAACGCGCTCTGCATGGTCGTGTCGACCGGTGTCGGCGGCGGGCTCGTCCTCGGCGGCAGGCTCCACCCCGGCCCCACGGGCAACGCCGGGCATATCGGCCATGTGAGCGTGGATCTGGACGGCGACCCGTGTCCGTGCGGTTCGCGCGGCTGCGTCGAGCGCATCGCCAGCGGTCCGAACATCGCCCGCCGGGCGCTGGAGGCCGGCTGGCGGCCCGGCCCGGACGGCGACGCATCGGCGGCCGCCGTGGCCGCCGCCGCGCGAGCGGGGGACGAGATCGCCCTCGCCTCGTTCGAGCGCGCCGCCCAGGCGCTGGCCGCCGGGATCGCCGCCACCGCCGCACTGGTCGAGATCGACATCGCGGTGATCGGCGGGGGAGTGGCCGGTGCGGGCGACATCCTCTTCGCACCGCTGCGCCGGGCCCTGCGCCGGTACGCCACGCTCTCCTTCATCCGGCGGATCGAGGTGACCCCGGCGGTGATGGGGACCGACGCGGGTCTGGTGGGCGCGGCCGCCGCGGCGGCTCGGGTGGGTCCGGGCGGCGTGGTGGCCGTCCAGGGCTGACCGGTGCCGGGCGGGCTTCGGGGGAGGTGCCCCGGACCCGCCCGGCGGCCGGACGCGCGCGGCGTCGCCGCCACGCTCCCTCGTCAGCAGGTGATCCGCAGGTCGGCCCAGTCCGCGTGGTCGGAATCGACGCCGTCCCCGCCGTCGGTGACCACCAGACGTACCACCTGCGCCCCGCTCACATCGGCGGTGACCGGCAGGGCGGGCATCGCGTTGGTCAGTACGCCGGTCGACGCCGCCTTCGTGCCGTCGGCCCAGATCTCGAAGGCGACCGTCCCCTTGGCGTCCTTCTCGTCGTCGACGCCCACCTGCGCCGTCACGGTGCGGCATGCCCCGCCGGTGTAGAACTCGACGGCGCTGTCGGCGTGCACGCCGAGCCCCTTGGTGAAGACCGTGCCGCCGATCGTCAGCGGATTCCCGTCGCCCGCACCGCTCTCGCCATTGCTGGTGTCCTTCTCGACCGGGCCCCAGCCGTTGGTCGCGGAGAGCTGCGGCAGATCGCTCAGGTAGCCGTCACCCGCCGGTGGCGCGACCACCACATGGGCCCGGAACGGGACGGTGGACCGTACCCGGGCCCCGGCCGGTGAGCGGTACCGGGCGTCGAGGGTCAGATCGTAGGCACCGGTCGGGGTGCCCGCGGGGGCCGTCACCTGCCAGCGAGTGGTCAGGGAGCGGCCGGTCGGCAGGGCCGGTGCGGCGGTCGGCGACAGTGCCTTCACCCGCCAGCCCGAGGGGCCGGTGAGCAGGGCCGAGACCTTTCTGGCGGGGGTGCGGCCCAGGCCGGTGACCGTCGTGGTCAGTGTGGCGGTGCGTCCGGCCTCGATCAACGGGGTGGATTCCAGGCCGAGTTCGACCGCGGGCGGATGTGCGGCCCACTTGTCGTCGGCGGAGACCCGCAGCAGCACCGTGCCGTGCGCCGGGACGGTCGCCGCCACGGTGCCCGCGGTGTTGTACGACCTGTGCTCCCACAGATCGCGCATGGTGTACCCGCCGGCCTGCGGCAGTCCCACCTCGGAGGCCGTCGTCGCGATCCGCTGTGCGCTGCCGGTCTCGTTGAAGAGGGCGACGGCACGGCTGCCGTCCCGCATCTCCTTGGCGACCACCCAGCGCCCACCGGCGGAGGAGAGCACGGTGCCCTGCTTGCCGAGCGGGTCCTGATCGACCGCGACGACCTCGTGGTTGGAGAGGATCTCGAAGGTCTCCGCGCTCGCCTTGCGCAGATCGGAACCGATGAGCAGCGGCGCCGCCATGATGGACCACATCGAGAAGTGGGTGCGGTACTCCGTGTCCGTCATGCCGCCGTTGCCGACCTCCAGCATGTCGGGGTCGTTCCAGCGCCCGGGTCCGGCGGCCGCCGCGAGGGGCAGGTTCTGCTTCATGATCGACAGCATGCTGCCCCAGCTGTCGTTGATGTCGCCGGTCGTGCGCCAGAGGTTGCCGAGCTCACCGGCCCATTCCCAGGGCTTGTTCTCGCCCCATTCGCAGATGCTGTAGACGATGGGGCGGCCGGTCGCCGCCAGTGCGTCCCGCATCGTCGTATAACGCTTCCTGGCGTCGATACCCTGGTTGTTGCAGTTGTCGTACTTCAGATAGTCGATGCCCCAGTCGGCGAACTGCTGTGCGTCGCTGTACTCGTGGCCCAGTGCGCCGGGGAGGCCCACGCTGTCGCAGGTCTTGGTCCCCGCGCTGGTGTAGATGCCGATTTTGAGGCCCTTGGAGTGGACATAGTCCGCGACGGCCTTGATCCCGTTCGGGAAACGCCGCGGATCGGCCTCCAGCTTGCCGTCCGCATTGCGCTGCGGCTTCGCCCAGCAGTCGTCGAGATTGACGTACTGATAGCCCGCGTCCTTGAGGCCCTTCTCGACAAAGATGTCGGCGATGCCCTTGACCATCGACTCGTCGAACTCGGCCCGGCAGTGTGTCGAGTTCCAATTGTTGAACCCCATCGGCGGGGTGAGGGCAAGACTGTTTCCGGACTGCGAAGTCACGGCGTGAGCGGGGGCGGGGGAGTCCGCGACGGCGGGAACGATGGTCCCGGCCGCGCAGAGCAGCCCGGCCATCACCGCTCCGATGACTCCACGACGGCTGGTTCGGGTTGTACGGGTTGGAAGATGACGCATCGTTACGTTCCTCCATACTCGTGCATGATCGGATGACAGCATGTGCACGCCAAGGCGTGCGATTACGTTAGGGCGTGTTGAAGTCTGTTGGAAGAGGGTCGGTGTCGGTTGTCCGGCATCTCGTCAAAACCCTTGACTGCACCATCAGTTGGGAGTGAGATCCAAGCGCACGTTCGGTTGTGTTGGGTTGCATCTCCGGAGGAGTTGGGCATGACGCAGTCTGATGACGACAGGTCAGGTGTTCCGGGCAGTGTGGCGGGACATCGGATGTCCCGGCGAAGTCTGCTGCGTGGTGCGGCTGTTGGCGCCGGAGCCGTGGCGCTGCCCGCGCTGCTCGCGGCCTGCGGGAGCGGCCCCGGCGGTGACGGGAAGACGATCACCCTGGGATCGAATTCCTCCGACCCGATTCCGAAGAAGGCGTTCGCCGACGCCTTCGCCGCGTACGAGGCGCAGTCGGGCGGACGGAAGGTGAAGGTCAACACCGTCGACCACAACACCTTTCAGGAGAACATCAACCGGTATCTCCAGGGCAAGCCGGACGACGTCTTCATGTGGTTCGCCGGCAACCGGATGCAATTCTTCGCGGAGAAAGGGCTGCTGCACGACATCAGCGACAACTGGCAGGGCTACAAAGGCTTCTCGGCCGCACTGAAGGCCCAGTCCACCGGAGCGGACGGCAAGCAGTACCTCACGCCGTACTACTACTATCCGTGGGCCGTCTTCCACCGCAGGAGTCTTTTCGCCGACCGCGGCTATCAGGCACCGAAGACGCTCGACGAGTACGTGGCGCTCGCCAAGCAGATGAAGAAGGACAAGCTCGACCCCATCGCTTTCTGTGACAAGGACGGCTGGCCCGCCATGGGCACCTTCGACTACATCGACATGCGGACCAACGGCTACGACTTCCACAAGAGCCTGATGGCGGGGGAAGTCGCCTGGACCGACAAGCGGGTCAGGGAGGTCTTCGACACCTGGCGCCGGCTCCTGCCGTACTGCCAGCCGGGCGCCAACGGCCGTACCTGGCAGGAGGCCGCCAACAGCCTCCAGAAGAAGGAGGCCGGCATGGCCGTCCTCGGGCTGCCGCACCCCGGTGCCCAGTTCCCCAAAGGGGAACAGGGCGACATCGACTTCTTCCCCTTTCCCGTCATCGACCCGCAGCACGGGCAGGACGCGGTCGAGGCCCCCATCGACGGGTTCCTGCTGGCCAAGAAGTCGAAGAACCTCAAGAACAAGAAGAACCTGGAGAGCGCCAAGGACCTGCTCAAGTGGCTCGCGACGGGCAAGGCCGAGGACATCTACCTGAAGAGCGACCCGAACAACATCGCGGTCAGCGACCAGGCGGACATCTCCGCCTACTCACCGCTCCAGAAGAAGGCCGTGGAGCTGGTCTCCGGGGCGAAGCAGATCTCCCAGTTCCTGGACCGGGACACCAGGCCGGACTTCTCCTCCACGGTCATGATCCCGGCGATCCAGCAGTTCATCAGCGACCCGAACGACGTGGACGGCCTGGTGAACGGCATCGAACGGCAGAAGAAGACCATCTTCGCCGCCGACTGACCCCGGACGACCCCGATGGCATCCGACCGAACCTGGAGTCCCGACCGTGTCGTTCCTCTCGACCCGGCGCACCGGACGGCGGGCCGCGCGGCGGTTCACCGGCCGCGACCTCGCCGTCATCGGTGTGCTGCTGGGCATACCCGTCCTGCTCGACGTCGCCGTCGTCTGGGGGCCGACCCTCGCCTCCGTGGTGCTCTCCTTCACCGGCTGGGACGGCATCGGTGACATCAAGTGGGTCGGCACGCAGAACTACGAGAACCTCTTCACCAACTACCCGCAGTTCTGGCCCGCGGCCCGGCACAACCTTCTCTGGCTCGCTTTCCTCGGCCTGGTCGCCGCACCGTTCGGGCTGCTGCTGGCCGTGCTCATCGACCGGGGGGTGCGCTTCAGCCGCTTCTACCAGTCGACGCTGTACATGCCCGTCGTGCTCTCCCTCGCCGTGGTGGGTTTCATCGCCCAGCTGGTCTTCTCCCGCGACCAGGGCGCCCTCAACGCGGTCCTCGGGGACACGGATTCACCGACGGACTGGCTCGGCGACCCCGACCTCAACATCTGGATGGTGCTGCTCGCCGCCGCCTGGCGGCACACCGGCTATGTGATGATCCTCTACCTCGCGGGGCTGAAGGCCGTCGACCCCTCGCTGAAGGAGGCCGCGGCGATCGACGGGGCGGGCGAGGCCCAGACCTTCTTCCGCGTCGTCCTCCCCACCCTGCGACCGGTCAACGTCATCGTCGGCGTCATCACCGTCATCGAGTCCCTGCGCGCGTTCGACATCGTGTACGCCGTCAACCACGGCCGCAACGGACTCGAACTGCTCTCGGTGCTCGTCACCGACAACATCATCGGCGAGGCCAGCCGGATCGGCTTCGGCTCCGCCATCGCCGTGGTCCTGCTGGTCGTCTCCCTGGGATTCGTCGCGACGTATCTGGTCCAGGAGCTCCGAGGGGAGAAGAACCGTTGACCGTCCAAGCCGCCCCCGCCCGCCCCGTCGCACCGCCGGCGCCGCCGGTCCCCGCCGCCCGGCGCCGGATCCGGCCCGGCCGGATCGGCGTCCACGCCTTCCTGATGGCGGTCTCCCTCGCCTTCCTCGCCCCACTCCTGCTCGCGGTGTACGCGTCGCTGCGGCCGTACGACGAGACCTCGGAACACGGCTACTTCTCGCTGCCGCGCCATCTCTCCCTGGACTACTACCGGCAGGCGTTCTCCGACTCCGGCATGACGAAGTACTTCGTCAACACCATGATCATCGCGGTCCCGGGGGTGCTCGTCACCCTCTTCCTCGCCTCGTTCGTGGCCTTCGCGCTGGCCCGCCTGAGGATGCGCGGCGGGCTCGTCCTGCTGATGTTCTTCACCGCCGGGAACCTGCTGCCGCAGCAGGTGATCGTGACGCCCCTCTACGTGGTGTTCAACCGCATCCCGCTGCCCTACTGGATGTCCGACTCGATGACGATGTACGACTCGTACTGGGCCGTCGTCGTCGTCCAGATCGGGTTCCAGCTCGGCTTCTGCGTCTTCGTCCTGGCCAACTTCATGCGCACCCTGCCGCAGGAGATCCTGGAGGCCGCCATCGTCGACGGCGCGGGCGTGTGGACCCAGTACTGGCGGATCACCCTGCCCCTGTGCCGCCCCGCCCTGGCCGCGCTCGGCACGCTCCAGTTCACCTGGATGTACAACGACTTCCTGTGGGCGCTGGTCTTCATCTCCGACGGCGACAAGCTCCCCATCACCTCGGCACTGAACAACCTCAGGGGCCAGTTCTTCACGGACTACAACCTGCTCGCCGCGGGTTCGGTGATCGTCGCCCTGCCCACGCTGGTGGTCTTCCTCCTGCTCCAGCGCCACTTCATCGCGGGGCTCACCCTGGGCGCCAGCAAGGGGTAGGGGATGCCGCAGCGGCCGCCCGGGGCGGATCCCCCTGCTCCGTTGGTGACGGAATGGTGAGGAAAGGGGGGAGGCCGGGTGCCTCTTCCCGGGCCGGTTCCGGCCCGTTCGGTCGGCCGGGGCCCGGCACCGGACCGGGCCCCGGCCTCAGCGGCCCCGGTCCGGCGACTGCTGTGGGACGACGACCAGGAACGCGTCCTGCTCCAGATCCATCACCACCTCGGCCGCCACGCCCTCGCAGCGGCGGGCGGCCGCGAACTCCTCCGCAGGCCAACTGCCCCGTGGCCCTCCCGCGGGAAACCGCTCAAGCACTGTGCGCAGCACGCTGCACCCCCTGGTCGTCGGGTCGGCTGTCCGCTCCAACGACCCTGCCGCGTCCCCGTTACGGCCGTGCGTACGACCGGACGCATGCGACCGGGCGCACGGCCCGCGGGCATCGGACGGTTCCGTTCGGGAAACAAGCATCGCCACAGCCGGGTTTTCGCGGCAGGGTGTTGCGGGCAAGCCACAGGGGGCTACGGAAGAGGGGGAACCGTGATCGTCTGGGTCAACGGCGCGTTCGGTGCGGGCAAGACGAGCGCCGCGCGTGAACTGATCGATCTGATCCCGAACAGCACCTTCTACGACCCCGCACTCATCGGCGCGGGGCTGCGGCATCTGCTGCCCCAGAAGAAACTCGCCGAAGTGACGGACTTCCAGGATCTGCCGATCTGGCGGCGTCTGGTCGTGGACACCGCGGCGGCGCTGCTCGCCGAGGTGTCCGGGGTGCTGGTGGTGCCGATGACTCTGCTGCGACAGGAGTACCGCGACGAGATCTTCGGGGGGCTGGCCTCCCGGCGCATCCCGGTGAGCCATGTGCTGCTCTCACCTGAGGAAACGATCCTGCGGCAACGGATCGCCGACCGGGTGGAGTACCCCGACGACCCGGAGCACAGCGAACGGGTACGGCAGTGGGCCTACCAGCACATCGAGCCCTACCGGGCGGCACTCGGCTGGCTCACCCGGGACGCCCACCTCATCGACTCCGGGGCGCTCACCCCGTACGGAACGGCCGAACGGATCGCCGAGGCGGTCAGCAGCGGCACGGCCACCCCGTGCGAGATCGTGCAGACACCCGAGCCGACCGCGGAGACCGTGGCGGCCGGCGTCCTGCTCTTCGACGAGTACGACCGGGTGCTGCTCGTCGACCCGACGTACAAGCCCGGCTGGGAATTCCCCGGCGGAGTGGTCGAGTCCGGCGAGGCACCGGCCCAGGCCGGGATCCGTGAGGTGGCCGAGGAGATAGGCATCCGTCTGGACCGGGTGCCGAAGCTCCTCGTCGTCGACTGGGAGGCACCCCGGCCGCCCGGCTACGGCGGCCTGCGGCTGCTCTTCGACGGCGGGCTGCTGACCGGGTCGGACGCCGAGCGGCTGCTCCTGCCCGGATCCGAACTGCGCGGCTGGCGGTTCGTCACCGAGGCGGAGGCGGCCACCCTGCTGCCCCCGACCCGGTACGAACGGCTGCGCTGGGCACTGCGCGCCCGTGAGCGGTCAGCCGTGCTCAATCTGGAGGCCGGGGTCCCGGTCGACTGAGGCCCGCATCGCCGCGGCGGCGCCGGGGGTGACCGGGTCGCCGTGCCCGAAGCAGGCCGTGGCCGGCTCCAGCGCGGCCAGCCGCCGGAAGGAGGTCATGGCCTGCTCCGGGTCGATGTTGAAGACGCCGAGGATCACCCGGTCTACCCTGGCCACGCAGTCCCCGGTGAACAGCACACCGTGGTGCGGCAGATGGATTCCGATGGAGCCGGGGGTGTGGCCCGGGGAGTGGACCACCCGGGCGCCCTGGCCGAACCCGAGCTCGTCGCCGTCGGCCAGTTCGCGGTCGACCCGGGTCGGCGGGGCGGGGGGAACGGTCCGTGTGTGCTCCCACAGCGGGAGTTCCCAGTCGAGCAGGACGGGTTCGGCGATCTCCTCCTCGCCCCGGATCACCGCGGCGTCCAGCCGATGGGCCATGATCTCGGCGCCGTGCCGGTCGGCGAGCTCCTGTGCGGCGCCGTAGTGGTCGATGTGCCCATGGGTGATGACGATCCGGGAGATGTGGCCCGGGTCCAGGCCCAGGCTGCGCACCCCGTCCTCGATCGCGGGCGCCGCATTGATGTCGCCCGCGTCGATCAGTGTCAGATCGGCCCCGTCACGCCACAGATAGGCCTGGCCTATGGGGAAGCGGAACATGTGGAGCTGGGGGAGTACCTCGACGAGATCCATGCCACGAACGTACGCGGACGGACTGCCCGTAGTCCCTGGTCTACGCTCTGGGCGAGCTTCGCCGAACGCGTAGCGCGGCGGCGCCCGGCCGGCTCCCGTCCCCGTGGTCACGGCACGGGCCCGCCGAACCCGGCTGCCGGCACCAACCCGTGGGGGCGGGACCGGCCGGGCCCTGCGAGCGGGGGGCCCGCAGGGACACGGCGGCACCGGTGGCGCGAGATCAGGCCCGCTTGGACTCGGCGTAGTTCCGCAGGAACAGGGCCTCGGCGAGCGACAGGCGCTCCAGTTCCTCGGGCGACACACTCTCGTTCACCGCGTGGATCTGCGCCTCCGGCTCGCTCAGGCCGATCAGCAGGATCTCCGCCTCCGGGTAGAGGGCGTCGAGGGTGTTGCAGAGCGGGATCGAGCCGCCCATACCAGACGTCTGCATCTTCTCGCCCGGGTACGCGGCCTCCATCGCCTGCGCCATCGAGGTGTACGCCGGGCTGGAGGTGTCCGCGCGGAACGGCTGCCCCTGGCCGACCTGTTCCACCGCGACCCTGGCCCCCCACGGGGCATGGGCCTCGAGGTGGGCGGTCAGCAGTCCGGTGGCCTCGACGGCGTCCTGGCCCGGCGGGACCCGCAGGCTGATCTGGGCCCGCGCGCTCGCCTGCACGGACGGCGTCGCGCCGACCACCGGCGGGCAGTCGATGCCGATGACGGTGACGGCGGGCCGGGCCCAGATGCGGTCGGCGACCGTACCCGTGCCGATCAGCCCGACACCGTCCAGGACCTTGGCGTCCTTGCGGAAATCCGCCTCCGGGTACTGGAGCCCGTCCCATTCGGTGTCCGTGGCGAGCCCGTCGACGGTCGTGGTGCCGTCCTCGGCGCGCAGCGACGCCAGCAGCTGGATCATCGCGGCCAGCGCGTCCGGGGCGGCGCCGCCGAACTGCCCGGAGTGCAGGTTCCCTTCGAGGGTGTCGAGCGTGACCCGCAGCATCGTCATGCCGCGCAGCGTCGCGGTGACCGTCGGCAGGCCGACCCGGAAGTTGCCGGTGTCGCCGATGACGATGGTGTCGGCCGCCAGCAGTTCGGGGTGCGCCTCCGCGTACCGCTCCAGACCGCCGGTGCCCTGCTCCTCGGAGCCCTCGACGATCACCTTGACGGAGACCGGGACGCCGCCGTCGGCCTTGAGGGCGCGCAGGGCGAGCAGGTGCATGATGAAGCCGCCCTTGCAGTCGGCCGAGCCGCGGCCGTACCAGCGGCCGTCGCGCTCGGTCAGCTCGAACGGCGGGGAGAGCCAGGCGGACTCGTCGAGCGGCGGCTGTACGTCGTAGTGCGCGTAGAGCAGCACCGTCGGGGCGCCGGCCGGACCGGGCAGGAAGCCGTAGACCGACCGGGTGCCGTCGGGAGTGTCGAGCAGGGCGACGTCCTGGAAGTCCTCGGCGCGCAGCGCGTCGGCGACCCAGTCGGCCGCCGCCTCGCACTCGCTCTTCGGGAACTGCGCGGGGTCCGCCACCGACTGGAAGGCCACCAGCTCGGACAGCTCCGCCTTGGCACGGGGCATCAGCGAGGCGATGGTCTCGGAAATCGGACGGGCGGTCATGGGCACGCTCCTCGTGGGTGCGACGTTATGTGTACGTATCCGGCTACATGGACGCCGGGTGTGCGGCGTCGCATGCAGGACGAACGTACGGTCGATCCTCCCACAGCGGGGGTCGGGAGCAACGCGCCGTAGGATGCCGTGAGCAGCATGGGCCACTGGTGGGATCGGGAGCAGAAGCACATCGTGAGCAGCGAGAACGCAGACGCCGTACAGGAGCACGAAGAGTCGTCCGTGTGGGATGTCGTCGTAGTCGGTGGCGGACCGGCCGGGGCCTCCGCGGCATACGCGGCGGCAGTCGCCGGCCGACGGGTGCTGCTCCTCGAAAAGGCGGAGCTTCCCCGGTACAAGACATGTGGCGGCGGCATCATCGGGTTTTCACGGGATTCGCTGCCGCCCGGATTCGAACTGCCGTTGCGGGACCGGATCCACGCGGTCACGTTCTCGCTCAATGGCAGACTGACGCGGACCCGCCGCTCCAAGCGGATGCTCTTCGGGCTGATCAACCGCCCCGAGTTCGACGCGGGGCTGGTCGAGGAGGCGCAGAAGGCGGGTGCCGAACTCCGCACCGGGGCGACGGTGACGAGGGTGGAGCAGCACGGCGCCTCGGTGCCCGACCGGCGCACGGTCGCCGTGGTGCTGTCCGGCGGCGAGACGGTCCTGGCCCGCGCGGTGGTCGGTGCCGACGGAAGCGCGGGGCGGATAGGAGCCCATGTCGGGGTGAAGCTCGACCAGGTGGACCTCGGCCTGGAGGCGGAGATCCCGGTGCCGGCCACGGTCGCGGAGGACTGGGCGGGGCGGGTGCTGATCGACTGGGGCCCCATGCCCGGCAGTTACGGCTGGGTGTTCCCCAAGGGTGATGTCCTGACGGTCGGTGTGATCTCGGCACGGGGTGACGGGGCAGGGACCAAGCGGTACCTGGAGGACTTCATCGCACGACTCGGCCTCGCCGGTTTCGAGCCGAAGATCTCCTCCGGGCATCTGACGCGCTGCCGCAGCGACGACTCGCCGCTGTCACGCGGGCGGGTGCTGGTGTGCGGCGACGCGGCGGGGCTGCTGGAGCCGTGGACCCGCGAAGGGATCTCCTTCGCGCTGCGGTCGGGGCGGCTCGCCGGTGAGTGGGCGGTCCGGATCGCGGAGTCGCACGACGCGGTGGACGCCCGGCGCCAGGCGTTGAACTACGCGTTCGCCATCAAGGCGGGCCTCGGTGTCGAGATGGGCGTCGGGCGCCGGATGCTGAAGCTGTTCGAGCGCCGCCCCGGGGTGCTGCACGCGGTGCTGACGGGATTCCGCCCTGCCTGGAACGCGTTCGCCGGGATCACCCGCGGAACGACCTCGCTCGGCGAACTGGTCCGTACGCATCCGCTGGCGCAGCGGGCGCTGTCCGCGATGGACCGCTAGAGCCTTTCGTTCGGACCGTGCCGGGCTCCCGGCGCTGTGGAGGGCCGACCGCACGGTCAGCCCTCCACAGCGATCCGGAAGACGGGGTGGTCGGGGCAGGCCGCCAGGAGTTCGGCGTCCGAGGACTTGGCGGTGATGCCCTTGAAGTACTCGTTGACCTCCCAGCCCCACCGCTTCAGGTAGGTGCGGATGATCCGTGCCTTCTGCTCGTCGTCCGCGATCTCCACGGCCGTGAAGGCATGGACCTTCCGGCCCACCCGCAGCTCGCCGCCACCGGCCGCGCGCATGTTGCGCACCCACTGGGAGTGCCCCCGGGCGGAGACGAGGTACTGCGTGCCCTCATGGGTGTGGGGGTTCACGGGTACGCGCTGCATCTGCCCGCTCTTGCGGCCGCGCACCGACAGCTCGGCCGAGCCGAACAGGCTGAGGCCGCGGCGGGCGAGCCAGCCGACGATGCCGTTCATCCGGACGTTGAGGGCGCTGCCCTGAAGGTAGTACGGCTGAGACATGGTGACTCCCCAAGGTTCTGAGAGCGGTGCTCTCGCTTGAGATCAGTGTGCACGGGAACGGTGCTCAAAATCAAGAGCAGTGCTCTTGTTATTGGTCAGTGCTCTGCTCTCGTGGCAGAATGACGCCCATGAGCACTGTCCGAGGAGCCAGGGAACGGGCCCGCATCGAGGTCACCGCAGCTATCAAGGACGAGGCGAAGAAGCAGCTCATGGCCGAGGGCGCCGCGAAGCTGTCGCTGCGCGCCGTCGCCCGGGAGCTCGGGATGGCGTCCTCCGCCCTCTACCGCTACTTCCCCAGCCGGGACGAGCTGCTCACCGCCCTGATCGTCGACGCGTACGACTCCGTGGGCGAGTCCGCGGAGGCCGCCCACCGCACCGCCCGCGCCGAGGCCGCCACCCATGTCGCCCGCTGGATCGCGGTCACCCGCGCCGTACGGGAATGGGCCCTGGCCCACCCTCATGAGTACGCCCTGATCTACGGTTCGCCCGTACCCGGCTACACCGCGCCGCAGGCGACGATCGGCCCCGCCTCCCGTGTCGGCCTCGTCCTGATCGCCGTGGTCGCGGACGCCTACCGCACGGACGGTCTGGCCCTGCCGCCGCTCGCCGACGACCTGCGCGCCGAGGCCGACCGGATGGTCGCCGAATTCGCCCCCGGCCTTCCGCCCCAGGCCGCCACCCCGCTGATCGCCGCCTGGTCACAGCTGTTCGGGCTGATCTCCTTCGAGGTCTTCGGACAGTTCCACAGGGTGGTGGAGGACAGGGAGGCCTTCTTCCGGGAAGCCGTCACCGAACTGGCCCGCACGGTCGGTCTGCTCGGCGGCGGGGCGGCACGACGGCCGGCGGGAACGGCCGGGCCGTGACCGAGCACCCCCGCCCGGCCCCCGGCGGCGTACTCCCCACGGAGTACGGGTGATCACCACGCCCGGCTGACGCCCCTGCCGGGGCGCGCGGTCTAGCGTGGCCGACATGGAAGAGCAGCGCTCACACGGAAGTGGCGGCGGTCCCCCCTGGGCGCACGGCGAACCGCCGCGGTGGCTGACCGGGGCGCCGGGGGGCTCCGCCGCCCGGATGCCCTGGCCGTCGACGATCCTGCTGGGCGCCGTCGTCATGATCGGTTCGACCATCGCGGCCCGCGGGCAGCTGGACGAGCGGGCCCCGCTGGACCTCTTCGCGCGGCTGCTGCTCTTCCTCGCCGTCGCCGTGCTCCTGCTGCGCCACCGGCACCCCGTGGCGGCGGCCTTCGGCAGCTCGGCCGCCGCGATGATCTATCTGGCGGCCGGTTATCCGTACGGGCCGGTCTTCCTGGCCGTCGCCGTCGGCTGCTTCAGCGCCGTCGTCTCCGGGCACCGGCGGGCCGCCTGGTCCGCCGTCGGCATGGTGTGGCTGGGACACGTCCTGATGGTGCACTGGCTCTACCGCTGGCTGCCGCCCTCCGACGACCACGGGGCGCCCTGGGGGCAGGAACTGGGCATCGCGGCCTGGGTGGTGGCCATCGTCGCCGCCGCCGAGTTCGTCCGCGTACGCCGTGAGCAGTGGGCGGACCGACGGGCGGAACGGGAGGCGGCGGAGCAGCGCCGGGCCGACGAGGAACGGCTGCGGATGGCGCGCGAACTCCATGACGTCCTGGCCCACAGCATCTCCGTCATCAACGTCCAGTCGAGCGTGGGCCTCGCGCTGCTGGACTCCGACCCCGAGCAGGCGCGTGCGGCGCTCACCACCATCAAGGCGGCGAGCAAGGAGGCACTGGGCGAGGTCCGTCAGGTCCTCGCCACCCTGCGTACCCCCGGGGACGCCCCCAGGGCTCCGGCTCCCGGACTCGACCGGCTCCCCGAACTCGTCGAGCAGGCGGCGAGCGCCGGACTGACCGTCACCGTCGAGACCGACGGTGTACGGCCGTCGGTGCCGCCCGGCGCGGACCTCGCCGCCTTCCGCATCGTGCAGGAGGCGCTGACGAACGTGGTCCGGCACTCCGGATCGCGTACCGCGCGGGTCCGCATCGGCTACGGACCTGGCCGCCTCCGGCTCCGTATCGACGACGAAGGGCCCGCCACCGACGGCGAAGCCGGAGGCAGCGGCAACGGGCTGGCGGGGATGCGGGAGCGGGCCGCCGGACTGGGTGGCACGATCGAGGCGGGCCCCCGGACCGGCGGCGGCTTCCGGGTACGGGCCGAGCTTCCGCTGCCGTCCGGCACGGGGGCGCACCAGGAGGAGACACCGTGATCCGCGTACTGCTCGCCGACGACCAGTCCCTGGTCCGGGCGGGCTTCCGGGCCCTGCTGGACGCCCAGCCCGATATCGAGGTGGTGGGGGAGGCCGCGGACGGCGCGGAGGCCGTGCGTCTGGTGGGTGAACTGCGGCCGGACATCGTACTGATGGACATCCGGATGCCGCGCCTCGACGGCCTCGCCGCGACCCGCTCCATCACCGAGGACGCCCGGCTGGACGGGGTCAAGGTGGTCATGCTCACCACCTTCGAGCTCGACGAGTACGTCTTCGAGGCGATCCGGTCCGGAGCATCGGGCTTCCTCGTCAAGGACACCGAACCGGAGGAACTGCTGCGCGCCGTACGCGCCGTGGTGGGCGGTGACGCCCTGCTCTCGCCGGGGGTCACCCGCCGCCTGATCGCCGAGTTCGCGGCCCGCTCCAAGGAGCCCGCGGCGGCGACCGGGCTGAGCGGGCTCACCGAACGGGAGCGGGAGGTGATGGCGCTCGTCGGCATAGGGCTCTCCAACGAGGAGATCGCCCGGCGACTGGTCGTCAGCCCGCTCACCGCCAAGACCCATGTCAGCCGCACCATGGTGAAGCTGGGCGCCCGCGACCGGGCCCAGCTCGTCGTACTCGCCTATGAGTCGGGGCTGGTCCGGCCGGGCTGGCTCGGCTGACCCGGACACGGCGGAGGGCGCGGTACGGAGCGGGGGCACAGGTGCGGGGCCCGTACGGCGGGCAGGCGCCCCGGGCCCCGCACCTTCCCCCTCGCCAGGTGGTCAGTCCCGCACGGACACCTTCGGTGCGGGGGTCGTCGCCCCGGCCCCGGCGGTCCGGTCCCTCTCGGACGACGCGACCAGCACCGTGTGCTGAACGGGCCGGACGCGCCGCAGACCGGTGAGTGTGATCAGCAGTCCGGCGAAGGCGACCGCGGTCACCACGACCAGGCCGGGCCGGTAGCTGTCCAGGACCGCCTGACGTGATCCGTCGCCGTTGCCGTGCGCCGTGATCACCGCGGTCACGACCGCCAGGAAGATCGCGCCGCCGACCTGGATCGAGGTGTTCAGCAGCCCCGAGACCATGCCCTGCTCGTCGTCGTGGACCCCGTTGGTCGCCTGGATGTTGAGCGAGGGGAAGGTCAGTGCGCAGGCCGCGCCGAGCAGCAGCATGGAGGGCAGGATCACCACGGCGTACGACGGGGTGAGGGTGATCCGCAGGAAGAGCGCGTAGCCGATGACGAGGAACGTGAAACCGGCCGCGATCACACGCGGTGTCCCGAACCGGTCCACCACATCCCCGATCTTCGTCGAGGAGAGGGCGACCAGCACCCCCGCGGGCAGGAAGGCCAGCGCGGTCTCCAGCGCGGACCAGCCCAGCAGCGACTGCATGTACTGGGTGACGAGGAACTGGAAGCCGACGTAACTGCCGAAGAACGCCGCGGCGCCCAACTGCGCCCTGACCTGGCTCCCGGAGCGCAGCACCCCGAGACGGATCAGCGGGTTCGCGGTGCGCCGCTCGATGGCGATGAAGAGGGTGAGCAGTACGGCGACGGCGAGGAACGACAGCAGGGTGCGGGCGGAGGTCCAGCCGGCCTCGGGAGCCTGTACGACCGTGAAGACCAGCAGCAGCATGGCGGCCGTGCCGGTGACGGCGCCCGGCAGGTCGTAGCCGCGGTGGGTGTCCTCGCGCTCGCTGTGCGGGATCAGCCGGAGGCCCGCGACCAGGGCGATCAGGGCGATCGGGGCGGGCAGCAGCATCGTCCACCGCCAGGACAGCTGGGTGAGCAGGCCGGAGAGGACCAGGCCCATGGAGAAGCCGGTGGCCGCGCAGGTGGTGTAGATGGAGAGGGCGCGATTGCGCTGCGGGCCCTCCTTGAACGTGGTGGTGATGATCGAGAGGCCGGCCGGCGCGGTGAACGCGGCGCTGAGTCCCTTGATGAAGCGGCTGGCGATCAGCAGCGGCCCGGAGTCGACGAAACCGCCGAGCAGCGAGGCGAGGGCGAAGACACCGAGCGCGACGAGGAAGACCTGCCGCCTGCCCAGCAGATCGGCCGCCCGGCCGCCGAGGAGCAGCAGTCCGCCGTAGCCGAGGATGTAGCCGCTGACGATCCACTGGAGCGTCGAGGTGGTCAGTCCGAGATCGTCGGCGATGGACGGCAGTGCGACGCCGACCATGGAGACGTCGAGAGCGTCCAGGAACATCGCGGCGCAGAGCACGAGCAGGGTGCCCCACAGCCGGGGGCTCCAACGCTCGTGGGAATCGGGGACGTTGAGCGAAGAGGTCATGAGGAGCACGGTACATGCGCATGCATTGAATGCAAGTGCATTTAATTCCCGTGCAACAATTGGCCTCATCTCTGCTAACGTGCGGTCATGGCAGCGAAGAAGTCCGAGCGGATGCTCGTCGACGAGTGGCGGGACATCCTCGCGTTGCACGCCAGGACGCTCTGTGAGCTCGACCGCGAGCTGCACCACCACGGCCTCGGCGCCAGCGATTTCGAGGTGCTGGACGTCCTGGCGGAGGGGGCGCCCGAGGATGGCGGATCCGCCTGTCGTGTACAGGAGCTGGCTTCCCGGGTCCATCTCAGCCAGAGCGCGCTGTCCCGTCTGGTCGCGCGGCTGGAGAAGGACGGGCTCGTGCGCCGGGGGATGTGCAGCGAGGACCGGCGAGGCGTCCGGGTGGAGCTGACGGCGAAGGGCCGGGAGCGCCATGCCGAGGTGAAGCCGTTGCAGCGGTCGGTGCTCGACCGGATGCTGAACGGCCCCGGGGAGTGAGTGCGGCGTCGGAACGGGCCGCGGCCGGGTCCGGCGTCGGAGCGGTCCGGGAAGCCGGTCGCCGCGCCGACCACCGGCTCGCCCCGGCCGGTCGTCAGGACCAGGTGACCCCGGATTTCTCGCGCCAGATCCGGGCGGGCTCCGGATCGTCCGTCACACGGACCGCCGAGGGCGGCAGCCGGTTCCAGAGCGTCAGGTAGAGCTCCCCGGCCGGCCCGGTCAACTCGCAGTCCACGGCCCCCTCTTCGGGCGCCCCGTCCGCCCGCACGGCCTGCGGCGGCTCCGGCGAGAGCCGTACGGTCCAGACGGCACCGGTGTCGGTGGCGCGTACCCGGAGAGTGCGCGGTGCCGAGGTGCGCACCCGGCTCTTCGGGCGGGCGTGGAACCCGCGCAGCAGCTCGTCGATCCCGTCCACCGCGTGAGCGGCCGGGACCGGCGAGCGCCGCCCGCCGCGCGCCGACTCCGCGTCCACCCGGTGGATCGTGGTCTCGTGCGCCTGCCGCCGGGCCCAGAAGGCGAGGGGGGACGGGGCGGGAAGGAAGGCCCAGCACTCCAGCCCGGCCGGTGCGGTCTCCAGCGCGTCCACCAGGAGGCCGTGCCCCTCGCGGAACCAGTCGAGCAGTTCCGGCCCGTCCAGATCCGGCTCCCCGATGTCGGGGAGGTACGAGGTGTGGCCCTCGGCGACGAAGGCGGTGGCCCAGCGGTGCACCATCCCGGTGTGCCGCAGCAGGTCGCGCACCCGCCAGTCCGGACACGTCGGCACCTGCGCCCCGGTCCCCGCCTCCTGCGCGGCCATCGCCAGCAACTGGCCCTCGGAGGCAAGGGACTTGATGTGGTCCGTGATATCCATGGCTTCGATGGTGCCAGCGGTCCGGCCGCCCGGCGCGGTGAGTCAGCTCATCTGCGCGTGGGTCGCGTTGCGCGCTCCGTACCCCAGCGCCGCGGCGGCGACGGCCAGCAGCGTCACCGTGGTGAGCGCCACCGGGAGCGAGAACCAGTCGGTCAGGAAGCCAATGGCGGGCGGCCCGAGCAGCATGCCGCCGTAGCCCAGCGTCGACGCGGCGGCCACTCCGCCGGGCCCGGCCAGCTCACCGGCCCGGCCGACCGCGACCGGGAAGATGTTGGCCAGGCCGAGACCGGTGACGGCGAAGCCGAGGAGAGCCGGCCACGTGGTGGGGGCGAGTGCCCCGAGCAGCATCCCGGCCGCGGCTGTCGCGCCGCCCATGACGAGGGTGCGGGTCTGGCCGAGCCGTTCGAGCAGCGCCGTACCGCTGAGCCGGCCCGCCGTCATGGCCAGCGCGAACAGCGAGTAGCCGGCGGCCGCGACGCCGGGACGGGCGTTCAGGTCCTGTTCCAGATGGAGGGCGCCCCAGTCGGCCAGCGCGCCCTCGCCGTACGCGGTGCAGAGGGCGATCACACCGAACAGCAGCACCAGCCGACGGGCCCTTCCGCTCAACCGCCTCGGCGGTTCCGGGGCATCGGCCCCGACCGCGGGCCGGGGTGCCGGGTGGCGCAGCAGTACCGGTCCGGCCACCGCCGTGACCAGTAGCCCGGCCCCGGTGAGGACGAGGAGATGGCTGGCGGGGGAGAGGCCGCCCGCGACCAGTGCGCCGAGTCCGGCGCCGACCATTCCGCCGAGGCTGAAAGCGCCATGGAAGCTGGGCATCACGGGGCGCCTCAGGGCGGCGACCAGATCGACCGCGGCACTGTTCATCGCCACGTTCATCCCGCCGTACGCGGCACCGAAGACCAGCAGGACCAGGCCGAGCGCGAGCGCCGAACTCGTCTGCGCGGGCAGCGCGATGGCGAGGGAGAGCAGGACGCCGCAGACCACGGTCACCGGATGGCTGCCGAAGCGGCGGCACAGCCGGCCGGTGAACATCATGGTCACCACCGCCCCGGCGGAGACTCCGAGCAGGGCGAGGCCCAGGGTGGCGGCGGAAGCACCGGTCTGGTGCTTGATGGCCGGGATGCGGACCACCCAGCCGGCGAAGAGGAAGCCGTCGAGGGCGAAGAACACGGTCAGGGCGGTACGGAGGCGGGCCGACGGAGCTGCGGCGGGGTTTCCGCCCGGTCCCCCCGGTAGGGCCGTCCGCAGTTTGTTTAGTTGCGGCACAAACTCAGCATAGGGGCGCCACGACAACGGGCGCAAGACGGCTGCCGGCGATACGGTCGCGCCACCGGGGCGTCAGGAGCGCCCCGGGACCGTGGGAGACTCGCCCCCATGAACGGCAAGGTGTCCACCACCCGGACAAAGTTGGAGAGGGGCCGCAGCGCGCTCGGACCCGCGCTGGAACTGGTCCACACCGGACGCGCGCCCACCCGCGCCGTCCTCACCTCCGAGCTCGGCGTCACCCGGGCGACGGCCGGCGCGGTCGCCGCCGAACTGGAGGCGCTGGGTCTGATCCAGGTGGATTCCAGGCCAGGTTCCGCGGCCGGCTCGCAGGGCCGCCCCTCGCACCGGCTGTCGGTCCGGGAGTCCGGACCTGTCGCCATCGCGGCCCAGGTCCACGCCGACGGATTCCGGGCGGCGCTCGTCGGGCTCGGCGGACGGCTCGTCGCCACCGCACCCGGCTGTGTCACCGTCACGGCGGACCCGGCGCAGGTCATCGGCGAAGTGGTGGACGACTGCGCCCGGTTGCTGCGGGACAGCGGACTGCGCTGCGTCGGCGCGGGCCTCGCGGTGCCCTCGGCGGTCGCCGAACCGGAGGGCACCGCGCTCAACCCGCTGCACATCGCCTGGCCGGCCGGTGCCCCGGTGAGCGAGATCTTCGCCGACTGCGTACGGGAAGCGGGCATCCCCGGACCCGCGTTCACCGGGAACGACGTCAATCTCGCCGCGCTCGCCGAACACCGGCACGGCGCGGGCCGCGGCGCCCAGCATCTGCTCTGTGTGGCCACCGGCCACCGGGGAGTGGGCGGCGCCCTGGTCCTCGACGGCCGCCTGCACACCGGGAGTTCGGGACTCGCGCTGGAGGTGGGTCATCTCACGGTGAACCCCGAGGGGCGCCCCTGCCACTGTGGCGGGCGCGGCTGCCTGGACGTCGAGACCGACCCGCTGGCCTTCCTCGTCGCCGCCCGCCGCGAACCCGGTCCGGAGGAGTCGCTGCTCAAGCAGGCCGGCGATCTGCTGCGCACGGAGTACGAGGACGCGGCGGTACGGGGCGCGGCCGAGGAACTGATCGACCGGCTCGGCCTCGGGCTCGCGGGTCTGGTCAACATCCTCAACCCGGACCGCATCATCCTCGGCGGACTGCACCGCGCCCTGCTCGACGCGGATCCGGAGCGGCTGCGTGCGGTGGTCGCCGACCGCAGCCTGTGGGGGCGGAGTGGCAGTGTGCCGATCCTGCCGTGCACGCTGGACCACAACAGTCTGGTGGGCGCGGCGGAACTGGCCTGGCAGCCGGTACTGGACGATCCGCTGGCCGCACTGGCCTGACAGGGGCGCCGAGCGGCCCTACGTCCCCGCGGCACCCGGTGTCGTACGGGTCCGCCGTCGCCTCCCCGCGACGGGTCCTCCAGTCGCGGCGCCGATGGATTGCGGTGATCCTGGCAGTGGAGCGTGGTCGGCTTCGCGCGGGCAGTGTGCGTCGGTGACCGCGCTGTACAGGAAGGCGACGGCCATGGCAGCGATACCGGACAGCAATCGGCCGAGGCATGGGGCGCCCGACGGCGAAAAGGCCAACGGCGCGTCCCTGTTCGCCGGGGCCGCGCTGATGCTCAGCGGGCCGCTCAGCATTCTGATGGGCGCCGCGGGCATCGCACAGGACACCCTGTTCGCCGTCTCGTCCCATTACGCCTACCGATTCGACGTGACCACGTGGGGCGTGATCCACCTCGTGATCGGAGTGGGGCTCGTCGTCGCCGGTCTGGGAGTCCTGCTGAACAAGAGCTGGGGCCGCGGGGCCGGTGCGGCAGCCGCGGGGATCAGTCTGATCTCCCAGTTCATGTTCGTTCCGTACTACCCGGCCTGGGCCATCCCCATGATGGCGCTCGACCTCATGATCGTGTTCGCGCTGACGAGGCTCCAGGTCGGAGTCGGCGGCGGTCAGTGAATCCGGACAGGACCATCGCCGGAAGGAACCGTGCCCGAACACCACCGCGAGCCCTCGCCGCATCCGCGGCGGGGCTCTTACGTTGTGCCGCGCTCTCCTGACGGACGCTCTGCCGCCGCCGCATAGCATGAGGACATGGACGAGATCGGCGGTGTCGAGGTCGTGGCCTTCGCGGACGGCGAGGCGTTCGAGGGCTGGTTGGAGGCTCACCACGCACGGCACGAAGGCGTGTGGGTCAAGGTCGCCAAGAAGGGCTCCGACATCGCGTCCGTGACAGCCGACGAACTGGTCGACGTGGGGCTGTGCTGGGGCTGGATCTCGGGTCAGCGCCGGTCGCTCGACGCCTCGTACTACCTGCAGAAGTATGTGCCGCGGCGCCCCAGGAGCCTGTGGTCGCAAGTCAACGTCGACAAGGTCGCCGCGCTGGCGGCCGAGGGCCGGATGCGCGAGCCGGGCCTGGCGGAGGTGCGCAGGGCCCAGGCGGACGGACGTTGGGCCGCCGCGTACGCGCCGCAGTCGACGGCCGCGGTGCCCGACGAACTGGCGGCGGCGCTGGCGGCGGATACCCGGGCGGCGAAAGCCTTCGCGGCACTCGACAGGACCGCGAAGTACCTGGTGCTTCTGCCCTTGCTCCAGGCCCGGACTCCCGAGGGGCGCCGAGCCGCGGCCGAACGCGCGGTGTGGGCGTTGGCCGCCGACGCGTAGGCGGATCGCTGCTGCGATGACGGTGCCGTGGATCTCGTAGGCCCGCAGGTCCTTCGGTTCCGGGACCGTGTGCCTGGCGCAAAACAACGCCCGTACGCCCCGGGCGCCTTCGGGAGCAGCCACACAGGCGCCACGTACTCCCGAGGAGGTACGCACACGGCCGCTGGCCGTACGACGACTCGGACCCCTTTTCGGGCGAGGCTCGCAAGCGTCGGGAAACCCCGACCCCGAACCCCGAACCGAGGGAGCCGACCGAGATGAACACTCTGGCGCACAGCGGTGGACCCGGGCCCTGGATCCTGTTCTTCCCGCTCTTCTGGGCGGCTGTCGTCATCGGCGGTGTCGCCTTGCTGCGCCGCACCGTGTGGCGCGGCCGAGGAGGACCCTGGCAGACCCGGGAGACAGCTGCCGAATCCTCACCGATCACCCTGCTCGGCCGACGCTTCGCGTCCGGCGAGATCGACGAGGACGAGTACGAGCGCCGACTCTCCGTCCTGGACGAGCAGTTCGGCCGCGGCAGCAAGGGAGGCGTGGCATGACCACCTCCGATCCCGCCACCGCCGCCCGGGTCGTCGACGCCGTGAAGCTCCACGGCACGGGCGACACCCGGGTCAGGGCCCTGGACGCGGTGAGCGTCGACTTCCCGGCCGGACGCTTCACCGCGATCATGGGGCCCTCCGGCTCCGGCAAATCCACCCTGATGCACTGCGCCGCCGGACTCGACACGCTCAGCTCGGGCTCCGCCTTCATCGGCGACACCGACATCAGCACGCTCGACGATCGCAGACTCACCCTGCTGCGCCGACGCCGCATCGGCTTCGTCTTCCAGTCCTTCAACCTGCTGCCGACGCTCACCGTCGCCGAGAACATCACCCTTCCCCTCGATCTCGCGGGGGAGCGGCCCGACCCGCAGCGGCTCGACGTCCTCGTCGACACCGTCGGGCTCCGGGACCGGCTGCACCACCGGCCCGGCGAGCTCTCCGGCGGACAGCAGCAACGGGTCGCGGTGGCACGGGCCTTCGTGGGCAGCCCCGATGTCGTCTTCGCCGACGAACCGACCGGCAACCTCGACTCCCGCTCCGGTCAGGAAGTGCTCCGGCTGCTCGGCCGCACCGTCCGGCAGACCGGCCGCACGGTCGTCATGGTCACCCATGACCCGGTCGCCGCCGCCCAGGCGGACGAGGTCGTCTTCCTCGCCGACGGCCGACTCGTCGACCGGATGCCCGACCCCACGGCGGAGCGCGTGCTCGACCGCTTCAAGGCCTTCGCGCCCCATCCCTCCCGCAGGCGGTGACGGCATTGAACGGCACCCGTGCCTCCCTGCGCCTGGGCATCTCCTCGCTCCGCGCCCACAAGCGCCGCTTCGCCGGTACGTTCGTCGCCGCCCTGCTCGGCGTCTCGTTCCTCACCGGGACACTCGTCATGGGCGACACCCTGCGCGCGAGCTTCGGCACCATGTTCGCCGCCGCCGACGCCGGGACCGACGCCGTCGTGCGCGGCTCCGACGTGGTCACCGTCGCGGGCGAGACCCAGGGCACCCGGCAACCGGTGAACACCGCGCTGCTGAAGCGGATCGAGCGGACGCCCGGCGTCGCCGCGGCGGCCCCCGACATCCAGGGCGCCGGCCAGCTCATCGGAGCCGACGGCAGACCCATCGGCGGTCAGGGGCCGCCCACCCTCGCGGGCAACTGGATCGGCGACCCGGAACTGAACCCGTACCGGCTCGCCGCCGGACGCGCCCCGGCCGCACCCGGGGAGGTCGTCGTCAACCGCGGGGCCGCCGACCGGGGCGGACTCAGGATCGGCGACACGACCGTGCTGCGCACCCCCGACCCCGTGCACGTCACGATCGTCGGACTGGCCACCTTCGGCGGCCAGGACGGCATGGGGCAGGTCACCTACACGGCGATGACGCAGACCGACGCGGAGAAGCACCTCACGCCGAAGCCCGGCGAGGCATCGGCCATCCAGGTCCGCGCCGGGCCCGGCACCAGCCAGCGGGAACTCGTCGCCGCACTGCGGCCCGTCCTGCCCAAGGGCGTCGAGGCCGTCACCGGACAGGCCGCGGCCGCCGAGAACCGGGACATGATCTCCGGCGCCTTCCTCGGCCTGTTCACCACTCTGCTGCTGGTGTTCTCCGGCATCGTGCTGCTCGTCGCCACGTTCTCCATCCACAACACCTTCGCGATCGTCGTCGCCCAGCGGACCCGTGAGAACGCCCTGCTGCGCGTCCTCGGCGCCTCGCGTCGGCAGGTCGTCGCCTCGACGCTCGTCGAGGCGACCGCGGTCGCCGTGACCGCCTCGGCCGCGGGTCTGGCCGGCGGTATCGGCCTCGCCGCCGGGCTGCGGGCCCTGTTCCCCGTCGTCGGGTTCCCCTTCCCCGACGGGGCGCTGGTGATCGGCGCCGTCTCACTGCTGCTGCCGCTCGGCGTGGGTGTCCTGGTCTGCCTCGGCTCCGCCGTCCTGCCCGCCGTCCGGGCCGGGCGCACCGCCCCGCTCGCCGCCCTGCGCGAGAGCGCAGTCGACGACTCCGGGGCGTCCCGGACGCGGACCCTCACCGGGCTCGTGCTGCTGGTGGCCTCCGTCGGCGCCGTCCTGACCGGCACCCTGGCCGTCCCGTCCGTCCGGCTGTCGGCCATCGGCGCGGTGTCGTCACTCGTCGCGTTCGTGGTCCTCGGCCCGGTCGCCGCCACATACGCGGTACGGGCCCTCGGCGCCCCGCTCGACCGGCTGCGCGGTGCCGGCGGCCGACTGGCCGGGCGCAACGCCCTGCGCAGCCCCCGGCGGACCGCGTCCACCGCGACCGCGCTGATGATCGGTGTCGCCGTGGTCTCCCTGTTCACCGTCTTCGGCGCATCACTGAAGGCGACCATGAACCGGACCGTCGACCGCTCCTTCGCGGGAGATGTCGCCATCAGCGCGCCCGCTTTCGGGGCCGGTGGCAGCGGACTCAGCCCCCGGCTCGCCCCGGCCGTCGACCGGCTGCCGCAGGTCGCGACCGCCGTCGGCCTCGGCAAGGGGGTCGCGGAGGTCGACGGCACGGGACGCGCCCTGACCGTCACCGACCCGGCCGCGCTCGGCAGGGTCTTCGACCTAGGCCGGGTCGACGGCTCGCTGACGGGGCTGGGCACGAACGGGATCGCCCTGTCCCGCACCGAGGCCGCGAAGCGCGGCCTGCACCCCGGCTCCACCACCCGGCTCGCCTTCACCGACGGCACGCGGCAGGCATTCACCGTCCGCGCCGTCTACGACCGGTCGGAGTTGGCAGGCGACTACGTCATCACCCGCCGGGCCTGGGCCCCGCACCGCGCCCAGGACTCCGACTCGCTGATCGCCGTCTCCTTCGGGCCCGGTGTGTCCACCGCCGACGGCAAGGCGGCGGTCGCGAGGACCGCGGCGGCGTACGGCAACCCCGATGTGCAGACCCGCGCGGAGTACGCGCAGTCCTCGGCCGGCGGCATCGACATGATGCTCACCCTGGTCTACGCCCTGCTGGCGCTCGCCGTACTGATCGCCCTGCTGGGCATCGCCAACACGCTCACCCTCGCCCTCCACGAACGCACCAGGGAGATGGGCCTGCTGCGAGCGGTGGGACAGACCAGGGGCCAGTTGCGCTCGATGGTCCGCTGGGAATCCGTCCTGGTGGCCGCGTTCGGCACGGCGGGCGGCCTGCTGCTCGGCGGCTTCCTCGGCTGGGTCCTGGTCAGGGCGTCCGCGGGCGACACCGCCGTCGCCTTCGAGCTGCCGCCGCTGCGCCTCCTGGTGGTCGCTCTGGTGGGCGTATCCGCCGGAGCACTGGCGGGCCGGCGCCCGGCCCGCCGGGCCGCACGGCTGAACGTGCTCCGCGCGATCGCCGCCGAGTGACGCGAGGTGAGGGAGGGGCGGGACGTCGTAGCGCGCCTCACCCCTCTCCACCACGCCGGTCCCGGCCGCCGGCAGGTCAGCCCACCACCGCCGACCGCGCGACGGAAGGCGCGCCGCTCTCCAGGAACGTGACGGGGCCCAGCTCGAACGGCCCGTCGGTGGTCGCCCCGTACACCGGATGGGGCGGCAGCGCGGCGCACCGGGAAGGCGCCGAAAGGGTGAACCAGACGACCTTCCCGGCCCCGCCGCTCGGTCGGACGCCCCAGCTCTCGCTGACGGCGGCGATCAGTGCGAGCCCGCGTCCCGACGTACTGGACATGCTGGGCTCGCGCACGGTCGGCAGCCGTGGGTCGTGGTCATGGACGGACACCGTCAGCCGTTCGAGCAGCAACTCGATCTCGACGGTGCATGATTTGTCCGGCTGGGCATGCCGGTGGACATTGGTCAGCAGTTCGGTGACGCCGAGCGCCGCCTGGTCGATCAAAGGATCGAGATGCCAGTAGCGCAACTGCGCCGAGATGATTCTGCGGACCTGACCGATCCGCGACGGCAGGGCCTGGAGCTCCACCGTGCAGTGCCTGCTTGGCTCGCTGATCACGGCTGCGACTCCCCGAAATAGGTCCGGAAGAAGACGAAGGAACGGATCCGGCAGCCGACCGGCTGCCGATCCGGCCCCGGCGGTGTGGATCACACTGTCACCGCCGGTGAACCATGAGTGACGAGTCCAATGTCACCCAGGGGTCACTGCTCCGCAACTCGCGGTCTCCGGGTGCCGCCGTCCGGCTCAGGTCATCCGTCCGCCCGCGCTGCGCAGCGTCTCCAGGAACCGGCGGGTCGGGCCGGTCCGGTCCGGCCCGCGGTTGCGCTGGCCCATCGTCAGCCGGTATCGCGTCCCGTTGAGGCGGGCCACGGCGGCCCCGGCCCCGGCGAACCACGGCCTGCCCGCGCTCACCGTCACCACCGGGGCGCTGTCGATCTCCCGTCCGTTGCTGGTCAGCAGGGCCAGCCTGCCGTCCTTGACGACCACCTGCCCGGCCCTCGTGAGCGAGCGGGCCCACCGCTCGATCCGTACCCCCGTCGCACTGAACTCCGTTTCCGGCATGGCTGCTTCGCCCCCTTCGTGACGCTTCTGATGGGAAGTCTGCACAAACCGGGAGCGGCGCGCCAGGCCGCGTCCGGACCGGAATCGCGGCTGTGGGGTCCGTCGACGCCAAGGCAGGGCTATGGAGCATCAAAGTGAACGTTTGTGCAGGTGGGGGGAATAGGTTATGGGGGAGAGTGACGGGACACGAGGAGGAGCGCGCTGATGGGCACCGAGAAGCGGGAAGACGGCGGGCGGGCCGCGACGACGATCGACATCGACCGTTCCGACGCCGGGTACCGGGCCTGGCTCAAGGAAGCGGTGCGCAAGGTCCAGGCCGACGCCAACCGCTCCGCCGACACCCATCTGCTGCGCTTCCCGCTGCCCGAGGCATGGGGCATCGACCTCTACCTCAAGGACGAGTCGACGCATCCCACGGGCAGTCTCAAGCACCGGCTGGCCCGCTCGCTCTTCCTCTACGGGCTCTGCAACGGCTGGATCCGGCCGGGCAAGCCGGTGATCGAGGCGTCCAGCGGTTCGACGGCCGTCTCGGAGGCGTACTTCGCCAAGCTGATCGGGGTGCCGTTCATCGCCGTGATGCCCCGCACCACCAGCCCCGAGAAGTGCCGGCTGATCGAATTCCACGGCGGCCGATGTCATTTCGTCGACGACTCGCGGAAGATGTACGAGGAGTCCGCCACGCTCGCCGCGGAGAGCGGTGGCCACTACATGGACCAGTTCACCTACGCCGAACGGGCCACCGACTGGCGCGGCAACAACAACATCGCCGAGTCGATCTACCAGCAGCTGAAGCTGGAGCGCTATCCGGAGCCGACGTGGATCGTGGCCACGGCCGGCACCGGTGGCACCTCGGCGACCATCGCCCGCTATGTGCACTACATGCAGTTCGACACCCGGATCTGCGTACCCGACCCCGAGAACTCTTGCTTCTTCGACGGCTGGACCCAGCACAATCCCCTGGCCACCAGCGACTGCGGCTCCCGGATCGAGGGCATCGGCCGGCCCCGGATGGAGCCGAGCTTCGTGCCCGGCGCCATCGACCGGATGATGAAGGTGCCGGACGCGGCCAGCATCGCGGCCGTGCGCGCCCTGGAGAAGGCCATCGGCCGCAAGGCCGGCGGCTCCACCGGCACCGGACTGTGGAGCGCGTTCAAACTGGTCGCCGAGATGGTCGGACGGGGCGATACGGGCAGCGTCGTCACCCTGATCTGCGACCCGGGCGACCGCTACCTCGACAAGTACTACTCCGACAGCTGGCTCGCCGGACAGGGCCTGGACATCGCCCCGCACACGGCGACCATCGAATCGTTCCTGGCCGACGGCAACTGGCCCTGACCAGCCCCACTCACCGGGGCGCGGTGACGCTCAGGCCGCGGACCCGGTCAGCCGCCGGTCGAGCGTGCGCACCGCGGTCCGGAAGGCCCGGCCCATCCCCGGCCGGGCCAGCCGCAGGACCAGCCGATACGCCGCGGAACCGTCCGCGGCGAACGTCCACTGCACCCGTGTGCCGGTCCCGGCCGGGGTGAGCCGCCACTCCTCCAGCAGGGCCCGCATCCCGGGGGCGTTGCACCGGTCGGCCCGGTAGGCGTACCGCTCGCCGGGCTCCGCGGCCAGGATCGTCTCGCCGATCACGAAGCCGCCCTTGAGCCGGACCTCGCGTCCCGCGCCGCCCTCGGTGGGCCGGGCGGCCGTCACCGCGGTGAACCAGCCGGGCCAGCCCGGCACGTCATCGGCGAGCGCGCGGTAGACCTTCCCGGGAGCCGCGGACACCTCGGCGGCGAAGACCAGCCGCACCGGAGCGGCATCGACGAATTCGAGCTCCACGGAACGGAGTCGGCGGGCCATGGAACGCACCTCCCGTGCGGTCGCGGACGGGTCGCGCACACCATAGCTGACTGGGCGTCAGGTGTCGCCGCCCGCGCGGACCTCGGGGAAACACCCCGGGGCGCGCCGCACGCTACGGATGGTGCCGGGCCGGACGGTCCAGCAGACTGTCGAGCACCCGGCCGAAGATCCGCCGGCCCGCTCCGGCGATCAGCGGATCGCCCCACCGCGGCAGCAGTCGCACACCCAGCTCCTCCACCCACACCACATGGGATCCGGAATCCGTCGGATACACATCGATCGAGGCCCGGCCCAGCACCGGCGAACCGCGCTTCTCCAGCCGGCACAGCCCCGCGCGCCCGGCCGTGGGCGGCGTCCACCGCACCACTTCCATCGGATCGTCGAACGCCAGCGGCCCCACGCCCGTGCGCGCCACGAAGACGGTCCCGACCCCGGCCGGCGGACCCGGCAGGACGGTGATCGTGGTCAGCGGGACATGCGCGGCGTGCCGTTCCCAGTCCGTCACCCGGCGCCAGGACTCGGCGGCGGGCAAGGAGGTGAAGCGCTCGATCCGGAAGACGGCCACGCCACGATCCTAAAGGCTCGCCCGCAGGGCCCCGGCCCGCGCGGCGCCCGGCGCCGGCAAGCGGAATCCCCGCCCGGTCCGGCTGCTCAGGCGTCGTCGTCCGCGGCCCGGCCCGTCACCACCAGGCCCGGCAGATGCTCCTCGATCTCCGCACGGGCGGCGGCCGACAGCCCCGCGTCCGTCACGAACGTGTCCACCTGCTCCAGCGCCGCGAACGAACTCAGGCCCACCGTGCCCCACTTGGTGTGGTCGGCGACCACCACCACCCGCCGGGCCGACTGGACGAAACGGCGGTTGGTCTCGGCCTCCGCCAGATTCGGCGTCGAGAGCCCGGCCTCCACCGAGATCCCGTGCACCCCGAGGAACAGCACATCGAAATGGAGGGAGGCGATCGCCTGATCGGCGACCGGACCCACCAGCGAGTCCGAAGGGGTCCGCACCCCACCGGTGAGCACCACCGTGGCGGCCCCGGGCCGCGTCCCTGACGCGCCCCCCGCCCGCTGCGCGGCGTGGAAGACATCGGCGACCCGCACCGAGTTGGTCACCACCGTCAGATCCGGCACGTCCAGCAGCTGCTGCGCGAGCGCGTACGTCGTCGTGCCGCCGGAGAGCGCGATCGCGCTGCCGGGCACCGCCATCGCCGCCGCCGCGCGCGCGATGTCCTCCTTGGCGGTCAGCTCCAGCGCCGACTTCGCCTCGAAACCGGGCTCGTGCGTGCTGGCCTCGACCACCGGAACGGCCCCGCCGTGCACCTTCTCGACGACCCCCTGGCGTGCCAGGGCGTCCAGGTCACGGCGCACCGTCATGTCGGAGACGTTCAGCTTGCGGGTCAGCTCATTGACCCGGACCCCGCCGCGCTTGCGCACCTCGTCGAGGATCAGGGCGCGCCGCTGCTCCGCGAGCAGGTTCTGATTCTCGCTCAACGCCGGTCCGGTCCTTCCCTCTGGCCGTGCGGCAGCCTCTTTGAACGGGGTCATCCTCGCACGCGGTGTCGCCGGCCGCCGCACTGGGGAGATTCCGTGAGAGAGATGCGGCCGCCGGCCCTCTGCCACGATTCTGGTGACCACGCGTCAGCACTCCCCCCAACTCCCCCCACGAACGAGAGAGCGAGTCACTCCAGTGCCACCTGCCACCCAGGCCCCGCAGAGTCCGGGGCCCGCGCTGGAACTGCTGGTCCACGGCGTGGGCGGCGCCACCCCCCAGGAGATGCTCGACGATCCGCGTACGGTCCGCATCACCGGCGACGCGACCGCCGCCATCTACCGGCGGGCCGAGGACACGGACGCCGAACAGCACCCGGAGCGGTACCGCGACCGGCCCATTCCCGAGGCCTACTGCTGGTCCAACCTGACCTCCGGCAACGGCTCCCGTGCCCTGTGGCTGCTGCTGCTCCCGTTCATGGTGGTCAACCTCGCCCACTGGATGCGCCCCACCGCCCGCTCCCGGACCAGGGCCGTGCGCCTGTACGGCGTCCTCGTCCGGCTCGTCGCGCTCAGCCTCACCGTCCTGCTGACCGCGGCGGCCTGCGAGGTCGCGCTCGATCTGACCGCCTGGCAGTGCGCCGGTGTACCTGACTGCTCCAACCAGCGGTCCTGGCTCGGCTTCCTCTCCACGGCACAGGGCGGCTGGTGGTCCCAGCCGGGCCGCAGGCTCGCCCTCGCCGCCCTGGTGCCCGCCGCCCTGGTGGTGCTCCTGTGGTTCCTGTCCAACCGGACCTGGAGCGCGTACGAGTCACAGCGCCCGCTCGCCGGAACCGAACCGGACGACGACCCCGACGCGGAGCCCGACCCCTCACCGGCCTCCGCCGGCACCACGCCGTTCGGCCGTCCCGCCCTCGGACGGCCCGGATTCTGGTACGGCCGCCGACTGGTCGCCCGGCTGCGCGCCGCCCACACCGCCGCCGGATTCCTGACCGTCGCCGCATCGGTCGCCGGCGCCGCCGCCCGCCACGACCGCGCCGTCACCGGCCCGGTGCCCGGCATCATCGGCCGGCTGATCGAGACGGCACTGGTCCTGGGCGCGTTCGTCGTGGTCTGGGTGGTCTGCCGACGGGGCCGCAGCGAACGGCGCCTCGACAACCGGCTCGACCGCGCCCTCATCACCTATCTGCCCGGCGCCGCCTTGGCCCTGCTCGTCCTCGCCGCGGCCTACGCCGCCTGGTCCCGCCCCGACTGGGTCTCCTCCGGTGCCCTGCCCGGCGATCTCGCCTTCAGTGTCGTCACCGTCGGCCAGGGGGCACTCGTCGTCGTACTCGCCCTGGTGTCACTGGGCCTCTACCGCCGGACCCCCGAACCCCGCACCGTCATGTTCGGGCTCGGCGGCCCCGTCGTCGCGATGCTCGCCTGCGCCCTCGGCGGGGTCATGAGCGGCGGTGTCTCCCAGCGCGTCGCCGACTGGCTGGACGGCCCCGGCACCCCAGGCATGGGCCGGAGCTCCGTCATCGAGGGGCCGCCGGTGCTGCTCAGCTGGCAGGCATCGGTCATTCCCGTGCTCCTGGCACTGCTGGCCGTCCCCGCCCTCCTGCTGCTCGTACGGACCTGGCTCGCCGCCCGCGCCCTGGAGCCCGGCATCGACCGGGAGTACGAGGAGGAACGCCCGGAGCCCGCCCGCACCCGGCAGATCGCCCGGATCCAGGCCGCCGCCGCCCTCACCGACTCCGCCGCCTGGATCCTCGGCCCGGTCTGCGGCGCCACCCTGCTGCTCGGCGCGGCGGCGGTCTGTGGAGCCTGGCTGAGCGGAAAGGTACCCGGGCTCGCGATGAAGGGCGACGGCCCGTTCATCGAGTCGGTCGCCCAGGCCGCGCAGTCCACCGGCTCCTGGATGGTCGGACTCGGCTTCATACTCTTCGTCACCTGGGGCCGCCGCGCCTACCGCGACGCCTCGGCCCGGCGCACCATCGGCATCCTCTGGGACGTCGGCACGTTCTGGCCGCGCGCCGCCCACCCCTTCGCACCGCCCTGCTACGCCGAGCGCGCCGTCCCCGATCTGGCGTCACGGATGTCAGGCTGGACCGGGCTCACCCGTGGCAGGCTCGTCATCTCCGGGCACTCCCAGGGCAGTGTCCTCGCGGCGTCCGCGGTCTGGCAGCTGCCCGCCCACACCCGGAGCCGGGTCGCCCTGCTCACCTACGGCTCGCCGATCGAGCGACTGTACGGGCGCTGGTTCCCGGCCTACTTCGGCCCCGGACCGCTGCACGCGCTGCACCGGTCCGTGCACTGCTGGCGCAACCTGTGGCGGGCCACCGACCCGATCGGCGGCCGGGTCCGGCTCGACGAGGGACCGGGACCCGAGGTGGACCGCGGGCCGCTGAGGGACCCCCTGGTCTACGGGCGGACCCCCGAACATCCGCTGCCCGAAGCCGTCCTGGGGCACTCGGACTACCAGGCCGACCCGGTCTTCGCCCAGGAGCGGGCCGCGCTGCTGGAGCGGCTCGACCCGGTCCTGCCCCGCCAGGCCGATGGACCGGACAGCCTCGAAGTCCCGCGGAGTCAGGGCAGTTCCGGCAAGTCCTCGGGGTAGAGCAGGGTGAGGTCGTCCGTGCTCGGCTCGGCGAGCTGGGCGACCCGCCCCGCATGCCGCTCCACCATCGACTCGAAGGTCTGGCGCGCGGTGCGGCCGTTGCCGAACGCCGGACCCTTGGGGAGCTCGGCGAAGTACTTCAGCAGCGCCTCGTCGGTCCCGGAGGCCAGGCTGTACTCGTGCTCGTCGGCCTGCTGTCCGACGATCCGCAGCAGTTCCGCCGGCTCGTAGTCGCTGAAGGTGATGGTCCGGGAGAAACGGGACGCCACACCGGGGTTGACGGTGAGGAACCGCTCCATCTCGTGGGTGTAACCCGCGACGATGACGACCACCGCGTCCCGGTGGTCCTCCATCAGCTTCACCAGCGTGTCGATCGCCTCCCGGCCGAAGTCCCGGCCGGAGTCCTCGGGCGACAGGGCGTACGCCTCGTCGACGAAGAGCACCCCGCCGCGCGCCCGGTCGAAGGCCTCCTGGGTACGGATGGCGGTCGAGCCGATGTGCTCGCCGACCAGATCGACGCGGGACACCTCGATCAGATGCCCCCGCTCCAGCACCCCGAGCGAGGCGAGGATCTCGCCGTACAGCCGGGCCACGGTGGTCTTGCCGGTACCGGGGGAACCGGTGAAGACGAGGTGGCGCCGGACCGAGGCGGCCTTGAGCCCGGCCTCCTGGCGCCGGCGGCCCACCTCGATCATGTCGGTGAGGGCGCGCACCTCCCGCTTGACGCTGTCCAGGCCCACCAGCGCGTCCAGTTCCCCGAGCACCGCGTCCGACGTGCGCGCCGGCTCGGTGGCGGGAACCTCGGCCGGGGCGGGCTCGACGGCACGCTCTCCGGGGACCCCGCCGAGCAGCCCGGGGGCCGACTGGGTCGCCGTCAGGACGGAGGGCGCCGGGGGAGCGGGGGAGCGCAGCGCGCTCTCGTCGCTGGTGCAGTCCTCCACGACGGGGCCGGTGCCCTGCCCGTCACCGTGCGCGACGGGCGGCTCGGCGAACTCGTACCCACCGCGTGCGCACCGTTCGGTCCGGCAACGCGTCAGCGTCGTACGGCAGCCGTCCATCACATGGAAGCCGTAGCCGTCGCTGCCGGTGACCCGGCAGCTGTGGAACGTACCGCGGCCCTCGGCGGAGACATAGAATCCGGCCTCGGCGGGGGCGGTGACCGTGCAGCGCTCGATCGTCGGGTCGGCGCCCTTGGTGACGATCACTCCGGTCTGCGCCGTGTCGATGGTGCAGTTGTTGAGCGTGCCGCCGCTGCCGTGGTCGCGGAACCAGGCGCCGGTGGACGCCTCGCGGATGCGGCAGTCGTCCAACTGCGCGGTCGCCCCGTCGCTCACCGACACCGCGGTGTTGCGGACCTGGGAGAGATCGCTGTCGACGACATCGGCGCGCGAGCCCCGGTCGAGCACGAAGATGGCGTCCGGCACGTCGTGCACCCGGCAGGAGTCCAGTATCACGGTCGCCCCGTCGCTCACCCAGACCGCGGGGTAGTCGCCCGTACTGTCGTGGATCTCGCACTGGTTGGCGTCGACACGGGTCCCGGGATCCCAGACCGAGAGGCCGTTGCGGCCGAAGCGGCGCACCGTGGAGCGGGTCAGGGTGAGCACCGAACGGGAGCGCAGATCCACCGCGTTCTCCGGGATGTCGTGGATGTCACAGTCGGCGAGCGTCAGCACGGCGTCGGTGTCGAGCGTCACGCCGTCCGCCGAAGTGCGGTGCACCGTGCAGTCGGTGAGGTGGGCGGCCGCGCGGGCGGTGACCTGTATCCCGCTGCCCTTGATCTCGTACACCTCGCAGCCGAAGCCCTCCAGACCGCTGCCCTCCCCGGTGACGCTCAGGCCCGCGCCCGACGCGTGGTGGATCCGGCAGCGCTCCAGCCGCGGATGCGCGCCGTCGCGCACCGAGACGCCGGACTGCCCGGCGGAGACGACCTCGCACTCCTCGAACACTCCGCCCGCGCCGTCGAGTACGGCGATGCCGACCCCGGCGGGGTTGTCGACCGTGCAGCGGCGCACGGTCGGCCGGGCCGCGCCGCGGACCTCGATCCCGGCGGCGGACCGGGTGACGATCCGCAGGTCCGCGATCTCCGGTGCGCCGTCCTCGACCAGCAGCGCGGGGGCCGTCGAGTCCTGGCCCTCCACATGGAGGTCCGAGACGACGGCGGCGGCGCGGATGGTCAGCGGTACGCCGTCGGCCGGTGCGATCCGCACGGATCCGACGGACCCTTCGGGCCCGCGCAGGGTCACCGCGCGGTGCAGAACCAGATTCTCCCGGTAGGTGCCCGGTGCGATGGTGAGAACATCGCCGTCGGCCGCGGCCTCCAGGGCTGCGGTGAGGGAGGCGTATTCGCCTGTGCGGCGCCGCCACCGCGATGTGCCGGTGTGCGTCACCTGGACCGTGCCCTGTGCCATGGCGCTGTTGTGCCCCCACCTCGTGCGTGCGTGATGCCCGTGTCACCGGCCTTGCGGCAGCGGTGAATCGCGGGACCGCCCACCGGGAAAGCGGGCGGGCCGGTCCACCGTAGCGCGCATGGCGGGCGGGAGTTGACCCGATCAGCAGCTGATCAGCTGCCGGTCCCCGTCCGGCCCCAGTCCGGACCGGCCTCGGCCCAGTCCCGGTCGATCCGGGTGTACCGCCCCTTCATCATGTGCCGGACGATCAGCAGGCGTATGCACTCGACCAGTCCGGCGGCCAGCAGCATCGCCCCGATCCCGGCCAGCACCGCATGGGCACGGGCCGTGGCGGCGTCCATGGGCCGCGGCACCGGGCGCCCCTCGGAGTCCGTCCAGATCTCCACCCGGGCGCCGGGGCCGGTCCTCCGGGAGGCGGTCAGCGCGGTGCCGCGGCGCTTCGTGCCGTCCGGGGCCTTCCAGCGGGCCACCACCGAGGTCTGCGAAGCGTGCTCCGAGGAGATCTCGGGGTCGGCGACATGACGTGGCGCGCTCGGGGACAGGCGCTCCACGACGGCGGTGGTGGCATGACGCCCGGCCCGCTGGGCCCGTACCGATCTCTGCAGGGCGTCGTCGGTCTGCGCCGCGCATACCCAGCCCAGGGCAGGCGCCGCCAGCACCATGAGGAGCAACGCGACAAGAGCCACCCACGCCTCGCGCCGGTCGGTGGCGCGGCGCAGGGGATTGTGCCGCCAGCGCCACACACCCGTGACCGCTCGCACAGTCCTGCACCCCCCTTCCGTGTCCGTCCTGGCCGGACACGGGATGCTTCGCACGCGGAAGACGGCGAAGAGAGAGCAACCTCACCCCGGTCAACGCACCGGCCACCCCCGTGAGTTCCCGCCCGCCCGGCCGAGCTGACGGCCCGTCCGGTGCGGCAACGCCGAAGCCGCCGTCGAGTCCCCATGGCTCGACGACGACTCCGTGCGACCGTGCGTGACCTTCGGTTCAGTACCCCCGGCCCTGGTACGGGCGGTTGTACGGATCCTCGTAGGGCGAGGGCGCCGGGGCCTGACGCGGCGCCGGGGCCGGTCGCGGTGACGCCGGACGCATCGCCTCGTAGCCCGTGCCCGGCGCGGGCCGCTGCTGTTGCTGCGGATGGGGCGCCTGATATCCGCCGCGGGCCGCGGACGGCTGTTGCGGGATGTACGGCGCCGGGGCGTGCTGCAACTGAGCGGGCTGCATCGGCGCGTAACCCTGCTGAGCCGGCGGCTGCTGGTAGCCGTACGACGGAACGGGCTGGGAAGGCGCCGCGGGAAGAGCCGGCAGCGCCGCCGGGAGAGCCGGCAGATAGCTGTTGCCGGTGTCATAGGCGGCAGGGACTCGGATCGGCGCGATCTGAGGGGTGCCCCGCTCCGCGACCAGGGAGTCGTAGATCGGAGTGTCGGGGAACGACGGTGCGGCGTAGTAGCCGCCGCCGTAGGTGGAGCGGGGGGAGGTCATGACACCTAAGTTAAGCCCACGATGAGCTGGTTGGGGAGCCCCCATCTCGGGGTCATCCGTTTTACGCTGGTTCTGCCCGCCTGCCCTGCTAAAAATTCGATAAGGGTTCCGTTGGCAATGGGAACTTTTTCGTTGGAGGGGCCCTATGAGCACGCCTGTGGAGTTTCTCTCCGGCCCGCAAGATCTGGAACGCCGGTGGCCCTTTGCCTCACGTCCTCGTGCTGTTCGGCGAGTATCCTGAGTTCCGCGGGTACGCCCGCGCCCACCGCGAGCTGCCCGCCGAGTACGGCGAAGCCCGGCGTGATCCCCGAGGGGTGGCCGCACTCGTGGTCCGGTCCGGCCGCATGAGGCGGTGCGGCCGGCGAGCGCCGCGTCGGCATCGCGGTGGCGCCGACCGTGAGCCGCCAGGAACTCGGCGGCCGGCGGGGACATCTCGTCGGCTGCGAACCACACCCGGGGATCCATGGACGGCTGGAGGACGAGCATCCTCAACCGGGCCCGGATCTCCCGCGGATCCGCTTTCCCGTCGAATTCCGCGAGCGGTCGGTGATTGCCGAGGACATCCGCGAGCGCTATTCACACGAGGTCCGCGAGGGGCCCGCCGATGCCGCGATCATCCGGCCGGCCCGCCTGCGTCGTACACGGCCCCCGGGATCGTCACGGCAGTACCGTTTCTGTCGACTCCGGGCCCAGAAGTTCGTGCAGCAGGTGCGTGGCAGGCAGCGCGGAGTTGAGGTACGCGTACTCGCGCCGGTGCTCGACCACCGCGACCATGGTGCGCAGGGTGTCCACGGCGTCCTCCCGCTGCCCGGCGTGGTGCTGGGCCTGGGCCAGCAGCCCCAGGTGGAGCGGGAGACGTATGTTCGTCCTGGACCGCCGCAGTTCGGCCAGTGCGTTCTTCATGGCGGAGATCCCCTCCCGGCGGCCGGTGTACGTGAGTGCCCAGCCCAGCGGCAGATGGACCATGGCCTTCCAGTAGGACAACCCGTGCTCGACGGCCAGCCCGACGCCCTCGGTACCGGAGGCCCGTGCGGTCTCCACGTCGCCTTCCCATGCGGCCACGACCGCGTCGACGTAGAGGGCCTGGATCCGGTCCCACGGTCTGCCCTCGTGCCGCGTCAGCCGCAGCAGGCGACGGCGCTGCTCCGCGGCCGCCGCGCGGTCGTTGAGCAGCCAGTGGGCGAGGACGCAGTAGCAGCGGAAGTAGACGCGTGGGTCGGACCGGTACATTCCATCCGGTAATCGGCCCTCGCGGGCGAGGCGTTCCGCCAGTTCCGCGCCGTGTTCCAGCTCTTTGAGCGCATCGGGCAGGTGCCCGCGGGCGAGCAGCGCCATACCCTCGCCGTACGCCGCGCCGAGCCGGGCCGTCGGGCCGTCGGTGCGCTCGGCGATGTTCCTCAGCAGGACGGACAGCCGCCGTGACTCGTCGTAGCGGCCGCGGACGAGAAGCGACATGGCCAGCATCGACAGGACCGCCGGGTCGTCCGGCGCATGAGGCGCCGAATGAGGGGCGCATCCCCGGGTGATCTCCGCCTCCGCCTCGGCGTCACCGAAGCCGCGTACCTGGCCCAGTACATGGCCCAGCTCCAGGTGGAGCCGCTGCTTCAGGTCGCGGGCGGTCGTGCCGTCGGGCAGTGCGCCGGCCATGCCGACCGCGCGTCGCAGCCACATCTCGCGCTCCTCGGAGGCCAGGCGCAGTTCCGCGTTCTCCGCCGCGCGCAGGAGCCAGGGCAGCACCCGCTTCGCGGGCATGACGTCCTTGGCGAGCCAGGCGTGGTGGGCGACGCGCTCGGTCTCCGCCGGATCGCCCCCGACCTTGACGTACGGGGACAGCGCATCGGCGTATCGCGCGTGCAGTCGTTGGCGCTCCTCCTCCGTCAGCTCGCCGACCAGCACCTCCTTGGCCTGGGGAGGGCCGAGGCGGAGCCGTCCGGTGCGCTGCCGGTCAGGAGCGAGCAGACCGTACCGGACGGCCGACTCCACGAGCGCGATGGCCGAATTGCCGCCGGTGGCACGGCAGACCGCGTCCAGGTCGATATCGGGTGCGACGACCGCGCAGAGACGGAGAAGCCGCAGGACCGGTTCCGGCAGCATGGCGAACTCCTGGCGAAGTACCTTGCGCGCGCACGTCACGATCAGGGTGAGGATCTCGTCCGTGGCACCGGGCTCGCGCAGGTCCCTGGCGTCGCAGAGCAGGGAGAGCATCTGCAGGACGAAGTACGGACTGCCCGTGCTCTGGCGGTGCAGCGCATCGATGACCCGCTCGTCGACGCCCGGACCCGCGTGCGCGTCGACCAGCGTGGCGATGTCCGAGCGGGCCAGGCCGGCGAGCCGCAGGATCTCCGCGTCCGGACCCTTGAGCACCTCGGTCATCACCCCGAACCGCGAGGCATCGGGCCAGGCCTCCAGGTCCCAGCCGGTCAGTACGATGCTGAGGGGGTGCCCCTGGCGGCGGGTGGTCAGCAGCCGGAGCAGGTCCAGGGAGACGGTGTCCGCCCAGTGCACGTCCTCCAGCAGCAGCACCAGCGGCCTCTGCGCGGCCAGCGAGAGCAGCACTTCGCAGAGCGCGTCGTGAACCCGGAAAGGGCTTGGCGAGCCGTCGGGGCCGTGGCCGTTCCCGGTGTATCCGGGCAGCAGCGACGCGAGCAGCGAGCCGAACGGCGCGGCAGCCGCCTCGAAGGCGTCCGGTCGCGCCGCCGACAGTCGGCGCAGCACCTGGGTCCACAGCCAGTACGGCGGGACCCCCTCGCCGGAGAAGCAGCTGCTCCGCACCGTCTCTATGCTCTCGTCGACACTCTGGAGGCGCTGGACGAGTTCCATCATGAGGTGGGACTTGCCCAGCCCGGACGAGCCGAATACGCAGGCAAGATGTCCGCGGCCCTTCGCCGCGCCGGCCGTCGCGGCGACCAGGCGCCGCAACTCCCTTTCCCGGCCCGTCAATGGCGGCGGCAGCACGGGTTCGAAGAGGGGGAGCCCGGGGGCCGTGGACGTGGCCGGTGCCGTACGGTCCGGTTCCTGCGGCTTCCCCGCACCGCGCATGGCGGTCTTCACGGCGGCGGGAGACACCTCTGTCGGCCGCTCCGTCCCGCCGGACAGCACGGTCCGGATGGGCCGGGCGAATTCGGTGGCCCTGAGCGGCAGTTCATCACTCAGTACGGTGCGTGTCCGCTGCTCACCGAGTTCCTGCCGGAGAAGAGCGGTGTGCAGCTGCTGGAGTTCGGCCGTCGTGTCCACGCCGTACTCCTCGACCAGATAGCTGCGGGTCCATTCGTACACCTCCAGCGCCTCCGCCTGACGGCCCGATCGGAACAGCGCGGTCATCAGATGGCCCACCAGGCGCTCCCGGGTGGGGTGCTGACGTACCTCGCGTTCCAGTTCCGTGACCACCTCCGCGGTCCTGCCCAGGACGAGACCGGCCTCCGCGGAGGCTTCCAGGGCGGTGAGCCGGACCTGTTCCAGCCGGGTGCTCTCGTCGGCGAGCGGCTGGTGAGTGATGAACTCGGCATAGGGGGAGCCGCGCCACAGCGCGAGCGCCCGGGTGAGCCGGTCGCGGGCCGCGACGGGATCCTGGCGGGAGAGGGAACGCCGCCCCGTGGAGAAGAGCTGCTCGAACTGGTGGACGTCCACTTGCTCCGGAGGCAGTTCGAGGACGTATCCGGGGGCCCGGTAGCGGAGGACCGCCGACCGGTCGGGGCCGGCCGCGGGGGCCAGTGCCCGGCGCAGATGGGAGATATGGCTCTGCAGGGTGGCGACGGCCCGCCGGGGCGGCTCCTCCCGCCAGAGCTCCTCGATGAGCACGGTGGTGGGGACGACCCGGCCCAGCCTGATCAGCAGGAGCGCGAGCAGCGTTCTGCGACGTGGCGGGCCGAGTGGGATGTCGTGCCCTCCGTACTGGGCCGACATGGGCCCCAGAACCTGCAGCACCGGTCCGGAGCGGGCGGCAGACGGTGGCGGCAGCAGTGTGCTCTGTGCCTGACGTGCAGACATCTTCGGCCCCATTCGTTCTCACGCTTGAGACTTCTCCGGCGAATTGATCCTAGAACAGTAGGCGTTCTGTCATGTGATTCGGCTGATGAATGGCTAATAAGCGATCACTGAATTGGCAATGTGCTTCTCCTGCATACCGATGCGACCGGCAAGCGAACGGCAGGTGTCAGGCAAGGATCCGGACCAGTGATCGTGCCGGGTCATCAGCATTCCGGCCAGTGGACCGCAAGGGGGGTGGCAGAGCATGTGCGGAACCGACATCGCCGCGTGGCGTAGGCCGGCCACCGGCGCAGACCCTGGAGGCATCACGGTGTTCGCGATTTTCTTCCCCGGGCAAGGAGCGCAGTTCCGGGGGATGGGCGCAGATGTTTTCGGCCGCTATCCAGGTATGACGCGATTCGCCAGCGATCTTTTGGGGTACGACCTGGTCTCGCGTTGCCGCGACAATCAGGACGACGTGCTCTCGCGGACGGAGTGCACACAGCCGGCCCTGTTCACCGTCAACGCGTTGCACACGTTCGAGCGTGAGCGCCGCGAGGGCCCGCCTGCCGACTACTGCCTCGGACACAGCCTGGGGGAGTACAACGCGCTCCTGGCGGCAGGGGTCTTCGACTTCGAGACGGGTCTGCGGATCGTCAGGAAGCGCGGCGAACTCATGGCGGCGGCATCGGGCGGCGGGATGAGCGCGGTCATGAACACCCCTGCTCCGCGCCTGCTCGATCTGTTGCGGGAGGACGGCGTCGAGGGGGTGGACGTGGCGGCCTACAACACCGACGCCCAGGTCGTGATCGCCGGCGGTGACAGCGCGCTGCGTGCCGCCCACGCCGCTCTGAAGGCGCGGGGTATCCGCTTCGCGTCGCTGCGGGTCGGCGCCGCCTTCCATTCCCGTCACATGGAACCCGTCCGCTCCGAATTTGAAAGCTTTCTCAAAGAGTTCACGTTCGAGGAGCCCGGAACGGCCGTGATCTCCAATGTCACGGGGCGACCCTACGAGCGGGGCACGATACCGGAAATGCTGAGCAGACAGCTCGTGGAGCCGGTGCGATGGGCCGACAGTATCCGGTACCTACTTTCCCGCGGCACCGGTCTCGAATACGAGGAGATAGGTGGTAAGTCCCTTCTCCGTATGGTGAGAAGCATCGAGAAGGCCGATTCCCGGGAAGTTCTCAGCAAGAGCGGAGTGTGAGAAATGGACAGGAAGCAGTACATACAGAAGCTCATCGAGGACCAGTTCCTCGTGGATTTCGACGGTGAACTGACCGCCGAGACGGATCTGTTCAAGACCGGCGTGATCGACTCCTTCGGATACATCCAGCTCCTGAGCACTCTTGAAAGGGACTTCTCGCTCCAGCTGACGGACGAGGAATTGCTCAGGAACATCTTCTCTTCGCTGGATGCCATCGACGTCTTCGTAGCGAAAAAGCTCGCCGAGCGCGACGGCCACTGAGACCGCGACGACCACTGGATCAAGGAGACCCCGCATGTGCGGAATCGCAGGTTTCGTCGCGCCCTCGCTCCGCGCCGAAGCGACGCCGGAGGTGATGACCTCCATGTTGTCGCTCATCCGCCACCGCGGACCGGACGAGGCGGGCTACTACCTGGACGACGGCATCGCCATGGGTACGGCACGGCTGTCGGTGGTCGACCTCGCCACGGGTGCCCAGCCGATGGCCGACCCGACGGAGCATTACTGGATCTGCTTCAACGGCGAGTTGTACAACCACATCGAACTGCGCGAGGAACTGCGAGGGCTCGGCCGCCGGTTCCGTACCCGCTCCGACACGGAGGTGTTTCTGCAGGCATGGGCCCAATGGGGGCCCGCGTGCCTGCCCCGGTTCAACGGCGCGTTCGCGGCGGCGATCCGGGACGTGAGGTCGGGAGACCTGTTCCTGGCACGTGACAGATACGGCAAGCGGCCGCTCTTCTACGTCGACCGCGAGGGCTGCGGAGCCCAGGGGGGCGGGAGCGGAGAATTCCTCTTCGCCTCCGAGATGAAGGCTTTCCGTGCGTTCCCGGGATTCCGTTTCGAGCTCGACCCCCGCGAACTCGCCTCCACCTTCGCGGTGTGGACACCGTTGCCCGACCGGACCCCTTTCCGGCACATTCGCCAGCTTCCGATGGGGTGTTATCTGACCGTTCGCGGTGGGCGGGCGGTTCTGGGCGACTACGCGGAGCTCGAACTCGACGTACCGCCGTTCACCGGCTCCGAACGGGAAGCGGCCGCATCGGTCCGCGAAGCCCTCCGTGAGAGCGTCGAGATGCGGCTCAGGAGCGATGTCGAGGTCGGTGTCTATCTGAGCGGCGGTCTCGACTCCTCCATCGTGACCAAGCTGACGACCGATCTCTCCGCGCACGAGGTCCGCACATTCTCCGTGGAGTTCGACGACGCGGTCTTCGACGAGTCGAGCAGCCAGCAGGTCGTCGCCTCGCACCTCGGGACGCGCCACTCGTCCATCGCCGTGTCGAGTGCCGATATCGCCGCGAACTTCCCGTCCGCCGTGTACCACGCGGAAGTACCGGCGTTCCGTGCCGCGTTCGTCCCCATGTTCCTTCTGTCCCGCCATGCGCGGGACGCCGGAATCAAAGTGATCCTCAGCGGTGAGGGCGCCGATGAGGCGTTCCTCGGGTATTCGCTCTTCCGTGAGACGCTGCTGCGCGCTTCATGGGGCGAACTGTCGGACGACGAGCGAATGGCCAGGATCGGCAGCCTACACCCGGAGCTGAGCCACTTCGGCCCCGCGAACCGGGCGCGGCTGAAGGGCCTCTTCGAGCAGTTCGCCGTCGAACGGCTGCCCGGCCTCTTCTCTCACGAACTCCGGTACCAGAACGGCCGGTTCGCCGCCCGTCTGCTGAAACGACGCGACGATCCGTTCGCGGACCTCATGGCCCTGACGGACGCGACACCCGGCTACGCGGCGCTGAGCCCGGTCCGCAAGGCACAGTGGCTCGAATTCAAGACGCTGCTGCCCGGCTATCTCCTCTCCACCCAGGGAGAGCGCATGAGCCTCGCCCACGGTGTCGAGAACCGGTGCCCGTTCCTCGATCCCGCGGTCGTCCGCGCGGCGGCGTCGATCAATATGCGCTTCGACGACGGTTTCGACGAGAAAGCCATTCTCAAGAAGGCGTTCTGGGGCGAGCTGCCGGAATCGAGTCTCACCCGGCGGAAGCAGCCGTACCGCGCGCCCGGGGCGGCCGTATTCAAGCAGCAACGGCCCGACTATCTGGAACTCATCCTCTCGGAAACGGAGTTGGAGAAGATCGGCGGCATCGACCCGGTGTTCGCCCGGAAGCTCGTCAAGAAGATCATGGCCACGCCCACCGGTGAGGTCAGTACGAAAGAGGACCAGGCTTTCGTCTACCTGCTCTCGACCGCGGTCCTCAATCAGCAGTTCGTACTCGGACAGGACATGCCCGGGGACACGGCCGCACGGGCCGACTTCAAGGTGAGCACCATCGTTGATCAGCGGACATCGCGGGGATCGAAGCCGGCCGGCCAAGACTTCCCCTCTGCGGGAGGAAACCGATGAGTACGTTCGATCCGGCGCCCGCGACGGATGATGTCGCGATCATCGGGCTCGCTCTGCGCTTCCCCGGCGCGGAGACACTGGAAGAGCTCGGCGGGCATCTCGTCGCGGGCCGCTCGCTCATCTCGGAAGTCCCCCCGGAACGCTGGTCGAAGGAACGGTACTTCGGTGATCCACGGCTCGGGGCCCAGAAGACGAACAGCATCTGGGGCGGGTTCATCGAACATGCGGACTGCTTCGATGCCGAGTTCTTCAGTATTTCCCCGCGCGAGGCCGAGAGCATGGATCCCCAGCAGCGCATGGCGCTCGAACTCGCCTGGCGGGCGATCGAGAACGCGGGCTATGCGGCGAGTTCCCTGGCCGGTACGGAAACGGGCGTCTTCATGGGTGTCTGCCATGCGGACTACGCGGAAATGATGGAACGCGAAGGGGCAAGGACCGACGTCTATTTCCCCACCGGAACGGCGTACTCGATCATCGCGAACCGGATCTCCTACTATTTCGACTTCCAGGGTCCGAGCATCACCAATGACACGGCATGTTCGAGCTCGCTCGTATCGGTGTACGAAGCGGTGCGCGCGTTGTGCAACGGCGAGTGCGGTGTCGCCCTGGCCGGTGGAGTCAACCTGATCTGGTCGCCGAAGCACTTCGTCGCGTTCAGCCAGGCGAGCATGTTGTCCCGCACCGGCCGTGCGAGCGCCTTCGACCAGAGCGCCGACGGCTACGTCCGGGGTGAAGGCGGTGCGGTACTCCTCCTGAAGCCGCTCGCGCGGGCCGTCGCGGACGGCGATCCCATCCACGCGGTCATCAAGGGAGTCGCCACGAACCACGGTGGCCGGACGAATTCCCTCACCGTCACCAATCCGACAGCACAGGCGAATCTGATCGAGGGACTCTATACCCGCGCCGGAATCCGGCCGGAAACCGTTACCTATATCGAAGCGCACGGACCGGGAACGCCCGTCGGTGATCCGATCGAGATCATGGCTCTGAAGGAGGCCTTCCGGAACCTGCACGCGGCACAGGGCACCGCCGCCCGGCCGGCGAGTTGTGGAATCGGCTCGGTCAAAACCAATATCGGGCATCTGGAAGGGGCGGCCGGAGTCGCCGGAATCGCCAAGGTGATCAGCTCGCTGGCGCTCCGGACGCTGCCCGCGAACGTCAACTTCCAGAATCAGAACAGGCTCATCAAGCTTGAGGACAGCCCGTTCCATGTCATCCGCGACACCCAGCCCTGGGCCGCGCCGACCCCGGGGGCGGACGGAAGGATCCGGCCACGGCGGGCCGGGGTGAGCTCGTTCGGATTCGGTGGCACGAACGCGCATGTGGTGCTTGAGGAACATCTCGCCGATGAATCCGGTGCAGGGGCGCAGGACGGGCCTCTCCGGGGGCCGCAGCTCCTGCCGCTCTCCGCGAAGACGCCGGACCGGCTGCGGGCGGTGGCGGGCAACCTGCTCACCCACCTGGGCGAGCACCCTTCGCAGTCGCTCGCCGACATCGCGTATACCCTGCGGGTCGGCCGCGAGCCCATGCCCGTCCGGGTCGCGTTCGCCGTCGCGGACCGTGCCGAACTCGAATTCCTTCTGAGGGAGTTCATCGACGGCGCCCGCGCGGAGGGCGGGCTTCACCTGGGCGGGACGCTGCGGGGCGCGGAGGAGGAAGTCGCCGATCTGAGGGCGGCGGGGACACGTTGGGCGGAGGGCGGGGCGGTGGACTGGGTGGATCAGCTCGGTCACGGCGCACCCGAGCCACGTCCACGACGTGTGCGGCTGCCCGGATATCCCTTCGCCCGCGAGCGGCACTGGTTCAGCGTTCCGCGGAAGGACTTCGAGATCTCCCGGACGGGCGTCGAGGTTCCGCGGAAGGGCGTCGAGACGCCAGGGACGCCATCGGCGGCGAACGGGGCTGCCGCCGCGCACCCACTCCTCCACGCCGATGCCTCCGGCCCCGCCGGTCACCGGTACCGCTCGACGTTCACCGGAGCGGAGCCGTTTCTCGCCTCGCACGTGGTGGGTGGTGCCCGGGTGCTGCCGGCAGCCGCTCATATCGAGATGGTCCGTGCGGCGGCCGTGCGTGCGGTGGGGTCCGATGCGGCGGAGCGGGCGGTCGTCCGGCTCCGCGACGTCGCATGGGCGCGCCCGCTCGTCGTGCGGGACGCGCCGGTCGAGGTCGGTGTCCGGCTCACCCCGCAGGACGGCGTCGCCCTCGCCTTCGAGGTCTCCACCGGCACGGACCCCGCCGTGGTCCACAGTTCGGGAGTGGTGGAGGCCGCCGGGCGGGAGGAGCCGGATCGCATCGATCTCGGCGCGCTGCGGGCAGCCTGCCCCGGGGAGCGCAGCCCGGCGGACGTGTACGCGGCGTTCCACGACCGAGGCCTGGAGTACGGACCGGCCATGCGTGGGATCGAGGAGATCCGGCTGGGGACGCGGGAGCTGATCGCGCGTATCGGGAAGCCCGCTGCCGGTGCGGCGGACGCCGGATACGTCCTGCCGCCGAGCGTCCTCGACGCGGCCCTCCAGTCCTCGCTCGTGCTCCTGGCGGAGACGGCGCGCGAACCGGCCGACGGTCCGGCCATGCCGTTCGCGTTCGAGGAACTCACGGTGCATGGCGCCTGTGTGTCGGAGACCTGGGCGTGGGTACGGCGCCGCGAAGGACACCGCACGCTCGACGTGTTCGACATCGACCTCTGCGACTCCGAGGGAGTGGTCCGTGTCAGTCTGCGCGGACTCGTCCAGCGGACGCACGGGGCGGCTTCCGGACGAGGAACCGGCGCGGACACCGTCACCGCCGCCGTTCCCTGGGTGCCGACACCCCTCGACGTACCGGAGGAGCGGGCGACGGCCCTCCCGTCCGTGCGCGGGTACCTCGGTGGTCGGGCCGCCGCGCACGCCGCCGCCGTGGCGGACACCACGGGCTTCACCGTCGCCCGCCTGCCCGATGTCACGCCCGGTCGGGTCGCCGACGGTGTCGGGGCCGTGGTGGACCAGGTGTTCCGGCACGCCGTGGAGCTGGTGAGGTCGAAGCCCGGGGGAGCGTACCGGTTCGTCGTCCTGGTGGACGACCGGTCGCCACGGCACCACCACGCGCCGCTGACCGGCCTGTTCAGGACCGCCGTCCTGGAGAACCCCCGCATCACCGGCCGTGTCGTACGCGTCGCGGAACTCGACACCGCGTCGCCGGAGCGGATCGCGGACATCCTCCGGGCGGAGGCGGCGGACCGGTCGGCCGACTGCGAGATCCGCTACGGGGCCGACGGCACCCGGCACGCGGCACGGCCCGTGGAATTCCGCCTGGACGAAGGAGCGGAGATCCCGCCGTTGAAGGAGGGCGGGGTCTACTGGATCACGGGCGGTCTCGGCGGCCTCGGGCTGCATGTCGCACGGTACTTCGGGCGGTGTGCGGGCATCACCGTCGTCCTGAGCGGCCGGTCGGCGCCCGGTGCCGCGAGCGAGACGGCCCTGCGCGGGCTGCGGGAGGCGGGGGTCGAGGCCCACTACCTCCCCGTCGACGTGGGTTCGAAGGACGACGTGGACCGTGCGGTACGCGCCGTCGTACGGGATCACGGGGCGATCGACGGCATCGTCCACGCGGCGGGCATCCTCCGTGACGCGTATCTCTACACCAAGGACACCTCGGACGTGCGGGCGGTGCTGGAGCCGAAGGTCGACGGTGTTCTCCACCTCGACGCCGCCACGCGCGGCCTCGCGCTCGACTTCTTCGTCGCCTTCTCCTCCGTGGCGGGGGTGTTCGGCAGCTCCGGGCAGTCGGACTACGCGGCGGCCAATGCCTTCCTGGACGCCTTCGCCCACCACCGCCGGGCACTGGTGGACATCGGCGAGCGGAGCGGGAGGACGTCGGTCGTCAGCTGGCCGCTGTGGGCCGACGGCGGGATGTCCATGGACCCCGTGACACGGGAGTCGATGCGCCGGGACCGGGGCTGGGAGCCCCTCCCGACGGAGGAGGGCCTGCGGGTACTCGGCGGCGTACTGCGCGACGCGCCCGCCCACACCGTGGTGGCGTACGGCGCCGCCGCGACGCTCACGGCCGCCGCCCCGCCCCCGGAGGCGCCCCGCTCCGTACCCGTGGACACCCCACCGATGGAGTCCGCGGCCGCCGTCGCGGAGGACGACCTGATGGAGCGTACGAACGCTTTCCTGCGCCGCGTCGTGGGCGAGGTGCTGCACCGCGACCCCCTGACGCTGGACGAGACGGCCAACCTCGTCGACTACGGGATCGACTCGCTCGCGATCCTGGAGACGACCGCGTCGCTCGAAGTGTTCTTCGGCCCGCTCTCCAAGACGATCTTCTTCGAGTACACGAGTATCGAGGGCGTCGCGGGTCACCTCGTCGCGGAACACGGTGACAAGCTGCGCGAGATCACCGCCGCCGGAGAACCGGCGCCGGAAGCCGCAGCACCCGCGGCCGGGACGGACGACGCGCCGGCCCCCGCCGCACCCGGACCGTCCGTTCCCGACACCGCCGGCCCGCCCGCCTCCCATGACAGGTCTGCCGCACCCGGGCCGCGCGACGACCACCACGACATCGCGATCATCGGCATCTCCGGGACCTACCCCGGAGCCGAAACCCTCGCCGAACTCTGGGCCGTGCTCGGAGAAGGCCGCCACGAGTTCCGCGAAGTACCGCGTGAACGCTGGGACCACGACGCGGTCTACAGCCGCGACCGCAGTGTCCTCGGCAAGAGTTCCATCCGCACCGGCACCTTCCTCCGGGACATCGAGAGCTTCGATCCCCGCTACTTCCGTATCTCCAAGCGCGATGCGGAGAACATGTCGCCGGAGGTCCGCCTGTTCCTGCAGACGGGCGTCGAGGCGCTCGAAGACGCCGGATACTCGCGCGAGACGATCCAGCGGCAGTACGACGGAGACGTCGGCGTACTCGCCGGATCCATGAGCAACCACTACGGCCTGTACGGATTCCAGAACAGTCTGACGCGCGGTTCCCCGGCCAGCGGCAGCTACACGGCGACGCTGCCCAATATGCTCTCGTACTTCTACGGGTTCACCGGTCCCTCGATGTTCGTGGACACGATGTGTTCCGGATCCTCGACCTGTGTGCACCAGGCCGTGCAGATGCTCCGGGCCGGCGAATGCCGGATGGCGGTCGCGGGCGGAGTGAATCTGCTTCTGCACCCGTACAACCTCATCAGCTCGTCGCAGGAGCACTTCACGACGGCGACCTCCGATGTGATCCGGAGCTTCGGCCTGGGCGCGGACGGGACCATTCTCGGGGAGGGCGTCGGCGCCCTCGTCCTCAAGCCGCTCGTCGAGGCCGAGCGGGACGGCGACCATGTGTACGCCGTCATCAAGGGGACGGCCCTTGCCAACGCGGGGGTGCGCAACGGATTCACCGTCCCCAGCCCGCGTATGCAGGCGCGGGCGATCGAGAAGGCGATCGACGACGCCGGAGTCGATCCACGGACCATCAGCTATGTGGAAGCACACGGCTCCGGGACGTCACTGGGCGACCCGATCGAAGTGAAGGCCCTGACCACGGCCTTTGAGAAGTACACGCAGGACACCGAGTTCTGCGCGATCGGCTCCGTCAAGTCGAACATGGGACACCTTCTGCACGCTGCCGGAATGATCGGTATCGCCAAGGTCGTCCTCCAGTTCCAGAACGGGAAACTCGCCCCCTCGCTGCACAGTTCGGTGACCAATCCGGACATCGACTTCTCCCGTACACCGTTCCGTCTCCAGCAGCGGCTCGCCGCATGGGAACCCGCGGTGACGACCGTGGACGGACGCAGGATCACCCATCCCCGACGGGCGGGGATCACGTCGATCGGCGCGGGCGGGATGAACTCCCACATCATCCTCGAGGAGTACCAGCGGCCCGACCGCGATCCGCACGGCGCACCGGACGGGCGCGAGGAACTCTTCGTGTTCTCCGCGATGAACGACTCGGCCCTGGAGACATGTCTCCACCGATTCCGCGCCTACCTGACCGCCGGGGCGGAGCCCGACGCCGCGGCGATCGCGTTCACACTCCGCGTCGGCAAGAACGAACTCCCGCACCGCTGGGCGTTCCTCGCGAGGACCACGGGCGAAGCCGTCGCCGCAGTCGACCGCTATCTGGCGGGAGACCGGGACCTCGGTGCGGCCCTCGCGGGCGGTGGCCCGCGGACCGAGGACCTGCGGAAGCTCGCGACCACCTGGGTGGGCGGCAGGAGCGTCGACTGGAGCGGCGCCGACAGAGGAGCACGCGCGCCCCGGCGGGTCTCTCTTCCCGCCTACCCCTTCGAGCGCGTGCGCTGCTGGGTCACCCCGGAAGAAGGCGCGCCGTCCGTGATCGCGCCGCTCGCGCTGCGCGACAAGCTCCACCCGTTCCTCGGCAGGAACGAGTCGGACGCAGACGGGCTGCGGTACGTGCTCGACGTGCACCTGGACGACCTCCTCGACTACGGCTGCACCTCGGGGGAGCGGCAGGACAAGAAGCGCGGCGTGATCCCGACGTTCGCCGTCGACCTGGCGATCGCCGCCACGAAGGTCTCCGGATTCGCCGACGGGTCGGCCGTGCGCCGGCTGCGCCTCCTGGGCCAGGTCGGCTGGACGACCGCCACCCGCCTGGTGACGGTCTTCGACGCCCCCGACGGGAAACGCGCCTCCGGATACGTCTTCGCGGAGGACGCGGTGGGGAGCCGGATGCCCGTGGCGGCGTTCGACGTGCCGATGGGTGAGGAGGACCGTACGCCGCTGTCCGGCCACCCCCGTACGGACCGCTTCGCGGGAATCGCCGCCGATGTGCTCGCGCCCCACCAGGCGGAGCCGCTCTCCTCGGCGGAATTCCTCGCGGAGCTCGCGGAGGGCGGAATCGGATACGCGCCGGAACTCAGCGGAACAGAGAGCGCATTCCGCCTGCGGGACGGGCGGCTGGTGCTCAGGGTCGGCACCCCCGAACTCCAGCGGGACCATGTGAAACCGCGGGTCACCCTCGCTCCGCACGTCCTCGCCGCCATCGCGCAGGGCCTCCAGGCCGAAGCGAAGCGGCAGGGCTCACCGGACTGGGCACGGACCGCGCCCCACCACATCGACGAGATCCGGCTCCTCACCGACGGGAGCTGTGGGGTCGTCCCGGTCGCGTACGTCGTCTTCGACGTGACCGCCGACGGCGAAGGGCTCGGCGGTTCCGTCGGCCTGCTGGACCGGAACGGCCAGGTGGTCGGCGTGCTCTGCGACCTGTGGTGCGGCGATGACGAAGGACCACGAAAGGACCCGGATGTGAGCGAACGAGTGGTGGACGGAGCCGACGTGGCGGACCGGGGGACACCGGCGGAGAGCAGCGACGGCGTCATCTCCTTCGCGGTGGACGAACTGCGTGAGATGGCGGGCGGCATCCTCAAGTTCGAGCGGGGTGAACTGGATGCCCGTACCGGCTTCGACGCCTTCGGTTTCGACTCGATCTCGCTCGTCACCCTGTCGAAGCAGATACGCGAACGGTTCGGCATCGATCTGACCCCCGCGGTCTTTTTCGACCGGAATACGTTCGACTCGCTGGGCAGGCACCTCTTCACGGAGCACGAAGGCCCGCTGCGCGCGGCGTACGAGCGGTCGCTCCCGCCGGACCCCGCCGGGGAGCCCGCCCCGAGTCCTGGAAGCCGGCCCCGTGGAGAGGCGACCGGGGCGGCCGAGGAGACGACCGGGGCGGCCGGAGAGACGACCGGGGCGGCCGGAGAGACGACCGGGGCTCCGGACGTCGCGCCGGCCGGCCCGCCGCGCCCCGCGCCGGCGGACTCGCCGCTGCCGGTGGCCGTCATCGGCGCCGCGGGCCGGTTCCCCGGCTCGCCCGATCTGGACGCGTACTGGGCGAACCTGGCCGCGGGGACCGACAGCGTCACGGCCTTTCCCCTCGACCGGTACGACGCGGCCTATGCGCGGATCGCGGAGGCGGCCGAGTTCCCGCACCATGCGGCCGTCCTCGACGACGTGGACGCGTTCGACGCCGCCTTCTTCCGCATCCTGCCGCGCGAGGCCGAGCTGATGGACCCCCAGCACCGGCTGGCGCTCCAGACGGTCTGGAACGCGGTCGAGCACAGCGGCTACGCCCCGTCGGGCCTGCCGGCGAACACCGGGCTGTTCTTCGGCGTCTCCGGGACCGACTACGCGACTCTGCTCGCGGCCCACGGCGCCCCGCCGGACGCCTTCACCTCCACGGGCAACGCCCATTCCATGCTCGCCAACCGCATCTCGTACGTACTCGACATCCACGGCCCGAGCGAGCCCGTCGACACGGCCTGCTCCAGCTCGCTCGTCGCCGTCCACCGGGCCGTCGAGGCCATCCGCTCCGGGGCGTGCGACGCCGCGATAGCGGGCGGGGTCAACCTCCTGCTCAGTGTCGACACCTTCGTCAGCGCAGGGCGGGCCGGAATGCTGAGCCCGGACGGGCGGTGCAAGACCTTCGCGAGCGACGCGAACGGATACGTACGCGGCGAGGGCGTCGGCGCCGTCGTGCTGAAGCCCCTCGCCGACGCGGAGCGCGACGGGGACGCGATCCTCGCCGTGATCGTCGGCACCGCGGAGAACCACGGCGGGCGGGCGAACTCCCTCACGGCACCCAACGGCACCGCGCAGTCGGACCTCGTGGTGCGGGCGATGGGCGGCATCGACCCCCGCACGATCGGCTATGTGGAGGCCCATGGCACCGGCACGGCCCTGGGCGACCCCGTCGAGGTGCGCGCGCTCCAGGCCGCGTTCCGGCAGCTGGGCAGTGACGGCCCCGCCACCTGCGGGCTCGGCTCCGTGAAGACCAACATCGGTCATCTGGAAGCCGCCGCGGGCATCGCCGGGCTGCTCAAGGTGGTCCTGGCGATGGAACACGGCACCCTTCCGCGGAGCCTGCACAGTGACCGGATCAACCCCTACATCCAGCTCGACGGCAGCCCGTTCCGCATCGTGCGCGCCAATGAACCGTGGGAGCGGCCGCGCGGCCGTGACGGCGACCTCGCGCCGCGGCGGGCGGGAGTCAGCAGCTTCGGTTTCGGTGGCGCGAACTGTCACGTCGTCATCGAGGAGTACACCGGGCAGGCCGCGCGGACGAGCCCGGCACAGGACGCGGACGGCCCCGGGAACCGGGTCGCCGTACCCCTCTCCGCGCGTACGGAGCAGCAGCTCCGCGAGCGGGCGCGGAACCTGCTCGCCCACCTGGAGGACACCCCCCGTCCCGCGGCGCTCCGTTCGATCGGGTGGACGCTCCAGACCGGGCGCGAGGCCATGGCCGAACGGGTCGGCTGGGTCGTCTCCTCGCGCCACGAACTCGCCTCGAAATTAAGGGAGTTCATCAGCGAAACGATGAGCGGTACGACGAGCGGAGCGACCAGTGGGCCTCGGCACGGCGCCCGTCCGGCGCAGGACGGCCTCGCCGACGTGGTCGCGCGCTGGAGCGGAGGGGAAGAGGTCGACTGGCTGCGGTTGTACGGGGCTGCCGGTGCGGCCCTGCCGAGGCGCGCGCATCTGCCCACCTACCCGTTCGCACGCGACAGGTACTGGCTCCCCGGCAGCGCCGAGAAGGCGAACAGCGTCGCTGAGCACCGCCCTTCGGCCGCTACGACGTTGTTCGTGCCCCGCTGGACGCCGAAGACCGCGTCGCGGGACCTGGCCGGAGGGGCCCCGCACACGCGTCATACCGTGATCCTCTGCGGAGCACCGGCGGCCGTGCGGGACGGCGTGGAACGCCGCCTGCCGGGCGTACGCTGCCACGCCGTCACGACTGCCAAGCGGCGCCCGGAGACCCGCTTCACCGACCTCTCGCGCCAGGTCTTCGAGATCGTCCGGGAGCTCGCCGGGCAGACGCACGACGGCGCCACCCTCGTGCAGGTCGTGACACCGGCGGACGGTGACGAAGCGGTCGGGCCCGCGCTCGCGGGACTTCTGCGCACGACGGCGCTCGAAAGCCCCCACATCGCCGGGCAGGTCCTCGCTCTCGACGGCGAGCGCGACGCGGACGACATCGCGGCGATCGTCCTGGAGAACGCCGGGCACGCGGACGACGCTCTCGTTCTTCACCGGGGCACGGAGCGCCGGGTACGGACCTGGGTGCCCGGGACGGCCGGTGGCACGGGCACCCCTTGGCGCTCGGGAGGCGTGTACCTGATCACCGGAGGCGCCGGCGGCATCGGCGCCCTCGTCGCCCGCCGGATCGCGCGGGACGCCGTACGCCCGACGCTCGTCCTCGTCGGACGCTCGGCGCCGGATGCCCGGATCGGCCGACTCCTCGCCGAGCTGCGGCAAGCCGGTGCGGTGGCCCAGTACGCCGTCGCGGACGTCTCCCGCTGGGAGGAGGTACGCCATCTCGTCGCACGCGTCGGCGAGGAGACGGGCCCGATCCACGGAATCGTGCACGCCGCGGGCGTGATTCACGACGCGTACCTCACGAACAAGACGACGGAGGAGTGGGACGAGGTCCTCGCCCCGAAGGTCGACGGCGCGGTGCACCTGGACCGGGCGACGGCACACCTGCCCATCGAGTCCTTCCTCGTCTTCTCGTCCGGCACGGCGGTCACCGGAAATCCCGGCCAGTCCGACTACGCCACGGCCAACGGCTATCTCGGCGAGTACGCCGCCCACCGCAACAGGCGCGTCGCGGCGGGCGAACGGTCGGGGCATACGGTCGCGATCGCGTGGCCGCTCTGGAAGGACGGCGGAATGGCGGTCGACGACGCGACCCGCGCGTACCTCCGGCGCAGCCGCGGTCTCGTGCCGATGGAGTCGGACGAAGGACTCGAAGCCCTCCTGAACGCCTGGCGGCTGGGCGAGGCCGGCGAGGACCAGATCTGGGTGCACCACGGCGAACCGGCCGGGCTCGTGCCCGTACCCCCGCCCGCCGCAGCCGCCCCCGCACCGGCGACGGCCGCCGCGCGGCCGGACCGGGAGACACTCCGGTCGGTCGTGGAACTCTTCGCGCGGGTCACGAAGCTCCCCCTCCACGACATCGACGTCGACCGGCCGCTCGACGACCTGGCCCTCGACTCGGTCATGGTCGTACAACTCAACAGGGAGCTGTCCTCGGCGTACGGCGAGGTCTCGACGACGCTCTTCTACGAATTCCCCACGCTGCGGGCCATCGCCGGAGAGCTGGCCGGGGCACCCGCCCCGTCGGCCCCCGGCACGCGGGCCGACGGGCCGTCCGGCGCGGTCCGGGTTCCGGCGGCGCGGCACACACCCGGGACAGCCGCTGATCCCGGCCCGCCCGCGCCGGACGACGCCATCGCGATCATCGGGATGAGCGGGCGCTATCCGCAGGCCGAGAACACCGACGAGTTCTGGGCCAACCTCACCGCGGGACGCGACTCCATCACGGAGATTCCCCCCGGCCGGTGGCCGCTGGACGGCTTCTACGAACCGGACCGCGCCACAGCCGTCGCCACCGGGCGCAGCTACAGCAAGTGGGGCGGATTCCTGCGGGACTTCGACGCGTTCGACCCGCACTTCTTCCGGATCGCACCGCGTGACGCCTACACCATGGACCCGCAGGAGCGCCTCTTCCTCCAGGCCTCCTGGGAGGTGATCGAAGACGCGGGCTACACCCGCGAGGAGCTGGCCCGGCGCCATCAACGGCGTGTGGGTGTCTTCGCCGGGGTGACCAAGTCCGGCCACGCACGGCACGGCGCGGCCCGGCTGCCGTCCGGTGAAACGGTCGTACCCGCGCTCTCCTTCGCCTCGCTCAGCGCCCGTACCTCGTACGTTCTCGACCTCCACGGCCCGAGCCTGACGATCGACACGATGTGCTCCTCCTCGCTCACGGCGATCCACGAAGCCTGTGAGCACCTGCGCCGGGGCGCCTGCGAGCTGGCCATCGCGGGCGGGGTCAACCTGTATCTGCATCCTTCCGACTACGTCGAGCTGTGCCGCTGCACCATGCTGTCCTCGCAGGCCCGGGTGCGGAGCTTCGGCAGCGGCGGCGACGGGTTCGTGCCCGGCGAGGGCGTGGGCGCCGTACTGCTGAAGCCCCTCGCCCGCGCTCTCGCGGACGGTGACCAGGTCCTCGCGGTGGTCCGCGGGACGAGCATCAACCACGGCGGGCGGTCCCACGGCTACACGGTGCCGAGCCCGACCGCCCAGGCGGAACTGATCCGCGACGCGCTGACCCGGGCCGGGATCGCGGCGCGGGAAGTGGGCTACGTCGAGGCGCACGGCACGGGCACGGAACTGGGCGACCCGATCGAGGTGAAGGGTCTCTCACTCGCCTTCGAGGAGTCCACGGACGAGCGGCAGTTCTGTGCGATCGGCTCCGTGAAGTCGATGATCGGGCATCTGGAGGCCGCCGCGGGGATCGCGGGGGTGACCAAGGCCGTACTCCAGCTCCGTCACCGCACGCTCGTACCGAGCCTGCACGCGGAGGAGCTGAACCCCGGTATCAGGTTCGAGGAGACGCCGTTCTTCGTCCAGCGGACGCTCGCACCGTGGGAGTCGGAGACACCACGGATCGCGGCGGTCTCGTCCTTCGGCGCCGGTGGCTCCAACGCCCATGTGATCCTCGAGGAGTACGTGCCGGACGCCGCCCCGGACCGGCCGGCGTCCGGCGGGGGCGAGCAGCTCGTCGTCCTCTCCGCGCGGACCCCGGAGCGGCTGCGGCACTCCGCCGCGCGTCTGGTGGAGTTCCTCGAACGCGAGGAGACGGAGCGGGGGACGGTCGGCCTGGCGGATCTCGCCCACACCCTGCAGGTCGGACGTGAGGCGATGAAGGAGCGCCTGGCGGTGACCGTCGCCTCGCTGCCCGAGCTCCTGCGGGTGCTGCGCGGGTACGTGGAGAGCGGAGACGGGGCGGGGACACCCGGCCTCCACCGGGGCAGCGCCGGACAGGGCCTGGGCGCCGCCGCCGGGATCGCGGCCGACGAAGACCTCCGGGAACTCCTGGTCGAACGGTGGGCCCGGAAGGGGAAGCACGACCAGCTGGCCGCGCTCTGGGCCGACGGAATGGAGCTGGACTGGCGGCGGCTGCACGGAGCCGCGGCGCCCCGCCGGATATCCCTGCCGACGTACCCGTTCGCGCGGGACCGGTTCTGGATCGGGGACCTGGAGCCGGTCCGGGAGGCGGCGCCCGGCACGATTCCGGTCGTCGCCGCGCCGAGGTCCGAAGAGGCCGGGCCGCGCGTCGCACCCGACGTCACGTCGGACACCACACCTGACGTCGCACCCGATGTCACGTCGGACACCACACGCGGTGTCACACCCGATGTCACACGCGAGGAACGCGTCGGCCGCACCGTACGCGAGACGATCGCGCAGGTGCTGGTCATGGAGCCGGACGACGTCGACGGCGGGCTCGCCTTCGCCGACTACGGGCTCGACTCCATCCTCGCGGTCCGGCTCGTCCATCTGCTGAACGACACCTTCCGGCTCGACCTGTCGACCGGCGTCGTCTTCGACCACAGCTCCGCCGACCGTCTCGTCGCCCATCTGCTCGCGGAGCACGCCGACATCGGCGCCGTCGCCCCGCCGCCGGCCATCACCGGTGAGGCACGTCCGCGGACCGCACCCGGTGCCCTTCCCGAGGAACGGCCCGCCGCCCACGCGCCGATCGCCATCGTCGGGATGAGCGGTCGGTTCCCCGGGTCCGACAACTTGGACGACCTCTGGACACATCTCGTGAACGGGGACGACCTGATCACGGACGCGACCCGCTGGGATCTCGCGGACACCGGTGCCGACGGCTCCGCGCGCTGCACGCAGGGGGGATTCCTCCACGGGATCGACCGGTTCGACCCGCTGTTCTTCGGTATCTCGGGCGTCGAGGCCGCCGCCATGGATCCCCAGCAGCGCCTGCTTCTGGAGGAGGCGTCGAAGGCACTGCAGAACGCGGGATACGCCGGCCGGCACCTGGACGGGACCCGCTGTGGCGTGTACGTGGGCTGCTACAAGGGCGACTACCAGGAGGTCGTCGGGGACGGCGCGCCCGCCCAGGCGTTCTGGGGGAACATGGCGTCCCTCATCCCGGCCCGTGTCTCCTACTTCCTCGACCTGAAGGGTCCCGCACTGGCGGTCGACACCTCGTGCTCCAGCTCGCTCGTCGCGATCGACCTGGCATGCCGGGGGCTCTGGTCGGGCGAGACGGAGATGGCGCTGGCAGGCGGTGTCTTCGTCCAGTCGACGCCGCGCCTCTACGAGTTGGCCGGCGGTGCCGGAATGCTCTCCGCGACGGGACGCTGCCACACCTTCGACCACCGTGCCGACGGTTTCGTACCGGGCGAGGGCGTCGGTGTCCTGGTACTCAAGCGGCTCGACGACGCCCTCGCCGACGGGGACCACATCCATGGCGTGATCCGCGCCACGGGCAGCAACCACGACGGTGCGACCAATGGGATCACGGCGCCCAGCTCCGTCTCGCAGGAGCGTCTGCTCCGCGACACCTACGAGTCCTTCGGGATCGACGTCGAGTCCATCCGGCTCGTGGAGGCGCACGGCACCGGTACCCCGCTCGGCGATCCCATCGAGTTCTCGGCGCTCAGCCGCGCGTTCCGGGCCGGTACGGAGAAGACCGGCTACTGCGCGCTGGGTTCGGTCAAGACGAACCTCGGGCACACCCAGTTCGCCGCGGGTGTCGCGGGGGTGTTCAAGATCCTCCTCGCGATGAGGCACCAGCGGATCCCGGCCTCACTCCACTTCGAGAAGCCGAACCCCGCCATCGCCCTCGAAGACAGCCCCTTCTACCTGAGTACGCGCAACCACCGCTGGGAGGCCCCGGCCGACGGCGGACCGCGCCGTGGCGCGGTCAGCTCCTTCGGAGCGAGCGGCACCAACGCCCATCTCGTCATCGAGGAAGCGCCTCCCACCGCCCGAGCCCGCGCTCGTACGCCGCGACCCGCGTATCTCGTGGTCCTCTCCGCGCACTCACGTGAGCAGCTGGTCCAGCAGATGGCCCGGCTGGCGGAGCACTGCCGACGCCAGGACCTCCCGGACCTGGGCGACCTCGCCCACACCCTCGCCGTCGGCAGGGACTGGTTCCCCCACAGGTTCGCCTGCGTGGCGGCGGACCGCGCGGAGCTGCTGCGCATCCTCGACGAAGGGCCCGACGGTGCAAGGGCGTTCACCGGCCAGGTGGTGTCGGCGCGCAAGGGCGTCGCGGGCGCGGGGGCGGAGAAGCGCCATGGCGAGGAATGCCTCCACCGCTGCGCACACCCGACGGGATCCGACGCGGACGCCGTTCCGTACCGTGCGGACCTCGCCGCCCTCGCCGGGTACTTCACACAGGGCGTCGACCTCGACTACGGGGCAGCGTTCGCGGCGGGGGCCCATCTCCGGGTCCCGCTGCCGACCTACCCGTTCGCCGACGAGAGCCACTGGGCCGGACCGCCGCCCCGGTCACCTCTGCCCGTCACCACGCCGAGCCGGCCTGTCCCGGACCACCCGCTGATCCACGGGGAGTCGGTGGCGGCGGACCATCCCGGCACACTGCGGGCCTCGACGGTGTTCACGGGCGACGAAGCCGTCCTCCGCGACCACACGGTGCGCGGGCAGCGCGTCCTCCCGGGCGCCGCCCACCTCGAAATGGCACGCGAGGCGGCGGCGCGTGCGTGGGGCACAGGGGCGACGACGTCCCTGCTGATACGGGACATGACGTGGGTACGGCCGGTCGCCTTCGACGGCGGGCCACTGAGCGTCGATGTCCTGGTGAGGCCGACGGCGGGAGACGAACTCACCTTCGAGATCGCCTCGACGACCGGGCGGGACACCGGTCCGGTCGTGTTCTCCACCGGACGCATCGCGCCCTCCGCCACGGCCCGCCCCGACCGCGTCGACCTGGCGTCGCTCCGCGCGGAGTGCGGGACGGCCGTATCCGCAGAACGTATTGGTGAGGCGCTCGCGGCGATGGGCATCGTCCACGGACCGTCTCTCCGCGCCGTTCGCGCGGCACACGTCGCAACCGGCACCGTCCTGGCACGGCTCGCCCTGCCGGCCGGGACGGACCCCGCCGACGCCGGGTATGTCCTGCCCCCGGCGCTGCTGGATTCGGCCATCCAGGCCTCGATCGCGCTGCAACTCGCCGACGGCGGGGCCTCCGTGGAGACCGTGGTGCCGTTCGCGCTCGACCGGTTGGAACTCTTCGCCCCCTGCACGGGCTCGATGTGGGCTGTCGTCCATGTCGCGGACGGTACGGAGACGGCGACCGCGCTGAGCCGACTCGACGTGGATCTCGTCGACGGCGACGGGGAGGTCTGTGTCCGGATGACCGGATACGCCTCGCGCCCGGTGAAGGAACCGACGCCCTCACTGTTCGCACCGGTCTGGGAACCCGTGTCCGAGCGCACCTCCGGCGCACGTGCTCTGCCGCCCACGGAGCAGATCCTCGTGGTGGGAGGGACCACCGGGCAGCGGTCCGCGCTCGTCCGCCGGCACCCGCAGGTCACGGCGTGGGACCTCGGACCGGGCGCGTCCGCGGACGAGATCACGTCCCGGCTCCGGGACTCGGCACCGGTCGGCCACCTCGTCTGGATCGCGCCCGGTGCGGCGCCGGAGGACCAGGAGGCACTCCTGCCGACCGACACCGCCGGCTTCACCGCGGCCCAGGAGGACGGCGTCATCGCGGCCTTCCGCATGATCAAGGCCCTCGTCCGCACGGGACACGACGCCCGTCCGCTCGCCGTGACACTGGTGACGCGGAGCGCCCTGGCCACGTACGACACCGAGCCGACGGCACCTGCCCACGCCGGACTGCACGGCCTCTTCGGGTCGCTCGGGCAGGAGTACACCAACTGGTCGGTCCGCCGGACGGACCTCGACACCGCCGACCTGCCCGAGGATCTGCTGACACCACCGGACCGCGCGACGGGCGAAACCCTGGTGCGCCGCGCGGGCCAGTGGCTGGTCCGGCGCTGGGTGCCGTGCCGGCCCGGGACCGTACAGCGGGCCGCGTACCGGGAAGGCGGTGTCTATGTCGTGATCGGAGGTGCGGGCGGGCTCGGTACCGTCTGGACCCGGCATGTCGTCCAGCGCCACGGCGCCCACGTGATCTGGATCGGGCGGCGCCCGCAGGACGCGTCGATCGAAGCGAAGCTGAGCACCTGCCCCGGGCGCGGCAGCGTGCGCTACCTCTCCGCCGACGCCGCGGACCCCGCGTCGCTGCGGGCCGCCTACGAGGAGATCGGGCGGCACCATCCGCGGATCCACGGCGTCGTCCAGGCGGCGCTGGACCTGCGGGACCAGAGCCTGGCGCGCATGGACGAGGCGACGCTGCGCGCCGCCCTCACCGCGAAGGCCGACGTCAGCGTGGCCATGGCCGAGGTCTTCGCGGACGAGACCCTGGACTTCGTTCTCTTCTTCTCGTCCGTCCAGTCGTTCACGACCGCCGCGGGCCAGAGTAACTACGCGGCCGGATGCACGTTCAGCGACGCCTACGCCCAATTCCTCGCCCGGCACCGGGAGTACCCGGTGAAGGTGATGAACTGGGGGTGGTGGGGGAGCATCGGCAGCGCCTCGACCGAACTCCACCGGGAACGCATGGCACGCTGGGGCCTCCTCTCGATCGAGCCGCCCGAGGCGATGGAGGCACTCGACACGCTGCTCCGCGGGCCGCAGCATCAGCTGAGCTTCGTCAAGTCGCGGAAGCCCGACGCCATCGCGGGGATCGACCCGGCGACGCGGCTCACGGTCCACGGAAGGGCGCGGTCACGCGTCACGCCCGCCGCCGTGGTGGCGGCCACCAGGGCGCCGTCCGCATGGGAGGCGATGCGGGCGATCGCCGCATGGCGCCGCAGCGAACGCGATCCGCTCCTCGCACGCATCGTCCACGGACACCTGGAAGCGCTCGGCGCCCTGCGCGGCCCCGATACCCCGCCGTCCCCCGGCGACATCGCCCGACTGCGCCGGCGCGCCGGAATCCTGGAGCGGTACGACACCTGGCTCGACCACGCGCTCCGGATCGTGCCGCCCTCGGCCCCGCCGCTGGACGTCCTCGTCCGTGAGTGGGACGAGCGCCGCGCACAGTGGTCCGCGGATCCGGACAAGGCCGCGGAACTCGCCCTGCTCGATGCCGCACTCCGTGCGCTGCCGGACATCCTCACCGGCAGGACCAGGCCCACCGACATCCTGTTCCCGCGCGGTTCCGTCGCGCTCGTCGAAGGCACGTACCGCGACAACCGCGTGGCCGACATGTACAACCGCGCCATGACGGACACCGCCGCCGCCATCGTCGCGGAGCGGCTGCGCCTGGACCCGGCCGCACGCCTGCGCATCCTGGAGATCGGCGCCGGGACGGGCGGTACGAGCGTCGGGATGTTCGCCGCCCTGCGCCCGTTCCAGGACCACATCGAGACCTACACGTACACCGATCTCTCGAAGGCGTTCCTGAACCACGCCAGGACCGAGTACGGACCCGAGGTCCCGTATCTCGCCTACGCCCGCTTCGACGCGGAGCAGCCGCTGGCCGGGCAGGGGATGGAGAGCGGGAGCTACGACCTGGTCATCGCCGCCAATGTGCTGCACGCGACCCGCGACACCCGGAACACCATCCGCAACGCGAAGGCGACGCTGCGCGACGGAGGGTGGCTCCTGCTGAACGAACTGGCGGCGTTCGACGTCTCCAGCCATCTCACGTTCGGACTGCTGGAGGGCTGGTGGCTCTTCGAGGACCACGCGCTGCGCGTACCCGGTTCGCCCGCGCTGTCGCCCGCGAACTGGCGGGAGGTGCTGGTGAGCGAAGGCTTCTCCTCCGTCGTCCCCGTGCTGCCCGAGACACTTGAGCTCGGGCAGCAGATCATCGCCGCGGAGAGCGACGGGATCGCCCGGCAGACGGTGGCCCCGCCGGCGCACCCGGAGACAGCCGCTCCGCGAGCGCTCCCGAAGTCTCCGCCGGCAGCCACTGCTTCCCCGCGCCCCGGCCCCGCCCCGGAACAGCCCCCGACCGGCGGCGGGACGGCCGGTGCGTCCGGCGCCGATGCAGGGAGCCGGGCCGACACCATGGCCGGGTACCTCAGGGACCAGGCCGCACGGACCCTCGGCATCCCGCCGGAGAAGATCGCACTCGCCGCGCCGCTCAGCGACTACGGGATGGACTCCATCCTCGTCCTCCAGCTCACCACCGCGCTGCGCGAGGACCTCGGAGAGGTCCCGTCCACCCTGCTCTTCGACGCCGAGTCCGTCGAGGAGCTCGCCGACCACTTCCTGGCGGCCGGCGGCCCCCGGGTGGACGCCCTCCTGGCACGTCTGAATCCCGCGACAGCGGGGACACCCGTCCCCGACACGGCGTTCCGGCCGCCGGAGCCGTCCGCGCCTCCCGCCACGGAACCGGCACAGCCCATAGCCGCGCTCTTCCGCGCGGCGGTGCGGACCGGCACCCCGCAGCAGGCCGGTGACCTGCTGTCGATCGCCGCCCGGCTCCGGCCGACTGCCGCGGCCGGAGCCGGTCCGGAGCCGGAAATCCTGCGGCTGTCGGACGGCGACCAGGAACCGCCCCTGGTCTGCCTGCCCTCCCTCATCGCCCCCACCGGGGCCCACCAGTACGTGAAGTTCGCGGCCGCACTCCGCGGCCGCCGTCAGGTGTGGACGGTCTCCATCCCCGGATACGTGGCCGGTGAGCCGCTTCCGGTGAGCCTGGAAGCGGCCGCGGACCGGCTGGCCGGGACGCTGCTCCGACGGTTCGAGGGCCGGCCGTTCGCCCTCGCCGCCTACTCCTCCGGAGGGTGGCCCGCCCACGAGCTGGTACGACGGCTGGAGAAGGCCGGTGCACCGCCCGCCGCTCTGGTGCTGCTCGATACGCTCCGGTCGGCCGGTCCCGCGATGATCGGCGGAATGTCGGTGCTCACGCGACGGCTGCTGGACCGGTTCCCCCAACTGCCCGTCCTCGACGACCAGCTCACGGCGATGGCGTGGTACGCGCAGTTGCTCGAAGGCTGGAGCCCGATGCCGGTGACCACCCCGACCCTCCTGGTGGGCGCCGCGGAGGACAAGACCCTGCTCGAACTGCTCGGCGACGACGCGCGCGCCGACTGGCCGCTGGAACACGTACGGACGGAGGTGGCGGGAGACCACTTCTCCATGCTGGAGGAGTACGCGGAGCCGACCGCACTCGCCGTTCATGAATGGCTCCGCGGACACCGCGCCTCCCCGCAGCGGTTCTCGCGCCGGGACGCGGAGGAGGGATCATGAATCGTTCGGCCGACCCGTGCGCGCCTCCCGACGCCCTGGCGGAACCGTGTGCCCGGCGGGAACGGACCGCGCACCAGAAGCTGCCCGGATGTGCGCGATGAGCGACCGGCTGGACTTCAGTCTCACGCAATTGCGGTACTTCGTCGTATCCGCCGAGCTGGGCAACATATCGGAGGCGGCGGAGAGACTGTGCGCCTCGCAGTCGACGGTCTCCTCCGCCGTGATGAGGCTGGAACGCCAACTCGGTGTGCAGCTGCTTCTCCGTCATCACGCCCGCGGTGTCACCCTGACCCCGAGCGGCCGCCACCTGCTCCGGGAGGCACGCGCGCTGCTGGGACAGGCCAGAAACCTCAAGGCCCAGGGCGACGCCCTGGCGGGCCGCACCGCCGGCCGGCTGGACGTCGGATTCTTCTTCTCGATCGCTCCCTTCCTGCTTCCTCTGGTCCACCGACTGGCCGAAGAGCGGTATGCGGCCCTGCAGTTGACCGTTCATGAGGGATCGGAAAAGCTCCTGGAGCTGTTGCGGGACGGCCGGTGCGAATTGGCGGTGACGTACGACTTCCTGTCGGACGGTGCCGGGTTTCACCCTCTGGCCGAGCTGCCCGTCCATGCCCTGCTGGCGGAGGACGACCCGATGGGTATGACCGGCGCGATCGGTCTGGACGAGCTCGCCGCCCGACCGCTCGTCACCCTGGACGTCCCGGCGGGTCTCCGCCATGTCGAGACGGTGTTCGCCACTGCGGGCGTCCGTATGCCGCGAGTGATCACGACGACGAGCCTGGAGACCATGCGTGGGCTGGTGGCCGCGGGCTCCGGGTTCGCGTTGATGTATCAACGCGCCGCCCATGGGAGGACGTTGGACGGCGGGAGCGTCCGGTCGGTGGAGATCGCCGGAGAGGTGCCTCCTGCGTCCCTCGGCGTGGCCACGATGCCCGATCTGAACCTCAGCAGCCGCGGCAGAGCCTTCCTGGAAGTGCTGGGATCCGCGGTTTCGATCAGCGGCGAAGTGCATTCGATCGCGTGATACGGAACGTCCTGCGGACGTGGGCCGGCAGCGCATGAACTGCCGGCCCACTGCGGGCTGCGGGAGATCCCCCGCGCCCGGGGAGCGGACGTACGGCCGTCAGGCCAGGGTCTTGAGGACGTCCGGGTCGTAGGGGACGGTCCGGTCCAGCTCACCGCGCAGCGCCTTCGTCGCCCAGTCCGGGTTGGCCAGCAGTGTCCTGCCCACGGCGACCAGGTCGAACTCGTCGCGCTTCAGGCGGGCCACCAGCTCCTCGATGCCGGTCAGGCCGGCCTGCTCGGTGAAACCCTGGGCGAAGTCGCCCACACCGTACTGCTGGTCCAGGCCCACGGAGCCGACCGTCACCGTGGGCTTGCCGCTGAGCCTGCGCACCCAGCCGGCCAGATTGAGCGGGCTGCCGTCGAACTCGGGCAGCCAGTAACGGCGGGTGGAGGCGTGGAACGCGTCGACACCGGCCTCGGCCAGCGGCGTCAGCAGCTGCGCCAGCTCGTCCGGGTTCTCCGCGATGCGGGCCTCGTAGTGGTTGACCTTCCACTGGGAGAGCCGGAAGAGGACCGGGAATCCCGGACCGACGGCCGCGCGGATCGCCTGCACGATCTCGGCGCCGAAGCGGGCTCGGGAGGTCGGGTCCCCGCCGTAGCGGTCGGTACGCCGGTTGGTGCGGCTCCACAGGAAGTCGTCGATCAGGTAGCCGTGCGCGCCGTGCAGCTCCACGCCGTCGAACCCGAGCCGCTCCGCGGTGGCGGCGGCCTCCGCGAAGGCGGCGACCGTGTCGTCGATGTCCCGCTGGGTCATGGCACGACCGGCCGGGGCGCCGTCCAGCCCGAGCCCGGACGGGCCCTCCGCGGGTGGCTCCGTCCCGAAGCGCACGACCCCGGTGTGCCACAGCTGGGGAATGATCCTGCCACCGGCCTGGTGCACCCGCCGCACCACATGGGCCCAGCCTGCGAGGGGCTGCTCGCCGTGGAAGTGGGGCACGTTCTCGTACGCGACGGCGGCGGCCCGGTTGATGTAGGTGCCCTCGGTGATGATCAGCCCGACCCGGTGGGCCGCCCGACGGGCGTAGTACTCCGCCACGTCCGGGCCGGGCACGCCGCCGGGGGACTGCATCCTGGTCATCGGGGCCATCACGATCCGGTTGGGGACCGTGAGGTCGCCCACGGTGAACGGCTCGTCCAGGCTGGCCATTTTTCCTCCATATGGGTCGGCACTGTGGACACGGATTAGCGCATGATTATCGACCTCGCTGATAACGATGTCCAGCTCGCATAGATCATTCCGGCTTGTATCGCATGAGGCGATCCAATGCATCGGAACAATCAGTTTGACCGTATCGGAGAGGCCGTTGATAGTGGTCTTCGTGCTTCCGTGTCACCATGGTCGTCCGGAGTGAGGATTTCGTTCCGGAAGAGCATCCGGGGAGTCGATCCAAATTCCCGATTCATTGCGCGTTCGGATCTGTTGAGGCAGGAAAGGGGGCGGAACCCGGAGTGAGCCGAGATCGCCTTACCGAAAAGACTGAGAAGTTCGCCCATGAGTTGGAAGGAAAGCGGGCCGTGGTGACCGGCGGCAGTCGCGGTATCGGCGCCGCGATCGTGCAGAAATTACTCGACGCCGGCGCCACCGTCGTGACCTCTGCCCGCAATCCGACCGAGCAGACCCCGTCCGCGGCCAAGTTCATCAGAGCCGACCTCAGTACGCCCGACGGTGTGCGCGAGTTCGCCGATGCCGCTCTGGAGAATCTCGGCGGAGTGGACATCATCGTGAACAACGCGGGCGGCTGTCGGGTCTTTCAGAGCGCGCTCGACCTTGAGAGCGACTGGCAGTACACGATGGACATCAACTTCCTCGCCGCGGTCCGTATCAATTCAGCACTCGTACCGTCCATGCGCGAGAGCGGAGGTGGAGTCGTCGTACACGTCTCGTCCATCGCCACCATCGCGTCCTATCCGATGATCCTGCACTACGCGGCCGCCAAGTCCGCACTGGAGACCTACAGCAAAGGGCTTTCCGCCGAATTGGCGCCGCAAGGCATCCGCGTCGTCGCGGTCTCTCTCGGGAACGTCATGACACCGGGGGCGGACGAGGCACGCGAAAAGATCGTCGATTACCTCGGAAACGATTCCGCGGACTGGGCCGAAGAAATCCCGCTCGGGCGCATCGGCCAGTCGGACGAGATCGCGGAAGCGGTCGGTTTCCTGGTCTCGGAACGCGCCGCATGGATCACCGGCAGCACGCTCGTCATCGACGGCGGGCGCAGCGCGGCCCTGAGCTGAACCTCCTTCATCGGTGTGCCCGTATGCGCAGGTATCCGTCTGCCAGGACTGAAAGGACCGACACGATGACCGCCACAGGGGAAGGGGTGCGGGCCTACCCGTTCGGTCCGGTCGACCGACTCGAAGTGGACCCGAAACTGGCCGAGATCTGCGGCGAACAGCCGGTGCTGCGCGTGAATCTGCCCTACGGCGGTGGCGATGCCTGGCTGGTCACACGGCACGCGGACGTCAAGGCGGTACTGGCCGATCCCCGGTTCAGCCGTGCCGCCGCCGTGGGCGAGGACATCCCGCGCACGGTCGCCACCGGTCTGCCCAGCACCTCCATGCTGAGCATGGATCCGCCCGAGCACAGCCGACTGCGGCGCCGGGTGGCCAACGCGTTCACCGTGCGCCGCGTCGAGGCGCTCCGCCCGCGCGTCCAGCAGATCGTGAACGGCCTGCTCGACACCATGATCGCCGCGGGTGGGCCCGCCGACCTGACCCGGACGCTGACCTGGCCGCTGCCGATCACGGTCATCTGCGAACTGCTCGGCGTGCCCGTCGCCGACCGCGACCGGTTCAACGTCTGGGTGGACGGCCTGCTGATGCTGTCCGATCCGGCGCAGTCCACGCAGGCCCGAGAACACCTCAACGAGTACCTCGCCGGACTGATCGCACTCCGCCGCGTCACCCCCACCGACGACCTGCTCGGCGAGCTCGCCCACGTGGATGACGAGGAGGACCGGCTCCTCGACGAGGAACTGGTCAGCCTCGGCGTCAGCCTGCTGTCCGCGGGCCAGGAGGCCACCGCCAACCAGCTCGGCAACTTCGTCTACACGCTGCTGACCCGGCCCGATCTCTGGCAGAAGCTCGTCGCCGACCCCGCTCTGGTGCCCGACGCGGTCGAGGAACTCTCCCGGATCATCCCGATCAGCGCGTCCGCCGGCTTCACCCGCATCGCACTGGAGGACGTGGAACTGAGCGGACAGACCATTCGAGCGGGCGACGCGGTGGTCGCCGAGCTGGGGATCGCCAACCGGGATCCGGCGGTCTTCGACCACCCGGAGGAGATCGACTTCCACCGGGGAAGCGTCCCGCACGTCACCTTCGGCCACGGCGTGCACCACTGCCTCGGCGCCCAACTGGCCAGGATGGAGCTGCGAGTCGTGCTCGAAACCCTGCTGCGCCGCCTGCCCGGTCTGCGCCTCGCCGTGCCGGTCGACCAGATCTCCTGGCGCACCAACCGCCTGATCCGCGGGGTGGAGGCGCTGCCGGTCAGCTGGTGAGGACCGCACGCGCCCACGGGTGCGTGCTCCACGCCCACGGCCACGGCCGGGCGGCACCTCGTGCGTGCCGCACACCGCCCGCTGCGAGGAGTGACGTACGCATTCCAGGGCCGGCCAACGCACGCAATCGAGTGCCCGGCGACATCCACATCCAGGACGCGTCGGCATCATCGGGACGTCAAGGGAGGCCTGATCATGACCGAACCGCTGGAGGCGGTCACCGCGGCAGTGCGTGATCCCGGCAAGGGACTCGCCGAGGTCATGGCGGCCGTACTGGAGGGGTACGGGGACCGGCCGGCCCTCGGCGAGCGCGTCGAGGAAGCCTCGACAACGCGGCTGCTCCCGAAGTTCGACACCATCAGCTACCGCGAACTGTGGGCACGAGTCCGCGCGCTCGCCGGCACATGGCACCACGATCCGCGGCATCCGCTGAGCGCGGGCGACCGGATCTGCATCATCGGCTTCGCCAGCACCGACTACGCCACGCTCGACCTCGCGTGCATCCACTCCGGTGTCGTGTCCGTGCCCCTTCAGTCCAGTGCTCCGCTGTCCCAGCTGACCCCGATCATCGCGGAGACGGAGCCGCGCGCCCTCGCCACCAGCATCGAGCGTCTGGACACCGCTGTCGAAGCCGTGACCGGGGCGGTCTCGATCCAGCACCTGATCGTGTTCGACTACCGCCCGGACATCGCCGACCAGCGAGCCGCCTTCGAGTCCGCCCGTCGCCGCCTGGCCGAAGCCGGCCGCGCGGTGGCCGTCGACTCACTGGCCGCGCTGATCGAACGCGGAGCCGGCCTGCCGCCCGCCCCCCTGTTCGTCGCCGACGCGGGGGACGATCCGCTGGCCCTGCTCATCTACACGTCCGGCAGTACCGGGACCCCCAAAGGGGCCATGTACACCCAGCGGCTGGTCGGCACCGCCTGGTACGGCTTCAGCTACGGGGCGGCGGACGGGCCCCCGATCAGCGTCCTCTACATGCCGCAGAGCCACCTCGCGGGCCGCTACGCACTGATGGGCTCGCTCGTCCGGGGCGGTATCGGCTACTTCACCGCCAGGAGCGATCTGTCCACCCTGTTCGAGGACATCGCGCTGATCCGTCCCACCGAGCTGACCATGGTCCCGCGCCTGTGCGACATGCTCTTCCAGCAGTACCGGAGCGAACTGGCCCGCAGGGCAGGCGAACCCGGTGACGTCGAGACGGCGGTCAGGACGGATCTGCGCGAGAACTTCCTGGGCGGGCGCGTCGCCAAGGCGTTCTGCGGGACCGCCCCGCTGTCCGCGGAGCTGGCGGCGTTCGTCGAGTCCTGTCTGGACCTCCACCTGTACACCGGTTACGGATCCACGGAGGCCGGCGGAGTGCTGCTCGACACGGTGGTGCAGCGCCCGCCGGTGATCGACTACAAGCTGGCCGACGTCCCGGAACTGGGCTACTTCCGCACCGACTTGCCGTATCCGCGCGGGGAACTGCTGCTCAGGACGGAGAGCATGATTCCCGGGTACTACAAGCGGCCCGAGGTCACCGCCGGGGTCTTCGACGAGGACGGCTACTACCGGACCGGCGACGTCATGGCCGAGCTCGGACCCGACCGGCTGGTCTACGTCGACCGCGCCAAGGACACCCTGAAGCTGTCCCAGGGCGAATTCGTGGCCGTCTCCCGCCTGGAGACCGTCTTCGCCGGCAGCCCCCTCATCCGGCAGATCTATGTATACGGCAACAGCGAACGCGCCTACCTGCTCGCGGTGGTGGTGCCCGCGCCCCATACGCCGGGCGACGACGGCGAGGAGCCGGACTCGCTCAAGCCGCTGCTCGGCGAGGCGCTCCAGCAGATGGCCAGGGAGGCCGAGCTCAACTCGTACGAGATCCCGCGCGACTTCCTGATCGAGACCGAACCCTTCAGCCCGGAGAACGGCCTGCTCACCGAGAGCCACAAACTGCTGCGCCCCAGGCTCAAGGAGCGCTACGGGGAGGCTCTCGACCGGCTGTACGACGAGATCGCCGAGGGCCAGGTCAGGGAGGTGCGCGAGCTGGGTCGAGCCGCTGCGGACCGGCCGGTGCTGGAGACGGTCACCCGGGCCGCCCAGGCACTGCTGGGCTGTCCGGGCACCGCTCTCGACGCCGGGGCGCACTTCACGGACCTGGGTGGGGACTCGCTGTCCGCGCTGTCCTTCTCCCAGCTCTTGAAGGAGATCTTCCACATCGAGGTGCCGGTCGGGGTGGTCATCAGCCCGGCCCATGATCTGGCCCGGCTGGCGAGCTACATCGAGGAGCAACGCGCGTCCGGGGCGCAGCGGCCCACCTTCGCTTCCGTGCATGGCGAGAACAGCACCGAAGCGCGCGCCGGTGACCTCACGCTGGACAAGTTCATCGGTGCGGCGACGCTCGCCGCCGCGCCGACGCTGCCCCGCCCGCGCGGTGCCGTGCGCACCGTCCTGCTGACCGGAGCCAACGGCTACCTGGGCCGGTTCCTGTGCCTGGAGTGGCTGGAGCGGCTGGCACCCTTTGGCGGCAGGCTGATCTGCGTCGTCCGCGCGAGCAACGCGGCTGCGGCGGCGCAGCGACTCCAGGATGCCTTCGACAGCGGTGACGCCGAACTGCTCCGGCGGTACCGGGACCTGGCCGAAGGAGCCCTGGACGTACTCGCGGGTGACATCGGCGAGCCGCACCTGGGCCTGGACGAGGACACATGGAACGGCCTGGCCGACACCGTGGACCTGATCGTCCACCCGGCTGCCCTGGTCAACCACGTACTGCCCTACCGGCAGCTGTTCGGACCCAACGTCGTCGGCACGGCAGAACTGGTCCGGCTGGCGCTCACCGCACGGATCAAGCCCGTCACCTACGTGTCCACCGTCGCCGTGGCGGCCGCAGCGGGGGCGCCGGCTCCCGGAGAGGACGACGACATCCGCAGCACCAGCCCGGTACGGCGGATCGACGAGAGCTACGCCAACGGGTACGCGACCAGCAAATGGGCCGGAGAGGTCCTGCTCCGGGAGGCACACGACCTGTGCGGCCTGCCGGTCGCCACCTTCCGGTCGGACATGATCCTCGCGCACAGCAGGTACCACGGGCAGCTGAACGTCCCCGACCTGTTCACCCGCCTGCTGCTGAGCCTGCTCGCCACCGGCATCGCGCCGGCCTCGTTCTACCGGACCGATGACCGCGCGCACTACGACGGCCTGCCCGCCGACTTCACCGCGGAGGCCGTCACCGCGCTGGGCGCGCGGGCCACCGAGGGCTACCGGACCTTCCATGTGCTGAACCCGCACGACGACGGCATCTCGCTGGACACCTTCGTCGACTGGCTCATCGAGGCAGGCCACCCGATCCGGCGGATCGACGACTACGGCGAATGGCTCGCCCGCATCACGGCCGCGCTCCGCGCCCTGCCGGAGAAGCAGCGTCAGCACTCGCTGCTGCCCCTGCTGCACGCCTTCGCGCAACCGGAGGAGGGCGTCCCTGGTTCGGCGATACCCGCGGACCGGTTCCACGCCGCCGTCCACGCCGCGAAGGTCGGCCCCGGCAAGGACATCCCCCAACTGTCGGCCTCCCTCATCACCAAGTACGTCACCGACCTGCGGCTGCTCGGCCTGGTCTGAGCGCGGTCCCGGCAGGGCTGTGGCGTACGCCTGCCGGCACCGGCCGCTGAACAGCGCGAAACGGCCGTCCCCCGGCCGCACATTCAATGAGAGACGGCGAAAAGGGCACTCGACATGGAACAGGACATCAGCGAGAAGGCGATTTCGTTTCTGCGCCGTCTGGAGGCGTACGACTTCGCCGGGTGCCGGGCGATGTGCTCCGGCGGAGCCACCGTCTGGCAGAACGACGGTCAGGGGGAGCGGGCGATCGACGCGACGCTGCGCCAGTTCGAGGCCTTTGCCGCCGACGTGGACACGCTGCGGTACGACGTGATCCGCCAGTTCCGGAACGCGGACGAGGTGCTCCAGCAGCAGGTGCTTCACCTGAGCAGGGCCGACGGGTCCGTCAGCAAGGTCCACGCGGCGGTCTGCTTCCGGTTCGAGAGCGGCGGCCTCATCGACCGGATCGAGGAGTGCATCTACGCGGTCCCCACGGCCGAGGCACTTTGATCCGCCCTCTGTGACGCCCGTGGCGGTCCGGGGGATTAGGTTGGCGGAGAGAGATTCTTCGGCAGCCGGACTCGCGATGGGGGCGAGCATGACCATGCTAAAAGGAGCCAATGTTCCGGTGGCGGCTCAGGCCGTGCGGGTCGAATTGGGGTGGCGCACCTCCCCGGGGACACCGGATGTCGATGGCTCCGCGCTCCTTCTCGTATCGGGAAAGGTGCGCAGCGACGCCGACTTCGTCTTTTACAACCAGCCCTCCCACGCATCCGGTGCGGTGCGCCACGAGGGCAAGCGGACCGCCGGCGACGGGATGACGGACACCCTCGCGGTCGACCTCGCGCGCGTCGAGCCGGCCATCGACCGCGTGGTCCTCGCGGCCTCCGCGGACGGCGGTACGTTCGGGCGGGTGTCCGGGCTGTACGTACGGATCACGGACGCGGCGAGCGGCAGCGAGATCGCCCGCTTCGACAGCGCGGACGCGACGGTCGAGACCGCGTTCATCCTCGGGGAGCTCTACCGGCGCCAGGGCGCCTGGAAGTTCCGGGCCGTCGGCCAGGGATACGACACCGGCCTCGAAGGTCTCGCGACCGACTTCGGGATCTCCGTCGACGAACCGCAGCAGCCCCAGCCGACTCAGCCGTATCACCAGCCCCGAGCGCCTCGACAGCCGCAGGGCGCACCACGGACCGACCGGCTGCCGCCCGCCCCGCCGACGGCACCCCCGGCGCCCTCCGCACCCCCCGCCGCCCCGCCCGTCCGCCTGTCCAAGGTGACGCTCACCAAGGAGGCGCCGTCGGTCTCCCTCGCCAAACAGGGCGGCACTTCGGGAGCGCTCCGCGTCAATCTCAACTGGGAAGTGCACAAACAGTTCAAGGGCTGGGGAAGCAAACTCGGCAGAGCGGTCGCCAACCACGCGGACCTCGATCTCGATCTCTGCGCCCTGTACGAACTGACCGACGGCCGCAAGGGAGTCGTGCAGGCGCTGGGAAACGCGTTCGGGGCCCTCCAGCACCCTCCGTATATCCATCTCGACGGAGACGACCGCACCGGCGCCGTCGCCACCGGCGAGAACCTCACCGTCAATCTCGACCAGAAGAACAAGCTCCGCCGCGTCCTGATCTTCGTCACCATCTATGAAGGCGCCCGGAGCTTCGCCGATCTCCACGCGACCGTCACGCTCCAGCCGCAGCACGGCGCACCGATCGACTTCTCGCTCGACGAATGCACCGTCCCGTCCACCGTCTGCGCCCTGGCGCTCCTGACCAACAACGGGGGAGACCTCACCGTGCAGCGCGAGGCCCGTTATCTCGTCCCCGAGCGCGGGGTGAGCCCGCAGCGCACCATCGACCACGCCTATGGGTGGGGCATGAACTGGACGCCCGGCCGCAAATGACCCCGCGGCGGTCCGGCCGGCCCCGCGGCCACCGGCCCGCCGCCGGACCCCCTCACTGGTCCGGCGCGGCCTCGGGACGGGTGTACGTACGCCCCTTCCAGGCCGCGCCCCGGCCCCGGTAGTGCTGCACCGCCGAATCGACGGTCATCAGCAGATAGAGCGCGGCGGTGCCCGGCAGCAGCGGCGCCAGCCACAGCGACTGGCGGTAGTGCCCCAGCATCGGCAGATACGTCCCGGCCATCACCGCCCATGCCGCGCCGCCCGCCCACGCCGCCACCGGATCCTCTGTCAGCAGCCCGACGGCGAGCGCGACCGGCGGCGCGAGATAGACCAGCGCGAGCCCGAGCACCGTACCCAGCAGCAGTGGCGGACTGTGCCGCAACTGGGCGTACGCGCTCCGCGACACCATCCGCCACAGATCCGCCAGCCGCGGATACGGCCGCACACTGTCCACCCGATCGGCGAGCCCCAGCCAGATGCGCCCGCCGCTGTCCCGCACCGCCCGCGCCAGCGACACATCGTCGATCACCGCCTGCCGGATCGACTCCGGCACCCGCGCCCGCTCCGCCGCCCCGGTCCGCAGCAGCACACAGCCACCGGCCGCCGCGGCCGTCCGCCCGCGCGCCCTGTTCACCCACCGGAACGGATAGAGCTGCGAGAAGAAGTACACGAAAGCCGGAACGACCAGCCGCTCCCAGACACTCGACACCCGCAGCCGCGCCATCTGCGAGACCAGGTCGAAGCCGCCCGACACGGCGGCGGCGACCAGCTCCCGCAGACTGTCCGGCTCATGCGCGATGTCGGCGTCCGTCAGCAGCAGGTACTCCGGCTCCCGGGCCCGTGCCAGCGCGATCCCGTGCCGCACGGCCCAGAGCTTGCCCGTCCAGCCCGGCTCGGGCTCGCCCGGCGACACCACCGTCACCGGCAGTCCTCCGTACCGTACGGACAGCGCACGGGCGACGTCCCCGGTCCCGTCCTTGCTGCAGTCGTCGACGAGGAAGACCTCCGCCCGCCCCGGATAGTCCTGTGCCAGCAGCGACGGCAGACTCACCGGCAGCATGCCGGCCTCGTCACGTGCGGGCACCACGATCGCGACGGACGGCCATCGGCCGGGGTCCTTCCGGCGGGGCAGCCGCTGATCGGTGAGCCAGAAGAACCCTTGTCCCAGCAGCAGCCACACCCATGCGGCCAGCGAACCCACGGCGATCCAGGCAACGGCACTCATTCGCCGCAGTCTGCCCCACCCCGGCGGAACCGCAAGGGCGGTCGACTATGGTGACCGGGTGAAGATCGCGCTCATGGACTCAGGAATCGGCCTGCTCGCGGCAGCCGCCGCGGTACGCCGGCTCAGGCCGGACGCCGATCTGGTGCTCTCCTCCGACCCCGACGGCATGCCCTGGGGACCGCGTACGCCCGAGTACGTGACCGCCCACGCGCTCGACGTGGCCCGCGCGGCCGCCGCCCACCGGCCGGACGCACTGATCGTCGCCTGCAACACGGCCTCCGTGCACGCCCTGCCGGCGCTCCGCGCCGCGCTCGAACCCACGCTGCCGGTCATCGGCACCGTCCCCGCCATCAAGCCGTCCGTCGCCGCTGGCGGCCCCATCGCGATCTGGGCCACGCCCGCCACCACGGGCAGCCCGTACCAGCGCGACCTCATCGGCGAATTCGCCCGCTCCGTCGATGTCACCGAGGTCCCGTGCCCGGGGCTCGCCGACGCCGTTCAGTACGCCGACGAGAGCGCGATCGACCTGGCCATCGCGGCCGCCGCCGCCCGCACCCCGCGCGAGGTCCGGGCCGTGGTGCTGGGCTGCACCCACTACGAGCTGGTCGCCGAGCGCATCCGTGCCGCGGTGCGGCAGCCCGGTCTGCCGCCCGTCGCGCTGCACGGGTCCGCCGGAGCCGTCGCCGCCCAGGCACTGCGCCGGATCGGGGCCGAACCCGCTCCGTCGGCCGAACCGTCCGCCTCTCTCGCCGTGCTCCTCAGCGGCCGCCCCGCGGAGCTGCCGGAGGCCGCTCTCGCCTACGCCGAGGGACAGCTGCTGGGAGCCGTCAGCACCGCCCGCTGACCCGGCGGGGGCCTTCTGCCCATCCCTGGCGTGCGGAATCTTCAGTACGCTGCTTGACATGAGGGACCACCCCCGAAAACCCCGACACAACGGAGCCGAACCCCACTCCGCCGTCTGGATCGGCCGGGCCACCAACCGGGCCCAGTGGGTACTCGCGGCCGCGGGCGCGGCCTGCCTGGCGCTGGGCGTGCAGCTGGCCGTCAGCTCCAACTGGACCGCCGGGATCGTTCCGCTGCTGATGTCCGTGATCGGCTGTGTCGCCGCCGGGCTGCTGATGCTGTTCGGCACCCTCGCCTTCGTGAATGTGGCTGTCAGGATCGACGGGGACGCCCTGGAGGTGCGCTGCGGCCACATGGGCCTGCCGCGCCGCCGGATCCTGCTCACCCATGTGGTGGGCGCGGAGTTCGCCCCCGAGGTCACCCCGCGCCAGTGGGGCGGCTGGGGCTACCGCTGGCGCCCCGAACAGGGCACGGCCGTGGTCGTCCGCAGGGGCGAGGGTCTGGTGCTCAGACTCGGCGACGGCCGGACGTTCACCATCACGGTCGACGACGCGGAGGCGGGCGTCCGGTTCATCCGCGAACGCCTGCACCTGCCCGCGACCGGCGCGACGGCCGGAACCTGACGCCGGACCCGCGAAGGACCCCGGCGGACACGGCGAGGGCAGGAACGGCCGGATCCACGCGGTGACCCGGTCTGTGGGGGAAAGGGCCGGAACGATCCGGTACGAAGGATTCCACCGCACGGGCGGAGCTGCCGACCTCACAGCCGACCACCGTAGACTCCGCCGGGTGAGCGCCACCATCACCCCAGTCGAAGCCGCGCAGCCGGCCCCGTCCCCCGTGTCCCGGAAGCGGCGCCTGGTACGGCCCGCCGCCGCTGTGATCGCGGGTGCACTGCTGTATCTGAGCTTCCCGCCCCGCCCCCTGTGGTGGCTGGTCCTGCCCGGCTTCGCCCTGCTCGGCTGGGTGCTGCACCGACAACGGCTGCGCGCCGGGTTCGGACTCGGCCTCCTCGCCGGACTGGGCTTCATGCTGCCGCTGCTGCACTGGACCGGCGAGGAGGTCGGCCCGGTGCCGTGGCTGGCCCTCGCCGCCGCCGAGGCGGTATTCATCGCGGTCGGCTGCCTCGGGATCGCCGCCGTCAGCCGCCTCGCCTGCTGGCCGGTGTGGGCCGCCGCCGTCTGGGTACTCGACGAGGCGGTCCGGGCCCGGGTGCCGTTCGGCGGCTTCCCCTGGGGGAAGATCGCGTTCGGGCAGGCGGACAGCGTGTTCCTGCCGCTCGCGGCCGTGGGCGGCACGCCGCTGCTCTCCTTCGCGGTGGTGCTGTGCGGCTTCGGTCTCTGCGAGGCGGTACGCCAGTTCCGTGCCCACCGTCGTACCGGCACGCTGCCGCGGGCGGCCGTCGCCGCCGCTGCCGCGACCGTCCTCGTACCCGTCGTCGGTGCGTTCGCCGCGCTGCCCCTCGTCGACGACTCGGCCGAGGACGGCACCGCGACCGTCGCCGCGATCCAGGGCAATGTGCCGCGGCTCGGACTCGACTTCAACTCCCAGCGCCGTGCCGTCCTGGACAACCATGTGCGCCGCACGGAGCAGCTCGCCCGGGAGGTGAAGGAGGGCAAGGTGCCGCAGCCCGACTTCGTCCTGTGGCCCGAGAACTCCTCCGACCTCGACCCGTACCGGAACCCCGACGCCCGGATCGTGATCGACGACGCGGTGAAGGCCATCGGTGTGCCCACCGTGATCGGCGCGGTCATCGAGCCCGACACCGGGAAGCTGCGCAACACCCTCATCCAGTGGGATCCGGAGAAGGGCCCGGTCGACACGTACGACAAGCGGCACATCCAGCCGTTCGGCGAGTACATGCCGATGCGCTCCGTCGCTCGGGTCTTCAGCTCGGACGTGGACCGGGTGCAGCGCGACTTCGGCCCCGGCAGGAAGGTGGGCGTCTTCGACCTGGCGGGGACCGAGGTGGGGCTGGTGACCTGCTACGAGGCCGCGTTCGACGACGCCGTACGGGACACCGTCATGCACGGCGGCCAGATGATCGCCGTACCCAGCAACAACGCCACCTTCGGCCGCAGCGAGATGACCTACCAGCAGCTGGCCATGTCCAGGGTGCGGGCGGTCGAGCACAGCAGGTCCGTCGTCGTCCCCGTCACCAGCGGGGTCAGCGCGGTCATCCGCCCGGACGGGACGATCGTCCGGAAGACGAAGCTGTTCACCCCGGACGCGCTCGTCGACAAGGTGCCGCTGCGGTCCTCGCTGACGCCCGCGACCCGGATGGGCACGCTCCCCGAAGGAGTGCTCGCACTGATCGCCGTGGCCGGGCTCGGCCTGGTCACCGTCCGGTCGGTACGCGGTCGGCGCAGCCGGTGACCAGGCGGCCGCACCACGTAGGGTCGGTCCATGGCAACTCCTGATTTCATCCGCGAGATCCGCGCCACCGCGGGTCAACAACTGCTCCTGCTGCCGGGAGTCACCGCCGTCGTCTTCGACGACGAGGGCAGAGTGCTGCTCGGGCGGCGTTCCGACACCGGCAAGTGGTCGGTCATCGGCGGCATCTGCGAGCCGGGCGAGCAGCCGGCGGCGACGGCGGAGCGCGAGGTGTACGAAGAGACCGCCGTGCGCTGCGTGGCGGAACGGGTGGTGCTGACCCAGGCTCTGGACCCCGTGCAGTACGCGAACGGTGACCGCTGCCAGTACCTCGATGTCACCTTCCGCTGCCGGGCCACCGGCGGCGAGGCCCGCGTCAACGACGACGAGTCGCTGGAGGTGGGCTGGTTCCCGGTGGACGCGCTGCCGCCGTTGAACGAGTTCGGGCTCTTCAGGATCAAGCAGTCCCTGACCGACGGACCCACCTGGTTCGAGCCCACCGTCCAGCGGTGAGCAGCGCCACGCGCCGTGCGGGCCGGCTCTCCCGGCCCGCACGGCGCGGGGTGCTCAGACGGTACGGGCGTCCGCCGGCGGCGCCGCGGACGTCTCCGGGACGCTCGCGGTCCCGTCGATGTCCGTGAGGTCCCGGTGCCTGGTCTCCCTGGCGCAGGAGACCGCCAGCAGGGTGATGAGCACCGCGGCGATCACATACAGCGAGATGGGCGTCGAGCTGTCGAAGTCCGCGAGCAGCGCGGTGGCGATGAGCGGCGCCGGGGCACCGGCCGCGACCGACGAGAACTGCGCGCCGATCGACGCGCCGGAGTACCGCATCCGGGTCGCGAACATCTCAGAGAAGAAGGCCGCCTGCGGTGCGTACATCGCCCCGTGGAAGACGAGCCCGACGGTGACGGCGAGCAGCACGCTCCCGAAGTTCCGGGTGTCGATCAGCGCGAAGAACGGGAACGTCCACAGCCCGACGCCGACCGCACCGACGAGATAGACCGGCTTGCGACCGACCCGGTCCGACAGCGCGCCCCACATCGGAATGACCACGAAGTGGACGGCCGAGGCGATGAGCACCGCGTTGAGGGCCGTCTGCTTGCTCAGATCAGCCGCGGTGGTCGCGTAGACGAGCACGAACGCCGTGATGACGTAGTAGCTGATGTTCTCCGCCATCCGGGCGCCCATGGCGATCAGCACATCGCGCCAGTGGTGGCGCAGCACGGCGACGAGCGGCATCCTCTCCGTCGCCCCGGCCGCCGACCTGCGTTCCTCGGCCTGCGCCAGCGCGGCCTTGAAGACCGGTGATTCATCGACGGAGAGCCGGATCCACAGACCGATGACCACCAGGACACCGGAGAGCAGGAAGGGGATGCGCCAGCCCCACGCCCCGAAGGCGGAGTCCGACAGCAGCGCGGTGAGCGCGGACAGTACCCCGGTGGCGAGCAACTGCCCGGCCGGCGCACCCGTCTGCGGCCAGGAGGCCCAGAAACCGCGCCGCCCGGCGTCCCCGTGCTCCGACACCAGCAGCACGGCGCCGCCCCACTCGCCCCCGAGCGCGAAGCCCTGCACCAGGCGCAGGACGGTGAGCAGGACGGGGGCGGCGGCCCCGACCGTGGCATGCGTCGGCAGCAGCCCGATGGCGAACGTCGCTCCGCCCATCATCAACAGGCTGAGCACCAGCAGCTTCTTGCGGCCGAGCCGGTCGCCGTAGTGCCCGAACACCAGGGCACCGAGCGGCCGGGCGGCGAAGCCGACCGCGTAGGTGAGGAAGGACAGGAGCGTGCCGACGAGCGGGTCGGACTCGGGGAAGAACAGCTTGTTGAAGACCAGCGCGGCGGCCGACCCGTACAGGAAGAAGTCGTACCACTCGATCGTGGTCCCGATGAGACTTGCGGCGACGATGCGCTTGAGGTTGGAGGGCGCTGGCGGGGAGCTTGCTGGGGCGGCCATGGGTACCACTTCCGGACGGTGGACGGGGACGGTTCCGTGTCGCCACACCGTAGGAAGGGGCAGATCGGGGGCGTATGTGGTGGGACACCACAGTTCTCGGGCCGGGTGTGCGCGGGGGCACCACGACAGGCGTGTCGAGACTGCTCCGAAGACCGTGTCGCCGACTCCCGTGCTGGTGTGACGCTGATCTGGAACCGCGTGTCAGCACCCCTGATCACCTGTCCCGTGCTGACTCGGCCGGCAATCGGGTCCCTGGACGGGAACGGTTAAGCGCTCAGGTGGCCGCAGTCGTTCCAGGTCTCGATCGCGGGCTCTCCGCAGGAGGACCACCCCAGGACCGAGAGCGACGTGGGATCGAGGCGCCCGTGGGCCGCGAAGTCGATGTCCAGGCCGAACCAGCGGGCGCCGATCGTGCGCAGGATGTAGTTGTGGGCGAAGACCAGCACGTCACGTTCCTCGGAGCGGACCCACTCGATCACCTCGTCCGCGCGCGCGGAGACCTCGGCGCGGCTCTCGCCCTCGGGCACACCGTCCCGCCAGATCAGCCAGTCCGGACGTTCGGCCCGGATCTCGTCGGAGGTCATGCCCTCGTACGCTCCGAAGTCCCACTCCGTGAGCGCGTCCCACGGGGTCGCCCGGTCGTCGAAGCCGGCGATCTCGCACGTCTCACGCGCGCGTGCGAGCGGACTCGTACGGATCTCCACCCCGGGAAGGCCGTCCAGCGGCGCCCGGCGCAGGCGCTCGCCGAGCAGTTTCGCGCCGAGTCGTCCCTCATCCAGCAGCGGGATGTCGGACCTGCCGGTGTGTTTGCCGAACAGCGACCATTCCGTCTGTCCATGCCGGGCCAGCAGGATGCGCGATGCCATGACAGGGCCTTTCCGGGCGAATTGAGCTGCGTGCGGTGCGTTACTCGTGCCTGCGCCACAGCTTTGTGAGGCCCCTGCTCGGGCCACTGTCCGGCTCCGAACAGCAGGCCCGGCGTACTCGGGGGCGCAACATCAGTACGCACTCCCTCAGCATGACTCGCGCTCGGCTTCCGGATCAGGCGTTGTCCGTTGCCTCTCTGGGCCAGGCGGCGGTGGAGCACGATCCGGCCGAGGCTCCATGCCCGGGGGCGGCGGCAGACCTTCGAGGGGCAGCCGACGTTCCGGGCCCGACCGGACCGTACCGGCAAGAACAATCCGGTGCTGCCCGTTGCTTCTGTGGTGGGCAACGGACAACGTCTTGAGACGAAGAGCTGTCGGCTACCACAGTTGCTTCATGACTTCGCACCCTGCCGTGACACCGGCTACGCCGGTTCCCCCGGCCTCTGCTGCCCCGGTGGGCGTTGCCGAGGACGGAGGTACCCCTTATCGACGCCGTAGCCGGAGAGGTTCGCCGGAAGCCTCTGACCGCGGACGCCGGGCTGTTGGGATCCTTGGCGGCGAGCGCGCGGCACATCACCGAGGACGTGCAGGGCACGGTGGCCGTCGAGGTGGGCACTGACTATTGCGCCGGTGGCGTCGGCGAAGCCGGGACGGTGACGGATCGACTCGCCAAGTGCCCGGACAGGATGGACGACTTCCGGGTCGGTCTCGGGTCTTCGAGGTGACGACCTCTGCCCACGCCTGTGGAATCGGTCGGTCCGTCCTGGGTGGTGACCCGGCAGACGTCATGACACCTCGGACCGGCAGGTGAAGGGTCTTCCGGCAGGGCGGGCATCGCTGCCGGTACAGCAATCCAACGGCATACCAGGGGAGGGGTATTGAGCATGGATCAATCCGAAAGAGCGTGTGTCGTACCGGAATGGCTGAGTCGGGAGGGGCGCAAGCGGGAAACCTTCGCGGTCGATCCCTACTACCGAGACGCCTGGGACGACCTGGCCGACCTCTTCGGCACCGAACGGACCGTAGCCGATCAGCTCCATCGCGTCGCCCCAATGGTTCTGAAGCCGGACGCTGTTGCCGTCCGGGGCGGAGCGAGGCTGCTGGCCGCGGTGCGCGCCGCGGGCTTTGTTCCCGTCGCATGGAGAAAGCTCCGGTTCGACCGTCATGTCAGTCGCGAACTGTGGCGATACCAGTTGAACGTCGCGACCCGCGAGCGCATCGATCTGATGGACATGATCATGCCGATAGGGGAGGCGCTGTACATCCTGCTCCGAGACACGACGGAATCAGAGATACCGGCTACCGCCAGACTGAGCCACATGAAGGGACCGACTCGCCCTGAGGATCGGAAGGCACACCATCTGAGGCGGATCGCGGGAGCAGCCCAAGCCTCGGCGCTCACGTACATTCATGTCGCGGACGAACCCGCCGACATTCTCAGGGAGTTGGGTGTCTTCTTCGAGAGGTCGGAGCGGAAGCGCCTCCTCGCCGCCCTCGACAGCCGTCGGGACGTCACGCAGCAGGTGCTGGCGGCCCTGACGGAAGTCGAGGTGTGCACCGAAGCATCCGACCTGTCCTGGAAACGGGCGTTGGACAGACTGGACGCGCAGCTGTCCAGCCATCCGGACGGCGCGGAATTGGCCCTGCTGCTCCAACAGGTGCGATCCGGCCGGAGCAAGGACTGGCAGTCGCTTCTCGCCTTGGCGGACAGGCTTGGGATGCGGTGGTCGCGTTGGGACCGGATATCAGTGGCAGCCCAACTGGGCGCCCGGCATCTGGCGGCCGAACCAGTAATTCCTGACGTGAGCCGGTCCGCTTGGTCGGTCGACTCCTGATCTCCCGGGGACCCGGTACCGCTGTGACAGGCCCTTCGGACCGATCGCGGCGGTGAGGTGGGCATGGCCGTTCACTCTGGAAGCCGTAGGAATTCTTGAAAGGCAGGAAAGCATGACTTCACAGATCTCTCCGACCTCGGTCGAACCGGACACACGTGATGACGTGCGTGACGCTCTCGGTCGGCACTACACGATCAGGTCGTCCCGGGTGATCGATCTCAACGTGTTCAAGGTTCGTGTCTCCAGCAATGTCGCGGACTTCGCCGGGTACGCCTTCTACACTCGGTTCGCCTCTCCCGAGGAGGCCTGCGCATACGAACTCGTCTTCGTGGATCTGAACCGAGACCCGATCGATCCGGCGCTGATCGAGCCCCTTGTGGACCAGGGATACCGCGCCGACCGGTTTCGCGCGGGCTCCTACATCACCCACCATTTCGGTCCGCCCGCCTACCTGGTGACTCGTGGTGATCGAATCTATGTCTTCGGTCGCGAGCTGGAGCGCACCCTCTGGCCGTACTTCACCAAACGCCTGCTCACCGACTTCGCTGTCGATCATGATCTCGTGCACCTCAAAGCCGCGGCTTTCGTCCAGCCGCAGGGTGCCACCCTGCTGTTCGGCCGCCAGAAAGCCGGGAAGACCGTCTTTCTTACACAGGCTTGTGCCGCGGGTGCGCGGTTCTTGAGCAATACGCATGTGCTGACGGACGGAGAAACAGTACATGGCGTACCTTCCGCGATGCGGGTCCGGAAGGGTCCGGGCTTCGATCAGCTGATTGCTTCGGGCCAGTTGGAGAAACATCTGGAAGCATCTGAATATCGGCTTGATCCCGATCTCATCTTCGGTCGCCAGGGGATCGCCGGAGCCACGGTCCGCAACCTGTGCGTCATCGATTACAACCCGGACCGGCCCCCCTGCTTCGATGAAATCGACGCGGAGCCTTTCGCGGCGTTCCTGGACCTCTTTGCCTGTGCGCCCGGTGCCTACGGATTGAAGGACGACATGTTCGCCCATCTGGACAACGACTTCTATCGGTACAGTGCCGCCTTCACGGAAATGAAGCAGCGCATGAGCGACCTTGTCGGGGGAGCACGGCGCTTCCATATAAACGCGGACATGCTCGATCCTGCCGTTCGGGACCGCACGCTGGCGCGACTCGCGGAGCAGTGAACGAAATGTCCCTCCCGAACGAGGCCCTGATTCCCGCGTACGCGGCCGGTGTTGTCCTTGCAGAAAGGCCGGGCCATGGCAACTGAAGTCGAACGCAGTGCACCTTTACCGGCGGAGAGTCAGGGGTGTGCTTCCGGTACCCCACTGCGCGGCCCCGCGTTCTCCTCGTACGCCCCCGAGGATGTCGGCTGGCTGCTCAAGGACCTCTCCGGAGTGGCCCTTGAGACCACCCCCACGGAGGAGCGCGAGGAAGCCGTGCTGGGCGGCGGCGCCCGCTACCGCGAGGCGCTGCCCATCGAGTACCAGCCGGATGCGTCGTACCTGGACCTCTACCGGGCCGCGCTCAAGGATTCCGCGGTACGCACCGCCCGCGCCATCGGTGCCGTCACCGAGACCGTGCTCAGCGAGCGGTCACCCCGCCCCGTCCTCGTTTCGCTCCTCCGCGCCGGCACCCCCGTAGGCGTACTGATGCGCCATTGGGCGCGGCATGCGCACGGCCTCGACCTGCCGCACTACGCGCTTTCCATGATCTTCGGCCGCGGCATCGACACCACCGCCCTGCGGTGGCTGGCCGACCACCACGACCCGGCCGATGTCGTGTTCGTAGACGGCTGGACCGGTAAGGGCTCCGTCACCCGCCAACTGGCCGAGGAACTGCGCGACACCCCCTTCGACCCTCACCTCACGGTCCTCGCCGACCCCGGGTCGTGCGTGGAGACCTATGGCTCGCGCGACGACATCCTCATCCCCTCCGCCTGCCTCAACTCCACCGTTGCCGGGCTGATATCGCAGAGTGTTCTCCGCGCCGACCTCGTCGGCCCGCACGATTTCCACGGAGCCAAGTTCTACCGCGAGCTCGCTGACGCCGACGTCTCCCGCGACTTCCTCGACACGGTCTCCGCCCGTTTCCCGGACGTCGAGGCCGATGTCGCCGCCGACGCCAAGGCGCTGGCCGCCGCCGACCGTACGCCCACATGGTGGGGGTGGGCAGCCGTCGAGCGGATCAGTGAGGAGTACGGCATCCACCACACCAGGTTCGTCAAGCCCGGCATCAGCGAGACCATCCGCGTACTGCTGCGCCGCGTCCCGTGGCGGGTCCTCGTCCGGCGCGGGGCGAGCGCCGACCTCGACCTTGTGCGGCTGCTCGCCAAGCAGCGCGACGTGCCTGTGGAGGAGGTCGACGAACTGCCGTACTCCAGCGTGGGCCTGGTCCGTGTTCGCGGCGCGAACGCGGCGTCCCACAGGTAGACCAGGGCTCTCTCGTCGCCGCGGGTTCACCGGCCCGAGGTCTTGTGAAGGGGAGCCAGGAGGTTGCCCACGAAGGCGTTGTGTTCGGTCCGGTCGGCCGGGCGGCTGAACAGGACCGGCTCGCCGACCGTCTTGCGCCCGCGGCGGCTCCGGGTGGTGAGGGCGAACCGGTGGCGTGGCCCGGAGGACGACAGGTCGGAAAAGGCTCCTTGCGTCACCGGCCGGGTACGGTGCGGCGCCTGGAAGGCGCTGAGCGCAAGCCCTCGTACGGGATGCACGTGAGCTGGTGCCCGGTGCGGCGAGCGGGGCACCCCCACGCCCTTGAGGCAGTGGGGGAGCGTACCGGGCGTCGCGACGGCGTGAACATCCGCTGTCGGGGCGTCAGGGCGCGTATTGAGTCGTGATCAATCCGCGGTTCGGGTCAGGCCCTTGAGCCGGATCATCGAGGCGCGCGGCTGGAGGCCGACGAGGTGGCCGTCCGGGGTCTTGTCGTACCGGTGGCGATGCCTCGCCAGGTCTTCAGCTTGCCGATCAGGCGCTCGGTGGTGTTCTCCAAAGCGGTGACGACGTCCTGGCCCCGGTGCGTCCCGGCGACGCCGTGACGGGCACGGGCGGTGGTGGAGCCGATGCCCATCACGACGGACAGGTCCACCTCGCCCCGCTCCACGGCTTCCGCGATCAGGCCCTCGATCGAGCAGGGCCTCGAAGACGCCGGCGTCACGCCACTGCCGGAAGCGGGTGTGCGCCCACCGGACCAGGTCCCGCGGCGAAGGCGAATCCCGCAATTTGACCACGACCCGACACACACCCTAGAAGTGGTCGGTCCGACCAGTACGTCTGCTGCGGTTCAGGAACATCGTGAACATCACGTCCGCCGCGACAAGCCAGCCGACGCCCAGCGCAGTTGCCGCGCCGGCGGCGGCCAGGGCGACGGTTCCGTCGTTGGCCAGAACCGCGCGCACCGCCCGCAGGGTCCACGTGGGTGGTAGCGCGAGCGCGACGACGCGCACGATCACCGGCCAGCGTTCCACCGGGATCTGCACACCGCAGATGATCATCATGGTGAGCGACACGCCGTTCGCCACCAGGTTGCGGGCACCGTTCGCGTTGAGTACGAGCGCCGCGAGCAGCAGGCCGAAGCAGTAGGTGGACAGCGAGGTCAGCACGATGAGGCCAACCAGCGCGGGGACCTGGCTCGGCCGCCAGGCCACGCCGAACAGCGGGCCGACGGTGAACATCGATACGACCGTGGTCACGCTGGCGCTGGCAGGCCACTGGAGGCTGCGCCCGAAGAACACCCAGACCGGGCGGCTCGGCACTGCGGCGAGGAACTCCAGCGTGCCGGCGGCACGCTCCCAGGTCGTCGACGAGATCACAGCCATGCACTCGATCACACTGCTCATGAGGCAGCTGCCGACCGCGAGGTACTCGGTGTGGGACGGGCTGCCGGCGGCGGAGCGCCCCAGGAGAGCGAAGAAGACGGCCTGCGCCAGCATCCGGCCCAGCCAGCCGAACAACCAGATGCGCCAGGTATAGAGGGCACGCATGTCGGCCGCAGCGTTGGCCGCGCTGTAGGCGACCACCCGAAGTGTGCGGCTCATGTCAGCACCACGGTGCCCTCCCGGCATGCTCGGCCGATCATCCGGCGCATCAGGACCGTTCCGATGAGGAAACCCGCGGCGCCGAGCGCCACGATCGCCAGCAGTCGCCATGGAGCGTCGGTGACGGCAGCCGGGGCGAGACTGGCCCGCATCAGGTCCGCGGACCAGGTCAGGAAGATCAAGTCCGTCACGGTCCGCAGCCACCAGGGGAACATGGTCAGGGGAACCGCCAGGCCGCCGAGCAGGTAGAGCGGATAGCTCAGGGTGTTCTGCAGGACCCGGGCGGAAGGCAACAGCACGTAGAGCGGCGAGAGCAGGGTGGCCGTGCCCGCGGCGGCCAAGCTGCTGGTGACCAGGCAACAGATCAGCACGACCGGGTGCGGCACCGGCATCCAGCCGGTGCCGCCCAGCAGGCTGACCGCGGTCCAGGCCTCGGCGAACGCGATCAGCCCGATGAGTGAGACCGAGCACATCCGCCCGAACAAGGTGACGGCGAGCGACGCCGGGGCGCCGAGCTGCGCCTCCAGTGTGCCGATGAGCCGGTCCTCGGTGATCGCGTTGCCGGCCACCGACAGGGCGAGCATCCACAGTGCGATCAGCGTGGGCGCGACCACGGCGTTGCCGATCTGCGTCTGGTGCCCGGCCCACCGGTCCACGGTGACGATGAACGTGGTCAGCAGGGGGGTGGTGACGCAGACCAGGTAGGAATCGGGGGTGGCGGCGGACAGCCGGAGCTGGAGGGTGATCGCCGCCCAGAACTGCCGCGTCACCGGACCGCCATCCCACGGTCCTCTATGAGGCTGAGGTACACGTCGGCCAGCGTCGGACCGGGGGTGTTCAGCTGGCTCACACCGGCCTCCAGCAGGAAGGTCAGCACTGCCCGGGTCGTCGCCTCGCTGTCGGTCAGCACCCGGATCGAGCCGTCCGCCGCCTGTTCGACAGCGCGTACGCCGGGAACTCCGCGGAGGCCGACCACGGTGTCGGGGGGCACCTGCCGGGCTTCGACGGCGTCGACACGGGCGACGAGATTCCGTATTCCGATGGTGTTCTCGGTAGCGATCACCCGGCCGTGATCGATGAAGGTGACCCGGTCGCACAGGGCCTCCGCCTCGGTCATGTCGTGCGTGGCCAGGATGATGGTGTGGCCGTTGCCGCGCAGGTCGGTGACCAGGGCGCGGAAGTCGCGGGCGGAGATCGGGTCCAGGCCGGCGGTGGGTTCGTCGAAGATGAGCAGCGGCGGATCGGCGACCAGCCCGCGCGCGATGTGCAGCCGCTGCTTCATGCCCCGGGACATCGTGTCGACGCGATCGTTCGCCCGGTCCGCCAGTCCCGTGCGCTCCAGCAGCTCGTCGACGCGCGCCCGCAGGGCGGAGCCGTGCAGCCCGTACAGCGCCGCCCAGAATCGCAGGTTCTGCCTGCTGCTGAGCCGCCCGTACAGCCCACGCTCGCCGCCGAACACCACACCGACGATCCGCCGGACCTCGTTGGGCGCGATGTCCACGTCGTGTCCGAAGACTCGCGCGGTGCCGGAGGTCGGGCACAGCACCGTGGACAGGATGCGGCACAGCGTCGTCTTGCCGGCGCCGTTGGGCCCGAGCAGTCCGTGTACCTCGCCCTCTTCGATCCTCAGGTCGACGTGGTTCAGGGCGACGAACGGCGTCGCATCCGAACGCTTGCCCGGATACGACCGGGTCAGCGCTTCCGTGACGACGGCGCTCATGACGCGGTCACCCCGCACTGGCGGTACCAGAGCGTGTGATCGGGATTCCACCCCTGAGTGAGCAGCTTCGCGACGATGCGGTCGCCGTGCCCGTTCCCGCCATCAGTGACGGAATGTACGACATCGCCGATCAGCGGAGCACCGGACTTGGCGGCCTGCCGAACACACGCACGGGTGAGCGCGTCGGTGGCCGTGCGCCGAACCTCGTCGTCGGCCTCGACGAGCACGTCGAACAGTTCGACGTACGCCTCACCGGTGACCTCGTCCCGCTCCGCGCAGAGCAGGGTGGCGTGGCCGATGGCGGTCGCGTCGCGTTCGGCCACGAAACTCTGCCGCCCGGGGAGGGCCAGCAGTCCGGCCGCGATCTCCTCGGTGTCGCCCAGGGTTCCGGCCGGTCCGTGGGCGGCCCCATCCACCAGCGCTCGGCCGACCCAGCGCCGCAGGGCGGCCTCGTCCTCCGGCACCGCCCGCCGCACCGTGATCATGTCCGATGCGGCCGGTGTGTCCGCGGCCGGTTTGCCGCTGTGGCGGAGGTAGCTGGTGTGGCGGATCCAAGGACGCGGCGGGGCGCCGTCGGTGTGGTGCAGGCGCACGAGAACGGCGTCCGGCGCGTCGACGAGGTCGGCGGCGATCCTTGGCAGCGCTGCCCACCAGCCCGCGTTCGTGGCCAGGGCAGCCGGGCAGTAGGTGACCAGTAGGCGGCGCTCGCCGCTCACCGGGTCGGTCTGCTCGTCGGCCACGAACCGACTGCCTTCGAAATCTCGCAGCACGTCGGCCCGGCCGGCCATCTCCAGGTAGTCCGTCACAGTCATCGCGCGGGCTCCGGACGTACAGTCACCACGAGATCCCGCAGGATGTGCTGAGCGGCCTGGGCTACGTCGTCCGCCGTGACGGCGCGCAGCTGCGCCATGTCCACGTCGGCGGAGAACGGCGCACCGGCCACCGCGCCGGCGGCGAGCCGGCGGGCGTGTTCGAGTGGGTCCTCGGTGTCGAACACAAGTGCGCCGCATGCCTGCCGATGGGCCGCGTCGAGGTCCTCGTCGGACGGACCGCGCTCCGCCAGGTCGCGCAGTATGGCGGTCACCACCTGCACGACGTCCGGGCCGCGATCGGGGTCGGTGCCGATCAGCACCCGCCAGGCACCGGCCTCCGCGTAGCCGCGGTGCCAGGACTGGAACGAGTACGCCAGACCATGCTCGTTGCGCAGCGCGCGGTAGAGCGGCGAGAACGGACTCGCACCGCACAGGGCCGCCAGGATCTCGAAGCGGCTGCGCTCCGGGGTGGCTGCCGCAGCCGATCGGCCGCCGATGCTGACCCAGGAGTACTCCTCGGGCCAGCGGATCTCCTGGTGTCGTACCGCGCCGAGCGGGGCGAGCGGCCGTGCGACCGGCAGACCGGCCGCGAGCGCGGACCGGGCCTGGTCGATGTCGGGCGCCTTCGGCCCGACGACGGAGAGCGCCAGCCGGCGGCCGCCGAACATCAGGGCGTGGTGGTCCCGTACGGCCTGCGGGTCGATGCCGCGCACACTGTCCGGCGTGCCGCCGACCGGGCGGCCGAGTGGATGGTCGGGAAAGAGCGCGGCCAGGAACGCGTCCTGCACCGTGTCCGCGGGATCGGCCGCGGCGGCGTCCAGTTCACGCAGTACCACCGCGCGTTCGGCCGCCAGGATGGTGTCGTCGTATTCGGGCGTGGTGGTGGCGCGGATCAACAGATCGGCGACCTCGGCGAGATCCTCCGCGAGCACCTGGCATTGAAACAGCATCCGGTCCAGCCCGGTCTCCGCGTTCGCCCGGCCGCCGGTGCGTTCCACGTACTCGGCCAGCGAGGGTTCGTCCCGGACGGGAGAAGCCATCAACAGATGTTCGAGCAGATGAGCGACGCCGGACGCCGCCCCGGGATCGTCGCGTGAGCCCATGTCCACGGCCAGGCAGATACTGGCGGTGCGCATATCGCTCCGAATAACCGAATCAATCGCGTTCTGTACGAGCACGGCATTCTCCTGGACCAGTTTTCCGTAATAGTGGGCGCCACCGAAAAGCGGTGGCGCCCACCCGTGCGACCTATCCGGTCAGCGCTTCTTGATGTTGCTGATCTTGTCGAGACGCGGGCGCATGGCTGCTACGTGCTTACGCATGGGGTCACTCCTTCCGGGTCTGCGGCCAACGCACGTACGGCTTGTACGTATTCGGTCGCCGGCTGCCGACTTCGACGAGTCTGGCGTGGCGACCTCGCCGCGAGCCAGACGTTGTCCGTTGTCTGCTCAGCAGGAAACCCGGCAACGACTGGTCGAGCAATAGGGGACGGCATGGCGTAGGAACTCGGAAAAGCGGAGATTCCCCAATGAGTACGGCCGTCGGCGGGAATGCCGTTGGGTGCGGAATGTGGAATGACTGCGCCCCGCGACGGACGTTCCCGCCCTGGTGGGCGCTGAGGGCCACCCCGATCGTGGTTGGTCCTGGTCGCTGCGACTGAGAATGTCGCCTCGCAACAGGTGGCGGAACAGCGCGGCTTCGCATCCGAGGGCACCGCGCGGCCGGGCGGGATCCTGTTCGCGGGCCGCACCGGCTCCGGGTGTGTTCCCTGTCGCGTGGACCTGCCGGCGTTTCCTGCTGAGCGGGCAACGGACAACGGCTGGCCCGCACCGAACCGACGGTGGAAGGTGATCGGATGAGTACTGAAACCGCGACGGTCCCACACACCACCGCACCCGAGATCACGCTGGACCTGCTGTTCGGGCTGCTGGACTGCGATCCGGGCGACGGCCTCGCCAAGCTGATGCACAACGCGCGGGTGGCCCACTACACGCTGCCCGCGCTGGTGCTCTCGGTGCTGGAGAACGAGGGCGTCGACCTGGGAATCACCGCCGGCGCCGAGCTGCGCCGGGCCCGGCACCGCGCCGCCAGATACGCCGGTGTGGTCGCCGACCTGCCCGACGGCGGCGAGGTCGTCCCGCTGAAGGGAGCCTCGCTGGCGCAGCTGTACCCGCCGGGTGTGTTGCGCTCGCAGGGCGATGTCGATCTGCTCGCGCGGGACGAGAGCCGGCTGTGGCAGACGGTCACCCGGTTGGCCACGGACGAGTCGGGCCAGATCTGGGTGACCGTGATGGGCGCGGAGCCGGCGTGGAACGTGCTGGTCACCATGGTCTGGCAAGCCGACGAGCCGATCGTGGATCACGAGTACCGGGTCGAGCTGACCACCGCCGCGCTGCTCGGCGACTTCGACAGGGTGAGGGTGCGGACGACCCTGCCGACCGATCCCGTCCTGGCAGCGCTGGTGTGCCTCACCGAGGAGGGGCTCCAGCGTCCGTTCCACCCCAGAGACGCCCTCGACCTGTATGTGCTGCGGCCGCGGTTGCCGGCCGCCGCGGACATCGCCGCGCTCGTCGAGGAGTTCCAACTGGCGCCCGAGCTGCTCGGACTCGGTCGGTACACCTCGCGCGTGCTGCCGCAATGCGACGTCGCCGAGCTGATGCGTGTGCTGGCCGAGCCCGCTCGGCGTGAACTCGACCGCCGGGAGAACCTGCCGGCCGCCGTCGCTCCGGCCGGGCTTCGCGACATGGTCCGGTGTGGACAGCCCGCGCAAGGCCTGCTGCTGCGCCGCCGGACCCGCACCGACCTGGCCACGGCCCGCACGCACTGGAGCGGCGACCAGGCGGTGCTGCACACGCCCGTGGGCGACTACCTGTTGGTGGCGGGCAAGCTGGTGGCCGAAGAGGACGTCGAGTCGGCCCTCGCAATGCTGCGCACGTGTGACGAGAGTGCGGCTTGCTGACCAGGCCCGGACCGCCGCCGGTCGCCTCCGGCGGCTCCGGTGGTGTGATCTCCGCGTGGCCGCCGGCCAGGTCGCGCGGCCACCAGGCGCCCGTGTTCGCCGCGCCCGCTGTGTGAGGGCGTGATTCCCGACCCACGTCCCGGTCCACGGGGCGTGGGTGACCTCGATCATGTGGACCGGACGCCCGGGGCGCGCCGCCGACCTGCTCGAACTGGACGACGCGGGCGACGACTTGGCCGCCCGGGGTGACGAACCCGGTCCGGTCGCCCGGCGCTCGGCCCGCTGCTGCTCTCCGCAGCGGAGATCCGCGGCATTCCGGGCACGGTGACATGGGCGGCCCAGGGCGGCGTGCCCGGAGAAGGGACGCTGCCGGCACTGCCCGGTGCCATCGGCGAACGTGGCATCCGGGCAGCATCCAGAGCAGGTTGAACGGGTCCGGCGGCCCCGCATGCCTGGACCGGTTCGGCGCTGACCGCTGGTTGTGGAGTGTCGGGGCGGCGCTGCCGGGGCCCCCGTCCTCGTTGCGCACAGGCGGTTGCGGCGTACGGGAGTCCGGCAGGCGGCGCACCTGGGCGTGTCAGTCGTCGGGCGCCGGCCGGAGCGGTGGGGTCTCGTTCAGCCCGGCGGAGAAGGCCGCGGTGAGCTGGTCGAGACGATAGGCGCCGGGCGCGACCTGGTGCAGCAGATGAATCTCCGCCAGAGCGTCCAGCAGCGCGTGGGCTTCGTTCACCCCGGTGCCGAGCAGGTCGGCCGCGGTCGTCGGTGAGATGGTCTCACCGGCGGTGACCGCCAGGCGTTGCAACGCGTTCGCCGCAGCAGGCGCCAACTTGCGGTAGGACCACGACAGAACGGTCCGCAACGCGGTCGCCTCATCCGCCCCGCCACACAGGCCGCCGCACGGCGACTGATGCCACCCGGCGATGTTCTCGGCGGCGACACGCAGGGCCAGCGGGACATATCCACAGTATTGCGCGATGTCTGGCGCGGCTGATCGGTCGAACAACGGTCCGGCAACGGCTTCGAGCAGCCGTAATGCCTCGTCTTCGGTCATCGGTGGCACCGTGACTCGCTCCGCGCCGTCCCGTACGACCAGCCCGGACAGCCGGTTCCGGCTCGTCACCAGCACATGGCACCCGCCGGCCGCCGGCAGCAGTGGCCTGACCTGTCCGGGATCGGCCGCGTTGTCCAGCATGATCAGCGCGCGCTTGCCGGTCATCAGGCTGCGGTACCGGGCGGCGAGGTGTTCGGCTGGCACCTCCGCGTCCACCTGTCCGCCGAGGGACGTCATGAAGTGGCGCAGGACATCGGCCGTGTCGGCCGGCGCGCCGGGGCCGAAGCCACCCAGATCGGCGAACAGGAGGCCGTCGGGGAACTGGCGCGCCACACCGTGGGCCCAGTTCAGCGCTGTGCTGGTCTTGCCGATTCCCGCCTGCCCGTCGACAACGACGACGGTGCACTCCGCCGAGTCGCGACGCGCACCCGACAGGTGAAGAGTGCGGTCCAACGCGGACATGGTCGCCGCCCGCCCGACCAGGCCGGGCACCGCCCTGGGTAACTGGTTGAGCGAAGGGCCGCGGCGGCCGGACCTGCGGGCGTCGACGAGACCGCTCAGCCGGCCATCGGTGCGCAGTACCTCGTCGCACCGCCGGGCGAGCATCTCGGTCGGCGTCTTGGCGTCGGTCTCCACCCTGCTGAGATGGCTCTTGCTGTAGTTGACCAGTTGGGCCAGCTGTCCGAGTGAGAGCCCCCGGTCGCGTCGTGCGGCTCTCAAGGCGGGCCCAAACGACTGCGTGGGGGCCGTGTTGATGGCTCTGTGCGACTGCTCCGGCTCTACCCCGTCAGCTGGTCGACTGGTCATGAATGTGCTCCTCGTGGTGAACAAGTCTCCGAAGGGGGCCGGTCCGAAGAAGATCGAGCCGCTCCATCACTGTGGTTGTCGCCCTGCCCGGGGAAGGCGTCGGAAACGGGTGGGTGTCCGCATTCCCGTGATGCGTGTCCTGCGGACACGTAGCGTGGAACAGCACGACGACCGAGCAGGCGTCGCCATCGGTGTTCTCGGGGCCGACCATGAGGTCGCCCTCGGCCGTGCTGTGGGAGGCGTTGAGGTCGAGGTCTGCCGTCTTGCGGGGCCCGTGGTGAGCTTTCCGTTACCGCTGCCCCGCGCGGTGGCTGGTCCACCGCCGGTGATCGTGGCGTTCCCGCCGGATGTGCCGCTGCCGCCGGAGGGCCCGGCCGGGGAGGAGGACGCGATCGAGGACGCAGGGGAGGCCGGGGAGTCGTTCGAGTTCGTGGCGGAGTCCTCGTTCCCCTGGCAGGCGGTGGGCGAGAGACCGCCGCGAGGGTCAGGGCGGCAACGGTGATCCTCTGAACGCGCATTGTTTCTTCCTCTGCGGTCAGTGCCGGGTGGTGCTCGTCCGAGCGAGCGCTACTGATCATGGAGACCCCCCTCGGCCCGTGAAACGTTCCACTCGCCCGCCTCCTCATACATGCCTGTTACAGGAATGCGGGGGCACGGGTGGACCCGTTTCCCGGGCACGCACCGCCCGACTCCGACTGCGCAGCCCGGCCCCGCGCTGCCGTCCGGCCCGGGAAATGGGCCCTGAGCGTCATGCGGGGTTGTTGCGTCGATGCCGCGCTGCGGCTCCTGGACCGCCGGTTTCCGCGATCCTCACCGTGAACCTCCACGGCCGCCGACCGCTGGGACAGATCCGTGACCGTCCGGCCCTTGAACTCATGTGCCACCGCGGACTCACCGGATGGGATGAGGCGCGGGGCCGCCTCATGCGACGACCACCGCGTCCGGGAAGCCGCAGAGGGCCGAGCACGGTTCGGCGTCCGACTGGGTGAGCTTCCTGCGGTGAGCGACGTTCTTCGGGGTCTGTGGCCGAGTCGCGAACCGGCTTGAGCGTACTTTTCTCGATCCCTCACCCCGCACAAGAATCCCCGGTGCTGGTTCGGTGCTGACTTCGGCGGGTCAGTGATGGGAAAGCAGCAGGTCGCAGCTCTGGTCGGATGAGTTGTCGTATCACTCGACGGTGGTGCCGACGAGACTCGCGGCGACGATGTGCCTGAGGTTCGAAGGCGCTGGCGGGGAGCTTGCCGGGGCGGCCACGGGGACCGCTTCCGGACGGTGGGCGGGGACGGTTCCGTGTCGCCACACGCACCGCGGGCGGACCTCCGTGTGCCTCTTCGGTCGCCTGTCGTTCACCTTTCCGTTCCCTCGAAGACTCCTGGAATCAACACCTGATCCTCATCGGCTCCTCATGCGCCGTTGGTTGCGTGTGCGAGGCCGGTCGGTCCGCAACGTATGAGCAAGGAGGCGCATGGTGTTCCTGCCGAAGGCAGCCGCGGCGCACGAGGGCCGGGCAGGCGAAGCCCGGGAGGCCGAGAGCGAGGACCGGGGGAGCGAGGAGCCGTTGCATGTGGCCAGTTGGTTGCACGCGTTCAACCGGTTCGAGCTGAAGTACCTGGTCCCGGTCGGCCAGGCGGCCGACATCCGCGACGAGCTGGCGGAGCGCATGGACCGCGACCTGCACAGCCCGGCCGGAGGGTACGGAGTGTGGAGCCTTTACTACGACTCCCCTCAACTCCGGTTCTACTGGGAGAAGACCGAGGGACTGAAGTTCCGCCGCAAGCTGCGTATCCGGCACTACGGCAACCTCGACGGAGTCACCGAGGACTCCACGGTCTGCGTGGAGATCAAACAGCGCGTCAACCGGGTCACGCAGAAGCGCCGCATCCCCCTTCCCTACGGCGTGGCACGGCAGCTGTGCGACGAACGGGAGTTGGTGGACCACTCGGCAGGGGAGAGTGCCTTCATCCAGGAGGTCCTCGAACTGGTCGTCCGGCTCGGTCTGCGACCCACGGCCATCACCGGCTATCAGCGCGAGGCGCTTGTCGGGCGGGCCGCGGACACCGGGCTGCGGGTCACCTTCGACCGCCGTATCCGAGGCCGTGACCGGGACTTCCACTTCGGGATCGAGACACCGGAGAACCGGTTCACGATCCCGCCGCACCTCTCCGTGATGGAGATCAAGGTGAACGAGCGCACCCCGCACTGGATCACCGACCTGGCCGCGCGGCGCAACCTCGACCTCGTCCGGATCTCGAAGTACGTGCAGTCCATCGAGGCGTTCGGCCTCGCCCCGCGTTCGGTCTTCCACATCAACGAGGCGGACCACCCGCCACCCACCCCCACCGAAGAGCAGCCGCACGAGCTGCGGCCGACGCAGCACGATGCGTCGATGAAGGCAGGAGCAGTGAATTTCGATCTGCGGGAACTCAGCGGCACATTCAGCGTGGCCGATGTCGTGGCGGCGATGGCGCTGTCGCTCATCCTGTCCACGGTGATCGGTTACGTGTACCGGTACACCCACCGCGACGTCTCCTACAGCCAGTCCTACGTCCAGACCCTGGTCATCGTCGGCATGATCGTCGCGCTGATCATGCTGGTCGTCGGGTCCAGCCTCGCCCGCGCGTTCTCGCTCGTCGGCGCGTTGTCCCTGGTCCGCTTCCGCAACGCGGTCAAGGAGACGAGGGACGTCGGCTTCATCTTCCTCGCCATGGCGATCGGCATGGCCTGCGGCGCCCGGTTCTACACACTGGCCGCGGTCGCCGTGGTGATCTGCGCGGTCGTCAACGCCTGCACCCACACCCCGGTCGGCACGACCCGCATCCCCGTCACGCGGAGCCCGGACAGCGGCCCGCCGCTGACGTCCGGCGCACCGGCCTGCGTCATCGAGGTCGCCGACAACGGCTCCGGCATCGAGCCCCACGACGCACCCCATGTCTTCGAACGCTTCTACCGCGCGACACCGCGCGGACGCCGCGGACCCGGAGCCGGGCCGGGTCCCGACCCCGACCCCGGCTCCGGCCTCGGACTCGCCATCGCCACGGCCATCGCGACAGCCCACGGCGGACGGCTCGAACCGGACAACCGCCCCGGTGAAGGCTGCACCTTCCGTCCGCTCCTGCCCGACCCGGCCCTCGCGCCGAGGGACGACACCGGAGAGGGCCATGGGTCCGGCGTACGGAACGAGCGTCTGCTCAGACGGGATACGCGTGGGTCTGGGTCGCCTTCACCGACGCCCAGACCACCGCGCCCGGGTGCAGATCGAGTTCGGCGGCGGCGACCGTGGTGAGATCGGCGGCGAGGGGGAGATCGCCGGTGAGGGCGGCGCGGATCTGGTCGCCATGGGTCTCCAGACCGGTGACCTCGCAGCGCCAGAGGTTACGGGCGCTGGAATCGGTGGGGCGGCTGCCGTGGAGGGTGACGGCACTCGGGGGGAACGCCACGAAGACGGGTCCGGACAGCGCCTCCGCGGTGGTGACGGCGGGGCCGGTGTCCAGGCGGACCGTATGGCCGTCCGCGCGCCCCCGGTGGAGGTTGAGGCCGACGAGCTGCGCGATGTAGTCCGTACGGGGATGGCGGGCGATGTCGGACGGGCTGCCCTCCTGGACGACCTCGCCGTGCTCGACGACGACCAGGCGGTCGGCGAGGACCATGGCGTCGAGCGGGTCGTGGGTGACCAGTACGGCGACCGCCTCGAACTCCGCGAGGTGGCGCCGGAGCTGGGTGCGGACCTCCAGGCGGGTACGGGCGTCGAGGGCGGCGAGGGGCTCGTCCAGAAGGAGCAGCCGAGGGCGGGTGGCGAGGGCGCGGGCGAGGGCGACGCGCTGCGCCTGGCCGCCGGAGAGCCGGCGGGGCTTGGCGCCGGTGTGCTCCGCCAGCCCCAGCCGGCCGAGCCACTCGGCGGCCTGCGCACGGGCCTCGGACTTGGCCGCCCCCTGGCAGCGCGGCCCGAACGCCACATTGTCCAGCGCGGTCAGGTGGGGGAAGAGCAGATAGTCCTGGAAGACGACGCCGACCGGTCGGGACTCCGGCGGCGTACGCTCCAGCGGCGCGCCGTCCAGTCGCAGATGCCCGCCGGTGAGCGGGGTCAGACCGGCGAGTGCGCGCAGCGCCGTGGTCTTTCCGGCGCCGTTCGGACCGAGCAGCGCGACCACCTCGCCGGGCGCGACGGTCAGCGCCACATCGAGGCGGAAGGAGCCGCGGTCCACCACGAGGCGGGCGTCGAGCCCGTCCGGAGCGGTGCCGGTGCGGTCGTCGTGGGTCCTGGTCATCCGGCGGTCATCCAACGGTCGCGCAGCCCGGCCAGCACCGCGATGGACACGGCCAGCAGCACCAGGCTGAGGGCGATCGCCGCCTCCGGGTCGCTCTGCAGCGCGAGGTAGACGGCGAGGGGCATGGTCTGGGTACGGCCGGGGAAGTTGCCGGCGAAGGTGATGGTCGCGCCGAACTCGCCGAGCGCGCGGGCCCAGGCCAGGACCGCGCCCGCCGCGATGCCCGGTGCGATCAGCGGCAGCGTGACCCGGCGGAACGCGGTGAAGCGGGACGCGCCCAGGGTGGTCGCCGCCTCCTCGTAGCGCGGGTCGGCGGCGCGCAGGGTGCCCTCGACGCTGATGACGAGGAACGGCATCGCCACGAACGCCTCCGCGACCACGACCCCCGCCGTGGTGAACGGCAGGGTGACGCCGAACCAGGAGTCCAGCCACTTACCGACGATGCCGTTCCGGCCGAGCGCCGTCAGCAGCGCCACGCCGCCCACGACCGGCGGCAGGACGAGCGGGAGCGTCACGAGAGCGCGGACCAGGCCGCGGCCGGGGAACTCCACCCGGGCCAGCAGCCAGGCCAACGGCACCCCGATGACCAGGCTCACGGCGGTGGCGGCGGTGGCACAGATCAGCGACAGCTGGAGCGCCTGCCACACCTCGGAGCTGGTCAGCTGCTCGGGCATGCTGCGCCACGGGGCCCGTACCAGCAGGGCGACCAGCGGCACGACCAGGAACGCCATCCCGATCAGCGCGGGTACGAGCAGGGGCAGCGGCGCGCCGCGGCCACCACCCGGCCGGACACGCCGACGCCGCGGCCCGCCCCGGAGGGCGCCGGTCGCGGCGTCGGACTTCGTGGTCGAGGTCACGGCTTCAGGAACCCGGCCCCGGTCAGGACCTTCTGGCCCTCGGCGGACTGCACCAGCGCGATGAACGCCTTGGAGGCAGCGGCGTTGGGGGCGTCCTTGAGCAGTGTGATCGGGTAGTCGTTGACGGCCTTGGCGGACTCGGGGAACTCCACGCCCTCCACCTTGTCACCGGCCGCCTTCACATCGGTCTTGTACACGACCGCCGCGTCGGCCTCCTTCAACTCGACCTTGGTCAGGGCGCTCTTGACGTCCTGCTCGTACGAGACCGGAGTGAGCTTGAGACCGCTGGCGTCGAGGGCCTTCTGGGCGGCGGCGCCGCACGGCACCTCCTTGTCGCAGAGCACGACCTTCAGGCCCGATCTGGTGAGGTCCTTCAGGGAGGAGACCTTGTCGGGGTTGCCCGGCAGGGTGGCGATCTCCAGCTGGTTGCGGACGAAGGTGGCGGGCGTGCCGGAGGCGTCCCCCGCGTCGGTGACGATCTTCATCGTCTTGGGGCTGGCCGCGGCGAACACATCGGCCGGGGCGCCTCCTGTGATGCTCGCGGCGAGCGAGTCGCTGCCGCCGAAGCTGAAGGTCACCTTCGTACCCGGGTGTTGTGCCTCGAACTCCTTGCCCAGGGTGGTGAAGCTCTCCTTCAGCGAGGCCGCGGCGAACACGGTCACCGTGCCGGACGGCTTGTCCGACGAGGAGGCCGGGGCGGAGGAGTCCGACTTCACCGACGAGGAGTCGTCGGACGAGGAGCAGGCGCTCAGGGCCAGCAGTGCGGCGGTGCCCACACCTGCCATCTGCAGGGTCCGGCGCGCATTACGGGTTGTCACGGGTCCACTCCCTCTGGTCCTGACGGACACATCTACGGTCGGTCGACGACCACATTGGTCGACTTGATCACGGCAACCGCCGGAACACCGGGCTCCAGCGCCAGTTCCTCAGCCGACTCGCGGCTGACCGTCGCCACCACCCGGAACGGCCCGGCCTGGATCTCCACCTGCGCGGACACGTCTCCGAGGATCACATCGGTGACGATGCCGGAGAGGCGGTTGCGGGCCGAGGTTCCGGTGGCATTCGGCTTCGTACGGTGCACCTGCCGGGCGTAGGCGGCGAGGGCCGGCCCGGGGATGATCCGGTGTCCGGTCGTCCCGTCGCGTTCGGCGGTGAGTTTCCCGCCGTCGACCAGACGCCTCACGGTGTCGGCGCTGACGCCGAGCAAGGCGGCCGCGTCCCCCATCCGGTAGGTGTGCATGCGCTGATGATACTGCCGCAGATGCGAGGGGAAAGTCTCCTGTGCCTTCGCATGAGCCGGGTACCTGATCTTGTGGGATGGCATGTGCGTTTGTACAGGGCGGCGGTGCGGGTAAGGACATCCGGGAGGTGGTAGCCCGTGAGCCAGTCCCTCTACGCGGCGGACACGACGGCGGAACTCGCCCTCGCCGGCGATCTGACCCGTCCGGCCCGCCTGACGGTGCCCGATCTGCTCGCCTGGCCGCAGCACGAGGCCGAGGTCAGCTTCGAGTGCGCCACCAGCGGTATCCAGCACCACCGCTTCACCGGGCCGTTGCTGCACGACGTCCTGTCGGCGGCCGGTCCCGTCTTCGATCCCGCGCGCCGCAAGGACCGCCTGCGGTTCCTGATCGCGGTGTCCGGCGCGGACGGCCACCACGCCCTGCTGTCCTGGGCGGAGATCGACCCCGACTTCGGCCGCGCCCCGGTGCTGCTCGCCGCCACGATCGACGGCGCTCCGCTCGACCGGGCCGGCGCCCAGCTCGTCCTGCCCCAGGACCGCTGCGGCGCCCGGCACATCAGCGGCATCACGTCGATCCGCGTGGACGGCGGCTACACCTCGTGGGCGTGACAACGGCCTGCTCCGTACGGTGACGGCGGCGCGGCGGACACGGTCGACGCCCGCCCGCCAGGACACCCCGGCCGGAGAGGAATCCCGTTGCCGGAGTCGATCCGGATGGCTACGGTCGGCCGCATGGCGGATGACGAACCCACGCGCTCGGCGCGGCTGCTGGACGCCCAGGCGAAGGCCGCGGGGCTCTTCACGGAGATCGAGGAACGCGGACTGGTCGCGCCGGGCGAGGGGGAACGGGCGGTCAGCGACCGGATCCGGGACCTGGCGAACGAGCTGTTCGGCACGACCCGGCACTGGCACAAGCGCATCGTGCGTTCCGGGCCCAACACCCTGATGCCGTACCGGGAGAATCCACCGGACCGGGTGATCGGCACGGACGACATCGTGTTCGCCGACTTCGGGCCGATCTTCGAGGAGTACGAGGCCGACTTCGGGCGGACCTTCGTCCTCGGCGGCGACCCCGTCAAGCACCGGCTGCGCGACGACCTGCCGAACGTCTTCGCGGCGGGGCGGCGCTTCTTCGAGGCCGACCCGGAGATCACCGGCGCGCGGCTGTACGCCGAGATCGAGCGGCTGGCGGCGGAGGCCGGCTGGGAGCTGGGCTGCTGGCACGCCGGGCATCTGGTCGGGGAGTTCCCGCACGAGTCGATCGAGGGCGCGGACATGGAGTCGTACATCACGCCCGCCAACGACACCCCGATGCGGCGCACCGACACCGCCGGGCGCCGCTGCCACTGGATCCTGGAGATCCATCTCGTCGACCGGGAGCGGGAGTTCGGCGGATTCTACGAGGAGCTGCTCACTCTCTGATCCGAAAGCGCCTGCCACACCCGGTCGCGGGTGAGGGGGAGCCGGGTGAACCGGATGCCCGTCGCGTCCCGGAGCGCGTTGGCGAAGGCGGGCGCGACCGGGTTGAAGGGGCTCTTGCTCATCGACTTGGCGCCCAGTGGCCCGATGGCGTCGGCGGTCTCCATGAAGTGGACTTCGGCGCGCGGGATGTCGGCGTACTGGGGGAGCCGGTAGCGGCGGAAGGCGGCCGTCTCGACCTCGCCCCCCTCGTCGATGCGGACGTTCTCGAAGAGGGTGGCGCCCAGCGCCTGGGCGACACCGCCCTCGACCTGGCCGCGGCACTGCATCGGGTTCATGACCTGGCCCGCGTCGGCCGCGTGCACGCTGCGCAGGATGCGGATCTCCCCGGTGCCCGGGTCCACGGCGATCCGGAACCACTGCGCGTTGAAGGCGACCGATCGCGGGGTACCGCCGAAGTGCCCCTCGGCGGCGAAGCCGACACCGACCGCCTGCGCCGCCGCGTACAGCTCCTTGAGGGGCAGGCGCCCGTCGGGGTGGAGCACCGCCTCCTCGGTGAGCCGGCAGTCGGCGCGCGGGACACCGAGGTGGACGGCGGCGAAGTCGAGGAGCAGGTCGGCCAGGGCGCGCGTGGCGCGGAGGGTGGCCTTGCCCGCGACCACGACGCCCGTCGAGGCGAAGGCGCCCGTGTCGTGCCGTACGACGTCCGTGTCGGACTGGCGCACGGTGATGCGGTCGACGGTGGTGGCGAGTTCACCCGCCGCGATCTGACGGTGCACGGTGGTGGTTCCGTTCCCGAACTCGGCGGTGCCGACGCCCAGTTCGAAGCTTCCGTCGGGCAGGAGGGCGGCCCGCGCGTCGGCGATGTGGCCGCCGGGCGGACCGGTGGCGACCGCCCGGGAGACCGGGTTCCCGGCCGCCGCCCGGTCAGACGCGGTCGATGTGCACGTTCGTCGACTTCACCCGGGCCGTGGCCTCCATCCCGACCTCCAGCCCCAACTCCTCCACGGCCTCCCGCGTCAGCAGCGACACCAGCCGGTGCGGGCCGGCCTGGATCTCCACCTGGGCGGCGACATCACCCAGCTTCACCGCGGTGACGATCCCGGGAAAGGCATTGCGGACCGAGGTGTACGAAGCGTCCTCCTCACCGCCACCGCCCTTGGCCAGCTCCACGGAGAACTCGGCAAGGTCCTTGCCCTCGATGAGCCGCCGCCCGCCCTCGTCGCGCCGGGTCGCCACCCGGCCGGCGTCGGCCCAGCGTCGTGCGGTGTCGGGGCTCACGCCCAGGAGTCGGGCGGCCTGGCCGATCGTGTAGAACTGCATAGGCGCCAAGATAGGCCCATCCACGGATCTCCCGCCCACCGCACCGCACCGGCAGGATGTCCGTGCCGGGCCGGGCGGAGGCATCCGGCGAGGCCATGGGCGGCACCTCGGCGCCGTCGGCGGCCCGGATAGAATCCAGCCATGATCGAACTTCGCGCCCGCACCTTGGTCTTCGACATCGACGGCACGCTCTGCTTCGACGGGCGAACGATCGACGAGCGGATTCTCGCGGCGATCGGCGCGTGCGAGCGTGTCGGCCACCGGGTGGTGTTCGCCTCCGCCCGGCCGGTCCGGGACCTCCTGCCGGTCCTCGGCGGAGCCTTTCCGGCCGCCATGCTGATCGGCGGGAACGGGAGCCTCGTCTCGGTCGACAGCCGGGTCCGGGCCCGCGCCGCATTCGACCCCACCACGCTCGGCGCACTGATGGACGCGGTCGGGCGGTACGAGGCGACCTACCTCGCCGACGGGCTGTGGGACTACGCCTACACCGGACCCGCGGACCACCCGATCCGGGGCCGTGTCGATCAGGACGGCCTCGCGAGCATGGTGGACATGGCCGAGCTTCCCGAGGTCGTGAAGTTCCTCGTCGTCGGCGCGTCGGACATGGCGGCACTCGCGGAGGCGGGCCGGGGGCTGGGGATGACGGTCAATCACCATCTCGACGAGGCGATCATCGACTTCGCGCCGGGTTCGACCACGAAGTGGGAAGCCCTCGGGGAGTTGGGGATCACGGAGTACGCCGCATTCGGCAACGACATCAACGACCTCGATCTCCTGCGGAACGCGGAGAGGGCCGTCCGCGTCGGTTCGCACCCGGGCCTGGACGAGGTCGCACACGTCACGGTCGCGGCCGACCCGGAGGCGGTCGCAGCCGAGATCTCCCTGCTGGCCGAGGCAACCGAATCCGAAGTGCCGGCCTGACCGGGGCCGACCACTCGCACCGCCCGGTGCACGGCCGAGAAGGTTCTCTGCCGTGCACCGGACGGTCGCGCCGGGGCCGGAGTGCCCCTCGGCACCCCGGCCCGTCGGGCGCCCGCCGTCAGGACGCGGGCAGCTCCCCGCGGACCGTGCGGGCCGCGGTGACCAGGTTCTCCAGCGACGCCCTGGTCTCGGGCCAGCCACGGGTCTTCAGACCGCAGTCGGGGTTGACCCACAGCCGTTCGGCGGGAATGGCCTTCAGCCCCTTGCGGAGCAGGGCGGCAGCCTCGGCCGCGTCGGGCACGCGCGGGGAGTGGATGTCGTACACACCGGGTCCCGCCTCGCGCGGGTAGCCGTGTGCGGCGAGTTCGCGGGCGACCTGCATGTGGGAGCGCGCGGCCTCCAGGCTGATGACATCGGCGTCGAGGTCGTCGATGGCCTGGACGATGTCGCCGAACTCCGCGTAGCACATATGGGTGTGGACCTGGGTGTCCGGACGCACACCGCTGGTGGTGAGGCGGAACGACTCGGTGGCCCACTCCAGATACGCGGCGCGGTCCACCGCGCGCAGGGGCAGGGTCTCGCGCAGGGCGGGTTCGTCGACCTGGATGACCGAGGTGCCTTGGGCCTCCAGGTCACCGACCTCGTCGCGCAGCGCGAGGGCGACCTGCCGGGCGGTGTCGCCGAGCGGCTGGTCGTCACGGACGAAGGACCAGGCCAGCATGGTGACGGGCCCGGTCAGCATGCCCTTGACCGGGCGGTCGGTGAGCGACTGGGCGTACGAGGTCCAGCGCACCGTCATCGGCTCGGGGCGGGAGATGTCACCGGCCAGGATCGGCGGGCGGACATAGCGGGTGCCGTAGGACTGGACCCAGCCGTGCTGGGTGGCGAGGTAGCCGGTGAGCTGCTCGGCGAAGTACTGGACCATGTCGTTGCGTTCGGGTTCGCCGTGCACCAGGACGTCGATACCGGTCTTCTCCTGGAAGGAGATGACCTCCCCGATCTCGGCCCTGATGCGCTCCTCGTAGCCCACCGTGTCGATCCGGCCCGCGCGCAGGTCGGCGCGGGCCGCACGCACCTCACCGGTCTGCGGGAACGAGCCGATGGTGGTCGTGGGCAGCAACGGCAGCTTCAGATGGGCCCGTTGGGCGACGGCGCGCTCGGTGTACGGCTGGGAGCGACGGGCGTCGGCATCGGTGACGGCGGCGGTCCTGGCGCGTACGGCGGGGTCGTGGGTGAGGGGGGAGTGCGCGCGTGCGGCGAGGTCGGCCCGGTTGGCGGCGATCTCCGCGGCGATCGCGTCGGTGCCCTGGGCCAGGCCCTCGGCGAGGGTGACGATCTCGGCGGTCTTCTGCCGGGCGAAGGCCAGCCAGCGGAGGATCCGGGGCTCGATGTCCCGTTCCGACGCCGTGTCGAGCGGGACGTGGAGCAGGGAGCAGGAGGCGGACACGTCGACCCGGTCGGCGAGGCCGAGGAGCGTGGCGAGGATGGCCAGCGACTTCTCGTAGTCGTTGATCCAGATGTTGCGCCCGTTGACCACGCCCGCGACGAGTCGCTTGCCGGGCAGCCCGCCGGCGGCGGCCAGGTCCGTGAGGTTGGCGGCGGCGGCATCGGTGAAGTCCAGTGCCAGACCGTCGATGGGGGCCTTCGCCAGTACGGGGAGCGCCTGGCCGAGCCGGTCGAAGTACGAGGCGACGAGCAGCTTGGGCCGGTCGGTCAGGCCGCCGAGCTCACGGTAGGCGCGGGCGGCGGCGTTCAGCTCGGCCGGGGTGCGGTCCTGGACCAGTGCGGGCTCGTCGAGCTGGACCCACTCCGCGCCGGCGGCGCGGAGGTCGGCGAGCACCTCGGCGTAGACGGGCAGCAGCCGGTCCAGCAGCGTCAGCGGTTCGAAGTCGGCCGCCACCCCGGGGGCGGGCTTGGCGAGCAGGAGATAGGTGACGGGGCCGACCAGCACCGGCCGGGCGGTGTGCCCGAGCGCGAGGGCCTCCTTCAGCTCGGTGACCTGCTTGGCGGAGTCGGTGGCGAAGACGGTGTCCGGGCCGAGTTCGGGGACGAGGTAGTGGTAGTTGGTGTCGAACCACTTGGTCATCTCCAGCGGCGCCACGTCCTGGGTGCCGCGGGCCATCGCGAAGTAGCCGTCGAGCGCGTCGGCCGTGACGGCCTCACGGTGCCGCGGGGGGACGGCGCCGACCATGACACTGGTGTCCAGGACGTGGTCGTAGTAGGAGAAGTCGCCGGTGGGCACCTCGTGGACACCGGCGTCCGCCAGTTGCCGCCAGTTGGACCGGCGCAGCTCGGCCGCGGTCTCCCGGAGGGCGTCGGCGGTGACCTGACCCTTCCAGTAACCCTCGATGGCTTTCTTCAGTTCCCGGTTCGGGCCCTGGCGGGGGTAGCCGTACACGGTGGCGCGTGCTGCCGCGGTTGCGGGCTGTGCTGTCACGGAAATCTCCTTCGCGAGATGACTCCTTGAGATCCCGGGGACGGGACACAGGCGCGAAGGGATGACGAACCGGACGGGGCCCGAGCACGCCAGGGGCGCGGTCTTCCGTCAGGTATGTACGCCGACCCGCCCACGAGGTCACCGGGATGTCCGCACACGAGGGTTCGGGTGCGGGCAACGGGCAGGTCTTCGGACTCGCGGGCACGTCTGCCGAAGGCAGACACCTACTGGCCGTCGCTTCCCGGATCCGGCCGGATCCAGTGCGTATGACGGCGGTCGTTCCCACTCACCGCTGCGGGGCAGTCCCGGATTCCCACCGGGTTCCCTCTTACGACGCACCTGCCTGGCGGACAGGGCGAACCAGCTGCACCGGCCAGACTAGAGGCCCGATCGCTCTCCGGGCAGCACTGCTCACATTCCGGAACGTGACATGAGACATGGGGGACCGGTCCGGCCCAGGTCGTCTGCTCCACCGGGATGCCTCCGGTGCCGTACGACGTCCGCGTGGCTCAGGTCACTTCTTCGGGGCGGGGGAGCCGGAGTGGTCGAGCGTCGCGGTGAGGCGTCGCAGCGAGGCGTGGCCGGGCGGGCCCCAGGTGGGCTTGCCCCCCGGACGGCCGTGGTCGCCCGCATCGCCGATGAAGATGCGGACGAGGGCCTTCAGCACCGCCCAGCCGCGGGCGCGGCGCAGCGTCGCCGGGTCCGGGGCCGGCTGATAGGCGTCGTGGAAGCGGTCGACGGCGCCGTCCGGCAGCAGGAGCCAGGCGGCGGCGAGATCGCAGGCCGGATCGCCCGCGCAGAGGTCGCCGAAGTCGATCACGCCGCAGAAGGCGCCGTCCGAGGTGAGGACGTTGGCCGGGTGCAGATCGCCGTGCAGCCATATGGCCGGCCCCGTCCAGGCGGGCGCGGCGACGGCGCCCTTCCAGACGGCGCGGACGGCGTCCGGGTCGGATATCAGCCCCGATTCGGTGGCCGAGGCCAAGGACCGGGCGAACCCCTCGGCATGGTCGGTCAGCGGCCCTCCGCGGTCACGGCCGGTCGGCGCCCCGTCGTGCGGGCCGGTGCAGAGCGGTCAGAAACGCTGCCAGGGAGTCGGCCGCCTCCGCGGCGCGCGTGGCGGGGCGTGGTCGGCGGGCGTTCCCGGCACCCAGGTGGTGACGATCCAGGGCCGTGGGAACCGCTCGGAGGGCTCGCCGAGGCGCTGCGGGACGGGGACCGGCAGCGGAAGCCCCGGGGCGAGAGCGGGAAGCCGGTCGTGCTCCTTGCGCAGCAGCGCGTCCGCGGACAGTGTCGCCCAGGGCAGCCGGACGGAGAGGTCGTCGCCGACCCGCCACAGCTGGTTGCCCCAGCCGCGCGCGCCGAGCCGCACGGGGCGATCGGCCAGGTCGGGGTGCTGGTCGCGCAGCAGATCCTGGACCAGTTCCGCGGTGATCTCGATCTCGGTGTGGGGCATGCGGATCCACGCTGGCCGACGGGGTCCGCGGCTGTTCCGGTTCGAGCGGGAACCGGTCCGGGGTGCGGGCACCCGCAGGATCACCTCTGTCGGTGGGGGTGTCCCGGGATGACCCGCGCCCCGGTGTGCCTCGGGAATCGGGTGCGTCAGGCCTTGGGGGAGAAGCGCAGCCGGGTGGCCGCCAGTGCGCCGAGGGCCAGCAGGACGATCGACACCCACAGGCCGGACAGATGGTTGCCGGTGGCGTCCTCGGCGTATCCCATGATGTAGGGGCCGACGAAGCCGCCGGTGATGCCGATGGTGTTGAGCAGTGCCAGGCCGCCGGCGAGGGTCTTGCCCGAGAGCCGGGTGGCGGGGAAGTTGAACAGCAGGGGCTGGACCACGAAGAACGCCAGGCCGGTGAAGCAGAAGCCGAGCAGCGCGATCACGGGACCGGCGACGGCGGCGACGATGAGGCCGGTGAACATCATCAGCAGACCGACCACCACGAAGTTGCGGGACCGCCGGGGTGTGGTCGCGCGCGGCGGCACCAGCACGGCACCGACGGCCGCGGTGAGCCAGGGCAGTCCGGTCAGCAGGCCGATGGTGAACGGCGAGAGATCGCCCCAGCCGCCGATGATGCCGGGCAGGAAGTAGACGACCGAGTACAGGGCGACCTGGTGGGTCCAGTTGGCGAAGATGGCCAGCAGCATCTGCTTGTCCCGCAGCACGGTCAGCAGCGAGCCGGACCCGGAGCCGTTGCCGGCCGCCTCGGCGCCCTCGGTCTGTTCGCGGGTGACCGCCTCCTGGACCAGCCGGGCCTCCTCCGCCGTCAGCCAGGGGGCCTTGGCCGGGCCGTCGGGCAGGTACTTGAAGATGGCGAAGGCCAGGAAGAGGCACGGGACGCCCTCGATGACGAACATCCACTGCCAGCCGTGCCAGCCGCCGAGCCCGTCCATCTCCATGAGCAGTCCGCCGAGCGGGTTTCCGACGACGCTGGCGATCGAGGCGCCGAGCAGGAGCAGGCCGATGGCCCTGCCACGGATCTCGGAGCGGAACCAGTACGTGAAGTAGAGCAGGATGCCCGGCAGCAGCCCGGCCTCGGCGGCACCGAGCAGCAGCCGCATCGCGTAGAAGGACTTCTCACCCTGCACGAAGGCCATGCAGGCGGAGACGACGCCCCAGGTGAGCATGATCCGGGTGATCCACCAGCGGGCGCCCACCCGGTACATGATCAGGTTGCTGGGCACCTCGGAGATCGCGTAGGTGAGGAAGAACAGCCCCGCGCCCAGCCCGTAGGCCGCGGCGGAGATGCCGAGGTCGACCTCCAGGCGTTCCTTGGCCAGGCCGATATTGGTCCGGTCCAGGAACGACATGATGTAGGCGGCCAGCAGCAGCGGCATCAGCCGCCGCAGATTGCGCTGGTCCAGCGCGCCGAGCGCATCGGGCGGGGTTTCGTTCGGTGTGGCCGCACCGGGCGTGCGGGAAGCGCGGATCAAAGACATCGGTGTCCTCTTGGAGTGCTCTGGCAGCCGCCTGACGCGGACTGCGGCCCAGGGGTGGCGGTGGCGGGCGGACCGCGACGGTGACGCCGCGGTCCGCCCGGCCCCGCCGGGGTGGGGTCAGACGACGAGCCGGACCGGGTTCTCCACGGCCTCGGTGAAGGCCGCGAGCCAGCGCGCCGCCACGGCGCCGTCCACCGGACGGTGGTCCACGGACAGGACCACGCCGAGCACCTTCGCCACGGTGACCGCACCGTCGCGGACCACCGCCTCGTCGCGTGCGGCACCGACGGCCAGGATCGCGGCCTGCGGCGGGTTGATGATGGCGGCGAACTCCTCGACCCCGTACATGCCGAGGTTCGAGACGGTGATCGATCCGCCTTCGAGGTCGGCGGGGTGCAGTGCCCCGGCCCGTGCCTGCTCCGCGTACGCGCGCGTGCGCGCGGCGATCGCCGACACCGACAGGTTCTCGATCCCGCGCAGCACCGGGGTCACCAGGCCCGTCCCGGTGGCGATGGCGACCGAGACGTCGACGGCGCTGAACCGGCGGACGGCGTCCGGCTGCCACACCGCGTTCATCTCCGGCACCTGCGTGTGCGCCGTGGCGACGGCCTTGATCAGCAGGTCGTTGACCGAGACCTTGACCGGGCTGACGGCGTTGATCCGCTGCCGCAGGGCGAGCAGCTCGTCCACGGCGCAGGTGGCCCGCAGATAGAAGTGCGGGGTGTGCTGCTTGCTCTCCGTCAGGCGCCTGGCGATCGCCCGGCGCATGCGGCTGTGCGGGATGTCCTCGTGCGCGCCGGTGTCGGCGGGCGCGGCGGTCCGCGGTACGGCGGCCGCCGGGGGAGCAGCCGGGGTCGGGGCCGGTTGCGGCTCCGGTGTGCGGCGGGCCGCGACCGCGGCATCGACGTCACGCCTGACGATGCGGCCGCCGGGACCGGTGCCGGTGAGGGCCTCGATGTCGAGGCCCGCCTCCCGGGCCAGCCTGCGGGCCAGCGGGCTGCTGAAGACGCGCCCGGCGCGTTCCGGCGCACCGGACGCCGGGGCGGCCGCGGGCCGTGCCACCGGCTCGTCCGGTACGTCCCGGCGCACCGCCTTCGGGGCCTCGCCGGGCGCGACGACGCCGAGTCCGGCCAGCAGCGCGTCCAGGTCACCGGCCTGCTCGCCGACGGCGCCGAGCACGGCGATCGGATCGCCGACCTCGATCTCGACCCCGGCCTCGTACAGGGTCTTGAGCAGTACGCCGTCCTGCTCGGCGGCGACGTCCACCTCGGCCTTGTCGGTCTCGATGGAGACCAGCGCGTCGTCCTTCGTGAACGACGCTCCCTCCGCCACCTGCCAGGCGGACAGTACGGCCGTTGCCGCGTCGGCGGCCACGGCGGGCATTCGGAACAGTTCTGCCATGATCAACCCTCCTGGGTGTTCTCTCGTGCGGGGAGGGTCAGTTCCCGGTGACCCGCTGGAGCGCGGCCACGACCTCTTCGGTCCGTGCGATGGCCGCCCGCTCCAGCACCTTGCTGATGCTGGGCGAGGACTCGCCGGCCTGGACGCGCTCCACCGGCTGGTCGAGCCAGTCGAACCAGCGGCGCTGGATCTCGTCTGACAGCCAGCCGCCGTACGAGGTGCCCACGGGGCCCTGTTCGGCGATGAGCACGTTGTTGGTCTTCCGGATGCTCGCGCCGAGGGTGTCCCAGTCGAGACTGGCGCGGTCCAGCCAGCGCAGGTCGATGACCTCGGCGTCCAGGCCCAGTTGCTCGACGGCCTCCAGGACGTAGTTGGTCATCGCCAGGTACGTCACGATCGTGATCCGCGATCCGGTGCGGCGCACGGCCGCCTTCCCCACGGGCAGGCAGTAGTCGAGGTCGTCCACCGGGCCCGGACCGACCGAGTTGTACAGATCGGTGTGTTCCAGTACGACGACCGGGTCCTTGCAGGTCAGCGCGGAGTTCATCAGGCCGACGTAGTCGAAGGGCGTGGACGGGGCGACGATCCGCCAGCCGGGGGCCGTGGCGAGGATTCCCGCCGGGTCCATGGAGTGCTGGGAGCCGTAGCCGGTGCCCATGGCGACCTTGCTGCGCAGGACGAGCGGGACGCCGGACCCCTGCCCGTCGCCGCCGAACATGTGCCGGGCCTTGCCGATCTGGTTGAAGATCTGGTCGGCCGCGACCCACATGAAGTCGGCGTACATGAACTCCACCACCGGCTTGTACCGGCCGTCGAGCGCGATGCCGCCCGCGAGCCCGGCGAAGGCGTTCTCGCTGATCGGCGTGCCCAGGACCCGGTCCGGGTGAGCCTCGGCCAGGCCCTTGGTCGCACCGTTGGTGCCGCCCTTGAGCCGGTGCACGTCCTCGCCCATGACGACGACCGAATCGTCCTCGGCCATGCGCCGGCTCATCACCTCGGCCACGACGTCGATGAACTTCCGCTGTTCCAGGCGCCCTTGGAAGGCATCCGGCCCGGTGTCGGAGTCGGTGCGGGTGTCGGCGAGGCGTACGCCGTCGAACTCGCTGAGGTCGCCGCGCACCCCGACGTCACGGAAGGACGGGTCGGGCCATTCGGCGGGCCGGATGCGGCGGGTGCCGGGCTTGCCGTCGGGGTCGGGTTCCAGCAGTTCGTCGCCGATGGCGGCCATGACCGCCTTGGCCCGCGCGGTGCACTCCTCGATCTCGTCGGCGCTCAGGACGCCGTTCTCGACGAGCTGCCGCGAGACGAGGGCCAGCGGGTCGCGGGCCCGCCACTCCTTCTCCTCGTCCTTGGTGCGGTAGCCGAACGCGCTGCCGGGGAACGGGCCGTTCTGGTGGAAGAAGCGGTAGACCTCGGCCTCGACGATCGTCGGCCCGTGACCGGCCCGCATGTGGTCCACGGCCTCGCTCATGGCGAGGTGCACGGCGAGCGGATCCATGCCGTCCACGCGCCAGCTGGGGATGTTGAAGCCCAGGCCGCGCGCCGAGAGCCGGGGCTCGGCCGTCGCCTCGTCCACGTGGGTGGAGACGGCGTACTTGTTGTTCTCGATGAAGAAGCAGACCGGCAGCTTCCAGGCGGCCGCGAGGTTCATCGTCTCCAGCACGGAGCCGATGTTGACCGCGCCGTCCCCGAAGTAGGTCACCGAGACGGCATCGGTGCCGGCCTGCCGCGCCGACCAGGCGAACCCGGCCGCCTGCGGCACGCCGCCGCCGACGATCGCATTGGTGCCCATGGCCCCGGCCTCGCGCCACTGCAGATGCATGGATCCGCCGCGTCCCCGGCAGAAGCCCCTGGCCAGGCCGCAGATCTCGGCCAGGCTGCGCTGCAGGACGGTGCGCACCCCGGCGTCGACGGGACGGCGCAGGTCGATGCCGTCGGGCGCGACGTACCCCAGTGCCTTCGCCAGGAACTGGTGGTGTCCCCGGTGCGAGCCGCCGACGAAGTCGGCTCCGGTCAGCGGGAGCACGGAGCCGACGGCGCCGCCCTCCTGCCCGATGCTGGAGTGCGCCGGTCCATGGACCAGTCCCTGGCCCGCGAGGTCGAGTACGTACTCCTCGAAGGTCCTGATCAGCAGGGTCTGGGTGAACATCGAGGTCAGCAGCCGCGGGTCCGCGCCCTGCCAGTCCTTCTTGGTCGCCGTCACCTCGGTCCAGGGTGAGGCGGGGGCCAGTTTCCGGTGTGTGGGCATGAGCACTCTCCTGTGTGATTCGGTGAGCACTGTCGCAGTGAATGGATCCATAGCCAATACCTCGTGACCGGAACGTTACGTTCAGATTTCGGGAGTGCCCATTGACTACCGCACCTATGGCGGCGCAATGTGAGATGCATGGCGGATAGATGGATCCATTCAACGGGTGATCGGTGGCGAGGGCTTCCCGGTCTCGCCGGCGTCGAGCACATCGGCTTCACCGTTCCCGACCTCGAAGAGGCGACCCGGTTCTTCGTCGAGGTGATCGGCTGCGAGCACGTCTACTCGCTCGGCCCCTTCCACTCCGACGGCACCTGGATGAGCGACCACCTGGGCGTGCATCCGCGCGCCGTGATGCGCGAGCTGCGCTTCTTCCGCTGCGCCGGTGGCCCGAACTTCGAGATCTTCGAGTACGAGGCACCCGGGCAGGAGACGCGACCGCCGTGCAACAGCGACATCGGCGGCCACCATCTCGCCTTCTACGTCACCGACCTCGACGCCGCCGTGGCACATCTGCGGCAGCACGGCGTACGGATCCTGGGCGAACCCACGGCCAGTTCGGGCCCGAGCGAGGGGCAGCGCTGGGTCTACTTCCTCGCCCCCTGGGGGATGCAGCTGGAACTGGTCTCCTACCCGGACGGCAAGCGGTACGAGGCCGACTCACCGGTACGGCTGTGGCAGCCTTCCGTCTGAACGCGCCGCCGCGCCACCGCACCAGGGAGAACCATGTCTCGTAAGCCGACCACCGGATCCGACTCCTCCGGATCCGATTCCGCCGGGGCCGCCGTCGCCAGCCAGCGCGTCGCGGACCATCTGCGCGCCGCCATCCTGAGCGGTGAACTGCGCCCCGGCGCACGGATCATGCAGGAGCAGGTCGCCGCACAGCTCGGCGCCAGCCGGCTGCCGGTGCGCGAGGCCCTGCGGATACTGGCGGCCGAGGGCCTGACCGTCGTGAAGTCCAACAGCGGCGCCTGGGTCTCCAGAATGGACATGGCGGAGTGCGAGGGCGTCTACAAGATCCGCGAACGCCTGGAACCGCTCGCCCTCGGCGAGAGCATTCCGCACCTCTCCGCCGAGCAGGTCGCCGAACTGGAGACGATCGCCCGGCAGATCGAGCTGACCACCGATGTGGACCGCTTCCTGGCCCTCGACGGCCGGTTGCACCTGCTCACCTACGCCGGATGCCGGGTCACCCAGATCACCGCCATGGTCGACCGCTTCTGGAACACCACACAGCACTACCGCCGCGCCTTCGCCCGGCTCGCGGGCGACAGCGGCTGGGAACTGATCCACGCCGAGCACCGCCTGATCATCGATGCGATCAAGCGGGCCGACACCGTCGACGCCGAACGTTTTCTCACCGGCCACATCCGCCGTACGCGGCTGGAGCTGGCCCGACATCCCGAACTGTTCACAGAGGACGACCATGACAACGACCACACAGCAGACGCAGCAGGCTCCGCGGACTGACGCCCGCCCCTTCGAGGGCCGGACCCTCCTCCTGTCCGGCGCGGGCGGCGGCATCGCCCGCGAGGTGGCCCGCCAGTTCCACGCGGCCGGCGCCGGCCTGGTGCTCGGCGACCTGAACGCCGGGGCGCTGGAGGAGTTCGCCGCGACGCTCGACCCCACCGGCGCGACCGTGCTCACCCGGACCCTGGACGCGGCCTCGCCGGAGAGCAACAACGCGTTCGTCGCCGCCGCCGTCGAGGCGTTCGGCTCGGTCGACTTCCTGGTGCCCGCCGCCGGGATCTATCCGGAGCAGGCCGTCGCCGACATGACCGACGAGCAGTGGAACGCCGTCATCTCGGTCAATCTCAACGGCGTCTTCTACCTCACCCGCGCGGTCCTGCCCCACCTCAACGAAGGCGGCAGCATCGTCAATCTGACCTCCATGGCCGGCCACCGCGGCAGCGTCCGGCACGCGCACTACGCGGCGACCAAGGGCGCGCTGCTCGCCTTCTCCCGCAGCCTCGCCTGGGAACTCGGCTCCAGGGCACGGATCAACATGGTCTCGCCCGGAATCATCGAGACCTCCATGACCCGCGACTACGTCGCCGAGCGCGGCGACACCGCTCTGGCCACCACGCCCCTCGGCCGCCTGGGCCGGCCGGAGGAAGTGGCCTCCGTCGTCACCTTCCTGTGCTCACCCGCGGCGAGTTTCGTGCAGGGCGAGGTCATCCATGTCAACGGCGGAATGCACATGGTCTGAGCAGGACCGGAAGCACCGAGGGCGAAACCGGCACAGCGAGCGGGAACGGAACGGAACATGACGACGGAAGCGGCGGTCTACCCCGACCTGGACGGCAGGTCCGTATGCGTCACCGGCGCCGCGCGCGGCCTGGGCCTGGCGATGGCCGAGGCGTACGTACGCGCCGGGTGCCATGTGCTGCTGCTCGACATCGACGGCGACGAACTGGACCGGGTGCGGCCCGCACTGGCCGAGGGTCGCCCCGGGCAGGTGATCGCGACGGCCACGGCCCCGGTGAGCGACCAGGACGCCGTGACGGCTGCGCTCACCGCGTTCACCGCCCGGACCGGGGAGCTGTCCGTCATGGTCGCCAACGCCGGTGTGTCCGCCAACGCGCCCTCCCTCGACCTCGAACTGGACCGCTGGAACACCGCGTTGGACGTCAACCTCACCGGCGTCTTCGTCTGCGCCCGCGCCGCCGCCCGCGTCATGCGCGAGGGCGACGGAGGCGTCGTCCTCACCACCTCGTCGATGTACGGGGTGACCGCAGGGCCCGAGCGCGCGGCGTACTGCGCGACCAAGGCCGCCGTCGCCGCCCTCACCAAGGTCCTGGCCGTCGAGTGGGCCCCGTCCGGCATCCGGGTCAACGCGCTCGCACCCGGGTACGTCGAGACCGAGCTGCTGACCCGGCTCTCCGACGCCGGGCGGCTCGACACGCGGGCGCTGCGCCGCCGCACCCCGCGCGGCCGCCTCGGCACCCCGCAGGACATCGCGCATCTCGCCCTCTTCCTCTCCTCCGGGGTGTCCGCGAACATCACGGGGCAGGTGATGGTCAGCGACGGCGGCTGGACGGCCGACGGCTACGCGGTGGCGCCGGGCTGAGGATGGCCGTGCCGGGAGGCCCTGAGGGCTTTCTCACCGGTCCTCCTGGAGGAACACCCGGAACTCGTCGTCGTAGTCGTTGTCCTTCAGCCGCAGGGTCAACGGTGTCCGTTCGCCCGTGAAACGGAGATCGACGGAGGCCTCTCTCTCGCCGAGCAGGAAGTCCGCGGTGACCGGGCGCTGGGCTGCGCCGCCCCAACGGGTCACCCATCGCCGCGCGTCCTCCTTCGTGCTGCCGCCCTCCACGGCGAGCTCGGTCAGGCCCTCGGCGTCACGGGCCCTGAGCCGGGCCAGGACGTGCTCGGCGGTGGTGAGGGTGCCGGGGGTGGGGCGCCCGGTGACGGTCAGATCGAGCTCGGAGGTGCCGTTCCTGACGCGCTCGGGGGTCTTGTCGGTGTTGAGGGCGTCGCACCCGCTGAGCAGCAGTACGGCCGCTTCGGCCAGGCCGGCCGCCCCGTACGCCCGTATCGACCGCGGGGCTCCGGACCGCGGACCCGCCGCGCCCTCGCCTTCGGCTCTTCGCTTCATCCGCTCATTCTGAACCACTCGCTCCCGGCATGATGACCGGCTGATCTAAAGTGCTCTGGCCACATCCCAGTCCGCGGAACTGAGAGGGAATCACGCATTATGCCCACTGAGACGTTCGAGTTTCAGGTGGAAGCACGACAGCTTCTGCAGATGATGATCCACTCGATCTACTCGAACAAGGACGTGTTCCTGCGCGAACTCGTCTCCAATGCCTCCGACGCGCTCGACAAGCTGCGACTCGAAGCACTGCGCGACGACTCGCTCGACGTGGACGTGTCCGATCTCCACATCGTCATCGAGACCGACCGGCAGGCCCGCACACTGACCGTGCGGGACAACGGCATCGGGATGTCTCACGACGAAGTCGTCCAGCTCATCGGCACCATCGCGAACTCGGGCACCGCGAAGTTCCTGCGGGAACTCAAGGAAGCCAAGGAGACCGAGGAGGCCGCCGCCGAAGGGCTGATCGGCCAGTTCGGTGTCGGGTTCTACTCCAGCTTCATGGTGGCCGACGAGGTCACCCTGCTGACCCGGCGCGCGGGCGAGAGCCAGGGCACCCGGTGGACGTCGAGCGGCGAGGGCACGTACACGATCGAGACCGTCGACAGCGCTCCCCAGGGGACCGCGGTCACGCTCCGGCTCAAGCCGGAGGACGCCGAGGACCAGCTCCACGACTACATCTCCCCATGGAAGATCAAGGAGATCGTCAAGCGTTACTCGGACTTCATCACCTGGCCGGTCAGGATGGCCCCGGAGGCCGCGGCCGACGGCACCGCGGAGTCGGAGTCGGGGGAGGGTGCCGACGAGGCCCCGCGCGAGCCCGAGACGCTCAACTCGATGAAGGCCCTGTGGGCGCGCTCGCGCGACGAGGTCTCCGACGAGGAGTACCACGAGCTGTACAAGCACATCAGCCACGACTGGAGTGCCCCGCTGGAGACCATCCGCCTCCAGGCGGAAGGCACGTTCGAGTACCAGGCGCTGCTCTTCATCCCGTCGCGCGCGCCCCAGGACCTGTTCATGCAGGGGTACCAGCGCGGCATCCAGCTCTATGTGAAGCGCGTCTTCATCATGGACGACTGCGAAGCGCTGATGCCTCCGTACCTGCGCTTCGTCAAGGGGGTCGTCGACGCGCAGGACCTGTCGCTCAACGTGTCGCGCGAGATCCTCCAGCAGGACCGCCAGATCCAGTTGATGCACCGGCGTCTGGCGAAGAAGGTGCTGTCGACGGTCAAGGACATGATGTCCGCCGAACCGGAGCGGTACGCCACGTTCTGGCGGGAGTTCGGCCGGGTCCTCAAGGAAGGGCTGCTGAGCGACTTCGAGAACCGTGAGACGATCCTCGGTGTCTCGTCCTTCGCCACGACCCACGACAAGGACGAGCCGACCACGCTGCGGCAGTACGTGGAGCGGATGAAGGACGGCCAGGAGCACATCTTCTACCTGACCGGCGAGTCCCGGCAGGCCATCGAGAACTCCCCGCACATGGAGGCGTTCCGCGCCAAGGGCGTCGAGGTGCTGCTGCTGACCGACCCCGTCGACGAGGTGTGGGTCCAGGCGGAGCCCGAGTTCGACGGCAAGAAGCTGCGGTCCGTCGCCAAGGGCGAGGTCGACCTCGGCACCGAGGAGGAGAAGAAGGAGGCCGCGACCGAACGCGAGGGCCGGCAGCAGGAGTACGCGGATCTGCTCGGCTGGATGACGGACCGGCTGAGCGGGACCGTCAAGGAGGTACGGCTCTCCTCGCGTCTCACCGTCTCGCCCGCCTGCATCGTCTCGGACACGCACGATGTGTCGCCGGCCCTGGAGAACATGTACCGCGCCATGGGCCAGGACGTTCCCCAGGTCAAGCGCATCCTCGAACTCAACCCGGAGCACGCGCTGGTCAGCGGCCTCAACCGGGCACACGGCGAACGCGGTGAGGACGGCGACACCGGGCTCCAGGAGACGGCCGAGCTCCTCCACGACCTGGCCCTGCTGGCCGAGGGCGGAGAGCTGGGCGACCCCTCGCGCTTCGTCAGGCTGATGGCAGACCGTCTCGAACGCACCCTGTGAACGCGCGGTCGCTCCCGCCCGTCCGGGCCGGCGCGTCCTCGCCCCTGGTGCGCTGAGCGGCACCTCGGCCGGATCGGCTCACCTGCTGGATCGGCCCGCCGCCCTGCGCGGCGGGCCGATCCGGATGCGAACCGTGTGGCGCCGCGCGAGGATCGAGGTACGGGCGGTGGCCCGGCAGCGCCCCGGCTCCCCGAGGGCCGGAACCCTTCCCCGGCGCTCCGGTCCGCTTCCCGGCCTCGTCCGGCCGTCTGTCCGCGTCCCCGTCCGGATCGGGGACGTCTCCCGCTCACCGCTCGGTGCGCGGTGCCAGCTCGGCGATCAGCTCCTCGACGAGGGTCCTGATCTCGTCGCGGATGGGGCGGACGGCCGCCACGCCCTGTCCGGCGGGGTCGTCGAGCTGCCAGTCGAGGTAGCGCTTGCCGGGGAATACGGGGCAGGTGTCACCGCAGCCCATGGTGATGCACACATCGGACGCGCGGACGGCGTCGGTCGTGAGGATCTTCGGGGTCTCGGCGGAGATGTCGATGCCGACCTCGGCCATCGCCTCGACGGCGGCGGGATTGACGGCCGCGCCGGGGTCGGAGCCCGCGGAACGGACCTCGATGCGGTCCCCGGCCAGATGGGTCAGCCAGGCGGCGGCCATCTGGGAGCGGCCGGCGTTGTGGACGCAGACGAACAGGACGGACGGCTTTCCGGCGGTCTCGGGCACGGTCTCGGGCATGGCGAACCCTCTCGTCTCACGGCGGCGCCAGTCGCCGCTGACATCAGCCTCCGCTGGTATCAGCGGGTGGTGATGTGAAAGTATCAGTCCATGCTGACTTCAGTCGATCCTGATCTGATCCGGGCGCTGGGCGATCCGCTCCGCCTGAAGATCGTGACCCTGCTGGCCCGCGAGACGCTCTGCACGACGCATCTGATCGAGGAGACCGGCGCGAAGCAGACCAACCTGTCCAACCACCTGAAGGTGCTGCGCGAGGCCGGACTGGTGGAGACCGAGCCGTGCGGCCGCTTCACCTACTACAGGCTCAAGCCCGAGGTCCTGGCCGGTCTGTCCGAGCAGTTCGCGGCGCTGGCCGAGTCCGCCCGTACCGCAGCCGGGAACAAGAGGGCCTGCCCGTGACCTCCACCGAACCCACCACCGCCACGGCGGCCGGGGACGACTCGATCGTCAGGAAGCTCTCCACCCTCGACCGCTACCTCGCGGTGTGGATCCTGCTCGCCATGGCCGTCGGCCTGGGCCTGGGGCGGCTGATCCCCGGGATGAACGACGCGCTGGCGAAGATCGAGATCGGCGGGATCTCCCTGCCGATCGCGCTCGGCCTGCTCGTCATGATGTACCCGGTCCTGGCCAAGGTCCGCTACGACAAGCTCGACACCGTCACCGGCGACCGCACGCTGATGGTGTCCTCGCTGGTCATCAACTGGATCATCGGTCCGGCCGTCATGTTCGCCCTGGCGTGGATCTTCCTGCCGGACCTGCCCGAGTACCGCACCGGCCTGATCATCGTCGGCCTCGCGCGCTGCATCGCCATGGTCATCATCTGGAACGACCTGGCCTGCGGCGACCGCGAAGCAGCCGCCGTACTCGTGGCGCTGAACTCCGTGTTCCAGGTCATCGCGTTCGGCCTGCTGGGCTGGTTCTACCTCGATCTGCTGCCCCGGTGGCTGAACCTCGGCGACGGCCAGGGCCTGGACGTGTCTGTATGGCACATCGCGCTGAACGTCATCATCTTCCTCGGCATCCCGCTGCTGGCCGGCTTCCTCACCCGCCGCATCGGCGAGCAGAGGATGGGCCGCGAGAAATACGAGGCGAAACTCCTGCCGAGGATCGGCCCCTGGGCGCTGTACGGGCTGCTCTTCACCATCGTCATCCTGTTCGCCCTCCAGGGGAAGACGATCACCTCGCAGCCCCTGGACGTGGTCCGGATCGCACTGCCGCTGCTCGTCTACTTCGCGATCATGTTCTTCGGCACCTTCCTCCTCGGCAAGGCTCTGGGCCTGGCCTACGACCGCACGGCCACCTTGGCGTTCACCGCGGCGGGCAACAACTTCGAACTCGCCATCGCCGTCGCCATCGCGACCTTCGGCGTCACCTCCGGCCAGGCGCTCTCCGGCGTCGTCGGCCCGCTCATCGAAGTCCCGGTCCTGATCGGTCTCGTGTACGTGTCGCTGGCCTGGCGCAAGAGCTTCACGAGAACGGCCACGGCCACGACGGCGCCGCCCCCTTGGCCGCCGAAAACCATTGGCACTCGGACGCGTACTCCACCTAGCTTGTGGGCCCGTGACTGATGCCCCGAAGAGCACCTCGCCCACCCCGCCCGCGACATCCGCAGAACCGGCCACGGCACAACACGGAGGGCGGACCACGGCCGACCTGCCGCCCCTGGGGTCCGAAGCCGCAGAGGGACTGTTCTCCCGGACGTACCTGGCGGCCACCTCCAGCTTCGCCGCGGTGATGTTCCTGACCGGCCTGGCCGCGCTGGCCGTGGTGCCCACCCTGCCGACGGCCGCACAGGATCTGGACGGGGTGTCGCTCTTCCCGCTGGTGGCGGGGTGTTTCGTGGCCGCGAGCCTGCTGGGCGGGGTGCTGGGCGGTCACTGGGCGGACCGCTCGGGGGCGCACCGCCCGCTGGCCGTCGGCATGGTGCTGGCGGTGGTCACCCTGCTGGTCTCGGCCGCCAGCACCTCGATCTGGCAACTGGCCGCCGGGCGCTTCGTGGACGGAGTGGCGGGCGGGATGATCGCGGTGGCGATCAACGCGGCGATCGGCCAGGCGTATCCCGACCGTCTGCAGCCGCGCGCCCTGGCCTTGATGAGCGCCTGCTGGATCATTCCGTCCCTGGTCGGCCCTCCGCTGGCCGGACTGGTGGCCGAATGGTGGTCCTGGCGTGTGGTGTTCTACGGCCTGGCGGCTCTGACGGCGCTCCCGGCCCTGGCGGTCGTGGCGGTGCTGCGCGGCCGTTCCTGGCGGGCCGCGCCCGCGCCCTCGGAGGAGAGCACGCCGCGACCCGCCCTGATGGTCGCGGTGGCGGTGAGCGTGGGCGCGGCGCTGGGCCAGTACGGCGCATCGGGCTGGGACACGCGCCATCTGCTGTTCGCCGCGGGGGGACTCGCCCTGCTGGTGCTGTTCGCCTCGCAGCTGCTGCCGACGGGCACCTGGCGTGCCGCGCACGGCCTGCCGGCCACGGTGCTGCTGCGCGGGCTGAGTTCGGGCGTGTTCTTCACGCTGGAGGCACTGGTGCCGCTGATGCTCGTCACCGGGCGGGACGTGGCCCCCGTCGTGACGGGGCTGGCCTTCACGGGCGCGGCCTTGGCCTGGGCGGCCTCCTCCTGGGTGCAGGGCCGCCTGCCGGAACGGACTCCGCGTCACCACCTGGTCGTGGTCGGTGCGTCGGTTCAGGCGGGGGCGGTGGCGATCGCCGTCGTCGGGTCGCTGCGCGGGATGTCGCCGGTCATCGCCGCGTCGTCGATGGTCGTCGCCGCGCTCGGCATGGGGCTGCTCGCCCCGTCCCTCACCGTGCTGTCGCTCTCCCACGCCCCCACCGGCCGGCAGGGCTACGCCAGCAGCGCGATGCAGACCAATCAGAACCTGGGCCAGATCCTGATCCTGGGTGTCGCCTCCGCCGTCTTCAACGCCTTCCTGAGCGCCGGCTCGAACGACCACGTCGGCTACGCCGCCGCCTTCGGGCTGCTGCTCGTGCCGGGCATCCTGGCCGCCCTGCTCGCCACCCGGGCCCGCAGCGCCTGAGGTGAACACGGCCCGATGTCCGGCAGCCGGGACGGCGAGACCCGCGCGGAAGCCTGGCACAGGGGTACGGCAACCGATCGCCGCTGCGAGGCTTCCGCCCGGCTATCCGAGCAAACGCGGGAAACGCGCCGAAAACAGGCGGAAAGCGGGCCTGTGGGCGGAAGGTGAAGGTCCGTACGCTCGGCCGCATGCGTGTACTTTTCGCCTCGACCCGCGGCTCGGGCCACTTCCAGCCGCTGGTCCCCCTCATCGACGCCTGCACGGCACGGGGCGACGACGTCCTCGTCGTCGCCCCGCCGGCACTCGAATCCTTGCTCGCGGCCCGGAAACAGCCGTACCGCATCGGCGGGGAGCCGCCCCGGGAGGAACTCGCACAGATCATGGAGCAGGTGCTGGCCCTGTCCCCGGACGACGGCGTCGTCATGATGGTCGGGGAGGTGTTCGGCCGGCGCTGCACCGCCGCGATGCTCCCCGCGCTGGACGAGGCATGCCGCGACTGGCGGCCCGATCTCGTCCTGCACGAGTCGTTCGAATTCGCCTCCGTGGTGGCCGCCGAGCGGCACGGCATCCCGCATGCCCGGGTCGCGGTCTCGGCCGCGGGGTTCACCTCGGCCACCGACCCGCTCCTGCCCCCCGTGCTCGACGCGTACGGCCCCGGCATCGCGCAGCGGCTCCTCGACTCCCCGTACCTGACCCGGCTGCCGGCCTCCATGGACCCCTCGCCGTACGCCGTGACCCACCGCTATCACGAAGCCCTCCGACCGGGCGTGCTGCCGGACTGGTGGGGCGGGGCGGAGGAACCGCTGGTCAACGTCACCCTCGGCACCGAGGCGGGCGCCCTGCCGACCGCGGTCGGCCTGTACCGGGCGGTGGTGGACGCGGTGAGCGCACTGCCGGTGCGGGTGCTGCTCACGACCGGGCACCACATCGACGCCTCGGACCTCGGACCACTGCCGCCCCACGTCCATGTGGAGCCGTGGGTGCCGCAGGCGGACGTCCTGCGCGGCGCCTCCCTCGTGGTCTGTCACGGCGGTTCGGGGACCGTCTACGGCGCTCTCGCGGCAGGCGTCCCGCTGGTCTGCGTCCCCCTCTTCGCCGACCAGCCGGAGAACGCCGATCTGGTCGCCGGGGCGGGGGCGGGAATGGCCGTACCCCCGACCGGCGGCCCGGCGGACGAGCCGGCGGTCCTGGGCCCCGACGACGTGCGGAGCATCCGCGCCGCCGCCGAACGGATCCTCGCCGAGCCGTCGTACCGCACGCGGGCGGAGCGGCTGGCCGACGAGATGGGGGCCGCCGTCCCGGTCGAGGAACTGCTCGACATCCTCCGGACCTGACCCCCGGTCCCTGATCCCTGACCACGGCGGGGCCGCCGGCCCGCACGTCCGTACGGTGGGTGTCGCCGCACCGGCGCACTGCCACGGCGCGCGGGCGGGCATGGGAAGGGAATGGCCCGAGTATCCGCACCCGTGATCGAGCTCGTCCGGCGTACGACGGAGCCCGTCGGAGCGCAGACCGTGCGTTCCACGGCCGCTGCCGTCATCGCCTACGTCGTGGCGGTGTGGACCCTGCCCCATCCCGCGCCGCTCACGGCGCCGCTCACCGCCCTCCTCGTCGTACAGGTCACCCTCTACTCGACCCTCACCACGGGCATCCGCCGGGTGAACTCGGTGGTGGTCGGGGTGCTCATCGCCACTGCGCTCAGCGCGCTGGTGGGCCTGAACTGGTGGAGCCTCGGGCTGACGATCTTCGCCTCGCTGATCATCGGGCGGCTGGTGCGCGTCGGCGAGTTCGTGCCCGAGGTGGCGATCAGCGCGATGCTCGTGCTGGGCGTCTCGCAGGTCGCGTCGACCGCCTGGGACCGGGTGCTGGAGACCCTGATCGGAGCCGGTGTGGGACTGCTCTTCAACCTGCTCCTGGCGCCTCCGGTGTGGGTGCAGCCCGCAGGCGCCTCCATCGACGGACTGGCCCGGGAGATGGGGCGGATGTTCCGTGCGATGGGGGAGGACGTGGCCGGTCACGTCTCCGTCGAGCGGGCGGCCGACCGGCTCCACGCGGCCCGCCGCCTCGACCACGACATCGTGGAGGTCGACGCCTCGCTGCGGCAGGCGGAGGACAGCCTCACGCTCAATCCGCGCGTCCGGCAGGGACTGCTGTACCGGGTCGTGCTGCGCACCGGTCTGGACACCCTGGAGATCTGCGCCGTGGTGCTGCGGGTGCTGTCGCGCACCCTGACCGACCTGGCCAAGGCCCGTACCGACGAGACGCTGTTCCCCGCCGATGTGGCCGAGTCCCTGACGGAGCTGTTCGGGCAGATGGCCGGTGCCGTCGAGAGCTTCTCGGAGCTGATCACCACCCCGCTCGCGCAGAACGCGGAGGACGCGGAGGCCAGGCTGGCGGACGCCCTCGCCCTCAGCCGCGCGACCAGGGACAGGGTGGCCTACCTGCTCCTCGAAGACGTCCAGGAACATCCCCGGCAGTGGCAGCTGCACGGCGCGCTGCTCGCCGAGGTCGACCGGATCCTGGACGAGCTCGACATCGACAAGCGCACGGAACGCCTGGGCAAGGAGCTCGACCGGCGCTCCGCGCAACTCCACGAACGCCACCCCTGGCTGCGCGCAGTGTCACGCCGGCTGGGCACCGGGCAGACCTGAGGGTGGTGTCGGCGCGGCGTCGCCCGGGGCCGGCAGGCGCTCGACGGCGACCAGTGCGGCATCGTCCCCCAGGCGGCCGCCCGCGTGGCGCAACAGATCGGCGCACAGGAATTCCAGCAGGGCGTCGGGACCCGCGCCGCCCCGCGAAGCGGCCCGTTCCCGCAGCGGGTAGAAGTTCCCCGACCGGTCCCGGGACTCGATGACGCCGTCGGTGTACAGCAGCAGGGTGTCACCGGCCTCGAAGCCGAAGGTCTCCGCCGTGTGCTCCGTGATCACCAGGTGTGTCAGTCCGAGCGGCGGGGCCGGCACCCGCACACCGAGCGGGATCACCTCACCCGCGCGCAGCAGAAGCGGCGGCGGATGACCGCAGCTGACCAGGCGGATCTCGGCGGCGTCGTCGGGGATGTCGAGCACCGCCGCGGTGACGAAGGACTCCGCGAGGTCAGGATCGTGCTCCCCGGGCTCGTCCCCGCCCTCGGGTGCCGGGTCGTCCGGGTCCGGGGCGATGCTCGTCTCCAGGTGGGCCACCAGTTCGGGCAGTTGCCACTGCTGGCGGGACAGGGCGTGGAAGGCCCCCAGGACGCTGGCCGCCTCACCGATCGCGGCGAGCCCCTTGCCGCGTACGTCACCGATGATCAGGCGGGTGCCCCCCATGGTCCGGGCGGCGGCGTACAGGTCGCCGCCGATCTGCGCCTCCGCCTCCGCGGCCAGATAGACCGAGGCGATGCGCAGGGGGCCGCTCCGTGCGGGCAGTGGCCGCAGCACCACGTGCTGTGCCGCCTCGGCCACCGAGCGCAGCTGGGCGACGGCCCGCTCGTTGCGGACCCTCAGGTGGGCGAAGAAGGTGACGAAGACGGAGATGAGAACGAGCGCGATGATCTGGTAGGTGTGGTTGAGGTCGTTGAGACTGGAGCGGGCGACGGCCACCAGGGACTGCGCCAGCACGGCGACCGCACCGACGAAGGCGGTCATGCGCGGCCCGGTGAACGAGGCGGCCACTGCGGGCGCAGCCACCAGGAACGGGCCGAGATGGACATCCGGCGGTGCGGAGACATCGACCGCCGTGACGACGGCGATCAGTGCGAACGGCACCGCCACGAGCACGTTCCTGCGCCGCCGGGACTCGCGGATCGACTGCAGGAACCGCCGGGAGGTCATGCTTCCGGCTTACCTCACCCGGTCCGTCTCCGCCCCTCGTACCCCGGCCAGGGGCCGGCAGGGACATGGAGAGGCCGCTCGGCCGCGCCCGTCGTCCCGATGATGGAATGCCCCGGCGGATCCGGCATGCACCATGCGGGATCAGCATCCAGGCAGCGCGGAGTCATCACCCCTTCGAGTGGGACGAATACGGAGACCGATCGACCCTAGGGCTTGACGCGTCCTCGACATGCGGACACTCTTCCTGCATTGCACATACGAGTTGCACAGATTGACAGCGTGGTGCGCCAAGTGGCTCGTCGACCGATGAAGGAGTGAGGGCGGCATGAAAAACCGAACCCGCATCCCACGCACGCTCGCCGCCATGGCTGCCGGGCTGGTGGCACTGGCCGGTGCGATCGCCCCGCAGGCCACGGCCGCCGAGCCGTCCCCACCCGGCGACGGCTGGACGCTCGCCTTCGGCGACGAGTTCGACGGCACCACCGTCGACACCGCCAAGTGGGGCTTCCGCACCGACGTGAAGGCCTACAGCGCACAGCGCAAGGAGAACGTCACCGAGTCCGGCGGCAGCCTCGGCATCAACCTCAAGAAGGAGACCTACGCCGGCAAGGACTTCACCGGCGGCGGAGTCGTCAGCAAGCAGCGGCTGCGTTACGGCTACTACGAGACCCGCGCCAGGATCAACGACGGCAGCGGCTGGCACTCCTCGTTCTGGCTGATGGGCGGCGACGGCAGCACCACGTTCCCCGCGGACCAGCGCACCGAGGTCGACGGATTCGAGGTCGACTCGGCCAACCCCACGAAGCTCGCCCACAATGTGCACAGCTGGAAGGGATCGGGTGCCACCGGCCCGGTGCACTACGGCTCCGGCACCTATGACAGCGGCCTCGATCTGCGGCAGTGGCACACCTACGGGATCGACTGGTCCGAGAGCGGTGTGAAGTTCTCTCTGGACGGCGCCCTGAAGTACACCGCGCCCTACACCCCCGACCAGTGGACCCACGACTACACCGCCATCTGGCTCACCTCCATCGCCTACGGGTCCGTGCCGGACACGACCGGGCTGCCGTCCGCGATGCAGTTCGACTACGTCCGCTACTGGCAGCGCGACTACTACGTCGACAACGACGGCCCCGCCGCCTACGGGTACTCCACCTCCGGTGCCTGGTCGGCCAGTTCGCTCTCCGGGTGGACGAAGGAGTCGCCGATGACCTATGCCTGCGACGCCGGTGCCACGGCGACCTGGCGGCCCCGCCTCCGCGCCGCCGGAACGTACGAGGTCTTCGTCCGGAAGACGGCCACGCCCGGCGGTGACCCCGCGGCCCGGCTCGCGCTCGACAACAACGGCTCGGTGACGAGGAGCACCCTCGACGAACGCACCGGAGGGTCCGGCTGGGTCTCCCTCGGCACCCGGTCGTACGCCGAGGGCACCGGCGCCGCCGTGTCCCTCACCGCGAGCGGCACCGGGTGCGTGCACGCCGACGCGGTGAAGTTCGTGCGTCGCTGACCGACCGGCCGGCCGGGGAGCTGACCGGCCGGCCGGGGAACAGTGCGGCACCCTCGGCCGGCCGCACGCGGGATCAGGTGTCCCGAGCGGTCGCAGCCGGCCGCTGCCCGCTCGTGCGCCGGGCTGCGACCGGGCCGGAACGAAGGCCCGGGATGCCTACGGGACCAGCAGGGAATCCGACAGACGGGGCGACGGCGGCGCGGCGCCGTCCAGTGTCGCGGAGTGCAGCGCGGCGTGCTCCTCGCGGGAGACGACCGACCGGCCGCCGGACACCGTCAGCCGGTTCCCCCGCGGGGTCGTCCACCGCAGTTCGGCGCGGTCACCCGAGACCTCCACCTCCGGATCCGGCGCGGGCGGCGCACCGCGCCCCGTACCGGACGGCACCAGGGACAGGGTCCCCGCCGCGAAGGTGTCGCCGAGCTTTGCCCAGTCCAGCTCGGCCGGGGCCGCGCTCTCGAAGAGCACCACCTCGATCCGCACCCCGTCGGCGCGCGGGACCAGCCGGGCCGTCGGCGTGCGGCCGCCGAAGGAGCCTCCGGCCAGCCTGAAGTCCAACCGGGCCGTCCCCAGGTCGAGTGCGACGCCACCGTCGATCGTGGACGCCTCCGCCACGGGCGGCGCACCGATCAGGTCCACCACCAGACGCAGCGACCGGGCCCGGAAGCGGTCGCCCGGTGTGATCATGTCGAGGTGGTGGTGCCGGTCTCCCGCCGGGCAGGCGAACCCCGTCAGCCAGGCGACATGCGGACCGCTCTGCACGGTGGAGAGCACACCCGAGGCGAAGTCGAAGTCCTCCGCCCCGTCGTCCTTCACCAGATGGACGTGCAGATGACCGGCGGATCCGTCCGGACGTACCCAGTGGCCGAACAGCGGCCGCCGCTGGAGCCAGGTGTCCTGGTGGTTCACACTGCCCAGGGTGGTGACCGGATCCAGCCAGGTGGTGCCCGTCTCCGGGGCCGGGCTCCCGGTGAACAGTTCCCGGTGCTCGTGCCCGCCCGCTAGCTCCCGCAGCCGTGGCAGGACCCACTCGGGCATCCGGTAGTCCACGCAGGCGTCCAGCCCGGCCGACATCTCGCCCCGGACCGGGCTGGGCACCGGCGCGCCGAGCTCCCCGCGCACCGCCTTCGCCAGGAACGGCGGCACACCCAGGTCGTTGCTGTAGCAGCGGGCCATCGGGCCGGAGAGCTGACGGGTCGGCGGGTGCCAGCGGGCCAGGAAGTGCTGCCAGAGACGGTCGTGCAGCCGGTCGTTGAGCTCCAGCACCTCCGCGTCGTCGACATGTTCCCTGATCAGGGTCAGGGTCTGGAGCACGACGCCCCAGTAGGACGGGCTGTTGAACTCGGTGAAGCTGCCGGTGCCGTCGATGGCCCGCGAGAGCCGCACCATGCGGTCCTTGCCGTACGCGAACAACTCCTCGTCGTCGAGGAGTCTCCCGGCGGCGAGCGTCACGAACGTACCCATGACGGCGACGTTCGTGTACGTCATATGCACGTTCCTGCGGACGATCGACGCGGCCGCGTGCCGTAGCGACTCCCTGAGCTCGTGCCGCACCTCGGCCGGCAGACCGTCGCCGTGGCGGGCGTGCACCAGCAGCAGGGCGATGCCGAGGAAGTCCGCCCAGTTCCAGTCGGCCGGGTCCATCTCCGCGGCCGGTTCCTCGGCGTAGTAGCCCCAGATGCCGTACGTGGGGTTCTCCGGCGAGCGGTCCTGGAGCGCGGCGATCCGCAGGATCACGGCATGGGCACGCTCGGCGTCGCCCTCGCCGCCCCGCTCCAGCAGAAGGAGGGCGTAGTGCAGGGAGTTGCGGGTGGGGTGCGCGAGGCCCCCCTTGATGTGCGTGTGGATGGGGTTGTACGGGGCTTCGACCCGCAGCAGGTTCGCCTCGGCGTCCCAGCGGCGGTCGCCCTCGTCGAGAGCCGCTCGCAGCAGGGTGCGGTCGTACGCGGCGGCCGACCAGGCAGGGTCCACGGGATGTCCTCCAGCTCGTGATCGTCGGTCCGACGATCTCCGGCAATGCTTGGGAAACGTTTTCCAGAGGCTAAGCCGACGTCAACGCTGCGGCAAGGGGCATGTGGTGGACTCCCGGTCAGAAGCCCGGCGCCAACCCATTGACGCGGAGATATCGGGCGGTGCAAGGTGACCCCGGCTGGAAAACGCTTTCCAGCCGGTTTCCGGTCCGTCCTTGAATGGAGTCCCCGATGAGACCCTCCCTGCGCATCGCCCTGACCGGCGTCACCGCGGGTGCGCTCGTCAGCGTGCTTGCCTCGTGTTCCGGTTCCGGCAGCGACACGGCCGCCGACGGCACGGTGACGATCACCGTCTCCGGGCGCCCGCCCGCCACCAACGCGGCAGCGCTCAAGACGTTCGAGGCGCGGGTGGCGGAGTTCGAGAAGGCGAACCCCAAGATCAAGATCAGGACGAACGAGTACCAGTACGACCAGCAGAGCTTCCAGACCAAGGTGGGCGGCGGCAGCCTGGAGACGATCGTACGGGTGCCGCTCACCGAGATGTCGGGCCTGATCAAGCGCCGCCAGATCGCCGACCTCACCCAGGACTTCAAGGCGCTGAAGCACCACGAGGACTTCAACGACGTCGCGCTCGGGGCCGCGAAGGGCACGGACGGCAAGCTCTACGGCATCCCCACCGAGGAGTACGCCCTCGGCCTCGTCTACAACCGCGATCTGTTCGAGAAGGCCGGACTCGACCCGGACAAGCCACCGACCACCTGGCCCGAGGTCCGTTCGGCGGCCAGGGCGATCTCCGAGAAGACCGATGCCACCGGATACGCCCAGATGACCAAGGAGAACGCCGGCGGCTGGATGCTCACCGCGATGGCGTACTCCTTCGGCGACAGCATGCAGGAGGAGTCCGGCGGCAAGTGGGCCAACACCTTCGACCAGGCCGGCAGCGGTGCGGAGAAGTCGCTGAAGGCGCTGAAGGACATGCGCTGGACGGACGACTCGATGGGCAAGAACCAGCTGCGCAACATCACCGACATGGAGAAGGACTTCTCCGCCGGGAAGATCGGCATGACGATCGCCGGACCGAGCATGGTCGGCCACTACATCCAGCAGTACAAGGGTGACCCCAAGACCATCGGCCTCGGCGCCATGCCCGTCGACGGCGGAGACAAGCGGACCCTGGCCGGCGGCACCATCGCGGTGATCAGCCCCAGGGCCACCGCCCGGCAGCGCGAGGCCGCGGCGAAGTTCATCGACTTCTACTACCTCTCCGTCAAGTACGACGTCGCGCTCGCCGAGAAGGACGCGGTGGCCAGGAAGAAGGACGGCTCCGTCGTCGGCGTGCCGTCCGTGCCGTTCTACAAGCCGGTCATCGCCGACCCGGTCGACACCGCCGTCAACAAGCAGGCCAATGTGCCGGTCGGGCACTTCGCCCCGTACACCGAGTCGCTCGGCGACTACGAGCTGCGCATCGAGCCGCCCGTCGAGGCGCAGAACGTCTACAAGGCCCTCGACAGCGCCGTGCAGGCCGTGCTGACGCGCCAGGACGCCGACCCGGCGGAGCAGCTGAGGAAGGCCGCGGCGCAGGTCAAGTCCCAGGTGGAGCGGGCGCAGAACTAGAACCACCTCCCGGCAGCCGGAGCGTGTCCGGCACATCAGGCAGTGAGCACAGCACGAGGAGAGGCGAGGAGACGTCAATGAGCAGGTCACAAGCGCCTGCGGCGCCCGCCGGGAACCGCACCCAGAAGGACCGGACGAGGAAACAGCGTTCCGCCGACCCGTCCGCCGCCCGGCCGCGGACCCCCGACGGGCCGCCGCGCACCGCCTCCCCGCATCGCGGCGGCCCGGTGGAACGCTTCGTCCGCTGGGCCAGGCAAGGAGGTGTCACCACCATCCTGTTCGGTCTGCCGATGGTGCTGTGCTTCGCCTACTTCTCGTGGTGGCCGATCGTCCAGAGCGTGCAGCTCAGCTTCCAGCAGACCAATCTGGTCGACCCCGCCAGCTGGGTGGGGCTGGACAACTTCCGCCATGTGCTCGACGACCCGCTGCTGTGGAAGGCCGTGAAGAACACCGGGCTGTTCGCCGTGCTCGCCCTGGTGATCGGCTTCCCGGTGCCGCTCTTCCTCGCGGTGCTCATCTCCGAACTGCGGCGCGGCGGCACACTGTTCCGCATTCTCGCCTACCTTCCGGTGGCGATCCCGCCGGTCGTCTCCGTCCTGTTGTGGAAGGTGTTCTACGACCCGGACGCCGGTCTGTTCAACCAGCTGCTGGCCCATGTGGGCCTCGGCCCCTACCCCTGGTTGCAGTCGACCGACACCGCGATGCTGTCGATCGTCCTGGAGGCCACCTGGGCCGGGTTCGGCTCCACGGTGATCATCTACCTGGCGGCGCTCGGCTCCGTACCGACCGAGCTGTACGAGGCCGCCGAGATCGACGCCGCGGGCATCTGGCGCCGGGTCTGGCACATCACCCTGCCGTCGCTGCGCGGGGTCATCCTGATCATGCTGCTGCTCCAGATCATCGGCACCCTGCAGATCTTCACCGAACCCTTCGTGATGACGGACGGAGGCCCGGAGGACTCCACGCTCACCGTCCTGATGCTGATCTACAACTACGCCTTCCAGAACGGCGACTTCGGAGCCGCGACCGCGCTCAGCGTCATGCTGGCCCTCGTGCTCGGCGTGCTCTCGGCGATCTATCTGCGGGCGACGAGGAGCTGGAGCAACTGATGGCCGTACAGATCCCCCTTCGCACCCGCCGCAGGAACCGCCGCGAGGAGAGCGGACGCGGGCTCATCTCCGGTGCCGACCGGCGGCGGACCTCCGTACGGTACTCGCTCCGCTCCGTACAGACCCTCTCGCTCCTGCTGCTGCTCGCCTTCGGGGCGGCGCCCCTCTACTGGACGTTCAAGGGCGCCGTCTCACCGACCCAGGAGCTGCTGCGCGATCCGCTGGCGCTCTGGCCCGACCACGCCCAATGGGACAACCTCTCCCGCGCCTGGAGCGAACTCCAGGTCGGCCAGTACCTCTGGAACACCGTGGTCCTGGTCACCGGCTCGGTCGTCGCCCACCTCGTCGTCGCCACCACCGGCGGCTACGTCCTGTCCGTGCTGCGCCCCAAGTGGGCCACGCCCGTGCGGTGGATGGTGCTCGCCACCCTCTTCATCCCCGGCTCCATCTCGCTGGTGGCGCTCTACCTCACCGTGCTCGACCTGCCCGGCCTCGGCATCTCGCTCGCCAACAGCCCGTGGGGCGTCTGGCTGCCGCACGCCGCCAGCGCCTTCACCGTACTGATCGTGATGAAGTTCTTCGACGGCATCCCGCGTGAACTCTTCGAGGCCGCCAAGGTCGACGGCGCGGGGCCGTTCATCATCTTCCGCCGGATCGTGCTGCCCATGTCGCGGCCGATCCTCGCGGTGGTGACCCTGCTGACGGTCATGAACTCCTGGAAGGACTTCCTCTGGCCGCTGATCGTCATTCCGGACACCGAGAAGCAGCCCATCTCCGCCGCACTGCCGCGCCTCGCGGAAACGGCGGAACAGTCGCTGCTCATCGCCGGGATGCTGCTCGCCATCCTGCCCCCGGTCGTGCTGTTCCTGATCTTCCAGCGGCAGATCGTACGCGGCGGGGGAGGCTTCACCGGCCTCAAGGGATGAGGACCACCCGGGCACCGGCGCGGACCCGTCCGCGTCGGCCGACGGCGGCAGCGGTGCGCGCCGACGGCACACGGACCGGTGTGCTCCGCCGGGGTACAGCCGACGGAGCACACCTCCACCCGGGAACCACCCATACGCACCGCGCCGATCCGATCGAGAGGAAGCCTCGATGGAACAGAACGGCATGATCCGGCCAGGTCCTCTGGTTCCAGCCAGAGTAATGGATCGCCCGAGACGGTCCGCCGCATGGGGCGGTGCGGCCGCCCTGCTCGGCTGCCTGCTGGTGGTGGCACCGCTGCCCGGCACGGCCCCGGCCGCCCACGCCGCCGGAGCACTCACCGTCACCTCGCCCGACCTGATCTTCGTCAAGGGACAGGCGAAGATCACCCTCGCCTCCGACGAGGCATCGGTGGCCTGGAAGGCCGTCGACGACCAGGGCCTGACCGTCGCGTCGGGCACCGCACCGGTCTCGGGCGGCACGGCCACCGTCGACGTCACCGCGCTCGGCAGCGGCTACTACACGCTCACGGCCACCGCCGGTGCCACCACCCGCACCGCCAACTTCGGTGTGCTGACCGCGCTGACCGGCAAGGAACAGCAGGACACCCGCTTCGGCACCGGCATCCACTACGGGTGGAACGACGGCGACGACCAGAAGCTGCTGCGCTCGGTCAAGCTGATGGGCATGCACGGGGTCCGCTCCGACATCAACTGGGGCGCCATCGAGAAGACCCCCGGCGCGTACTCCTGGAGCAGCTACTCCACCGACCAGCACATCCCGTACGCCAAGTCGCAGGGGCTGACCGCACTGCCCATCTCCGGCTACCGGAACCCCAACTACGACGGCCACCGGACACCGGCCTCCGACGCGGCGCTGGAGGCCTACGGAAAGTTCACGGCCGCCGCCGTGGAGAAGTACCAGCAGTCCTCCAAGGAAATCGAGATCTACAACGAGTACAACTCGACCGGCTTCAACAACGGCACCTGCGGCATCACCGCCGACTGCTACCTCAAGCTGCTCCAGGCCAGCTACGGCAAGGTGCACGCCAAGGTCCCGGACGCCACCGTCGTCGGCGGCGGCCTGGCCGGCCTCCAGACCGACTGGCTGAAGCGGCTGTACGCGATCGGCGGCCTGAAGTACCTGGACGCGCTCAGCGTGCACCAGTACGGCTACCCGAACCCGCCCGAGACCGCGCTGTCGACGCTGCCGCAGGTACGTGCCGACCTGGACGCGGCGGGCGGCAAGGACATCCCGCTCTGGATCACCGAGAACGGCTACCCGACCCACAGCGACGGCGTCACCCCCGCCGAGCAGGCCACGTACGTGCCGCGTGCGCAGATCTTCTCGTTCGCCTCGGGTGTCAGCCGCTACTACTGGTACGACCTCACCAACGACGGCACCGACGCCACCAACAAGGAACACAACTTCGGCGCCTTCAAGCGCCCCACCGCGGAGGTCAAGGCCTGGCAGCCCAAGCCGTCCGTGGTCACCGAGGGCGTACTGATCCGGCAGCTCGCGGGCCGCGCCTACGCGGGCCGTGACGACGCCGGTTCCGCCGACGTCCGCTCGTACCGTTTCGGCACCGGGAGCAACACCGTCCGGGCGCTCTACACCACCGCCGCGACTCCGGGCACGGCCGAGCTGTCGGCCGGCGGCCCGGTCACCGTCACCGACCAGCTGGGCCACGAGAAGACGTACCTCCCGGTCGGCGGCAAGGTACAGCTCGGCATCGACGGCAAGGTGCTGTACGTCAAGGGCGCGGTGAACGCGGTCAAGACCGTCAGCGGCCCCGTGTTCTCCCTCCGGCTGCCGCAGCACTCCAACACCGAGGAGACCGTCGACGCGGTGCTCCAGGTGGACGGCACCAAGGACCGGACGCCGCTGCCGCTGCGCTACGACTTCAAGATCGCCGGGGAGAAGTACCGGGTGACCGCCCGGCCCGGCAAGGTCGTCCGGCAGACCGTCCAACTGCCCACCTCGGCCCTCACCGGCCCGCGCACGGTCAGCGGCACGGTCGGACTCGGGCCGCTGAACCTCGCCCGCCTCACCTCCGACACCGAGGTGCTGCCGCCGACCCAGGTCACCTTCGACCCGGTGGTGAGGAAGGCGGCCCCGTTCGCCGCCGCGCTGAAGGTCACCGTCACCAACAATCGCGTCCGCGGCCCGCTCGAACTCACCAAGCTGGACTGGCAGGTGAACGAGGGCACCACCTACCTGGACCGGGGCACCATCGACGGCCCGATCAAGGTCGGCCCCGGAGCCAGTGCCTCGTACACCGTGGACGCCCGCAACATCAAGCAGTGGAAGCGCTACTGGACGGCCGCCTACGTCAACACCCCCGACGGGGCCAGGACCGCCGTGGGCGTCTGGAACGGCTGGGGCGCCGTCCAGCCGGCCGACACCGACACCACCACCCCCATCGACGTCATCGGCGACGGTTCGGTGAAGTACACGGGCGGCTACAACGGCGCGGCCGACCTCTCCGGCACCGTCCGCCCCCAGTACAGCGACGCCGGACTCGTGCTCAAGGGCGCGATCACCGACAACGTGCTGGCGCAGCCCGCCACCACCGCCGAGAACATGTGGCAGGGCGACAGCATCCAGTTCGCCGTCACCCCCCAGGTGCCGGGCCGCAGCAAGCAGTACGTCGAGTTCGGTGCCTCGCTCGTGGGCGGCAAGCCGCAGGTCTACACCTGGCGGGCACCGTCCGGCCAGTACGCCGGCCCGACCCCGGGCGCCACCGCCCGGATCACCCGTGACGGCACCACCACCCACTACACGGTGACGGTGCCGTGGGCCTCGCTCGGTCTGACCGGCAAGCCCACCGAATCCATCGGACTCGGCTTCGTCGTCAACGACAGCGACAACGACGGCCGGGCGCGCGGCTGGTCGGAGTGGGGCGCCTCCATCGCCAACAACTCCAAGAGCGCCGCCGGTCTGCGGGCCGTCCAGCTGACCGACTGAACCACCCCATGACGGGCGGGGCCGGGTGCACCTGACAGCACCCGGCCCCGCCGCTCCATGCCGTGCCACCGCACGGCACACTGTTCGCAATCCCACCGTGAGGAGACCAGCCCATGGCTCTGTTCGACATGCCGCTGCCCGAACTCCGCGCCTACCGGCCGCAGATCGACGAGCCGGACGACTTCGACGCGTTCTGGGCGAAGACCCTCGCCGAGACCCGTGCCCACGACCCCGCGGTCTCCTTCGAACCCGTCGAGACCGGACTGACCGGCATGCGCACCTGGGACGTCACATTCGCCGGTTTCGGCGGCCACCCGATCAAGGGCTGGTTCAGCGCCCCCGCGGACGCCGAGGGCCCGCTCCCGCTCGTCGTCCAGTTCCACGGCTACAACGGAGGCCGCAGCCTGCCGCACTGCTGGGGCATGTGGCCGCTGGCCGGCTTCGCCCACTTCATCATGGACGTACGCGGCCAGGGCAGCGGCGGCAACGTCGGCGACACCCCCGACCCGGTCGGCTCGGGCCCCTCCCTCGCGGGCTTCATGACCCGGGGCATCGAGGACCCGGAGAGCTACTTCTACCGCCGGGTCCACGCCGATGCGGTACGCGCCGTGGAAGCGGCCCGCTCCCATCCGCTCGCCGACCCCGCCCGCACCGTCGCACTCGGCGGCAGCCAGGGCGGCGGCATCGCCCTCGCGGTCGGCGCACTCGTCCCCGACCTGGCCGCCATAGCCGCCGACGTCCCGTTCCTGTGCCACTTCGGACGGGCCGTCACCCTCACCGACTCCAACCCGTACGCGGAGATAGCCCGCTACCTCAAGATGCACCGCGGCAAGGAGGAGACCGTGCTGCGCACCCTGTCGTACTTCGACGGGGTGTCCTTCGCCGCCCGGGGCAGCGCCCCCGCGCTCTTCTCCGTCGCCCTGATGGACCAGGTCTGCCCGCCGTCCACGGTCTTCGCCGCCCACAACGCGTACCCGGGCGAGAAGGAGATCGAGGTCTACCCGTTCAACGGGCACGAGGGCGGTGCCATGTTCCAGGAGGCCGCCCAGCTCCGCTGGGTGCCGAAGGCCCTGAACAGGGCGGTCTGAGCGCTGCCGCACTCCGGCCGGCGTGGTGTGGATCACGGACAGGGTGTGGACAGCACGTATATCGTCCACCGGGGCACGTCAATGCCCGTGATGTGGCGAGGACGAGGGCGGACAGTGCGGCAGAAGGCCTATGCGCAGGCGATGCGAGTCATCGCCTGCGCACTGATGGTGTGGCAGGTCTGGATGATGTGGTACATCTCCAGCCACGAGGCGGCCGGTGTGCAGTGGTCCTGCGACATGGCCGGGGGCTGTGCCAGCGACCAGCTCGCGTCCATGTCCCCGATGCTCGGCGTGGCCTTCGCGGCCGCCCTCGGTGTGCTCAGCGCCCGGTACCTGCACCGGGCCGCGCCCGGCGCGATGATCGCACTCTCCGCCGTCGCGGCCGCGGCCGGCTGGTACGACGCGCTGGCGGAGGGACAGGTCGAGCGGTCCACCGTCACCAGCTTCCACATCTTCCTTCCGCTGGGCGATTTCGCCGTCTCCCAGTGGCTCACCTTCCTGTGGTCCGCCGCGGGCGTGGGCTGCCTCGCCGCCTGGTGGGGCGCGGCGGTGAGCCTGCGGCGTACCGCGGGACTGCGCAGGCTGTCGCGCCGCTACACCACGGCCCACGCGGTGCTGGAGGGCTGGCGGTCGGCCGGCCGTAAGTACGGTGAGGTCACCGTGGTGTTCGACGACGAGGCCGGGGTGCGCCACGAGGTCCCGACCGTCGTGGAACGCGTCGCCCTCAAGCGGGACGTCCTCGCCGTGTACGACCCCGACCGCCCCGACGATCCCGCTCTCACCCGGGTCGCGGTTCCCCACCGAAAGCTGCTGCGCATCTCATGAACGCAACGACATCGTCCCTGCGCAGGCTCTTCAACGCGTTCAGACTGGTGGCCGCCCTCCTCATCGGACTCGCCTTCGCCGCGCTGGTCCAGGGCGCCGTCGACGGCCCCCGCTGGCTGCTGATCACCGGCATCCCCGCAACGGCCCTGGTCCTGACGGTCCTCGGCGATGCGGCCGAGCCGATGCGGACGAGCATGGTGATGACGGGGCTGCGCTCCGGCGGGCCGCGGGCCTTCGCGCCCGCCGTGGTCAACGGGGTGCGGACCGTCGACAAGAAGACCGGCCGGCCGGTCCTCGACGGACGGTCGGTGAACTCCGTGTTCGCCTTCGACCTGACCGTGATGCCCGACGAGCTCCCCGCATACCGGATCCAGGTCTGTCACCCGCTCGATGTGCAGGGGCTGACGCACCGCTCCAGGGCCGTCGTCGAGTACGACCCGGAGCAGCCCTGGCGGGTCGTCGTCCCCAACGATCCGCCGAGCGTATGGCTGGCCCGAGCGAACAGCGCCTCCCCTCCGACCGAGGTCAAGGACCGGACCACCGGGCTCCCGGCCGGATTCTGGACCCTGGTGACGGGCGTGGCCTGCGCGGCCGTGCTGCTGGTGCTGATGCGGCTGTTCGGCTGACCCGCACAGGGCTCAGCCGTTGCGCGGATACTCCTTGAGCACCTTGCCGTTGATGTCGGCCCGCAGATAGGCGCCGCCGTACTCGTCCGAGACATAGACGCTGAGCGTCGGCTGGTAGTCGTCGAACGGGGAGGCCGGATCGATGTCCAGGTAGTGGCTGGTGGGCTCGGAGACACCGAGCTCCTTGTCCGCCCGGCGTATCAGCCCCGGCAGGGCGTCCCAGTCGACCTTCTCCAGGTCCACGGACTTGGCGTCCGGCGCGAGGGTGCCGCCCGCGCGTTCGCGGGCGGCCTTGCCGTCCCGGTAGGTGTAGACGTCGTACAGGCCCTTGTTCTTCGCGACCGGGGCCTCGACGCTCGCGTGCACGTCGAACAGCGTGAACGACGTGACCTCGGTGCCGCCCATCACCGGCTTGAGCGCCGCGACGACGGACCGCACGGCGGAGGGCGTCAGCAGGTTCCTGGTCGGGGCCGGGCCCTTCGGCGCGCTTGTCTTCTCCCCGGTTTCGCCAGTGGCGGCACCGCCGGGGGTGGACGGGGCGCTGCCGGACACCTTCGTGTCCTGGTCCGACGCCTTCGCGTCCGGGTCGGGCACCAGCGACCAGACCAGGACGCCGGTCAGCGCGGTACCGGCGAGCGCGGTGGTGATCGCGACGGCACGGCCCCGCCGGACCCGGCGGCGTATCTCCTGGGCCCCCAGCGTCGCGGGCGCCGGACGCGGGGGAGTGGTGACGGGCCGACTACCGGGCCCCTGTGTACCGGAGGAGGGCCGGACGGGGGCGGTGGGCAGGACGGTGGTCGGGCCGGGCCGGCCGAAGCCGGGCGGCACCGCGTCCTGCCGGGTGGGCGGGTCCTGCCGCGGCGGTACGGAATCCTGCGGGGCCGCCGCCCCCGGGACCCCGGCCGGCTCGCCCACCGCGGCCAGCATCCGGTCGAGCTCCTCGGGACCGGGCCGCGCGGCCGTGTCCCGGGTCAGCAGCGCGTCCAGCACCGGAGCCAGCGGACCGGCCTGCCGGGCAGGCGGGATCTCCTCGTCCAGCACGGCCGCCAGCGTCGCCAGGGTGGTGGCCTTGCGCAGCGGATGGCGGCCCTCCACGGCGACGTACAGCATCATGCCGAGCGACCACAGGTCCGACGAGGGATCGCCCTCGTCGCCCCGGATGCGCTCGGGCGCCATGTAGTCGGGGGAGCCGATGATGGAGCCGGTCGCCGTCAGACTGGTGGACTCGCGGATCGCCGCGATGCCGAAGTCGGTGAGCACCGGGCTCCCGTCGGCCCGCAGCAGTACGTTGGCGGGCTTGACGTCACGGTGCAGGATTCCGGCCGCATGGGCGGCGCGCAGCGCGGACAGCACCCCGCGGCCCAGCCCGGCGGCCTCGGCCGGGGTCAGCGTGCCCTCGGCCAGCCGCTCCGCCAGGGAGGCTCCCGGCACCAGCTCCATCACGATCCACGGGTACGTTCCGTCGCCGCCGTCCACGATGTGGTGGACCGTGACCACACCCGGGTGATCGAGCCGGGCCAGCGCACGGGCCTCACGCAGCACCCGTTCGCGCAGCAGCCTGGCCGACTCCGGGTCGTTCTCGGCGAGCGCCGGGTCCGGGGGCCGTACTTCCTTGAGTGCCACATCGCGGTGCAGAGCCAGGTCATGGGCCCGCCACACCATGCCCATGCCGCCGCTGCCGAGCCTGTTCACCAGCTCGAAACGGTTGTCGATCACACGGCGCACAGGACCCCCAGCGTTCATGGCAGAAGAGTACGGGGCGGGCCCGCAGCGGTGCGCACCCGCCCCGGACGGCTCAGCGCCCGTCGGGCGTGAGCCTGAGCGTCACGATCTGGAAGGGCCGCAGCACCAGCCGCACCGCGTCGCCGTCCACCGCGGCGGTCTCGTCGGCGAGCGGGCGCTCCAGCAGGTCCGTCACGCTCGCCCCGGCCAGCGCGAAACCCGCCGTCAGACGGGCCGAGACCCGCCCACCGTGCGCCTCGTGGAGCCGGACCACCACATCACCGCTCCCGTCGTCGGCGAGCTTCACGGCCGTCACGACCACCGCGTCCTCGTCCACCGAGACCAGCGGGGCGACCCCGGCACTGCCCGCCACCCGGCGCTCGGGAAGGCCGAGGCGCCAGCCCTCGCGGACCGCGTCACCGATCGTCGCCCCCGGCAGCAACGCGTACCGCAGCCGGTGCACCCCCTGGTCGGTCGCCGGGTCGGGATAGCGGGGCGCCCGCAGCAGCGACAGCCGCACCGTGGTCGTGGTCGAGCCGTCCTCGCGGACCGTACGGGTCACATCGTGCCCGTACGTCGAGTCGTTGATCAGCGCCGCGCCCCAGCCCGGCTCGCCGACGTGCAGGAAACGATGGGCACAGATCTCGAACTTGGCCGCCTCCCAGCTGGTGTTGGTGTGCGTCGGCCGCTGGACGTGCCCGAACTGGGTCTCCGCCGTGGAGTGGTCGGCCCGCACATCGATAGGGAAGGACGCCTTGAGGAACTTCTCCCGCTCGTGCCAGTCGACCTCGGTGTCGATGTCGAGGCGCCGGGCACCGGGCCGCAGGGAGAGCAGCTGGGTGACGCGGGACGAGCCGAAGGTACGCACCACCTCGACACCGTCACCGCTGCGGCGCACCACGTCCGCCTCCGTCAGATCGGTCACCGTGTTGCGGTAGAAGGCATCGACGTCCCACGCGTCCCAGTGGTTGGGCAGATCCGGGTGGACCTGGAGCAGATTCGCCGCGCAGCCCGGGGCGACCGTCTCGCGCCCCGCCACCAGGTCGACGACCGAGACCACCAGCCCCCGCGCGTCCACGGTCACCCGGAGCAGCCCGTTGTCCAGCCGGAAGCCGGAGCCGAGCTCCTCGACCTCCACCGCCGGCTCCGGGTCCCGGGGTGCGAGCGCCGCACCGCCCGCCGCGATGCCGGCCCGGCCGTGCGGGGCGGAGTTGAACACCACCGCCGAGCCCTCCTCCGGGGCACCGGCCAGGGACCGCTGCGCCGCGCCGATCACCGCTTCGAGCTCACCGGCGATCCGGGCGTAGGTCGCCTCGGCCTCCCGGTGCACCCAGGCGATCGACGAACCCGGCAGGATGTCGTGGAACTGGTGCAGCAGCACGCTCTTCCAGATCCGGTCCAACTCCTCGTACGGATAAGGGAATCCGGTCCGGACGGCGGCGGTGGCCGCCCACAGCTCGGCCTCCCGCAGCAGATGTTCGCTGCGCCGGTTGCCCTGCTTGGTCCGCGCCTGCGAGGTGTACGTGCCCCGGTGCAGCTCCAGATACAGCTCGCCCAGCCACACCGGCGGCCGCTCGTACTCCGCCTCGGCGGCGGCGAAGAAGTCCGCGGGCCGCTCGATCGTCACCCGGGGCGAACCCTCCAGATCCGCGAGCCGCTCGGCACGCGCCAGCATCTCGCGGGTGGGGCCGCCACCGCCGTCGCCCCAGCCGAACGGCACGAGCGAGCGCGTGGCGTGCCCCTTGTCCCGGAAGTTCTCCTCGGCGTGCGCGAGCTCCTCGCCGGACAGCTCGGCCACATAGGTGTCCACCGGCGGGAAGTGTGTGAACACCCGGGTGCCGTCCAGCCCCTCCCAGAGGAAGGAGTGGTGCGGGAACGGGTTCGTCGTGTTCCACGAGATCTTCTGGGTGAGGAACCAGCGCGAACCCGAGAGCTTCACCAGCTGCGGGAGCGCCGCCGAGTAGCCGAACGAGTCGGGCAGCCACACCTCCTCGGTCTCGATCCCGAACTCCTCCAGGAAGAACCGCTTGCCGTACACGAACTGCCGGGCCAGCGCCTCCGACCCCGGCATATTGGTGTCCGACTCCACCCACATCCCGCCCACCGGCACGAACTGACCGGCGGCCGCCTTCTCCTTCACCCGGGCGTACAGCGCGGGCTGGTGCTCCCGCAGCCAGTCCAGCTGCTGCGCCTGCGACATCGCGAAGACGAACTCCGGCCGGTCGTCCATCAGCGCCAGCACATTGGAGGTGGTGCGGGCGACCTTGCGCACCGTCTCCCGCAGCGGCCACAGCCACGCCGAGTCGATGTGCGCGTGACCCACCGCCGACAGCCGGTGGGCGGAGGCATGGGCGGGGGAGGAGAGCACGGCGCGCAGCCGTTCCCGGGCGGCGGGCGCGCTCGCGCCCACGGCATCCAGGTCGAGCGCGTCCAGGCAGCGTTCCACCGCGCGCAGGATCTCCCAGCGGCGCGCCGAGCCGAGTGGCAGCTGCCGCATCAGCTGGTCGAGCACCTCCAGGTCCTGGACCAGCTCCCACACCTGCCGGTCGAAGACCGCGAGGTCCATCCGCTCGACCCGGTACAGCGGCTCGCTGCCCGCGGTCTCCCGGTCCCCCAGCGCACTGACGCCCTCCAGGATCTCCGGATTGGCGGCGGCTTCCAGGACGTACGTGAACTCCTCGCCGCCCGCCACCGGTTCGCCGACCCGCAGCCAGGTGTTGCGCGGGTTGAGCGCCTTGACCACGCTGCCGTCCGGCCGGTGGGCCAGCGCCTCCGCGGAGAATCCGGGACGGTCCTTGGCGAAGCCCAGGTCGATCACCGCTTCGACGGTCTCGCCCGCCCAGTCCGCCGGGACGCGGCCGGTCACCCGGAACCAGCTGGTGCCCCAGGCCGGCCCCCAGTCGTCGCCGACGGCGCCGGCCTCGAAGGGGGCGGCCATCGCCTCGGCGAAGGGCACCGGTTCGCCGGGGGCGTGCCAGACCTCGAACTCCAGCGGTGCCGTCCGGGGATGGACGGCGGGGCGGATGCGCTCGCGCAGGGCGCGGTCGAGCCGTTCCTCGGTCAGTGTGCGGTCGTCATGCATGAGTGAAGGGCCCCTCTGAATGAAATGTGTGCGACGCGGTAGTGGTTCACGGGAGCTCGTCGAAGCCCACGCAGGGCAGTGACATCCCGTCGGCCGCGGCCAGGAGCTTCTCCAGCCGGGCCGGGGTCACATGGTTGGCCTCGTGGGCGTCGGCGACGCAGTGGGCGTAGAGCGTGGTCACGCCGCCGTGCTCGGCGGTCCGGCGCAGCGCCGCCTCGACGCCGCCCAGATCGTCCCCGTACGCGAGGGTTCCGCGCCCGGAGTCCACCGAACAGCCGAGCAGGACCCGCCGGTCGGCGAGATCACCGGCCGGGACGTGCAGTTCGGCCGCGAGGGACGGATCGGCGCGACGGCCCACGGGTACGCCGCCGCGCAGCCGCTCGAAGAGCGTCAGGAGCAGCCGGTCGGTGTTCTCGTCGCGGGCGCTGCACGGGTAGGCGAAGGTGCGGGACGGGAAGCCGAGGCGGCGCAGCCCGTCGAGGGCGGGCACGACCTCGCGGTCGAGATAGGCGCCCGCGCCGTGTGCGGCGACGAATTCGGGTGCCCGCTCGTGCCGCAGACCGTGGCAGCCGATGGTGTGGCCGTCGTCCGCCAGCCGGCGCAGCAGCCGCACCTCGTCCCGGTCGAGCCGGTCCGGCTCACAGACGAAGAAGGTGACACGCGCCCCGTACGACGCGAACAGCGGGGCGGCGGCGGTCCATGCGCGTACGTGCCGGTCGTCGAAGGTGAGCAGCAGGGCACGGTCGGCGGGGCGGTCCGGGCGGTCGGTCATCGCCCGGACTCCCGCGGCGCCCAGCCGGGTACGGAGCCGTGCAGCGCGGTGTAGAAGGGGTCGCCCGGGACGATCTCGCCGGCCAGGACCGGCAGACCGGTGAGCGCCGCCTTGTACATCGCGGTGATCAGCTCCAGGGAGCGGCGGCCGTCCCCGGCGCTCGCCCTGGGCCGCCGCCCGGCCCGCATGTCGGCCAGGAGGGAGCGGAGCTGGGCGGCGTGCGAGCTCGGGACGGACTCGGCCGGGGAGCTCCAGCCGTCCGCCCGGCCGGGGTCGACACCGGGCGCCGGGGTGTACGTCCAGTCGCCGTTCCCGTAACCATAGAGATGGTTCAGCTCGATCGTGGCGTCCCGCAGATCGATCCGCAGATGGCTCAGCTGGCGCGGCGAGAGGGCGCTGTTGACCACGGTGGCCAGCGCGCCCGAGGCGAAGCGCACGGTGGCGGTGGTGACGTCGTCGGTCTCGACATCACGGGCCAGCCGGCCCGCCATGGCCCGGATCTCCGCCCAGTCACCGAGCAGTTCGAGCAGCAGGTCGATCTGGTGGATGCCGAGCCCCATCGCGGGGCCCGCGCCCTCGGTCGCCCACTTCCCGCGCCAGGGAACGGCGTAGTAGGCGTCGTCGCGGTACCAGGTGGTCTGGCAGTGGGCGACGAGCGGTGCCCCCAGCTCCCCGGAGGCGATGAGCGCCCTGGCGTGCTCGGCCCCCGAGCCGAACCGGTGCTGGAAGACGATCGGGGCGTACGGGCCGTGCTCCCCCTCGGCGGCGGTCATGGCGTCGTACTCCGCGAGGCTGAGCGCGGGCGGCTTCTCGCACCAGACCCAGGCTCCGGCCGTCAGGGCCGCGACGACCTGTTCCCGGTGGGCGACGGGCGGCGAGGCGATGACGACGAGGTCGGGGCGGAGCTCGCCCAGCGAGGCGGCGAGATCGGTGGAGTGGTGGGGGAGCGCGAAGTCGGCGGCGAAGGAACGGGCGGCCGCGGGGTCGGCGTCGACGGCACCCACCACCGCGAAGTCCGAGGGGAGTTCGAGAAACGCCGGCATATGGACGGCACGGGCGATGTTGCCCGCGCCGACGAGCAGTACACGATAGGGAGTCACAGTCACAGGGGCCGTCCAGGCTGAGGGCGTGAGCCGCCGGGATTGGTAAGCGTTTTCCAACAGGTCGGGAAGGTGCCCTTCCCGGGGGGAAGGGCAGCGGGTCGGATCAGAGGGTGGCGTAGAGCGCCCCGGCACTGGTCACCGGGCCGGTGCGGAGCCGGTCCGGCCAGTCGAGGGCGAGACCGAGGGAGGTGCTCAACCGGTTCTGGAAGGAGGCGAGCCGCTGCTCGCTCCCGCGGACCGCACGGGGCGGCAGCCGGTGTTCCAGGCAGTACGAGACCAGTGCGCCGACGGCCTCACCGATGCTCCACTGGCCCGCGTGCCCGCCGAGCGCGGGTGCGCTGAGATGGGTGGCGCCGATGTTCCGCCCGGCCGGAAGCAGATTCTCCACCCGGACCGGCAGCAGCGCCCCCAGCGGCAGCTGGAACGGCAGACACTCCAGATCCAGTCCCGTACCGCCACCGGTCCCGGGGCGCAGGGTGATCCGCGAGCGCAGGGTTCCCACGCTGTCCGTGAAGGTCTCGGCGCCCGGCGCCCCGGCCCGTGCCGCGGCGGTCAGCTGGTGTTCCAGCAGGGTGAACTCGGCCCGGATGCGCCGGGATTCGCGTATGTGCGGGGTCTTGGCGAAACCGTCGTCCGTGCCCGTGGCATCGGGCCTCGGACGCAGCTCGGGATAGCCCTGACCGCCGTCGTGCCGGGGCGCGCTCGTCTGCATCCAGTACAGGAACGACAGGGCCTGCTCGCGCGCCTCCCGCTCGGCCCGCGCCCGTACCTCGTCCCCGGCTCCGGCGAGCGGGAGCCCCGTGTAGGCGGTCTGCTCCCAGTCGACCAGGGTGATGTCGCTGTCGAACGTACCGGGCAGATAGCGGCTCCGGGCGAGCGCCCGCAGCTGGTGCCAGCGGTCGTTGGGCGGCGCGGCCCAGTGCGGGACGTCGTCCGGCTCGTGCAGGAACAGCGGGACGGAGCGGGCCGGGCCGCCGCCGGGTTCCGCGGTGTCCCAGGAGAAGGCGCCGGACCACCGGTCGTAGCCGGCCGGCCGGTCGACGGTGTGGTCCTCACCGGGGCGGTGGTCCAGGGCGAAGACCCAGGAGACCGGCAGCTGGTCCAGCGGGTCGGCCACGGCGGGCGCGTGCGGTTCGCCGGTCTCCTCGCGGGACTCGGCGCCGGTGACGTGCTCGACGCCCGCGAGGGCGAGCAGCTCGCCGAGGTCCGTCGCGTCGACGACGTAGGGGGCGCTGACCGTCAGCGGTTCGCCGTCCGGCGCCGCGAGGGTGACCGCGGCCACCCGGTCCCCGTCCGACTGGGCCGCGACCGGGCGGTGGCCGAGCAGCAGGGTGAGCCTGCCGGAGGCGAGGTGCGGGGCGAGGAGCTCCTGGACGACCGCGAGCGCGGCGCGCGGCTCGTGGCTGAGATGGCCGGTGGTACTGAGGCCGGGGTCGAGCAGTGGATCGGCGAACGGCTCCGGGCACAGAGGGTAGTTGCGCCGGTAGAAGTCGCGTATCCGCTCGCGCAGATCGCGGTAGCCGGGGGAGACGGGGTCCAGTTCGATGCGGTGGCCGTCGGCGAGTGGCACGGCCTGCGCGGTGAACAGGCCACCGGGCCAGTCGGTCGCCTCGGTGAGCACGACGCGGTGTCCGAACCGGGCGGCGGTCAGCGCGGCGGCGAGACCGCCGAGACCGGCACCGACCACCAGGACATCGGTCCCGAGTTCGCGGGTACGGGGGGTGGGGGCGGCGAACACAGGAGTCTCCTCCCTCAGGGCCGGCGGGCGGCGACGGTACGGAGCCGGACCGGCACGGACTCGCTCGTCCTGATCCGGACGGGAAGCACGATCTGCTCGGCACCGCGGTACGGGTCCTCGCCCGCCGCGCGCTCCGCGATCCGGGTGACCAGCTGCTCGACCGCCCGGCTGCCGATCTCCCTGGCGGGCAGCCGGGCGGCGAAGCTGGTCAGCGGCAGCAGGTCGTAGGGGCCGGCGTCGTCCATTCCGGCCAGCACGATCTCGTCGGGTACGGCGACGCCGAGCGCGGCCAGATCGGCGGCGGCGGTGGCGACCGCGAAACCATGGGCGCACAGCAGGGCGGTCGGCGGCTCGGGCGAGCCGAGCAGGCCGGTCAGCAGCTGCTTGCGCTCGTCCTCCGGCAGCGCCGTGTACGAGCGCAGCGCGGTCAACTGGGGGAGCAGCGGCTGGTCATGGGCGCGCAGCGCCTGCTTGTGCCCGGTCATCCGGTCGTGGACGCTGGTGCACTGCGTCTCGCCCCAGAGGGTCGCGATCCGCTCGTGGCCGTCGGCCAGCAGATGCTCGGTGAGCCGGTAGCCGACGTCGTAGTTGTCGGCGGTGACCGCGTCGATGGCGTGGCCCGGGAAATAGCGGTCGACCAGGACCATCGGGATGCGCAGCCGCCTGATCTCGTCGAGGATGCCGGCACCGGGCGCGTCCTCGACGGGGTACAGGATGATGCCGTCGACCCGGTCCTCGACCGCCTGGCGCAGCGCCTGGTCCTGGCGGGCCAGCGAGGCGCCGTGGTCGGCGTGCCCGGTCTCGGTCGTATGGACCGCGGAGTCCGAGAAGAACAGTCGCATCCCGCGTTCCGAGCAGCCGGACTCGATGCCGCGCAGCACCTCCGACTGATAGGGCCCCTGGCCGCTGATGATGCAGGCGATCACACCGGACCTGTGTGCAGGGGCGGCCTCCGCGGCCCGGTCGTCGGGGTCGGCGACGAAGGTGCCCCGACCGCGCCTGCGCACCAACAGCCCCTCCGTGACAAGGTCGTTGAGGGCCCGGACGGCGGTCGTCGAGCTGACGCCGAAGCGCTCGCGCAGCTGGTTCTGAGTGATGAACGGGGCACCGGCCTCGTACTCGTCACGCGCCACCTCGGCCCGCAGCTCATCCTTGATGCGCTGGTACTTGGGCCCGGACGTACCCATCCAGCCACCACCCTCTCGACTTTGACGCGTCAATCGACGTTGACCTCAGTGTGGTGGTGGTTAACGCATTATTTCAAGGGGGTTGCAGCGAAAGGATCGGTAACTTAGCGCGTCAAGACCGAGGTTGTGTCGTCTTAATGCGTCATTCCGGCGCTCCGGGTCGCCCCGGAACCGGTCGCGGGGGCGCCGGCGCTCAGCCGGTCGTGCGGGGCGGCGGTGCCGTGCTGGCCCGCACCACCAGACGCGAGGGCACGGCGAGGGTGCGCGGCGAGGGCGTCGCGTCGCCGAGGGCCAGCAGCAGCGCCCGGCGGCCGATCTCCTCCAGCGGCAGTCGCACGGTGGTCAGCGCGGGCGTGACATCACAGGCCACCGGCAGGTCGTCGAAGCCGACGACGGAGACATCGGCGGGCACGCTCCTGCCGAGGTCGTCACGGAGCGCCGCGAGCGCGCCCAGCGCCATGGCGTCGTTGAGTGCGAACAGCGCGGTGATCCCCGGTGACCTGCGGAACAGCCGCACCGCCGCGGCCCGCCCGCCGTCCCGGGTGAAGTCGGCCTCGACGCGGTGGTGTTCCTGTACGACGACGCCCAGCTCGGCGGCCCGCTCCAGGAAGCCGTGCAGCCGGTCCTGTACGGAGACCAGCGCCAGCGGACCGCAGATGACGCCGATCTCGGTGTGCCCCAGCCCGGCGAGGTGCTCGGCGACGGCCCGGCCGCCCTCGCGGTTGCCCGGCACGATGGTGTCCACCGGAAGATTCTGGTGCGCGACCGCGGTCACCCGGCCGCCCTGTGCCGCGAAGGCCTCCAGCTCCTGGGCGAGCGCGGGGCTCCCGTCGGTGAAGCCCGATCCGGCCAGGATCACGGCACGGGCCCGCTGCGCCCGCAGCCGGGCCACGTACTCCGCCTGGAGCGCCGGCTCGTGGAAGGTCCCGGCCAGCATCACCAGAAGCTTGTGATCGCGGGCGACCTCCATGACACCGGCCGCGATGGCGGAGTAGTAGGCGTCGTTCACATCGTGCACGAGCAGGCCGACGATGGAGGTCGTGGACTGCACGAGTGCGCGGGCCGGTGCGTTGGACACGTAGCGGAGTCGGGCGGCCGCCTCCAGGACGCGCTCCTGGAGCTCCTGGGTGACGTTGCGGTCGCTGTCGCTGAGGACGCGCGAAGCCGTGGCGAGAGAGACCCCGGCGTCCTGCGCGACCTGCTGGAGCGTCACGGCGGACGACGGGCGGGGACGGGCGGAACGTCGATTGACCTGGCTCTGCATAGGGCTACGATAGCCGCACTGAAAGCGTTTTCCCATTGTGCACGCCACAGGAAACCCGCCACCGGGACCGTCCTCCCGCCCGCAGGGTCAGCCCGTGTGCCACCGGCCCGGTTCGGCCGACGGCGTCGCGGTCGCACAACGGTAGACGGCATCGTCCCGGAAGGCGTACCGCCGTTCCGTCTCCGGTGTGAGCCGGACTCCGAGCCCCGGGGCCTGCGGAGCGAGCAGGCATCCGTCCTCCAGACGGAACGGCTCGACCAGCAGTTCCGACCGCAGCGGATACCGGGGCATCGGCCATTCGGCCAGCCGCCCGCCACCGGCGAAGGCGGCGTGGTAATTGGCCGCCTGGCACACGGCGCTGCCCCAGCAGTGCACGACCGCTTCCACGCCGTGCTCCGCCGCGCCCGCGAAGACGGCCAGCGTCTGGTGCAGTCCGCCGACGACCGTGGCGTCCGGCTGCACCAGGTCGTAGTACCCCGAGGCCATGCGTGCCAGCAGTTCCTGTGCGGTGGTGACGGTCTCGCCGCCCGCCACCGGGCAGCCGGCCGTCCGCCGCAGGGCGGGGTACGCGGCGGTCCGGGCAGGCCCGAGCGGCTCCTCCAGAAAGCGCACCGGCCACCGGGTGCCGGTCCTGACCGCGTCGAGGAACGCCAGCGTGTCCGTCACCGACTGGCCGGGGTCCTCAAGATTCTGCGCCATGTCGATGGCGACGCCGATGCCGTGCGAGGCCGCGTGCTCCAGCGTCCACACCGCCTTGTCCGCTTCGTGGCCCCGCGCCCTGATCTTGAAGGTGTCGATGCCGAGGGCCGCCACGGCGGTGATCTCGGCGCTCATCGCCGAGGGGGAGGCCGAGTCGCCCCCGCTGGCGTAGAGCCGGATCCTGTCCGTGCGACGGCCGCCCAGCAACTCGTACGCGGGTACGCCCGCCCGCTTTCCGAGGGCGTCGACCAGGGCCGCCTCCACGGCGGAGACGACATGGCGGGCCGCCCCCTGGAGACTCCAGTAGCCCGTCACGAGCACCATGTCCCGGTATCGTCCCGCCAGGTCCCCGGCCGGGCGGCCGACCAGGTAGGGAGCGATCAGTTCGACCGTCGAGACGAAGACCCGCGGCGCGAAGACGGCGAGATAGCCCTCGCCGAGCCCGGTCGTGCCGTCGTCCAGGGTGACCTCCACCAGACCGGTCGTGCGCCACCCCGTCGGCAGCGCAAGGCGCACCTCCAGATTCTCCGGATCCGCGTAGGGAGCGCTGAGCAGCACCGGCCGGATCGCCGCGATGCGTGCCCCGTCGCCGGTCTGTGCGCCGATGTGCGCGGGAGCGGGTTCGGACATGATGTCGCGTCCTCAGAATCCTCTGGACCACTGCACAGGGTTGCGCAGCGGTGAACCGGTATGGAAACGGTGCCAGTTATCGGTGAACAGGTCGACGACCCGGGTGCTCTCGTCCGTCGATCCACCCGCGGTGTGCTGGGTGAGGACGACCCCGGGGCAGCTCCACAGGGGGTGACCGGCGGGCAGCGGCTCCTCCGCGGTGACATCCAGCACCGCTCCGCCGAGTCGCCCGGAGGACAGCTCGGACACCAGGGCCTCCTCGTCCACCAGGGATCCCCGGCCGGCGTTCACCAGAACGGCCCCCGGCCGCATCAGGGCCAGTCGCCGCGCATCGAGCAGTCCGGTCGTTTCGGGCGTCCCGGGCAACAGCCCCACCACCACGTCGAAGCACGGCAGTTGATCATCGAGCTCGGCCAGGGTGCGGATATCGCCGGAGCCGCGGGCGAAGTGCGAAACGGGGCAGTCGAACGGGCCGAGCAGCTCGGCGAACCGCCGGGCGATGGACCCCCGGCCCAGCACGAGGACCCGGGCCCCGGTCAGGAGTCGCAGCCGGGGCCGCACGGCGGACTTCGCCCACCTGCCGTCGGCGCGCAGCCCGGAGAGCCGGTCGATACCGCGATGGAGCGCGAGGATGCCCGCCAGGCACGACTGCGCGACGGGATCGGCGAAGACATCACCCAGGTTGGTGACGGCAAGGCGGCGGCCGAGGGCGGGCCAGTCGAGACCGAGGTAGCCGTCGATCCCGACCGAGGCGAGCTGCAGCCACCTCAGCCGGGGTGCGTTCGCCACCCAGGCCGCCCTGGGATTGCCGAGCGCCGTGCCCGCATCGGCGAAGGCACGGGCGTCCGCCTCCGATGCGGTCCCCGGCTCGGCGAACCACACGGGCCCGGGACCGAGTTCACGCAGGCGGGCGCGATCGGCCTCGGCGAGCGGCAGTTCCACGTACAGACCGGCGCCGCCCGTGTCCCGGTTCACCACGGGTGCCGCGCGAGGTGCTCGGTGATCCGGTCCCGGTCCCACTCCCCGTCCGCCACCGTGATCCGGTAGCGGCGGGCCAGGGTGTCACCCGGGGCGAGCTCCAGCTCCTCGTGGAACGCGAACGAGGGGGCGACGGCGGCGAAGGGCTCGTCGCGGACGAACCAGTGGGCCGGGTGGGTGCCGCCCGCTCCGGTGTGATCGTTCTCCGGGGCGTGCTGGAAGATCAGTGTGGCGTGACCGTCGGTGCCGTCGTGTTCGCCGCTGTAGGCCAGCCAGGGTGCCTGCGTCCCCATCAGCTCCGGGCCCTCCCCGTCCGGGCCGAGGATCCGGCCGCCGCGGAAGGCCCGCGGCCCGCGCCAGAAGAGGCCGGTGTAGCCGGCCGCCTTCCGGCCGTGGGTGGTCGGGCTGCCGAACCGCAGTGGCTCGGTGCGCCGGTTGGTGATCGCGCTGGACCAGGTCAGCGTCCAGCTGCCACCGGTCCCCGGGCCCGTGCCACCGGTCTCCGGTCCCGTGGCACCGGATCCGGGTCCACTTCCGGGTCCATTCACGGATCCGGTGTGCTCGACGTCGTGCAGTTCGACGCGGCGCAGTTCGTCCGCCCAGTGCGTGCCGTCGTGGTGGCGCCAGCTCAGCCGCTCCGCGATGACCGCGCGCCCGGCCTCCGCCGTGACCTCGTCGAATCCGATGTGTGCCATCGATCCGACCCGCTCGGGCAGCGGCTGGTAGTCCTGGCCGTGCACATAGGTGTTGCCTCCCCAGAGGTTCTGTCCGGAGAGGTGGGAGGCCGTCATCTGGAGGCCCTTGTGCCAGCGGTGGTCGTTGGGCCGGTAGTCGGTGACAACGTTATCGGCCAGGGTACGCATGGGGTGGATGTACGGCTTGGGAGCCTCCCAGGCCGCTTCCGGGCGGTAGACGTAACTGATCAGATCGATGCCGCCGCGCTCCTCCGTGACCGTGATCCGGTCCCCGTGGGCGTGCGTGATGCGCAGTGGACTGCTCATGTCCCGAGTCTCCTGGGTACGGCTGGAAAGCGCTTACCGCAACCTAGGGCCTCCGTCGGAGGCGCGTCAACAGCCGTCCGGCGTCAGGGAGGAGACCCGGCCGGGGAGTGGCCGGGGCGGGGAGGGCCGGTCCGTGGAGCCGGGCCGCCACGGCGGCGACGCCCTGCCGCACACTCATGGAAGAGCGACAGGGCGTCGGCCGTTGGCGTGAGGCAGGTGTTACTTGGGCGGGCGCATGCTTCCGCCGCCCATGCCACCCTGCTGGTCGCACTGCTCCTGGAGCTTCCGTGCCTTCTCCTGGAGCCGCTGGCGCTGCTCAGGGTCGGTGGTGCGCTCGGCGGCCTCGGTCATGTGCCGGGCCTTCTCGCGCAGCTGCTGCGCACGGTCACCGGATTCACGTGCAACGCTCATCATCGCTCCTTGTGCGGTTGGGAAGAGCGGGCTCCCTCAGAGAACCAGCGCCGCCGGGCCACCGCACCTCGAATCGTCACTCAGCGTCACGGTCTGCAGAGAGGTGCCGCGACGCTGGCATGATCGGGGGCATGAACGAAAGCATCATCGCCGCGTGTGACGGGGCGTCCAAGGGCAATCCGGGACCTGCGGCCTGGGCATGGGTCGTGGCCGACGCGCAGGGGCGCCCCGAGCGCTGGGAAGCGGGTCCGCTGGGCACCGCCACCAACAATGTCGCCGAACTCACCGCGCTGCGTGAGCTGTTGGATGCGACGGACCCCTCCGTGGCGATCGAGGTGCGGATGGACTCGCAGTACGCGATGAACGCGGTGACGAAGTGGCTGCCGGGGTGGAAGCGCAACGGCTGGAAGACCTCGGCCGGCAAGCCGGTGGCCAACCGTGAGCTCGTGGCCGGCATCGACGCCCGGCTGACCGGCCGGACCGTGCGCTTCACCTATGTTCCCGCCCACCAGGTGGACGGCGACCCGCTCAACGCCCTCGCCGACCAGGCCGCCAGTGAGGCCGCGGTGTCGCAGTCCCCGGCCGGAACCGCCCACGGCTCCACGCAGCTGCCGACACCCGCTCCCGCCCGCGCCACCGAGGGCCGGAGCGGCGGCGCGGTGACGAAGAAGGACCGGGGCGCGTCCCGCCCCGCCCGTTCCGGTGGCACCATCCGGGCCAGGTTCGCCGGCCGCTGCCACTGCGGAAAGCCCTACGCGGCACAGGACATGATCGCCAAGAACCCCCACGGCTGGGGTCACCCGGAGTGCCGTACCGCAGCCGCCTGAGGCACACCGCCGGCCGGAGCGGGCGAGTGGCCGCGCGGCACCGGGGCGGCGTGCCATGATGCGGCTTTGACGGCGGCGTCCTCGCCTCGATGCGCCGACGCCGTCGGCAACGGCGTCACGCTGGGGGGCGGATGGGAAGCACGGGCACGGTCCTGCGAGAGCTGCGCGGCGCGCAGAAGACGGCCAAGGGGGTGTCGCTGTATTCGCGGTACGTGAACCGTCCGGCCGGCCGGGTGTTCGCCGCGGGCGCGTACCGGATCGGGATGACGCCCAATCAGGTCACCTCGACCAGCGCGGCATTCACCTTCGCCGCCATCGCCTCGGTGGCGCTCGTCCGGCCGTCGCCCGGGCTCGCGGTCGCGGTGTACGCCGGTCTCGTCATCGGCTTCGCCCTCGACTCGGCCGACGGGCAACTGGCCAGGCTCACCGGCCGGGGCGGCCCGGACGGCGAATGGCTGGACCATGTCGTGGACTGCGCCAAGATGATCCTCGTGCACACCGCCGTGCTGATCTCGTTCCACCGGTTCTCCGCACTGCCCGGCGAGGGGTGGCTGCTCCTGCCGCTGGGCTTCCTGTTCACGGCCGTGCTGACCTTCTGCGCGGGACTGCTGCGCGAGCAGCTGGGCAGGGCGGCCGTCCGCCCCGGGGCGGAGACCGGTGCCGCCCCGGTCTCGCGGCTGCGGGCGCTCGTGCTGCTGCCCGCCGACTACGGAGTGTTCTGCCTGGTGTTCCTGCTTCTCGGCGAACCCACCGCGTTCCGCATCGGCTACGTGGCGCTCGCCGCCGTGCACGCGCTGTTCCTGGTGGCGTTCCTCACCAAGTGGTTCAGGGAGCTCAGAGCGCTCCGGACTGCGGAGTGACCAGCACGTCCAGCGCCCGGCGCAGCTGGGTGCTGGACGTGTGCACGGTGTACGGGAAGTAGACGACCTCCACGCCGACCTCGGCGAAGTCGCGTTCCAGCCGTTTTCCCCGCTCCGTGTCCCGCCAGTCGTCACCCTTGAAGATCACGTCGAACCTCACCTGCTGCCAGGTCTCGACCTTGTCGGGCACCGTCTCGACGAACGCCGCGTCCACGTAGCGCACACTGCGCACGATCTCCAGGCGCTCCGGCAGCGGAATCACCGGCCGGTGGCCCTTGGCGAGCGCGGCCATCTCGTCCGAGACAACTCCGGCGACGAGGTAGTCGCACTGACTGCGGGCATGCCGCAGGATGTTGAGGTGCCCCACATGGAACAGGTCGTAGACCCCCGGCGCGTAGCCGACCCTGTGCACCATCCGTTCTCTCCCCCCACGGTGAACGTGATGCCGTGTCCCGCGGCGGTTGTCCGGACGTGCCATCCGGGGCGGTGGGATTTCGGCATCGGTGTCGATGGTCCAACGACCTTACTGTGAAGACCACTTGCGCATCTCGTGAACGGATAAGCTCGCTTTTGGGGCTGTTCCCTGAGGGGAACACAGAGGGTTCCGGGGGAAGGTGGGCGTCCATGTCCGATGCCGAGCGTCACCAGCCGTTCGACGGCCGCACCCTGCTGGTCGTCTCGACGAACTACGCGCCGGAGCTGACGGGCATCGGCCCGTACGCCGCGCAGCTCGCCGAGCACTGGGCCGGAGCCGGAGCCGACACCCACGTACTGACCGGGATGCCGCACTACCCGTCCTGGCGGACCGACCCGGAGTACCGGGGGGTGTGGCGGGTCGTCGAGAAGCGGGCCGGGGTCACCCTGCACCGGCGAAGACACTATGTGCCGCCCCGTCAGACCGCGCTGCGCAGAGCGCTGTTCGAGGCGACGGTGCTCGGTCACGGCCTGCTGTCGCCGCCCGCCTCGCCCCCACCGGACGCCGTGGTCGCCCAGATACCCAGTCTCGCCGGCGGTGTCATCGGCGCCCGGCTGGCGGCCCGCCACCGCGTCCCGTACATACCCGTCGTGCAGGATCTGATGGGCGCCGCCGCCGCGCAGAGCGGCATCCGGGGCGGGGGCAGGGCGGCCGCCGTCGCCTCGGCCGCCGAACGGTACGCGCTGCGCTCCGCGGCCCTCGTCGGCGTCATCCACGAGACCTTCGTCCCTCGCGTCACCGCGTACGGCGTGGACCCGGCGCGCATCCGCACGGTGCCCAACTGGTCCCATGTGCGGGCCCCTTCCGCCGACCGGGCCCGTACCCGCGCGCGACTGGGCTGGAGCGAGGGCACCCCGGTGGTCCTGCACTCCGGGAACATGGGGCTCAAGCAGGGGCTGGAGGTCCTCGTCGACGCGGCCCGGCTCGCGCCCGGGATACGCGTGGTGCTCATGGGAGACGGGAACCAGCGCGAGGCCCTGCTCCAACGTGCCGCGGGCCTGCGCAACCTCGACATCCTGCCCCCGGCCGGGGCGGACGAGTTCACCGACGTCCTCGCCGCCGCCGACGTGCTCGCGGTGACGCAGCGGGCCTCCGTCCTCGACATGAGCGTCCCGTCCAAACTCACCTCCTACTTCGTCTCGGGCCGGCCCGTGGTGGCCTCGGTCGCCGAAGGGGGAGGCACCGCACAGGAGGTCCACCGGTCCGGCGCCGGACTCCTCGTCGCCCCGGAGGACCCCGCGGCCCTCCTGTCGGCCGTACGCAAGCTCGTCGAGGCGCCGGCCGGAGCGGACGCCCTCGGGGCCAACGGACCGCAGTACGTCGCACGTCACCTGAGCCGCGAGGCGGGCCTGGCCCGCTTCGACGCCCTGCTCACCGAGGTCCTCGCGGACGCACAAGGGAGACCACGTCCATGAACCAGCCGATCCGCACCCTGGAGGACCAGGACGAACCCGCACTGCTGAGGGACCAGTTCCGCCAGCTCCTGCGCTACCGCGTCCTGCTCGTCTCCGGCGTGGCCGCCGGGCTCATCGGCGGCGGCTGGCTCGCCCTGAGCGGCGAGGACAGCTACACCTCGACGGGCGAGGTCGTCGTACGCTCCGCCACCTCGGACCCCTTCGCCGCCGGTGCCTCCGCCGACAAGGGCATCAACATCGGTTCGGAACGGCAGACCGCCGTCAGCGACACCGTGGGCACCCTGGCCGTCACCACCCTGGCCGCACGGGGAGACCGGGTGGAACTCCGGCCGTTGCTGTCCGGCCTCCAGGTCACCAACCCGCCGAACACCCTGGTCCTCCGCTTCGCCTACACCGGCCGCACCCCCGCACTGGCGCAGAAGCGGGCCAAGGCGCTGGCCGACGCCTATCTGGAGATTCGCCAGCAGCGCACGGAGAACAGCATCGCCAACATGGTCCAGGGCTACCGCGCCCAGCTGACGCCGCTCACCGAGCAGCGCGACCGACTGGCGGAGCAGGCCTCCGGGGGCAACGACGTGACCAGCGCACGCGCCAACCTCGTGGTCGCGATCTCCGAACTCTCCCGGAAGATCTCCGAGTTGCGCGCGCTCGACACCACGCCCGGATATCTGACGAAGAAGCCCGCCGCCCCGAGCGAGCCCACCGGCGCAGGGCTGCCCCTGCTGCTCGGCCTCGGCGGCGCCGTCGGCCTGGCGCTGGGACTGCTGCTCTCCTGGGTGCGCCTGGTCTTCGACCCGGCCGTGCGCTCGACCCGGGAACTGGTCCGCTCGCTCGGCGCGCCCCTGCTCGGCACCCTGCCCAGGGAGCGCGCGTCCGCCGGATCGCTGCTGGCCATCGGGCGGAGCGGGAGCCGGCTCGCCGAGGAGTACCGCGCGGTGGCCTTCCGGCTCGCCTACGATCCGTCGTTCGCCCAGCGCCGCAGGCTCCTGGTCACCTCCCCGCGCGGGGACGGCACGGCGGCGGCCGCCGCCGCGGCCAACCTGGCCGCCGCCTTCGCCGAGATGGGACGCGACGTCATCCTGGTCGAGGCCGATCTGCGCACCCCCGCACTGGCCAGGGACCTGGGCCCGGCGGTCCAGGGCTCCCCGCCGCGCTGGGCCAACCGGGGCCGACGGCCCTGGCCCTCCGACAGCCGGATGAACGTGGACGTACCCGGGTCGGGCGCCTTCACCCTGATAGCGGGCCGACGCATGGACAACGTGCCGCGCGCCCTGACATCGGCGCCGGTCGGCCGGATCGCCGCCGAGGGCGACCGGCCCGACGCCGTCGTCATCGTGCTGGCCCCGCCCGTGCTGTCGTACGCCGACGCCGTCGCGCTGATCGACCGGGTGGAGGGCGTCGTGGTGGTCTGCGACCCGCGCGAGGTCCACCGCAGCGACCTGGAGCGGATCCGGGAGATCATCGGCGCGGCGGGCGGCTCCGTGCTCGGCGCCCTGCTGCACCCCGGCCGGAGCCGCCACGAGCGACGGGCCCTCGGGAGGGCCGCCAAACGCCATCTGAAGGGCGGGCGGGCCGGCCGGGGGAGCGGGCCCGACAGCCGCCCGGAGCACCCCGGCGACCCCACCGAGACGCTGGGGCTGCGCCCCTTCGACTCCACCGCCGGACACAGATGAGGGCACGGACCGCGATCGTCTGCTCGGTCGCGGACCAGGGGGTGGCCGCGCTCACCAACATCCTGGTGCTGGTCACGGCCGCCCGGCTCTCCACCGTGGCCGACTTCGCCCGCTTCTCGGCGGTCTACCTCGTCTTCACGGTGCTCCTGGGCGTCTTCGGCGCGTACACGGGCCAGCCGCTCGTCCTGCGGCGCGGCGGGAGCGAGGAGGTACGCGGCGCCTGCCGGTCGGCGGTCGCCTTCACCCTGCTCGCGGCGGCGGTGCTCGGCACCCTCCTGGCCGGAGTCTGCCTGCCCCTGCCGGGCGCCACCGCGCGGGCCCTGATGGCACTGGGACTCGTCCTGCCGGTCGTCCTGGGCCAGGACACCATGCGTTACGCCTTCTCCACCCTGCATCTGCCGCACCTGGCGCTGGCGGGTGACACACTCCGGCTGGTCTGTGTGCTGGGCGCGCTGGCCGCACAGCCGCACGGTGCCCCGGCCGCCCGGCTCGTCCTCGTCTGGGGGCTGTCCACGCTGCCGGCCCTGCTGCTGTCGGCCGCCCTGCTGCACCGCAGAGCGGCCGGAACGCCCCTGCGGCTGAAGGTCCTGCTGCGGCGAGGCCATCTGGGGCGGCGCTTCGTGGTGGAGTTCGCGGTGGGCAACGCCACCGGCCAGCTCTCCGTACTCGGACTCGGCACGGTCGGCAATCCGCTGGTGGTCGGCGCCCTGCGCGGCGCGACCACCCTCTTCGGACCGCTCAACGTGCTCTTCACCTCGGCCACCGGCTTCGGCCCGCCCCTGCTGGGCAGGCTCGCCGACGAACGGCGCAGGGTACGGGCCGCCGCGACGCTCGCCGCCGTCCTGGCGGCCACCGCCGCCGCCTGGGCCACCGCGCTGGCCCTGCTGCCCGAGCCGGTCGGACGCCGACTGCTCGGCGACACCTGGCCCACGGCGGCCGCCCTGCTCCCGGCGACCGGCAGCCAGTACGCCGCGATGGCCGTCGGCACCTGCGGGCTGCTGGCCCTGCGCATACTCGACCCACGCACCACACTCGCCATCCAGGTGGTCTTCTCGCTCGCCGCCGTCGCCTTCCTCACCGGCGGCTATGTGCTCGGCGGGGTACCGGGGGCCGCCTGGGGACTGTGCCTGGGGTCGGTGTGCAAGGCGGTGGCCACCTGGACCAGGGTGGCCCGGCTGGGCGCCGACCGGGCGCCCGTCAGCGCGGGCGCCGTACGCCCCGGTTCCGGAAGCTCATGACCAGCAGCAGACAGAGGGCCGCGACGGCCGCCTTCCCGATCGACTGGAGCAGGGGGCCGCGCAACAGGATGAAGGTGTACCCGGCGATCAGCGGCGCGGTGACCGCCAGGACGCTGCCGGGGCCCGGACCGTCCCGGGAGACCGCCCGCGCGTACCGCCGGTCGGTACGGGCGGCGGCGTACCCGATCAGCGCGAAGGCACCGACCACGCCCGGTGCGCCGAAGTCGACCCAGACCTCGGTCCACAGCGGCGCCGACAGGTTGGTCATGTCCATCCCCATCCACTGACCGACACGCACCCCCGTGTCCTCCGGCTTGCCGCTCCACACCGAACGGGGCACGAAGAAGAGGGCGGAGCCCGCCAGTTGGCGGCCGTAGGTGTGGCCATGGGCGTCGACCCAGGTGATGGTGTTGGCGAACATCACCGTCTGGTCGTAGTCCTTGGTGGCCAGCGGCTCGAAGACCGACGTCGAATCCACCGGCCGGTATCCGGCGTCGTCGTAGCGGAACCGGTCCGCGTACGGGAACAGCACCAGCGCCCCCACCACCCCCGTGGCCAGCACCGAGCGGTACATCGCCGCGCTGCTCGGGAACGCCGTGAACAGCAGCGAGACCAGCACCGTCAGGAACCAGTAACGGGCATTGGAGAGCGGGTTGTTGACGATCGTGTTGAGGGCGATCAGCCCGGTCCAGACCAGCACCGTCGACGGGGAGCGCCGGGCTCTGCGCGAGGTCACCAGCCGACGGGTGCAGAAGAGCAGCGCGAGCAGCGCGGGCACCGTGCCGAAGCCCTTGAGGAAGGCCGATCCCACATTGGACTGACCCGACACCACGCCGCTGGCCGCGACCGAGGCGCTGATCTCCTGACGGCTGGTGAAGAAGACCGCGGGCCCGCCGAGCCTCAGGATGTAGTAGCCGCTCGCCGCGAAGGCCAGCAGCACCAGCAGCCCGAGCCGCCCGCGGTGCGCGACGGCCGGACCGCTCCCGGCGCGCGCGGCGGTCCGCCGCCGCAGCGGCCGCCGGGACGCCAGCAGGGCCCCCAGGTCGAACGCGGCACAGCCCACCAGGACCAGCGCGACGGCCGTCACCAGATCCGACCGCGGCCCGACCACCGGCGTGGGCGTCTGCCCGATGACGGCCTGGGCGAACGGAGCCACCCCCATCGCGATGTACACGAACATCCAGAAGACGCCCTGGAGCAGACGCCGCCGGGTGGACAGGATCATGGTCGCGAGCCGGGCCCCCGCATAACAGGTCAGCACGAGCTGGAGCCAGTACGCGGTGTCCCGGACGCCCGCGCCCGGCTGAGCGGCCACCACCGCGGGCAGGAAGCAGACCAGGGCGAGGATCAGCGGCACGGCCAGGGCGCGCGAGAGCATCGCCCACGACATGGGCTTCGCCGGTGCGTGGACGGGCTCTCGTGGGCCGTGCTCCGGTACGGGCGCGGACGGTGCCGCCTCGTGCACGGACGTCATGTGTTCCCCGTCTCCGTGGACCTGTGAACACTCTAACGAATCAACCCACTTGGGGTGTTTGGATGACTAGTCTGTCGAGGGCCGGCCGAGGTCGAGGGGAACCCTGGTGAAGATCCTGCACATCGTCACACTGCACACCCCGGACCATGCGTTCGGCGGCCCGACCAGGGTGGCGCTCAACCTGTCGAAGGCCCAGCGGGCCGGGGGCGACGACGCCCGGATCATGGCGCTCGGCGACGGCTTCGAGGGCCCGCTCCCGCGCGAGGTCGAGGGAGTGCCGGCCCATCTCTTCCGGGCCCGCCATCTGCTCCCCGCCTTCGAGGTCAGCGGCATCACCTCCGGCGCGCTCCTGCTCGCCGCGCACCGCATGATGCGCGGCGCCGACCTCGTCCACGTCCATCTGATGCGCGACCTGGTGACCCTGCCCGCAGCGCTGCTCGCCCTGGCCTCCGGCACGCCCCTGGTCGTCCAGACCCACGGGATGGTGGACCCCACCGAGAACCGGGTCGCCCGGCTGACCGACCTGCTGGGCGTGCGCAGGGTGCTGCGCGGGGCCGATGCCGTACTGCACCTCACCGAGACGGAACGCCGCGAGGTGAACGCCGTCGCCGCACCGGTGGAGCCGACCCGCACCGTACGGCTGGTCAACGGCGTGCACCCGCAGGAGATCAAGCCCGCCAGGGAGCCGGGGCGGCCGCCCACGGTCCTCTTCCTCGCCCGGATCCAGAAACGCAAGCGCCCGGAGGACTTCGTCGCCGCGATGCCGGCGGTCCTGGCCGAGCACCCGGACGCCCGCTTCGTGCTCGCCGGTCCCGACACCGGAGCACTGCCCGCCACCCTCGGACTCGCCCGTGAGCTGGGGGTGCTGGGCTCGCTCGACCATGTGGGGCCGCTCGGCCACGAAGAGGTCCTGGCGGCGGGGCGGCGGGCCGATGTGTACGTACTGCCGTCGATCGAGGAGCCCCTCGGCGTGTCCGTCCTCGAAGCGATGTCGGTCGGCACCCCCGTGGTCATCACCCGCACCTGCGGGCTCGGTCCCGATGTGGCACGCGCGGGCGCGGGCCGGGTGATCGACAGCCGGGTCGGCGAGGACGGGAAGAACGCGCTCAAGGTCGCCGCCGCCGTCCTGGAACTCCTCGAACCGGAGGCCAACGCCCGTGCGGGCAGGGCCGCCTGGGCCCTGGTCAACGAGGACTTCACCATCGACGCCGTGACCGCGACCCTCCGGCGGACCTACGAGGACGTGGTCCGCCGGAGCGGCCGCCGGGTCAGACGCTCCTCGCCTCACGGGACTTGAGGGCGATCTGCCAGCGGTAGAAACTCATCGCCAGCGCGAAGTCGAATCCCGCCCGGCCGTCGAGGAATCCCCGCCGGTACACATACATGTAGGCGAACGACACCAGGGGCTTGAACGGCGCCTTGTGGAACAGCTGCCCCTGGCGCGACTTCACCCTCCGCACCTGCTCCTTGACCTCGGGATGGTGCTCCAGCCAGGCCTCCCAGTCCGAGTAGCGGTTGTGCCGCTCGAACCAGGCGGTGACCGGGTCGAGATCCTGGTGCTCGATCGGATTGCGCAGCGAACCGACCGACTCGGCGACCGGCTGGTAGTGGCCCTCGACCTCACCGATTCCCGGCGCGTCGAGATCGCCCACCTCCGGGTAGCGGCATCGGGTGCGGTCGGTCAGCGACCGCTTGCGGATGGTGTAGCCGTGCCGCAGCCGCCGCCCGGAGAACCAGTACCCGAGCGGAATGTCGTACGCCGCGGGCTTCGGCGCATCCGGGTCGGCGAAGAGCCGACGCAGTTCGGCCAGCAGGCCGGAACCGATCCGCTCGTCCCCGTCGAGCAGCAGAATCCAGTCCAGGTCCGTGCGGACCTGGTCCAGACACCACTGCTTCTTGCGCGGATGACCGCCGTCCCAGGTGTACGTGATCACCTCGGCCCCGCAGTCCTCGGCGATCTTCACGGTGTCGTCCGTGCTGTGCGAGTCGACGACCACGACCGCCTCGAAATGGCCGAGCACCGACTTCACCGCCTCGGCGATGTTGAGCCCCTCGTTCTTCGTGGGGATCACCACGGCTATCGGCAGCTTGCTCATCCGAGGTCTCCTTCGGGAAGCCAGGCGTAGCAGCCTGTGGAGGTGAAGGCGCGGGCCTGCGGCGGGACGGTGATCACGGCCCGCTTCCCGCCGGACGCGGAGCCGGAGACCAGGGTCCTGCCGTCCGCCCCGGCGATCTGCCAGGTGCAGTTCTCGGTGGGGGAGACGTCGTGGTAGCGGCCCGGCCGGATCCGCCCGCCCTTGTGCGTGCCGTCCGCGTATCCCAGGGCGGCCTCCCGCAGCAGGTCGCCGTGGTGGGGGCAGAGGTGCTCGATCGCCGGTTCCGCGTCGGCGATCTCACCGGTCACGATCGCCCCGACCGCCACGTCCCGGTCGGCCTTCACCAGGAACCGCAGCCGGTCACAGGTCTCCTGACCGGACTGGAGCACGGCCGCCGGATCCATGCCCTCGGGCACCCGGTCCACCAGATACTCCTTCTGCTTCCGGGTGAACGAGCCCGTCGCCGGGGTGAGTTCGTCGGAGGGGACCTTCGGCGGCTCGCTCGTGCGCGTGGCCGGCGGGTCATCGGGCGCGGTGGTGCCGGGCCCGGCAGACGGAGCGGTGAGCGGGACCCGCGCCGCCGACGGTCCGGAGCCGCTCGCCCCCCGGTGACCGTCCGGGGAGGAGCCGCAGGCTGCAAGCGCCGCCGTCAGTGCGACGACGGCGGCGCCGGCCCGGAACGGGAATCTCATCCAGCCGTCCTCAGCGCGTAGTGGGCACTGACCTGCGTGCTGCTCAGCGCGGTCGGGTAGACGGCGGTCTCGTCGATCTGCCCGGCGAAGAAGTCGCTCGTCGGCCTGTCCGGCCAGCCCTTCAGGTTGTCCCCGCCCACGCGCCAGTACCCGTCGTACTTCTCGTTGCCGGTGTACAGGGTGGTCGAGGCGCGGAGCGTCCCGTCGACGTACAACGCCATCCCGCCGGAGCCCTGTGTGGCCACGACATGATGCCAGGCGCCGTTGTTGTAGGCGGCGGGTGTGGTGATGGTCCGGAGGCTGCCGCTCTTCACCCCGAAGACCAGCCGCCCGTCGTCGCGCATGTACACATGCTTGTCGTACTGGGTGCTGTTCTGCATGGCCAGGCTGCCGAAGCCGATGATCTTCCCGCCCTTGGTGGTCGTCGTCCTGATCCAGGTCTCCATCGAGAACTTGGCCGGCTGCGGATGGCGCTTGTTGCTGTAGACGTACTGGTTCGAGCCGTTGAACCCGATCGCGGTCGAGGGGCCCGCCACGGCCGCCGGGGTCAGCTGCCGGGTGGGGGAGTTGCGCGTGAAGCCGTTGTCCCGCCCGCTGCCGGTGTCTCCCGCGAAGGTCGCGGTGTCGTCGTAGCGCCAGTAGAGCGACGCGCCGTCCGCGAGAACCTTGGCCGGGTACTTCGCGGCCGCGGACGCCACGGTCGCGGAGACGGCGGGCGACTTGGCGCTGGTGTTGGTGCCGTCGCTCGCGCTGATCCGGTACGAGTGGGTCTCGCCCGGGGCCACATCCGTGTCGGTCCACCTCAGCTGCGGCCGGTCCCAGAACACCGAACGAGCCGTCGTGGTGTACACCGGGGTGCTCGCGCCGTCCCGGTAGACCCGGTAGGTGAGGTCACCGTCGTCCGTGTCGAAGCTCGCCTGCCAGTTGACCTCCACCTTGCCCGCGGCGACGGTGGACAGGCTGACGTTGGGCACCCAGGGAGCCCCGGTGTCGGGCCCGTCGGCGAACCGGGTCAGGCCCTGCTGGGCGGCGCCGTTGACGGTGGTGAACTCCCCGCCGACCCACAGGTAGTGGTGGCCGCCCTTGTCGGTCTGGGCCATCACCCGCGGCCCGACCGGCTCCCCGATCCCGTCGTTGGTGTCCGGGAACCAGGGAAGCAGCTTGGGATCGTCCACGGACTGGGCCAGCAGATGCTTGCGCGGCTGGTCGGGGAACTCGCCCATGGTGGCGCAGTCATGGGCGTGACTCCCGCTGTACAGCACGCCGTTGTACACCTGGACGGCCTGGGTGGCGCCGAGACAGGTGTCCCGCCAGCGCTGCTCGAAGTTGCTCAGGTTCAGCGCGATCCGGCCGTCGAAGACACCCCCTCCGGTGCCCTCGTTGGCGGTGTAGAAGCCGGTGGCGTCCGTGGCCAGGTCCTGCACCGTGGAGGTGTCGGGGATGAACCCGGCCGGATAGCTCTTGGCCACCGCCCCGGTCGTGGCGTCCACGACCGCCAGCGCGTGCGAGGTGGTGCCGTTGACCGTGAAGAAGTCACCGCCGATCAGTACGTGCTTGCCGTCGGGCGTCAGCTCGACGGCTCGGCCCACCTCGTCCGTGTTGGCCTTCCACGGCTTGAGTACGGCTTCCGTGGTGACGGCGGCGAACTTGTTCCTGGTCTCTCCGGCCACCGAGTTGAAGTCACCGCCCAGGTACACGGTGTCCGCGGTGACGGCGAGCGCCCGGACCGTCGCGGTGACGGAGACCTTGAAGTCCTTGCGCGGGGTGCAGGTGGCCGTGTCGATCGCGGCGAAATTGCTCACCCCCACTCCGCTCACCGAACCGAACTGCCCTCCGACGTACAGGGTCTTCTGGTCCGGCGAGAGTGCCAGGGCCCGTACGGTCGCCGTGCCGGAGGAGACGGTGAACGACAGGCTGCAACCGGTCGGCGCACCCGTCGCGGCGTCGAAGGCGGCGAAGTTGACCGCCGACTGCTCCGAGGTGCCGGGTGCCGCGCCCGGCGGCCGGACGGTGGAGAAGGTGCCGCCCGCGTAGACGACACCGTCGTCCGCCCCGGCCATCGCCCAGACGATCCCGTTGGTCTGCCAGGTGGTGAGGTCGTCCGCGGTCAGGGAGACCGGCGGGGTGAGAGCCGTGGCCGGGGAGCCCCCGGACGCGGCGACGGTCAGCGCTCCGGCGAGCAGACAGAGCGCGGTGGCGGCGGCACGTACCCGGCCGCGTCCGGAGCGTCCGCGCCCCGTGGTTCCGTTCATCATTCAGCTCCGAAGGTGAGAACGGGCCGCGGCCGTCCGGCCGCTGCGCCCGGCTCCACCGGTCTTGCGGTGGAGTGGATGGTCGTCGTGGTGCCGGGCGGTCTCATCGGTCCACCCGCACGGCCGCTCCGGCGAGTTGGTCGGACAGCTGGCGGATGTCCGCCTCGACCATGATCCTGGCGAGCTCCCGCGACCGCACGACCGGTTTCCAGCCGAGCAGTTCCTCGGCCTTGGTGGCATCCCCGATCAGGGCGTCCACCTCGCTGGGGCGTTCGTACTTGGTGTCGTGGCGGACGTGCTCGCGCCAGTCCAGACCCGCGTGCGCGAAGGCGTACTCCAGGAACTGCCGGACACTGACACCCTCGCCGGTGGCCACCACATAGTCGTCCGGTTCGTCGCACTGGAGCATCCGCCACATCGCCTCGACGTACTCGGGGGCGTACCCCCAGTCGCGTACGGCGTCCAGATTGCCCAGGTGGAGACGGGTCTGCAGACCCGCCTTGATCCTGGCCACCCCACGCGTGATCTTCCGGGTCACGAAGGTCTCGCCGCGGCGCGGGGACTCATGGTTGAAGAGAATCCCGTTCACCGCGAACATGCCGTACGCCTCACGGTAGTTGACGGTGGACCAGTACGAGTAGACCTTGGCGACGCTGTACGGGCTCCGCGGGTGGAACGGGGTCGTCTCGTTCTGCGGCGGCGGGGTGGCGCCGAACATCTCGGACGACGACGCCTGGTAGATGCGCGTGTCGATCCCGCTCGCGCGGACCGCCTCCAGCAGCCGGACGGTGCCGAGGCCGGTGATGTCACCCGTGTACAGCGGGGCGTCGAACGAGACGCGGACATGCGACTGCGCGCCCAGGTTGTAGACCTCGTCCGGCCGGATGTCGCGCAGCAGGTTCACCAGCGCGACACCGTCGGCGAGGTCGGCATGGTGCAGCAGGAACGTACGGTGCTCCTCCTCCGGCCCCTGGTAGATGTGGTCTATGCGCTCGGTGTTGAAGCTCGACGAACGGCGTATCAGTCCATGGACCGTGTACCCCTTGTCGAGCAGCAGCTCGGACAGGTACGAACCGTCCTGTCCGGTCACGCCGGTGATGAGCGCGGTCTTCGCCACGACTCCCCCTTCCTTTGGTCACCTGAGTGGCTGTGGTTCCGCACCGAATGATTCCCGCCGAATCACCTGGATCGAGCGATCTGCGGCAAGACATCACCACGGGGTGCGGGTGCTGGCAGAATCCGGCCCATGACGACTGATCTCCCCGGCCCGGCCCAGGAATCCGTCCGCCCCCTCCTTCGGTCCGGCGCGCGCGTCTTCGTCGCGGGCCACCGCGGCCTGGTCGGCTCCGCGCTGGTGGGCCGACTTGCCGCGGACGGGCACGAGGTGATCACCCGCGATCGCGACCGGCTCGATCTGCGCGATGCCACGCGGACCGAGGTGTTCCTCCGCGAGGTCCGTCCGGACGCCGTGGTGCTGGCCGCCGCGAAGGTGGGCGGGATCATGGCCAACACCACGTATCCGGTGCAGTTCCTGGAGGACAATCTGCGCATCCAGCTGAGTGTGGTCGCCGGGGCGCACGCGGCCGGGGTCGAGCGGTTGCTCTTCCTCGGCTCGTCCTGCATCTACCCCCGGCTCGCACCACAGCCGATTCCCGAGAGCGCCTTGCTCACCGGCCCGCTGGAGCCGACCAATGAGGCGTACGCGCTGGCCAAGATCGCCGGAATCGTGCAGACCCGGTCCTACCGCCGGCAGTACGGCGCCTCGTACATCAGCGCCATGCCCACCAACCTCTACGGCCCGGGCGACAATTTCGACCCGGAGACCTCGCACGTCCTGCCCGCGCTGATCCGCCGCTTCCACGAGGCGAGCCGGGACGGCGCGCCCTCGGTCACGCTCTGGGGCTCGGGGAACCCGCGACGGGAGTTCCTGCACGTCGACGATCTGGCTGCCGCGTGCCTCCTGCTGCTGGAGCGCTACGACGGCGAGGAACCCGTCAACATCGGCTGCGGGACAGACCTGACGATCCGTGAACTCGCGTCCACAGTACGAGAAGTGACGGGATTTCGAGGAACCGTCGAATGGGACACCGGCAAGCCCGACGGCACCCCGCGCAAGCTGCTCGACGTCTCCCGGCTCACCGCTCTCGGCTTCACCCCGCGGATCCCGCTGCGTGACGGGATCGCCCAGACCTACGCGTGGTGGCTGGAGCGGCGGACCGAACAGGTCTGAGCGGGGCCGGTGGTCCGGCGCGCCTCGCATCGACGGCCGCCGCTCTCAGTACGCCCCGCGGCCGTCGGTGACGGCGCGCAGCGTACGGGCCATGAGTCCCATGTCCGTGGCCACCGACCAGTTGTCGACATACCACAGATCGAGCGAGACGGTCTCCTGCCAGGACAGGTCCGAGCGGCCACTGACCTGCCACAGGCCGGTCAGCCCCGGTTTCACCGCGAGCCGCCGGAGCTCGCGCTCGTCGTAGCGGGACACCTCCTCCGGCAGCGGAGGGCGTGGGCCGACCAGCGACATGTCGCCACGGAGCACATTGAGGAGTTGCGGAAGCTCGTCGAGCGAGGTCCGGCGCAGCAGACGGCCGATTCCGGTCACCCGGGGATCGCGGCGCATCTTGAACATCGGGCCGTCGAGCTCGTTCGCCTTGACGAGGCGGTGCTTGTGGCTCTCGGCGTCGGCCACCATGGTGCGGAACTTCCACATCGTGAATGGCCGATTGTGCTGCCCTTGACGGACCTGGCGGTGGAACACCGGTCCGGCGGACCCGAGTCGCACGGCGGTGCCTATCAGGATCAGCAGGGGAGCCAGAGTCAGCAGGCCGAGGGTGGCGCCGACGCGGTCCAGGACGGCTTTGAGGGCCGGTTGCGGGCCCCGGCGCAGAGGTGGCGCGATGTGGAGGAGGGTGAGCCCGGCCGCGGCGGTGGGCCGCACCCGCTCGGCCGCGATGCCCGAGAGGTCCGACAGCACGGACAGCGGGAGCCCGTTGTCGTGCAGCCCCCAGGAGAGCCGGCACAGCCGCTCCTCGGAGAGCTGCGGCCCGGGGACGACCAGGGCCAGGTCCGCGTCCTGGGCGAAGGCGCCGCCCAGCACGGTCGACACGTCGTCGTGGGCCGGTGCCGGTGCGAGCCGGCCGGGCACCGGCACTCCGCACTCCAGCGGCGTGGTCCCCACCGGGACTGCGGCCACGACCGCGTACGGATGGTCCGCACGCGAGGCGAGCACCCGGACGGCGCGGTCCACGCCCGGAGCCTCGCCGACCACCAGCACCCGCCGGACGGCCCGCCGCCGGCGCCCCGGCCAGGGGAGCCGCCGCAGGGCCTGCGCCACGATGCCCGCCGGCAGGGCCGGTAGGAGGGCCACGACCGCCCTCGCGGGATCGGCCGGATCGCCTGTGGCGGTGTGCAGCACGGCGAGCGCGCCGATGAGCAGCAGCCAGTCGCCGACCGTGCTCAGCGCGCCCGAGGGCCCGCCGGGGGGCCGGTCCGCGTAGCGGCCGCGTACGGCCCGCAGCGCGGCCCACGCCAGTGCGGCCACGGCCGCCGCCACCGCGGTCCGGGACTGGCCGTCGGGGCGCAGGACGAGCCAGGCCGGTATCCCGAGGCCGAGGAGCTCGGCGCCGACGAGGCCGGGTATCCACCGGGTCGTTCTTCGCTGCGCGGCGGCCGGTGCGCGGTGTTCGCGCGGTGCGGTCGGCGCCCTCCACGATGCGTCGAGTTCGTTGCTGCGAGGCCGGTCCGCAACAGACCGGGGACGCGGTGCCCCCGCCAGTCCCACGCGGGTTGATCTGTCCGAATCGGGTAGCTCGACATGCCCCATGAACCCCCCAGTCACAGTCGCATCGTCACAAACGGGGCGCATCCGCCGATCTCATGGACTGACGGATGCGCCCTCGCTCGGTGCACGATATCCACACACGTGCCATTTCGCTGGAGTTCTGGTGAAGTTCAGACATGCGCAGTGGCTCGGATCTTGTCCCGTTCCGTGCCTGAACTCTCGGTCTCTGACTGGGTGTTGGCATGTGGAGTGCACCTGAATCGGGTTGTGTACGGACATCTGCGCCGACAACTGCGCGGGCCGTCCACCAGGTTCGTCCGTGACGACACGGTGTCGGGAGACCTTCCCCGGCCAACAAACGAGTGAGCGGTCCCGGAGTGCCGCCGTTGGCCGGATCGTTTCGCTGCGGTGTGCGGTACGGACCGGACCTCCGTCGGCGGTGGGGGTACGAGGGGAGCGTGGTGCTCAGGTGGTGTCGAGTCCGTCCTCGGGCGGGGAGGGCCACGCCGCCGCGGCCCGTCCCGGCGCCAGGTGATCCACCACTTCGGCCAGCTCCTCGCAGGCGCGCTCGATCCTGCGCCGGATATTGCTCTGCTCGGTCACGACCGCCGCGAGCAGCAGCGCGGTCAGGGCCACGCAGCCGTTGAGCACGGTGAGGTGGACCATCACATGGAGGATCGTCTGGCCGTGGAACGGCCCCACCCCCTCCGTTCCCGCGATCGCGGCCAGGACCGACACCAGAAAGGCGCAGGGCGCGGTTCCCGCCAGCTGGAAACGCAGAGCCGCCCAGATGAGCAGCGGGAACACCAGATAGATCATGGCCATCGGGCTCCGGGTGGCCACCAGCGCGACCACGACGGAGACGATCAGCAGGGCGCTCGCCTCGACCCACCGGTCGGTGGCCCGCGGCATCCGCAGCCTGCGCAGCACGAGCAGCAGCGGAGTGACCACGAGCACGCCCATCGCGTCCCCGGACCACCAGGCCGCCCAGACCGGCCAGAACCCGCTCACGGGCAGTTTGCCGTCCAGCAGCAGCATGCCGGTGCCCACGGTCGCGCTGATGACCATCCCCGCCAGCGCGCCGAGGAAGACCAGCACGACCCCGTCGCGCAGCCGGTCCAGCTCCCTGCGGAAACCGGCCCTGCGCAGTATGAGGTAGGAGCAGACGGGGGCCGCGGTGTTGCCCGCCACGACGACGAAGGTGGAGGGCGTGACCGAGCCGCTGAGCGTGGCGACGACGAGCAAGGAGCCCAGCGCGATGCCGGGCCAGGCGCCGAGGCCCAGATAGATCAGGGCGCCCAGCGCGATGCCCGTCGGGGGCCAGAGCGGGGTGACGACCGCGCCGTGGACGGACACCTCCCGGATGAGGCCGAGCCCTCCGGCCGCGTAGTAGGCAGCGGTGACGGCCAGGACACGCAGTACGGCCACGGCCGTACGTCTGGTTCTCTCGCTGCGGATCACACATCTCATCAGACACCGCCCGGACGGGTGGCGGCTGTGTGACACGCCTGGGGGCCGTTCGGCGGTCCGGCTACCTGTCCCGGCCGGGGGCGGCACCGTGGCGCACCACCAGGACGGCGGCGTCGTCCTGGTGCCCGGTCTGTTCCGCCGCCCGCAGCACCGCGTCGGCCAGCTCGCCGGCGCCGGCGCCGACCCGCGCGAGCACCAGCCGGGTCACCGCGTCCAGACCCCGGTCGATCGGGAACGAAGGACCCTCGACCACCCCGTCCGTGACCAGGACGAAAGCGCCCGGGGCCGTCAGCCGCCGCCGGGTGACCGGGTAGCGCTCGCCCGCCTGGATCCCCAGCGGCAGCCCACCCTCGTCACTGGTCACCCCGCAACGGCCGTCGGCCGTGGCCCACACCGCGGCGACATGCCCGGCGCGGGCGCTGTGCAGCTCCCGCGAGTCCGGGTCGAGGCGGACGAACGTACAGGTCGCGAAGAGACCGGAGCCCACCGAGACCAGCAGGTCGTTGGTGCGGGCCAGGACCTCGCCGGGGTCCGTGGTGGTGGCGGCGATCGCCCGCATCGCGATGCGGATCTGGCCCATGAACGCGGCGGCCTCGACATCGTGTCCCTGCACGTCGCCGATGGCGAAGGCCAGCGCACCGTCCGGCAGCACGAAACCGTCGTACCAGTCGCCGCCGATGTCGAGACCGCTGCGGGCCGGTGTGTACCGGGCGGCGGTCTGGAGCCCGGGGCGGGCGGGCAGCGCCGCGGGGAGCATCTCGCGCTGGAGCACCTCGGCCAGCTCCACCCGCGCCTGATGGAGCTCCACCTCGCGGCGCGCCCGGGAGGTGAGCTGCTGCAGCGTGGTGAGCAACTCCTCGGCGCTCGCCGAACGGGGTGGACGACGCCGGTTCATGGGCCGCTCCGCACTGCGTTCGTCCGCGCGGCGCACCACAGGGCCTGCCGCGGCGCCGGCCGGGATGCCGACGGATCGGATCCCGGGGCGACGGCCGTCCGGCGCCCGCCTTCGGTGGAATTCGACACCCCGCATCCTATTTCGGCGGTGTGATCCCCGCAGGGCGAGTCCCGGCGGGGTGATCCCCGCAGGACGCCGGAACGCGCGAACCCTCCCGGGCGGGTGGATCCTGGTGGCAGGACCGCGTCGAGGCGGCGCGACGCGACCGGACGCGGCCGCAGGAGGTGCGCGATGACCCGCACGCTGGAGTGGGAACTCCGCCTCGGTCTGACCGAGGACGACGGGACGACCAGGGCGGAGGCGGTGCTGGACACCGGCACCGCGCGGCTCACCGGACACGGGGTCGCCCGTTGCAATCCGCAGGACGTGGACGTACCCGTCATCGGCGACGAGCTCGCGGCGAGCCGGGCCATGAAGGACGTCGCCGCACAGCTGATGAAGGCCGCCGACCAGGAACTCGAAACCGTCGGCGCCGGACCCGCGAGCGGCCCCGTGGCCCCGCCCTACGCATGGTCGGACACCACGGCCTGATCCCCGGGAGCGCAGATGACCCACATCTCGATGACGGTGGACGGCACACGGTACGAGGACGAGGTCGAACCCCGGCTGCTGCTGATCCACTACCTCAGGGACCACCTGGGCCTCACCGGCACCCCGGTCGGCTGCGACACCTCCAACTGCGGGGCATGCACCGTCGAACTCGACGGCGACAGCGTCAAGAGCTGCAACGTCCTGGCCGTCCAGGCCGACGGCGGTGAGGTGACGACCGTCCAGGGACTCGCCTCCGACGGTGCGTGGACCCCCCTGCAGACCGCGTTCCACGAGCAGCACGCACTGCAGTGCGGCTACTGCACCCCCGGCATGATCATGGCCGCCCGCGACCTCCTGGGGGAGAACCCCGATCCCACGCCCGAGGAGATCCGCCACGGGCTGGAGGGCAACCTCTGCCGCTGCACCGGCTACCAGAACATCGTGCGCGCCGTCCTGGCGGCCGCCGCCGAGGAACGCCGCCGCCGGGCCCCCGCCCCCCGGCCCGCGGGCGCAGGCCGGCCGGACGGGCGGCCCGAGGGGGCCCCGGCCACCGCCGGGCAGGAGGCGCGGACATGACCGCCCCGGCCACCACCGGGAAGCCGCGCTCCGAGGTCGGCCGCTCCCGGACCCGCAAGGAGGACGCACGGCTCGTCACCGGCCGTACCACCTGGACCGACAACATCACCGTGCCGGGCCTGCTGCACCTGGCGATCCTGCGCAGCCCCATGGCCCACGCCCGGATCGACCGCGTCGACGTGTCGCCCGCGCTGGAACGGCCGGGAGTGGTCGCCGCCCTCACCGGACGCGACCTGGCCGACGAGCTGGGCCCCCTGCCCTGCGTGTGGCCGGTGACCGAGGACATCGTCATGCCCGACCACCCGGCCGTCGCCGTCGACGAGGTGCGGTACGCCGGAGAGCCCGTCGCCCTGGTCGTCGCCCGGGGGCGGTACGCCGCCGCGGACGCGCTGGAGGCCGTGGAGGTCGACTACACACCCCTGCCACCGGTGCTCGGCCTGGAGGAAGCGCTGGCCGACGGTGCCCCGCTCGTCCACACCGGCCGGGGCACCAACCGCTGCTACACCTGGCCGCTGGTCACGGGGGACTACGCGGCGCAGAAGGCCCGCGCCGATGTCGTGCTCCGCCGCCGCTACACCCAGCAACGCCTCATCCCCAACGCCATGGAGCCCCGAGCCGTGGTCGCCACCCCGCCGACCGCGTCCGAGGAGTACACCCTGTACTCCTCGACCCAGGTCCCGCACGTGGCCCGGGTCATCCTGTCCATGGTCACCAGGATCCCCGAACAACGGCTGCGGGTGATCGCCCCGGACGTCGGCGGCGGCTTCGGATCCAAGCTCCAGGTGTACGGGGAGGAGGCCGTCGCCCTCGCCCTGGCCAGACGGCTCGGCAGGGCCGTCAAATGGACCGAGTCCCGCTCCGAGGGCTACCAGGCCACCCACCACGGCCGCGGCCAGATCCAGGACATCGAGATCGCCGCGACGAAGGACGGCGGGATCCTCGGCCTGAGCGTCGACCTCCTCGCCGACATGGGCGCCTACCTGATGCTGATCACCCCCGGCATCCCCCTGCTCGGCGCGTTCATGTACCCGGGGATCTACAAGATGAACGCGTACACCTTCCGGTGCACCGGAGTCTTCACCACCAGGACGCCGACCGACGCCTACCGGGGCGCCGGGCGCCCCGAGGCGACCTTCGCGATCGAGCGGACCATGGACGAACTCGCGGCCGAACTCGGCCTGGACCCCGTCGAGCTGCGCCGCCGCAACTGGATCCGCCACGAGGAGCTCCCGTACACCTCCGTCGCCGGGCTCAGCTACGACAGCGGCAACTACGAGGCGGCCACCGACCGGGCGCTCGCCCTCTTCGGCTACGACGACCTGCGCGCCGAGCAGCGCGCACGCACCGCGCGCGAGGACCCGGTGCGGCTCGGGATCGGCATCTCCACCTTCACCGAGATGTGCGGCCTCGCGCCCAGTCGCGTACTGCGCGATCTGCGCTACACCGCCGGCGGCTGGGAGGCCGCCACCATCCGCATGCTGCCCACCGGAAAGGTCGAGGTCACCACCGGGACCAGCCCGCACGGACAGGGCCATGCCACCTGCTGGAGCCAGATCGCCGCCGATGTGCTCGGGGTGCCGTTCGACGACATCGAGGTCGTGCACGGCGACACCAGAGCGGTCCCGCAGGGCATGGACACCTACGGTTCGCGTTCGCTGGTGGTGGGCGGACTGGCCGTGCACCACGCCGCGCTGAAGGTGGTGGCCAAGGCCCGCAGGGTCGCCGCGCACCTGCTGGAGGCGAACGAGGCCGACCTGGAGTTCTCCGCCGGGACCTTCTCGGTGAAGGGATCGCCCGAGGCGACGAAGACCATCCAGGACGTGGCCTTCGCGACGTTCTCCGCCCACGACCTGCCCGACGGAATGGAACCGACGATCAACGCCGGGCATCTGGTCGACCCGGACACCTTCTCGTTCCCGCACGGCACGCACCTGTGCGCGATCGAGGTCGACACCGAGACCGGACGGGCCCGGATCCGCAGCTACGTCTGCGTCGACGACGTCGGGAAGGTGATCAACCCGATGATCGTCCAGGGCCAGATCCACGGCGGTCTCGCCCAGGGCATCGCGCAGGCGCTCTACGAGGAGGCGGTGTACGACACCGAGGGCAACCTGGTCTCCGGAACGATGGCGGACTACCTGGTGCCCGCCGCGCCGGACCTGCCGGACTTCGTCACCGACCGCACCGAGACCCCGGCCACCTCGAACGCGCTCGGCGTCAAGGGGGTCGGCGAGGCCGGGACCATCGCCTCCACCCCGGCCGTCGTCAACGCCGTGGCCGACGCACTGCGGCCGCTCGGCGTGCGCGACGTGACCATGCCGTGCACCCCGCTGCGCATCTGGCAGGCCGTCACGGACGCACGGGCGAAGGAGGCGGCCACATGATTCCCGCCGCATTCGACTACGCACGGCCCGACACCCTCGACGAGGCGGTACGCACCCTGCACGACGGCGGCGAGGACGCCAAGGTCCTGGCGGGCGGACAGAGCCTGATCCCCATCCTCCGCCTGCGCCTCGCCTTCCCCGAACTCCTCGTCGACCTCGGCAGGATCCCGGAACTGCGCGGCGTCCGCGAGGACCCCGCCACCGGATCGCTCGTCATCGGGGCCATGACGACCCACCACGACGTCATCCACGACCCCCTGGTGCGCCGCCACGCCGGGCTGCTGGCCGCCGCCACCGAGACCGTCGCCGACCCCGCCGTACGGCACCGCGGCACACTCGGCGGCTCGCTCTCGCACGCCGACCCGGCCGGTGACCTCCCCGCGGTACTGCTCGCCCTGGACGGCGAGATGGTGGCCGTGGGACCGCGGGGCAGGCGCACCCTCCCGGCCCGCGAGTTCTTCCTCGACTACCTGCGAACGGCCCTGGCCGAGGACGAGGTACTGGTGGAGATCCGGGTGCCGAGGACCGACGGCTGGGGCTTCCACTACGAGAAGTTCAGCCGGGTCGCCCAGGGCTGGGCGGTCGTCGGCGTCGCCGCACTCGTACGGCGCGACGACGGCCGCGTCGCCGAGGCCCGCATCGGACTGACCAACATGGGCACCACACCCCTGCGCGCCAGCGCCACCGAGGCGGCGCTCGCCGGTGCCGGGGCCGGCCCGGACGCGGTGGCGCACGCCGCCGAGGCGGCGGCGGAGGGCACCCGCCCCGCCTCCGACCTGTCGGCCACACCCGCGTACCGCGCACACCTCGCCCGGGTACTGACCCGGCGCGCCGTACTGGCCGCGGCCGGGACGGGGCGAAGGTGACCGGACCGGCGGCCGGGGCGAGCGCAACGGCCGGGCCGCAGGGCGGACCGGCCGAGCTGCGCGCCCGGCTGGAGGCGACGGGCTACCTCGTCGACGAGGGGCTCGCCATCGCCTGCTTCCTGGCTCTCCGGCTGCACCGGCCGCTCTTCTGCGAGGGCGACGCGGGCGTCGGCAAGACCGCGCTCGCCCCCGCCCTGGCGGACGTTCTCGACGCGCCCCTGATCCGTCTCCAGTGCTACGAGGGCATCGATGCCTCCCAGGCCCTGTACGACTGGGACTTCCCGCGCCAGCTGCTCCATCTGCGGGCCGCCGAAGCCGCCGGGGTTGCCGGGGCGGACCGGCTGGAGAACGAGCTGTACAGCAGACGCTTCCTCGTCGCACGCCCGCTGCTGCGGGCGGTGGAGACCCAGCCCTCGGTCCTTCTCGTCGACGAAGTCGACCGGGCGGACGACGAGTTCGAGGCGTTCCTGCTGGAGCTCCTCTCCGACTACACGGTCACGGTCCCCGAACTGGGCACCCTGCGCGCCCAGTCGCCGCCCGTGGTCGTCCTGACCTCCAACCGGACCAGGGAGGTCCACGACGCGCTGAAACGGCGCTGCCTCTACCACTGGTTCGACCATCCGGACTTCGACCGCGAACTCGCGATCGTCCGCGGACGGCAGCCCCAGGTGACCGCCCGGCTCGCCGCACAGGTCACCGCGGTGGTGCAGCGGCTGCGCACCGAGAACCTGGTCAAACCGCCCGGAGTGGCCGAGACCATCGACTGGGCCGAGGCCCTGGACGCGCTCGGCGCCACCGAACTGGACGCCGAACTCGCCTTCGCCACACTCGGCTCGGTGCTGAAGTACCACGAGGACGCGGACCACGCCCGCTCCCTCGACCTGTCCGCCGTCCTCGCCGCGAGGGGAGTGTGACCGTGCCCACCGCACCCGCCATCGACGCCACCGCCGTGGCCGTCGGACTCACCCGGGCGCTGCGCGCGGCCGGTGTGGCCACCGGCCCCGACCGCACCCAGACCTTCCTGGGCGCACTCGCCCAGCTGGACCCCGCACGGCGCTCCGATGTGTACTGGGCGGGCCGGCTCACCCTGTGCGGCAGCCCGGACGACCTGGAACGGTACGACCGCGTGTTCGCCGCCTGCTTCGACCGCGACCCGCGACCGCATCCCCCGCCCCGGCCCACGGCCCGTCCGGAGCCACGACCGCGCCCGGCGGCCACCGGGTCCGGCATCCCGTACGCCCCCGACACACCCGGCGACGACCGGACACCGCCCGCGGCGGCCCCGGCGAGCCCGGACGAGGTGCTGCGCCACCGCGACCTGGCCGCGCTGACCGCCGCCGAACGCGCCCAACTACGGCGGCTGCTGGCCGCGTTCGCGCTGAGCGGCGAGCCCCGGCGCACCGCCAGGACGCACCCGGCCCGACGCGGCACCATGGACCCCCGGCGCACCGTGCGCGAGCTCCTTCGGCACGGCGGCGAGCCCGCCCGGCTGCGCCACCACGCCCCCGTCGCCAAGCCGCGCCGGGTGGTGCTGCTGCTGGATGTGAGCGGCTCCATGGACCCGTACGCGGACGCCCTGCTGCGCTTCGCGCACGCCGCGAGGCACGGTCCGGCGGCCCGGACCCCCACCGAGGTCTTCACGATCGGCACCCGGCTGACCCGGGTCACCCGCGAGATGGCACACCGGGATCCGGACACGGCCCTGGCCGCCGTCGCCGCCGCCGTACCCGACCGCAGCGGCGGCACCCGGCTCGGCGAGATGCTGCGCGCCTTCCTCGACCGCTGGGGGCAGCGCTCCTGCGCCCGGGGAGCGGTGGTGGTCGTCCTCTCCGACGGCTGGGAACGCGCCGACCCCGCACTGCTCGCCGCCCAGATGCGCCGACTGCACCGGCTGGCGCACCGCGTGGTCTGGGCCAACCCCCGCAAGGCGCACCCCGGTTACGCACCCCTCGCGGCGGGCATGGCGGCGGCGCTGCCGCACGTCGACGCCTTCGTCGAGGGCCACAGCCTGGCAGCCCTGGAACATCTGGCCGCCGTGGTGAGAGGGGAGGCGTCCGATGCGTGAGATCCTGCCGGTGCTCGGCCGCTGGTACGCCGAGGGGCGGCCGTTCGGGCTCGCCACCGTCGTCGCGGTCAGCCGCAGCGCGCCGCGCGGCCCCGGCGCGGCGATGGCCGTGGGCCCGGACGACGAGGTCGTGGGCAGTGTCTCCGGCGGCTGCGTCGAGGGTGCGGTCTTCGAACTGGCCAAGGAGGTCGTGGAGACCGGCCGGGCCCGTCTGGAGACCTTCGGATACAGCGACGAGGACGCCTTCGCCGTCGGACTCACCTGTGGCGGTGAGATCACCCTCCTGGTGCGTCCGGTGACGGCGGCGGACGACCCCGCCTTCGGCGAGGCCGCCGCGGCGGTCGCCGGGCACAGCCCGGTGGTGGTCGCCACCGTGACCGACGGACCCGCACCGCGCGGCGCGGCCCTCGCGGTCCGGCCGGACCGCGTCGCGGGTTCGCTGGGCGCGAGCGGCCTCGACGCCGCCGTGACCGCCGACGCGCGCGGTGAACTCGCCCAGGGGGCAACGGGGCTGCGGCACTACGGCCCCAGCGGCGAACGGCGCGAGGACGACGTCGCCGTGTTCCTCCAGTCGTTCGCCCCGCCGCCCCGGATGCTGGTCTTCGGCGCGATCGACTTCGCGGCGGCGGTGGCCCGGATCGGCGCGTTCCTCGGATACCGGGTCACCGTCTGCGACGCCCGTCCCGCCTTCGCCGACCCCCGCCGCTTCCCCGACGGCGCGGAGGTCGTCGTCGACTGGCCGCACCGGTATCTGCGCGGTACGCAGACCGATGGGCGGACCGTGCTGTGCGTACTCACCCACGACCCCAAGTTCGATGTCCCGCTGCTGGAGGTGGCGCTGCGCACCCCGGCCGCGTACATCGGTGTGATGGGCAGCCGCCGGACCCACCAGGAGCGCATGGAACGGCTGCGCGGGACGGGCCTCGGCGAAGCGGAGCTGGCGAGGCTGAGATCCCCCATCGGCCTCGACCTCGGGGCACGCACCCCCGAGGAGGTGGCCGTCTCCATCGCCGCGGAGATCGTGGCCCTGCGCTGGGGCGGCACGGGCAGCCCGCTCACGGACACGGCCGGGGCGATCCACCGCGCGCGGCCCGGATCCGGCCGCCCGCGCGTACCCCGTGCCCCCGATGTCCGTGACAGTCCCGAGGTGTGAGGAGCGGACCCATGCAACTGCAGAACGCATTCACCGTGCCGGTCCCGGTCGACGAGGCCTGGCGGGCACTGCTCGACATCGAGGACGTCGCGCAGTGCATGCCGGGCGCGACCGTGGAGGAGTTCGACGGCGACACCGTCAAGGGCTCCGTGAAGGTGCGGGTGGGACCGATCACCGTGACGTACCGGGGCACGGCGACCTTCCTGGAGAAGGACGACGCCGCCCACCGCATGGTCCTGTCCGCCCGGGGCAACGAAGTACGGGGCCAGGGCACGGCGAGCGCGACGGTGACCGCCGCGCTGACCGCCGACGACGGCGGGACGACCGTCTCGGTGACCACCGACCTCGCCGTCACCGGGCGGCCGGCCCAGTTCGGCCGCGGCGTCATGAGCGAGGTGAGCGACGGAATCGTCGGCCGGTTCGCCGACTGTCTCGCGCGACGGCTGTCGGCCGGACAGCCCTCCGCGACGGCCCCGTCCGCCACCGGCGACGCGGCGGACACCGCGCCCGGCACCGCGTCGGCGGACGGGGCCGAACCGATCGATCTGCTGCGCGCGGCGGGCGGAGCGGTGACCGGGCGCGTCGTGGCGGCCGTCGCGGCGCTCGCGCTCGCCGCCCTGGCCGTGCTGCTCGCCCGGAGGTGCCGGAGCGGCTGCCGCTGCGGCGGAGCGTGCCGCACGTGTCATCTCCGATGACCGTCGCCGGAGCCGTGGCGTGGCGTACCGAAGTGACCGATGCCGGTGGCGTGCTGCCGGGCCCACGGGGGACACATGTCCTGGAGTGCGACCGCCGACCTCGTCGCCGGCACGGGCATCGCCGCCATCGGGGCGGTGTGTGTCGCGCGGGTGCGCCGGGCGCGTGATCCGCCGCTCGCGGCCCTGCCGCTGCTGCTCGGTGCCCACCAGATCATCGAGTCCGTGATCTGGCGCTCGGGCGGCGGCACGGGACCCGCCACACTCGCCTGGGCCGTCATCGCCCTGCCGCTGCTGCCGTTGTGGGTACCGCTCGGCGTGCTGTGCGCCGCACCGCCGGACGCCCGGCGCCGCCTGCCGTTCCCCGTCGCGGCCGGAATCGCGACCGCCGTCCCGCTCGCGTACTGTCTGGCGACCCGTCCGGTGACCGCCGAGGTCCGCGGCCACACCCTCGGTCATGCCATCGACCTTCCCCGCTCCGCACACTGGTCGCCGGGTATCTCCTGGCCACGATCGGCGCCCTGCTCCTGTCCGGGGACCGGGTGCTGGGCGGCTCGGGGTGCTGGCCGCCGCCGGTGCCGCCGTCTGCGCTGTGGCGCCTGGAGTCCGTCTCGACCTGGTGCGCCTTCGCGGCGGTGTGCTCGGTGGTGCCGCTCGCCCGGCGCCCGGAATCCGTGACGGTCCAGGTGTGCCGAGCAGACCGGCGAGGACGGCGGGCCGGGTAAGGACGCGTTGCATGTGAACCCTCGGGTCCGGGGTCCCTTGTCCGGATCGGAGCGGCCGGGGCAGCCCGATCGGGTTGGGGAACGGCAGCAGTTTCGCGCCCAGCACCTGCCGGGCCGACAGCTCCAGGGCGGCGAGCAGCTCGTCCGCCGCGCTCTCGGCGAGGGGGCGCAGCAGCCGGGCGGCCAGCCGGTCGGTGGTGTCCTCGACGAGCTCCCGTTCCCGGTGACCGCGCGGGGTGGCGGCCGACTCCGCGTCGATCAGGCCGCGCGAGCGCAGCCGTTCCTCGGCGTCCGCCCACTCCGCCCCGCTCCAGCCCCGGTCGAGCCGGATGCCCTCGCGCGGGACCCGGTCCGTGGCGGCGGCGAGCACCAGCGCCTCGGGCGCGTCGAGACCGTGGTCCGCGAGCGCCGCGACATGCGCGTCGCCCCGGAATTCCCGCAGTGCGGTGGTGAGTTGCCACAGGCTCTCCACCGGGTCGGTGCGGTCGCACAGCGGGCGGTTCGCGGCGAACAGCGGGCGGGCGAGCGGCGACGCGTCCGCCACCATCGCGGTGAGCGGCGGGACGGGCCGTCCGGCCGGCGAGTCGATTCCGGGAACAATGCGGCGCAGCGCCCCGGCGGCGAGCCGGGCGCGCAGCTCGATGAGCCTCTCGGGGGTGACGACCCGCCACGCGTCGGGCAGTGTCCGGGCCACCATCCCCGGTGCGAAGACGCCCAGGGCGGCGGTGGCGGCCTCGGGCCCGATCCGTCCCATCGGGGCCGTACGGGTGGCGAAGTATCCCATCCAGAAGCCCTTGAGACCGATGGACCTGCCGATGCCCCGGCACTCCTCGTCGAAGTAGATCACCGCGTGGAGGGGCTCGGTACGCAGCCACAGGGTGCGGGGTCTCGACTCCATGGAGCCAACCTGACGGGCGACGCGGCGGTCACGCCCGCCCGCGCACCCCGGGGCATCGGAGGTCACCCGACAGGCTCTCAGCCGCCGGTGCCGGAGTGCCGGGCCACGATGGCCGCGGCGTCGGTGCCGCGCGGCAGGATGCCGTACTGGTGGCCACGGCCCTCGCCGAGCCGGGCCGTCACGAACGCCTCTGCCGATGCCGCCGGAGCGTGCCGGAGCATCAGCGAGGCCTGGAGGGCCAGCGCCATGCCCTCGACCGACGCTCGGGCCCGGGTCTGCGCCGCGAGCGGGTCGCGCAGGTCCTCGGTGAGCTCCCGGCGTACCCGGCGGACATGGGCGTCCAGGACGGAGCTGGCACCGGCCGTGATCTCCAGCTCGGCCCAGAAGGCGTCCAGCGACCGCGGCGTTCGTCCGATGCCCCGCAGTACATCGAGGGCGATGACGTTGCCGGACCCCTCCCACACCGCCATCACCGGCTGCTCGCGGTAGCGGCGAGCCAGCGGCCAGTCCTCCGTGTAGCCGTTGCCGCCCAGGCATTCCAGCGCCTCGTAGGCGTGGTGCGGGCCGCGCTTGCAGATCCAGTATTTGGACACCGCGGTGGCGAGCCTGCGGAACATCTCCTCGGACTCGCCGCTGCCGCTCTCGTACGCGTGGGCCAGCCGCAGCGAGGTCCAGGTCGCGGCCTCCGTCTCCAGCGCCAGGTCGGCGAGGACCGCCGTCATGGCCGGCTGATCGACCAGCCGGGCGCCGAAGGCGCTGCGGTGCTGTGCGTGCCAGATCGCCTCCGAGACCGACTGGCGCATGCCGGCCGTGGTGCCGAGCACGCAGTCGAGCCGGGTGTGGTTGACCATCTCGATGATGGTCGGCACACCTCGGCCGGGCTCGCCGACCCGTACCGCCCAGGTGCCGTCGAACTCCACCTCGGAGGAGGCGTTCGACTTGTTGCCGAGCTTGTTCTTCAGCCGCTGGATGCGGACGGTGTTGCGGGTGCCGTCGGCCAGAACCCGCGGCACGAGGAAACAGGTGAGTCCGGCCTCGGCCTGGGCCAGCACCAGGAAGGCGTCCGACTGCGGGGCGGAGAAGAACCACTTGTGGCCGGTCAGCAGATGGGCCCGGCCCCCGGGGCCGGAGGCCAGGGGCACGGCCCGCGTGGTGTTGGCGCGTACGTCGGAGCCGCCCTGTTTCTCCGTCATCCCCATGCCGAAGGTGAGCCCGGACTTCTCCCCCGGGGCGATCAGCCGGGGGTCGTACGCGCGGCTGAACAGCCCCGGCAGCCAGTCCCGGCCCACGTCCGGGTCGCGCTGGAGGACCGGGACCACGGCATGCGACATGGACATCGGGCAGGCGTGGCCGGGCTCGATCTGGGCGAACAGCATGAAGGACGCCGCCCGTGCCACCGCCGCCCCGGGCTTCGGGTCGGCCCAGCCCGCGGTGTGCGTGCCGTGAGCGACGGCCGCGCCGATGATCTCGTGGTACGCGGGGTGGAAGTCGATCTCGTCGACGCGGTTGCCGTACCGGTCGTGGGTGCGCAGCACGGGCGGCGAGGTGTGGGCGAGCTCCGTGGCGGTCCGGAAGTGCTCGGAACCGACCAGGGCGCCGATCTCGTGCAGCTCCGGTTCGTGCCAGCCCGCGCCGAAGGTGCGGACGGCCTCGGCGAGCGGGAGGTTGGTGCCGTACTCGTCGAGGTCCTTCCGGGGCGGTGCCTGGTTGGTGACCTCGTGGGTGGGGTGCGGTGCGGGGGCTCCGGGCCGCGGGTCGGTCCGGTGCTGGGTGACGGTCATGGCGGTGATCCTGTCCTTGATCGGCGGTCGGCGGTCGGGTTGGCGGGGGAGGCGGTGCGGAGGGTCGGGCGGCGCGTGTTCAGGCGTCCTTGGCTCCGACCGCTCTGAGGCACAGCGCGGTGATGCTCTCCACGACCGGTCCCGGGTCGGCCCGCGCACCGACCGGCGAGAGCGGGCCGAGCAGCGCCTCGCCGACCGCGCCGATCACGGCCGCGGCCGACAACTGGGCGTTCTGCGGGGGGAGTTCTCCGGTGGAGATCCCGGCGACGATGACCGTCTCGGCCAGGGCGTGGTAGCCACGCCGGTAGGTGAGCCGCTCCTCCTCGACGAGCGGGTCGACCGGCTCGGCCAGCAGCGCCCAGGCCGTACGGGGGCTGCGCAGCGCCCGGTACGAGAAGACCTCGACGAGCGCGCGCAGCTGCTCGGTGACACCGCTCCGCGCCCGCACCGCCTCCCGTACCGCGCCGAGCTCGTGGCCCGCGACATGCCGGAAGACCGCGGCGAGGAGCTCCTGCTTGGAGGCGAAGTGGTTGTAGACGCTGCCGGTGGCGACACCGGCCCGCCGGGCGAGCGCGGAGATGCTGGCCGCCGGGTATCCGCCCTCGGCGAGCAGCTGCCGCGCGGCGTCGAGGAGCCGTTCACGGTGGGCGAGCCGGGTCGCCTCCGTACGGGCGGTGGGTCGGTAGGCCATGATGATCTGAACCCCGATTCATATCTTCTGTTGTTCAGCCAACCACTGTTGTCCGCCGGGTGCAACGGCACGGCGCCGAACCGTACGGACCGGGTCGGGAATCACGTCGTCGCGGCGGCGGCCGGGCCGCCGTCCGCCTGGTGGGTGCGATCGACGTCGGTGTGCCACGGGCGCGACGCCCGCACGTCGCCCCGGGTTCACCGAATGGTTCCGGAATCAAGCAATCCTCCTGGTGGCGGCCCCACGCTCCGGCCCGGGAACGTCGCCGCCCCGCACGAAGGAGAACGACGCGTCATGTCCCACCCCGTACCCGAATGGGCCGACCCCCAGGTCCCCGCGGAGTCGCTCGACCCGCAGGGCCTCAGCCGCCGAGGACTGATGCGCCGCGCGGGCCTGTTCGGCGCGGCCTTCGCCGCCGCCTCGCTGCCGCTGCCCGCGCTGGCCGACAGCCGGGGAGGCCGCCCCCACGGACACGGCCACGGGCATGGCCACGGGCACGCCCCGGACCTGGTCTATCTGGTCGGCGACCATCACAACCACTCCGTGTACAGCCACGACGCCAAGTACACCTTCTCCCAACTCGCCTCGGCAGGGCAGAAGTTCGGTCTCGACTGGATGGTCTTCACCGAGCACAGCAACATCGGCCACGCCGAGTTCGGTGCCGCGCAGGAGCACCGGGAGATCCTCAAGGCCCGCGCCGACAACAAGCGCATGCTGATCTTCCAGGGGCTGGAGTGGTACATCCCCGGGGCGGAGCACTGCACCGTCTTCTCGCCGCCCGGACGGCACGAGGTCGACCTCCTCACCCGCTTCGAGGAGGCCTTCGACGGCAAGCTGCTCGGCTACACGGCCGGTGCCCCGACGCACCCCGACACCCCGCGCAACGAGGCGCACGCGGTCAAGGCCCTCAAGTGGCTGGCCGAACAGCGCCGCACCCGGTACGTCGACGACGTGCTCGTCCTCGCCAACCACCCCATGCGCCTCGGCATCGACTCCCCGCACGAGATGCGCGGCTGGCGCGACGCCGCCCCCGAGATCATGATCGGCATGGAGGGCGCCCCGGGTGCCCAGGCCGGAGCGATCCCGGGCTGGCACCCGGACACCAACGTCCGGGGCGAGTACAGCAATTCACCGTCCGCCGACTCCTGGCCCGGCTACCCGCGCGAGGCCTACGTCACCTACGGCGGGTTCGACTGGGCCACCGCGACCGTCGGCGGCCTGTGGGACGCGATGCTGGCGGAGGGCAAGCTCTTCACGATCACCTCCAACTCCGATGTCCACCGCGTGGCCCAGGACACCTGGGTCAACGGCGACTGGCCGCCCGGCCGGGACTTCGACAACACCGGCCACCTCCCCGACCCGTACAACACCACCGAACCGCAGCCCGGTGGCGACTTCTGGCCCGGCCAGTTCAGCCGTACGCACGTCGGCGTCACCCGGTACGGCTACCGGAACGTGATGGAGGGCCTGCGGGCAGGCCGGGTCTGGGTCGACCACGGTCATCTCATCGACGGCATCGACGTCAAGGTGCGCGGCGAGCACGGCAACAGCGCCACCCTCGGCGGCCGGCTGCGCGCCCGGCGCGGCGAGCGGCTCACCCTCACCGTCACGGTGACCGCCGCGTCCCGCCGCAACCCCTACGGTGTGCTGCCCCGCCTGGAGCACGTCGACGTCATCCGCGGCGCGGTCCGCGGCCCGGCCGCCGACCGCGACGACTGGCGTGCGCCCGACACCCGGCTCGCCCACACCGCCGACGTGTCGGGCCGCCGGGGCACGTACACCCTGCGCATCCCGGTCGGCCGCGCGGACGAGCCGTTCTACCTGCGGCTGCGCGGCAGCGACGGCAAGCGGCACGGCAAGGGTTTCCTCGGCGCGGCGATCGACCCGCACGGCCCGCTGCCGCACGAGCCGGGCCGGGGCAACCCGTGGCTGGACACCTGGTTCTACACCAACCCGGTCTTCGTGGACGTCGTGCGCTGATCCCGCGCGGTTTGCCGGGGCGGCCCGGAGGCCGCCCCGGCCTTGCTCAGGCCTCCAGGGCCGCGGAGACCACGGCCCTGGCCTCCTCCTGCACCCGGCCGAGGTGGTCGGCGCCCAGGAACGACTCCGCGTAGATCTTGTACACGTCCTCGGTGCCCGAGGGGCGGGCGGCGAACCAGGCGTTCTCGGTGGTCACCTTGATGCCGCCGATCGGTGCGCCATTGCCGGGCGCCTCGGTCAGCACCGCCGTGACCGGTTCACCGGCCAGGGTGTCGGCGGTGACCTGCTCGGGGGAGAGCCGCGCGAGCACGGCCTTCTGCTCGCGGTCGGCGGGCGCGTCGATCCGGGCGTACGCCGGCTCTCCGAACCGGGCGGTGAGCGCCGCGTAGCGCTCGGACGGGGAGGCGCCCGTCACCGCGAGGATCTCCGAGGCGAGCAGCGCCAGAAGGATGCCGTCCTTGTCGGTCGTCCACACCGATCCGTCACGGCGCAGGAACGAGGCCCCGGCGGACTCCTCGCCGCCGAACCCGAGCGAGCCGTCGAGCAGTCCGTCCACGAACCACTTGAAGCCGACCGGCACTTCCACCAGTTCACGGCCGAGGCCGGCGGCGACCCGGTCGATCATCCCCGACGAGACCAGCGTCTTGCCGACGCCCGCGGAGGCCGGCCACTGCTCGCGGTGCGCGTACAGATAGTCGATGGCGACGGCGAGGTAGTGGTTCGGGTTCATCAGCCCGGCGTCCGGTGTCACGATGCCGTGCCGGTCGGCGTCGGCGTCGTTCCCGGTCGCGATCCGGTACCGGTCGCGCTGCCCGATCAGCGAGGCCATCGCGTACGGCGACGAGCAGTCCATCCGGATCTTTCCGTCCCAGTCCAGCGTCATGAACCGCCAGGTGGGGTCGGTCAGCGGATTGACCACCGTCAGGTCGAGCCGGTGCTGTTCGGCGATCCGGCCCCAGTACGCGACCGACGCGCCGCCCAACGGGTCGGCGCCGATCCGCACCCCGGCCGTCCGGATCGCGTCCAGGTCGAGCACCGACGGCAGGTCGGACACGTAACTGCCGAGGAAGTCGTACGTCCCGGTGGTCGAGGCCGCCCGTGCGCGGGCGTACGGCAGCCGGCGCACGTCCTTCATCCCGCCCGCGACGATCTCGTTGGCCCGCTCCTGGATCCAGCCGGTGGCATCGGACCCGGCGGGGCCGCCGTTCGGCGGGTTGTACTTGAACCCGCCGTCGCCGGGCGGGTTGTGGGACGGGGTGACCACCACACCGTCGGCGAGGTGCCCCTTCCGGCCCCGGTTGTGGCCGAGGACGGCGTGCGAGACCGCCGGGGTCGGGGTGTAGCCGTCGGCCGGATCGACGAGCACGGTCACGTCATTGGCGGCGAACACCTCGACGGCGGTGATGCGGGCCGGCTCCGACAGCGCATGGGTGTCGGCACCGAGGAAGAGCGGGCCGTCCGTGCCCTGCCGCGCCCGGTACTCGCAGATCGCCTGGCTGGTGGCGGCGATGTGGTCCTCGTTGAACGCGGTGGCCGTGGACGACCCGCGATGACCGGAGGTGCCGAACGCCACCCGCTGGTCGGGCTCGGCCGGGTCCGGGTGCAGCGTGTAATACGCCGTCACCAGCCGGGCCACATCGATGAGATCCTCCGGCCGGGCCGGCTGTCCAGCTCGTTCGTGCGGCATCTGCCACTCCTCCGTATCGGTCGGTCGTTCGGTCTTCCCCCGCCACATTTTCGCGGGTGGCCCGCACCGCACCGCGACTGCCCCGCCCGGACTGGTGCCCGAATCCCGCTGGTGGATCCGACAGGTCCCGGCATAGGTTCGTCCACGATCACGAACAGTTCACCGAAGCGGCGGGATTTTGGCCGGACCAGGGGAGACGAGATGGCACCGAACGATTCCGCGCCGGACAGCCGGGTACTGCTGCGCGAGGCCACCGCCGCGGACGCCGGACCGCTGACCAGGCTCTTCCTCGCCTCGCGCGCCGCGTCCATGCCGTATCTGCCGAAGGTGCACAGCGACGAGGACACATTGGCCTGGATGACCCATGTCGTGCTGCCCGGAACGACGGTGCGGATCGCCGAGACCGGCACCGGGGAACCCCTGGGCTTCGCCTCCCTCGACGGAACCGAGCTGGAACACCTCTATCTGCGCCCCGACGCACGGCGCCGGGGCATCGGCTCACTGCTCCTGGCCCACGTGCGTGAGCTCGCGGGCGACGAGCTCACGCTGTACGTCTTCCAGCGCAACACGGACGCCCGCGCCTTCTACGAGCGGCACGGGTTCACCGCGATCGGGTTCGACGACGGCGGCCGCAACGAGGAGAAGGAACCGGACGTCAGATACCGGTGGACGGCGAACGGCTGACCCGCTCCACCGCCCTGGGCGGAGATCCGCCCGGGGAGAGACGGCGGGGCGGCCACCCGCGCCCACGTGGCGGCCGGCCCCGCGCCCCGGACCACCGAGGCCCGGCTGCGGCGGGGCGTCCGTCCGGGCGGCTGGTCCGCCCGCCGGGCCGCGGCAGGATCGCGAGGGGCCGGGCCCTGCGGCAGAGTGGGCACATGGACGATCTGAATGCCCTCGCCGACGAGCATCTGACCGCGGCCCGAGCCTCCGCGCACGGCCGCAGCGCCCACCGCCTGCTGCACGAGGAACCCCTGAGACAGACCGTCATCGCCCTCACCTCGGGTTCCGCCCTCGACGAGCACAACGCCCCGGCCGCGGCCTCCCTCCAGGTGCTCCGCGGCAGGGTCCGGCTCACGGCGGCCTCCGGCGATGTGGAGGTGAGCGCCGGCGGCCTCCAGCCGATCCCGCAGGAGCGGCACGGTCTGCTGGCCCTGGAGGACTCCGTGGTGCTGCTGACCACCGTCAACGACTGACGGCGCCGGTCCCGGGACGTGCGGCGGGGGTCGTCCGCACCCGCTCCAGGATCCACAGCACCAGGCTGCCCGCGGCGAGCGCGCCGCCCAGGAGACAGATGCCGCTCCAGCCCGCCCGCGACCAGACCACCGAGGCGAGCGCGGCTCCGGCCGCCCCGCCCATGAAGAAGAGGGTCATGAACGCGGAGTTGATCCGGTTGCGGGCCTCCGGGCGGAGCGCGTAGATCACGTTCTGGCTGCTGTTGAGTCCCGCCTGCTGGGCGATGTTCAGCAGGATCACTCCGACCGTCAGCCACAGCAGCGAGGACTCACCGGCCAGCAGCGGCAGCCAGGCGAGCGTCAGGAGCGCGGCCGCCGTTCCCGACACGGCCTGCACCCGGCCGCGGTCGCCGAGGCGGGCCGCGATGTTCATGCCCACCACCCCGATCACGCCCACCAGGCCGAAGAGCCCGATGGCGGCCGCGTTCCAGCGGAAGGGCGGCCGGGTCAGCAGGAACGTCAGCGCGGTCAGCTGCACGCTGTAGGAGGCCATGGAGAACGCGCCGATGGCCGCCCGCCGACGGAGCAGGGGCTCCTGCCGCAGCAGGGCCAGCGTGGAGCGCAGCAGCCCGGTGTACGGGATCGTGGCCGTGCCGTCCGGACTGGGCAGCCGGGGGAGACAGCGGTGCAGCAGTATCGCCATCACGGCCATGAGCAGCGCGTTCACCCAGTATACGGTCCGCCAGCCGCCGAGCTCGGACAGCGCCCCGGCGGCCAGCCGTCCGAACAGCCCGCCGAGCAGTACGCCGGACATGACGACGCCGACGATCCGGCCGCGCTCGGCCGGAGCCGCCAGGGTCGCCGCGAACGGCACCACGACCTGGGCCCCGACGGAGGTCAGCGCGGTCAGCAGGGTGCCCGCGATCAGCAACGGGCCGGTGGGAGCCGCGGCCGTCGCCAGGAGGAAGAACGCGGTCAGGGCGAACAGGCCCACGGCGAGCCGTCGTCGGTCCAGGACGTCCCCGAGCGGGACGAGCAGGATCAGCCCCAGCGCGTACCCCGCCTGGGCAGCGGTCACGATCAGCCCCGCCGCGGTGACGCCGATGTGCAGATTCACCTCGATGATGTCGAGGAGCGGCTGCGCGAAGTAGTTCCCGGCGCAGGAGAGGGCGGCGGCGAGAGCCATCAGCAGAACCAGACCGCGTCCGAGCGACGGCGGTTCGGGCACCGAGACGCGGGGCACGGCCCGGCTGCGGGTTTCGTGAGTGGAGTGAGCCATGTGCCCCAGCGTCCGGGATCACCCATCCATGAGTCCAACACATGTTTTTCATTCCATCGATCGTGGTTCACGATGGATGGATGGAACTTCAGCAGATGCGGTACGTCGTCGCGGTGGCGGAACTGGGCAGCTTCACGCGCGCCGCGAAGCGGTGCCTGGTCGTCCAGTCCGCGTTGAGCCATCAGATCGCCCGGCTGGAGAAGGAGCTGGGGGCCCGGCTCTTCGACCGCACCAGCCGTCAGGTACGGCTCACCGCGGCGGGCGAGGTGTTCCTGCCGGAGGCACGGCAGGCGTTGGAGGCGGCGGAGCGGGCCCGCGCCGAAGTCGCGGCGACCGCGGGGGAGGTCAGCGGGCGGCTCGCGGTGGGGGTCATCCCGACCGTTTCCGCGGTCGATATCCCGGCCGCGCTGCGGGTGTTCCACCTGCGCTACCCGAAGGTGCGCATCGTCCTGCGGGAAGGGGCGAGCAAGGACCTCGTCCAGGAGGTGCGGGACGGGGCGCTCGACGTGGCGTTCCTGGGGGTGCTGCCCGGCTACCGGCCGAAGGGCGTGAGCGATCACCTGCTCGCCACGGGTGAACTGGTCGCCGTCGTGGCGCCCACCCACCCCCTGGCAGGGCAGGAGGAAGTGGGCCTGGACCGGCTGGCGCAGGAGTTGTTCGTCGACTACCCCGACGGCACCGCGGCACGGGCCCAGTCGGAGGAGGCGTTCGCGGCGAGGGGTCTCACCCGCGAGGTGGCGTTCGAGGTCAACGGCACCGACTTCATCGTCCGGCTGGTCCGCAGCGGGCTCGGCATCGCCATGCTGCCGACCGCCTTCGCGGCGGAGCTGACCGGCGTCCGTGTACTGCCCGTCCGTGACGCCCCCGCCCGTACGGAGCGCCTGGTCTGGAGCCGCTTCCGCCCCACCCCGGCCGCGGCGGCGTTTCTCACGGGACTCGGTGTCGAACCCGGTACCGGGACCGCCTGAAAGGCCGTGCCCCGGTGCCGGAGCGCGGCTCAGCGGCGGGGAGCCGCCGGATGCGGGAGCAGGCGCAGCAGGGCCACGACGGCGACGGCCGACGCCAGGTCGAGGACCAGGGCCGCGGCCAGCGCGTGCCCGTAGGCCGCGACACCCCGGTGGACGCCCTCGCCCAGCGAGCCGTAGAAGATCACGCCGAGGACGGCCACCCCGACCGAACCGCCGATCTGCTGCCCGGTGGACAGCACGCCCGAGGCCATGCCGATCTCGGCCGGGCGGACGCGCGAGAGCACCGCGTTCAGCAGCGGGGTGACCAGTACGCCGTTGCCCAGGCCGGTCAGCAGCAGCGGTACGGCGAGGTGCCAGGCCGACAGCGAGTCCCCGGCCCGGACCACGACGGCCAGGGAGGCCGCGTGGCCGAGGGCGAGGACGAGCGCCCCGGCCCGGAGCAGACGCCGTCCGTGCCGCGCCATGCGTCCGGCGGCGAGGCTGCCGGCGAAGAAGGCGACGGCGAACGGCAGATAGAACACCCCCGCGCCCAGGGCGTCCAGACCGAGGCCGTCCTGCAGCGTGACGGACAGGACAAGGAAGAAGGAGTTGATGCCGGAGTACGCCAGCAGAACCAGGACCATCCCGACGGCGAACGCACGTGAGCGCAGCAGGCCCAGCCGCAGCAGCGGCGAGCCGCCGCGCGCCTCGACCCGGCGCTCCACGGCCGCGAAGACCGGCAGCGCGAACACCCCGGCGGCCAGGCTGAACCAGGTCCAGGACGGCCAGCCCGCCTCCCGGCCCTCGATGAGCGGGACGACGAGCAGGGCGAGAGCCAGGGTCAGTACGGCCATCCCGGCCAGATCCAGCCGACGCTTCTCGGCGGTGCGTGACTCGGGCACCAGGAACACCGCCAGCGCCAGCGTGACCAGACCGACGGGGACGTTGACCCAGAAGACCGGGCGCCAGGACATACCGAAGAGGTCGGCGGAGACGAGCAGACCGCCGAGCACCTGGCCCGCGACCCCGGCGGTGCCGATGACGGCGCCCAGGACACCGAAGGCGCCGGCACGCAGCTCCGGCGGCAGAAGCACCTGGATCATGGCGAACACCTGCGGGAACATCACGGCGGCGCCGACTCCCTGGACGAGCCGGGCCGCGATCAGCCCGTCGGGACCGGGGGCGGCGGCACATGCCGCGGAGGCCAGCGTGAACACGGTCATGCCGAGGAGGAAGCACCGCCTGCGGCCGAACCGGTCACCCAGCCGGGCCCCGGTGATCAGGGCCATCGCGTAGGTGAGCTGATAGCCGGCCAGGACGAACTGGACCTCGGCATCCGAGGCATGGAGGTCTTCCTGGACGGTTGGCGCCGCCACGAGCACGATGAAGGTGTCGAGCACGGCCATGAAGACGCCGACGAGGACGATGGAGAGGGCGCGCCAGGGGGTCGGTCCGGTCGGCGCCGAGGCTTCGGCGGTGGCGGTGGCGGTGGCGGGGCGAGCGGGATCGGCGGGCGGCCGGGTGCGGGTCATGGTCCCGATCCTGGGCCGGGCCCGGACGGCGTGACAGGGGCGGATCATGCTGGTGGCCGTAGTACCACCCTGGGAAGGGCGAGGACGAGCGGTAGTGTGCACGGCGGGACCGCAGGGCGGCCGGTCGGCGGGACGGGGAGCGGGGCATGACGGACGAGGCACGGCGCCGGGTCCTGGCGGAGTTCCTCCGCACGCGCAGGGACCGGGTACAGCCCGCCGACGCCGGGATCCCGGCCGGTCCGCGCCGGCGTACCCCCGGCCTGCGCCGCGAGGAGGTCGCCGTCCTCTCGGGGGTGAGCGTCACCTGGTACACCTGGCTCGAACAGGCCAGGGACATCACCGTGAGCCGCCAGGTGCTGCACAGCCTGGCCGGGGTGCTGCGGCTGTCCCCGGCCGAGACCCGGCACCTGTTCGACCTCGCGGGCCATACGCTGCCCCGGTCCACCGGCGGGGACTTCGACGGGCGGGCGTTGCGGCGCCTGGTGGACGCGCTCGACCCGCACCCGGCGTATCTGCTCGCGCCCAACTGGGACCTGCTGGCCCGGAACCGGGCCGAGACCGGTCTCATCGGAGACCCGGCCGACGGCAGCGTGTCCGAACACAACCTTCTGCGCCTGGTGTTCACGCACCCCAGGATCCGTACGCTCCTGGTCGACTGGCCGGGACAGGCGCGGGCGTTGCTGGAGCAGTACCGGGCCGGTGCGGACCGGCACACCGGCGACCCGGCGTTCGAGCGGCTGACCGCCGGTCTGTACCGGGAGAGCGATGAGTTCCGCAGCTGGTGGGAGACGCACGATGTCGCCGAATTCCGCCCCGCACGCCGCACGTTCGACCATCCCCGGCTGGGACGGCTGACGTTCGACTACGTGAAGCTGGCGGTGGTCGACGCGCCGGGAGTCACCCTGGTCTCGTGTCTGCCGGCCGACGACCGGACGGCCGCGAAACTACCGGAGTTGAGCAGGTGCGCACCGCACCCGCCGACCGCGCCCCGCCACCTCGACGACCACTGAGCGCATCACCCGGCGCGCCACCTTCCGGACCATCGGAACGGGCCGCGGACACCGGTCGGCCGGGCGCGCCCCGAGCCGTCGGCCCGGCCGTGTGCGGTGGCTTCGCGCCATCCTGCCGACCGGTCCGATGGTTGGGGTGTCACGGGAGTTCGATGGGCAGGTACTGGTGCAGGACCCCGGAAAGCGGGGTGCTGCGACCGGTGGCGAGGAGCGTGTGACGTGAGCGAGCGGACCGTATGGCAGTTCTCCGACGATCGAGGGCAGTTGTCGACGGCCGGGCGGCGCCCGGCGCGGGTGCTGGCCTATGTCCAGGCCGGGGCGACCCTGTGGGACCACGGGATACGCCCGAGCGCGATATTCGGCTCCGACCACGACGACCGGACCGTACCGGACACGGCGAAGACCGGTTCGCTTCCCACCACCGAGGTCGGCTACCTCGGCGCGGGCAGCACCCTGGACGTGGACACGCTGCTGAGCGGTGAGCCGGACCTCGTCGTGGCGGTCAGCTACGGCGGCGGACATGTCTACGGGCTTGCCGCCGAGACCGCCAAGCACCTGGAGGAGCACGTCCCGGTCGTCGTCATCGACGTGGGGCAGGCGCGCGGCCTCACCGAGATCGGGGACCGGTTCGCCCAGCTCGCCCGCTCGCTCGGTGCCGAGGAGCCCGAAGTGGCGACAGCGGACCTGGACGCCGCGCGGCACCGGCTGCGCACGCTCCTCGCCGCCGGGGCCGGACCCCGGTTCGTCGCCCTCTCCCCGGCCGGGCAGGAGCAGACGCACCTCGCCCGCCCCCGGATGTGGCCCGAGCTGCGTGCGCTGGCCGAGCTCGGCGTGGACATCGTGGAGCCGGCCGAGGGGCCCGGCGCGAACTGGTCCACGGTCGGCTGGGCGCAAGCGGCGGCCCTGCGCCCCGCGGTGGTCCTCGCCGATGTCCGGGTCAACGCCACACCGCTCGGCGAGCTGCGGACGAACCCGGACTGGTCGGCGATCGAGGAGGCCGCCCGGGTGGTGCCGTGGAACCCGGAGCCGGTGTGCAGCGCACGGGCCCACGCACAGTTCCTGACGCTCGTGGCCGACGCGCTGGAGGCGGCCGGGCGCTGAGCGCGGAGGCCCGCAGGTGTCGGCATCACGTGCGGTCGGTCCGCCCTCGCATGCCCGCCCGTGCCGGGCGTGTCGGCTACGGATCCGACCAATGACGGGGCTTACCCACGCCCGCCCGCGCCCCCGTACGGACGCGTCCGATCGCGCGGGACGTGCCGGTTCGCCAGGCTGGTCAGGACCGCCCCGCGCCGACCCCGTACGTCCCCAGGAGCAGGTATGCAGCAGGACAAGCACCCTTCCTACCGTCCCGTCGTCTTCCGTGACCGTTCGGCGGGCTACGCCTTTCTGACCCGGTCCACCGCGTCGAGCGAGCAGACGATCGACTGGGACGACGGCAACAGCTACCCCGTCATCGACGTGGAGATCTCCGCCGAGAGCCACCCCTTCTTCACCGGGAAGGCGCGCGTCGTCGACTCGGAGGGGCAGGTCGCCAAGTTCGAGCGCCGGTACGGGGGCGAGGACGCCTCCTGACCCGCGCCAGGACCCGAGTCCCCCGGCCCCGCGCGAAGGGCCGGGGGACTTCGTCCGTGACCGCGATGGCGATGACGAGGTGCCGGTACATGCCGCCGGAGAGCTGGTGCGTTCCCCGCACCGGCGGGAGCCCACAGGTCGTCGATGTGGCCGATACCCACCACACCCGGGGCAGGATCGGGCTCAATGTGTTCGGAGGCCGCGCCGCCTGCCAGGACACCTTCGTCACCGCACTGTAGGAGACTCCATTTCCATGCTCGACAGACTCGACCTGCTGGTCATCGGTGAGTGCGTCGCCGACATCGTCCGGCTGCCGGGTGCGGCCGACCAGGTCCACCCGGGCGGCAGCCCGGCCAACGTCGCGTACGGCCTGGCCCGGCTCGGTCACGGCGCCACCCTGCTCACCCAGCTCGGCCCCGACGGCAACGGACGGCTGATCAGGGACCATCTCACCGGCGCCGGGGTCGAGGTCCGCACGGACGACGCCACGGCCCCGACCCCGTCCGCCGCCGTCACCCTGGACGGGGCGGGCCGGGCCGCGTACACCTTCGAGATCGGCTGGACGCTCGGCCCGGTCTCCCTGGACCGGCCGCCGCACCACGTCCACACGGGTTCCATCGCGGCGGTGATGGAACCGGGGGCCGCCACCGTCCTCGGCGCCGTCGAGTCGCTGCGGACGGCCGCGACCGTCAGCTACGACCCCAATGTGCGGCCCGAGCTGATGGGGGACCACGCGTCCGCCGTCCGCAGGGTCGAGCGGTGCGTCGCGCTCAGCGATGTGGTCAAGGCCAGCGACGAGGACCTGGAGTGGCTGTATCCGGGCCAGGAGCCGGAACGGGTCGCCGAACGGTGGCTGGCCACCGGTCCCGCGGTCGTGCTCGTCACCCGGGGCGGCGACGGAGCGCTGGCCGTACTGCCCGGTGGACGGGTGACGGTCGACGCGCTGCCCACCGAGGTCGTCGACACGGTGGGGGCGGGCGACGCCTTCATGTCGGGCACCCTGCACGCCCTGGCCGCACACGGGCTGCTCGGCGCGGACGGCCGGGAGCGGCTGCGCTCACTGGACCGGGCCCGGACGGCCGATGTCCTGCGTCACGCGGCAGCCTCCGCCGCGGTGACCGTCGCACGGGCGGGCGCCAACCCGCCGGACGTGGCGGAGCTGGCGACGGCGCTGGCCCGGAGCTGAACACGCCCCGGCCTGAGGAGGGTGCGCCCGGGAGCCCTCCTCACCCGGGCGCCGCCAGGCGCGGGCTGCTGTCGTCGTCGAGGAACTCGACGACGGCGAGCACGAACAGCGCGCACAGCGCGATCCACACGGTGACCAGATCCGTCGGCCGGTCCCACACCACCAGGACCACGGCGGCCACCACGACCACCGTCCAGTTCAGCGGGCGCCTGGCGCGGTGCACCCACCGGCCGACCGGGCCCCCGGTGAAGCCGGCCGCTTCCCGCACCGCGCCGATGCCGCCGCTCCACATCGCCTTGACACGGGTGGCGGCACGGCCGTAGCCCGTGAGCCACGCGGCGAGGGCCACCACGACGCCGAGCGTGACGACCAGGCGGACCAGCGCACGCATCCGGCCGACCAGGGCGTCGAAGACCGAACCGGCCGCCGGCTGCGACACCTCGGACGGCAGACTGTCGAGATAGAAGGCGCGGCCCAGCCACACGGCCAGGCCGAGCACCGCGGCACCGGCCGCCACCGCGAGCGCCGTCGTGACCAGCGCGCGGCGGCGGCGCACCGCGAGGAGCACCCCGCCCGCGGCCAGCACGAGCGTGACCAGCGGCAGCCAGAAGCCGAGGAGCTGGAGGGCCCGGAACCACTTCTTGGCCTTGCCCACGGAGTCCGAGGTCAGCACCGTGAAGTCGGTGTGGATCTCGGGGAGCTTCGCCGCGATGCCCAGACCCCGGTCGACGAGCCGCTGTTTCACCCGGTCGACGACCGGCGCGAGGTCGATGGTGACGGTGTCGCCGGTGAGCTTCACCGCTCCGCCGCCGCTGCCGGACAGCGCCTTCACGGTGGCGGCCTGGGCGGTGCGGTTGAGGTCGGTCCAGATCCTCGCGAAGGCGTCGCCGGCGACGAACCTCTCCACGGTCCCGTGCACGAAGTTCGACATTCCGGTGGTGAGGGGGCCGTTCAGCTTCGACAGCGCCTTGTCGAGCACCGGCCGGTCGGCGGGGGAGACGCCGGCCAGGAGGGCCTTCAGGTCCAGGTGCTGCATGACGGCACCGGTGACGCGATCGGTCACGGCGGCCTGCACATCGGGGTCGGAGGCGAGCGGCGCCATCATCGCCACATAGTTGTCGGTGTCGCCGATCTGGTTCTTCGCCCAGGTGGACACGATGCTCAGCGGCGTGAGCACGGCGGCGACCAGGACGAGCAGCACGGCGAGGAACGAACGGGCGCGCGGCCGGTGCCGGGCCGGGGCACGGGACTCCAGCTCGGCCACCCGGGCGCGCAGCGCCGCCAGCTCGGCACTCTCGTCCGGGGGCTTCGGCCGATCACGGTCCGGTTCCATCTCCCCAGGGGACGGCCTGCCGCCGCACCCGGCGCGGCGGACTGCTGTGGACGGGTGAACGCGGTCACCGTGGCGTGCGGCACCGTTGTGCCCGTCGGACACGGCGATGACCCGTTCGGCTCATTGACCGCATCCTCACGCGGGCCACGGCCGTTCGACAACCGGTAGGCGTGATCGATTACGGAGGAGGGGGCGGACATGACGCGGGTCGACAGGGACGTCGCGGTGACGGGACTGGGGCTGGTGACCCCGGCGGGCTCGGAGGAGCACACCTTCTGGGAGGGGCTGTGCGCCGGGGTGTCGATGGCCCGCGGCTGCGAGGAACTGACCGGTCTGCCGGTCGACTTCGGCTGCCCGGTGGTCGGGATCGACCTGGACGAGGCGGTCGGCGGGCGGGCGGTGTGGCGGATGGCGCGGTTCGTGAAGATGGCACTGGTCGCCGCCCGCCGGGCGGTGGCGGACGCCGGTCTGTCGCCGGAGCGCTGGGACGGCGACCGGGTCGGCGTGGTGCTCGGCGTCGGGGTGGGCGGGGTGTCCGTGCTCGTCGACAACGTACGCAGGCTCGACGGCGGCGGGGCGGGCGCGGTGTCGCCGCTCCTGGTCCCGATGATGATGCCCAACGCGGCCGCCGGGGAGGTGGCCATCGCGCTACGGGCCCACGGCCCCAGCCTGGCCCCGGCGACCGCCTGCGCGTCCGGGGCGACGGCCCTCGCGCTCGCCCGCGACCTGCTGCTGGACGGCCGGTGCGATGTGGTGGTGGCGGGCGGTGCGGAGGCCGTGCTGACCCCGCTGGTGGTGAGCGCCTTCGCCGGAATGGGGGCGCTCTCGCTGCGTACCGGCGACCCCTCGGGAGCGTCGCGGCCGTTCGCCGCGGACCGGGACGGGTTCGTGATCGGCGAGGGCGCCGCCGTGCTCGTACTGGAACGGACGGCCGACGCGCTCGCCCGGGGCGGACGGCCGCGCGCCCTGCTGGCCGGTGCGGGGTCCGGCACCGATGCCCATCACCCCACGGCCCCGGACCCGGACGGCGGCGGCGCGCGCAAGGCCGTCGAGGCGGCGCTGGGCGAGGCGGGCTGGGCGGCCCACGAGGTCGACCACATCAACGCGCACGGCACCTCGACGGTGCTCAACGACGCGATGGAGACCGCGGTGATCTCCGGCCTGTTCCCCCACCGGCCCTCGGTGACCGCTCCGAAGGGCGTGCTCGGGCACACCCTCGCGGCGGCCGGGGCGATCGAGGCGGCCGCCACCGTTCTGACCCTGGAACACGGCCTGGTCCCGCCGATCGCCAACCTGGACTCGCTGCCGGACGGGTTCGCCCTCGACTGCGTGGTCAAGGAGCCCCGGATCCAGCGGGTCGAGCGGGCGCTGAGCCACTCCTTCGGCTTCGGCGGACACAACGTCGTACTCGCCTTCCGACGCGTTGACGCGGACGGCCGGCCACCCGCGGATCCCGGTGTCCTCGCCGTTGCTTGATCGTTATATTTTCATGACCGCAACGATCGACAGCCCCTCCTCCGAACGGTCCACGGACCTCCTCACCGGTGTGCTCCTCGGCGGCGACTTCCGCCGGGAGCACGGTTTCTGGCAGCGGCTGATCCGTACGAAGCCCTTCCGCCGCCCCGACCACCGCACCGCCGAACAGCGCCTGGCACTCACCTACGAGCGGCTGCGCGTCCTCAACGACTGCCTGGACAGCGCAGCCCGGCTGTCCGCCGACCCCCGTGCCCTCGCCGCCCTGCACGAATGGCTGGGCCCGGTGGACCCGGCACTGACCACGGTGGCGGGCATCCACTACAACCTGTTCCTCGGCAGCCTCCTCGACCACGGGGGCGACGGCGACCGCGACCTGTCGGACTTCCTGCGGCTGCGGCGCATCGGCACCTTCCTCTGTACGGAGGTGGCACACGGCAACGACGCCGCGGCCGTCGAGACCACGGCCGCGTACGACCGCGAGCGCGACGGATTCGTTCTGCGCACCCCGCACGCCGGGGCCCAGAAGTTCATGCCCAACACCAGCCCGGCCGGCGGCCCCAAGACCGGGCTGGTGGCCGCGCGCCTGCTCGTCGACGGCGCCGATCACGGGGTCTTCCTCTTTCTCGTACCGCTCACCGACGCCGGACGGGCCCTGCCCGGAGTGCGGATCCGCAGGCTCCCCATCCGCACCGGCAGCCCGGTGGACCACTGTCTGACCTCCTTCGACCAGGTCTTCGTGGGACGCGACGCACTGCTCGACGGGGACCACGGACGCATCGGTGCCGACGGGGAGTTCAGCAGCACCATCGACAACCGCAGGCGCCGCTTCCTCGCCTCGATCGGGCGCGTCACCTCCGGCAAGATCTCGATGACGGCCTGCGCGGTCGGCTGCGCGCGCGCCACGCTCGCTGTCGCCGTCCGCTACGGCGGCCACCGCTACATCTCCGGCCCCAGGGGCTCAGGGCAGGTCCCGGTGATCGCCCACCGCAGCCACCACGGGCCGCTCGCCACCGCCATGGCCACCGTCTTCGCGATGAGCCTGCTGCACCGCAGGGCCCTGGACCGCTGGGAAGGGGGTGAGCAGCCGGCGGAGGCGGAGCGGCTGGTCGCCGTCGCCAAGGGGTGGATCACCTGGCAGGCCAGGTCCGTGATCGTCGAATGCCGCGAACGCTGCGGCGCCCAGGCGCTTCTGGAGCACAACGGCATGAGCGAGCTCGTCACCGGAGTGGAGGGCGCCATCACCGCCGAGGGCGACAACCTCGCCATCCACGCCAAGGCGGCCGCGGAAATGCTCTTCGCCGCCGCACCGGCCGGTCCGGGTACCGCGCCCGGAGGCGGACCCGGCGAGCTCGACGACCCCGGGTTCCACCGGAGGCTGCTCGCGGAGCTGGAGCGGATCTGGTTCGAGCGGGCCCGGGAGCGGATCGGCCTGGCCCCCCACGGTGACCCGCTGGCGCGGTGGAACGCGGCGTCCGGGCCCGCTCTGCGCGGGGTCGAGGCCCACGCCCAGCGACAGGCGGCCGAGGCGTACGCGGAAGCGGTGACCGCGCTGCCCGAGGGGCCCGCCCGCGAACGGCTCGACGAGCTGCAACGGCTCTTCGCGCTCGACCGGATCGCCCGGGGCGGCGGTGATCTGCTGGCGGCGGGCCTGCTGACCGCCGATCAGGTCAAGGAACTCCCGGACCGGGTGGAGGAGCTCATCACCGCGGTCGCCCCCCATCTGCCCGACCTCGTCGAGTCCTTCGCACTGCCGCCGGAACTGCTCGCCGACTGGCCCATCGCCCGTCCCGACTACGTGGCCGCCTACGACGATCCGGGAGCCCCCTGGCAGAGCGACGGGGGCCTGGCGGCGGTCCGGGACGAGCGGTGAGAGCCATGACGAGAAAGGGAACAGCTGTCCGGGGGTGCCGGGTCAGGGAGGCTGCCGGTGCCCTCGGAGTCCGCGTAGTCCTGCTGGCCTACTGGGGTACGACGTCCGTCCTGGCCCGGTGGTGCGGGGAGCGCGGGGAAGACGCTGCCGAATCGGTTCGGCACAAGGCGTAACTGGAGGCACTCCACCCAGTTGATTCGGCGTCGGGACGGTGCCCCCGCCGGCCCGGCAGTCGGCCCGAATGATGGAGAGAAGGCTCATGAGTACGATTCATCCCAAAATTACCGAAGTTCTGACGCACACCTTCAAAGTGCCCGTCGGCGAGATCCACCCGGGTTCCACCATGGACAGCCTGGAGATGGACTCCCTCGCCGTAGCCGAGTTCGCCGTTCTCATCAGGGAGACGGCCGGCGGCGACCGGGAATTCGACCAGCTCGCCAAGGACGCCACACTGGCCGACATCTCACGGTTCATCTACGCGGCGGCCGACGGCGGGGCGCGGCGGGTGGGTGGCGCGGCAGTGATGAGCAACGCCCGATGAACAGGCCGGCCATCGCCATCACCGGCCTGGGCATGATCACACCGGTCGGCAATGACACCGAGTCCACCTGGGCGGGCGTGTGCGCGGGCGTGTCACCGGCCCGTACCGTCGCCGAGCTCGAAGGGTGCGCGATCGACTTCGCGTGCATGGTCGACGGCATCGACCTGGACGCCGCGATCGGCGGCCGCGCCTCCTTCCGCATGGGGAAGTACGTGAAGCTCGCCGTGCTCGCCGCCCGGGAGGCGGTCGCCGACGCCGGGCTCGATCCGGCCCGGTGGGAAGGGCCCCGGGTCGCCGTGGTCGTCGGCACCAGCAGCGGGGGCTCCGCCTCGCTGACCGAACAGGCCGTGGTGCTCGACCGGCTCGGAGCCGGGGCCACCTCGCCGTCGGGCATCCTGCTCACCATTCCGAACATGCCCGCCGCCGAGATCGCGATCCAGTTGCGGGCCACGGGACCCAGCATGGCTCCGTGCACCGCCTGTTCGTCCGGCGCCACCGCGCTGTCCGTCGCCCGTGACCTCCTGGTCACCGGGCAGTGCGACATCGCGATCGCCGGAGCCACCGAGTCGATCGTCTACCCGGTCGCCATGGCCGGGTTCGCCAGATCCGGTGCCGGGGCCCGGACGGACGGGGACCCGGCCAGACTGTGCCGGCCCTTCGCGGCCGACCGCGCCGGTCTGGTCATGGGTGAGGGCGCGGCCGTCATGGTGCTGGAACGGGCGGACGACGCCCGTGCCCGGGGCGCGGCCCCGCGAGCGCTGCTCGCAGGTACCGGCGCCACCACCGACGCCCACCACCCCATCAGCCCGCACCCCTCCGGCGCGGTCGCCCAGGCCGCGGTGGAGGCTGCGCTGCGCGACGCGGGCTGGGCGGCCGAGGACGTCGAGCACGTCAACGCGCACGGCACGGCGACCCCGGTCAACGACGCCACCGAGGCCGCCCTGATCGCCCGGGTCTACCCGCACCGGCCGCCCGTCACCGCCCCGAAGGGCGTGCTGGGGCACTGCATGGGGGCGGCCGGAGCGATCGAGGCCGGCCTCACCGTCCTCACGCTCCAGCGCGGAGTCGTACCACCGATCGCCAACCTGGACGCCCCGGCGCCCGAGTTCGACATCGACTGCGTCACCAAAAAACCGCTGCGGCAGCCCATCCGGCGCGCCGTCAGCCATTCCTTCGGCTTCGGCGGACACAACGCCGTGATCGCTCTTCAGCGTCCGTAGGCATCCGGCCAGGTGGTGCGACGGGGAACACAGCCCGGCGTACCACCGGCCACACCCCCCGTGAGCTGGGCAGAGACGCGTGATAGCTTGCCGGGGCCAGTCGAACTCCACGTAAGGGGTCAGGGAATCCGGTGCGAATCCGGAACTGACGCGCAGCGGTGAGGGGGACGGGCGGGGCCACGGCCACTGGGACCACCTCCGGGTGTCCCGGGAAGGCGTCCCGTCCGAAGGAACCCGAGTCCGAAGACCTGCTGGCAGCCGCGGCCCGGTACCGGGCCGCGGAATTCCGTACAGCGGGCTCCGCGCATGAGCCTCAGACGCAGAGGGACCCCGTGCCGTCCATAGCCAGCCCCGTCCGCACCATGGCCCTGCTCTCGGCGGGACTCGTCCTGCTGACCGCCTGCGGAGGCGGAACCGACGACTCGGCCACGAAGGCGGGCCATGCCGACGGATACCCGGTGACGCTGAAGAACTGCGGGCGCACCGTCACCGTCGACGCCGCACCCCGGCACGCCGTATCGGTGGACCAGGGATCGACGGAGATCCTGCTCTCCCTCGGCCTCGCCGACCGGATGGCCGCCACCGCGACCTGGTCCGACCCGGTGATGAAGGGGCTGGAGAAGGCCAACGCCGGGGTGCCCAGGATCTCGGACAACCGCCCGTCGTCGGAGAAGGTCCTCGACCAGGAACCCGACTTCATCAGCGCGTCGTTCGCGTCCACGCTCGCCAAGGGCGGCGTCGCACCGCGCGAACAGTTCGAGGCACTCGGCGTCCCCACCTATGTCTCGCCCGCCGACTGCACCGGCAAGGACAACAGCGGGGGCGGCGACGGCGCCCGTACCGCGCCGCTGACCATGGACGGCGTCTACCAGGAGGTGCACGAGCTGGCCGGGGTGTTCGGTGTGCCGGAGCGCGGCGACGCGCTCGTCGCGCGGCTGCGGGCCCGGGTGAAGGAGGCGGCCGAGGGCATCGACGCCTCCGGTACGAGCCTCCTGTACTGGTTCTCCGACTCCAAGGCCCCTTACCTGGCCGGCTGTTGCGGAGCACCCGGGATCATCACCGGGGAGCTCGGCGCGAAGAACGTCTTCGACGACACCCATGAGGAATGGCCCCAGATCAGCTGGGAGACGGTCGCCGACCGCAACCCCGACGCCCTGGTCATCGGCGACCTGTCCCGCAGGGCCCAGACCGCCGAGAGCGCCGCGAAGAAGATCGAGTTCCTGGAGTCCGACCCCGTCACCAGGAACATGGACGCCGTCAGGCACAAGCGGTACATCCTGCTGAGCGGCCAGGCCATGAACCCGACCATCCGGACGGTCGAGGGCGTCGAACGCGTCGCCGCCGGGCTGCGCAGGTTCGGGCTCGCCGGATGACGGGGACCGAACGGGGTACGGCGGTGGCCGGGCCACCCGTGCCCGGCACCGCCGTCCGTGCCGCGAGCGGCGTACGGCGACTGCGCGGCGGGGCCCTGTGGGCCGGCGGCATCGCGCTGCTGGTCCTCTCCGTCGCGGTCGCCGTCACCATCGGCCCCGCCCGGATCTCGGTGACCGACGTCTGGTCCGCGGTCGCCGCCCACCTCGGCCTCGGCCGTTCCGGGCTCTCCCCGATCCGGGACGGCATCATCTGGAACCTGCGCATGCCGCGCACCCTGCTCGCCGCGGTGTGCGGTGCCGGGCTCGCGGTCTGCGGCACCGTCATGCAGTCCCTGCTTCGCAATCCGCTCGCCGACCCGTTCGTCCTCGGTGTCTCCTCCGGAGCGTCCACCGGCGCGGTCGTGGTCGTCGTCCTGGGCGTCGGCGGGGGAGCCGTGTCGGTCTCGACCGGCGCGTTCCTCGGGGCGCTGTGCTCGTTCGCCCTCGTGCTGCTGCTCAGCCACACCCTGGGCGGCACGACCGACCGGGTCGTGCTCTCCGGTGTCGCGGCCATGCAACTGTTCTCCGCGCTCACCTCCTTCGTCGTGATGACCTCCGCCGACGCCGAGCAGACCCGCGGCGTGCTGTTCTGGCTGCTCGGCTCGCTCAGCGGCGTCGGCTGGACCGACGTCTGGATCTGCGCCGCGGTGCTCGCCGTGACGCTGCTGGTCTGCCTCGGCCACGCCCGTACGCTCGACGCCTTCGCGTTCGGGCAGGACGCCGCCGCCGCGCTCGGCGTGCATGTCGCGCGCACCCGGATCGTGCTGCTGTGCACGACCGCACTGCTGACCGGCGTACTCGTCAGCTCGGCCGGTGCCATCGGCTTCGTCGGCCTCGTGCTGCCGCACGCCGCCCGCGCGCTCGCGGGTTCCGGGCACCGACGGCTGCTGCCGGTGACGGCGCTGGCCGGGGCCGTGTTCCTGGTCTGGGTCGACACCCTCGCCAGGACGGTCCTCGACCCGCAGGAGGTGCCCGTGGGCGTGGTCACCGCGCTGATCGGCGTGCCCGCGTTCGTCCTGGTCCTGTACCGCACCCGGAGGACCGCATGACGGGGGCGCCCACCGGGGGACTGCGCGCCGAACGGGTCAGCCGGACGGCCGGCGGCCGCCTCATCCTCGACGGGGTCGACCTCGCCCCGGAGCCCGGTGCCACCGTGGGGCTGATCGGACCGAACGGCTCCGGCAAATCGACCCTGCTGCGGGTGCTGGCCGGAGTCCTCGCCCCGGGGACCGGGGCGGTCACCCTCGACGGGCAGCCGCTCGACGCGATCGGCCGCCGCACGGTGGCCCAGCGGGTCGCCGTGGTCGACCAGCACGCCGTCACCCAGGTCGAGCTGAGCGTTCTGGACGTGGTGCGGCTCGGGCGCATCCCGCACCGCAGGGCCTGGTCGGCGCCGACCGCGGCGGACGAGGAAGCGGTGTGGGAAGCACTCGCACGGACGGGCCTCGCCGACCGCGGCGACCAGTCCTGGCACACCCTCTCCGGCGGCGAGCGCCAGCGCGTCCAGATCGCGCGGGCACTGGCCCAGCAGCCGCGCGAGCTGCTGCTCGACGAGCCGACGAACCACCTCGACATCCAGCACCAGCTGGAGCTCCTCGCGCTGATCGCCTCACTGCCGCTGACCGGTGTGATCGCCCTGCACGACCTCAATCTCGCCGCGATGTTCTGCGACCGGATCGTGGTCCTGAAGGAGGGGCGGGCGGTGGCCGCCGGAACCCCCTCGGAAGTGATCACCGAGGAGCTCATCGCCGACGTCTACCGGGTCACGGCACGTGTCACACCGGACGGCCCGGACGGGCGGCCCTCGGTGCGCTTCCTGCCGGAGCGTCCCGCGGCGACATAGGGCGGCGGGCGACAGGACGGCGGTGGGGCGGACCCCGGCACCGCGCGGGTCCGCCCTCGTTCTCCGGGTGCGGCCGTCCGCCGCGCCGTGCCGTACGGGGTCAGCGGCGGCGTCCCCGGCCGAAGTCGCCGCCGGTTTCCTTGCCGCCGATGTCCGTGCCGTCCGCGTAGTCGATCTGCTCCTTGCGGAGTTCGGCCGAGACCTCCTTCTGCTCGGTCACCTTCTTGGTCTCCATCCGTATCCGCTCGACGGGCACGGTCTCCTTGCGCGTGGTCGCGCGCTCCGCGTGCAGGGTGACCTCGACGTCCTGCTCACGGATGTCGGGGTGCTGCTCCGTCGTCTTCTCGCCGGGCTGCAGCGGCTCCCGGATCAGCCGCACCTCTTCGTGCGTCACGGGCACGGTCCTGGTGACGTTCTCGGTGACCACGTACTTGTGCAACCGGGCCGTTCCGCTCTCGTACTCCTCGGTGCCGACGCGCAGTTGCTCCTCGGAGCGGATGATCTCCTCCTTGCCGCCCAGGTCGGCGGCGGACCGCTCGGAGCCCGCCCCGGCGCCGACGAGCGGGCGCGAGGTGCCGGCCGCCCCGGCGTCGCGGTGCTTGCCCATGCCGGTGGTGCCGGCCGTGCCGGACGAGGTGGTACGGGCCGTGCCGGAGGCGGTGGTGCCGGTCATGGCCGACTTGTCGGACCCGGTGGTGCGTCCGGTGCCGGCCGCACCCATGGCGCCGGCGGCTCCCGCCGCCCCCATGGCCGTGGTGCCCGTGCCGGACGTCGTGTCCGCACGGCCGCCGAGCTTGGCGTTGGTGTTCCTGGCGAGGCCGTAGTGCTTGTAGAGCTCCTCCTCCTCCGCCACGGACAGATGCGCGTCCGCGTCCACCCGGGGGGCTTCCTTGACACGGTCCTTCGGATGCGAAATGTGTAGATCGGATCCCACGCGGCGGGCCCCGGCAAGCGGAACGAAACTCTCCTTCATGCCGAACAGGCCGGTCTTCACCGTGATCCAGTCCGGGCGGCCGGTGTTGTCGTCGACATACACCCGGCCCACACTGCCGACCTTCTCGCCATCGGTGTCGTACACCGTGAGGCCGTCGAGCTCTCCGGAATCCGTGAATCCGTCAGCGGCTCCCATGACCGATTCCTCCTCGTCCGGGCGCGTCCTGTGGCTGGGGCCATCAGACGAGGCGCGTCCGCATTCCATCGCGCCTCACCCGGATGGACGCTGCAACCGCCGGGGCCGTGGTGGCCGACGGCCGTATGCCCGGCGGTTCCGGCGGTTACCGCCTGTCGCGGCGGTGGGCGCCCCGTTCGTGCATTAGGCCATTCGGGTGAGGTGGGGAGGTGGTGCGGACACTCGACCGGATGCCTCCGCGCTGGTCGCCGGCGCCGGTCCGGCGACCGCCGTCGGCTTCGCTCACCGGTCGGCGGCCGATCAGCCCCGCGGGCTCCGCCGACGACAGCACGGGACGGCCCCCGGGGCTGCCCCGCCCGTGGCCGCGGCCTCCGGGCGCAAGGGGTCGCGCCCCCGGGCGCGCGGGGCCGCACTTCCGGGCACATATGATCGACGGGCCATATGCCCTATGCCGACCGTCGTCCTGCCGCGCCACCGGGGGTGCCCCATCCGTTCCGTACGCAGCCGGCTGCCCGAACAGCGCGGTGAACTGCTGGCCCGGCAGGAGGACGGTGCGGAACTGCACCATCTGGTGTGGCGGCTCGGGCCGGGGTGGCGGGTCTGCGGCAGCGCCGTGCTCGGGGGCGGGATCGGCCCGCGCGACTGGATACTCAACGCCCAGGTGCCCGGCGGCTATCCCCGTCTGGACCCCGACCGGCACCTCGCCGAGATCGCCGCCGCCGAACGCCTCACCGGCCCCGGCGCCGGGCTGATGACGGCCGCCGACGTGACCGCGTACACGGTCGCGGCCGACGAGGGGGTGACGGCGACCGCCACCTGCGGACTCGGCGTACGCGGCTGGGCCGCCGCCCCGGCGGAGGGAAGCGACGGGCCACCGCGTCCGGGCACGGTCAACATCGTCGTCAACCTCCCCGTGCCGCTCTCCGACGCCGCACTCGTCAACGCCGTCGCCACGGCCACCGAGGCCAAGGTCCAGGCACTTCTGGACGCGGGTCTCGACTGCTCGGGCACGCCCACGGACGCCGTCTGCATCGCCGCCCCCACTCCGGGACCCGCCCCCGCCGAACCCTTCGCGGGGCCGCGCTCGCGCTGGGGCGCGCGACTCGCCAGGGCCGTGCACGCTGCCGTGCTCGAAGGCGCGCTCCGGCAATCCTGAGACACCACAGTGCCGCGAGCCGACCCCGGTGCGGCCGACGAAGGGAGCCCCCCTCATGACATCGAGCGTTACCGGAGCCACCCCGGAGCGGCCGGTCGTCGCCGTTCTCGGTACCGGAATCATGGGATCGGGAATGGCCAGGAGCCTTCTGCGAGCCGGACTCGACGTACGCGCCTGGAACCGTACGGGGTCCAAGGCCGCCCCGCTCGCCGCCGACGGCGCCACGGTCACGGAGACGGCCGAGGAGGCCGTACGTGGCGCCGATGTCGTCCTCACCATGCTCAACGACGGCCCCGCCGTCGCCGCCGCGCTCGCCGCCGCGTCCGGGGGAGTGCACGCCGGACAGATCCTGCTCCAGAGCTCGACGGTCGGGCCCGACGCCGGCGCCGATCTCGCCCAGCGCGCCGCCGACCTGGGCCTGGTCTATCTCGACGCACCGGTCTCCGGTACCAAACAGCCCGCGGAGCAGGGCGCGTTGACGGTCTTCGTCTCCGGTCCCCCCGCCGCCCGCGCGACGGTCGACCCCGTGCTGGACGCGATCGGACAGCGCACGGTCTGGGTAGGTGAGGTCCCGGGAGCGGCCTCGCGACTGAAGCTCGTGGTCAACACCTGGGTGATCACCATGGTCAACAACATCGCGGAGTGCCTCAACCTCGCGGAAGGGCTGGGCGTCGATCCGCAGGCGTTCCTCGACGCGGTGAAGGGCGGCCCGCTGGACTCCTCCTATCTCCACGGCAAGTCCGCCGCGGTCCTCTCGGGCGACCTCACCCCGAGCTTCACCCTGTCCACCGCACTCAAGGACACCCGCCTCATCCTGGACGCCGCGCGGTCGGCCGGGGTACGGCTGGACCTGGTCGAGGCGTCGGCCGACCGTTTCGTGCGCGCCGAGGCGGCGGGGCACGGAGGCGAGGACATGATCGCCACCTACTACGCGGGCCGCGTCCCGGAGAAGGACGGCGACTGAGACCGAGCCCTCTCGGGCGGTACGGCGCCGGTCTCAGGCGGCGGTGGAGGCACCCGAGGCGATGCCGAACCCCGGCGCCGGGACCTCGTCCGGGCTGAGCAGCACGGAGCGGCGGCCGTCCGTGCCGACGGGGACGTCGCCGTCGATCGTGACCCGGCGCAGCCTGCGGTCGTGGTCGTCGGAGTCGTCCACGCCGTAGTGCTGGGTCGCGCGGTTGTCCCAGAGGGCGACGTCGCCGGTTCGCCACTGCCAGCGCGTGGTGTGCTCCGGGCGCTCGATGTGCGACTGGAACAGATCGATCAGGACCCGGGAGTCATGGCCGGTGAGCCCCTCGATCCGCTGGACGAAACTGCCGAGGAGCAGCGCCCGTTCACCCGTCTCGGGGTGGACGCGGACCACCGGGTGCTCGGTGCGGAACGCGGTGGAGGTGAACACCTCGCGGTACTGGGCGAACTCCTCGGGCCGGGCGTCCGGGCGCAGCGCCGCGTAGTCGTAGTCGTTGGAATGGACGGCGCGCAGCGCGTCGGCGAGTGCGCGCAGCGGCGCGGGCAGTCCGGCGTAGGCGGCCGCGGTGTTGGACCACAGGGTGTTCCCGCCGTACGGCGGGACGGCCACGGCCCGCAGGACGGAGAAGGCGGGGTAGGCGGGCACGAAGGTGACATCGGTGTGCCACTGGTTGGCCCGGCCGCCGTGGCCGGAGTCGATGCCGAGCGCGTAGCGGCCGTCCGCGGACGGGACGGTCGGGTGGGCGACCGGCGTGCCGAGCAGCCGGCCGAACGCTTCGTGGCCCTCCTCGTCCAGATGGTCCTGGTCCCGGAAGAAGACGACCTTGTGTTCCAGGGCCGCGGCGCGTACGGCGGCGACCACGGCCGGGGTGAGCGTGCCGCCCAGGCGGACGCCGGAGATCACGGCGCCGATGCGGCCGCCCAGCTTCCGGACCGTGACGGCCGGTTCGGTGGACGTGGGGGAGGAGGCGGGCTCGACGACGGGTGCGGAGGGCATGGCGGAGGCCTTTCCGTGCGGAGCGATTCCGGGGAGTGCGTGGGAGTGTGCGTCCTGGCGGTGCGGTCGGACACGGCGGCGCGGCGGGACGGCCGTGCCGGGAGCGGAGACCGCCGCGGCTCAGCTGCTCAACGGAGCGGGGCGCGGCGGTGGCCGCGGCGACACGCGGTGGACGCGAGGCGTCCCGGACCGACGTGGCGCCGCGGGACGAGAACCAGGGGCGCGGGCATGGCGGTGAGCGTCGCAGCGGCTCCCGAGAGACGTCAACCGCGCTTCCGTACGGGCGCGGGGCCCGCCACGGGCGCGCGGGACCGGCCGCCGTCCCTCAGGACCGCTTCCGACCTGCGCCGGGGCCTCCGCCCAGCGGTACGGGGCCGGTCCGGCGGGGCGGCCCGGTGGCCGCGCCGGGATTTCATCCGGCCGCAACGTACGGGCACGCGGGACGCCCCGGAGCCCGGCGGCGAGGGCTCCGGGCGATCGGGGCGACCGGGAGCCCGGCCGGTGCGACGGCCGCAGGCCCCCTGGCCGTCGCACCGGCCACCGGGGTCACTCCTCCACGAACATCCCGCTGCGGAGCTTCCGCAGAATTCTGCTGATCAGCCGCGACACATGCATCTGCGAGATCCCGAGCTCCGCGCCGATCGAGGACTGTGTCATCTCCTGGCCGAAACGCATGTCGATGATGCGGCGTTCGCGCGCGTCGAGACAGCCCAGCAGCGGCGCGAGCACATGCAGGTTCTCGACCGTCTCCAGGGCGGGGTCCGGACCGCCGAGGACATCGGCGAAGGTGCGGCCCGGTGCGTGGCGCCGTCCCGCTTCCGACGGATCGGCCGGCATGTCCAGCGAGCCCGCCGCGTACCCATTGGCCGCCACGATGCCCTCGGTGATCTCCTCCTCGCTCAGCCCCATGTGCTCGGCGAGCTCGGGGACCGTGGGTTCGCGGTCGAGTTCCGTGACGAGCGACTCCTTGGTCTTGGCGAGGTCGACCCGCAGCTCCTGCAGTCGGCGCGGGACATGCACGGCCCAGGTGGTGTCGCGGAAGAACCGTTTGATCTCCCCGGTGATGTACGGGACCGCGAAGGAGGTGAACTCGACCTCGCGGGAGAGCTCGAACCGGTCGATGGCCTTGATCAGACCGATCGTGCCGACCTGGACGATGTCCTCCATGTCGCCGCCGGCCCGGTTGCGGAACCGTCTCGCGGCGAACCGTACGAGGGAGAGGTTCATCTCGATCAGGGTGTTCCGCGCGTACTGGTGGGCGGGGGTCCCTTCCTCCAGGACCTGGAGGCGGCCGAAGAACAGCCTGGACAACTCGCGTGCGTCACAAGGCGCGATCTTCCCCGCGTCCTCGATCCACGGCAGGTCGCCGATCTCCCCGGCCGACGCGGCCTCCGGTGCCGGGCGGGCACTCTCCACTCGCTCCGCACCGGTGTTCCGCGCAGTGTGCGCCGTCATCTCGTCACGCTCCCCTGGTCGTAGCCCATGAGGTGTATGCGCCTGCCCCCGGATGGAGAACCCATGCGGGAGAGTGGAAGTTGATCAGGTCACACGGCATCTATGGCCAGAAAACGTCGTGATGACCCGTCATATGCCCGCGGAGCGGCCACGCGGACAGCGGAACCGCCCCACCGGTACGGGGGAGCCCGGTGGGGCGGTCGCTCAACAGACTGCCACAGCCGACGGGCAGGGGGGACCGACCGGCGCATATCCAGCGGTAGTTGAGTTGAAATCGACGGTGTCGCGACATCGACGGCGCAGGTTCGGGAAGGAAGACGGTAACTTCGGCCGCCGCGTCCGGAGAGTACGTCCGCACGAAACAGCACCCCACCTCCGTGCGATGTGCCCGGACACCACGGCACCGCCGGTCCTGCGGTGCGCGGTGGGCCATCATGGGGAGGACGGATGACATGGCCGAGGGGGGGGCACAGGTGATCTCCGAGCCGGAGTTGGTGGGCGAGTTCGGTGAGGCCGGGGCGGGCGACGTGGTGGGCGGCCTCGACCCGAGACCCGCGAGGGAACCCCGTACGCGCCGCCCGTGGCTGTGGGCACTGAGCGGAGCCGTGGTGGCTTCGGCCGTATGGGCGGGTGCGGTGTACCTGTATCCCTCCGGCGACCGGAAACCGGACATGCACGGCTACCGGCTGGCCGGAGACCTGTGCCCGTCCGTCCGGCTGAAGGCGGTCGGCGCGGCGATAGCGCCGAAGGACGACACACCCGGGCTCGATCCGGAACTCCTCAACGACCCGGTCCTGGACCGGGCCGAGTGCTACCTCTCCCTTCGGTCACCGGCCGCGAAGAAGCCGTTCAGCAACCGCTGGTCCATCGACTACTCCGTCGGGGCCAGGGTGGTGCTGCACAAGAAGACCGACCCCGCGGCCGAATTCGAGGCGACGCGCGGAGTGGCCGATTCCGGTATCGGCACCGATGTGAAGGTGGAGAGCGTTCCGAACCTCGGCGACAGCGCGTACATGCTGACGCAGGACGACGGCGTCATGGAACTGCGGGTGGTGGAGGGCGGCGCGGTCTTCTCGCTGAGCCTCTCCGCCTACTCCCAGTTCAACAGTGACAACGGCGAAGTCCCGTCCGGCGAAGGGCCGGACACCTCCGATCTGTCCCCGTACCAGTCCGCGATGATCAGCGACATGCGTGATCTGATGGCGAGACTCAAGCACTGACGCCGTCGCCGTCCGGCATTTCCTACGTGCCGCGCGAACTCCCTCGTGACCGGGGCCGGGGATCCGGTCACGGTCGGTGCCCCTTGCATCGTTGCGGTCCCGTGAACACTCCGCCCCGAGGGGAATACGTGCCCGGACGGAGGCATTCCTGCTGCTGTGGAGATCGGCGGGCGGCCCGGCCGCCGCTGCCGTGAACAGGAGAGAGGAAGTCCATGTCCAAGGCGTACGTGTTCACCCGCAACGGCGGACCGGAGGTGGAGGCCCTCATCGATCAGGACGTGCCGGTGCCGGGCCCCGGCGAACTGCTCGTCGCGGTCCGGGCGGCCGGGGTCAACCCGGTCGACTGGAAGCTGCGCACGGGATACCTCAGGCCCGGCAGCGCGCCGCGGCCCTTTCCCACCGTCTTCGGCAGCGAGGCCGCCGGAGTCGTCGAGGGCATCGGCCCGGACGTCGAAGGGTTCGCGATCGGGGACGAGGTCTTCGGTAATCCGCTGACCGGCGGCTACGCCGAGTACACCCTGCTGCCCGTCGCCGTGACCGCGCACAAGCCGGCCGGGCTGTCGTTCACCGACGCGGCGGTGCTGCCGGTCGCGGCCGCCACCGCGTACGACGGCATCCGCCAGCTCGGCCTCGCCCCCGGCTCGACCCTGCTGATCACCGGGGCCGGGGGCGGTGTCGGAACCGCGGCCGTCCAGCTCGCCCGGCACGGCGGCGTCCATGTCATCGGCGTCGCGAGCGCGGCCAAGAAGGAGTTCGTCGAATCGCTCGGCGCGGTGCACGTCGCATCCGGCCCCGGAATCGCCGACCGGGTGCGGGCAGCGGCCCCCGACGGTGTGGACGCGGTCTTCGACCTGGTCGGCGGCGACACCCTGAGAGCCGCGGCCACGCTGCTCGGGGACCCGGCCGCACTGATCAGCGCCGGTGGCAAGCCGCTGGCCGAGGAGCTGGGCGGGGCGGCCGTCGAGCGGGCCCGCACCGCGGCCGTCCTCGACGAGGTGGCGAACCTCGTCGTCACCGGCGCCCTGCGGACCCATGTGAACCGGACCTTCCCGCTCGACGGGGCGGCGGACGCGCTGCGCGTCGTCGAGGACGGACACACGCTCGGCAAGATCGTGATCGAGGTGGGCGCGTGAGCACGCCCCACGCCACCCCCGCCGACGGTGCGCACCCGCTGGACAGCCCCGTCCGCTCCGCGCTGACCGGCCCGCACGCCCATTTCACCGAGCGCCGTGGCCGAATCCTGCGCTACCCGGCGGACGTCGCCCCCTGGGTCGCGATGCCGGAGGCCCCGGAGGCCCGGGACTGGGACGACGCGGCGGCACTCGCCGGACCCGGCGGCGCCGTCACCATCACCGCCTTCCGCGAGCCGCCGCCGGACGACTGGGAGGTCGTCTTCCACGCCGAGGGCGTCCAGCTCGTCGACGCCGGGGTAGCGACGGAGCCCTTCCCCGAGGCCGTACGGCTCGGACCCGCCGATGTGCCCGACATGCTCGCCCTGGTCGAGCGCACCCGGCCGGGCCCGTTCCTGCCCCGGACCGTCGAGCTCGGCACCTACCTAGGCGTACGGCGCGACGGGGTGCTGGTCGCCATGGCCGGCGAACGGATGCGCCCGTCGGGCTGGAGCGAGATCAGCGCCGTCTGCACCGACGAGTCGGTGCGCGGGCAGGGGCTCGGCACCGGGCTCGTGCGCGCCGTCGCCCACGAGATCCGGCAGCGCGGCGAAACGCCGTTCCTGCACGCCGCCGCCGCCAACACCAACGCCGTCCGGCTCTACGAAGCCATGGGATTCGCGCTCCGCCGCCGGACGTCCTTCCTCTCGGCGCTGGTGCCGGATCCGCTGCCGACGCCCGGCGGCGACCGCGACGCCCGCGCGGCAGCCGTGCGCTGACCCGTGGCACGGGACCTTCGGCCCGAAAGCTCCGGGCTGAAGGTCACACCGTGGCGCGCGTCGGGACCTTCGACTCGCCCCGAGGGGCCGTAGGACTCGTGTGCCGTCCCTCGGAGCCGGGTGGACTGGAAGGGAACGCCGGCACCGGGCCGGCAGGTCCCGGGAGGAGCCGGCCGTGACGATCGGGCTTCAGCGCCTGCTTGCCGCACGTGGAGCGACGCTCCCGGTGACGGATGCGGGGGAGGCGGCCGTTCGCGCGCCACGGGTCGGGAACCGCGCACTGTTCGGCGGGCTCGCCCTGCTGACGGCCCTGGTCGTCGTGCTGGACTTCCGGACCGGCGAGGACCTGCGCCTCGTACCGCTGCTGGTGGTCGTGCCCGCACTCGTCTCGGTCTTCGGAACGATCCGGCAGACCGTGGGCGTGTCCACCCTGATCATGATTGTCGTCGTCGGATCGCATCTGACGACGGACGGCACGTTCTGGGACGTCACCACCGGCATCGTCGTCACCGTGCTGGCCTGTTGCCTGGGGATCGGCGCCTGCGCGCTGCGGATCCGCCACGCCACGGAGATAGCCCGGCTGCGGTCCGCCGCCGTCGCGCTCCAGCGCCAGATCCTGCGCCCGCTGCCCATCCTGACCGATCAGGTCCTCGCCCATGGCATCTATACGCCGATCGAGGAGGACCGGCTGGTCGGCGGCGACATCTACGAGGTCGTCCAGTCGCCCTACGGAACCCGGGTGATCATCGGGGATGTCCAGGGCAAGGGCCTCGCCGCGATCGGGGCGGGCTTCGCCGTGCTCGGAGCGTTCCGGGAAGCGGCCATTCGCGAACCCGCCCTGACCGGTGTGGTCGACGCCCTGGAGGACGCGGTCGCCCGGCACAACGTGTTCTCCGCCCAGACCGGGGAGACCGAACGCTTCGTCACCGCCCTGGTGCTCGGCTTCGACGGAAGCGACCGGGTCCAGGCCGTCAACTGCGGCCATCTGCCGCCCCGGCTGCTGCACGACGGCATGGCCGACGCCGTTCCGCTGCGCCGCACCTTCGTGCCGCTGGGCATGGCGGAACTCAGCTGTGAGCCGAGGGCCGCCGAATGGCTGGACTTCCCGCCCGGCGGCACGCTGCTGCTCTGTACCGACGGGGTCACCGAGGCGCGCGACGCCTCCGGTGCCTTCTATCCGCTGGACGCCCGGCTGGGCCGCTGGGCGGAGCGGGCGCCGTACGAGGTGCTGGAAGCGCTCGACGCCGACCTCGATTCCTTCTCCGGAGGCGTACGGCGCGACGACATCGCCGCGCTCGCCCTGCGCCGGGCAGCGGCCGATGACCTCGGCCGGCCCTCGGGCGGCGGCCACGGCGCCCGCAGGGCGGCGGAGGCGTTCAGCGGCCGGTAGCGCGCCGAGGAGGGCCACCGCATGGCGATCGAATGTCCCGTCGCGACTTATGTCGCGGTGGGACATTTTCAGGTGTACGGTGCACTTATGAATCCGGAACGGAAGATCCCGGAGCGGCGGAGCCGCAAGGCCCGCAAGACCCGGGACACACTGGCGCAGGCCGCGTTCGAGCTGGTGCTCGACCGGGGTCTGAAGCAGGTGACGGTCGAGGAGATCGCGGAACACGCGGACGTCGACCGGCGCACCTTCAGCCGGTACTTCACGAGCAAGGAAGCCGCGGTCCTGGACTCGCTCCGGGGCGACGGCGACCGGATCAACGACGCCCTGCGGGCCCGCCCCGCCGACGAGCCCCCGCTCATCGCCTACCGCAGGGCCGTCGAGGACTGGCTCGAACACCCCGGCGCGCAGGCCTGGCACCGGCGCGAGCGGATCTTCGACCTGCTGGTCCTCGCCGAACAGGAGCCGACCCTCTACGCGGCGTTCCACCACATCCGGGTGGACGCCCAGGAGGACTCGGTCGCCATCGTCGCGGACCGGCTCGGGGTCGACCCGCGACGGGACATCCGCCCCGCCGTCACGGTCGCCGCGGGCGCCGGGGCACTCCTCGCGGCCCAGGCCGCCTGGGCACGCGCCGGGCAACCGGACGACCTGCCCCGACTGATCGGGCAGGCCTTCGACGCCCTCGCCGGGGAACTGCTCGCGCAGCCTCCCGCCGGGCAGGCGCCGCACAGCACCACGGAAGGAAGCACAGACTCATGAGCACCACCCCCACCCCCGCCGACCAGGAGTTCGCGGGCAGGACCGCCCTCATCACCGGCGGAGCCTCCGGCATCGGACTGGCCCTGGCCCACCGACTGGCCGCGGGCGGCGCCTCCGTCGTCGTCGCCGACTACGACGAGGCCGGTGCCCGCAAGGCGGTAGCCGAGCTGGAGAGCGCAGGCGCCAAGGCCGCCGCCGTGGCCATGGACGTCACCGACCCCGCCTCCGTCGAAGCGGGCGTGCGGTTCGCCGTCGACACCTTCGGCGCCCTGCACCTCGCCGTCAACAACGCGGGTATCGGCGGCCCCAGCAGCCCCACCGGCGAGTACGCGGTCGAGGACTGGAACCGGGTCGTCGCCACCAACCTCAGCGGCGTCTTCTACTCGATGCGCTACGAGCTTCCCGCCATCGTCGCGGCGGGCGGCGGCGCCGTCGTCAACATGTCGTCGATCCTCGGCACCAACGGCTTCGCCGGCTCGCCCGCCTACGTGGCCGCCAAGCACGGTGTCGTCGGCCTCACCAAGACCGCGGCTCTCGAATACGCGGCCCGGGACGTCCGGATCAACGCCGTCGGCCCCGGCTTCATCGACACACCGCTGCTGCGCAACACCGACAGCGCGGCCCGCGACCACCTGGTCTCGTTGCACCCGGCCGGACGGCTCGGCACGGCGGAGGAAGTCGCCGAACTCGCCGCCTTCCTGCTCTCCGACCGCGCCTCCTTCATCCACGGCAGCTACCACCTGGTGGACGGCGGCTACTCCGCCTCCTGAGCGGCGAACGGGGGGAACGGGGGCGAGTCGAGGAAGCAGCGAACGTGAGGAGAATTCCATGAAGGCCGTTCAGTACCGCACCGTGGGTGCGGCCCCCGAGGTCGTCACCGTGCCCGACCCGCAGCCCGGCCCCGGCCAGGTGCTGCTCAAGGTCATCGCCGCAGGCGTCTGTCACTCCGACATCGCCGTGATGAGCTGGCCCGCGGAGCAGATCCCGTTCCCGCTGCCGCTCACCCTCGGCCATGAGGGCGTGGGCACCGTCGCCGCCCTCGGCGACGGGGTGAACGGGCTCTCGGTCGGCGATCCCGTCGCGGTCTACGGCCCCTGGGGCTGCGGTACGTGCGTCAAGTGCGCCGAAGGCAAGGAGAACTACTGCCTGCGCGCCAAGGAGCTCGGCATCACCCCGCCCGGACTCGGCTCGCCCGGCGCCATGGCCGAGTACATGATCGTGGACGATCCGCGCCACCTGGTGCCGCTCGACGGCCTCGACCCGGTCCAGGCCGTGCCGCTCACCGACGCGGGCCTGACCCCGTACCACGCGATCAAGCGGTCGCTGCACAAGCTGGTGCCGGGCGCCACCGCCGTGGTCATCGGCACCGGCGGCCTCGGCCATGTCGCGATCCAGCTGCTGCGCGCCATGACGGCCGTCCGGGTCATCGCCCTGGACGTCACCGAGGACAAGCTCGCCCTCGCCCGTGCCGTCGGCGCCCACGAGACCGTCCTGTCCGACAAGGCCGCCGCGGCGAGGATCCGGGAACTCACCGGTGGGATCGGGGCACAGGTCGTCCTCGACTTCGTCGGGGCGCCGCCCACCGTCGCCACCGCCGGGGCCGCTGCCGCCATCGACTCCGACGTCACCATCGTCGGCCTCGGCGGCGGTGCGCTGCCGGTCGGCTTCGGCTCCCTGCCCTACAACACCACGGTGACCTCCCCGTACTGGGGATCGCGCGCCGAGCTCGCCGAGGTACTCGACCTCGCCCGCGCCGGTTCGGTCGAGGTCCATGTGGAGACGTACACCCTGGACGAGGCGCCGCTGGCGTACGAGCGACTGCACCACGGCAAGATCAACGGCCGCGCCGTCATCCTCCCCAACGGCTGACCGGCCCCCTTCGCCGGGATCCTCACGCATGGCAGATGCGGGCCGTCGCACGGTGCGACGGCCCGCATTCTCATACCCGCGACCGATGGACACCGCGCCGCCCGCGGTCAGACTGGGCGGATGGAATTCGTCGCGCTGATGACACTGCCCGGACTGGTGATCGGTCTGACCGTCGTCGCCTTCCTCGATCAGCTGATGCTGCGCGCGGGGCGGGCCGGTCTGCTTCCCTGGCGCAACGGCGCGCGGCAGGGGCAGGTGTCGGCGACGGGGTTCGAGCAACTGCACGCGAGCTTCTCGCCCGGGAAGCAGAGCGAGCTGAAGGAGCGCCAGAGTGCCCTGCTGATGCGCGACGACGAGGAGGACGGTGCCCCGCCGCACCGCTCCACCGTCGACCTCGACGGCGGCCGCGCCGTCATCCGCCTGCCCGGCGGCACCACCCGGTAGGGCGCCGCTCCGGCCGCGGCCCGGCCCTCCGGGCTCACCGCGCGGCGACCAAGGGGCGCAGCGGTGTGTCGCGCAGCCGGATCACCGCCGGGGCGCAGCGCCGGGCCGCGATCGTCAGCAGCCAGGCGACGAGCGTGCCGGTCACCAGCCCGATCAGCACATCGTGCGGGTAGTGCACACCGATCCACACCCGGGACGCGGCCATCAGCACGGCGGCGGGCACCGCGATGGCGCCGAGCCGCCGGTCGGTCAGCCAGACCGCCGTCGCCGCGGCCGCCGCGATGGCGGCGTGGTTGCTCGGGAAGGACCAGTCCCCGAGCGCCGGGCACGCCTCCACCGTCACGACATGGAGGGTCTGGCACGGCCGTTGCTCGTGGAAGAGCGACTTCACCAGATCGTTGGCGAGATAGCCGGCCACCACGACGAGCGGGGCGCAGAGCGCCATGGCGGTGCGAACGGGGTCGGCGGCGGAGCGGGAGCGCCACCAGGACGCGAGCATCAGCACGGCGAACAGGGCGAGCCCGTAGTCGGACCAGAGGCGGATGACGGAGTCCAGCGCGGCGGGGGAGCGCTGGGCCAGCTCCGTGATCCAGGTGTACAGGCCACCGTCGATCGAGGTGGCGGTGGAGGCGAGCGGCATCAGCTGTTCTCCCCTTCCGCGGTGCGCCGACCCCGGGAACGGAGCAGTTCGGCGGCGAGCGGGACGAGGGAGACCACGACCACGAGGGCGACGATCGGCAGCAGATAGCGGTCGACGTTCGGCACCGAGGACCCCAGCCCGTACCCCGCGAGGACCAGCCCGACGGTCCAGACCAGCCCGCCGACGGCCTGCCAGAGCGTGAACAGCCGGGCCGGGACGTTGAGCGCCCCGGCCAGCGGGTTGAGCACCGTACGTACGACGGGCACGAAGCGGGCCAGCACGATCGCGCGCGCGTAGCCGTATCTGCCGAGGAGCTCCTCGGCGCGGGCGGCGCCCTCGTGCAACCGCCTGGCGCGGCTGCGGGCGAGCAGGGCCCGGCCGCCCCGTCTGCCGATCCAGTACCCCGCCTGGGCGCCGAGCAGCGCACCGGCCACGGCGGCGATCAGCACCTGCGGCAACGACAGCCGCACCGGACCATGGGTGCCGGACACACAGAGAAGGCCCGCGGTGAACAGCAGGGAATCGCCGGGGAGGAAGAAGCCGACGAGCAGTCCCGTCTCGGCGAAGAGCACGACCGCGATGCCGAGCGCGCCGAACGCTCCGAGCAGTGACCCCGCGTCCAGCAGGTTCACCGCCTGTGGCGCGGACGCCAGTGGGAATACGGACACGGTGGAGGGTCTCCCATAATGGTGAGCGGGCGGCCCGTTGGAACGCCCGGACTGACTACAGTGATGTAGACGGTCTACATCACTGTAGACGCCCGAACGGGGAGGAGAGTTCCCATGTCCCAGGTGAAGGGGATATCGAGCGGAGAACCCGACTCCCGCCCGCACCGCGAACCGGCATCGCGACCGGCGCCGGACACCGCCCCGCAGCCCCCGTCGCGGCCCACCGCCGCATCGGACCGTCGGCCCGCAGGAGAGCTGGAGTCCACGATCCTGGCGGCGCTCTGGGCGGCCGGAACGCCACTCACCCCCGGGCAGGTCCAGGGCGCGCTCGGCACGGAACTCGCCCGCACCACCGTCACGACGATCCTGTCGCGCCTGTACGAGAAGGGCACGGTCGCCCGCACCCGGGCCGGTCGCGGATTCGCCTACACGCCCACCGAGGACGCCCCCGGTCTGACCGCCCGCCGCATGCACAGCGAGCTGCGGAAGCAGGAGGACCGCAGCACCGTCCTGGCCCGGTTCGTCTCGCAGCTCACCGACGAGGACGAGCAACTGCTCCGGGACCTGCTGGACGGGGAGGCCCCATGATCTACGCCGTGTGGGTTCCGCTGCTGATGCCGTTCCTGGCGGTACCCGCCGCCCGCCGACTGGCGGACGCGCTCTCGCCGGTGCGTGCCGTACGGCTGCTCGCCGCGACGGGCGTCGGCCTCGCCCTGTGCAGCGTCCTCGCCCTGGTTCTGCTCGTGGTGCCCGGCGCGACCCGGTTCTCCACGGTCTCCGCCCTCGGCGAACTCGTCCGGCCGCTCTCCGACGCCGCCCCGGCCGCCACCATCCCCCTCGCGGCCGCCGCACTGGCGCTCCTCGTGGGCTGCGCCGCCGCCGTGGCCCGCGCCGCCCGCCGCCACTGGGCGGAGCTGTGCCGGGCCGGGCGGTCCGACGGGCGCGCCGAGGGCGAGCTGGCGGTCCTGCGGGACAGCCGCCCCGACGCCTATGCGCTCCCGGGCCGCCCCGGGACTCCCGGCCGGATCGTCGTCACCACGGGAATGCTGCGCGCCCTCGGTCCCGCCGAGCGCGATGCGCTGCTGGCACACGAACGCGCCCATCTCGAAGGCCGTCACCACCTCTTCCTCGCCGCCGCCGAAGTCGCCGCGCTCTGCCATCCGGCTCTGCGTTCCCTGCGTGGCCCGATGGGCTACGCCCTGGAACGCTGCGCCGACGAGGCGGCCGCCACCGCCGTCGGCGACCGACGCGTCGCCGCGCGGGCCATCGGCCGGGCCGCCCTCGCCGCACGCTCCGCCGAAGGCGTTCCGCAGCCCCGCCCACGCGTGGCGCTCGCCGCCGCGACCGGGCCCGTACCGCGCCGTGTCGCCGCACTGCTCGGCCGGAGCACCGCCCGGCCACGGGTCGGCCGTGCCGCGGCCGCGGTGCTGCTGGCCTGCCTGGTCGTCTCCGGGGCCGCCGCGCTCGACGCGACGAGCGATCTGCACAGCAGCATCGAGGCGGCCCAGGGCGAGAGCCCGCACCACTGACCCCTCCGGCCCCGTCGGTCCCAAGGCCGGTAGCCCGGTCGGCGAACGGCCCGCTCAGGGCCCGTCCCGACCGGGCGTCACCCGCCCGTCGGCCAGGTGTTCCCGCAGCCGGTCGAGGAAGACCCGCTGGCCCGTGACGAGCCGTTCCGCCGCCTCCCGGGGTGTGCACCAGGCGAACTCGTCGACCTCCGGGAACTCCCGCAGCACGCCCGACCTCCTCGGCCACTCCAGGGTGAACGTCCCCGGGACCGCCGAGGCGGCGTCGATATCCGCCTCCAGCGCCCACACCGTCACGGTCTTGCCGCCGGACTGACGTGCCTCGCCCAGCGGCACCCACTCGCCCTCCGGCGCCGGACGGCCGAACTCCTCCTCGAACTCACGGCGCGCGGCGGCCGCGGGCTCCTCCTCGGGGCCGTACTCCCCCTTGGGGATCGACCATGCCGCGCTCCTCCGGCCCGCCCAGAACGGGCCGCCCATGTGCCCGATGAGCACCTCGAAACCGGCCCCGTCGTCCACGGCTCCATCATCCACGGTTCCGTCCGACCGTCCGTCCGGCCGACGGAACAGGAGCAGGCCCGCACTGCGCCTGGCGCGCTTCTGGGATGGCATGCCGTCAAGTCTGCGCCCCGGCCGGGGCGCGGCGCCGCGCACGACACCCCCTTCCCGATGATCATTGCCGTCGTCGAGCCGACGCGTCCTGTTCGCCGCGAGGTTCCCGATGCCCCCTGGTGCGCGGTCGCGCGCGCGGCCATGCTGTCCGCCGACAGCGCCTGTTGCCCGTACCGGGCCGCGCAACCATCGGGATTCCAGGAGGACTTGTGGGCCTTGGCACAGTCGGCAGGACGACTCGACCGCACGGGAGGGCGGCGCGGCGGGACGCGACGGCCACGCGCCCGCTCGTGCTGCTCGCGACGGTGGCCGCCATGACCGTCGGCATGGTCTCTCCCGCACTCGCGGACTCGACCCCCGACCCACGTCCCCGCACCTCCGCCGAGATCCTCAGACCGGTCGCGCCACCACCCGCGAGCAACGCGGCGGGCGCGGCGCCCCGATCGGTCGTGGACGGCGACGGGATCGAGACCGCGCGTGCGGACCGCCCGATCGCCCCCGGGGTCCGCCTCAGCTCGTACGACCGGCTGGAGTCCGACAAGTGGCTGCGTGTCGACAGCCTCTCGGTCGATCTCGCAGGCAGCGGCGTACGCGCCGACTACCTCTCCTCCGGCAAGGTCTCCGAGCGGCACACCGTCTCCGAACTCGCCGCCGCACATGACGCGGGCCGCGGCCGCCGCACCGTCGCCGCGATCAACGCCGACTTCTTCGACATCAACCAGACCGGCGCGCCCGAGGGGATCGGCATCAAGGACGGGGCCACCGTCCAGTCGCCCGCGCCCGGGGTCGACCGGGCCGTCGGCATCGGCCCCGACAGCGCTGGCCGCATCCTGAACCTCTACTTCGAGGGAACGCTCACCCTGCCGGCCGGGCAGCGACCCCTCGACGCGTACAACGCCGCCAATGTGCCGGCCGGCGGGGTCGGCGCGTACACCTCCGCCTGGGGAACCGCCGACCGCGCCCTGACCGTCGACAACGCGACCCCGGTCGCCGAAGCGGCGGTACGTGACGGCAAGGTCGTCTCCGTCTCCCGCACCCCCGGATCGGGGGCCGTCCCCGACGGCACCACCGTCCTGGTCGGACGCGAGGCCGGGGCCGCCGCGCTCGACGCCCTGAAGCCCGGCGACCCGGTGTCCCTGACCTACCGGGCACGCACCGACAGCGGGGCCGTGCCGCGCACCGCCGTCGGCGGCCGGGAACTCCTCGTCGTCGACGGAGTCGCGCAGAACCACGACGGCGAGGGCAACAACACCGCCGCGCCCCGCACCGCCGTCGGGTTCTCCCAGGACGGCCGGACCATGCAGATCCTCACCGTCGACGGACGGCAGGCCGACAGCGGCGGCGTCACCCTCACCGAACTCGCCCTGATGATGCGGCGCGCCGGCTCGTACAGCGCGCTGAACCTCGACGGCGGCGGATCGTCGACCCTCGTCGCCCGCTCACCCGGCAGCGACGCGCTCCGGGTGGAGAACAGCCCCTCCGACGGCAGTGAACGCACCGTTCCCAACGGTCTCGCCCTCACCGCCCCCGACGGCAGCGGACGGCTGAAGGGCTACTGGGTCCAGCCCCGTACCCCCGCCGGCTCCGCCCCGGGCGTCGACCCTGTCAAGGGCGGCCACCCCGACCGGGTCTTCCCCGGCCTCACCCGGCCCCTCAGCGCGACCGGATACGACGAGACGTACGGCCCCGCGCAGGGCACCCCGCGCTGGCACACCGCTCACGGCTCCGTCGGCACGGTCGACGGCGACGGCCTCTTCACCGCGCGCCGCAGCGGCACCACCGACGTACGGGCCGAGCACGGACCGGCGCGCGGGAGCACGTCCCTGACCGTTCTCGACAAGCTGGCCCGGATCGAGCCCACCACCCAGCGGGTGGGCCTCGCCGACGCCGGGGCCACCGGCACCTTCGGCATCGTCGGGCTCGACGCCCACGGCACCAGCGCCCCCGTCGAGCCGCGCGACATCGCGCTCGACTACGACCGCACGCTCTTCGACGTCCGCGACGACGGCCGGGGCTCGTTCACCGTCGCCTCGCGCACCGGTTCCGGCGCCGGACGGATCACGGCGACCGTCGGCGGCACCAGTACCGTCCTCGCCGTCAGCGTCGGTCTCACCGAACAGGCCGTCTCCTCCTTCGACGACGCAGGGGCCTGGAAGTTCAGCCAGGCGCGGGCGGCCGGATCGCTGGAGGCCACGTCCGACGGCCACACCGGCACCGGACTGAGGCTCAGCTACGACTTCACCCGGTCCACCGCGACCCGCGCCGCCTACGCCGCCCCGCCCCAGCCGGTCCCCGTGCCCGGCCAGCCCCAGTCGTTCAAGCTGTGGATCAAGGGCGACGGCCGGGGCGCCTGGCCGACCCTGCACCTCAAGGACGCGGCCGGCTCCGACCAACTGCTGCGCGGACCGTACGTCACCTGGAACGGCTGGCGGCAGGTCACCTTCGACGTGCCGCCGGGAGCCGCCATGCCGCTCTCGGTCTCGCGCTTCTACCTCGCGGAGACCGGCGCGGCCCAGCAGTACACGGGCGAGATCGTGATCGACGACCTCACCGCCCAGGTGCCGCCCACCGTCGAGCTCCCCGAACAGGCCGCGCCCGCCGACCCGCTGATCGACCCGGCGGCCGTGACCGGGCGCCGGGACTGGCGGTTCGCGGTGATGTCCGACGCCCAGTTCGTCGCCCGCGACCCGGACAGCGCGATCGTCGCCCAGGCACGGCGCACCCTGCGCGAGATCAAGGCGGCGGCCCCGGACTTCCTGGTCGTCAACGGGGACCTCGTCGACGAGGGATCGCCCGCGGACCTGGCCTTCGCCCGCCACATCCTCACCGAGGAGCTCGGCGACTCCCTGCCCTGGTACTACGTACCGGGCAACCATGAGGTGATGGGCGGCAGGATCGACAACTTCGTCACCGAATTCGGGCCCGCCCAGCGGACGTTCGACCACAAGGGCACCCGCTTCGTCACGCTCGACACCTCCAGCCTCAGCCTGCGCGGCGGCGGCTTCGCCCAGATCAAGGAGTTCCGCGCCCAGCTGGACGCGGCGGCCGAGGACCGGACCGTCGATTCGCTGATGCTGATCGAGCACGTGCCGCCGCGCGATCCGACCGTGCAGAAGGGCAGCCAGCTCGGGGACCGCAAGGAAGCGGCCCTGGTCGAACAGTGGCTCGCCGACTTCCGCCGTACGACGGGCAAGGGCGCGGCCTTCATCGGCAGCCACGTCGGGGTCTTCCATGCCTCGCACGTCGACGGGGTGCCCTATCTGATCAACGGCAACTCCGGAAAGGCGCCGGCCGGGCCCGCGGACGACGGCGGCTTCACCGGCTGGTCGCTGGTCGGCGCCGACCGCGTCGGCCACGGAGCACAGGCCGCCGCGCGGCAACGGCCGTGGCAGGGCGGGCCCGACTGGGTCTCCGTCCAGACCCGCGCGCACGTGGACGCGCTGCGGATCGACGCGCCCGCGGTGCTCGGCGCCGGAGGCCGTACGAAGGTCACCGCGACGGTCATCCAGGGGACCCGCGACGTCCCGGTCGGCTTCCCGCTCGCCGCGGACTGGACCGGCTCCCCGAACGTCCACATCGGCGACCGGAGCGGTGCCCGCCACCGCCACACGGCGGTCTTCGACCCGGTCACCGGCACCCTCACCGCGCTGCGGCCGGGCGCGGTCACCCTCGCCGTGACGGTCAACGGCACCACCCAGAACGTACGGATCAGGATCGCGGCCGCCGGATCCGCGTCGGCGGCCTGACGGGCCGAAGCGTGCCGCCCCGCACCCACCACACGGTGCGGGGCGGCCCCACCGCCTACAGCTTGCGGTACCTGTACGCCTCCGACGCCGCGGCCTCCACCGCCGCGATGTCGCCGCCCGCCGAAGCGGTGACCACGGCCGCCACGGCGCCCTCCACGAACGGCGCGTCCACCAGCCGGGAGCCGTCCGGCAGCTCGTCGCCCTCGGCCAGCATCGACTTGACGGTGAGCACCGCGCTGCCCAGGTCGACCAGGAGCGCGACACCCGCGCCCGAGTCCACCGACCTGGCTGCCTCGGCGATCAGCTCCGCACTCGTGCCGAGGCCGCCCGCCGGGGTGCCGCCGGCGGCGGCCACCGGGGCGGTGGCGCCGCCCGCGGCAAGGCCCTTGGCCAGCTCGGCGACGGACTCGGCCACCGGGCCGCTGTGCGAGACCAGCACGATCCCCACCTGACCGCCGTCGCTCATGAGCCGCTCCCGTTTGCCGCCGCGGTATCGGCCAGCGCGGCGACCAGCAGGGCCGAGGACGTCGCCCCGGGATCCTGATGCCCGATGCTGCGCTCACCCAGATAGCTCGCCCTGCCCTTGCGGGCCTGCATCGGCACCGTCGCCCGCGCCCCCTCCTCGGCCGCGTCCCGGGCCGCTCCGAACGAGGTGCCGAGCGCCTCGGCGGCCGGCAGCAGCGCGTCGAGCATCGTCTTGTCCCCGGCCTGCGCCCCACCGAGCTGCGCCACGGCCGCGACCCCCGCCCCGAACGCCTCCGTCAACTGCTGCGGGGTCACGGCGGGGGCGTCGCCCAGGGCCTTGCCCGTACGCCGCAGCAGCGTCCCGTACAGCGGGCCGGAGGCACCGCCGACCGTCGAGATCAACTGCCGTCCGGCGAGAGTCAGTACGGCTCCCGGGGTCTGTGGCGGCTCCTTGTCCAGGACCGCGGTCACCGCCGCGAAACCGCGCTGCATGTTGCTGCCGTGATCGGCGTCCCCGATCGCGGAGTCGAGGTCGGTGAGGTGGTCCGCCTCACGGCTCACCAGAGCCGCGGCCGCGGCCATCCAACGGTGGAAGAAGTCGGCGTCGAGCACATGATCTCCTTGTCGCTCCAGCATGACGGGGTGCGGTACGGGCGGATCAACGGCCCCAGCGCAGCGCCGGCGTCTCCACCGGCGCGTCCCAGAGCCGCAGCAGCTCCTCGTCCACCTGGCAGAGCGTCACCGAACAGCCCGCCATGTCGAGCGAGGTCACATAGTTCCCCACGAGCGTACGAGCTGCCACGACGCCCCGCTCGGACAGCACCCGCTGGACCTCGGCATTGAACCCGTACAGCTCCAGCAGCGGTGTCGCGCCCATGCCGTTGACCAGCACGATCACCGGTCCGGTCGGCCGCAGGTCGTCGAGGACGGCGCCCACCGCGAAGTCCGCGATCTCCCGCGAGGTCATCATCGGCCGCCGCTCCCGCCCCGGCTCGCCGTGGATGCCGATCCCCAGCTCCAGCTCACCGGGCGGCAGATCGAACGTGGGGGAGCCCTTGGCCGGTGTGGTGACCGCGCCGAGCGCCACGCCGAAACTCCGCGAGGCCTCGTTGACCTGCCGGGCGACGGCGGTCACCCGCTCCAGCGTCGCGCCCTCGTCGGCCGCGGCCCCGGCGATCTTCTCGACGAAGAGGGTGGCGCCCGTACCCCGCCGCCCCGCCGTGAAGAGACTGTCCGTCACCGCCACGTCGTCATTGACCAGTACCTGGGAGACCTGGAGGCCCTCGTCCTCGGCGAGCTCGGCGGCCATCTCGAAGTTCAGCACGTCACCGGTGTAGTTCTTGACGACGAACAGCACCCCCGCGCCGCTGTCGACCGCGGCCGCGGCCCGCACCATCTGATCCGGCACGGGCGACGTGAACACCTCGCCGGGGCAGGCCGCGGAGAGCATTCCGGGTCCGACGAATCCCGCGTGCAACGGCTCGTGCCCGGAACCGCCGCCGGAGACCAGCGCCACCTTTCCGGCGACCGGGGCGTCGCGGCGGACGACGACACGGTTCTCGACGTCCACGGTCAGCTCGGGGTGGGCGGCGGCCATACCGCGCAGTGCGTCCGCGACAACGGTTTCGGGGACGTTGATCAGCATCCTCACGGGTACCTCCTGGTGAGCTTGGCAGGTAAGTTGTTGAACACGGTTTTCACAGATCAGGATGGGCGGGTCGGATTATTGATCTTGGCGGTTCATGGCGCTTCGGAGTGGTTCCGCGCGGTATTGATGCTGACTCTTTGCTGAGTTTTCTGACGGAGCACCAGGTGGGGTCGGTGAGTGGCGGCCTTTGCGAATGTGCATCATGCCGCAATTATCGACGCGAGGGTGCGGGTGCGCGCCAGTGCGCCACTTGTCGGATGCAGGTGATCCCGCTTCCGCCATGACCGTGTGCCAGGGAGGTGGCTAGTCCGCCCGTTCAACCCCCGAGGACACCGGGCCGGTACTGCTCGGACCGGGGAGGCCACTTCCTGCAGACTGCCGTCCCTTCATGGCCAACCTCGGCGTTTCAGAGGCGGCGTCGGCCGGTGAGCATGGTGAGGGCCCGACGCGGGGTCGGGTTCTCCAAGGTCCTTGAGCCGAGGCGGGCGGGGGCGGCGAGTCGGCTGGCGGGGCGGGGCAGTGTGGTCAGACGGTGGAATGCGGCCGCGAGCTCATGCCTCCAGGGCCGGGTCGCCGATATCCGGAGGTGGAGGCAGTGGCTGCCCCGGGTGATCCAAGCGGCGACGTGCGGGAGCCGGCAGCGTTTTTTTGGGTTCGGCAGGGGCGAGCGGGGGGCGGCACACCCTGGATCGCCGCCAAAGCGTTCCAGGACGCCAAGAGAGCTGGGCGCGGGCATGGTCCGGGACTACCGCGCCGGCAACGGCGAAGACGAGATCATCAATCAGGCCGTCTTGTCAACGAGGGGCGGAAGCTGCTGCACGATGCCTGGACGCGCTGGCGCCGTGGATGCAGGAACCGGACGGCCCGGTCGTCCTCTTCCCCTGCGAGACGAAGGCGGGCGTGATGTCTGTGCACTGGGAGGACAGCGAGGGCGAGGGCGCCCGGAGGCGGCGGCTCGCCGGTCTGGACTCAGCTCTGCGGGGCGCCGGAACCGGCTACCGGAACGGGGATACGAAGACCCCCTTGAGAGAAGAGGATCTGATCCGGAGAGAACGGCTGTTCCTTGAGCTGTACTTCCTCGATGCTCCCGACCTGGTGGACTCCGCTATTCGGTGCGTAGAGCCGATTTCGCAGGTGGGCGGCCGGAAGCGGGTTGATGTTCAGTCCTGAGCCGCAGGTCGTCACCGCCCGCCGCACCGCAGCCCTTTGGGCGCGCGGTTTCGCGTACTACCTGTACCTGGCGCTGACGGTCGTGACGATCCGGGTGGTCTTCCGCGTGGTGTTCGCCACCGGCATCACCCCGCACGAACCATTTCCTCTTATCCCTGCCGCACATCCCCACCCCCGACTGGTACGCGGGCATCCAGCACGGCGGGCCGGTGTCGCTGGAGGCCGTGCTGTCGTCGGCCACCGACGGGCAACGGCTGGCCTGGATGCTGTGCTGCATCGGCGCCGCGAACACCCTCGCCAACCCGAAGCGGGCCTGCGCGTGCTGCCCGGCGCACTGTACGAGCTGGGTGTCGCCGTCACCGTCGCGATCAGCGTTGCCCCCAACTGGTGCAGAGCGTGCAGTGGGTGGCGCGGGTCCGGAAGCTGCGTGCCGGGTGTATGCGGGAACCGCGGGCGCTGCGCGGCATCGGCGTCCCCGTCCTGGAAGACGCGCTGGAACGCGGTTCACTTCACCCGGGGTGCGATGGCCTTCGTCAGTGCCGTGACGTCGGCGAACTTCCCGCCGTCGTTGTCGGAGGTCACGGACAGCAGCCGGTCGCCGACTCGCATGACGACGAGATCCAGGCCGACGTACGCCTTCCGGTCGATCGTGACGCGCACGCCCTCGTCCCCGACACCGTCGACGGCGCTGACGGTGATCGTGACCGGGTTGTTCAACAGCCCCGCCGAATTGGGCTCGTAGGTCGTTCCGCAGACACCTTCCAGCGACCTCAGCCGGCCGAACACCTCCGACGCCTGGCCGGTGGAGTAGGCGCGCACCATGATCCCGACCTCATGGGCGGACGGGTCGGTGACCCCCAGGTTGGCGTACGAGCCCCAGCCGCCGAGGGTCGCCTCCGTACCGCTCCGGACCAGTTGGTCGCAGCCGAAGTTCACCGTCGGGCTGGGATCGGCGGACGGCGGCACCGGCTTCGGGCCGCTGTCGTGCTCCTCGAACACGGTGGAAACCTTCCACCCCTCGGGCAGGGTGCGGTTGGTCGGCAGATAGGTCTTCAGGACCGAACCCGGCACCACGTGCGGGTCGGCGGTCGGCGCAGCGGGTGCCGACGGCGGCGGGCTGTCGGCGGTCGGCGCGGCGGCCTTCGGCTGCTCCTCCGCCTGCGAGCCGCAGCCGACACAGAGAACGGCCGCGCAGACGACCCCGACGAACGCGGAGAATCGAGTGGTACTCATCGACGCCTCGTTTTCATGCTGCACATGAAAACACACTGAGTGACATGTCCACCGCTTGAGCCATGCGTGACTTCGTCAACTCTTCATGTGTGTCCCGCAATTGATATCAGCCGCGCTCCTCATCAGTTGTGGGCATGGCTCCCCTCCCCGGTCGGGGCGAGGTCGTGGAGGCGGGTGATGCCGCGGACTGCGCGGTGGACGCCGTCGCCCTTCGGGCGGCAGACGCGGAGGATCCTCCAGATCTTCATGCGGGCCGAGACGTGCTCGACTCGGGCGCGGACCGTGCGGTGGGAGGTGTTGTGGGCTTCCTCAGACGGAGTAGCTGAGGTCCTTCGCGACCAGGGAGTCCGGTCGCAACCGCAGCCAGACGGTTCCTTGTTCGGCCGGGTCGTCGAGCAGATAGTGCCGGAAGCGGTTGTCCCACTTCGCGTCGTCCGCCCCGAGATACCGGCTGAGCTTGCGTCGGCCCCGAGGCACGTCGAACGGCAGGATCTCGGCCTGCCCGCGGGCGATTACCTGCCTGACCAGACCCGTTCCGACATCACACACGTCAACGACGAGGGCGATCACGGGGTCGGTCCGGACGCGGCTCAGCAGCCTTGCCCAGGGGCCGGTCAGAATCCAGAAGGCCCCTTCCTCCCAGAGGAACCACGTCGACCGCACGGTCGGCCCAGCGGTCGCCACCCGCGCGGTGAGCGGCTGGGCGAGGAAGGCTTCCACGTCGAACTCCCGCTCTGTCATGCTTTGATCATGCCGCTCGTGGGCCTCTGCCGGTCGCGCTCACGCGGTCCCGGCAACCTCATTGCATGTGAATTGATTCACCTCACGCGGGAGTGAATCGCACGCGCCCACTCCCCCGGGGAGGAGGAGGCGAGCAGCGGTCACAGGTCCGGTGCTCGGTGAAGGAGCCCCGTGCCGTTCGCACCGGCACCCGGCCCTGCGACGGCTCCGAGCAGCCGGTAGGGCCGCGCACCGGCAACGTCGTTCGCCTGTGTCACCGGTGCGTAGAGCAGGCCACGCGTACCGTCCTCGCTCACGAACACATGCGCGGTGCCCATGCCCGGGGGCGGAGCCGACCGTAGCCGGCCGGCGGTGGCCTCGGCCCATCGCGTGGCAGGGGGCGTCGGCCCGGTCTCGGCGTGCGCGACCACGATCACGTCGGTCGTGCTGTCGGCGCCGTCCGCCACGACGGTGTGCGCCAACCGGTAGCGGACCAGCCCGGGGCGCCGGATCCCCGGGATCTCGCGGTCGATGCGGCCGACCATCTCGGACCTGTGCTCACGGACGAAGGCGAGGTGGGCCTCGTCGCTCGCCCACTGCGCGACGCTGAGCAGCACACGCCCGTCCGTACTTGCGAAGCAGCTGAGTCGCAGGAAAGCCCCGGGGTGAAACCTGGCCGACAGCTCGTCCCACTCCCCGAGCAGCGCGCGGCCCGCCCGGTCCTGCAGGTCCGGCCCGTCCACGAGCCACTCGCTGATCAGCGTGGTCCCGGCGTCGGGCCGGGCCAGATCCGGGAGCTGAGGTATTGTCACACGAACCTCCTGTTGTCGCCGTGTGTTCAGCAGCATCGAACATCAAGCGTGGTTGAGGTCAAGTCGCGGCCCGTAAACCGAGTTGTCGCCTCTGCCTCGCCACCTCACCGCGGACGCGCTCCAATCGGCTCCGAAGTCAACGCCCGAAGGACTTGGGAACTCGACCGCCAAGCCCCGGCCCACCGCCGATGCCGGTGTGTCGAACCCTGGTCAACCCCAGAACTCCCGCAGGGCGGCGTTGACGGCGGCGGGCTCCTGGGCGTGCGGGTAGTAACCGGGCACCCGCAGGAGGCGGCGCCCGAGGGAGTCCGTGAGGGACTCGGCCACGGCCATGAGAGGCAGCCCCACGTGTTCGCGGTACGCGGCCGGTGCGCTCTCCCAGGTCCCGCGGATCACCAGGACCGGCGGGGCGGCGCCCCGGATCGCCTCCAGCGGGATCTCCGCGTCCCAGACGGGCCGCTCCCTCATGGAGGTGGCGACGGCACGGAGCCGGCGCGGCGTGGTATCGGGCACGGCCATCCCCAACCCCTCGGTGGACGCGCGCAGACAATGATCGCCCGCCGGGGCACTGCGCACGGCTCCGGCCTGGGAACTCAACGCTGGGTCGTCGAGAGCGCCTTCGCTCATCTCCACTGGTTCCGCCGCCTTCGGTTCCGCTGGGAGGTCCGCGACGACATCCACGAAGCCTTCCTGGCCCTCGGATGCGCACTTATCTGCTGGCGCCGGCTGTCGGAAGCTCAGCGCCGCCACTCGTAGACACCCCATGAGGATTCGAGGACCTCGCTCGGCCACTCCTGTCGTACCTGCGCGAGCAGCCTCCGCTGTTCGTCGATCCATCCCTCTTCGAGGCACAACGGGATGAACACGGAAACACACGAACTGCCCAGGTCCTCCACACGGACAGTGACTGTCTCATGCTCTTCGTTGTGGGGCTGGATCCTGATCTCGGGACTGTGGTCGTCGTCCCTCCAGCAGATGTCCTGACCTGTGGAAAGTCGGTCCAGAGCGCGAGCCCAGCTCGCCAAGTCGGAGGGCCGCAGGGCCATGGCCAGCCGACCGCTGACGAAGCGTTCGTGACGAGGACCTCCGCGTCGAGCAGGTCATGAAGGTGCAGCACGCCCGGCGACCTGCGCCCCAACACGCGCACCCGGAAGCCGTTGTCGCCATCCGAAAGGCTGATCAGTTCCACCGTGCACCCTCGTCTTTGGCCGCCTACTCCTGTCAGGGCTCATAGTGCTGAAACGGATCTTCAGGCACAACCAGGCTGCCTGACGTTGCCATACCGATCATGGAGTCTGTCGATCGAAAGGGAGTCTTGATCGGGTGATCGCGGGCACTGCCCGGCATGAGAGCGGGGCCTGGCGGTATACGGGGAAAATCCAGGGGAGCGGACGGCCGCGCGCTGCTACGGTCGGGCGCTATGAGCTGGCTCCCCGATGACTTCGTCCATCCCGTCCTGGTACCGCTGCCGGGCAGTGGTCATCACCTGCGGCCGATCCGGGAGGTGGACACCCCGCTCGACTATCCGGCTGTGATGGGTTCGCGCGAGCGGCTGTGGACCATCTTCGGCCCAGCCTGGGGCTGGCCCGCGGCCACCATGACCTACGAGGCAGACCAGGCCGACCTGTTGCGGCACGAGAAGGAGATCGCCGCACACCAGTCTTTCAACTACGCGCTGTTCGACGCGGCGGAGAAAGCCCTGCTCGGCTGCGTCTACATCGACCCACCGGAGAGGGCCGGCGCGGACGGCGAGATCTCCTGGTGGGTGGTGGACGAGCTGGTGGGCAGCAAGGTCGAGCAGGCCTTCGACGAGCTGGTGCCGCAGTGGATCGCCGCCGACTGGCCGTTCGAGCAGCCGCGCTTCCTCGGCCGCGAGATCTCCTGGTCGGACTGGCTCGCCCTGCCGGAGCACCCCGACGCGTAAGTAGCTTTTGTCGTAATGCTCTGGGGACTTGGTGCTCGAACGGCCGTCCCGATTGGGTGGTCGTCGGGTGCTCGGCGCATGCGAGGAGGGCCTCCTGAACAGCTCGTTGGTGTCGAATCACCGAGCATCAGGAGGCCCTGGTGTCGCAGTCTTGCGTGCCGATGCCCGTGCGGTCCACCGCGGGTACTCGGGAGTGCGACTGTCTGGCTCACCGGTTCGGAAACGCTGCCGACAATCGCCTGAGAGAGCGTCGGTATCCGAACGACATGACGGACGCGGAGTGGGTGGTGGTGCGGCCGCTGCTGCCGGTGCCGGGTTGGATGCAGGGCCAGGGCGGGCAGCCAGAAGCGTACTGCCACCGGGCGATGCCGGACGCGATCGGCTATCTCGTGGACAACGGCATCAAGTGGCGGGCGATGCCGGCGGACTTCCCGCCGTGGCACCGGGTCTATGCGTTCTTCCGCCGCTGGCGCGATCGCGGCATGGTCCGGGAGTTCCATGACCGGGTGTGCGGGCAGGTCCGGGAGAGGGCGGGGCACGATGCCCTGCCGACGCTGGGGTGATTGATTCGCAGTCGGTCAAGGCGGATGCCGTGGTCGGCGCCGGCACCCGTGGCTTCGACGGCGGCAAGCTGGTCAACGGACGCAAGCGGCACGTCGTGGTCGACACCCTCGGCCTGCTGCTGGGCGTGATGGTCACCGCAGCGGATGTGGGCGATCGCGCCGCCGCCTACGTCCTGCTGGAACAGGTGGCCACCGCCCACCACCGTCTGGCCCTGGTCTGGGCCGACGGCGGCTACACCGGCAGTCTGATCGAGCACTGCCTGGCCGCGTTCGCTCTGGTCCTGGCGATCGTCAAGCGCAGCGACATGAAGGAATTCGTGGTGCTGCCCAAGCGGTGGATCGTCGAGCGCCTCTTCGTGCACCTGATGCGAAGCCGCCGCCTGGCCCGCGACTTTGAGCGTCGTATCGCCAGTGCCGAGGCGGTGATCTACTGGTCGATGGTCGCCCTCATGCCCCGTCGCCTGGCCCGGCCACACCGGGGCCCGAGCCTGAACCGGCCAGGTGCGGGCTCGGCCAGCCAGCCTCGGGCGACCAGGCGTTTCGCCTTCGACCGGAATGCCTCCACCCGCGCCGGCACCAGGTCCATGCCGAACTGCGGCCATTTCCTGGCAGGTCAGCGGCCCCTGGCCGAGACGGACATGGTCTGCGACGGCTTGAAGGATGCGCTGGTAGTCGACCGACAGCACCGAAGAGGCGACCTCCTCACGCCACACCGGCACCTGCGATTTCGGGTTGGCCGCATCACGGGACGCCAGCTGCCTGTCCGTCTCCCGAGGCCCGGCGGCGGCTCGGGGGCTGGCGTCAGCGGCGCTGTCCGGAGCCAGAACCGTATCGACCCGCCGCCGGGCGATCACCCACTCCTGCCGTTCCTCCTCGGCCGCGGCCAACTCGGCCTGAATACGGTCGGCCTCCTCACGCAGGCCATCGACCCGACGCCGAGCAACAAGCTCGTGCTGTTCCAGTAGTCCAACGACTGACGACATTCGAGACCTCCCGGGGAACGACGACCTGACAGGCCACTACTCCCACGGGTTGTCCCTCCCCTCGTAGCGTGGAGTCCGTGATTGCAGGGGAAGTTGAGGTTCATGGGAACCGACAAGTGGACGTACGACGCCGAGTTCCGTGAGGGTGCTGTACGCATCGTGATCGAGACGGGGAAGCCGATCCCGCAGGTCGCTGAGGAGCTCGGTGTCCATCCGGGCACGCTGCACAGCTGGGTCTCGCGGTGGCGCCGCAACGGGTCGGCATCGTCCGACCGGCCCGCGGCCGCGGAGAGTGGCGGGCGGGTGCGGGAGAGCGAGCGCGCGGAACTGGAGCGGATGCGGCGGGAGATGGGCGAGAAGAACAAGCGCATCCGGGAGCTGGCGATGGAGCGTGATGTCTTCAAGCGATGCATGGCCCTCTGGGTGAAATGACCGAGTCCGATCCCGCGGCACTGGCCGCGTTCATCGGTAACCAGAGGGCCGGGCACCACGTCCCGCACCGCCTGGCCTGCCGGGTTCTTGGGGTGTCGGAGTCCTGGTTCTACAAGTGGCGCGGCAAGCCCATGACAACCCGCGAGGTCCGGCGCGGGAAGCAGGCCGAGGCCATCAAGCAGATCTTCGAGGGCGCGGGCGGCACCTATGGCTCACCGAAGGTCTGGACCAGGCTCCTGCGGGAAGGATGGCGCGTCTCGGTGAACACCGTCGCCAAGATCATGGCCGAGCTCGGCCTGGCCGGACGCAAGATCCGTCGGCGCCGCGGGCTGACCAGGCCCGGCAAACGGGCCGCGGCTCCGGACTTCGTGCGCCGGGACTTCACCGCGGACGCACCGGACCAGGTGTGGGCCGGCGATATGACGGAGATCGTCACCGGTGAGGGCAAGCTGTATCTGGCCACCGTGATCGATCTGTTCTCGCGGCGCCTGCTCGGCTATGTGATGGGCGAACGACACGACGCCGAGCTCGTCGTCGCGTCCATGAACATGGCTGCCGCCACCCGCGGTGGCGACGTGAAGGGCGTGCTCTTCCACTCGGATCGCGGCAGCGAACGTGTGTCCCGGCGGTTCAAGCGCGCCTGCCGGCGCCTGGGCGTGACGCAGTCCATGGGCCGGGTCGGGTCATGTTTCGACAACGCCGTCAGCGAGGCGTTCAACAGCGTGCTCAAGGTTGAGTACGTCTACCGGCACACCTTCGCTACCCGGGCCGAGGCCCGGCTGAGAATCGCCACCTGGATCACCGGCTTCTACAACACCCACCGACTGCACAGCGTGTGCGGATACCACAGCCCGATCGACTACGAACACGACCACCGAGCCAACTCCGCCTTGGGGCTGGCCGCATAGAAGATCTCCACAGAACGAGGGGATTGACACGCCCTCGCCGACCACGAACGATGGAGACAACTCATCCGCTGGACCCACCGTCGAGACCGGCTGCCCGACACCTACCGCGCCATCGCCGGCCTCGTCTCCGACCGCACCGCCACCACCTGAACGACCACACGGGACCAGGCCACCACAGCCTCACCCGCTATCACGCACCAACTCGTCAATTAGCAGCGAGGGCGAGCAGTGGCACCGGTGTTCCGGGGCTGCCGCTCATGCCCGATCGAGCCTGCTTGAAGGGTAGGGGCGGCTACTCGGTCGGCGACGACATGTTGTGGGGCGTCAACCGCCGCTAGAAAGGTGCCGCGAACACGCTGGCCGCGCTCAAGTCGATCCGCGCCGCCCGGCCCGACGGTGCCCCCATCTACGTGATCCTGGACAACGTGTCCGCCCACAAAGGCACCGACATCCGCCGCTGGGCTACAAAGCACAAGGTCGAGCTGTGCTTCACCCCGACCTACGCCTCTTGGGCCAACCCCATCGAGGCCCGCTTCGGACCGCTGAGGCAGTTCACCGTCGCCAACTCCAACCACCCCAACCACCCCGTGCAGACACGAGCCCTGGACGCCTATCTACGCTGGCGCAACGCCAGCGCCCGCCACTGCGACGTCCTGGTCGCCGAACGCAAGGAACGCGCCCGCATCCGAAGCGAGAAGGGCATCCGTTGGGGCGGACGTCCCCTCAACACCGCAGCCTGGCCAACCGCGAACTTACACAGTCACAGCGCATCATCGGTCCGCTCGTGGCCAAGCGCGGACGACCGAAGCGTTGTGATGACGATCTCGGCTGGGCAGACCCGGAGCCACGAACGGGGCCGGTTCAGGAGAAGGCCGGCGCCAGAGGAGAATGACTCAGGAGGCGGACGGCTCGATCTCCCCCGCGAAGACGATGACCTGGTCGATGAGGCTCCGCCGCAGATGGACGACGTCCGTTCCCGCCAGGCGGGGGCCTCCATCCGGCGTCGTGAAGACCCACTGGTACCGGGCCCACTCGTCCGGCATGTCCACCGCCGAACAGCGCACCATCGTGCCGGTCCCCGCGGGGTGGCGCCGGATGTCCAGCACGAACCGCTCGACCGCCTCGATCCCCTCACTGCGGCCCAACGGTCCCCAGAAGACCACGTCCGAGGTTAGGGCCTGGGAGAGCAGCGCAGTCACATAGCTGTCGTCCGAGGCGTTGAACGCGGAGATGAATGTGTCGATCGCGGATCGCGCGGTTTCTTCCTGCATGCACCAGTAATACCAGTTGCCTCGCGGACCGCGCTCGTCCCGTGAGCCGTCTCCCGACCACGGTGAACCATCTCGGTCACAGCACTAGCGAGACGGGAATGTGCACGCGAGGAATCAGTGTTTGACGCCCCGTAATTACGACACCGGTTTGAACCTGGCGGATTTTGAACCTGGCGGATATGGGCCGGACGCAGTGCACGACCATCGCTGGCCGGTGGTCGGCTCCGAAGCCGATTCCACGTATCGGTGGGGAGGCTACGCCGAAAGCCTGCGGCGTAGGCGTGGCGATGCTGCCGGGGTATAGCTGGGCACCCCACCCGTCGATCGATTCCGTGGTGAACGTGGGAACTGCCTGCGGTCGCCCCAGGACCGGACCTCCAGTCCGGTCGAGGGCAGGCCCATCGTCGGCTGATGGCCGTCGGGCAGGACGGAGGCTCCGTAGTACTCGGAGGCCGGGAGAGCCGGCCACATGGGGAAGGGGCCAGCAAGTCAGCAGTAAGGAGACTGGAATGCCCAGCCTCGACCCGGGATACGCGATCACCGTCGACGACCTGGGGGACGCCCTCACCCGGCAGGGCAGCATGATCCGATCCGGTGACGCACTACTGGTAGGGACCGGGCAGATGAGCGTGCGGCGAGGCCGGTGGGGCGACTATGCCGGCGGAGCCGCTCCCGGCCTGTCCCTGCACACCGCACCATGACAGTACGAACGGGAGGTCGCCGCGATCGTCACCGACACTTGGGGCGTGGAGGTCCGGCCCAACAAGATCGAGGCGTTCCAGCCGCTACAACTCGTCGCCCTGGTCCACATGGGACTGGCTTCGGCGAGGTGTTCGATCTCGACGCCCTCGCCACCCCCCTGCGCACAGGACGGACGCTACGAGGTTCATGCTCGCCGCCTCACCCCTGCTGATCGCCAGAGCGGTCGGTTCCCCGGTCGGGGCGGTGGCCATCAAATGACCGCCACCCGGGACGACTCCGCCGGTCCCGTTGTACTGCGACAGCGATCCTGCGGCCACACCTCCTGTGTAGATCAGTGGCGGGGACAGGGTCAGAAGAACGTGGGCCGACGCGTGACGTAGGGCTCTTCGAGGGAGTCGATCTCCTCGGCGGTGAGCTCGACGTCGAGCGCGGCGACGGCGTCGGCAAGGTGGTGCGGCTTGGTCGCGCCCACGATCGGGGCGGAGACCACCGGGTTCTTCAACACCCAGGCCATCGCGACCTGCGCCATCGGCACATCGCGGGCCAGGGCGATGCGCTGTACGGCCTCGACGATGGCCCGGTCACTGTCGAGGAAGATCGGCCGGTCCTGCTGGTCGACGGTCCGGTTGAGCTCTGCGCGCTGTGTGGAGCGTTCCCCCCACGGCCTGGTGAGCAGCCCGCCGCCCAGAGGGCTCCACGGGATGCTTCCCACGCCCTGGTGGGCGAGCAGGCCGAACATCTCGCGCTCCTCTTCGCGGTGGATCAGGCTGTACTGGTCCTGCATGGAAACGAACCGGGTCCACCCGTGGACCTGCGCGGCATGCTGCATCGTGGCGAACTGCCAGGCCCACATCGATGAAGCACCGATGTAGCGGACCTTGCCGGCTTTGACCACATCGTGCAGCGCCTCCATCGTCTCCTCGACCGGTGTCTGCGGGTCGAAGCGGTGAATCTGGTACAGGTCGACGTAGTCGGTGTCCAGGCGCCGCAGGGAGGCGTCGATCTGCTCCATGACGGCCTTGCGGGACAGCCCCGACCCGCCTGGGCCCTGGTGCATCGGCGCCCACAACTTGGTGGCCAGCACGACGTCCTCGCGTTGGGTGTACTTGCGCAGCGCCCGGCCGACGATCTCCTCAGAGGTGCCCAGCCCGTAGATGTTCGCGGTGTCCCAGAACGTGATGCCGAGCTCGACCGCCTGGCGGAAGACAGGCTCGGCCGCACTGTCGTCGAGCGTCCACGACGTCCTCTTGTCGGGATCGCCGAAGCTCATACAGCCCAGGGCGATCCGACTGATCTTGAGCCCCGACGTTCCCAGTCGTGTGTACTCCATGACTCACTCCTCCGTGGCGGCGTGGACGTTTCTCTGCGCTCCCGAGAGCGGCCGCCTTCACGCTCCACCGTGGCACGAACTGCCGTCGGCTACCTCCCACCAGGGGGTTCTCGCTGTTACAGGTACTGCCAGGCCCCCTCAGCTCACGTAGAACGGGCATATCGTGGCAGGCATGGATGCCCGCACCGAGTTCCGCGACTTCCTCACCTCCCGCCGCGCCAGAATCACCCCCGAACAAGCTGGTCTGTCCGCGCACGGAGGAAACCGCCGGGTGAGCGGTCTGCGCCGTGAGGAGGTCGCGTTACTGGCAGGCGTCAGCGCCGACTACTACATCAAGCTCGAACGCGGCAACGCGCGCGGCGTCTCCGACGTTGTCCTGGAAGCCCTCTCCCGTGCCCTGCGCCTGGACGAGGCAGAGCGCGTTTACCTGCTCGACCTGGCCGCTGCCGTCAGCGCCGGCACGCGGACACCCACGCGTACCCCCAAGCTCCACGTTCGCCCCCGCGTCCAGCGCATTCTGGACTCCATGTCCACCACCCCGGCCTTCGTGCGCAACCGCCGCCTGGGCATCCTGGCCACCAACCAACTCGGCAGAGCCCTCCTCGCCCCGATCCTCGCGACTCCGCGCCGGCCACCCAACGTGGCCCGCTTCATGTTCCTGGATCCCACGGCAGCCGACTACTACCTCGACTGGGAACACATGGCCTCCGGCACCGTGGCGATCCTGCGCGCCGAAGCCGGACGTGACCCCCACGACCAGGCCCTGATCGAACTGGTCGGAGAACTCTCCACCCGAAGCGACCTGTTCCGCACCCGATGGGCGGCCCACAACGTCCTCCAGCACCACGGTGGCGTCAAGAAGATCCGTCACCCCGTCGTCGGCGAACTCACCCTCGGCTACGAAGCACTGGACCTCGTCGCCGACACCGGACTGACCATCATGGTCTACAGCGTCGAGTCCGCCACCCCCGCATCCGACGCCCTGAACCAGCTGGCCGACTGGGCCGCGACCATCGAGCGGAGCACCATCCCGGATCCGGGGACTCGGCCCGCTGGGGGAGTAATTCGGGAGTGTCATGAATCAGGTGCGAGTCTTCCCTGAGGAGTGGCCAGACGGGTACGCCGCCGGCAGGGAACTCGAAGTCCCCGCCACTCCAGGGTGCCAACCCCACCACCGTCACGGCAGTCAAGGCACCCTCGCCAACCCCGAAAGCCTCGACTTCTACGAGCTGTCCTCCACTCGACGGCCCGGCAGGACCGACCCGGCAGGGTGTCCACGTACCAGCCACCGCCCTGTCGGCTGCACATGTGCCCTGAGAGGAGGGCTGCACCGGCCCACCCCTCACTTGTTGGCCCCGGAGATCTGGCCGACCGGACCACCCCCGTTCTTCACCGCCAGCAGGCACGAACCGCCCTCCGGGGCGAGCAGGCGACGCCGCTCGGCCGGCGTCAGAGACTCCCACCGGCGCCGGACCCCGTTGACCAGCACTCCCCGGGCGTCGGGCTTGCTCACCATCAGCGGTTCGGGGCGGCCGCCAGGATGAGCCGTCCGCCGTGGCGGCCGCCCCGTCCAGTCCGAGATAGCCGTGGATCCCGGCCGGTGCCTCGTAAGAGGTCCACGTGGTGCGGAGCTTCTCGCCCTTGGTGATCCCGGCCGGCACCGGGAACGGGATGAGAACCCCGGTCGGATCCGGCGGCGGGGCGGGGATCTCCCAGGGCAGCAGGTAGGTGAACTCCTGTAGCCGCATTCCGGTGGCCAGCGCGTGATCTCCGACCGCCGCGTCGCGGGTCAGCTCCTGGCCGTGGAAGCCGGTGTCCTGCGAGCCGTCCGGGGCGAGCCTGCGCCTAGCCGTGTTTTGGAAGTCGGTGGCCTGGCTGGTTGGCCGTCCGGCAAGTGGCGGGGCCGGCTCCGGCACCTACGACAAGCGCCTCCCCGCTTTCCTCGAACGAACCGCGTGAGGGCACGGCGAGGCTCGGGTCAGGCGGCGGTCTGGAGGGCGGGCAGGTAGGCGCCTGCCTGCCCGGCCGCCGTGGGGTGGAAGGACTGTCCGAGGGGCCAGTTGAGGGCGTGAAGCCAAGGGGCGGGGTCGCACAGCTGGTGGCCGGTGAAGCGGTCGGCGACGTCTTCGTAGACGAAGCCACTGTGCTGGGCGACCTCGTCTCGGATCACGTTGTTGAGGGCGTCGGCTCCGTTGTTGAGCGCGGTGCGCTTGGTGGCGCCGATGCCGGGGCAGGCGGTGATGGCGAGGTCGTAGAACCTGGGGTAGCCGAGGATTACGACACGGGCCTGTGGGGCTCGGGCGCGGACGGCGTCGTAGAGGGTGCCGAGCTTGCCGGGGAGCGCGGTGTGCGCGGTGGTTTCGGCGGTGGCGACGGCGTCGAAGCAGGCGCTGTCGCTGCCGAACAGGCAGGTCGCCATGACCGTGCCGAGACCGATGTCGTTGCCGCCGATGGTCATGCTGACCAGGGTGGTGGTGTCGCTCAGCGGGGTCAGCTGGCCGGCGAGGACGTCGCTGGTCTTCGCGGCGCGGCACGCCTGGAAGGCGAAGGTGTCGGGGGTCGTGAGCTGGTTGTAGAGGTAGGGGTAGGAGTTGACGCTCTGGTTGCAGTCGTTGAGGTACGTGGTGGAGGAGCCGCCGCCGGCGGAGTAGGAGTCGCCGAGGGCCACGTAGTGGACCTCCGTGGCGGGGGCAGCGACGGCGTGACCGGTGGTGGTGAGGCCGAGCGCCGCTGTCATCAGCGCGGCGAGGACGACGGCGAGGGCGCGGACGCGAGTTCTGGGCATGCCGAGGGAACGGCCGAGAGAACGGCTCTTGCGCATGGTGGTCTCCAGTCGGGTGCGAGGGTGGTCAGACGCTTCGGGCGCAGCGGAATCCGGCGTGGCCGCTGGTGCTGTCGGGGGTGTTCGCGGTGCGGGCGGCGACGCGGTAGCGGTTGCAGTACGAGCGGTGGCACAGGTGGGAGCCGCCGCGGATGACCTTCGCGGTTCCGGTGGTGGGGCCGGCCGGATCGACCAGTGGGCGCTGAGCGGGACGGTCGGTGGTCCACCAGTCGGCACACCACTCCCATACGTTGCCCGAGGTGTTGTACAGGCCGTATCCGTTCGGCTCGAAGGCGTCGACCGGCGCGGTGCCACGGAAGCCGTCGGCGGCGGTGTTCCTCGCGGGGAAGGCTCCCCGCCAGATGTTGCAGCGGTAGGTGCCGTCCGGGTCGAGCTCGTCGCCCCAGGGGTAGCGCTTGCGCTCCAGGCCCCCGCGGGCGGCGTACTCCCACTCGGCCTCGGTGGGCAGACGTTTGCCGGCCCAGGCGGCGTAGGCGGCCGCGTCCCTCCAGGAGACGTGGACGACCGGGTGGTCGCCCCGGCCCGCGACGTCGCTGCCGGGCCCCTCGGGCCGGCTCCAGGCGGCCCCGGACACCCCGCACCACCACGGCGTCCGCTCCGGGCGCTGGGCACCCCGGCGCAGCGCGGCGGGCAGGAAACCTGCGAACACGTACGACCAGCCGAAGCGTTCGGCTTCGGTGACATGACCGGTGTCGGCGACGAACCGGGCGAAGGCGTCGTTGGTGACGGCGCGGGTGTCGATGAGGAACGGCTTCAGCCGCACCCTCCTGACGGGTCCCTCACCGTCGCCGGGAAAGCCTTCCGCGTCGTCCGTGCCCATGAGGAACTCGCCGCCGGGCAGCAGCGCCATCCCGACGGCCGGACTCTCGTGGCGGGGCGGCGGTGAGGAGAGCAGCCGTAGAGGTGGGGCGGACCCGCCGGGCGACGGTGCGGGTGTGCAGCAGGCGGCGGGCGCGCCGGGGACGTGTCCCGCCGTCTCGTCGCCCTGCTCTCGCGCGAGAGGTCCCGGCGTCATGACAGGGCCTGCTCGCGCCGCTGGTCGAGCTCGTGCTGCATGCGGGTGCTGTCGCGGGCGTACGAGCGGTGCAGCAGGGTCAGGAACGCCCCGTTGACCAGCATCAGGACGACCAGGACCCACAGGAAGACGGGGCGCAGCCCGATCGCGTCGCCGAGGAAGCCGGCGCCGAGGCCGAACAGGGCCCAGGCGATCGCCTCGAAGACGGAGATGTAGAGGGTGAAGGCCGCCGGACGGAGCTCGGGAGGGACCACAGCCATGATCACCGGCCGGTTGATGCCGGGGTTGACGCCCTGAGCCACGCCCATGAGGCCGAAGAACAGCGCGTACGGACCGATGCCTCCGTAGTCGAACTGGGTGCCGAAGAAGGCGAGGACGGCGAAGAGGATCTGGGCGGCCTGGAGCACGGCGGGCAGACCGTGGCGCGGGCTGAGCCGGGCGGCCCGGTCGGCGGCCAGGCCGCCGAGGATCGTCCCGGCGAAGTAGCCGATGCCGAGCGGCATCAGGACGACCGACGCGGTCTGGTTGGTGAAGCCGTACACCTCGACGAGGAAGACCACGGCGAAGGAGAAGACGAGCAGGTGTCCGGAGAGGAGTCTGGAGATCAGCAGGACCACCAGGGTGGGGATCTTGAGGAGGGAGGCGACCTGGCGTCGGTTCACCAGGCCGGGGGCATCCCGGGTGGTCCGGTCGAGGTCGGCGAGCTGTGCCTCGGCGGCGCCCCGGCCCGGGTCGCGCAGGTACCGCCAGAGCACCAGGCCGCAGAGGATGCTGAACGCGCCGATCGCCCACAGGCCCCAGCGCCAGCCGTCCTCGACGCCGGCCAGTTGGCCCTTGAGTGTGGCGAAGACCGAGGACGCGAGCGCCGTCGCCCCGAACAGCATGCCTATGGCCCGGCCCCGGGACGAGCTGTCGAACAGGTCACCGACGAACGTGGTGATGATCGGGTGCGCTCCGGCGTATCCCGCGGCGAGCAGCGTCGAGAACAGCAGGAGCTGGGTGAAGTTCTGGGCGAAGCCCGCAGCCACACCCCAGACACCCCACATACCCGCGCATACGACCAGCACCGTCTTGCGGGACCAGCGGTGGGCGGCCCACACCCACAGCGGTGCGGTGATCACGCCGATCAGCTTGCCTGCGGCGGTCAGGACGCCCAGGGCGCCGAGCGAGAGCCCGAGGGCCTGCCGGATCACCGGGAACAGGCCGCCGATCATGCCGGCTTCGGTGTTGTCGACGAGCATGGCGCCACCCAGGAGCGACAGCTGCCGCCACCGGCCGGGAACTCTGGTGTTCGGGGTCTGGCCGGTCCTGTCGGAATCGTGGATAAGCTCGGGCATGGCGCCTCGCTTCCTCTACGTGTGTGGTCTCTTCGCTGGAGATGCACGGGGAAAGGGGTGTGTCGGCCGGTGACGGGGCGGCAACCCCGGCACCGGCCATTCCGGTCGCGGCTCAGAGCGCGGCGAGCTCCTCGGCGACCGCCATGAGCGCGTCGCGGGGCATGGCCCCGGCCGCCACCGCTGCGACGTCGATCAGCGGCATGGGTCCCAGGAGCTGGAGGAGCTCGGAGTCGAACAGGCCGGGCAGATGCCGGCGCAGTACGACGGAGGTGACCGGGTCGGACATCAGCGTCCGCATCGGTGTCCGGACCGACACCCGCCCCACGGGGAACTCCTCAAGGCGCGGCAGCGGCTCCACGGCACGCTCGGCCTGCTCCCGCTGGGCACGTACCAGCAGGTGCTTCTCGGTCACCGGCCCGTCCGCGGGCAGCCCGAGCCGCTCGTACTGGCTCGGCGGCGCCTCGTTCGCCCGCATCAGCTCCACCAGCAGGCCCGCCATCCGCAGCTCGGCCTCGTCGTCGACCAGCGGGGCCAGCTGCTCCGGATCGCTCTCCAGGTCGTACAGGAGAGTGCCGTGGAGGAAGGGGTTGAGGAGGCTGCGCCCGGGGGTGCGCAGGGTCGGCACTCCCTTGGTGAAGCCGAACGGGTCGGCCAGTTCCGCGTCGACGAGTTCGGCCGGCGTGAATCGCCCGCGCATGTGGGTAGGCATCAGCGTGTGCTCGTACAGGGGCGTGTTGTCGGGCGAGACGGGCGCCCGCATGTACACGTACCGCCCGTCGGTGACGTTGAGATGACCGCCGTGAGCCCCGAAAAGACCCGCCTCGCGTACGGACGTGTCCTCGCCGACCGGAAGCGGTGCGCCCTGGACGTCGGCCGGCCGCCCGACGCCGAAGTACTCCAGAATCGTCGGCGCCAGGTCGATCGTCTGCACGAGCGACTCACGGCGCTCACCGGCCGTCCCCGGATGACGCGGGTCCCACACGAACAGCGGCAGATGGACGAGCTCGTTGTACCAGGGCTGCACCCACTTCGCCCACCAGCCCTTCTCGCCGAGCAGGAATCCGTGGTCGGTGTTGACGATCAGCAGGGTGTCGTCCCACAGCTCCAGCTCGTCCATGGTGTCCAGGACGCGGCCGAGAGAGCGGTCGCACATGGAGAGCAGCGCGGCGTACTCGTAGCGGGCGTGGGCGACCTGGCCATCGGTCTCGGTCACCCGCTTGTAGTCGGGCCAGTCGAAGTGCGGCCCGTCGTACTGGTGCGGGTAGAGGTCCTTGTACCGCTGATGGGAGAAGAACGGCTCGTGCGGGTCGAAGGTCTCGATCTGCACGAACCACTGGTCCGCGTCCTTGTTCGTACGGACGAACTCCAGGCCGGCGTCGAAAGTCAGCGTCTGCGGATGCCGGTCCTCCGTCGCCATGTAGGAGCGGTTGATCCAGTCCTGCCGGTACGCGGGGGTGCGCATCCGCTTCAGCCCCTCCGGTATTTCGGGGTCCGCGACGTGGCCCTTCCATGGATCGCCCTCCTGCCCGCGGAAGAACTCCCAGGTGTTGTACCGGCCGTGGTAGGTGGCTCCGCCGTCCTCCCAGTAGTGCGGATGGTCGCTCGCGAGATGGGTGTAGACGCCGTTCTGCGTGAGCAGTTCGGGCATGGAGTCGTCGAACGGCTCCAGCGGCCCCCAGCTGCGGTGCAGGAAGTTGTACCGGCCGGTGTGCAGTTCCCGGCGGGCCGGCATGCACGGCAGGGAGCCCGCGTACGCGTTGTCGAAGGTGACCGACCGCTCGGCCAGCCGCGCGAAGTTCGGCGCGTGCGTCCAGTCGGATCCGTACGGCGGCAGCATGCGCCTGTTGAGACTGTCGAACATGACCATGATGGCCTTCACGCGGAGGAATCCCCTCTCTCGGTGTCCGGCGTACGGTGTTGTTCGAGGCGTTCCCGCATGCCCTCCAGCCAGGCCACCCAGGTGTCGACCGCCGACGCTCCGTACGCGTGCAGCTCGTCGAAGACCTCCTGGGCCAGCCCCCGGTCCAGCTCGGGCGGCTGGTCCTCGAATCGCAGAGTGCGGTCGCGGTCCCGGTTGCGGGCGATCTGGGAGCGCCGGTAGGCGAGTTCGGTCTCGATCAGACCGATCGCGGCCTGCCGGTCCAGCGGGGCGGTGAAGGCGAACCGGGCCAGGAAGTCCGGATCCTGGAACCGGCTGGTCGGCTCGTACGGCGAACGCACCCACTCCCACAGGACCTCTCGTCCGCGCGGGGTGAGCCGGTACACCTTCGCATCCGGCCGTCCCTCACGCGGGTCGACCTCGAACGCCACCCAGCCGTCGTCCGTCATCCGCCCGAGCAGCCGGTAGATCTGGCTGTGATGCGCCCGCGACCGCAGGAACTGCCCCTCCGTCTCGACCCAACGGCCCAAGTCGAAGCCGCTCCGAGGCCGCCCCGCGACCAACGCGAGCAGTACGTACTCGAACTTCACCGACCCACCACCCCTATGTGCACTCTCATCTATGTGCTTAGTGTTGTAGGCGCTGCGCAGAGGGGCGTCAATGGATCCGGCACGCGCTTATCAAGGCCGTATCACGCCGTTCATGCTCAGCCGTGGAGCCCTGGGAGCTGGTTCTCCGGGGACTTGTCGTAGCGGGTGGCGAGGCCGCGCCAGGTCTTGATCTTCTGGAAGCAGCGCTCCACGGTGTCGCCTCGCCGGTACCGGTGAGAGGCGAGGTGCCGGCCGCCGGCCGAGCCCGGCCACCTTCTTCCGCCCCTGACACGGCGCCGTGCCGCAGCGCGGTCCTGTTGGTCCCGCGCTCGCCCGGGCAGCGGGACCGCTCGCTGCCACCGGCAGACACCCGCCCAAGTGACAGATGGGGCAAGGGCGATGGAACTCTTGCGGAATCGCTTAGTCCATCGCCGTCGTCAGGCTTACACGCGCTCATACCGGTCCGTAACATGCCGGCATGACCCACGACATCGACTCTCCTTCAGCAGTTGGCTCGCCTTCCCCGCGCCGCCGCTCGGTCGTGAAGGCCGCCGCCGGTGCCGTCCTTGCCGCCCCGCTGGCCGGTGCTCTGCCCGCCCGCGCAGCCGACCGGGGCCCCGCCTTCCTCCACGGTGTCGCCTCCGGCGATCCACTGCCCGACGGCGTTGTGTTGTGGACCCGGGTGACTCCCACCGCCGAGGCCGCCCCTGGCTCCGGACTCGGCCCGGACATCGAGGTGTCCTGGACCGTCGCCACCGACCGGACGTTCAAAAGGATCGTCGCCAACGGCTCCACGACGGCGACTTCCGCCTCCGACCACACGGTGAAGGCCGACATACGTGGCCTGAGGCCCGCCACCGACTACTGGTTCCGCTTCTCCGCTCGCGGCGCCGTCTCAACGGCCGGCCGCACCCGCACCACGCCCGCTCGCGACGCGGCGGTGCCGAACCTCCGCTTCGGCGTCGTCTCCTGCGCCAACTGGGAGGGGGGACACTTCGCCGCGCACCGGCATCTCGCCGCCCGCAAGGACCTGGACGCGTGGCTGCACCTCGGCGACTACATCTACGAGTACGGCACCGGCGTCAGCGCCCCCAACGGGCCCGTACGGACGTTCGCGCCCCCGCACGAAATCATCACCCTCGCCGACTACCGCACACGGCACGCCCAGTACAAGACCGATCCCCACCTCCAGACTCTGCACGCCGCCGCCCCGGTCGTCGCGATATGGGACGACCACGAGTTCGCCAACAACGCCTGGCCGGGCGGAGCCGAGAACCACACCGAGGGCGCCGAAGGCACCTGGACGTCCCGCATGGCCGCCGCCAAGCAGGCCTATTTCGAGTGGATGCCGGTACGCCCCGCCCTCGCCGGCACCACCTACCGCAGGCTCCGCTTCGGCAAGCTCGCCGAGCTCTCCCTGCTCGACCTGCGTTCCTACCGCTCCCAGCAGGCGAGTATCGGGAGCGGCGAGGTCGACGACCCCGACCGTACGATCACCGGGCGCGCCCAGCTCGACTGGCTCAAGGCCGGACTGAAGTCCTCGGACACCACTTGGCAGCTGGTGGGCAACTCGGTGATGATCTCGCCGGTCGCGATCGGCGCGCTCCCCGCCGAACTGCTCAAGCCTCTCGTCGAGCTGCTCGGCCTGCCCAAGGAAGGCATCTCGCTCGGCACGGACGGGTGGGACGGCTACACCGACGACCGTCGCGAGCTGCTGGACCACCTGCGCTCCCACGCGATCCACAACACGGTCTTCGTGACCGGCGACATCCACATGGCCTGGGCCAACGACGTCCCCGTGAAGGCGGCCACCTACCCCCTGTCGCCGTCGGCCGCCACGGAGTTCGTGGTCAGCTCCGTGACCTCCGACAACGTCGGCGACGTCCTCGGCGACGCCTCCGCGGCCCTTCCGCCCCTCATCCAGGCAACCAACCTTCACGCCCACTGGCTGGACCCCGACGGCCACGGATACGGCGTCCTGGACGTCACCACCGAGCGCGCGCAGATGGACTACTACGTCCTGTCCGACCGCACCAACCCGAACGCCACCTCGTCCTGGGCCCGCTCGTACCGAACCCGCAGCGGCACGCAGAAGGTCGAACGCACCTACCGCCCCGTCTGACGGACACTGAAGCAGCCCTGTCAACGATGAATCGGCGTGCCGGCCTCCTTGAGGCGCGCGAGTGCCAGAACGAGAAGACGGTCGGCGCGGTCGTCCTGGGCCAGGCGCTCGCGGAAGTCGGCCAGCACGCTGTGGTGGAAGCCGGGATCGTCCAGCTCCATGGCCAGGGCGTACTCGAAATCGATGCGGCAGCGGACCGCTTCCGCTGCCTGACGGTCCGACAGGCCGAGCAGGAACTGCAGCACGCAGACGGTGGCCAACTGGGCGGGTGAGAGGCCCGGGCGTCCATCGCGCGGGTACCAGTCCACGAAGTCCTTGTCGCACCACAGCCCGTCCAGCCGGTCTCTCACCCACATCGGCGTCGTACGGCCTGGGTTGCTCGACCGCGCGATCTGCGTGGTCGGAAACGGGACTTGCTCACCGGAACGGGGACGGAGCGACAACGGACACCTCGACAACTGAATCGGTCTTCGAAACAGCCCCGAGCATGCCCGCTGATCACGCTGGCGCACCGGGAAACTCCAAGAATCCCGACAGAGTCAAGCTAGTAGGGCTTGGTCATGTTCGTGCGAGGTCTGGCATGTCGCGGTGACAGGTGGGGCAGGCGCCGGTCCAGATCGCAGACGCTCTCCGGGAAGGGCGCCGAGCAGGTCGGCCTGGGCAGCGCGGATGCTGGGGGCCTGCGCACAGGGCACGGCGGACGGTCACGCGGTCATCGTACGGGTGGTGCGTCACCGGCCGCCCCGGCCGCCGGGGTTCACGCTGCAGCGGGTTTGGTGCGGCGGCCGGCATCCTGGTCCAGGAGCAGCGTGCCGGCCCTGGCCTGCGGTGGCCGGGTCTGTGGTCGGGCGGGCCCGACCGCCCAGCTAGGGGACTGGCCCTGGGGAACCCTCCGCCGTGGTTCTCAGGTGTTCACGGGGTTTCCCGGCTTCGTGTGTGCTGAATGCGTTCCGGCCGGGGCTGGACCGCATGGGCGCTCCCGGTAGCCGGCGGGTGCGCGCTGCTCCGGCGGCACAGCGTCTGCCTGCTCGCTCCCGTGCGACGCTGCCATGGTCTGGGCGGCGAGGACCCGCAGCCGCGCGGATCCTCCAGGTCCGAGGGAACGCCGTATGCATGCGACCAATCCGCTGCTCGCGTGGCCCCGGATTACGTACGGATGTTCCGGCCTGCCACGCTCACGGGAGAAATATTGTGAAGGAACCAGTACATATCGGCACGCGTCCGTCTGTGAAACCTGATCTGCAGCACTTGCTGCACGAGGTGGCGCTGGGGGATCAGGAGGCGTTCGCCGCCGTCTACGACGCGGTGGCCGGCTCCGTCCTCGGGGTCGCTCGGGCAGTCCTGCGTGACCAGGCGCAGTCGGAGGAAGTGGCGCAGGAGGTGCTGGTGGAGGTGTGGCGCACGGCCCCCCGCTACCGGCCCGAGCTGGGCACGGCCATCAACTGGATCCTCACCCTCGCTCACCGGCGGGCGGTCGACCGGGTCCGGTCGGTGGAAGCTGCAGCCGCCCGTGACACCAAGGCCGCGCTGCTTGAGCACCAGCCGGCGTACGACGAGGTGAGCGAGCAGGTGGAGACTCGCCTGGAGCAGGAGCAGGTACGGCGCTGCCTGGGCAATTTGACCGAGCTACAGCGTCAGTCGGTCACTCTCGCGTACTACCGCGGCCTGACCTACCGGGAGGTTGCCGAGGCACTCGCGCTGCCGCTCGGCACGGTCAAGACCCGGCTGCGCGACGGACTCATCCGACTCCGTGACTGCTTGGGGGTGACCGCATGACCACGACCGATCCGCATGCTCTGACAGGTGCCTACGCGATGCACGCGCTGCACGGCGACGAGCGTGCCGCCTTCGAACGTCACCTGGCCGAGTGCCACGCCTGCGCGCAGGAGGTCGCAGAGTTCACGGCCACTGCCGGACGCCTGGCCCTGGCCTCCACGGTGCACACACGCCCCGTCATGCGGGAGCGGGTACTGCAGCGCATCACCACCGTGCGGCAGGTCCCTCCAGGTGTCACGCCCCTGGAGCGGGTACGCCGTGGCGTGCGGCGCGGACATGGCCTGACACGGTGGACGCTCGCTGCCTGCGTGGCCGCTGCTGCTGCCCTCGGCGGCACCACCGTATGGCAGTACGAACGCGCGCAGGACGCTCAGGGCCGGGCGACGCGAGCGGAGCGGCACGCCGAGGATGTGGCGGGAGTGCTGGCTGCGCCCGACGCCAGGTCGCGTACGGCGAAGGTGGCGGGCGGTGCGGGCACACTGGTGGTCTCCGCCGACCGGGACCGGGCCGTGTTCGTCGTGTCGAAGATGGCGGCACCGCCGCGCGGCAGGGTGTACCAGCTGTGGTTCGCCGACGGCGGGAAGATGCGCCCCGCCGGTCTGATGGACCCTGACCGCAGCAGCCAGGCCGTGCTCATGCAAGGTGGGGTCGACGGCGCCTCCGGTATCGGCATCACGGTGGAGCCGGCCGGTGGGTCCGAGCAGCCCACCTCGACACCGGTCGCCCTGCTCGGCGTACCGACGTGACCCATACGCGTGGGGGAGACCGCCCATCGACGGGCTCCCCCACTCGTTCATGGGTGCCGGTGCGGTGGCCGGGGGAAGAAGGCGCTGGTGCGTGCCGCGTACGCGTCCCAACCGGGGCGGCCGGCCATATGCCGTTCAAGCAGCCGTTTCCCGCTTCCGCTGATCAGCAGCACGCTCATCACCACCGGTGAGGCGGCGGACACCGCCGTCGCCTGCCATCCGCCGTCGCAGGCGACGAGGAACAGCCCCCACCACACGCAGAAGTCCCCGAAGTAATTGGGGTGCCGGGTCAGCCGCCACAGTCCCTGGTCCATGATGCGGCCACGGTTGGCCGGGTCCGCCTTGAAGCGGGCCAGCTGGGCGTCTCCGACGGCCTCGAAGAACAGGCCGACAGCCCAGACGGCTGTCCCGGCCCAGGCCAGGGCGGACAGCGGCCGGGGTGTGTACTGGGCTGCCTGTACCGGCAGGGACACCAGCCACACCAGGGCACCCTGCAACAGATAGACCATCCGCAGGGCGTACAGGTTCCGGTTCCCTCGTGCTCGGGCCAGCATCGCCTCGTACCGCGGGTCCTCGCCGTGGCCGCTGCCCCGGCGCGCGATGTGGACGGCGAGTCGCAGTCCCCAGACGACAGTGAGGCCGGCCACCAGCGCGCGCCTGCCCGGGTCACCTTGGCCCCCCGAGAGGCCGAAGGTTGCCACGGCCACGGCGGCGAAGGCCACCCCCCAGGTGGCATCGACGACACGGTGCACACCCAGGTTCAGTCCGAGCGCGAACGAGCCGAGCATCACCACCAGGGCAGTTGCCGCCGCCCAGCCGAGGTTGGCGGCGAACATGCTCCAGGCGAACGGGCTCACCGCTCCTCCAGGTGCCGGTACCAGTCAGCCGCCTCCGCTCCCGTCAGGCCGCTGTCACCGCTGTCCTTCGGGCGTACGGCGAGGAACTGGTCCACGCCCATGCGCCGCTCCTCGAAGGCCAGGGCCCCACCGACCAGGTACAGGCGCCACACGCGGGCCGTCTCCTCGCCGACGAGCAGGACGAACTCCGCCCACCGTTCCTCCAGCGTGCGGTGCCAGGCGTCGATGGTGCGCACGTAGTGCTCGCGCATCGACTCCACCGACCGGACTTCCAGGCCGGCCGCCTCCAGCAGGCCGACGGTCTCGCCCATCGGCCGCATGTGCATGTCCGGGGCAATGTACGCCTCGATGAACGCGCCGCCGCCCGGTGCGTTGGCGCCGCGGGACATCTGCTGGACCAGTACGCGTCCCTGTGGGCGGACCAGCCGGTGCAGGGTAGCGGTGAAGGCGGGGTACTCGTGGTCCCCGACGTGCTCGCCCATCTCGACGGTGGCCACCGCGTCGTAGGCGGAGCCGGTGATGTCCCGGTAGTCCTGGCACACCACATCGACCCGGTGCTCCAGCCGTCGTTCACGGACCTGTTCGCGTACGTACGCGGCTTGTTCCCCGGCCAGGGTGACGGCGGTGACCTGCGCCTTGTGCTCCTCGGCCGCGTACAGGGTGAGTGACCCCCAGCCGCAGCCGATGTCGAGCAGGCGGGCGCCGGGGACGATGCCGAGCTTGCGGCAGATGAGCTCCAGCTTGGCGCGCTGGGCGCCGGCGGGGGTGAGTCCGGGGTCCTCGTCGGTCCAGTAGCCGCAGGAGTAGGCCATGGTGTCGTTGAGGAGAAGGCGGTAGAAGTCGTTGGACAGGTCGTAGTGGTGGCTGATGGCCGCTCGGTCACGGGTCTTGCTGTGCAGGCCGCCCCGCAGGCGCGCCTGAGTGGCGGGGGCGGGCAGGCGCGGGCCGACGGCACCGAGCCGCACCGCCTCAGCAATCGCACGTGTCCAGTCGGCCGCCGAGAGCCTCGGAGCGTGTGGGCCCCGGTCGCGCACAGCGGCCCGCATCGTGCGGAGTCCTTGCGCCAGATCTCCTTCCACGTCCAGCTCGCCGGTGACGTATGCCTGGGCCAGGCCGAGTTCGCCGGGTTGCCACAGCAGGCGGCGCAGTGCGCGCCGGGAGCGAACGACGACCACGGGGGCGCCGGCCGGGCCGGTCTCGCTGCTGTCCCAGGTGCGCAGCCGTACGGGCAGCGGGCCGCCGAGCGCGTTCTCGGCGAGGGCGGCGAGCCGCTGCGCGGCACCGGCACGGCCTGGGGTGCGGGCAGTGGTCATCGCGGTGGGGCCTCCTTGGTGAGCAGGTACTGCTGGACATCGAGGTACCCGGAGCGGAATCCGGCCTCGGAGTAGGCCAGGTAGAAGGTCCACAGGCGGCGGAACGTCTCGTCGAAACCGAGAGCGGCGATGTCGTCGGTGCGCTCGGTGAACCTTTCGCGCCACAGGCGTAGCGTCTCGGCGTAGTGCGCCCCGAAGCCGTCGCGCCGGGCGGTGGTCAGTGAGGTGTGTTCGTGCGCCGTCTCCTCGATGGCCTGCGTCGAGGGGATCAGACCGCCGGGGAAGACGTACTTCTGGATCCAGGTGTGGGTGTAGCGGGCGGCCAGCATCCGCTCGTGGGGCATGGTGATGGCCTGAAGGGCCACCCGGCCGCCCGGTGCCAGTCGCTCGTCCAGGGTGCGGAAGTAGACGGGCCAGAACTCGGCACCGACGGCCTCGATCATCTCCACGCTGACGACCGCGTCGTAGGTGCCGCGGGCCTCGCGGTAGTCGCACAGCTCGATCGAGACGCGGTCGGCGTACCCGGCCCGCCGCACGCGTTCCAGCGCCAGCTCACGCTGCTCCTTCGACAGGGTGAGCGAGGTGACGTGCGCGCCGCGGGCGGCGGCCCGCAGCGCCAGTTCGCCCCAGCCCGTGCCGATCTCCAGCAGCCGTGTGCCCTCGCGTACCTCGGCCAGGTCCAGCAGACGGTCCACTTTGCGCTGCTGGGCGGCCGCCAGCAGGGGCCAATCGGCGGGGAAACCGCGGAACATGGCCGAGGAGTAGCTGAGCGTCTCGTCCAGAAACACTGCGAACAGGTCATTGGAGAGGTCGTAGTGACGGCTGATGTTGGTACGCGACCCGTTCGGAGTGTTGCGCTGCGCATGAGGCTGACGCCGTGCCCACAGGCTCCGCAGCCGCTGCAGCCGGGGCGGAACCAGGTCGGCGGCGTGCGCGGCGAGCACGGTGAGCGCACCGACCAGATCCGGAGCGTCCCACTCCCGCGCCATGTACGACTCACCGAAACCGATGAGGCCGCGGGTGCCGATGCGGGCGTAGAACGCCTTCGGGTCGCGTACCTCCATCAGCGGTCCGCCCAGACCGAGGGCGGCGCGGTCGGCGAACCGTACGCGCAGGGGCAGGCGCCGCAGGGCGCGTTCCACCACGGACGTGGTGACGGTTCGCACCGGCCAGGACGCCCTCGGCACGGCGGCCACATCGGGCCAGTGCTCGGCGTCGACGGGGGCGGTTCGACGGTCGTCGGCGCGGCGGCGGGCGGCGGGACGAGGTCCGACTGTGGTCATGACGCACTCTCCGGGGTGCGGCGGCCTGGGCGGGGCTGCACCGGCAGGCCCCGCAGAAACAGGCGGATACCGTGGAAACGGATGGCGGCCGACACCGTCAGGGTCGACCAGGGACGGCGCAGGGCCAGGCACAGCAGGGCAGGGACCGTCGCTTCGCGGCGCGTGCCGTGGACCGCGGCCGTGAAGGGCGGGCTGCCGGGCCGCTGGAGGCGGACGGACAGACGCAGGCGCTCATCGGGCGGCGGGAGCCGCATCTCGTAGTGGCCGTCGACCGGGTGGAAGGGCGACACGTAGAAGTCCTTGGCGACCGCGGCGGTGCCGGCCGCGTCGGTGTGCAGCAGATAGGCGTGGCGCTCGCCGTAGGTGTTGTGGACCTCGGCCACCACACAGCGCGGGGCGCCGTCGGGGCCGTGACACCAGTACAGGGTGAGCGGGTTGAAGACATGCCCGAGGATCCGGGCGTGCGCGAGCATCAGCACCCGGCCGCCCCGCAGGTCGATGCCGTGCTCGCTCAGGAAACCGTCGAGGGCGGCCCTGATCGACGGGGCCCGCCCGGTGAAGTGGTCGCTGGCGCGGAAGCGGGCGAGCGGCCTCAGCGGACGCGGCAGCACGGGCGGGTGATCGATGTCGACCAGCCACAGATAGGTGCGGTGCCGCAACGCGTAGCGCTGTGGTGCCCGGCGTACGTGGGTGATCGCGCACGGGTAGAGGGCGGAGTGAGCGGTCACCAACTCACCCCCAGGGCGGCGGCGGCCTCGACGCCCGAACGGCAGCCGTCCTCGTGGAACCCCCAGCCGTGGTAGGCACCCGCGAAGGCGTTGACGGCCGTCGTCAGCTCCGGCAGCCGGCGCTGTGCGGCGACCGACTCGGGTGTGTACACCGGGTGCTCGTAGGTCATGCGGGCCAGCACCCGGGCGGGGTCGACGCGGTCCTGGCCGCCGAGGGTGACGACATGGGTCTGCGTGGCGTCCAGGCGTTGCAGCCGGTTCATGTCGTAGCTCACCCGCACCCGGTCGGCGCCCGCCCGGCAGCCGGGCATCAGGTAGTTCCAGGAGGCGCGGGCTCCGCTCGTCCGCGGAAGCAGGGTGGTGTCGGTGTGCAGGAGCGTGTCGTTGCGGGAGTGGCGGAAGGCGCCGAGTACCTCCTTCTCGTCCGGGGTGGCGTCGGCGAGCAGCCGTAGCGCCTGATCGGGGTGGGTGGCGAGGACGATGTGGTCGTAGGAGGTGGTCCCGTCGTCGGTGGTCACGTCCACGCTGTCCGTGTGCCGGAGCACGGACCGTACGGGTGTGCCGACGCGTACCTCGTGCAGTCCGGCCGCGATCCGGTCGACGTACGTTCCCGACCCGCCCGTGACGGTCCGCCACACCGGTGATCCGCTCACCGAGAGCATGCCGTGGTGGGCGAGGAACCGGAATAGATAGGCAGCCGGAAACCGCAGTGCCGTAGCCGCGTCACAGGACCACACGGCGGACACCACCGGCGTCATGAAATGGGCTCGGAAGTACGGCGAGAAGCCCTCCTCGTCCAGGAACTCACCAAGCGTGCGCATGTCGTCGGATCCGGACCGGTGCAGCAGGCGGCGGGCGGTCCTGTGGAAGCGCGACACCTCGGCCAGCATGCGCAGGTAAGGCAGGCGCACGGTGTTGCGCGGCTGGGCGAACAGTCCGCGCAGCCCCCGAGCGCCGGCGTACTCAAGACCACAGCCCTCGCACCGCACGGACATGCTCATCTCCGACTCCTGCGTGGCGACACCGAGTTCGGAGAAGAGGCGCAGCAGGTTCGGGTAGGTGCGGCGGTTGTGCACGATGAAGCCGGAGTCGACGCGGTGCGTGCGCCCGTCGGGGGCGGTCAGGTCGTGGGTGTGGGCGTGGCCGCCGAGCCGGTCGTCGGCCTCGTAGAGGGTGACGTGGTGGGCGCGGGCCAGGATGTGTGCGGCGGTCAGTCCCGCCACTCCGCTGCCGATGACGGCCGTACGGCGTGGACTCGTGGTGCCCGCTGCCGGTTCGCCCGACGTCGCGCGGGATGGTCGTTGCATGGTGTTGATTCCCTCCCCGGCCGGATGAAGAACTCCTCAGGGCCGGTCGGCAGGCGGCGACACCTTCCCGCCCGGCCCTGAGGTGGGCACCCGCCGGGCCCTGCCGGTCGGGCCCTTGGCGGATGCACGGGCGCGAAGGACACGCGCGCCGCCCGGTCGCTCCTGTCGAAGCGACCGGACAGGGGCGTGCCCCCCAGGCCCCGCAGGTGTCAGCTCTTGGGCATGAGCACGGTGTCGACGATGTAGACGTTGGCGTTGGCGGTCCTGACGTTGCCGCAGACGACCTTGGCGGAGTCGTTGACCGTGTAGGACTCGGCCGAACCGGAGGTCATCACCTTCGACTTCTCCAGCGTGTCGAAGGAGCCCTGCTCCAGGTCCTTCGGGGTCAGCTTCTGGCCGACGACGTGGTAGGTGAGGATCTTCGTCAGCTGGGCCTTGTCGTTGAGGACCTTGTTCAGGGTGGCCTCGGGGATCTTGCCGAAGGCGTCGTTGGTCGGCGCGAAAACGGTGATGTTCCGGGCGTTGTTGAGGGTGTCGACCAGACCGGCCTTCTTCACCGCCGCCACGAGGGTGGACAGCGCAGGGTTGTTGGAGGCGGCGGTGGCGACCGGGTCCTTGGCCATGCCGTCGAAGGAGCCGGCACCGTTCTTCGGCACGGCCGAGCAGGCGGCGCCGAACGGCTGGTCCATGCTGCTCGCGCTGTTGTCCGAGCCGCCCATGTCGTCACTGCTCCCGGTGGCCGGGGCCGACGCCTTGCCGGAGGCGTCGGACTTGCCCGAGTCACCGCTGCCGTTGGAGCAAGCGGTCAGGGCCAGAGGCAGCACGGCGGCGGCGAGAAGACCTGCGGTACGGCGGATACGGGTGCTCATCATGTTCTCCTGTTGAACGGTGCAGCACTCTGCTGCGTTCGGGGGTGTTGCGGAAAGGTGGTTCGGACAGGGCACGAGGCCTTTGCCGGAAGGGAGTCGGTCAGTCGACGGTCACGACGACCGAGTGCCATCCGCTGGCGCCGTCGGGGATCGTGCGGGTGCGTTCGTCGGTCTGCACGGCACCGGTACGGTCGGTGGCGCGCACCGTGAGGGTGTGACCGCCCTTGGTCGCCTGCCAGGGGAAGGACCACTGACGCCAGGTGTCCCGGGTGTCCTCGGCGGCCAGCCGGGCCTCCTGCCAGGCGCCGTCGTCGATACGGACCTCGACCTTGTCGATGCCCCGGTGCTGGGCCCAGGCGACCCCGGCGATCATCACCGTGCCGGCCTTGGGCCGGGCGAACGGCTTGGGGGTGTCGATACGGGACTCGGTCTTGACCGGAGCCCTGCGGGCCCAGCCGCGCTTGACCCAGTACGGGTCGTAGGAATCGAAGGTGGTGAGCTCGATGTCCTCGATCCACTTGCAGGCCGAGACGAAGCCGTACAGGCCAGGCACGACCATGCGGACGGGGAAGCCGTGTTCGAAGGGAAGCGGCTCGCCGTTCATGCCGAGCGCGAGCATCGCGTCCCGGCCGTCCATGATGTCCTCGACCGGGCTACCGATCGTCATACCATCCACGGACCGGGACACCAACTGATCCGCCCGGCCACCGCGGGACGGAGCCTTCACCCCGCACTCGGTGAGCAGATCGGCCAGCCGCACGCCGATCCAGCGGGCGTTGCCCACATACGGGCCGCCGACCTCGTTCGAGACGCACGTCAAAGTGATGTCCCGCTCGATCAACTCCCGGCGCAGCAGGTCGTCGAAGGAGTAAGTGGCCGGGTGGTGGACGCCCTTGCCATGAATCCGTAGGCGCCAGCCAGTCGCGTCGACCCTGGGTACCACCAGGGCGGTGTCCACACGGTAGAAATCCTTGTTCGGGGTGACGAAGGGGCTGATCCCGGCGACACGCGGCCCGGCTCTCCTGGGCACCGGTCGGGCCGGTGAGCCGGGGAGGGGGAGAACGACCTCGGCGCGCGAGGCGACCACACCCCGGCTGCTCGCGCCATTCAGCGACCGCCCGACCGCGCCGACCGCGGTGGAGGCCGCTGCGGCAGACGCGGCGGCGAGAACGAATCCCCTCCGGTCCCACCTCGCGGACACAGGATCTGCCGCTTCCCCGCTCACGGTGCGGGACCCGGCGGCCTCCGGTCGGGCAGGCGCGGTGAGGCGGCCCACCAGGACGTAGAGAAGCAGAGCTCCTGCAACGGCCCCCACGACGGAGGGGAGAGCGTCGGTGAAGCTGCTGGAGTCGGGTCGGCTGACGGCGGCCACCGCCCCGATGACCCCGAAGAGAGGGATCCCGGCGGCTCCGACCCGCCGGAACCGCACCGCCGACGCACCCAGCACCAGGGCCAGAACCGCCAGCACGGCCAGGATGCCGAGCTGCAGTATGAGCTTGTCGTCGGTACCGAAGTGGCGGATCGCCCAGTCCTTGACCGGAGCGGGCGTCGCGTCGATGGACGCGCCTCCCACCGCGATGACCGGACTGGCCTGCGGGCGCACCGCCGCCGCCACCAGTTCGGCCACCGCGAGTGCGGCGAAGCCGGCCAGCGCCCCGCTCAGCGCACCCAGCGCCAGACGCGGCAGACCCGGCCTTGCTCGCTGATCCTTCTTTTCGTCCCTCACGCGGGGAATCCGGTTCTGCCTGCCTGGCGGATTGGTCTCGGACCTGATCGGGTGAGAAAAGATCTCGGACCAGTCCACCACCCCATTCCGCAACGGATTACCCGTTCGAACACCGACGGACCTCGCCGTCCCTGCCATGACGGGGAACGATGCCGATCAGCATCGGCAGTCCCCTTCCTCGGACGTCGGGTCAGTGGAATCCGCAGCTGACATCCCGACTTCGAGAAACGTGGGGTAGCCGATGGTCATGCCTCTGTTGAGTCAAGCCGCGAACGGGCGCCGGGCAGGGCGACACACTCAAAGAGAGCCAGCCCGCGAGGGCGGCAGGAAGTACTCGAGTCAGCCTGCCCGGCGTCCTGCGGCACGTTACGGGCGGCCAACCCGATCACGACACAGTTAGCCCCAATACAAGTCGGGAAGCACTGGCGCAACAGCCCGTTCGTGTTCTCGTTGGTGCCGCGCTGCCAGGGGCTGTGGGGGCCGGCGAAGTAGACGGGAATGCCGGTTTCGACCTTGAACGCCGCGTGTGCGGACAGTTCCTTGCCGCGGTCCCAGGTGGATCAGCATGGTGAACCTGGTGGTGCGGTCGGCCAGGGTGCCGATCGCCGAGCGTTTCAGCCCGATGATG